>NZ_QJJS01000046.1 GCF_003201595.1 Sphaerotilus hippei | reverse complement strand
GACGGCGGCGACGATGGCGGTGGCCGCTTCGGCCATCGTGTCGGCAGCGATGATGGGCAGGCCGGATTCGGCCAGCATCTTCTTGCCCAGGTCCTCGTTGGTGCCCTTCATGCGCACCACCAGCGGCACGGACAGGTTCACGGCCTTGCAGGCGGTGATCACGCCCTCGGCGATGGTGTCGCACTTCATGATGCCGCCGAAGATGTTGACCAGGATGCCCTTGACCTCCGGGTTCTTCAGCATGATCTTGAAGGCCTCGGTCACCTTCTCGGCCGTGGCGCCACCGCCCACGTCCAGGAAGTTGGCCGGCTCGCCGCCGAACAGCTTGATGGTGTCCATCGTGGCCATGGCCAGACCGGCGCCGTTGACCAGGCAGCCGATGTTGCCGTCCAGGCTGATGTAGGCCAGATCGAACTTGCTGGCCTCGACTTCGGCCGGGTCCTCTTCGTCCAGATCGCGGTAGGCGACGATCTCGGGGTGGCGGAACAGCGCGTTGGCGTCGAAGTTGAACTTGGCGTCCAGCGCGATCAGCTTGCCGTTGGAGTCGCAGTTCAGCGGGTTGATCTCCACCAGCGAGGCGTCGGTGGCCATGTAGCAGCGGTACAGGTTCTGGAACAGCGTGACGGCCTGCGCGATGGAGGCGTCACCCAGGCCGATGGCGCGGGCAATCTTCTCGGCCTGCTCGGCCCCCAGGCCGGCGAGCGGATCGATCACCTCGGTGATGATCTTCTCGGGCGTGCTGTGGGCGACTTCCTCGATGTCCATGCCACCTTCGCTGGAGGCGATGAAGGCGACCTTCTGCGAGGCGCGGTCGGTGACCAGCGAGACGTAGAGCTCGTTCTTGATGTCCGCGCCTTCTTCGATGTAGAGGCGGCGCACCTTCTGGCCTTCCGGGCCGGTCTGGTGCGTGATCAGCTGCATGCCCAGGATCTGCTCGGACAGCGCCTTGACGTCATCCATCGAGCGCGCGAGCTTGACGCCCCCGCCCTTGCCGCGCCCGCCGGCGTGGATCTGCGCCTTGACGACCCACACCGGGCCCCCCAGCTTCTGCGCGGCTTCCACCGCCTCCTGCACCGTGAATGCAGCGATGCCGCGCGGCACCGGAACTTCGAACTGGCGCAGGATTTCCTTGCCTTGGTACTCGTGGATTTTCA
>NZ_QJJS01000045.1 GCF_003201595.1 Sphaerotilus hippei | reverse complement strand
ACCAAGCCGCACGTCAACGTCGGCACGATCGGTCACGTGGACCACGGCAAGACGACCCTGACGGCGGCCATCACCACCGTGCTGGCAGCCAAGTTCGGCGGCTCGGCCAAGGCGTATGACCAGATTGACGCGGCCCCCGAAGAAAAGGCCCGCGGCATCACCATCAACACCGCGCACGTCGAGTACGAAACGGCCAACCGCCACTACGCACACGTCGACTGCCCGGGTCACGCCGACTACGTCAAGAACATGATCACCGGTGCCGCCCAGATGGACGGCGCGATCCTGGTGTGCTCGGCCGCTGACGGCCCGATGCCCCAGACCCGCGAGCACATCCTGCTGTCGCGTCAGGTGGGCGTGCCCTACATCATCGTCTTCCTGAACAAGGCCGACATGGTGGACGACGAAGAGCTGCTGGAACTGGTCGAAATGGAAGTGCGCGAGCTGCTGTCCAAGTACGACTTCCCCGGCGACGACACCCCGATCATCAAGGGTTCGGCCAAGCTGGCGCTCGAAGGCGACAAGGGCCCGCTGGGCGAAGAAGCCATCATGAAGCTGGCTGACGCGCTGGACACCTACATCCCGACGCCCGAGCGCGCCGTGGACGGCACCTTCCTGATGCCCGTCGAGGACGTGTTCTCGATCTCGGGTCGCGGCACCGTGGTGACCGGCCGCATCGAGCGTGGCGTGGTCAAGGTCGGTGAAGAAATCGAGATCGTCGGCATCTCCACCACCCAGAAGACCACCTGCACCGGCGTGGAAATGTTCCGCAAGCTGCTCGACCAAGGTCAAGCCGGCGACAACGTGGGCATCCTGCTGCGCGGCACCAAGCGCGAAGACGTGCAGCGCGGCCAGGTGCTGTGCAAGCCCGGCTCCATCAAGCCGCACACGCACTTCACCGGCGAGATCTATGTCCTGAGCAAGGACGAAGGCGGCCGTCACACGCCGTTCTTCAACAACTATCGCCCGCAGTTCTATTTCCGCACGACCGACGTGACCGGCTCCATCGAGCTGCCCAAGGACAAGGAAATGGTCATGCCCGGCGACAACGTGTCGATCACCGTCAAGCTGATCGCCCCCATCGCCATGGAAGAAGGTCTGCGCTTCGCCATCCGTGAAGGCGGCCGCACCGTCGGCGCCGGCGTCGTTGCCAAGATCCTGGACT
>NZ_QJJS01000044.1 GCF_003201595.1 Sphaerotilus hippei | reverse complement strand
TCGGCACCGGCTACGTCGGCCTGGTCACAGGCGCCTGCCTGTCGGAAATGGGCAACCACGTGATGTGCCTGGACGTCGATCCGGCCAAGATCCAGATCCTGCACGACGGCGGCATCCCCATCCACGAGCCCGGCCTGCTCGAGGTCGTGCGCCGCAACGTCGCCGCCGGGCGCCTGGAGTTCACCACCGACGTCGCCCGCTCCGTGGCCCACGGCACCATCCAGTTCATCGCCGTGGGCACCCCCCCCGACGAGGACGGCTCGGCCGACCTGCAGTACGTCACCGCCGCCGCCCGCAACATCGGCCGCCTGATGACCGACTTCAAGGTCGTCGTCGACAAGTCCACCGTCCCCGTGGGCACGGCCGACAAGGTCCGCTCGGCCATCGCCGACGAACTCGCCCGGCGCGACCTGGGCTCGATGGAGTTCGCCGTCTGCTCCAACCCCGAGTTCCTCAAGGAGGGGGCGGCCGTCAACGACTTCATGCGCCCGGACCGCGTGGTCGTGGGCGCCGAGGACGAGCGCGCCATCCTGCTGATGAAGGCGCTCTACCAGCCCTTCGTGCGCAACCGCGACCGCCTGCTGATCACCGACGTGCGCTCGGCCGAGTTCATCAAGTACGCCGCCAACGCGATGCTGGCCACGCGCATCAGCTTCATGAACGAGCTCTCCCGCCTGGCCGAGCGCGTGGGCGCGGACATCGAGATGGTGCGCATCGGCATCGGCAGCGATCCGCGCATCGGCACGCAGTTCCTCTACCCCGGGGCGGGCTACGGCGGCAGCTGCTTCCCCAAGGACGTCAAGGCGCTGGCGCGCACCTCGGCCGAGCACGGCCTGCCCGCTCGGCTGCTCAACGCGGTCGAGGCGGTCAACGACGAGCAGAAGCTGGTGCTGGTCGACAAGATCGTGGCGAAATACGGCGAGGACCTCTCGGGCAAGACCTTCGCGATGTGGGGCCTGGCCTTCAAGCCCAACACCGACGACATGCGCGAGGCCCCCAGCCGCGTGGTCATCGCCGAGCTGCTCCAGCGCGGCGCCAAGGTCCAGGCCTACGACCCGGTGGCCGTCGAGGAGGCGCAGCGCGTGATGGGCGACTGGGCGGGCCTGAGCTTCAGCACCGGCGCGATGGCCGCGCTGGAGGGCGCCCACGCGCTGGTCATCGTCACCGAGTGGAAGGAGTTCCGCACGCCCGACTTCGACGCGATGCGCGAGGCCGTGCAGGACCGCGTCGTCTTCGACGGGCGCAACCTCTACGAGCCCGCGCTCATCCGCGGCTTCGGGCTGGA
>NZ_QJJS01000043.1 GCF_003201595.1 Sphaerotilus hippei | reverse complement strand
CTTGCCGATACAGCACATCCCGCGCCGCCAGGATCTCGCGGTCCTGCCCCGCATGGCGCTGCGCCGGACTGACGTAGCGCAGGCCGCTGTGGCGGTGGTCATGGTTGTACCAATGCACGAACGCGCAGGCCCACTGCCGCGCCGCCTGCAGATCCTTGAAGCCGCCGCTGACCGGGAACTCCGGGCGGTACTTGGCCGTGCGGAACAGGCTCTCGACGAAGGCGTTGTCGTCGCTCACCCGGGGCCGGGAGTACGACGGGCGGATCTTGAGCCAGTGCAGCGTGGCCAGCACCGTGGTGGCCTTGAGCGTGGCGCCGTTGTCACCGTGCAGCACCGGCCGCTTCTCGGGTGGCCGCCCGTGCAGCCCCTCGGCCAGCGCCGCCCGCTTGAGCACCGCCACGGCGTGGTCGGCGCTGTCGCTGTCATGGACCTCGAAGCCCACGACCCGGCGACTGTAGAGATCCAGGATCAGGTACAGGTAGAACCAGCGCCCGGTCACTTCGCATGGCAGGTAAGTCATGTCCCAGCACCACACCTCGCCCGGCGCACGGGCCACGTGCGTGGTGGGCGCCTTGCTCGGCCGGGGCGCGCGCGCTCGGCCCCGGTGGCGGCTCTGTCCTGCCGCGCGCAGCACCCGGCTGAAGCTCGACTCGCTGGCCAGGTACACCCCTTCGTCGGCCAGCGTCGGCACGATCCGCGCCGGCGGCATGTCCGCAAAGCGCGGCTCGTTGGCCACCTCCAGCAGCTGCGCTCGCTCGTCCTGGCTCAGCGCATGGGCGGGTATCGGGCGAACGGCTCCCGGGCGTCCGTCACCGGCACCCGACCGCGCCCGCCAGCGCTGCAGCGTGCGCACGTCCAAGCCTGCCATCTCGCACGCCGGCTTGAGCCTGGCGCCCTCGCGGCACGCGATCTCGATGTGCCCCACCGTCTTCTGGCGATCTTCCTGCCCGGTCATTCGTCCGCGCCCTCGTGGAAGATCGCCGAGAGTTTTTTTGACAGCACCAGCAATGCCGCAGCCTCCGCCAAGGCCTTGTCCTTGCGCCGCAGCTCTCGCTCCAGCTCCTTGACTCGTCGGCGCTCCGCACCATTGGAGGCGCCGCTGGTCGCCACCTTCGGGTCGGCCAGTGCGTCCAGCGCGCTCGCGCTCCACTGCGTCAGCTCTTGCGGATACACCCCCTGCTCGCGGCACCACGCCGACTTCGCCGTCTCGTCCAGCGATGCCGTCGCAATCACCGCCTGCAGTCGCGCCGCAGCCGTCCACACCCGACGCGCAGACTCGCCGCCGCTACTCGCTGATTCCAGCGCTTCAGCCAGCCACCGCTCCAGCGTCGAGGCGCTCACACCTGCCTCTGCGGATACCCGCTCCACCGGAGCGCTCTCCGGCGGCAGCAGTCTTGCCACCACCCGGTCCTTGTATTCCTTGCCGTATCGAGCCACGTCTTCTCCTCGTCTTCGCCCCCTCTTTGGGTTCTATCGACGCGGCAACTATTCTGACG
>NZ_QJJS01000042.1 GCF_003201595.1 Sphaerotilus hippei | reverse complement strand
GAGAAGATCGGGGCCTCGGGGTCCTTGTTGATCGCCACGATCACCTTGGAGTCCTTCATGCCCGCCAGGTGCTGGATCGCCCCGCTGATGCCCGCGGCGATGTACAGGCTCGGCGCGACGATCTTGCCCGTCTGCCCGACCTGCCAGTCGTTGGGCGCGTAGCCCGCATCCACCGCCGCGCGGCTCGCCCCGAGCGCGGCGCCCAGCTTGTCGGCCAGCGGCGTGAGCACCGCGCTGAACTGCTCGCTGCTGCCCAGCGCCCGCCCGCCCGAGACGATGATCTTGGCCGCCGTCAGCTCCGGGCGGTCGTTCCGGGTGACCTCGCGCCCGACGAACCGGCTCTTGCCCGAGTCGGCCACCGCCGCGACCGATTCGACCGCCGCGCTGCCCCCCGTCGCCGGCGCGGCATCGAAGCCCGTCGTGCGCACGGTGATCACCTTGACCGCATCACCGCTCTGCACCGTGGCGATCGCGTTGCCCGCGTAGATCGGCCGCTCGAAGGTGTCCGCGCTGATCACCTTGGTGATGTCGGTGAGCTGCGCCACGTCCAGCCGCGCGGCCACGCGCGGGGCCACGTTCTTGCCGCTGGCCGTCGCCGGGAACAGCAGGTGGGTGTAGCCGCCGGCCACCGCCAGCACCTGCGCGGCCAGGTTCTCGGCCAGCCCGTCGGCCAGGCTCGCCCCGTCGGCGTGCAGCACCCGGGTGACCCCGGCGATCTGCGCGGCCGCGGCCGCCGCCGCACCGGCGTTCAGGCCCGCCACCAGCACGTGGACCGCCCCGATCTGCGCGGCCGCCGTCACGGCGTTGAGCGTCGCGCCCTTGATCGACCCGTGGTCGTGTTCAGCAATGACGAGTACGGATGCCATCTCAGATCACCTTCGCTTCGTTCTTCAGCTTGGCCACCAGCGTGGCCACGTCCGCTACCTTGATGCCCGCGCCCCGCTGGGCCGGCTCGGCCACCTTCAGCGTCTTCAGGCGCGGGGCCACGTCCACCCCCAGCGCCTCGGGCGTGATCACCTCCAGCGGCTTCTTCTTGGCCTTCATGATGTTGGGCAGCGTCACGTAGCGCGGCTCGTTCAGCCGCAGGTCGCTGGTGATGATCGCCGGCAGCGACACCGACACCGTCTCCAGCCCCCCGTCCACCTCCCGCGTCACCTGCGCCCGCCCCTCGGCCACCTCGACCTTCGAGGCGAACGTCGCCTGCGGCAGGTCCGCCAGCGCGGCCAGCATCTGCCCGGTCTGGTTGCAGTCGTCGTCGATCGCCTGCTTGCCCAGCATCACCAGCCCCGGCTGCTCCCGATCCACCAGCGCCTTGAGCAGCTTGGCCACCGCCAGCGGCTGCAGCTCCACCACGCTCTCCACCAGGATCGCCCGGTCCGCCCCGATCGCCAGCGCCGTGCGCAGCGTCTCCTGGCACGCCGTCACCCCGCACGACACCGCGATGATCTCGCTGACCACCCCCCGCTCCTTCAACCTCACCGCCTCCTCGATCGCGATCTCGTCGAACGGATTCATGCTCATCTTCACGTTGGCCGTCTCCACCCCCGTCCCGTCCGTCTTCACCCGAACCTTGACGTTGTAGTCGACCACCCTCTTCACGGGGACCAGTGCTTTCATG
>NZ_QJJS01000041.1 GCF_003201595.1 Sphaerotilus hippei | reverse complement strand
GTACGTATTCAGCCCCCCGGTATTGACAGCCCGAAAGCCCGCCCGCCCCGTCGATTCGGACGTGGCATGAGTTGATGGTTACCTGACGGTTGCCGGGCTGAGACCCGGGCAGCGCGCTCAGCCCGAGGGCACCAGCGAGGACACCGCGGTGCCGGCGAAGTACCCGTGCATCGCCTGCCGCAGATACGTCAGCGCATCGCGGCCTTGGCGCTTGCAACTCTCCACCACCGTGTAGCCCCGGGCGATGAACTCCTCGCCCCGGCGCGAGCGGGTCAGCCCCGAGATCTTGCGCTTGAGCACGATGGTGCGCAGCGCCTGCTCGGCGGCATTGTTGGTCGGCGGCACCGCGGGGTCGCTCAGGAACGTCCACAGCGCCGGCCAGAGCTTGAGCACGTTGGCGCAGGTCAGCGCCGTGCGCTGGCAGGTGCCGGCGATCCCGCGCTCCAGCGCACGGTGCATATGCCCCTGCACCTGCTTCATCTGCGCACCGATCTGCTCGCTCTTGCGGTGCCACCGCCGGAACAGCACATAGCCCAGTCCCAGCAGTCGGCGCCCGATCCGCCCGGCCTGCCCCGCGCGCTGGCTGATGCGCGTGAAGTCCCGCAGCAGGTGCGCCCAGCACACCTGCCGCTGCGCGGGGCCCACCCAGTCGTACACCGCATACCGGTCCGTCACCAGCCTGGCCTTCGGCTGCTCGCCCAGCATCTCCTTGGCCACGTAGCGCGCCCGCGACGACCAGAGTTGGTACACCACCAGTTTGGGCTGCGTCACCGTCCACACCCAGTGCCGCCCCGCGCCTTCTCGGGCGTAGCTGGTCTCGTCCACATGCACCACCGGCGCCTCGGGCAGCGTCTTCACTGCCGCTTGCACCGGCTCCTTCAGCGCCTGCGCCACCAGCCCTTGCGCCTGCGAGATCGCTCCCACGCTGAACCGCACCCCCAGCACCTGCGCCAGCAGATCCCGGATCTTGGGCTGCGTCAGGTGGTACGCCGTGCCCAGCAACCCCACCAGGGCCAGCGCCCTCGGTCCGATCTGCCCGCGCGGCACCCCCGCCGGCAGCACCGACTTGTGCGTCTTGCGGCAGTGCCCGCACACCCCGTGGTACAGCCGGTACTCCTGCACCTCGGCCTCCACCTGCGCCGCCACGTCGAACACCTGGTGCCGCATCGGCCGCCCCGCCACCACCGGACCACCACACTCGCACACCGCAGGCGGCGGGCAGTCGTGGACCGCGTCCACCTCGGACTCGGCCAGCAGCGTCCGGTACGTGCCCTTGTGTCCGGGCTGTGCGCCTCTCGCCCGACCACTGGCTCGACGCTGTGCCCTGTTACCGCCCGAGTCGGGCCCGTCTGACGATGGCGGCTTCGACGAGTTGCGCGAGTTCAGCTTCTTGTCCAGCAGCGCGCTGACCTGCTCGCGCAGTTGCGCCAGTTCCTGCCCCAACTGTTCGATCACCGCGTGGCATTGCTCCAGCGTCTCGGGCTTGTCCTGCACTGCTGCAGCCTTGCGGTCTGGGGCTTCGGATTGGTCCATCCATGCACTCTCAGCCTTGCTCGCTCCGCGCGCTACCCGCACTTCACCGGCTTGACGATGTTGTCAATGCCAGGGGGCTGAATACGTAC
>NZ_QJJS01000040.1 GCF_003201595.1 Sphaerotilus hippei | reverse complement strand
TGGGATTGGCAAGTCTTCTGCACCAGCACGACCGACAGCAGCGTGGTCAGCGGGTGCCTGGGTCGCGATGGCGACATCACCTACCTCGACTGGATGCTCTCGGCCTGGGGCTGGACGCTGTCGGTGGCCGTGCTCGCGCTCGTGCTCGCGCTGCTCATCGGCTCGCTCATCGGCATCCTGCGCACCGTGCCCCACCGCGGCCTGGCCCTCTTCGGCCACGCCTGGACCGAGCTCTTCCGCAACATCCCCCTGCTCGTCCAGATCTTCCTCTGGTACCACGTCATCCCCGCCCTGGTGCCCCCGCTCAAGTCCGTGCCCGGCTTCGTGCTCGTCGTGCTCGCCCTGGGCTTCTTCACCTCCGCCCGCGTGGCCGAGCAGGTCCGCGCGGGCATCCAGAGCCTGCCGCGCGGCCAGCGCTACGCCGGCCTGGCCATGGGCCTGAGCCTGCCCCAGACCTACCGCTACATCCTGCTTCCCGTGGCCCTGCGCGTGGTCATCCCCCCGCTGACCAGCGAGAGCATGGGCATCATCAAGAACTCTTCGGTCGCCTTCGCCGTCTCCGTGGCCGAGCTCACCATGTTCGCCATGCAGGCCACCGAGGAGACCTCGCGCAACTTCGAGATCTACCTGGCCGTCACCGGCCTGTACTTCCTCTCGGCCTTCGCCGTCAACCGCCTGGCGCTGTTCCTCGAGGCCCGCCTGCGCATCCCAGGCTCCACCGCCGCAGGAGGCCACTGATGCTCGCGCTGGACTTCTCCTTCCTCACCCCCGCGGTCGTCTCCAGCTACGTCGCCAAGGGCTTCTGGTTCTCCCTGCAGCTCACGCTGGTGGCCATGATCGGGGGCATCCTGCTGGGCACGCTGCTGGCCCTCATGCGCCTGTCGAGCCTGCCCTGGCTGCGCATCCCCGCCTCGTTCTACGTCAACACCATGCGCTCGATCCCGCTGGTGATGGTCATCCTGTGGTTCTTCCTGCTCATGCCCCTGATGACCGGCCGCCCCCTGGGCGCGGAGCTCTCCGCGGTGGTCACCTTCACCCTGTTCGAGGCCGCCTACTACTCCGAGATCATGCGCGCGGGCATCCAGAGCGTGCCCCGCGGCCAGGTCCACGCCGGCTACGCCATGGGCATGGGCTACCGCCAGACCATGCAGCTGGTCGTGCTGCCCCAGGCCCTGCGCAACATGCTGCCCGTGCTGCTGACCCAGACCATCATCCTGTTCCAGGACACCAGCCTGGTCTACGCCATCGGCGCCTACGACCTGCTCAAGGGCTTCGAGGTCGCCGGCAAGAACTTCAACCGCCCGGTCGAGACCTACCTCGTGGCCACCGTCGTCTACTTCGTCATCTGCTTTGCGCTGTCCATGACGGTCAAGCGCCTGCAGGCCAAGATCCAGATCATCCGCTGAGAGTCCTCCCATGATCGACATCCAGAACATCTCCAAGTGGTACGGCAGCTTCCAGGTGCTGACCGACTGCACCACCTCCATCCGCAAGGGCGAGGTGGTCGTCGTCTGCGGGCCCTCCGGCTCGGGCAAGTCCACCCTCATCAAGACCGTCAACGCCCTGGAGCCCATCCAGAAGGGCGACATCGTCGTGGACGGCATCTCCATCGCCGACCCCAAGACCGACCTGCCCAAGCTGCGCAGCCGCGTGGGCATGGTCTTCCAGCACTTCGAGCTGTTTCCTCACCTGTCGGTGACGGAGAACCTGACGCTCGCGCAGATCAAGGTGCTCGGGCGCTCCAAGGACGACGCCCTCGCCCGCGGCCTGAAGATGCTCGACCGCGTCGGCCTGATGGCCCACAAGGACAAGTTCCCCGGCCAGCTCTCGGGCGGCCAGCAGCAGCGAGTGGCCATCGCTCGCGCCCTGTCCATGGACCCCATCGTCATGCTCTTCGACGAGCCCACCTCCGCGCTCGACCCCGAGATGGTCGGCGAGGTGCTCGACGTCATGGTCAAGCTCGCCAACGAGGGCATGACCATGATGGTCGTCACCCACGAGATGGGCTTCGCCAGGAAAGTCTCCAACCGCGTCATCTTCATGGACGCGGGCAAGATCATCGAGGACTGCAGGAAAGAAGACTTCTTCGGCAACCCCGACGCCCGTTCCCCTCGCGCCAAGGACTTCCTCTCCAAGATCCTCCAGCATTGAGCGC
>NZ_QJJS01000039.1 GCF_003201595.1 Sphaerotilus hippei | reverse complement strand
CCCGCCCGCCGAGGCTGAGGCAAACTACTACTGGCATCTCGCCGAGCAGGTCGCTGTCGCGGCCTGACTTAAACCAACTGGCCTCCATGAAACCCAGGGCGGTTCACATGGGCCTTGAGGGCGTGGATTCGATGATTCGGCTGCAATCCAATTAGCTCCAAACCAGCAGTGGGCATCAGCCATGTGCCGAAAACCAGATGCCAATCGCATTCGCGGAATTGAACGCGTCCGCAACATGTCAGGGTTTACCCAATTCCTTAAGGATGTTGGACAAGTGCAGGGATCGCTTTTCAACGAAGGTTCTGAACGATGCAAAATCAAGCGGTGCGTTTGCGGGGATCAGTAGTCCGTCAAGGCTGAGTCCCTCCTGTTCCTTGAGCCAATCAGCAAAGGGGCGGTCTTGCTTCGATTTGTTTCTGGACTCCTCCAAGAGATGGAGGTTGACGATGCTGTTCCAGTTTTCGCGGTTCTGGAAAAACTTCAGCGCCTCTGGTTTTCCTTTCAAGAATTCGTACTGAGACAGTCTGTCCTGGTTGAAAGATGCCGCTGGATGAATATGGTCCTTCTGCAATGCCCGCGTGTAGTCGAGGTCCGGCATAAGTAATGCCAAGATCGAGAAACATGACGCATCATCTTTCTGTGTTTTTAGCAATCGGTTGATGAAGTCATCATCGAAAAGCAGATCCTTGCCATGCCCCCGATAGTCCTCAATGATCTTCGTCAACGGGAACGCAGCTTCCGACATATTGGCTTTGATGATTTTGCGCAAGTTCGTCAGCAGCGCATCCCCTTGGCCACCAAAAACGCCTTTGAGCAGTGACATGTGCAACCACTGCCGGATGAGCTTTCGATCCTGAATATGAAATGCTTGCTTGTTGATGCTTGAGAACACCCCCTTCTTGCCAGAGGAGGCATCGCGCCCTTTGTGATACAGGTAGTAGGCAATAGGAATGGCTGCGTTCTTTGCACGAAGAGATGCATCGTTGAGACCAAACGACCGGATCAGTCGAAACGTCTCCAAAATGCAGGCACTGATTTCATCCCATTCACTCTCAATTATTGCCACTTGCGCACCGGCGAAATTTTCGACCTTGAAGCGGATATCTGCGTCTGTTAAAGCCAGCGCCGCCTTCAATATCCAGTCACGATCAATCGAGAACTCCATGTCAGAGCCGAACCTGACCTTGTCTACCAGATCGTCGATCTGCTGACGCGCATCCTTCTTCCAGTTCGCGATGGCAATTGACATCAGCAAATCGGAGAAAGACAGGGGCGTGCCGCCGTGGTTGGTACGAATGAAGATATCGAGTACGTGGTCGATTTTCTGGCTAGTCTCGTTGTAGTAATGGATCAGTGCGTCGCGCCGAACGGCGAAATAGAGCCGCGTGAGCGTTTTTCTGGCATAAGCGTTTGACGACATGCCAACCTTTTCCAGGTGGGCCATGACTACGTCCAGTACCTGATCTGCCGTCTCCGCCTCTTCGAGGTCCAGTACATCACCGACAAGAAACCAGCATTTGCCATCGGTGGCTTCGTCTCGTTCTTGCTTTGTCAAGAAGGAGAACTCATAGGACATCATCTCTTCATTGCGCTCTTCGTCCAAGGGCGCAGCGATATTCAGATAAAGGCGCCTCGGGGGTAAGATGGAATCATCCTGAGTCTTTGGCCACCACTTGCGCGGCAACCTGTACGCATAGGTGCCTTTCAGGCCAATGTACAGGGAGGTCAGCCGCTGCTGGCCATCAATGACGGCCTGGAAATTTCCGTGTCCCTTGGTATCGAAATCAGGATTGTTCTCACCGAAACGTTCACAGTATTTTTCTAGGAACTGGTAGAAACGGAAGTTAGTCTTGACCTCCGCTTCGGTCACCTCCCAGAACATGAATGTGTTGATGGGATAACCGCGCATGATCGAATCGAACAGCACTTCGATCTGCGATGTGCTCCATGTGAACTTTCGCTGTATCGCAGGCAGGAGATACCGGCGCGAGACGATATTTTGAATGGCCTTGCCGATTGAAATGGCCTTTTCGTATTCTCCTGGCATTCAAGATTCCTTGTCTTAGAGCGTGTTATGAACTTCCCCCCGAAGCCAGCACCGCTGCGGCCTTGGGGAGCATGAGGATGGCGAAGACCACGAAATGCAAACTGGCCAGCACCTGAGGCAAGCGCTCGAAATCGCGGCTGAGCCGACGAAACCGCGACAGCCAGCCGAAACTGCGCT
>NZ_QJJS01000038.1 GCF_003201595.1 Sphaerotilus hippei | reverse complement strand
CTGCAGTTCCTGTTGGGCTTGCAGCCGCGATGACGCTCCCATGTCGCTCAGCCTCCTGCCATATGTTGAGACCGTGGCTTCATGCAATCGCCC
Organism: Sphaerotilus hippei; assembly: GCF_003201595.1. Classification (GTDB taxonomy): domain Bacteria; phylum Pseudomonadota; class Gammaproteobacteria; order Burkholderiales; family Burkholderiaceae_C; genus Sphaerotilus; species Sphaerotilus hippei. The sequence goes on along the minus strand of NZ_QJJS01000038.1, from coordinate 2,507 downwards.
TGCCAGTACCAGCGGGCTCTCGCCCGAGCCCGCATGTTGCTCGTTGGCACGCCGGATAGCTTCGAAGATCTGCCTCAGATTGCCCTGGTCGGGCAGGCTGGCATGCAGTAAACCCAGCAGCCCGGAGCGGCGTTCCCGACGACGGGCTTCAAGGTCACCGTATTGGCGGTCTAACCGCAAATCCAGACTGGCCCTGTCAATTGAACCTGCCCGGCCCAATTGTCGATGGGCGGCCTGCAGCGCCGACCATTCCTCTTCGTGCACCTTAGATTGTGGCCAAACCCCCCCGACATCCAACGTGCGCAACATCTCTCTGGCGTTCAGCAAGCGCGTCAAAGCTTTCAAAGCTATCGTGAAACGGCCGAAAACCAACACTTTTTCGCCGCCACTGGTCACTGCTTCTATCGCATCGACAGCCGCCAGCAGGGCTGGGTGATCGTGCAGTGGATCTCCGTCGCCGGAGAAGGCACTGGAGATCACCTGCTGCCACCACGCCGAACGCTGCACACGTTTGTCTTTGATGGGTTGGTCTGATGCGCCGGCGAACTCGCCGTCCAGCGCCAGTTGCTGGCGGTCTTGCTCGGCATCCCGCCTGACGTGATCGAGCAGCGAAGCGACACCGTGACCGCTACCCATGGTTAGTCGCAAACGCTTGGAGACGCGGTCGTCGGACTGATGCGAGACGACAGACAGGGCTTCGGCCGCACACACGGCTTGCTTCCAGGCGGAACTCAACTTCAGCGTATCGACGGATACCTCGCGTTCCTGCCGATATGTATGAATGGGCATGCCGCTGTGCTCGGCAAAGGCCGCCACCGACGGCGTTTCGCGCTTGTCTCGGCGCAGCAGATAGGGTGACAACGTCGTCTGGAATCGTGCTGCAGCGTATCGGTAGGCATCTCGCGCCTCAGGACTTCCAGGGCATTGACGCACTCTGGTGCAGGCCTTGGCATATTGCTCGAGGACATCGTCGCCTTCAGCTCCGGATAGGTTCAGCGCATCGACGTCAATGCGCTGCAGCGTCTGACGCCACTGGCCCACATCCAGCTCAACCGGTGTTGCCGTCATGGCCAAGCGGCGCGCTGAATCGCTCACCAGCACCACGTCATCGAGCATGCGCGACAGGCCGCTTTCGTCGCCACGACTTTTGTGGGCCTCGTCGATGATCACCAGATCGAACACGCCAAGGCCTAAGCCAACAGCCCGTTCGAGCCAAGGCCGCAGGTCTTTGTTGCGGCTGTATGCGGCACCATCCAGCGCGGCCGGCCACGGGGTCTCTTCGACTAGTTCGTGGATCAGGCGAGACGCTGGGCTCGTGCTGGGCAGTCCGTGGACAGCGGCGGCGACACTTGTGGCCATGGCCTCTACCCACGGGTCGCTCAGCTTTTCATGGTCGACGAAGCCACGAGGAAAACGGCCTTTGCTGACTTTCCGCCAGCTGGCGTAGAGCGTTGGCAATACCGCCCAACGCCACGAAGTGCTGCTTTCGCTCAGGCGCCAGTTGGTGAAGGCGTGGGACAGCAGCACGACTTGATGCTCAAACCACTGCGTGCTTGACGTGTTGTCCGGATTCCATGCCTCCAAGTATTGCCACAAGCTGCGCAACAGCTTCGGCGCCTCTACCCCACCGGCGCGGAGTTCGTCGCCCCACTGAAATCCCAGTCCCGGAGGCACGAGGATCGCCACCCGTCCACCGGCTTGGATGACGCAGCGGGCCAGCGCCACCGCGATGCGCGTCTTGCCCATGCCCACTTCGTCGGCAATCACCACACCGTTGGCTGGTAGGCGCGCTTTGAGTCCTCTCAGGCTCGCGCACTGCCCGGCGTTGAGTGGCCAACTTTCCGTTCCCTGTGCGTCGGCAAGGGTTTCGAGTGCTCGGCCCACGGCCTCCCAGCCCTGGAAATTCTGCTTCATCGTCTTCCTCCACCAATTACCGACAGATTTCCCGTACGCCATTTGTCTTCGATGCGATCCAGCACGGAGTCGTACATTTGCCCCTCGGCCGACTGCTCCTGAGTCTCGGCAAAGCTTGGCCGAAATGCCTCGACACGAAGCGGACTCAGGGGATTGAGGCCCAGTGCCTGGAAATAGGTCAGCACAGGGCTTTCGGCCATCAGGCACAGGGTCTGCTCCAGCCGTGCGCACCATGCGAGCCAATCTGTGTTTGCAATCGTGGTCTGTTTGGCGGCGATGTTTTCGATCAATTCCATCATCTGTCGCACCGGATAAGCCGCGACGCCTGCAGTCGATGCCACTCTGCCGTCCCCGGTTGTATCTCTGCTGTCGTTTCCCTCGTCTGGCTCGACGTCTTCGTTGGAAGCGGCCGGGAATCCGGCCAACGCCCACCAGGCCGCATCCAAATCCAGAGCCGCGAGTTCGGTCGCGGCGAGGCGGCCGAACTCGTCCATCACACAGGGCGATTGCATGAAGCCACGGTCTCAACATATGGCAGGAGGCTGAGCGACATGGGAGCGTCATCGCGGCTGCAAGCCCAACAGGAACTGCAG
>NZ_QJJS01000037.1 GCF_003201595.1 Sphaerotilus hippei | reverse complement strand
GTGGGTCAGGCCCGGGCCCGGCTTCACTTCCTCGGCGTTGCTGGCGATGCAGGTGGTGCCGCTCCAGCGCTGGTCCTCGATGCAGCGCATCCAGACCAGCCCGGTTTTCCGGTCGAGGACCTGGGACCCGTCATCGATGGAGACGAAGTCGCTGACGTCGCGCCGCAGCGGCCCTTCACACTGCTGACCCCGGCCCGTCCGACGACGGCGGCTTCGACGAGTTGCGCGAGTTCAGCTTCTTGTCCAGCAGCGCGCTGACCTGCTCGCGCAGTTGCGCCAGTTCCTGCCCCAACTGTTCGATCACCGCGTGGCATTGCTCCAGCGTCTCGGGCTTGTCCTGCACTGCTGCAGCCTTGCGGTCTGGGGCTTCGGATTGGTCCATCCATGCACTCTCAGATCAGGCTGCCGTTCGATAAGGAAGCGTCCCCCACCAATCACGATGGATGTAGCCGTTGTTGAGTAGCAAGCTTGTCACTGCTTGCTCGCTGACCTCAAATTGGTAGGCAGCCTCTTCTATGGCATCAGAAGAGAAGTCACCGTTCAAGGAGGAGGTCAATGAATCAATCGGGCACAGGAATTCGGCAGCGAAGGCACGCTGGTACTTTTGCCGTGACGTTTTCAGGTCCGTGGACGCCAGCCAATGACTCTTGTCAGACGAAGGGCGCAGGTACTCGCCCAGGAAGCGCGCCAACTCAAACCGTTGCCCGATCGGACTGCGGCGACGGGGCACAAACTTCAACGCATGATCATGCGTTGGCATGGCCACCGCGACTGGCGGCCGGGCCGTCGATGCCGACCAACTGGAAACGGCAGCAGTGCTCAAGCCAAGCAGGGTATGCAGGCTCTCGCTGGTCATCGGATTGCTGACATTTCCAATTGCTCGCCGAAGGGCCTGCGCATCATGAACCGCTTGTTCCCAGGGGGCGCCATGTTCCAGATGCTGAAAACTGTCAGGTGTTACTTCTGGTGTGCCAACGATGCCGTCAGCGTTGACCAATTGGCCGAGTATCGACAGGTCAGGATTGGCGCCCGACGACGCAATCGCTGGCGCCAATTCCGACAATGCCTGATCTCCGACTTGGCCCCTCCACTGCATCGCAGCGTTCAGCAGGTCTTCAGGGCATTCCTCAGGATCAAAGCCAAGTTCGGCTTCCAACTTCCGAAGGCGTACCGCTTCGGGGTCTGCAAGATCTTCCTGGAGAGCGGCCCAGAGCTGCGCCAAATTTGTCCCAGCTAGTTTCTTGGCATCTAGCCTCGCGAGCACGCTTTGCACGAATCGATGGACGCTCTGCTGAAAGCCAGGCAACGAAATCAGCTTTGGCGCTTCAAGTGCTTGAAGGTACTGTACGGACTGTTCCGGTGTCATGGACGTCCCAGCCCATACGTGAATCGCTTCACCATCTGGGACGAAAATGACGCGAGGCCATACGAAGCCATGATTGGCAGCGCCGAGTTCATGGGCCGAGCGCCAGCCAAAGCCTGGTTGCTGGGCTGGCAACGGCTCATGATTCAGACGCCACCAAGAGCTTGCTAACCACATCGCCAATGGGTAGGCCGACAAGAAGGCGCTATCGCGAACTGTCTCCGCCCAGATATCTTGGTTCCGCGTCAAGCAGATGCGGTCAATGTGTATGTCGATTTGGGCCGCCGTAGCCCTCACCTCAGGTTCACCCGAAGCTGCGGCCATCCACTTTGCATTGATGTGGAGTTCAGTCATCAAGGCGCCCCCAACGACGGAGAACTTCTTGCGACAGTGGATCGGTTTCGGGCATGGGGTAGCCGTGATAAGTACCCAACCCTGGGTTTTCGATTTGCGCCTCCATGGCAAAGCCGTCGCTGGTGACAGACCAGACATTCTTCGGCCATTGGCCATCCATTCGGTCGCTCACGAGGCCCCTGCGGAGTCCGTCCCGCAGCAACGTCTCCGCTTCTTCACGCTTGAAGATCCTGGCAACGTCACACAGCGATTTCCCTTGCCTCGGATCGGCTGGAGGTGTGAGGCCAAAGTCGCCGGGGTTTTTCTTGTGCTCTGGGTTTCCGCCATAGCGAGCACGGTCGGCCAAGCTCCCGAGCTCTTCTGCACGGGCCTGCGCTTGTGCGGGAGTCAGCAGTTTGCGCTTTGGGTTGAACTGGGCGTAGCGGCGTTTCATAGTGTGGAGAGCAACATTCCCGTCGTCTGAGTTTACTGGACAACCTCATGGACCATGACACAGCGCGGTCAGCGACCAAGCCGCAGCGGTCTCAGCAGAGCACGGTGACGACCTCTTTCGGCTCAATGTGCGTCTTCTTCATCTTCGTCCTTTTCTTGCGAGTGCAAAGCGGAGCGGGCGACCCCGAGTTCGACACCAACCGCCGTAAGTTCTTGATCCGTATAGGTCAGCTCTTCGGGATTGCCACTACAGCAGCGTCAGCTGGGTGTCGATGTGCTGGACGCTCACGCTGGATGGGCCGGCAGGGTACGCTGTCCCCACGTTGATCGTGGGGATCGCGGTGGGCAGCGTGGCGGGCTGCGGCGCAGAGGGTGGCGCGCCCGCTCCGGCCTTATTTCCTGGCGGCGGGGGGCGCGTTGCGGACGAGGCGAACGTGGTGGGCCGTCGAGCCCGCCGTGTCGGCCCAGGCGTCGCTGGTGCCGATGGC
>NZ_QJJS01000036.1 GCF_003201595.1 Sphaerotilus hippei | reverse complement strand
GTCCATCCATGCACTCTCAGCCTTGCTCGCTCCGCGCGCTACCCGCACTTCACCGGCTTGACGATGTTGTCAATGCCAGGGGGCTGAATACGTACAACGAGGGGTTAGGCATCACGCTGCACGCCTACCCTTTTGGGGCGCCGGTTTGTTTTGTTGGCAAGATCTTCGCAAGCTGCGCTTGTTTAACGCCGATCAAATAGGTGCGGAATGCGGGGTGAATTTCCCATCGCGCGCCTTGCATGGCATTCCAGTTCGCCAGCTTGACAAAGTTGGAATCGTCGTGAAACAGAATGTGGCGAAATCCCCTTGGCATCGTGGTATCGACTACCCGGGCGTTTATGAAGCCCGTTTCATGAAGAAGCCTCAGTACTGTAACGGCGTCGTCGTCAACGTCGGGCCGGAGTTGTGCCCCGCGCACTTGTATTGAAGCAATACTCGGCACTGTCAACAGATGGCGACGCAGTTTCTCAAAGTCTGACTCAAAATCAAAGTCGGCAAACGTGTTGATGATCTCTCGGATGTTCTTGCAATCCAGGGAGAACTCGTTCACTACGTCATCGACCCGTTCAGATGAATAGACCTTCATCGCCGCGCCGGCTTCCTTGCTGCCGATCAAGAGCGCATTGCCCAGCTTGGCAGCGTCGATCATGTTCTTGATGAGTTGGATGGCGTCTCTCGGACGCTCGCGTGCCGACTTCGATATGAATGAATCCCAGGTTCGACTTTCGTCGCTCGTGGGGAGCGTCATGGTCGCGCCGTTGAAGAAAACGGTATGGGGATCGCCGCGTGATTGATCGGCGTCCTTGGCAGCGCGCTCCAAGCGTCGTCTGATGATGCCTTGCATCAACTTGTCGTCGGCCAGAAGTGGGATGACGAGTCCGCGAATATGGTCGGTCTGATCCCGTTGACCTTGACTCTCGCTTGTGAGGCGAGTCCAGACGCTTGATCGAAGGCTCACGATCGCTCGGACGGCATTGCACTCACCCGTAAGCCGCCTGACTGCCAGCAGAAGCGCCCAGATCCTGTTTAGGTGAGCGGGCTGATCTGGTGCCGCCAACTGGTCGGTGTCGTCGATAAGTAAGTAGAAGACGTTGCTCGATGACAGCAATTGCGCGTTGATGGCCTTGATCAGGGAGTTTGGCGAGTTTGTGCCTGCCAGTTCCTTGGCCAGTTGGACTCCGTTGATCTTCGCGGCGGGAAGCGAGATCGCGGAGATGAGTTCAAGTGACTTTTGAATGAAGTCGTCTTCTGTAAGTCCCTGCTGGCGCGCCTCGTTATGGAGTTTCGCCGCGTTGCCCTTCAACATGCCTTTCAGCTGAGAGCCAATCTGCGCCCCGACCGTTCGCAGCAGCACCTCGTAGTAGAAGCGCTTCAGGGAGCCAATGTCCTGCGACGTTGGCATGTCTTTTGAAGATATGTTGTCCGGCCGAATGAGGAGGCATGGCAACTTCTTCGACTTGGCAACTTTGTCGATCCACTCAACGACGGCACTCTTTCCGACCCCCTTGTTTCCCACAAGAACCCTCATTCCGCCCGGTTCGATGGCGCAGAGTTGAGTGAACTGAGTCGGCGCAATGAATATTTCGCCGAGGAACGGCCTGTCACCCTCTGCGGTGCCGGTTCGGACGTACTTCAGCAGGTAGTCGAGTGTTGTCATGTGGAGTTTCCGGGCGGAAGGACCAGGAGCGACTGTATTCGTGATGCCTAACGTTTGAATTCAGCGGCCGCCGAAGGCGGTCCGCTGGAATGATGGGTTGGGCGTCGCATTTTTGTTCTCGTTGGCGAAATATAGCCATCTACCGCGTTGCTATTTAATTTCTGCTGCACCCTGTTACCTTGCGATCTACAATCTTATTATTTTTGCTGACGAACAGCGTTGTGTTGCAACTCGAACCTTCGCTCCCCCAGACATACAAGGTGTCGGTCTTCTCAATTTGGATGGTGCGGCCGGGAGGACCGAATTCCAGAATGTATTCTTTAATAGGTCGACCTTTCCATCTGGCCAGCACTTTGGCTTCAGCTTCAGTCACCGCCGAAATACTCGACATTTCTTCGCGTGCCATCTGCTCCCAAAGTGCCAACTTCACGCCACCAACAATCTCATAGGAATCTGGTGTGAGTGTCCTCACCAACTCGAGATCAACCGCAGTACGCATGGTGGTTTCCCAGCTTTCTGCCACCTCGCCGATCGCATCATCAAGCAAGCGAATGGTGTTGCCTTCTTTCACGAACCGTCCGATGGACCTCTTAGATCGTTGGACAGATGCGGGACGGTTCCAATTTTTGAATTCACTTAGTAGCGCATCCCAGCGGTCAATCACCGACTTTGGTGATCCTTCTATTTTTAACCTATAACTCACCTGAGAAAGATGATCCGCCTTAAACAAAAAGGTTACATCTGCCGGCTCGTTACCTATATTGGAATCAGTAACCCGTAGGCCGAATAGTCTAGGCCCTAGAACCACTTCTGTAGCGCCTGGGTAATTTTCTAGAATCTCATTGGCCGTCATCCCATAATATGCAAATCTCCACAAGGGTTGCGAATGGGCAGGGTGCGTTGAAACTAGTGTTAATGCACCAAATAGAAATAGCCGAAAGAGATATGTGCACATGTTCATTGAACTGTATTCCGTTCGCGATGTATCTCGCAGGAGCCGTCGCGTATTTGGTGACGCCTAGAGCGTGTTATGAACTTCCCCCCGAAGCCAGCACCGCTGCGACCTTGGGGAGCATGAGGATGGCGAAGACCACGAAATGCAAACTGGCCAGCACCTGAGGCAAGCGCTCGAAATCGCGGCTGAGCCGACGAAACCGCGACAGCCAGCCGAAACTGCGCT
>NZ_QJJS01000035.1 GCF_003201595.1 Sphaerotilus hippei | reverse complement strand
CCATTTCATCACCGTTGTCAGGTGCACGCCGATCAGATTCGCAATCTCAACCCACGTGCGACCATCACTACGCAACCGGTGCGCTTGTTGGCGCAGTAGTTCCAATGATTCTTCACTCAGTGATCGTGCGTCAGGCTTTTTCATGCACCAAGTATAGCTAATTTCTATTTAATTGCCGTGTTAATAGTGTTGCTCTGATTTCCATGCTCGACGGTCCACCAAAGGCCGCACCAGCACGGCCTTGCCGACCTCATCGACACCATGCAGCGTGAACACGCTCTTGGCAAGTCGATACCGACGAACACAATGGTCATGGACATCCCCTTTCCAGCGGTGAACACGTGAGATTGAGCAACCCCATCGTGGCACTGAGCTCCGACGCTCGCTTCGGGTCAAACCGCAGTGCGTCGGGGTGGGACGGGGATGTCCCTTTCATTCGTTAGGCGTCGCAACTTCTCATCACAGATGGAATCAGCACTAATCGGCCTGCTCGGCGTCATAGTTGGATCAGCTCTGGCGACTCTAAAAGACTGGTGGCTCGCCCGCTACAAGATGACGGTCGATGGCAGACACCTTAGCCTTTTGGCCGCCTTTATGTTGGAGCGGTACGTGCAGCAGTGCGCTGAGGTGGCCATGGACTCCGGCGAGGAGGATCAGGATGGCATGATCAATTCGACAACCAAAACTCCTACGCTGAATCCTGGCTCGATCGTGGGCGACTGGAGGACCATTCCAGTCGAATTGACAAACGCGCTATTCGATCTTCAATTAGAAGAGGAAGCAACTGACAGAAGAGTAAGCAATGAGTTTGAGTACGCAGCGACTCCGCCGGACTACAGCGAATGGTTCGAAGAGCGACAATATGGTTATGCCATACTTGGAATCGCAGGACATGAACTGGCCAACCGCTTTCGCGAGTATGCTGGTCTGCCCGCCCGTGCGAAACGGGAATGGCCGCTGGGCAAGATGCTGGGACGAAAGGAGGCGACCGAACGAATGCGCAGAGAGAGACCATAGATTTGCAGTAAGCGATGCCATGTCATACTACCCCAATCAACTAGCACGTTATGCTGCAATAGAACAGAACAATGGGACCCCAATAAATATATGAATGTCTACGACAGTTTCTTTGCAGGAATCAGCCCAAAGGACTGGGAGTATTTCGCACAGGATTTTCTGGCACACTGCGGATACCATATTATGCAGGGGCCAGCTTCAGGCCCGGATGGCGGAAAAGACCTTCTGGTGAAGAATGGCAGCCTTTTTTATATAGTCAGCTGTAAGCATTTCATAGTATCTGGGAAGGATGTTGGGGTAGCTGATGAGCACAGCATCATCGATCGCATTCTTCAGCACAATGCAACTGGATTCATAGGGTTCTATTCTACGTATTTGACGGAGGCACTGAGAGGCAAGTTGCAGGCTATCGCCACCAAAGGTTACCCTGCTTTGTTTTTCGACAAGAATCAGATATTAGATTATATGCCCAGGCTCCCAAGCCAAGTTACTCAGAAGTACTCCGAAAATACACGCAGCAATAATTACGCACTTAACACTTCTGAAGAATATTATCTTCCTCTTGGTTGTCTCATTTGCGAGAAAGATATTCTTGCCCCGGATAGAATCCGTTCTTCGATGGCTTTGATTCACATTGATGGGGATGGTGTATTGCACTATATCTATGGCTGCAAAGAGTGCGTTCGCAAAATATACCATGAATTGTGGGCAGAGATATTTCAAGTTCTTCATGCGGAGCAGTTCAGCGCCTGGAATTTCATTGTAAGCGGCCTGACTGAAGGAAGAAAGTTGTCGGATGACTTTTACAAGAACAAGAGCGTGTTCGAATCACGATTGATCCAAAGGTTGTTCCCCACCAATATGGGCACTTGGCTCTGACAGTTCCAAGCATAACCAATGGGTGCTGACTGAAGCCGCACCGCCGCCGGTCGTCCCTCCCTCTGGCGGCACAGCGCAGCAGACCAACACGTTAGGCTACCTCATATCTCGGAGCATTTCAAATTGAGCCGACAATCGCGATACGAAGATTTTGAGAAGTTTACCAACGACGCGGAAGCTCGCTTCACCGAGTTGCGCGACACCGACGAAAGGGCGAAGAATTTCTCTGACTTCTATTCGTTCTACGCAGTTAAAGGCGGCGCAATGGGAGGCATTGACAAGAGAGTGTTCGAGGTCTTCTTCGGCAATCGCCCAATAGATCATGTTCAAACGTTCGAGTCCCAAGGTGGTCAATTTCCACTGAAGCAGGACCAGCTTCTTGCGGAAAGAGGCGCCACCCTGCGCTACGAACGAACTGATGTAGGAACCATCGTCTGCACACTGTTTCCGGCCAAGACAAAGAATCTTTGCCAACGTGAGGATTCCATCGTCTTGGACTGGATAACCTATCCGAAGGCGCTACATTCAAGACGCACACTGGAAGGCCACTGGAGATCCTTTATCTCCTACATGGAATGCACAAGCGTTGATGGTGAGCCCCGCGCATTGGACAAAATGCGGGTTGGCCATCTTAGATTTACACGCCTTCTTGTTATTGACGGTCGGGTTGCGAAAAGAAATGTTGTTGAAGCCGTTGAAAAGATTGTCGGCTATGTGCTGACTATTGGCTTGAGTGGCTTCCTCCTCACGTTAATCAACATGGTGGGCGCCTCTGGAGAAACAGAGAAGGTCAAGGCTGAAAGTGCAGCAGTCCCACTTCAGCTATCAGAGGCAAGCGGTATAATTCATGCCCAAAACGAAAGAATTATCTCCTTAGAGCGGCGTATTGACACCATTCAGACTGCTATAGCCGAGTGGCCTAACCCTCAGGGCGATTGCATGAAGCTCTTGCCTGAAATCGGTGCTACAAGAGCGAGTTTTTGACGCCCCCGATGCCCGACAACCAGCCCCTGCCCCCCCGCGCCTGAAGCCCTCGGCGACCTGGCGGCGTTCGCCGAACTCGACGACCCGCGCAGCCGGCGTTGCCGCTACCCGCTGGAGGAGTTGCT
>NZ_QJJS01000034.1 GCF_003201595.1 Sphaerotilus hippei | reverse complement strand
AGTTGGTGGTGAAACTGCTCTTTAAAAATTAACAGCCGATAAGCGTGGGCGTTTGAAGGCGAGTGCCAGTGTCGCAAGACACATGGTCTTCGGACCTTTAAATGCTCATGGAAGTGAAGTTCACTTCAATTCTTTGAGTAGCAATAAAAGATCGAACTGAAGAGTTTGATCCTGGCTCAGATTGAACGCTGGCGGTATGCCTTACACATGCAAGTCGAACGGTAGGGGGAGCAATCCCCTGAGAGTGGCGAACGGGTGAGTAATACATCGGAACGTGCCCAGTCGTGGGGGATAACGTAGCGAAAGCTACGCTAATACCGCATACGACCTGAGGGTGAAAGCGGGGGACCGTAAGGCCTCGCGCGATTGGAGCGGCCGATGGCAGATTAGGTAGTTGGTGGGGTAAAGGCCCACCAAGCCTGCGATCTGTAGCTGGTCTGAGAGGACGACCAGCCACACTGGGACTGAGACACGGCCCAGACTCCTACGGGAGGCAGCAGTGGGGAATTTTGGACAATGGGCGAAAGCCTGATCCAGCCATACCGCGTGCAGGAAGAAGGCCTTCGGGTTGTAAACTGCTTTTGTCAGGGAAGAAATACTCTGGGCTAATACCCTGGGGTGATGACGGTACCTGAAGAATAAGCACCGGCTAACTACGTGCCAGCAGCCGCGGTAATACGTAGGGTGCAAGCGTTAATCGGAATTACTGGGCGTAAAGCGTGCGCAGGCGGTTCTATAAGACAGATGTGAAATCCCCGGGCTCAACCTGGGAACTGCATTTGTGACTGTAGAGCTAGAGTACGGTAGAGGGGGATGGAATTCCGCGTGTAGCAGTGAAATGCGTAGATATGCGGAGGAACACCGATGGCGAAGGCAATCCCCTGGACCTGTACTGACGCTCATGCACGAAAGCGTGGGGAGCAAACAGGATTAGATACCCTGGTAGTCCACGCCCTAAACGATGTCAACTGGTTGTTGGGAGGGTTTCTTCTCAGTAACGAAGCTAACGCGTGAAGTTGACCGCCTGGGGAGTACGGCCGCAAGGTTGAAACTCAAAGGAATTGACGGGGACCCGCACAAGCGGTGGATGATGTGGTTTAATTCGATGCAACGCGAAAAACCTTACCTACCCTTGACATGTCTGGAATCCCGAAGAGATTTGGGAGTGCTCGAAAGAGAGCCAGAACACAGGTGCTGCATGGCCGTCGTCAGCTCGTGTCGTGAGATGTTGGGTTAAGTCCCGCAACGAGCGCAACCCTTGTCATTAGTTGCTACGAAAGGGCACTCTAATGAGACTGCCGGTGACAAACCGGAGGAAGGTGGGGATGACGTCAGGTCCTCATGGCCCTTATGGGTAGGGCTACACACGTCATACAATGGCCGGTACAGAGGGCTGCCAACCCGCGAGGGGGAGCCAATCCCAGAAAACCGGTCGTAGTCCGGATCGCAGTCTGCAACTCGACTGCGTGAAGTCGGAATCGCTAGTAATCGCGGATCAGCTTGCCGCGGTGAATACGTTCCCGGGTCTTGTACACACCGCCCGTCACACCATGGGAGCGGGTTCTGCCAGAAGTAGTTAGCCTAACCGCAAGGAGGGCGATTACCACGGCAGGGTTCGTGACTGGGGTGAAGTCGTAACAAGGTAGCCGTATCGGAAGGTGCGGCTGGATCACCTCCTTTCTGGAAAATGCACTCAAATTCTTGCGCCCACACTTATCGGCTGTGAAACACAACAGCGACAAAGAGAAGTTCGCTCTCCGGTGAGGAGTGCGGAGGTCAGCGACGATCAGACGAGGGTCTGTAGCTCAGTCGGTTAGAGCACCGTCTTGATAAGGCGGGGGTCGTTGGTTCGAATCCAACCAGACCCACCACGTAGTGCAGGTCGATGCAGATCGCCGTGGGGGATTAGCTCAGCTGGGAGAGCACCTGCTTTGCAAGCAGGGGGTCGTCGGTTCGATCCCGTCATCCTCCACCACGTTCAGAAATCTTTGTCGGCTGTCGGTGCAAACCAAAGCGTCCAGGAAGTCGGCCAGGCAGGTCGGCGGTGCGGGCATTTTGGTTTGTCATCGAAAGATGGCTGTTGTTCTTTAAAAATTCGTAGAGTCGAATCAGCGTTGCTGATGAGAACATGAGGAAAGCATTCGATTCGTAAAGGTGTCGAGTGCACCGTGCCTCGTGTTCATGATCATCGGCAACATATTGATTGCGTCAAAACAGACTTCAACAAAGGCGGAGTGATCCGCAAGAGTTGCAAGTACGGCGAACGTGAATACTCAGAAAGACTGCACCGGCCTAGTCCGCTGGTGTGGTAGCAGTCCTTGACCGATGTCCGCGAGAGTGGATGTCAAAGTTATAGGGTCAAGTGACTAAGTGCATGTGGTGGATGCCTTGGCGATTACAGGCGATGAAGGACGTGGTAGCCTGCGAAAAGCTTCGGGGAGCTGGCAAATAAGCTTTGATCCGGAGATATCCGAATGGGGAAACCCACCCGCAAGGGTATCGCATGATGAATACATAGTCATGCGAGGCGAACCCGGCGAACTGAAACATCTCAGTAGCTGGAGGAAAAGACATCAACCGAGATTCCGAGAGTAGTGGCGAGCGAAATCGGAGGAGCCTGTACGTTTTAGCAGTCGACTTATCAGAACGGAATGGAAAGTCCGGCCATAGCGGGTGATAGCCCCGTATGAAAAAAGTGGGCTGTGGAACTGAGCGTACGACAAGTAGGGCGGGACACGTGAAATCCTGTCTGAAGATGGGGGGACCATCCTCCAAGGCTAAATACTCGTAATCGACCGATAGTGAACAAGTACCGTGAGGGAAAGGCGAAAAGAACCCCGGGAGGGGAGTGAAATAGATCCTGAAACCGCATGCATACAAAAAGTAGGAGCCCGCAAGGGTGACTGCGTACCTTTTGTATAATGGGTCAGCGACTTACATTCAGTGGCAAGCTTAACCGAATAGGGAAGGCGAAGGGAAACCGAGTCCGAATAGGGCGTCTTTAGTCGCTGGGTGTAGACCCGAAACCAAGTGATCTATCCATGGCCAGGATGAAGGTGCGGTAACACGCACTGGAGGTCCGAACCGACTAGTGTTGCAAAACTAGCGGATGAGCTGTGGATAGGGGTGAAAGGCTAAACAAACTTGGAAATAGCTGGTTCTCTCCGAAAACTATTTAGGTAGTGCCTCAAGTATTACCATCGGGGGTAGAGCACTGTTATGGCTAGGGGGTCATGGCGACTTACCAAACCATTGCAAACTCCGAATACCGATGAGTACAGCTTGGGAGACAGAGCACCGGGTGCTAACGTCCGGACTCAAGAGGGAAACAACCCAGACCGCCAGCTAAGGTCCCTAAGATTGGCTAAGTGGGAAACGAAGTGGGAAGGCTAAAACAGTCAGGATGTTGGCTTAGAAGCAGCCATCATTTAAAGAAAGCGTAATAGCTCACTGATCGAGTCGTCCTGCGCGGAAGATGTAACGGGGCTCAAGCCAGTCACCGAAGCTGCGGATATGCTTTATTGCATATGGTAGGAGAGCGTTCTGTAAGCCTGTGAAGGTGGGTTGTGAAGCCTGCTGGAGGTATCAGAAGTGCGAATGCTGACATGAGTAGCGTTAAAGGGGGTGAAAAGCCCCCTCGCCGAAAGCGCAAGGTTTCCTACGCAACGTTCATCGGCGTAGGGTGAGTCGGCCCCTAAGGCGAGGCAGAGATGCGTAGCTGATGGGAAACAGGTGAATATTCCTGTACCGATCCATAGTGCGATGTGGGGACGGAGAAGGTTAGCTCAGCCGGGTGTTGGATGTCCCGGTTCAAGCGTGTAGTCGTGCCTGGTAGGCAAATCCGCCAGGCTTAGATGAGGCGTGATAACGAGTCTGCTTGCAGACGAAGTGAGTGATACCCTGCTTCCAGGAAAAGCCACTAAGCTTCAGCTATGGATTGACCGTACCGCAAACCGACACTGGTGCGCGAGATGAGTATTCTCAGGCGCTTGAGAGAACTCTGGAGAAGGAACTCGGCAAATTGACACCGTAACTTCGGAAGAAGGTGTGCCTTTAGTAGGTGGACCCATTTACTGGGCGAGCCCAATGAGGTTGCAAAGAATCGGTGGCTGCAACTGTTTAATAAAAACACAGCACTCTGCAAAGACGAAAGTCGACGTATAGGGTGTGACGCCTGCCCGGTGCTGGAAGATTAAATGATGGGGTGCAAGCTCTTGACTGAAGTCCCAGTAAACGGCGGCCGTAACTATAACGGTCCTAAGGTAGCGAAATTCCTTGTCGGGTAAGTTCCGACCTGCACGAATGGCGTAATGATGGCCACACTGTCTCCTCCAGAGACTCAGCGAAGTTGAAATGTTTGTGATGATGCAATCTCCCCGCGGAAAGACGGAAAGACCCCATGAACCTTTACTGTAGCTTTACATTGGACTTTGAACAGATCTGTGTAGGATAGGTGGGAGGCTTTGAAGCAGTGCCGCTAGGTGCTGTGGAGCCAACGTTGAAATACCACCCTGGTGTGTTTGAGGTTCTAACCTTGGCCCGTGATCCGGGTTGGGGACAGTGTATGGTGGGCAGTTTGACTGGGGCGGTCTCCTCCCAAAGTGTAACGGAGGAGTTCGAAGGTACGCTAAATACGGTCGGAAATCGTGTTGATAGTGCATTGGCATAAGCGTGCTTGACTGCGAGACTGACAAGTCGAGCAGGTACGAAAGTAGGACAAAGTGATCCGGTGGTTCTGTATGGAAGGGCCATCGCTCAACGGATAAAAGGTACTCTGGGGATAACAGGCTGATACCGCCCAAGAGTTCATATCGACGGCGGTGTTTGGCACCTCGATGTCGGCTCATCTCATCCTGGGGCTGTAGCCGGTCCCAAGGGTATGGCTGTTCGCCATTTAAAGAGGTACGTGAGCTGGGTTTAAAACGTCGTGAGACAGTTTGGTCCCTATCTTCCGTGGGCGCTGCAGATTTGAGAGAGCCTGTTCCTAGTACGAGAGGACCGGAATGGACGCACCTCTGGTGTACCGGTTGTCACGCCAGTGGCATCGCCGGGTAGCTAAGTGCGGAAGAGATAACCGCTGAAAGCATCTAAGCGGGAAACTCGTCTCAAGATAAGATCTGCCGGGGCCTTGAGCCCCCTGAAGAGTCGTTCTAGACCAGGACGTTGATAGGCTGGGTGTGGAAGCGCAGTAATGCGTTAAGCTAACCAGTACTAATTGCTCGTGAGGCTTGACCCTATAACTTTGAGATCCTCCTGAACCTCGGTTCCCGGAGTCATCAAAGTGTCAATCCAGGACTGCATTCTGTAGTATTCTGTGAACCGTACTTCGTCTGTGACCCCAAGCCTCATCGGCCGGGCCGACGCAATCAATACATGATTCGACTCTATGAATTCGCTGAAGCGCCCGGTGCCCCTTCGCACCACAGCGCCTCAGCTGCCAGTTACGCCTGACGACCATAGCAAGGTGGTCCCACTCCTTCCCATCCCGAACAGGACAGTGAAACGCCTTCGCGCCGATGATAGTGCGCATTCGCGTGTGAAAGTAGGTCATCGTCAGGCTATTATTCGGAAAACGCCC
>NZ_QJJS01000033.1 GCF_003201595.1 Sphaerotilus hippei | reverse complement strand
CGGGGGGATCAAGGTGGACAACATCAGGCGGGTGGCCGATGCGGGGGCGGACACCTTCGTGGCGGGCAGCGCGATCTTCAATGCGCCGGACTACCAGGCCGTGATCGAGTCCATGCGCGGCGAGCTGGCGCGCTGAAGGCCGGACGCTCTACCCCTCCACACTGCTGTGCCCGGACCTGGCTGACGTGACTTCCATGCTGACCTTTCTCTCGGCGCCGCCTCGCATCGATGCCGCCATCGTCGACCTCGACGGCACGATGGTCGACACCCAGGGCGACTTCGTCGCCGCCCTGGGCCTGACCCTGACCGAACTGGGCCTGCCGGTCGTCGACCGGGCCTTCGTCGCGCACACCGTCGGCAAGGGCAGCGAGCACCTGCTGCGCACCACGCTGGCCCACGTGGGCGGCGATGCCGGCCTGTACGACGCCGCCTGGGAGGCCTACCAGCGCCACTACCTGGCCATCAACGGCCGGCATTCCGAGGTCTACCCGGGCGTGGTCGAGGGCCTGCAGCGCCTGCGGTCGGCCGGCCTGCGCCTGGCCTGCCTGACCAACAAGCCCACCGCCTTCGCGCTGCCGCTGCTGGCGGCCAAGGGGCTGGACGGCTTTTTCGACCTCGTGTTCGGCGGCGACGCCTTCGCACGCAAGAAGCCCGATCCCCTGCCGCTGCTCGAGACCTGCAAGGCGCTGGGCAGCGTGCCGGGCCGCACGCTGATGGTGGGCGACTCCAGCAACGACGCCCAGGCCGCGCGTGCGGCCGGCTGCCCGGTCGTGCTGGTCAGCTACGGCTACAACCACGGCCAGCCGATCCGTGCCGTCGATGCCGACGGCCACCTCGATCGCCTCGACCAGCTGTCCTGATCCCGCCGTGGCGGCTTGACGCGGCGCCGAGGGGCGCTGCTACACTGCGGGCCATCATGTTCCTCTCGCGGAAACGAACCAACGTTCGCAGTCTTGCACTGGTGACCGGGTCGCACGACCGGGGAGCCTGGCCCTGGCGTCGCTGAAGCCACGCCTGGCAGCGCGTGGGTGGTCTTCGACCTCACCCGCCCGCTGACGACCTGACCTGCCGAAGTTGGCCGCCGAGGGCGCGTGGAGCGCCCGGGGGCTGTCTCAGGTGTCCGATGGCCCGACCGGGCCCGGCGCCGGTCCGATCAACCAGGCCCGCGGCCTCTGCGCGCACCTGAAATCGACACGCGAGCATGCCGGTGGGCCCCTGGAGCGCACACCGTGATCACTGAACTTGAATTCCGGACCCTGGCCGAACAAGGCTACAACCGCATCCCGCTGATCAGCGAGGCGTTCGCCGACCTGGAAACGCCGCTGTCGCTGTACCTGAAGCTGGCCGGGGGCAAGCCCCTGAGCTTCCTGCTCGAGTCCGTCGTCGGGGGCGAGCGCTTCGGGCGCTACTCCTTCATCGGCCTGCCGGCGCGCACGCTGCTGCGGGCCAGCCGCGGCGTGACCGAAGTCGTCACCGACGGCCAGGTGGTCGAGCGCCACGAGGGCAATCCGCTCGACTTCATCGAGCGCTACCAGCAGCGCTTCAAGGTCGCGCTGCGCCCGGGCATGCCACGGTTCTGCGGGGGCCTGGCCGGCTACTTCGGCTACGACACGGTGCGCTACATCGAGAAGAAGCTCGCCGACACCCGCCTGCCGGGCGGCATCGACACGCCCGAGATCCAGCTGCTGCAGACCGAGGAGCTGGCCGTGATCGACAACCTGTCGGGGCGCCTGTACCTGATCGTCTATGCCGACCCACGCCAGCCCGAGGCCTACTTCTCGGCGCAGAAGCGGCTGTCGGAGCTGACCGACCAGCTGCGCTACAGCGTCACCGCGCCACAGGTCCGGCGGGCCACGTCCTATCCGGTCGAGCGTGAATACGCCAAGGAGGACTTCGAGGCCGCCGTCGTCAAGGCCAAGGAGTACATCGCCGCGGGCGACTGCATGCAGATCGTCATCGGCCAGCGCCTGAAGAAGCGCTACACCGAGAACCCGCTGTCGCTCTACCGCGCGCTGCGCTCGCTCAACCCGAGCCCGTACATGTACTACTACGACATGGGCGGCTTCCAGATCGTCGGCGCCTCGCCGGAGATCCTGGTGCGCCAGGAGGCGCGCACCGTCGACGGCAAGGCCGAGAAGATCGTGACCATCCGCCCGATCGCCGGCACCCGCCCGCGCGGCGCCACGCCCGAGCTGGACGCCGCACTCGAGACCGAGCTGCTGGCCGATCCGAAGGAGCGCGCCGAGCACCTGATGCTGATCGACCTGGCACGCAACGACATCGGCCGCATCGCCAACACCGGCACCGTCAAGGTCACCGAGGCCTTCGGCATCGAGCGCTATTCGCACGTGATGCACATCGTCAGCAACGTCGAGGGCGTGCTGAAGGACGGCATGAGCAGCCTGGACGTGCTGCGCGCCAGCTTCCCGGCCGGCACCTTGAGCGGCGCGCCCAAGATCCACGCGATGGAGATCATCGACCAGCTCGAGATCAGCGAGCGTGGCATCTACGGCGGCGCGGTCGGCTACCTGAGCTTCGCCGGCGACATGGACGTGGCGATCGCCATCCGCACCGGGGTCATCAAGGACCAGACGCTCTACGTGCAGGCCGGTGCCGGCGTGGTGGCCGACTCGGTGCCCGAGATGGAGTGGAAGGAGACCGAGGTGAAGATGCGCGCGGTGATCCGCGCGGCCGAGCTGGTCGAAGAAGGCTTCTGAAGGAGAACGAACATGCTGCTGATGATCGACAACTACGACTCGTTCACCTTCAACCTCGTGCAGTACTTCGCCGAGCTGGGCGAGGACGTGCGGGTGCACCGCAACGACGAGATCTCGATCGCCGAGATCGAGGCGATGAAGCCCGACCGGCTGGTGCTGTCGCCGGGGCCGTGCTCGCCGGCCGAGGCGGGCATCTGCATCGAGAGCATCCGCCACTTCGTCGGCAAGCTGCCCATCCTGGGCGTCTGCCTGGGCCACCAGAGCATCGGCGCGGCCCTGGGCGGCAACATCGTCCGTGCCCAGGTGCAGATGCATGGCAAGACCGAGACCATCACGACCGACCAGCAGGGCGTGTTCGCCGGCCTGCCGCGGCAGTTCAGCGTGGTGCGCTACCACTCGCTGGCGATCGAGCGGGCCACGCTGCCGGCCGACCTGATCGTCACGGCCACCAGCGCCGACGGCGAGATCATGGGCGTGCGTCACCGCACGCTGGCCATCGAGGGGGTGCAGTTCCATCCCGAATCCATCCTGTCCGAGCATGGCCACGCCATGCTGAAGAACTTCCTGGAAATGCGCTGAGCGCGCGGAGTCCCCTCATGAGCATTCAGAACACCGACGCGCTGGCCCGGCTGGTCGAGCACCGCGAGATCTTCCACGACGAGATGCTCGCGCTGATGCGCCGCATCATGAGCGGCGAGATGTCGCCGGTGATGATCGCGGCCTTCGCGGTCGGCCTGCGCGTCAAGAAGGAGACCATCGGCGAGATCACCGCCGCCGCGCAGGTGATGCGCGAGTTCGCCACGCCGGTCCAGGTCGCCGACCGGACCCGCCTGGTCGACCTGTGCGGCACCGGCGGGGACGGGGTGCACACTTTCAACATCTCGACCGCGGCGATGTTCGTCGCGGCGGCGGGCGGCGCGCGCGTGGCCAAGCATGGCGGGCGCAGCGTGTCGTCGAGCTCGGGCAGCGCCGACGTGCTGGAGGCGCTCGGTGCCTGCATCACGCTGAACCCGGACCAGGTGGCCCGGTCGCTGGAGCAGTGTGGCATCGGCTTCATGTTCGCGCCCAACCACCACGCCTCGATGCGGCATGCCGCGCCGGTCCGCAAGGAGCTCGGCGTGCGCACCATCTTCAACATCCTCGGGCCGCTGACCAACCCGGCCGGCGCGCCGAACCAGGTCATGGGCGTGTTCCATCCCGACCTGGTCGGCATCCAGGTGCGCGTGCTGCAGCGCCTGGGCTCCGAGCATGTGCTGATCGTGCACGGCATGAACGGCCTGGACGAGATCTCGCTGTCGGGCGAGACCATGATCGGCGAGCTCAAGGATGGCCAGATCCACGAGTACGTCGTGCACCCGGCCGACTTCGGCCTGCCGGTCTACGACTCGCGGGTGCTGCGCGTGGCCGGCAGGGACGAGTCGGTGCAGTGCATCCGGCGTGCGCTGGCCGATGAAGAGGGCCCCGTGCGCGACATCGTGCTGCTCAACGCAGGGGGCGCGCTCTATGCCTGCGGTGTGGCGGGCTCGCTGGCCGAGGGGGTGCAGGTGGCCCGCGAGACGGTGGCCTCGGGTCGAGCGATGGCTAAGATGAATGAATTTGTCACTGTGACACAGCAAATAGCTGCCAGTTGACATCAGAAGGATCAAGATGAGTGACATCCTGAAGAAGATCGTCGAGACCAAGCACGAAGAGCTGGCGCGGGCCCGGGCCGGGCGCTCGCTGGCATCGCTGCGCGCCGAGGCCGAGGCCCGCACCGATGTGCGCGGCTTCGAAGCCGCACTGCGTGCCAAGATCGCCGCAGGCCAGGCGTCGGTGATCGCCGAGATCAAGAAGGCCAGTCCGAGCAAGGGCGTGATCCGGGCCGACTTCCGTCCGGCCGAGATCGCCGCCAGCTACGAGCGCCACGGGGCGGCCTGCCTGAGCGTGCTGACCGACGTGCAGTACTTCCAGGGCTCGGTCGTGTACCTGGAGCAGGCGCGGGCGGCCTGCGCGCTGCCCGTGCTGCGCAAGGACTTCATGGTCGACGAGTACCAGGTGCACGAGGCGCGGGCGATGGGGGCCGACTGCATCCTGCTGATCGCGGCCTGCCTGAGCGATGCGCAGATGGCCGACCTGGAGGCGGTGGCGCTGGCGCATCGCATGAGCGTGCTCGTCGAGGTCCACGACCGCGACGAGCTGCGGCGTGCGCTGCGCCTGCAGACGCCGCTGGTGGGCATCAACAACCGCAATCTGCGCACCTTCGAGGTCACGCTCGACACCACGCTGGGCCTGCTTGACGAGGTGCCTGCGGACCGCCTGCTGGTGACCGAATCGGGCATCCTTGGCCCGGCCGACGTGCAGCGCATGCGGGCGGCCCGGGTGCATGCCTTCCTGGTCGGCGAAGCCTTCATGCGGGCGGCCGATCCTGGCGTGGCGCTCGGCGAACTGTTCCGGTGAACGGCGGCCTGTTCGAGGTGGCGCCTGGCAACCGGCTGGCGAGCCCGCTGGCGGCCGTGTTCGACGCGGCGGCACCGGCCTGGGCCGACGTGGTGGGGCGCTTTGCCGCCAGCCCCGTCGGGCAGGCGCTGGCCCGGCGCATCGACGAGCGGGTGGCCCGGGGTGTCGTGGTGTTCCCGGATCGCCCGCTGCGGGCCCTGGAGGGCCTGCCGCCCTCGCAGGTGAAGGTGGTCATCCTCGGGCAGGACCCGTACCACGGGCCCGGAGAGGCCGAGGGGCTGGCGTTTTCGGTCGCGCCGGGGGTGAGGGTGCCCCCCAGCCTGCGCAACATCCGGCAGGAGCTACAGGCCGACCTGGGTGTGGCGGCGCCCGCCTCCGGCAGCCTGCTGCCATGGGTGGCTCAGGGGGTGCTGCTGCTCAACACGAGCCTGACGGTCGAGCAGGATCAGCCCGCGAGCCATGCCCGCTGGGGCTGGAGCGAGCTGACCGACGCGCTGGTCGAGCGGGTGGCCCGTGACCCGGTGCCCAAGGTGTTCATGCTGTGGGGCGCGCATGCGCAGGCCAAGCGGGCGTTGATCGATCAGGCCGGGCAGGGGGGGCACCTCTGCCTGCAGAGCAACCATCCGTCACCGCTGGCGGCCAGGCGTGCGCCCGTGCCATTCCTGGGCAGCCGGCCCTTCAGTGCCGCCAATGCCTTCCTGTGCTCTGCCGGCCGGGCTCCGGTCGACTGGGCGCTGTGAAAACGGTGCTCGGGCCAAAGACCACAAGAAATACTCAACAAAGTGCTTGCGATTCTGAAAGCTCTCCGTTAAAGTAGATGGCTCGCTGTGGAGAGGTGCCCGAGTGGCTAAAGGGGGCAGACTGTAAATCTGCTGGCTAACGCCTACGCTGGTTCGAATCCAGCCCTCTCCACCATGCGAACCCTGCCGGTCGCTGCTTCGCTGAAATGAGGCGGTGATGCATGTGTAAGCGGGAGTAGTTTAATGGTAGAACCTTAGCCTTCCAAGCTAATGACACGGGTTCGATTCCCGTTTCCCGCTCCAGTGTCAGGTGCTGTGTTGGTTGATAGATGTCGTCGGTACAGGTTTGTGCATCCCGTGTGCAAGCCTGTATCGATGCCCATGTGGCTCAGTGGTAGAGCACTCCCTTGGTAAGGGAGAGGTCGCGCGTTCGATCCGCGCCATGGGCACCACACTTTTAGTCGTCATCATTGTTTGGTCGCAGCCGGGAGCTTGAAACATGGCTAAGGAAAAGTTCGAACGTACCAAGCCGCACGTCAACGTCGGCACGATCGGTCACGTGGACCACGGCAAGACGACCCTGACGGCGGCCATCACCACCGTGCTGGCAGCCAAGTT
>NZ_QJJS01000032.1 GCF_003201595.1 Sphaerotilus hippei | reverse complement strand
GCGGGAATGTGTGGTCGCGGCTGTCGATGCCGCGGCCGCCGAAATAAGCGCAGTCGCGGCATGACTCACGCGGCAACTACCTTGACATGCTCCGGACCGTCGGCAGCACGCAGGCGCTGCACTATGCCGAATCGCGCAACTACACCGAGCCCTTGTTCGTTTTTGTGGTGATGGTGATTGCCGGCTCTCGGCCGGTGCTGACCGTGGTGTTCGGGCTGGTCAACGGCGTGGCGGGCCGGATGCCCATGCGCACGCACCTGGTGACCGCCTGGTCGGGCTTTGCCGCCGTGCCCTTGCTGGGGTCGGTCGTCACTGAGCCGGCCGCCATGACGATCGCTTCACTGCTGCTGGCGCCCCTGGTGTTCCGTCCCGACGTGCCGGAGCGCTTGAAGTACCTGGCGCTGGGGGTGCTGTTCGTCAACGTGTCGATCGGCGGCACCCTCACGTCCTATGCTGCGCCACCCGTGCTGATGGTGGCCAGCACCTGGAACTGGGACAGCGCCTTCATGTTCAGCCACTTCGGCTGGAAAGCCGCATGTGCCGTGCTGGTGAATGCCTCGATCGTGACCTGGCTGCTGCGCACGCACCTGCGCCCGGGATCGAGCGATGGGGCCGTTGACGGGCGGCCGCCCGTGCCCTTGTCGATCACCGTGGTTCACCTGCTGCTGCTGGCCGGTGTCGTGGTGCTGGCCCACCATCCGGTGGCTTTTCTGGGACTGTTTCTGATGTTCCTGGGTTTTTCGCAGGCTTACGAGCGTCATCAGAGCCCATTGCTGATCAAGGAGGCCTTGCTGGTGGCCTTTTTCCTGGCCGGGTTGGTGATCCTGGGCGGGCTGCAGAGCTGGTGGCTGCAGCCGCAGGCACTGTTCTTCGGTTCGCTGGCGCTGACGGCGGTGACGGACAACGCGGCGCTGACCTATCTGGGATCGCTGATCGCCGGCATCTCCGATCCGGCCAAGTACATGCTCGTGGCGGGCGCAGTCGCGGGTGGTGGCTTGACGGTCATCGCCAACGCACCCAACCCGGCCGGCGTGGCGTTGCTGCGCAAGGGCTTTGCCGACGAATCGGTGGGTGCCGGCGGGCTGCTGCTGGGTGCGCTGGCTCCGACCGCCATCGCGGCGCTGGCGTTCCTGTCGTTCTGAACTGGTCGAGGTCGCACCTCAGGCGCCTGGGGCGCGAGCGGCAGGAGGTCCGACAGGCGCGCGTGACACTGTGTCCTGCCGATGGTGCAGCCGGCACCGGACCGTGGCGGGGGGCGCCGGCCGATCGCCCGGGGGGTGTTCACGGGTGCTCGCGGGCCGCTGGTCGGGGGCGGGCGGTCGTGGCGCGGTCGGCGCCGCGGGCCGGCTCAGGGTTGACCAGCAGCCCCCGGGAACGTCGATTGCTGCACCCGGACCATGAGCGCGCATGAACCCCTGATGCCCCTGCCTCCGGCCGAGCCGCAGCCGCTGGGGCCCGACACGCCGGCCCGGTCCCGTTTTGCCTGGTGCATCACCGGCTCGGGCCACTTCCTCGATGAATCGCTGGCGATCGCCGCCCGGCTGCCGCAGGTCGACCTGTTCCTGTCGGCCGCGGCCGAGGAGGTGCTGCCGATCTACCAGCACACGCTCGAGGGGCTGCGCCCGCGCTTTCGCCTCTTCCGCGACAAGACCGCCAGCGCGGTGCCGGTCGGCACGCTCTACACCGACCTCTATCACACGGTGCTGATCGCGCCGGCCACCAGCAACACGGTGGCCAAGTGCGCGCTGGGCCTCAGCGACAGCCTGCCGACCAACATGTTCGCGCAGGCGGGCAAGCTGGGCATCCCGGGCATCGTGTTCGCCTGCGACACCGAGCCGGTGGTGCTGACGCGCGCGCCCCACGCCTGGGTCACGCTGCGCCCGCGCCGCATCGAGCTGGAGAACGTCGAGCGCCTGCGGGCGATCGAGCATTGCCAGGTCGTCCGCTCGCCCGCCGAGCTGGAACAGGCGCTCGACCGGCGCCTCCACGAACTGGCGCTGTCATGGACCACCTCGTCTTCCTGACCGGCCGGCTGGCCCAGCCTGCCCTCGAGCGGGTGCTCGAGGGCATGGCGACGAGCGAAGGCGAGCGGCCCTTCAGCTGGGAGGTGCGCGAGATCGGCGTGCAGGTGGCCGCGCTGATGACGGCCGACCTGATCCGCCGCCGCGTCCCGGCGCCGCTGCGGGCCGACCGGCTGATCGTGCCCGGGCGCTGCCGCGGCGACCTGGCCGCGCTGGGCGAGCACTACGGCCTGCCGGTCGAACGTGGCCCCGAGGAGCTGAAGGACCTGCCGCACCACTTCCAGCGGGCCGCCCGTCCGGTCGATTTCAGCGCCCGCGAGGTGGCGATCTTCGCCGAGATCGTCGATGCGCCGCGGCTGTCGGTCCCGGCCATCGTCGAGCGGGCGCGCACGCTGGTGGCCGACGGGGCCGACGTGATCGACCTGGGCGGCCTGCCCGCCACGCCGTTCCCGCAGCTCGAGGCCGCCGTGCAGGCGCTGAAGGCCGAAGGCTGGCGGGTCAGCGTCGACAGCCAGGACCCCGGCGAGCTGCTGCGTGGCGGGCGGGCCGGCGCCGACTACCTGCTCAGCCTGACGCTGGACACGCTCTGGATCGCCGACGAGGTGCGCAGCACCCCGGTGCTGATCCCGCGCGAGCCGGCCGACACCGAGTCGCTGGCGCAGGCGATCGAGGCGATGCAGGCGCGGGGCCGGCCCTTCCTGGCCGACGCCATCCTCGACCCGATCCCCTTCGGCTTCACCGCGTCGCTGGTGCGCTACCACACGCTGCGCCAGCGTTTTCCGGACGTGTCGATCATGATGGGCGTGGGCAACCTGACCGAGCTGGTCGAGGCCGACACCTCGGGCATCAACGCGCTGCTGCTGGGCATCGCCGCCGAGCTGCGGGTGGCCGCCGTGCTGACCACCCAGGTCAGCGCCCACGCGCGCCGGGCGGTGCGCGAGGCCGACGTGGCCCGCCGGCTGATGCACGCGGCCGCGCACCACCGGACCCTGCCCAAGGGCCTGGGCGGTGAGCTCGGCAGCCACCTGGCCACCGTGCACGAGCGCCATCCGCACCCGGACACGCCCGAGGAGATCGCCGCCACCGCGGCGCAGGTGCGCGACCCGAACTTCCGCATCCAGGTCAGCGCGGCGGGCCTGCATGTCTACAACCGCGACGGCCATCGCCTGGCGGGTGACGCGCTGTCGCTCTGGCCGCAGCTGGGCCTGGCGCACGACGGTGGCCACGCCTTCTACATGGGCGTGGAGCTGGCGCGGGCCGAGATCGCCTTCCAGCTCGGCAAGCGTTACGTGCAGGACCAGCCGCTGCACTGGGGCGTGGCCTGGAGCCCGCCGGCGGCCGCCACCGACGCCTGGTGCGCGCCCGGCACCACCCGCATCCCCCGCCAGTCCGCGCCACCCCGCACCGCGGGGGGCGACCGCCAGGAGCCCCGCGATGAATGACGTCATCCACGAGACCGTGCTCACCACCGTCGACCGCCACGGTCGGCCCCATGTCGCGCCGATGGGCGTGCGCTACCCCGCGCCCGGTCAGGTGCTGCTGATGCCCTTCAAGCCGTCCAGGACGCTGGAGAACCTGCTCGAGACCCGCCATGCCGCGCTGAACATCGTCACCGACACCCGCGTCTTCGCCGGCTGCGTCACCGGCCGCCGCACCTGGGCGGTGGTGCCGATGAGCGAGCTGCCGGGCGTGCGCCTGGCCTGTGCGCTGCGTCACCTCGAGCTGCACCTGGGCGAGGTCGCCGACGACCCGCAGCGCCCGGTGCTGCGCCTGGGCGTGCGCGCCGACCTGACCCATGCCCCCTTCGACGGCCTGAACCGGGCCCAGGCCGCGGTGATCGAGGCGGCCGTGCTGGTCAGCCGCCTGCACCTGCTGCCGCGGGCCAAGGTCGATGCCGAGATGGCCTACCTGCGCATCGCCATCGACAAGACCGCCAGCGCGGCCGAGCACGAGGCCTGGGGCTGGCTGGAGGAGGCGATCGCCCGCCACCGCGCCGCCCCGTCCACCCAATCCCAGGCCGCCTGATCGCCCGCCATGAAGATCCTCGTCAGCGTCCGCGACGCCGAAGAAGCCCGGATCGCCGCCCGTGCCGGGGTGGATCTCATCGACCTGAAGGAGCCGTCGCGTGGCGCCCTGGGCGGCCTGCCGCCCGAGGCGATCGCCTCGATCACGGCCCTGCTGCGCCGCATCGCGCCGGCCACGCCGGTCAGCGCGACCATCGGCGACTGGCCCGCCGACGCGCTGGAGGCCATCACGCGGCAGGTCCGTGCGGTGGCCGCCTGCGGCGTCGACTACGTCAAGGTCGGCGTGCTGCCGGGGCCGTGCAGCCGCGCGCTGATCGCCCGGCTGGGCGAGCTGCAGGCCGGCGGGCTGGCGCTGGTGCCAGTCTTCATCGCCGACCACGGCCTGCCCGACGCGCTGGTGGGCCAGGCGCTGGCGCATCGTTTTCCGGCGCTGATGCTCGACACCCAGGACAAGCGGGCCGGCAGCCTGATGGACGTGACCGGTGCCGACGAGCGGGCCGGTTTTGTCGCCCGGGTGCAGGCGGGCGGCGCGCTGGCCGGCCTGTCCGGCGCGCTGCGGCTGCACCACCTGGCGCGGCTGGGCGAGGCGGGGCCGGACTTCGCGGGTTTCCGGTCCGTCGTCTGCCGGCAGGACCGGGCCGCGACGCTGGAGGCGTCCCGCCTGGCCGACCTGATCGCGGCGGTGGCCGCCACCCGGCGCCCGGGCCGCCGCCTCGAGCGGGCGCAGATGCCGATGCCGCAGTCACCCGGGCCGGTGCCGGGCGTCGGCGGGCACGCCACCCTCGACGCCGTGTGCTGACGGGGGGAGACCCGCGCGGCTCAGGGCGAGCGTTCGTCCATCTCGACGTCCATCAGCACGCTCGCCAGTTCCAGCGCCCGCCACAGGTGGGGCGGCATCTCCAGGATCTTCTCCGGCGTCTTGGCCCAGCGGGTCCAGGCGCGGATGTCCGAGTGCTGCGCGGGGGTCAGCAGGTGCAGGGAGAGCATGTCGTCGAGCGTCTGCATGGGGTCTCCATCGGGGCGGTGAGGGGGTGCCACCGGTGCGCACACTATCTCACAGGGTGAGCGTATTCTCGGCGTCCCGATTCCGCGCACCCGCCCATGAAGCTCTACCTGGCACGCCACGGCGAAACCGACCTCAACATCGACGACCGTTACCAGGGCAGCAGCGATGCGCCGCTGAACGCGCGCGGCCGGGCCCAGGCCGAGGCGCTGGCCGCCGCGCTGCCCCCGGACATCACCCGCATCGTCGCCTCGCCGCTGCAGCGGGCGCGCCAGACCGCCGAGCCGGTCGCCCGGGCCCGCGGCCTGCCGGTGCAGCTGATGGCGGCGCTGCGCGAGAAGGACTTCGGCGTCTTCGACGGCCTGACGCCGGCCGAGGTCGCCGAGCGCCACCCGGTGCCCTGGGCCGAGGGGGTGCTGACGTCCTGGGATCGGCCCCCGCCCGGCGGCGAGAGCACCCGCGCGGTGGTGCAGCGGGTCTCGGCCGCGCTGGACGAGCTGCGCCGGCTGCCCGACGACGAGGTGCTGCTGCTGGTGGTGCACGGCTTCGTCGTGCGGGCGCTGCGCTTCGTGCTCGACGGCCTGGACGAGGCCGACTTCTTCGTCGCGCCGAGGCTGGAGAATGCGGCCTTCCTGGTGCGTGAGCTGCCTCGGGGCAGGGGGGATCGATGATGGCGATGGAGACGGGCATGGAGAAGGACAAGGACAAGGACCAGCGCGAGGGCCCCGGCGTGTCGCCCAAGGTCGACTGCCATGTGCATGTGCTGGATCCGCAGCGCTTCCCGTATGCGGCCGACACCTTCTACCGGCCCGAAGGCGGCGAGATCGGCACCGCCGTGCAGCTGGGCCACGTGCTCGAGGCCCACGGCGTGCGCCATGCGCTGATCGTCGGGCCGAACTCGGGCTACGGCCTGGACAACCGCTGCCTGCTCGACGCGCTGGCCCAGGGGGCGGGGCGCTACAAGGGCATCGCCGTCGTGCCCAACGACGCCAGCGGCCAGCAGCTGCAGGACCTGCAGGCGGCGGGGGTGGTCGGCGTGGCCTTCAACGTGGCGCTGCAGGGCGTGGCCTTCTACCGCGACATCGGCCCGCTGCTCGAGCGCCTGCGCGAGCTGGGCCTGTGGGCCCAGGTCCAGGTGCAGGCCGACCAGCTGGTCGAGCTGAGCCCGCTGCTGCAGGACAGCGGTGCGCGCCTGCTGTTCGACCACGGCGGCCGCCCCGACCCCCGGGCCGGCCTCGGCCAGCCCGGATTTGCCACGCTGCTGGCGCTGGCCGGCACCGGGCGGGCGGTGGTCAAGCTGTCGGGTCATGCCAAGCATTCGGCCTTGCCCCATCCGCACGACGACCTGCGGCCTTACGTGCAGGCGCTGCTCGAGGCCTACACGCCGCAGTCGCTGGTCTGGGCGTCGGACTGGCCCTTCCTGCGCTCGCCCGCCCGCATCGACTACGGCCCGCTGCAGGCGCTGCTGAGCCGCTGGTTGCCCGACGAGGCGGCCCGCCGCGCGATCGAGTGGGACACGCCGCGGCGCCTGTTCGGCTGGACCGACTGACGGCCGCTGCTCGCCTCAGCGGTCGGCCATCCGGGTGTCGCCCAGCAGCAGCGAGCGCACCTGCTGGTGGGCGTCGCAGTCGATCACGTCGATCGGGAAGGCCGCGTGGTGGGCCAGCTGCGCGAAGTGGAGGTCCAGCACGCCCTGGTCGACCAGCTCCTGGGCCGACGCGTTGCCGACCTCGCAGCGCTTGACCACCACCAGCCGCTCGGCATTGAGGTGGCGCGCCAGCGCCAGCGCGATGCTGTCGCTGGTGACGTCCCAGTTGGTGGTCTCGTCGGCGGTCTGGCGCAGCAGCACCAGCGGCGCCCACAGCGCGGTGCGCCCCAGGCGCAGCACCCGCACGATGTCGACCTCGGCGCAGACGATCTGCAGCCCGGGCTGCAGCGCCTGCATCAGGTAGGCGTTCTGCGCCATCGCCAGGATGGCCATGTTGTGCGCGGGCAGGTCGTCGAAGGCCCAGTGCGACTGCAGGCGCCGCACCTCGTCGGCCAGGCCGCCGCCGCCGGGGACGATGACCACCCGCCCGCTGCCCAGGCCGGCGAGCAGTTCCAGCCAGGCGGGCAGGGCGGGATCGGTGCTGAGGCTGCCGCCGAGTTTGACGACCCACATGTCAGCGGTGCTCCAGGTCGTAGAGCGCGGCCACGGCCACGCTGGGCGCGCAGACCTGGGCCCAGGCGCGCACGCCGTCGGCCGGCGGATCGTCGCCGGGCACGCGGGCGAGGCGCTGCCCGTAGCGCAGCAGCCGCACCGGCGGCGCGTGCGGGCCGCGGGCCGTGTCCAGCAGGTCGGGCACGAGGAAGTCGCCACAGCCTGCGCTGACCACCTGCAGCCCGTGGGCCGGCAGCGCGGCCTGCTGCAGCACCCGCTGCAGCGAGGCGGCGAGGGCGCCCACCTGCGCGCTGCGCCAGGCCCGGGCGAAGGCCAGCCACTGTGCCTCGCCGGCCTCGCGCACGTCGCAGCCGACCATGCGCGCCAGCCGCTGGCGGGTGGCGTGCGGGGTCTTGGCCCCACCGTCGGCGGCGGGGTGCAGGTCGTGGGCCGCGTCGAGCTCGCCGGTCAGGCGGTAGACATCGGCGCTGGTGGCGAACAGCTCGTTCATCACGTTGAGCGCCTGGCCCTGCAGCTCGATGCGCGAGGCCAGCGCGCACAGCGGCGTGCGCACCGCGCCGTGGTAGGCCAGCTCGCCGCTGGCCAGGCGGTCGCGGTCGCTGCGGCTGCGGGTCTGCACCCGGCCGTCCTGGAAGGTGATCAGGTCGGTGGTGGTGCTGCCGATGTCCACCAGCAGGCCGGTGCCGAGCTCGGCCGCGCAGTGCTGCGCGGTGGCCAGCCAGTTGGCCGAGGCGATCAGCGGCCAGTGGGCGGCCGCCCCTTCCGGCGCGACCCAGCGGCCCGGTCCGGCATAGACCCGCAGCGGTCCGGGCAGCTGCGCCTGCAGCGTGCGCACGAGGGTGTCGACGCCGGCCTGCCGGTCGGGGAAGAGGTCGGTCATCTCGCCGGTCATCGTCACCGCGTGCACCGCCTCCAGCGCCTGCGGCCAGCGCCGCCGGGCCTGGCCGAGCGCGGCGACGAGGTGCTCCAGCCCCTGCCACAGCGGGCAGGCCCACTGCACGACGTCCCGCACCCGCCCGTCCACCAGCAGGCAGGCCTTCAGGTGGGCCCCGCCGATGTCCCAGCCGACCACCTGGAACTCACGCGCCGACATGATCGACCTCCGGATGCAGCGCCAGGATCTCGGCAGCCAGCGAGCGCTCCAGCGCGCGCGACATGCCCACGTAGGCGCAGCTCACGCGGGGATTGACCTCGATGGCCACCGGCCCGGCCGTCTCGTGCCAGACCAGGTCGATGCCGACGAAGCCGCGCAGGCCGGGCAGGGCGGTCGCCACCTGCCGCGCCAGCTGCTGCACCGGCGCCCAGCGAGCATCCCCCGGGCCGAACTGGCCGATGCGCACGCCGTCGAAGCCCACCCGCCCATCCGAGCCGATCACCACCTGCTGGCGGTTCAGGCTCAGCAGCTCGGCGCTGCCGGCCGCACACAGCAGCGAGGCGCTCATCGCCTCGCCTTCCACCCAGGGCTGCAGCGTCACCGTCGCGCCCCGCTGCAGGCGCTGGCGGGCTTCGGCCTCGGCCTGGGGCCAGTCGCCGAAGACCTGGGTGTCGACCGCTCCGGCGCCGTCGTCGGGCTTGACCACCCAGCGGCGGGCCACGCGCTCGAAGGCCGTGTCCAGCGCGGTCCGTGCGCCACGGGCCTGCAGGCACCGCAGCGACAGCGTCTTGCTCGAGGCCAGTCGCAGCGCCTCGGCCCCGCAGCCGATCCAGCGGGCGGCGCCGACCACCTCGTGGCAGCGCTGCAGCAGCCCGCCGGTCTCGGGGGCGACGACCCAGACCCGGTCGTGGCGTGGCGCCTGGGTGGCGAGGAAGTCCAGCGTGGCCTGGCCCGCGGGCACCGGACAGTCCCGGGCGCGGCCGACGTGGCCCACCGCCAGCGCGGCGCCGGCGCAGGTGGCGGCGCTGACCGACCAGGCGCCGTCGAGCGCCAGCAGATCCCCTACCATCGCGTCGCGCATCGAGCGGCCCAGCGGCATCAGCGCCGCTTCGGCCGCATGGCCGACCAGGCCGCCCGCGCTGACGAACTCACAGACCAGGATGCTTTTCATGGGTGCTCCAGCAACGTTCGGACCGGCACGGCCGATTCCGGTGATCGACCTGCGCCACGGTCAGGTGGTACATGCCGTGCGGGGTCAGCGCGCGAGCTACCGGCCGGTGCGCTCGCAGCGCTGCGAGGGCAGCGATCCGGTCGAGGTGGCGCGGGCGCTGGTGCGCCATGTCGCGGCCACCGAGCTGTACGTGGCCGACCTCGACGCGCTGCAGGGCGGCGAGGTCCAGCTCGACGTGCTGCAGGCGCTGGTCGCGGCGCTGCCGGGCCTGCGGCTGTGGCTGGACGGCGGCTGGAGCGGGCCCGCCGCGCTGCAGGCCTTCTGGCAGCGGCTCGACGCCACGACCGCGGCGGCCCTCGATCCGGTGCTGGCCAGCGAGGCATTGCAGGACGAGGCCGCGCTGCGCGCCTGCCTGGCGCCCGGCCAGCCCTGGTCCGGCCGGGCCCTGCTGTCGCTTGACCGCCGTGACGGCCGGCCCCTGGATCCTGCCGGCTGCTGGCAGCGGCCCGAGCTGTGGCCCGCGCGGCTGGTCGTCATGACGCTCGAGCGGGTCGGCGCCGACCTGGGGCCTGACCTCGACACGCTGGCCGAGGTGCGCCGGCGTGCGCCGCAGGCCACGCTGATCGGCGCCGGCGGCCTGCGCGGCCCGCACGACCTGCAGGCCGCCGCGCAGGCCGGCGCCCGGGCGTGGCTGGTGGCCAGTGCGCTGCACGACGGTCGCCTGCCGGCGACGGCCCGCGCCTGAACGGCGAGGCCCGCCTGCGGCCGGCGTGGTCGGACCGGTGGGGGATCGCGGGCGCAGGGCGGACCCGGGCGGCAGGGACGGCAAGGACGACATGCAGGCCTGCAAAACAGGTTTCATGCCACGGCGACGGGAAGGCGGCCCGCGTCTGCCCTCCGGGTCGGGATCGGGGCTCGGCCGCCCCCGCGGCCCCGGGTAGACCCTGAACCGGCGTGCGGTCCGGGCCGCCGACAGGCTCGGCCGGCGCCGGCCCCGAGGGTGTTCCCGCGGTCCGGCGACCCGGCGGGCGGAGCCGGTGCCCGCCGGGCGCCTGGCGCTCCGGGCCGGCCGGTGAGCCGGCGAGACACTTTGCCGCGGCGCCCCGGCGCCGAAACGCCACACACTGTGGCAAGGCTGGCGCTGCCTGGCGGGCGGGCCGGCCCGGACCCCGCGGCCGCGGATGGCACAACGATTGCCTTCCGCTGGGGCCATGAGCTCCCTCCGCCGCCTCGAGCCCGAGGTTCCGCCCCGATCGTCCCGTGCCGCGTCGACGCCGGCCCCGACGGACTCGGTCGCCCCGACCGCCGATGCGGCGGTCTGGACCTGCCCCTACTGCCCGCTGCTGTGCGACACCGCCCGGGTGCGCTGCGGCGCGTCGGCGCAGGACGCGCCGCCGGTGCTGGACGGCCTGGACTGCCCGCTGGCCGTGGCGGCGCTGGCCGACGCGTGGCACGGGGTGGCGCCGGACGCCTCCCCCCCGGGTGACGGCCGCGGCGGGCCGTCGCCCCGCCTCGACGGCCAGCCGCTGCCGTGGCCCGAGGCGCTGGCGCTGGCCGCCCGCTGGCTGGACGCCGCCCGCCAGCCGCTGCTGGGCGGGCTGGGCACCGACGTCGCCGGCATGCGCACGCTCTACCGGCTGGCCTGCGCCACCGGCGCGATCAGCGATGCCGCAGCGGGCGAGGCGCTGAGCCAGGGCCTGCGCGCCCACCAGGACCGCGGCGGCTACACCACCACGCTGGCCGAGGTGCGTGAGCGTGCCGACCTGATCGTGCTGGTGGGCAGCTGGGCGCCGCAGCGTGCGCCGCTGCTGCTGCCGCGCCTGATCGACGGCCGGGACGAGCCGCCGGTGCTGGTGCTGCTGGGCGACGAGGGCGGGCCACCACCGGGCACCGTGCGGGTCGGCGAGCGGGAGCTGCCGCTGCTGCACGTGCCGCTGGCCGGCGACCTGTTCGACACGCTGGCGCATCTGCTCCTGCTGCTGGGCGACCGGCCGGGCGCCGCGGCTGCGGCACCGGCGCCGCTGGTGCCGCTGGCGACCCGAATGGCCGCGGCGGCCAGCGTGGTGCTGGTCTGGGAGCCGTCCCGGCTCGGCCCGCACGCCGGCCTGCTGATCGAGCGGCTGCAGCTGCTGATCGGGCGGCTCAACCGGCGTGGCCACGCCGCCGGCCTGCCCATCAGCGGCGGTCATGGCGCGATGACCGCGCAGTATGTGCACGCCTGGCTGTCGGGCCTGCCCCTGCGCACCCGCGTCGGCCCGCTCGGGCTGGAGCACGACCCGCTGCGCTACGACGCCCACCGCCTGATCGCCGCCGGCGAGACCGACCTGCTGCTGTGGGTCGACAGCTGGCGGGCCGCGCCGGTGCCGACGCATCCGGGCCTGCGGCGCATCGTGCTGGGCGTGCCGGCGCAGGCCGCGCGGCTGGCCGGGGCGCCCGGCACGCTGTTCCTGCCGGTGGCCACGCCGGGGCTGGAGACCGGCGGCCACCTGTTCCGCGCCGACAGCTCGGTGCTGCTGCCGCTGCACCCGGTGCCGGGCTGGCCCGGGCGAGGGCTGCGCCCGGTGGCCGCGGTGGTGACGGCGCTGCTCGAGCGGCTGGCCCCGCCCGCCGTCGTGCAGCCGGGGGGCGCCGCATGAGCACGATCCGACTGCGCGGCGGCCGGCTGCACGATCCGCTGAACGGCCTCGACGGCGTGCCGGGCGACCTCGGCATCCGCGACGGCCGCATCGCCGTGCTGCACCCGGACGAGCCGGTGGACGAGCAGCACGACGTGTCGGGCTGCGTCGTGATGGCCGGGGGCATCGACCTGCACACCCACATCGGCGGGGGCAAGATGAACCTGGCCCGCCTGCTGCTGCCCGAGGACCACCGCGCGGGCGTCAACCCCTGCGGGCGGCCCGGCCAGGCGCTGGAGCTCGACGCCTGCGGCCACGTCACGCCTGGCACGCTCGCCACCGGCTACCGTTACGTGCAGATGGGCTACACCGCGGCCTTCGAGCCGGCGATGCTGGCCTGCAACGCCCGCCACACCCACATGGAGATGGGCGACACGCCCATCCTCGACCACGGCGCCTACGTGATGCTCGGCAACGACGAGCTCTTCCTGCAGATGCTGGCCGAAGGCGCCCACCCCGACCAGATCCGCGACCTGATCGGCTGGACGCTGCACGCCACCAAGGCCATGGGCGTGAAGGTGGTCAACCCCGGTGGCATCTCGGCCTTCAAGTTCAACCAGCGCCGGCTCGACGTCGACGAGGCGCATGCGCACTGGCGGGTCACGCCGCGCCAGATCGTGCAGTCGCTGGCGCGCGGGCTGCAGGCGCTGGGCGTGCCGCACCCGCTGCACATCCACGGCAGCAACCTGGGCGTGGCCGGCAACATCCGCTCGACGCTGGAGACGATCGACGCGCTCGAGGGCCTGCCCGCCCACCTGACCCATGTGCAGTTCCACGCCTACGGCACCGAGGGGCCGAAGAAGTTCTCGTCGGCGGCGCTGACGCTGGCCGAGGCGGTCAACGCCCGGCCGCAGCTCAGCGTCGACGTCGGCCAGATCATCTTCGGCCAGACCGTCACCGCCTCGGGCGACACCATGCGCCAGCACGCCAACGCCGGGCTGGCCAGCCCGCGCAAGT
The DNA here is from genome assembly GCF_003201595.1 of Sphaerotilus hippei. Taxonomy (GTDB): domain Bacteria; phylum Pseudomonadota; class Gammaproteobacteria; order Burkholderiales; family Burkholderiaceae_C; genus Sphaerotilus; species Sphaerotilus hippei. The sequence goes on along the minus strand of NZ_QJJS01000032.1, from coordinate 7,424 downwards.
CGGCGTTCGCCGACATCGAGTGCGAGGCCGGCTGCGGCCTGGTGCCTTTCCGCTACCGCGAGGCCAGCTACGTCAACGCGCTGCAGTGGGCCGTCGGCCTCGAGACCTTCCTGCTGGTGCGCGACCCCTGGCAGGTGGTGCTGACGACCGACCACCCCAACGGCGGCCCGTTCACCAGCTACCCGCACCTGATCCGCCTGCTGATGGACCGCGGCTTCCGCGAGGAGCAGCTCGCGAAGCTGCACCCCGACGTCGCCCAGCACAGCGCGCTGCGCTCCATCACCCGGGAGCTGACGCTGCAGGAGATCACCATCATGACGCGCGCCGCACCCGCCCGGCTGCTCGGCCTGCGCGACCGCGGCCACCTGGGCGAGGGCGCGGCGGCCGACATCGCCGTCTACCGCGACCACCCCGACCGCGAGCACATGTTCACCACCCCCGAGCTGGTCTTCAAGGACGGCCTGCTGGTGTCGCGCGCCGGGCGCATCACCGCCGTGCCGGTGGGCGGCACGCACTTCGTCGAGCCCGACTACGACCGGGCGGTCGAGAAGACGCTGCGGCGGCGCCACGCCCGTTTCGGCTCGGTCAACCCCGCGCACGTGGCCATCGGCCACGACGAGCTCTGCGAGTGCGGCCATGGCGGGCGGCTGCTGCCCGCCGCGTGCTTCGAGGGCACGACATGAGCGCCGGCGCGACCTCCGCCCCGGACGCCGCGGCCAGCGCCGCACCGCGGGTGCACAACGGCGTGTGCATCGACGACAGCTTCGCCGAGGCCTTCCCGATGAAGGCGACCCGGCTGCTGATCACCGCCCACCGCCTGGAGTGGGCCCGCCACGCGGCGGTCGCGGCCACCGGCTTGGCCACCTCGGTGATCGCCTGCGGCTGCGAGGCCGGCATCGAGCGGGAGCTGGCGGCGCACGAGACCCCCGACGGCCGGCCCGGCATCGCCGTGCTGCTGTTCGCGATGAGCGGCAAGGAGCTGGCCCGGCAGATCGAGCGCCGGGTCGGCCAGTGCGTGCTGACCTGTCCGACCACCGCGGTGTTCGCCGGCCTGGACGAGGGCGAGGCGGTGCCGCTGGGCCGCAACCTGCGCTTCTTCGGCGACGGCTGGCAGACCTCGAAGGTGATCGGTGGCGTGCGCTACTGGCGCGTGCCGGTGATGGACGGCGAGTTCGTCGCCCAGGAGAGCACGCCGCTGGTCCAGGGCGTGGGCGGGGGCAACCTGCTGCTGCTGGCCCGCGACACCGACTCGGCGCTGGCCGCGGCCGAAGCCGCGGTGGCCGCGATGCGCCGCCTGCCCGACGTGATCCTGCCGTTCCCGGGCGGGGTGGTGCGTTCGGGCTCCAAGGTCGGCAGCCGGTACGCCGGGCTGATGGCCTCGACCAACGACGCCTTCTGCCCGTCGCTGTGGGGCGTCACCCGGCGCAGCGAGCTCGACGCCCGGGTGCGCTGCGTGATGGAGATCGTCATCGACGGCCTGAGCGAGGCCGCGGTCGCCGAGGCCATGCGGGCCGGCCTGCAGGCCGGCATCGAGCGCGGCGAGGCGGGTGGCCTGCTGCGCATCTCCGCCGGCAACTACGGCGGCAAGCTCGGGCCCTTCCATTTCCACCTGCACCGGCTGGCCCCGCCCGCGCCGCGGCCCCCGGGCGACGAGGGGTCGGCATGAGCAGCCACCGACTGATGCTGCGCCAGCGACCCGCGCTGCGCCTGGACCTGCGCGGCGTGCGGCCCGCCACGCTGGCCACGCTGAGCCTGGCCGAGATCGAGCGCCTGCCGCTGCCCTGCGGCCGCCATTTCACGCCGCTGGCCGAGTGGTTCACCGTCGAGCGCCTGGGCGAGTCCGAGGCCGCGGCGCTGATCGCGGCGGCCGGGCCGGCCGACGGGCCGCCACCGGCCGGCCCGCTGCTGGCGCTGGCCGGTGACCTCAGCCAGGTCGACCAGGTCGGCTGGCAGCTCGACGGCGGCACGCTGACCGTCGACGGCCCGGTGGGCCAGGGCGTGGGCGGCGCGATGCAGGCCGGCTGCCTGCGGGTGCGCGGCAGCGCCGGTGCGCTCGCCGGGGTCGAGATGAGCGGCGGCGAGCTGCACATCGAAGGCGATGTCGGCGACTACGCCGCCGCCACGCTGCCCGGCAGCATGGACGGCATGCGCGGCGGCCTGCTGCTGGTGCAGGGCCGGGCCGGCGACCGCTTCGCCGACCGCATGCGCCGCGGCACCGCGATCGTGCTGGGGGATGCGGGCGACTTCTTCGCCTCGCGGCTGGTGGCCGGCACGCTGGTGCTGGGCGGGCGCTGCGGCCGCCATCCGGCCCACGGCCTGCGCCGCGGCAGCCTGGTGTTCGCCTCGCCCGAGCCGGCGCCCGGGCCGGTCGGGCCCCCCACCTTCGTGCCGGTGCACGGCGACGCCGGCGTGTTCTGGCAGCTGCTGGCGCGTGACCTGGCGCGCATCGCCCGCACGGCCGGGCCGCCGCCCGGCGCCGCGGCGGCCGCCGCCCTGGCGACGCTGGCCGGGCTGCCGCACCGCACGCCGCGGCGCTTCGTCGGCGACCTGTCGGTCGACGGCCAGGGCGAGCTGCTCTTCGTGGCCTGAGCGGCGTGCCGCCTGCCGGGCCTTCTCCCACCCCCGAGTCCCTCCGAGGAACCCACCGATGACGCTGTCCACGCTGCCCTACACCTTCCACGCCGGCGAGGCCACCGTGCTGGCCGCCGAAGGCCAGTTCACCGACGCGATGCCCGAGATCCTGATCGGCCGCATCGACGGCCCGGTCGGGCAGGCCTTCGCCAGCATGATGGCGCAGAGCAAGGGCCACACCGCGATGTTCGCCATCCGCGCCTGCAACCAGCTCGTGCGCCCGGCCACCATCACCGTGCCCAAGGTCACGCTCAAGGACATGGCCAACATCGAGCTCTTCGGCGGCGTGGTGCAGAGCGCCACCGCCGACGCGGTGGTCGACTGCCTGATCGACGGCACGATCCCGAAGGCGCTGGCCAACGAGCTGTGCATCATCAGCCTGGTGTGGATCGACCCGCGCTGCGCCACCGATCCGAACCTCGACAAGAAGGACATGTACCGCACCAACCACGAGGCCACCCGGCTGGCGATCCGCCGCGCGCTGGCCCACGAGCCGACGGTCGACGAGCTGATCGCCAACCGCCACCGGATCCGCCACGACATGGACGACTGGAGCTGATCCGTCGCCCGCAGGAGCCCGCCATGGACACCGCGCCCGCCGCCGTCTTCGCCCTGCTCGACGACTGCCACGCCACGCCCGGGCGCCCGTGCAGCCGGCTCTACACCGGCTTCGTGCGCGAGCACCGCTGCAGCGATCCGGCCACGCTCGAGGCCGTCTGGGCCGCCGCGCGCGCCGACCAGCGCGACGGCCTGCACGCGCTGCTGCTGGCCGACTACGAGTGGGGCGCCAAGCTGCTGCGCGCCGGCCATGCGGGCCTGCGGGAAGGCGAGGGCGAGGCGTCGAGCCTGCGTCTGCTGATGTTCCGCTCGCTGGAGCGGCTGTCGGCCGACCAGGCCGGCGCCTGGCTGGCCGCGCAGGACCACGGCCGCCCCGAGCCCAGCCCCGCCGCGCTCGGCGAGCTGGCCGCCAGCGTGCGGCGCGACGAGTTCCGCGAGGCCATCGCCGCGGTGCACGAGGCCATCCGCGCCGGCGAGACCTACCAGATCAACTACACCTACCGCCTGGACGGCCGCGTGCAGGCCGAACCCGCCGCGCTCTACCGCCGCCTGCGCGCGCGCCAGCCGGTGGCCTACGGCGCCTTCATCGCCCTGCCGCCTGACGGCTCGGGCCGGCAGCGCCACGTGCTGTCGTGTTCGCCCGAGCTCTTCCTGCGCCACCGGGCCGGCCGCCTCCAGGCCATGCCGATGAAAGGCACGGCCGCGCGCCAGCCCGTGCCCGAAGGCGACAGCGAATCGGCCCGCCTGCTGTCGCTCGACGTGAAGAACCGGGCCGAGAACCTGATGATCGTCGACCTGCTGCGCAACGACCTGGGCCGCATCGCCCGCACCGGCTCGGTCCGCGTGCCGGCGCTGTTCGCGGTCGAGTCCTACCGCACCGTGCTGCAGATGACCTCGACCGTCGAGGCCGAGCTGCGCCCCGGGCTCGACCTGCCCGAGGTGCTGCGCGCCACCTTCCCCTGCGGCTCCATCACCGGCGCGCCCAAGCACCACACCATGGAGCTGATCGCCACGCTCGAGAGCACCCCGCGCGGCCTCTACTGCGGCGCCATCGGCTGGATCGACGCCCCCGCTGCCGATGCCCCCGTCACCTGCGGCGACTTCTGCCTGTCGGTGGCCATCCGCACCATCGATCTCGGCGCCGCCGCGGCCGACGGCGCGCGCCCGATGCGCCTGGGCGTGGGCGCGGGCATCGTGCTCGACAGCATCGCCGAGGACGAGTTCGACGAATGTGCGCTCAAGGCCCGCTTCGTCACCGGCCTGACCCCGTCGGGGGCGGCGGCCGCCAGCGCCGGCTCGGCCACCTCCGTGCCCGTGCTGGGCCACCGCCACGCCCGCCCGCCCGCACCGCCCACCGGCCTGTGGCCGCTCGACGACATGGCCTGCGGCTGGGCGCCCGAACCCGCTGCGGCATGATCGAGCCCATGCAGCTCGCGCTCTTCGACCTCGACCACACGCTGATCCCCTTCGACACCGGCATGGCCTGGACCGACTTCCTGATCGGCCAGGGCGTGCTCGACGACACGGCCCGGCAGACCTACCTCGACCACTGCCACCAGTACGTCGCCGGCACGCTCGACCTGCACGCCATGCACCGCTCCAGCGTCGGGCCGCTGCGCCACGTGCCCCCGCCGCGCCTGGCCGGCTGGCTCGACACCTTCCGCGACCAGCTGCAGACCCGCCTGCCCGCGGCCACCCGCGCGCTGGTGGCCTCCCACCACCAGCGGGGCGACCTCTGCGCCATCGTCACCGCCACGCCCCGTTTCCTGGCCCGCCCGCTGGCCGAGCTCTTCGGCGTGCCCCACCTGCTGGCCACCGGCTCGGCCACCGACGCCGCCGGCCACCTCACCGGCGAGATCGACGGCCCGCCGTGTTTCCGCGCCCACAAGATCGAGCACGTGCAGCGCTGGCTCGACGGCCTCGGTCACGGCCTGGCCAGCTTCGAGCGCTCCTGGTTCTACTCCGACTCCGCCAGCGACCTGCCGCTGCTGCAGGCCGTCAGCCACCCCGTGGCCGTGCGCCCCGACGCCCGCCTGCGCGCCCACGCCCTGGCCCACGGCTGGCCCGTGCTCGAACCCGCCCCCGACGCCTGAGCCGGCGCGGTCGCCGTTATCCTGCGCCCATGAACCGCAGCAAGACCTCCACCGGCCTCTCGGGCCTCTCCGCCCTGGTGTATTCCACCGACACCGGCCGCATCTGCCCCGACTGCAGCCAGCCCGTCGCCTCGTGCACCTGCAAGTCCATCCCGGTCGTCTCCACCTCGTCGGACGGCGTCGTGCGTGTCTCCCGCGAAACCAAGGGCCGCGCCGGCAAGGGCGTCACCCTCGTCAAGGGCCTCGGCCTCGAAGGCGACGCCCTCACCACCCTCGCCAAGGCCCTCAAGGCCGCCTGCGGCAGCGGCGGCACCGTCAAGGACGGCATCGTCGAAGTCCAGGGCGACCACTGCGACAAGGTCATCGCCTACCTGCAGGGCAAAGGCTGGAAAGTCAAACGCGCCGGCGGCTGACCGTGACGCAGTGCATGGACACCTGAGCGGGTCCTGCGTAGTCTCCCCATAAATAGAAAAACTGCCCAGACCGCCCACGCGGGGCCCGGGCCACAGGGAGTCCGCACCACCATGAGCCGCACCGCCGCGTGTCCGCCCACGTCCTCGCACAGGAGGACGCTCCCATCCCCGAACTCCCGTGACGGTCCGCCTGGCTGGCGGAGGCGCCGTCGCGCGGGTGGATGATGGCTATGTCGAGTTTTATCGATTGGTTGGCCGGATTTTTGTGATGGGCCTTGATTGATGCTTTGAGCTGCAAAAGGATTCTGATCATGAATGCAGGAATTTCTTGTTCTGTGATGGCGGCTTTGATTCTGCTGGTGTCGGAATCGTTTGCTGGGCCCGTCCTGTCGTCGAAGGCGCATCCAAAAGTATTTTGTGAAATGGCTGCTGATCTGGGGTATCCATCGCGCGGCTACAAAGAGCGCACAGGTGGTTGTGCCAGCGATATGGTTGATGTAACACCCGCTCCTGGTCGGAGTGGGCTTAAAAATAACCTTGCTTTTTACTCAATGGGGGCGTTCGATGAGCCATCTAGGTTGCAAAGGGTGTCTCTCATTCTGAACGTCAATAATGTGAATCAAAAATCAATGGCTCTGGCTGAGTTGGTGCGTGTCGCCAGTAGCTTGTCTGTCAAGCTTGTTGGGATAATTCCAGTTGGGTTTGCTGGTGTTTTGGGTAATGCGGGGTCTAAGACTTGGAGTGTCGGGGAGTGGACTGTTGAGGTGAAGTCGTCCGTTTGGCCCACGGGGCAGGGGCAAGATACAACTGTTTATTTTCGGCCGGCGGTAGAGTGATTTTTTGATGAGGGTGGGGTTGGTGGCGAGGGTCTGGTTTGTGGCGTTTTGTGTAAAGCTGGGGCGTGATGATGGCTATTATGGCTTTTAGGAAATTGATTGCCGTTGCTGCGGTTGCGATTTTTTCGGGTTGTGCGACCAATTATGCGGTTGCTCCTCCTGGGGAGGTTTCTAGGGCGATCGAAATCAAGGATTCTTCGTTTGATGCAAATATAACCTACACTGGGCCGCAGGTTGGTTCCGAGACAAGAAGGGGTATATTTGTTGATTATGAAACCGTTCAACTTGTTGCCATGAAAAGCAAGAAGACGGGGGTGGTTGCTTACATGGTTTATGCGAGCGTGCTGTATTCTTTCGATTGGCGATTTTATGGTTCTGCGAGTTTCCAGGATGGAAAACAAGTTGATGTAAGGGTCATGGATAGGCAGGTTAATTCATGCAGCCCTAGCATTGGGTGTATTCACACGGAGTCGGTTGTTTTCTTGGTTGATCTTGATAGATTGAAGAGCGGTGGTGATCTTGTTTTTAGATTGAATTCAAAGGGTGCCGCTGAGAATATAATAAAAATTCCCAGAAGTTATATTGATGGTTTTCTTGGTGGCGTGCCTGTGACGCGTTGATTGATTTTTGGGGTTTGTTTTGTAGCATGTTATGAACTTCCTCCTGAAGCCAGCAACGCTGCGGCCTTGGGGGGCATGAGGATGGCGAAAACGACGAAATGCAAGCTTGCCAGCACCTGCGGCAGGCGCTCAAAATCGCGGCTGAGCCGTCGAAACCGCTACAGCCACCCGAAGCTGCGCTAGAGCGTGTTATGAACTTTCCCCCGGGCCGTGGTGGGCCAGAGCTAGCCTGAAATCGTGACCAGAAAACCCTACCCGAGCGACATCAGCGAA
>NZ_QJJS01000031.1 GCF_003201595.1 Sphaerotilus hippei | reverse complement strand
GACAGCGCGCCCGAGGACTCGCGCACGCCCAGCGTGATCGAGCCGCTGTCCTTGATCTTCTTGAGGGTGTCGGTGCTCTGCGCCTGGGCGGCGCCAAGGGCGGCCATGGCCGCGAACATGAGGAGGGACTTCTTCATCAGGACTCCTGGTTGAGAGTTCGTTGGAAACAACCCGCTGCCTGATTCTAGGCCGGGCGCCCGTGCAGGCGGCCTGGGGGTGTTTCCGGGCACCACGAGGGTGCGGAATGGTCCAGGCATGCAGCTGGCATGCCACCGTCGGCGGCCGCCAGCCCCTGCCGGGCGGCTGCGCCGCCGTTCATCGGCGGGCCTGCTCGCGGGCGGCCTCGGCGGCCTGGCTGAGGTAGTCCCACAGCGCCTGGGCCGCAGCCTTCGAGTGTCGGGAGACTTCCGGGCGCTCGCGGTAGAGCCGGATCTCGATGGTCACCTCGAAGGCCTTGTCGGCCTGGCTGGGCCCGGCCGGCACCAGGCGGCGCGCGCGCACTTCCTTCTTGACCGAGCTGGCCGGCAGGAAGGCCAGTCCGTGTCCCTCGAGCGCCATCGCCTTCAGGCCTTCGGCCATGTCGGTCTCGTAGATCGGATCGAGGTAGAGCGGCTCGCTCGCCTGCTTGAGCAGCAGGTCGACCATGCGCCCGAGGTAGGCCCCGCCCGCATAACCCAGGTAGGGCACCCGCGCCCGCGGCCGCCCGGGCAGCCGGAACAGCGGCTCGCCATCGGCGTCGGCGCGGGCGTAAGGCGCCAGCGTCTCGGTGCCCAGGCTGAGCATCTCGTAGCGCTCCGGGTTGAGCTGCAGCGGCTGCGAGGCGTGGTGGTAGGCCAGCAGCAGGTCGCAGCTGCCTTCGGTCAGGTGCATCACCGCGTCGTGCACGTTCAGGCCGATGAGCCGGCTCTTGAACGCGCCGAAGCGCTGGCGCAGGTCCATCACCCAGTGCGGGAAAAAGGTGAAGGCGAGCGAGTGCGGCACCGCGAACTCGATCATGTCCTGCGCCGAGGTCTGGTGGCCGCGCATCAGGTTGTGCGCGGCCTGCAGCGAGCCGATGATCTCCAGCGCCTGGGGCAGCAGCATCTGTCCCGCCGACGTCAGCCGCGTCGGGTAGGACGAACGATCCACGAGGTCGACCCCGGCCCAGGCCTCGAGCGCCTGGATGCGGCGCGAGAACGCCGGTTGGGTCACGTGTCTCAGCTGGGCGGAGCGCGAAAAGCTGCGCGTCTCGGCCAGGCTGACGAAGTCTTCAAGCCATTTGGTCTCCACGGGGCGCAGTGTAGCGGCGGCCGTCGCCGCCTCGATGCGTGTTCCTCCTTACGAAGGGGGCCGGGCGGGCCGAGGGCTTCAGGTCGCCGGCACGGTCTGCTCCGGCATGCTGCGCTCGCCGCTGCCGCTCTGCTGCAGCTTCCACATGCGGGCGTAGGTGCCCCCGCTGGCCAGCAGTTCGGCATGGGTGCCCCGCTCGGTCACGCGCCCGCTCTCGAGCACGATGATCTGGTGGGCGTCGACGATGGTGCTGAGCCGGTGGGCGATGACCAGCGCGGTCTTGCCCCGGGCCGCGCTGGCCAGCTCGCCCTGGATGGCCCGTTCGCTGGCCGAGTCCAGCGCCGAGGTGGCCTCGTCGAAGATCAGCATCGGCGGGTTCTTCAGCAGCGTGCGGGCGATCGCGATGCGCTGCTTCTCGCCTCCGGAGACCTTCAGGCCACGCTCGCCGACCATCGTGTCGTAGCCGCGCGGCTGGGCGGCGATGAAGGCGTGGATGTGGGCGGCCCGGGCGGCGGCCTCGATCTCGGCCTGGGTCGCGCTGGTGCGGCCGTAGGCGATGTTGTAGCGCACGCTGTCGTTGAACAGCACGGTGTCCTGCGGCACGATGCCGATGGCACGGCGCAGGCTGTCCTGCGTCACCTGGCGCACGTCCTGGCGGTCGACGGTGATGCGTCCGCCATCGACGTCGTAGAAGCGGTAGAGCAGCCGTGCCAGCGTGCTCTTGCCCGAGCCGGAGGGCCCGACCACCGCGACCGTCTTGCCGCCCGGGATCTCGAAGCTGACGTCGTGCAGGATCTGGCGCTCGGGGTGGTAGCCGAAGTCGACGTGCTCGAAGCGCACGGTCGCGTGCTCGATCGCCAGCGGCCGGGCGCCCGGCGCGTCGGCGATCTCGCGCTCTCGCTCGAGCAGCGTGAACATGCGGTCGAGGTCGGTCAGGCTCTGCTTGATCTCGCGGTAGAGCACGCCCAGGAAGTTCAGCGGGATGTAGAGCTGGATCAGCAGCGCGTTGACCATCACCAGGTCGCCCAGCGTCATGCGCTGCGCGACCACCCCTTCGGTGGCGCGCCACAGCATCGCCACCAGGCTGCCGGCGATGATGAACTGCTGGCCGCTGTTGAGCAGCGACAGCGTGCCCTGCGACTTGATCTGCGCGCGGCGGTAGGCGTCCAGCCCGTCGTCGTAGCGGCGCGCCTCGAACTCCTCGTTGTTGAAGTACTTGACCGTCTCGTAGTTCAGCAGCGCGTCGACCGCACGCGAGTGGGCCTTGGAGTCGAGCTCGTTCATCTCGCGCCGGTACTGCGTGCGCCATTCGGTCACCGTGATGGTGAAGAGGCCGTAGGCCAGCAGCGCGCCCAGCGTGATCCAGACGAAGCCCATGTCGAAGCGGGTGCCCAGCAGCACCAGCACCAGCGTGAGCTCGACCAGCGTGGGCACGATGGTGTAGAGCGAGTAGCTCACCAGCGACTGCAGCGCCCGGGTGCCACGCTCGATGTCGCGTGTCATGCCGCCGGTCTGGCGCTCCAGGTGGAAACGCAGGCTCAGCGCGTGCAGGTGGCGGAAGGCCTCCAGCGCGATCTGGCGCGCCGCGCCGTGGGTGGCCTTGGCGAAGACGAGCTCGCGCAGCTCGGTGAACAGCGTGGTCGAGAAGCGCAGCCCGGCGTAGCCGAGCAGCAGTCCGATGGGCACCACCAGCAGCGCCCGCGGGTCGCCGACGGGGATCGACAGGCTGTCGACCATCTCCTTGAGCAGCAGCGGCACGCCGACGTTGGCGACCTTGGCGGCGATCAGGAAGGTCAGCGCCACCGCCATGCGCCAGCGGTAGTGCCACAGGTAAGGCATCAGGCGCCGCAGCGTCGCCCAGTCGTCGGAGCGGGCGCCGGAGGGGGCAGGGGAGGGGTCAGGGGCTGTGCGGCGCATCATGGAACAATCAGGAAAAACCAAGGAACACTGCGATGACCGACGCATCATGCCCTCTGCCCGCGCCCTACCTGATGCCTTGCCAGACGGACGAGGGGGGTGAGCTGGTGATGCGGGTCATCCCGATGCCCGCCGATGCGAACCCGAACGGCGACATCTTCGGCGGCTGGATCATGGCCCAGGTCGACCTGGCCGGCGCCGTGCTGCCGATCCGGGTGTCCCGCGGGCGGGTGACCACGGTGGCGGTCAACCAGTTCATTTTCAAGCAGCCGGTGTCCATCGGCGACCTGCTGAGCTTCTACGCCCGGGTGACGCGGGTGGGCAACACCTCCGTGACGGTGCACGTGGACGTGTTCGCCGAGCGCAACCCGGCCGAGCCGCATGTCGTCAAGGTGACCGAGGCCAGCCTCACCTACGTGGCCATCGACGCCCAGGGGCGTCCGCGCCCGGTGCAGCCGGGCTGATCCGGTGCGGGCCTCAGAAGCGTGAGGCCGTCTCCGGATGCCAGAAGTCGCTGGCCTGGAAGCCGCTGGGCAGGGCCGCGCCCTGCAGCACCGACTCGGCCAGGTCGTGCTCGATGTGCTCGGCCAGCTGGCGGGCCCAGCGCTCGATCCAGCGGGCGTCCGGGTGCAGGTCCTGCCCGGCCTGGCCGCCGCCCACGGGCTGCAGCATGAAGCGGGTGCGCCGGTGCGAGTGGCGCAGGTGGATGCGCAGCGCCCGGTCCAGCCGTTGGGCGGCATGCAGGCACTGCCAGCGCAGCGGCCGAGCCAGGCCGCCGAAGGGCTCGGGCTCCGGTGGCATCGGGGAGCAGTGCACCACGTGCCGCACCTGGGCCCGGTGCCGGGCATGGCTGCGCAGCGCATCCATCTGGCGCAGCCATTCGCGCGTGGGCACGCTGTGCAGCGTCGGGTGGTGTCCGGGCAGGGTGACCAGCACGTCGGCCGGTGCCAGGTCGGTGGCGGCCATGCACCCCAGCATGTCCTGGGCCCCGATCTGGCGTCCGGCCAGCAGCTGCCAGGTGACGGTGCACGGTCCGTCGGTCGACAGCAGCGCCGCCAGATGGTGCGCCAGCCGCGGCGCCAGGCCGCTCTCCGGGTCGGCCATTGCCACGCCGGCCGCCTGGGCATCCCCGACCACCAGCACCCGCAGCCGGACCGCCCCGCTGCCGGCCTGGCCGGACCGTGCCCCTTGCGCCTCGGGCTGCTGCCTGAGCTGCCGGGACACCAGCTGCCGCTGGCACCACAGCAGCGGCCCCAGGGCCAGTTCGAGCAGCCGGGTCGACATCGGCACAGCAGGGGACAGGACGGGTCGCACGGCCCGGGCAGTTGAGTTCATCGGCGCTCAGTTGAAGTTCGAAAAATCCGGTGGACGTTTCTGGAAGAAGGCCTGGAACGCCTCCTGGGCTTCGGGGCTGCGCAGACGGGCAGCAAAAATCGCGCCCTCGTCGGAGATGGTGCGCTGCACCGGTTCGGCCTGGGCGGCACGCATCAGCCGCTTGGTGTCGCGCACCGCGCCCGGGGGCAGCGCGTTGAAGCGTTCGGCCATGCGGCGGGCATGCGGCAGCACCTCGCCGGCGGGCAGCACCGCATTGGCCAGGCCCAGCTCGACCGCTTCGCTGCCGGTGAACGGGTCGCCCAGCATCAGCTTCTCGGTGGCGCGCACATGACCCATCAGCCGGGTGACCAGCAGGCTGGAGGCGAATTCGGGCACCAGGCCCAGGCTGACGAAGGGCATCGCCAGGCGGGCCTCGTCGGACACGTAGACCAGGTCGCAGTGCAGCAGCAGCGTCGTGCCGATGCCGATGGCCGCCCCGGTGACGGCGGCGACGACCGGCTTGTCGAAGCCGGCCAGCGTGCGCATGAACCGGAACACGGGCGAGCTCTCGGTGTCGACCGGGCGCTTCAGGAAGTCGTCCAGGTCATTGCCCGAGGTGAAGATGCCCGGCTGGCCGGTGATCAGCACGGCACGCACGGCCGGATCGGCCTGCGCGGCGAGCAGGCCTTCGCACAGCGACTCGTACATCGCGGTCGTCAGCGCGTTCTTCTTGTCCGGGCGGGCGATCTCGAGGGTGGTCACGCCCTGGAAGGTGGCGGTCTTGATGGACATCGGGTTTCCTGTCTCTGCCCGATCGTAGGGCAGCAGAGTGACAAATGGTTGCTTTTGGGGCGCTCGTGCGGCGCGTCTTGACCAAGGACAACAGCCGCCGCATCGGTCGATGCGGCGGCTGCGGTCGGGTGGCGAGCAGGAGATCAGGCGCGTTCGAAGATGCCGGCGGCGCCTTGACCCGTGCCCACGCACATCGTCAGCATGCCGTATTTCAGCTGCCGGCGGCGCAGCGCGTGCACGATGGTGGCCGCGCGGATGGCCCCGGTGGCCCCGAGCGGGTGGCCCAGCGCGATCGCGCCGCCCAGCGGATTGACCCGGGCGGCGTCGAGTCCGACCGAGTCGATCACCGCCAGCGACTGCGCGGCAAACGCCTCGTTCAGCTCGATCCAGTCCAGGTCGGCCAGCGACAGGCCCGCGCTGCGCAGCGCGGCCGGGATGGCCTCGATCGGGCCGATCCCCATGATCTCCGGCGGCACGCCGCGGCTGGCGAAGCTGACGAAGCGGGCCAGCGGCGTCAGGCCGAACTGGCGCACCGCCTTGTCGCTGGCCAGGATCAGCGCGCCGGCGCCGTCGCTGGTCTGCGAGCTGTTGCCGGCGGTGACGCTGCCCCGGGCGGCGAACACCGCCTTCAGCCGGGCCAGGCCGGCCAGCGAGGTGTCCACGCGCGGACCTTCGTCGAGGGTGACGGTGCGGGTGCGGGTGCGGACCTCGCCGGTGTCGAGGTCGGGCGTGCGCTCGATCACCTCCACCGGCGTGATCTCGTCGCTGAACTCGCCCGCGGCCTGCGCGGCCAGCGCCTTCTGGTGCGAGGCCAGCGCGAAGGCATCCTGGGCCTCGCGGCTCACCTTCCACTGCGTGGCGACCTTCTCGGCCGTCAGCCCCATGCCGTAGGCGATGCCCAGGTGCTCGTCACGCTCGAAGATCGTCGGGTTGAAGCTGGGCGTGTTGCCGCTCATCGGCACCAGGCTCATGCTCTCGGCGCCGCCGGCGATCATCACGTCGGCTTCGCCGACGCGGATGCGGTCGGCGGCCATCTGGATCGCGCTCAGGCCCGAGGCGCAGAAGCGGTTGACGGTGATGCCGCCCACCGAGTTCGGCAGCCCCGCCAGCAGCGCGGCCACCCGGGCCATGTTCAGGCCCTGCGGCCCTTCGGGCATGGCGCAGCCGATGATGGCGTCCTCGATCGCCTTCGGGTCGAGCGTGGGCACCTGGGCGAGGGCACCACGCATCGCGGCGACCAGCAGGTCGTCCGGGCGGGTGTGGCGGAAGGCGCCGCGGTGCGAGCGGCCGATCGGCGTGCGGCTGGCCGCGACGATGTAGGCGTCCTGGATCTGTTGGCTCATGTCGTGTGTCTCCTGCGCGGCGTCAGTTGCGCACCGGCTTGCCGGTCTGCAGCATGCCCATGATGCGTTCCTGGGTCTTGGGGTGGTCCAGCAGGGCGCAGAAGCGCTGGCGCTCCATCGCCATCAGGTAGTCCTCGGTCACCAGGGTGCCGGCGTCGACGTCGCCGCCGCAGACCACCTGGGCGATCAGGCTGGCGATGTGGAAGTCGTGCGCGCTGATGAAGCCGCCGTCGCGCATGCCCACCAGGCTGGCCTGGATGGTGGCGATGGCGTCGCGTCCGGCGACCGCGAAGGGCGCCTTCACCGGCGCTCGCCAGCCGGCCTGCACCAGCGCGCGGACCTGGCCGAGCGCCACGTGCAGCAGCTCGTCCTTGTGCGGCACGATCACGTCGGACTCGAGCAGGTAGCCCAGCTGGCGCGACTCGAGCGCGCTGGTGCCGACCGTGGCCATCGCGGCGGCCTGGAACCCGTCCTTCAGGAAGGCCAGCAGGTCGGTGCCGGGGGCCGAGGCGGCCTTCTCGGCCGCCCGCCGGGCGATCCAGGTCAGCCCGCCGCCGCCCGGCAGCACGCCGATGCCGACCTCGACCAGGCCGACGTAGCTCTCCATCGCCGCGACCCGCTGCGCGCAGTGCACCGCGAACTCGCAGCCCCCGCCCAGCGCGATGCCGCGCAGCGCCGCGATCACCGGCACGCTGGCGTAGCGCACGCGCAGCATCAGGTCCTGCAGCTTCTTCTCTTCCGGGGCGATGCCCTTGGCGCCGTGTTTCATGAACACCGGCATCAGCGCCTCGAGGTTGGCACCGGCCGAGAACACGTCGTCGGGCGACCAGACCACCAGGCCCTGATAGGACGCCTCGGCCAGGTCGACCGCCTTCATCAGCCCTTCGGTCACGGCCGGGCTGATCAGGTGCAGCTTGCAGGTGATGCTGGCGATCAGCACCTCGCCGTCGAGCGTCCACAGGCGCAGGTCCTCGTTGCGGAAGACCTCGGTGCCGCTGCGCAGCGCGTCGATCGAGCCGTCGCCGACCAGGCTCTCGGGGAAGTGCTGGCGCTGGTAGACCGGCAGCGTCGAGCGTGGCACCGGCGCGCTGGCGGCGGGTGACCACGAGCCTTCGGGCGTGTGCACGCCGGTGCGGCCGTCGAAGACCCAGTCCGGCAGCGGGGCGCTGCACAGCGCGCGCCCGGCGTCGATGTCGTCCTTCACCCACTGCGCGACCTGCTGCCAGCCCGCTTCCTGCCACAGCTCGAACGGGCCCTGCTTCATGCCGAAGCCCCAGCGCATCGCGAAGTCGACCTCGCGGGCGCTGGTGGCGATGTCACCCAGGTGCACCGCGGCGTAGTGGAAACCGTCGCGCAGCAGCGCCCACAGGAACTGCGCCTGCGGGTTGCCCGATTCCCGCAGCAGCTTCAGGCGCTCGCCGGCCGGCTTCTTCAGGATGCGGTCGATGATCGGATCGGCCTTGCCGCCCGCGGCCACGTAGTCGCCCCGGGCCGGGTCGAGCCGCAGGATGTCCTTGCCGACCTTCTTGTAGAAGCCCGCGCCGGACTTCTGGCCGAGCGCGCCCTGCTCGATCAGCCGCGTCAGCACGGCGGGCGTGGCAAAGCTGGCGTGGAAGGGGTCGTTCGCCCGGTCGGGGCCGAGCGTGTCCTGCATCGTGCGGATCACGTGCGCCATCGTGTCCAGGCCGACCACGTCGGCGGTGCGGAAGGTGCCCGAGCTGGCCCGGCCGAGCTTCTTGCCCGTCAGGTCGTCGACGACGTCGCAGCCCAGCCCGAAGCGCTCGGCCTGGTGGATGGCCGACAGCATGCCGGCGATGCCCACGCGGTTGGCGATGAAGTTGGGCGTGTCGCGCGCCCGCACCACGCTCTTGCCCAGCGTGCTGGTGACGAAGGTCTCGAGCTGGTCGAGCGACCGCGTGTCGCTCGTCGGCGTGGGGATCAGCTCCACCAGGGCCATGTAGCGCGGCGGGTTGAAGAAGTGGATGCCGCAGAAGCGCGGTTTCAGGTCCTCGGGCAGTGCCTCGGACAGCTGCGTGATCGACAGGCCCGAGGTGTTGGAGGCCAGGATCGCGTGTGGCGCGAGGTGCGGCGCGATCTTCGCGTAGAGCGCATGTTTCCAGTCCATGCGCTCGGCGATCGCCTCGATCACGAGGTCGCACTGGCCCAGCAGCGCCAGGTCGTCCTCGTAGTTGGCCGCGCGGATGCGGGCCGCGTCGGCGGCCAGGCCCAGCGGCGCGGGCTTGAGCTTCTTCAGGTGCTCGATCGCCTTGAGCGCGATGGCGTTCTTCGGGCCTTCCGGGGCCGGCAGGTCGAACAGCACCACCGGCACCTTCACATTGACCAGATGGGCGGCGATCTGCGCCCCCATCACGCCCGCGCCGAGCACGGCGACCTGGCGGACATGGAATCGATTCATCGTGTCTCTCTCCTGAGGGTTCTGAAGGGTCAGCGGGTCATTCGACGCGCTGCCAGGTCTGCGTGCGACCGAGCAGCGGGGTGCCGATGTAGCCCCGCACTTCCAGCCGGCGTCCGCCGTCGGCCGGGCGCAGGCGCACCTTGTAGGTCTTGCCGTTGTTGGGGTCGAGGATCTCGCCGCCCTCCCAGTCGTCGCCGGCCGGCTTGACGCCGCGGAGGATGGTCATGCCGGCGACGGGCTTGTCCTTGCGCTCGTCGCTGCACTTGCTGCAGACCGCGTCGGCCCTGGCCGGGTCGAGCAGTTTCTCGATGCGCCCGCTCAGCACGCCCGCCTGCTCCTGGATGCGCACCAGCGACTTTTCCTGCTTCGTCTCGTCGTCGATCGTCTTCCACAGCCCGACGGGCGAGGTCTGCGCCCAGGCGGGGGCGCCACCCAGGGCCAGCAGCAGGGCGGGGACCAGGGTCTTCAGCAGCGGGGCGTTCATGGCGGGTCGGGGCTCCATCGGTTCAGATCGGTTCAGAACAGCGTGGCGTCCATCGCCATCAGCGGCGAGGCACCGGCACGGGCGCTGCGGATCAGGCCGGCCGTCTCGGGCAGCAGCTTGGCGAAATAGAAGCGGGCGGTGTGCAGCTTGGCGGTGTAGAAGGCGTCGCCTTCGGCCTGCCGGTCGAGCGCGACCATGGCCATGCGGGCCCACAGGTAGGCGAACACCAGGTGGCCGACCACCCGCAGGTAGTCCACCGCGGCCGCACCGACCTCGTCGGCGCTGCCCATGCCCTTCATGCCCAGCTCCAGCGTCAGCTTGCTGACCTTGTCGCCCAGGTCGGCCAGCGGGTTGATGAACTCCTGCATGTCCTCGCGCACGCCGGCGTCCTCGGCGAACTCGGTGATCCGGCGGCCGAAGGCCTTGAGTTTCCTGCCGTTGTCGCCCAGCACCTTGCGGCCCAGCAGGTCCAGCGACTGGATGGTGTTGGTGCCCTCGTAGATCATGTTGATGCGGGCATCCCGCACGTACTGCTCCATGCCCCATTCGGCGATGTAGCCGTGGCCGCCGAAGACCTGCATGCAGTGCGAGGTGGCGATCCAGCCGTTGTCGGTCAGGAAGGCCTTGACGATCGGGGTCAGCAGCGCGACCTCGTCGGCGGCCGCGCGGCGCACGTCCTCGTCGGGGTGGTGCAGTTCCTGGTCGAGCAGCAGCGCGGTGTGCACGCACAGCGCCCGGCCCCCTTCGGCGTAGGCGCGTGCGGTCAGCAGCATCTTGCGCACGTCGGGGTGCACGAGGATCGGATCGGCCGGCAGCTCCGGGGCCTTCGGGCCGGTCAGGCTGCGCATCTGCTGGCGCTCCCGGGCATAGGCGACCGCGTTCTGGTAGGCCACCTCGGTCAGCCCCAGCGACTGCATGCCCACGCCCAGCCGTGCGGCGTTCATCATCACGAACATCGCCTGCAGGCCCTTGTGCGGCTCGCCGACCAGCGTGCCCACGGCGCCGTCGAGCACCATCTGCGCGGTCGCGTTGCCGTGGATGCCCATCTTGTGCTCCAGCCCGCCGCAGTGGATGGCGTTGCGCTCGCCGAGCGAGCCGTCGGCGCGGACCCGGAACTTGGGCACGACGAACAGCGAGATGCCCCGGGAGCCGGCCGGTGCGTCCGGCAGGCGGGCCAGCACCAGGTGCACGATGTTGGCCGCCATGTCGTGCTCGCCGGCGGAGATGAAGATCTTGTTGCCGGTGAGCCGCCAGCTGCCGTCGGGCAGCGGCTCGGCCTTCGTGCGCAGCAGGCCCAGGTCGGTGCCGCAGTGCGATTCGGTCAGGCACATCGTGCCGGTCCACTCGCCGCTGGTCAGCCGCGGCAGGTAGGTGGCCTTCTGCTCGGGCGTGCCGTGGGCGTGCAGGCATTCGTAGGCCCCGTGCGACAGGCCCGGATACATCGTCCAGGCCTGGCTGGCGCTGTTGAGCATCTCGTAGAGGCACTGGTTGACGGTCTGCGGCAGGCCCTGGCCGCCGTGGGCGGTGTCGCAGCTCAGCGAGGCCCAGCCGCCGTCGACGTACTGCCGGTAGGCCTCCCGGTAGCCGGGCGGCGTGCGCACCTCGTGGGTCACGGGGTCGAGCGTGCAGCCGGCCCGGTCGCCCGCCTGGTTGAGCGGGAAGACGACCTCGGCGGCGAACTTGCCGGCCTCCTCGAGCACCGCGTTGACCGTCTCGACGTCGGTCTCCGCATGGGCGGGCATCTCCTTGAAGGCGTCGGTGACGCGGATCAGTTCGTGCAGCACGAACTGCATGTCGCGCAGGGGCGGGCGGTACTGGGGCATGTCTGTCTCCTCAGCGGGGCTGGTTCTTGGCGGAAAGGCGCGACGGCGCGCACCGGTCGGACCCGGTGCGCCGCCGCCGTCACGGGGTGTCGGCGGGGGCCGGGGTGCGGTAGCGGTCCAGCACGTTCATGAAGCCGCGCTCGGCGCGCTCGAGCGCGCCCGGGTTGCGCAGGAAACGGGCGTCGTGGTGCAGGGCGAGGATCAGCCCGTGCAGCTCGAACAGCATCTGGCGCGGATCGGTGTCGGCGCGCAGGTGGCCTTCATCACGCGACTGCAGGATGGAGCGCTGCAGCCCGGTGTGCCAGGTGTGCACCATGTCGGCCAGCGCCTCGCGCACCGGGCCGGGCCGGTCGTCGAACTCGACGGCCCCGCTGATGTAGATGCAGCCCGAGTCGATCTCCACGCTGACCCGCTTGACCCAGCGGCCGAACATCGCGATGAGCCGGGGCAGGCCGCGCGGCTCCCGGATCGACGGGTAGAACACCTCTTCCTCGAAGCGGGTGTGGTACTCGCGGATCACCGAGATCTGCAGTTCCTCGCGGGAGCCGAAATGGGCGAACACGCCCGACTTGCTCATGCCGGTGAGGTCGGCGATGGCGCCGATCGACAGGCCTTCCAGTCCCTTCTGGGACGCGAGGCCCAGGGCCGCATCGACGATGGTGGCGCGCGTCTGCTGTCCCTTCTGGGCGGTGCGGGCGCTGCCGGTGCGGCTCGAGCGAAGATCGGCGGAGGAGGTCGACACGGTGGTTTCGGGGGTCAAGGAGCGGTGGGTTGGCAATAGCACGAACGATCGTTCTATTCTCATCCATCCCGCCACTTGTGCAATCCGGGCCCGGGCTCAAAGCCCTAGACTTGAAACTCTAGTCAGATTCTGCACCCGCAGGGCGGCTCGGCCAGCGATTCAGTTGGATTTCTTGTCCCCGGCGTGCCGCTTGTCATGCGCATGTTCTATGCTTGGTCAAGGAGCATGCCATGGATGTGCTGCAACTCGATGTCTCGGGTCGTCCGCAAGCTTGGATCTCGACCAAGGAGGCGGCCACGCTGTACGCCAGCGACGCGGTCGCCTGGACGCTGGGGGAGCCTTTCCTCGTCTTCCGCGGTGGCTTCCAGCGTGTCAGCGGCATGCAGTCGCGCATCGAGCTGCATCCGATCATCGCGGTGCGCGGGTCGGTCCCGTCGCGGGCCTGGCGGCAGGTGCCGGCACTGACCAATGGCAAGCTGTTCGTGCGGGACCGTTACCTCTGCGCCTATTGCGGCGGGCACTTCGAGGCCGATGACCTGACCCGCGAGCACATCCTGCCGTCCTCGCGGGGCGGGGCCGACTCCTGGATGAACTGCATCACCGCCTGCCGGGGCTGCAACGGCCGCAAGGGCAACCGGCTGCTGCACGAGGTCGGCATCGAGCTTTTTTACCTGCCCTACATCCCCAGCCTGCACGAGGACATGATCCTGCGCGGACGCCGCATCCTCGCCGACCAGATGGAGTTCCTGCTGGCCAGCGTGCCCCGTCACAGCCGGTTGCACGGCTGAGACCGTCGCCCGCCTCGGCGATCGGCCGGCCCGCCGGTCGGCCGGGCGAGGGCCTGGCCCGTTGCAGCTCAGGTCCCTCCTTCATCGTCACCTCGTTCACATGAGTCCCACCATGCCCCATCCCGTCCCCCGCTCTCCGGTTGCCGTCCGTGGCTGGTCCTCCCGTCTTGCCGCCCTGCTGGTGGTGACGCTGCTGGCCGCGGGCTGCAGCACCACCAGCCCCGACGTCATCCAGCCCGGGGACGCGCAGCGCCTGTCCACCGTGCAGGACGCGGTGGTGCTCAACGTGCGCCCGGTCGTGGTCGACGGCTCGCAGAGTGGCGTGGGTGGCGTGGCCGGCGGGGTCGTGGGTGGCATCGCCGGGGGGGGCCTGGGCGGTCGCCGCGAGAGCCAGGCCGCCGCCGTGGTCGGTGCCGTCGCCGGCGCGGTGATCGGCAACGTCATCGAACGTGCCGGCACGCGCGAGGAGGCGGTCGAGATCCTGATCCAGCTGTCGACCGGCGAGCGCCGTGCCATCGTGCAGGCCAAGGGCAAGGAAGAGCTGCAGCCCGGCGACGCCGTGCTGCTGGTCAACAGCGGGGGCCGCACCCGCGTGATGAAGGCCCCGGTCGTCAGCGCCACGCCCCGCTGAGCGATGCCCTGACGGGGCGCCGGCGAAGATTCCCTTCTTTTCTGCAGGTGTGCCCTCTTGAAAGCTGAGGGGGCGTTCCTATAATCTGAGAGCGTTAGCACTCGCAGCCAGTGAGTGCTAGTGATCCAAACACCTGCTTTGTCCCCTAGGAGATGCAATGAAACTTCGTCCTCTGCACGATCGCGTGATCGTCAAGCGCCTGGAACAAGAAACCAAGACCGCTCTGGGCATCATCATCCCCGACAACGCCGCCGAGAAGCCTGACCAAGGCGAGATCCTGGCTGTCGGCCCGGGCAAGCGCAATGACAAGGGCGACTTCGTGGCCCTGAACGTGGCTGTGGGCGACCGCGTGCTGTTCGGCAAGTACAGCGGCCAGACCGTCAAGGTCGATGGCGAAGAACTGCTCGTGATGCGCGAAGAGGACCTCTTCGCCGTGGTCCAGAAGTAAGACTCGCAAGAGCCTTCCGGTCCCGCAACGCCCCCTTTCAACAGAATCTGGAGTCATACATGGCAGCTAAAGACGTTATCTTCGGTTCCGACGCCCGTCACCGCATGGTCGAAGGCGTGAACATCCTGGCCAACGCGGTCAAGGTCACCCTGGGCCCCAAGGGTCGCAACGTCGTGCTCGAGCGCTCGTTCGGCGCCCCGACCGTGACCAAGGACGGCGTGTCCGTGGCCAAGGAAATCGAACTGAAGGACAAGCTTCAGAACATGGGCGCGCAGATGGTCAAGGAAGTCGCTTCCAAGACCTCCGACATCGCTGGTGACGGCACCACCACCGCCACCGTGCTGGCCCAGGCCATCGTGCGCGAAGGCATGAAGTACGTGGCCGCCGGCATGAACCCGATGGACCTGAAGCGCGGCATCGACAAGGCGGTCGCCGCCCTGGTCGCCGAGCTGAAGAAGGCTTCGAAGGCCACCACGACCTCCAAGGAAATCGCGCAAGTCGGCTCCATCTCGGCCAACAGCGACGAGACCATCGGCAAGATCATCGCTGACGCGATGGACAAGGTCGGCAAGGAAGGCGTGATCACCGTCGAGGACGGCAAGTCGCTGGACAGCGAACTCGACGTCGTCGAAGGCATGCAGTTCGACCGCGGCTACCTGTCGCCGTACTTCATCAACAACCAGGAAAAGCAGTCGGCCCTGCTGGACAACCCGTTCGTGCTGCTGTACGACAAGAAGGTGTCCAACATCCGTGACCTGCTGCCCACGCTGGAGCAGGTCGCCAAGGCCGGCCGTCCGCTGCTGATCATCGCCGAAGACGTCGATGGCGAAGCGCTGGCGACCCTGGTGGTCAACACCATCCGCGGCATCCTGAAGGTCGTGGCCGTCAAGGCCCCGGGCTTCGGCGACCGCCGCAAGGCCATGCTGGAAGACATCGCCATCCTGACGGGCGGCAAGGTCATCGCCGAAGAAGTCGGCATGACGCTCGAGAAGGTCACGCTGGCCGACCTGGGCCAGGCCCAGCGCGTCGAAGTGGGCAAGGAAAACACCACCATCATCGACGGTGCGGGTTCGGCTGCCGACATCGAAGCCCGCGTCAAGCAGGTCCGCATCCAGATCGAAGAAGCGACCAGCGACTACGACCGTGAAAAGCTGCAAGAGCGCGTGGCCAAGCTGGCTGGCGGTGTGGCCGTGATCAAGGTCGGCGCCGCGACCGAAGTCGAGATGAAGGAAAAGAAGGCCCGCGTGGAAGACGCGCTGCACGCCACCCGTGCGGCCGTCGAAGAAGGCATCGTGGCTGGCGGCGGCGTGGCACTGCTGCGTGCCCGTCAGGCTGCTGGCGCCATCAAGGGCGACAACGCTGACCAGGACGCCGGCATCAAGCTGGTCCTGAAGGCGATCGAAGCCCCGCTGCGCGAGATCGTAGCCAACGCCGGTGGCGAGCCGAGCGTGGTCGTGAACGCGATCCTGGCCGGTTCGGGCAACCACGGCTTCAACGCCGCCAACGACACCTACGGCGACATGATCGAGATGGGCATCCTGGATCCGACCAAGGTGACCCGTACCGCTCTGCAGAACGCCGCTTCGGTGTCCAGCCTGATGCTGACCACCGAGTGCATGGTCGCCGAGGCCCCCAAGGAAGACGCTCCGGCCATGCCGGGCGGCGGCATGGGTGGCATGGGCGGCATGGGCATGGACATGTGATGTCCGCTGCCTGAGCCTTCCCGCTCAAGCGATGAAAGGGCCGCAGCGATGCGGCCCTTTTTTGTTGGCTGTTGCACGGATCTTCCCGTGGATGGGGGGAGGGTGGCTGATAAAGTGAAAATCCGTCAGCCTCCTCCCGCCTTCACCATGATCCGAGTCTTCATCGGTTTCGACCCCCGCGAAACCGCCCCGTGGCATGTGCTCTCGCACAGCATCATGGCGCGTGCCAGCGAGCCCGTGGCGCTGGTGCCGCTGGCGCTCGGCTCGCTTGGCGGGCTGATGTGGCGCGAGCGCAATGCGCTGCAGTCCACCGACTTCTCGTTCTCGCGTTTCCTGGTGCCCCACCTCAGCGGCTACGAGGGCTGGTCGCTGTTCATGGACTGCGACATGCTGATGCTCGACGACATCGCCCGGCTGTGGGCGCTGCGTGACGATCGCCATGCGGTCATGTGCGTGCAGCACGACCACCGTCCCGCCGAGAAGACCAAGTTCCTCGACGCTCCGCAGACGGCCTACGGCAAGAAGAACTGGTCGAGCGTCATGCTCTTCAACAACGCCCGCTGCCGGGCGCTGACGCCCGACTACGTCAACACCGCCAGCGGGCTGGAGCTGCACCAGTTCAAGTGGCTGGACGACGACACCCAGATCGGCGCCTTGCCCGCCAGCTGGAACCACCTGGTCGGCTACGACGAACCCCGCCCCGGCATGAACAACGTGCACTTCACCATCGGCGGCCCCTACTTCCACGAGTACGCCGACTGCGAATACGCCGAAGCGTGGTTCGCCGAGCGGGAGGCGATGCTGAGGGTGGATCAGCGTGGTTGATCGTCAGGCCATGGACATCGACGTCCAGCATCCTGGCTCCTTGAAGATCCAGTGGCTGGTGGACGGCATCGAAGGCAATGCCCAGGAAGGTTACCGGTCATCACTGGCATCGAATCGTTACCGGGTGATCTTTCCCGCGCAGACGTTGATCGACCTGGGGCACCAGGTGGAGTTGGTGTCGGCTCAACGGCCACCGTGGGTTGCCGGTACGGACAAGCCCGATGTTCTCATCATCGGAAAGATCTGGCCGGCTGCTGATCCCGGATATTTCCAGAAGATTTCCAGTGCGGTCCTGGGTGCCGTGAAAAACGCGGTCGCGAATGGCGTCAAGGTGATTGCCGATTTCAATGATGACCACTTTTCACGGCCTGACATCGGTGACTATTGGACGAACCTGGCTCGGTCCGTCGACCTCTGTGTCGCCGGGTCCGAGGCCATGGCGCAGGCGCTGCGCACCCATACCCAGGTACCGGTGGTCGTCATCGGTGATCCTTTGGCTTCGCCCTTGGGGCTGCCCAAGGTTTTTGATGGCACCAAGTCGGCCCGGCCGTGGCTGGGTCGGCTGGCGTTGCGCAGTGGTCCGCCTGCTCGATTGAAAATGGTCTGGTATGGGCACCAGAGCAACTGGGATGCGATGCGTCAGTGGACTGAAAAACTCCTGCCTTTGAGCACGAGCCAGCCATTCTCGATCAGGATTTTGACGCGTGCTTCCACGGCGATTGAGCGCCATGTCGAGCAGTACAACCTGCAGCACGGTCCCGATGCACTGCTGAATTTTCAGCCTTGGTCCGAGGATGCGCAGTGGGCTGCCGTGGCCGAGAGCGACATCGTGCTCGTTCCCGCAGATGTTCACGATGCCCGGAAATCAGTCAAGACGGCGAATCGCGTGACGGATGCGCTGCACGCAGGGCGGCAGGTCATCGCCTCTCCATTGGGCTCTTACCAGCCCTTCGGCCACTGTGCGGTTCTGACCGACGATCCCGTCAGCGCGGTCCGCAGCGTGATCAGTGATCCGGACGGGACGATGGCGAGGATCAAGTCAGGACAAGTCCTGGTCCAGCAGCTTTGTGGGCTCTATCCGGTCGCGCAGAGTTGGGTGCGAGCGTGCCGGGAGGTCGCCCATCGGCCACGGCATCCAACCGGTGGATCCACTGAATCATCTGCCGTCAGATTGAATCTGGGTTGCGGCGACAAGATCATTTCCGGCTACGTCAACGTCGACATCGTTGAATCACGTTCTGGCAAAAAGCCGGATGTGCTGTGTGACCTGAGGCGCTTGCATCCTTTTGCTGACGGGGCTGTGGATGAGGTGATGGCAATCCACGTGGTGGAGCATTTCTGGCGTTGGGAAGTCGCCGACATCCTGCGTGAATGGTTTCGTGTGCTCAAACCGGGTGGCTTGATGGTCCTGGAGTGTCCTAATCTGCTGAGCGCCTGCCAGGCCCTGCTGGACAATCCGGTGGAAGGCGCCCGGGCGGATCAGGCGGGACAGCGCTCGATGTGGGTCTTTTATGGTGATCCCGCCTGGCAGGATCCACTCATGATCCATCGATGGGGATACACACCACACAGCCTGTCCGTGTTGATGGCTGAAATCGGTCTTGTACACATTCGGCAGGAGCCTGCACAGTACAAGCTGAGAGAGCCGCGGGACATGCGCTTGGTCGGGGTCAAGCCGTGACTGCGTGATTGCAGCAGGCGTAAAAAAGCCCCAGAAGCTGGGGCTTTCTGTCAACGACCGGATGGATGGTCGTCGCCGGTCGTGTCAGTCCTGGCGGCAGGACGACGGCGACAAGTTTTCCGGGCTCACGCTGCAGGACCAGACCACAGTTGCTGCATTGCTGTTCCAGCTCGGTGCAAGAACAACTGACGCAGCAGTTCCGCCAAACTCGCTGGCGACACCGCCAATGGTGATCAGACCTGAAGCTGTTGTGATGCTCGCCGTAGCGATCTTGCCGGCTGCAGCCGGAGCGGTGATCCCGGAGACGTTGATGGCGCCCGCGTTCTGCGAGTTCTCCGTCACGGCCGTGCGGGTCGAGCTGGCCGCCAGCAGCAGCTCGGACACCTTGGCGCGCAGGGTGTAGTCACGGTAGGCCGGCAGGGCGACCGCGGCCAGGATGCCGATGATCGCGACGACGATCATCAGTTCGATGAGAGTGAAGCCTCTCTGAATGCTCTTCATGGGAAATTCCTCCGCCACTTGCTGCGCCCGGACCGTCCGACCGCCTGCTCCAGCAGCGCAAGCTGTGTGCCCGCCTCGGATCCGTGTTTTTCCGGAGGAATCTGGCCGTTCTGGACGGGCTGGCGGTATTTCGTCACATCGCGGCGAGGGCTGGGCTGACATTTTTTGTCAGCTGGGCCAGGGCGACTGTCAATTCTTGGCAGGCCGGGGTCCACTCGCCCCAGGCCGGTTGACGAAACAGGCGTGAACTGGGGTACCAGGCCATCGAGCGGGCGTGGGCGGTGTAGCGCCAGCCGGGGGCATGGGGGGTCAGGATCCAGACCGGGCGACCCAGGGCCCCGCCGAGGTGGACGATGGCGGTGCAGACCGTGACCACCAGGTCGAGCGCGCCGACCAGCGCGGCGGTCTGGTCGTAGTCGGCGATCGCGTCGGGGAAGTCGTGGATGGGGGCGTGACCGAGGGCGCGCAGGCGGGCGAGGTCGGCGTGGTAGTCGCCGTACTGCAGGTTGACGAACTGCACGCCCGGGACCTGCAGGATCGGCGCCCACTGCTCCGGTGCCAGGCTGCGGGCCCGGGAGCGGGTGCGCTCCGTGCCGCCACGCCAGGAGATGCCGACCTTGAGTCCGGGGCCGAGCGTGTCGCTCAGGCGTTGCCGCCAGGCGGCGACCTGCTGCGGGTCGGCCTGCAGGTAGGCGGGGCGATCGGGAAAGTCGTCGTCCGCCAGCCGGAACAGGCCGGGCAGGTCGCCGGAGGGGATCTGCCAGTCGGGCGCGGGCAGGCCGGCCAGCCAGGCGGGCGAGTTCTCCCGCTCGGTGGCGAGGAAGGTCAGGTCCGGGAAGGAGCGCTGGAAGAGCGCCAGCAGCCGGGGCTCACATTCGATGATCACCCGCCCGGCTCGGCGCCTCAGGTCGTCGAAGCAGGAGGCATACATGATCTCGTCGCCCAGGCCCTGGTCGGCCAGCACCAGCAGCGTCTGGTCCGGGATCGTGCGGCCGTCCCAGAGCCGGTAGGGCATCGGCCGGAACCGTGAGGCACCGGCGGCAAAACGGGCCCGGTAGTGCGCCCAGCCGGCGGCCCAGCGTCCCTCGAGCAGGTCGAGCTGGCACAGGTACCAGCGCACCTGGTGGTCGTTCGGGCGCTGCCGCTGCAGCTGCTCGAAGAGGGCCCGGGCCTCGGCGTAGCGCCCGCAGTTCTGGTAGGCGCTGCCGAGGTTGAGCCGCAGGATGTGGCCCGGGTCGGCCTGCCTGGCGACCGCCTGCTCGTAGCAGGCCAGCGCGGCCGGCTCGTCGTCGAGCCGCAGATGGCAGTGGCCCAGGTGGATCCGTGCCTCGAGGTGATCGGGGGCGAGGGCCAGCGTGGCCTCGAAGGCCAGGCGGGCCGGCTGGACCTGATCGAGTGCCAGCAGGCACTGCCCCTGGCGGTAGCGGGTCAGGATCTTCAATTTGTCCGTGCGTGCGAGCTGGTCCGCACGCTCCAGTGGCTCCAGTGCTTCAGTGAAGCGATCCAGCCGCATCAGCGTCTCGCCGAGCTTGAACCAGGCCGCGCCCAGGCCGGGGGACAGCGCGACCGCGACATCGAGGCTCTCGAGCGCGCCGGGCAGGTCCGATCGGGCCAGCAGGCACTCCGCGATCTCGTACTGCACCCGGCCGGGGTCGGGCGCGGTGGTCAGCAGGTCGTCGCACAGGCGCAGCGCGGTCGTGGTGTCGCCTTCCAGCCGGCACAGCTGGGCCTCGACCAGGGTCAGCTCGGGCGCCTCGAGGCCGGCGGCTCGGGCCTGGTCCAGCAGCAGGCGAGCGTGGGGCAGATCCTGCCGGTCGATGCTTTCTTCGATGGCCAGCACCCGGGCCGTGGTGGCGGGCGCCGGCGCGGGCTCGGCCGGTGCGCTGGTGGCGGTCTTGCCGAACTTCCAGAACCTCATGCCGCCACCCCGCGGGCTGCGGCGGGGGCCGTCAGGGCGCGCAGGCGCGAGCGCAGCGTGCCGAGCACCGGCGCCCAGTCACCGGCCCGCCCCTGCCGCACCAGCTGCAGGCTGGGGTACCAGGGGGTCTGCTCACCGCTGGCGAGGTAGCGCCAGCTCGGATTGCTCGGCACCAGCACCAGCCCGGGCCGGCCCAGCGCGCCGGTGAGGTGGGCCTGGGTCGAGCAGACGGTGACGATCGCGTCGCAGGCCACCGTCAGCGCGGCCATGTCGTCGATCTCGCCCAGTCCGGACAGGCCGGGGTGCACGGTGATGCCGTGCTGCTCGGCCAGCCAGGCGAGCTCGGCGTCGACGTCGCCGTACTGCAGGCAGACCAGCTGCACGTCGTCGTCGTGCAGCGCCAGGGCGAGCTCGGCCAGCTGCAGCGAGCGCTGGTGGCGGGCGGTGGAGGCCACGCCACCACGCCAGGCGATGCCGATCCGGCGCCGCGCCCCGGTGACCAGCTGGGCGTGCCAGTGGCCGATGCGCTCCGGATCGGCCTTCAGATAGGCCGGGCGCGCGGGGAAGTCGGCGGCCTGGCGCCGGAACCAGCGCGGCAGGCTGCCGATCGGCAGCTGGCGGTCGAAGGCCGGCAGGCCGGCAGGCCAGTCGTTCAGGTCGCAGTTGGCGCTGCGGCCGACCACGGTGACCTCGGGAAAGGAGCGGGCCATCAGGGCCTGCAGGCGGGGTCGCACCTCGAGCACGCACCGGGCACCCTGCGCCATCAGGTCGGGCAGGCAGGAGGCGAACAGGATGATGTCGCCCATGCCCTGCTCGGCGTGCACCAGCACCTGCAGGCCGGCCGGCTCGTCGCGGCCGCGCCACTCGAGCTCGGGGTAGCGGCGCACCGGGCTGTTCTCGACCCGGCGGCGGGCCTCGTACAGGTCCCAGCCGCTGGCCCAGCGCTGCTGCAGCAGGTGAACCTCACCCAGGCCGCCCTGCGCATCGGCGTGGTCGGGCTGGATCCGCAGGGCGGTCTCGAAGGCCTGTTCGGCCTCGGCGCAGCGGTCGGTGGCGGCCAGCAGCTTGCCGCGCGCGACATGGGTGCCGACATGGCGGGCGTCCAGGCTCAGCGCATGGGCGAGGGTGGCTTCGGCCGCCTCGAACTCGCCCAGGTTCATCTGGATGTCGGCGAGCACGACCCACACCCGCGCGCTGCCGGCCTTGTGGCGGGTGGCCTCCAGGGCGGCGGCCAGCGCCTCGTCGAGCCGCTCGGCCCGCCGCAGGGCCATCGCGAGGTTGCTCTGCGCGAGCCCGTGGTCCGGGCGCAGCACGAGCGCCCGCCGGATCAGCTCGATGGCGGTGTCGACACGCCCCTGCTTCAGCGCGACCAGGCCGAGGTTGTGCCAGGCGTGGGGGTTGTTCGCATCGCGCTCGGTGGCGCGCTGGAACTTGGAGGCGGCCTGGGGCAGGTTGTCCATCTCCAGGTCGACGAGCCCCCAGTGCGTCAGCACCTCGGCGTTCATCGGCTCGATGCGGTGGGCGGTCTCCAGATGCAGGTAGGCCTCCTCGAGGCGCCGCAGGCGCAGCAGTGCCAGCCCCAGGCCTTCCTGGGCCCGGGCCGACAGGGCCTGCAGCTGCAGTGCCCGCCGGTAGGCGACCTCCGCCGGTTCGGCCCGCCCCAGCTGCAGCAGCCAGTCGCCCAGCAGCGTCTGGCCGACGGCATCGTCCGGGCCGGACTGCAGCAGGGCCTGCAGCTCGGTGATCAGCGCCTCGCGCCGGATGAGGTCACCGTCGCGGAACTGGCCGATGCGTTCGTCGTGGCGCAGCGCCGGATCGTCGGACGGGGAGGGCGAGGCGCGCCGCAGGCTGCGCCCCATTTCCTTGAACAGGGCCTTGAGCATGCCGCGGTTCAGGCCTTGCCGGAGGCGGCGGATTTGCGGTCGCCCTGGCGGGTGACGTAGATCACCAGCGCTTCGGTGGCCGTCTCGACGAACTTCTCCGGGTAGCCCTTGTCGGTCAGCGCCCAGCGGAACGCGTTGCCGAGCCGGGCCTTGCCGAACAGGCCCAGGTTCCATTCGCGGCTCTTGCTGACGCCCTTGTTGATCACGCTCTCCAGGATGTTGGTCACGGCCTGGGGCGACAGGCGCCGGCCTTCGCCGCTGGCCATGCTCGGCGGGTAGCGGCGCGTCAGCTCGTTGACCAGCGATTCGGCCAGCGTGTTGATCTCGGTGCTCGCGAAGAGCTTCTTGAAGAATGGGAGCGGCATGGTGGCGGCAGTGCGGGGTCGTGCGGTAGGGGCCGGGCAGGCAGCCGGCCGACGGTGATTTGAAGATAGCACGGCGCCCGCGATTTTCGGCTTCGGGCGGCGGCGGCCGGCGGGGGTGGCGTGATCATTGACAATCGTCGCCCGTCCACCGGACCTGGAGCGACCTGTGAATTCCCTGCGCAGCCCGACCACCCCTCACCCGGCTCACCTGGGGTTGGCGCTGATCGCCGTGGCCCTGCCGATGCTGCTGGCGACCAGCACTTCGCCGGTCTCGACATTCTTCAACCAGTGGCTGGCCGCCTGGGGCATGGGCACCTGGCTGCTGCTGGCCGGCAGCCCGGGGGCCACCCCGGTCGCCGGCTTCACCCGCAGCGGCCTGGCCCGGCTGGGGCAGCCGCAGCGTGCCGCGATGTGGATGCTGCTGGGACTCGGGCTGCTGAGCCTGGCCCAGGTGCTGACGCCGGCACCCCTCGGCCAGCGGCTGGTGCCGCTGGCCTGCCTGCTGCTCGCCGCGGTGCTGCTGGCCACCAGCGCGCTGGCGGCGCAGGCGGGTGACGACCGTTCGCTGGTCGAGCCGCTGATGTGGGCCCTGCTGGTGGCGGGGGGGCTGAGCGTGCTGGTCGGCCTGGTGCAGGTGTTCGT
Organism: Sphaerotilus hippei; assembly: GCF_003201595.1. Classification (GTDB taxonomy): domain Bacteria; phylum Pseudomonadota; class Gammaproteobacteria; order Burkholderiales; family Burkholderiaceae_C; genus Sphaerotilus; species Sphaerotilus hippei. The sequence goes on along the minus strand of NZ_QJJS01000031.1, from coordinate 4,127 downwards.
GCCGAGGCTGGCCGACGGCCTGCTGATCGCGTGGCCGACCACGCCCGGGCGGGCCATCGGCAACATGCGCCAGCCCAACCAGCTGTCGACCTTGCTGATGTGGGCCTGTGCGGCGGCGATCTGGCTGGCGGTGCGCCGCCGCTGGCCGCTCGTGCTGCTGGGCACGCTGCTGGCTGCGCTGGTCTTCGGCGTCGTGCTGACCGCCTCGCGCACCGGCACGGTCGGGGTGCTGCTGCTGGCGCTGTGGGGCGCGATCGACCGCCGGCTGCCGGGCCGCGTGCGGCTGCTGATGCTGGCGATGCTGCCTCTGTACGCGCTGGGCTGGTGGGGGCTGGAGCTGTGGAGCGCCCACACCGGCGACACCTTCTACGGCGACGACCAGATCCGCAAGACGCTGCATGGCGACGCCAGCAGCTCCCGCGGCAAGATCTGGTCCAACACGCTGGCGATGATCGCTGCCCACCCCTGGTTCGGCGTCGGTGCCGGGGCATTCAACTTCGTCTGGTCGATGACGCCGTTCCCGGACCGTCCGGTCGCCTTCTTCGACCACTCGCACAACCTGCCGATGCAGCTGGCGGTCGAGTCGGGCCTGCCGCTGGCGGTGGCGGTGCTGGGCTGCGCTGGCTGGGCACTGTGGAAGGGCCGTCGCGGGCTGGTGTGCGCCGACCTGCCGGCCGCCCGGGGGGCACGGACCGCGCTGTTCATGCTGGTGGTGGTCAGTGTGCACAGCCTGCTCGAGTACCCGCTGTGGTACGTCTACTTCCTGCTGCCGACGGCCCTGCTGGCCGGCTGGTATGCCGGACTGGCCGCGGGTGACGGTGCGGCCCCGGCATCGGAGCGCCCCGTCGCCGGGCACCGGGCCCCGCCGGTCCTGGCCGCGGTCGGGCTGGCGGTGATCGTGGGCAGCCTGTGGGCGCTCTACCAGTACTGGACCGTGACGGTGGTGTTCGAGCCCCAGATGGAGTGGGGTGCCCGCACGTCGCTGGAGCACCGCATCAGCCGCGCCCAGCGCAGCGTGCTGTTCGGCCAGCACGCCGACTACGCCCGCGTCACGATGGCCGAGCACCCCGAGCAGGTGATCGACCAGTTCGAGCGGCCGCTGTTCCACCTGCTCGACACCCGGCTGATGACGGCTTACGCCCGGGCGCTGGCGGCCCGGGGGGACCTGGAGCGGGCCCGGCATGTCGCCGCGCGCCTGCGGGAGTTCCGCAATCCGGCGGCCCGGGCGTTCTTCGAGCCCTGCGACGATCCGGCGCTCGAGCCCCGGCCGTTCCAGTGCGGTCCGGATCCGGCGCTGCCGGCGGCGGCGCTCTGGCCCGCCGCTGCGGCGGCGGGCAGTCGCTGAGCGGGTGCAGCGGTGTCGGGGGTCAGCGCGTGACGCTCCAGTCGCCCGACTTGCCCCCGTGTTTCTCCAGCACCCGGATCTCGCCCATCACCATGCCGCGGTCGGCGGCCTTGCACATGTCATAGATCGTCAGCAGGCCGACCTGCACGGCGGTCAGGGCCTCCATCTCGACGCCGGTGCGGCCCACCGTCTCGACGGTGGCCACGACCTGCACGGTGCTGCCGGCCTCGTCGACATGGAACTCGACCGCCACCCGGGTGATCGGAAGGGGGTGGCACAGCGGGACCAGGTCGGCCGTGCGCTTGGCGCCCTGGATCGCGGCGATGCGGGCGATGCCGAGCACGTCGCCCTTCTTGGCGGTGCCCGAGGTGATCAGCGCCAGGGTGGCCGGCTGCATGCGGATGTGTCCGCTGGCCACGGCCACCCGGTGGGTGATGTCCTTGCTGCCGACGTCCACCATGTGGGCCTGGCCCTGGGCGTCGAAGTGGGTGAGCGGCTGGTTCATCGAGGTCTTTCCGGCGGGTCCGCCTGCGTTGACAGAGGAGAGACATTGTCGGGGCATGATGTGCCGGTCGATGTCGCACGGGGGCGCCAGCTCCCATCGAGAAGGATGAGCGTGACCATCAAGAACGGGTTCAAGACGGTGCTGCTGGCGGCGCTGATGGCCGGCCTGCCGCTGGCGCCGGGCCTCGGACGGGCGGCGCCGGGTGACCGTCAGGCGCTGCCGGCGCTGGGGGACGCGACCTCGGAGGACCTGAGCGTGGCCGACGAGCGGCGCCTGGGCGATCGCATCATGAGCCAGATCCTGCCCGATCCGGACGTCGTCGACGATCCGCTGCTGCAGGAGTACCTGGACAGCCTCTGGCAGCCACTGCTGGCTGCCGCCCGCCAGCGCGGTGACCTCACCGACGAGCTGGACCAGCACTACGCCTGGAAGGCCTTCCTGGTGCGTGACCGCACGGTCAACGCGTTCGCGCTGCCGGGTGGCTACATCGGCGTGCACCTGGGGCTGATCTCCGTGACCGGCTCGTCCGACGAGCTGGCCTCGGTGCTGGCGCACGAGCTGTCGCACGTGACGCAGCGCCACATCGCCCGCTCGATGGCCACGCAGCGGCGCCAGTCGATGCTCAGCCTGGCCTCGCTGCTGCTGGGGGTGCTGGCGGCCTCCCGCAGTCCGGATGCCGCCAACGCCATCCTGACGGGCGGTCAGGCCGTCGCGATGCAGGGACAGCTGAACTTCTCCCGCGACATGGAGCGCGAGGCCGACCGGATCGGCTTTTCGGTGCTGAGCGGTGCCGGTTTTGATCCGGGCGGCATGGCCCACATGTTCGACCACCTGCAGCAGGCCTCGCGCCTGATGGACAACAACCAGTATCCCTACCTGCGCTCCCACCCGCTGACGACCGAACGCATCGCCGAGGCCCGCTCGCGCCTGGGCATCGGCGCCTTGCCGGTGGCCGAACCCCCGGGGGCCGCCGCCTGGTTGCATGCGGCCATGCAGGGGCGGGTCCGTGCGCTGATGGACACGCGCACCGAGTCCCTGCGCCGGCTGGTCAACCGGCAGGGCGCGGCCGAAGCCGGCGGGCGTGAAGGGATCTCGGCCAGCCCGGCGGCGCTGGCCGAGGCCTACGCGGCCTCGCTGGCCGCTCGTCGCCTGAAGGATCGTGCCACCGAGGACAGCGCGCTGGCCCGGGCCCGCACGCTGGCGGCCCCGTACCCCGGGGCCCGGCGGGCGGTGCGCATCCTGCAGGTCGAGTCCCTGCTGGCGCGGGGCCAGGCGGTGGAGGCCGGGCGGCTGCTGGAGACGGCCGAGCCGGATGCCTCACGCGCGGGCATGCTGCTGTCGTGCTCGGTGGCCCTGGCCGGTTCCGGTCCGCAGGCGGGGCTGCAGCCTTGTGCCGAGACCCTGCAGGCCTGGGTGGCCCAGCACGCGGACGACAGCACGGCCTGGACCCAGCTGGCCCAGGCCCGCGAACGCCAGGGCCAGCCGCTGGCCGCCCTGCGTGCCCAGGCCGAGGTCCAGCTGGCCCAGGGCAATACCCGGGGGGCGCTCGACCGCCTGCGGGCGGGTCAGCAACTGGCGCGCAGCACCCGCACGATCGACAGCCTCGAGGCTGCCGTCATCGATACCCGGCTCAAGCGGGTCGAGCAGCTCCGCCGCGAGGAGATGAATGAGGAGCGCAACGGGGATCGTGCGCCGTGAGGCCCGTGGTCCCGGGGCGATCCGGGGGTTTCAGTGCACCTGCCGCCGCGGGAACAGCCGCTCCAGCGCCAGGTCGATGATCACCGAGCAGGCGCTGTAGAGCATCGATCCCACCAGCGCGGAGCCGAAGCCGCTCACGCTCATCTGCGACATGATCGAGGCGGCCAGGTAGAAGGTCACCGCGTTGATCACGAACAGGAACAGGCCCAGCGTCAGGATGGTCGCCGGCAGCGTGAGCAGCACGAGGATGGGGCGCACCACCGCGTTGAGCAGGCCGAGCACCAGGGCGGCGATCAGCGCGGCGGTGAAGCTGCTGACGACCAGGCCGTCGTAGGCGTGTTCGATCAGCAGCAGTGCGGCGGCAAGCAGGAACCAGCGGGTCAGGAGTTTCATCATGGCGGGCGAAAGCATACTCGCACCGCTGTCGCCGATCGACCTGGACACGCGTGGCGGACCACGAGCCTGCAGCACGGAACATGAAACGAAAAAGCCGTCGCGAGCGACGGCTTGAGGCCTGGAGCCCGCGGGCCCGGAGCGTGCCGAGCGGGCGGCAGGGCAGGGCTTAGAGCAGGCCCTTGA
>NZ_QJJS01000030.1 GCF_003201595.1 Sphaerotilus hippei | reverse complement strand
GCGGGCATCAGCGGGGCGATCCAGCACCTGGCGGGCATGAAGGACTCCAAGGTGATCGTGGCGATCAACAAGGACCCCGAGGCCCCGATCTTCTCCGTGGCCGACTACGGCCTGGAGGCCGATCTGTTCTCCGCCGTGCCGGAACTGGTCAAGGCGCTCTGAGCGGGTGTGTCGGGCGGGCGGGTCCGGGGCTTCAGCCGGCGCGGACCCGCCCGGCCCTCAGGCCGGGACACGTCGGCGGTTCTCCCGCGCGGCGATCCAGGTCCCGGTGACGCCACAGGCGCCGATGACGGCGATGCCCACCAGCGACCAGCGGTCGGGCACATGGCCGAACACCACCCAGCCGCCCAGCGTCGCGAAGACGATCTGGAAATACAGGTAGGGCGTCAGCGTGCCGGCCGGCGCGCGCGCGTAGGCCTGGATCAGCAGGAAGTGCCCCACCGAGCTGAACAGGCACACCAGCAGCAGCAGGCCGGCGACCTGCCACGACGGCAGCGCCTGCCAGGTCCAGGGCAGGGCCAGGCTGGCCAGCGCCGCCCCCACCACGCCGGTGTAGAAATGGGTGGTGTTGAGGTCCTCGAGACCGGCCAGCCGGCTGGTCAGGATCTGGTAGAGCGCATTGGCCACCACCAGCCCCAGCGGCAGCAGCAGGGCCCAGTCGACGTCGGCCCCGGACGGCCGGATGACGATCAGCGCGCCACCCAAGCCGCCCAGCACCAGCAGCCAGCGCAGCCACGACACCCGCTCACCCAGGCTGATCGCGGCCAGCACCGTGATCAGCAGCGGCGTGAGCATCAGGATGGCCGTGAACTCGCCCATCGGCATGAAGCGCAGGCTGAAGTAGGCGAACACGGTGCACAGCACCAGCATCAGCCCGCGCAGCCCCTGCAGCCACGGGTGGCGGGTGCGCCAGAGCGGCTCCCCGCTGCGCGGGCGCAGCGCCACCAGGGCCACGCCGGCCTGGAACAGGAAGCGCCACCAGACCAGCATCGTGACGGGCACGGCCGCCGTCAGCAGCTTGGTGGAGGTGTCCAGCGACGCGAACGAGGCCACCGCCAGGACCACCAGCAGCACGGCCAGGACCGGATGGGACGCCGGCCGGTGCATCGACGACGTGCGGCCCACCTCAGAGCGCTTCCGTGTCGATCTCGACCTGGGTGGCGGCGGGGTAACGCGGCCCGACCACGCTCTGGTGGTTGATCAGCGCGCCGGCCTGCGCCAGCACGTCGGCCGGCAGCTGCAGGGCCGCGGCGGCCAGATCGTCCTCCAGGTGCTTCACCTGGGTCGTGCCGGGGATCGGGATGACGTGTTCACCACGGGCCAGCAGCCAGGCCAGGGACAGCTGTGCCGGCGTGCAGCCGGCGCGGGCCGCCAGCGCCTCCAGGCCATCAAGCAGCCTCAGGTTGGCGGCATAGTTCTCGGGCGAGAAGCGGGGCATCGCGCGGCGGATGTCCTTGGCGTCGAGCGTGCCGACGTCGCGCAGCGCCCCGGTCAGGAAGCCCCGGCCGACCGGACTGAAGGCGACGAAGGCCACGCCCATCTCGCGGCAGGCCTCCAGCACCGCCACCTCGGGATTGCGGGTCCACAGCGAATACTCGGTCTGCACGGCGGTGATCGGATGCACCGCGTGGGCGCGGCGCAGCGTCGCGGCCGACACCTCCGACAGGCCGATCGTGCGGATCTTGCCTTCGCGCACCAGGTCGGCGAGCGCCCCGACGCTGTCCTCGATCGGCACCTGCCGGTCCCAGCGGTGCAGGTAGTAGAGGTCGATCACGTCGGTGCGCAGGCGGCGCAGGCTGGCCTCGCAGGTGGCTTTCAGCGTGTCCGGCCGGCCGTCGATGACCCGCTTGCCGTCCACGCCTTGCATGCCGCACTTGCTGGCCAGCGTGAAGCGGTGGCGGTGCGGGGCCAGCACCTTGCCGACCAGCTCCTCGTTGGCGCCGAAGCCGTAGAGCGCGGCGGTGTCGAACAGCGTGCAGCCCAGATCGAGCGCACGCAGCAGCACGCTGGCGCCCTGTTCCGGGCTGGGGGGCACGCCATAGGCGTGGCTGAGGTTCATGCAGCCCAGGCCGATGGCGCTGACCTGGAAGGGGCCGAGGGTTCGTTGTTGCATGGTGAGTCGTGGTCCGTTCAGGGTTTCAGTGGGTCCGAGCGTCGCCCGGCGTGCGGGTGCGTGCTCGGCAGGAGGTCGATGGGCCGATGTTTCCGAGGGGCTTCAGGGCCGGGGCCGGGCAGGGGAGGCGTTGCCGTCTCCGGCCGACGGACGCGCCCCGGGCGGCGGTCAGCACCGCAGGCCCGGTGCTGACCGGCATCAAGGAGCGGTCGCGCCGGCCCCGCTACCCTCGCCGGATGACTGCTGCGATGCACCCACCCACCCCCGATGCCGACGTGCTGATCGTCGGTGCCGGCCCGGCCGGACTGGCCCTGGCCAGCGCGCTGAGCGATGCCGGCCTCACGGCGATCCTGCTGGAGCAGCAGGCGCGCGACACGCTGGAGCGACCCGCCGACGATGGCCGCGAGATCGCGCTGACCCACCGGGCCCGCGCCGTGATGGGCACGCTGGGCCTGTGGTCGCAGGTGCCTGCCGAGGCCGTCTCGCCGCTGCGCCAGGCGCATGTGCTCGACGGCGAGTCGCCCGGCCTGCTGCGCTTCGGGGTCTCGGGCGACGAGGCGCTGGGCTGGCTGATCGCCAACCACCAGATCCGCCGGGCCGCCTTCCGGGCGGCCATGGCACGACCGGGCGTGCAGCTGCGCTGCGCGGCCCGGGTCACCGGCCTCGACCTGGGCGGCCCGCTCGCGCGCGTCACGCTGGCCGACGGACAGTGCCTGAACGCCCCGCTCGTCGTGGCCGCCGACAGCCGCCTGTCGCAGACCCGCCGGCTGGCCGGCATCGGCGCGTCGATGCACGACTTCGGCCGCAGCGTCGTGGTCGGCCCGGTGGCACACGAACGGGAGCACCAGGGCGTCGCGCTGGAATGTTTCCGCTATGGCAACACGCTCGCGCTGCTGCCGATGCAGGGCCGGTGCAGCTCGGCCGTCGTCACGGTGGCCGCCGACCGGGCCGGTGAATGGTCGGCGCTGGACGATGCCGGCTTCGCGCAGCGCATCGAGGCCCAGTCGGGCGGCCGCCTGGGCACGATGCGCTGCGTCGGCCCGCGGCAGCTCCATCCGCTGGTGGGCGTCTACGCGCATCGTTTCGTGGCGCCCCGCTTCGCGCTGATCGGCGATGCGGCCGTGGGCATGCACCCGGTGACGGCCCATGGCTACAACTTCGGCCTGTACGGGGTGGAGGTGCTGGTCGGGGCGCTGAAGGCGGCCCGCGGTGCCGGACGCGACATCGGCGCGCCGGACACGCTGCAGCCCTATGAAGCCGCCCATCGCCGCACGACGCTGCCGGTCTACCTCGGGACCAACGCGGTGGTCTCGCTCTTCACCGACGAGCGTGCGCCTGCCCGCCTGGCCCGCAAGGCCGTGCTGGCCGTCGCGGAACATGCGCCCGGCCTCAGCCGGCTCATCAAGGGGGCGATCAACCGGCAGCTGACGGGTGGTCCGGGCCTGGCGCTGCCACGCTGAGACGTCCCGGATGCAGCAGACCCCGCCGGTGCCGGGCGCACGCGGGGCGGCCGCCGACGGACGGCTCACCCGACCTCGCATCGAAGCGCGCGGGCGGGGCAGGACATCAGCCCGCGTTGAGCTGCTGCTCCAGCTGGTGCAGCACCTGGTAGCAGGCCAGCACGCCGGCGACGCTGCTGTTGGGCTCGCGGCCTTCGCGGATCGCGGCGAAGAACTCGCGGTCCTGCAGCTCGATGCCGTTCATGGACACGGCCACCTTCGACACGTCGATCTTCTCTTCCTTGCCGGTGAACAGGTCGTCGTAGCGGGCGATGTAGGTCGCGCTGTCGCCGATGTAGCGGAAGAAAGTGCCCAGCGGGCCGTCGTTGTTGAACGACAGGCTCAGCGTGCAGATCGCGCCGTTGGCCGCCTGCAGCTGGATGGACATGTCCATCGCGATGCCCAGCGTCGGGTGGATCGGGCCCTGGATGGCGTTGGCCTTGACGATCGGGCTGCCGCACTGGTAGGCGAACAGGTCGACCGTGTGCGCGGCGTGGTGCCACAGCAGGTGGTCGGTCCACGAGCGCGGCTGGCCCAGCGCGTTCATGTTGGTGCGGCGGAAGAAGTAGGTCTGCACATCCATCTGCTGGATGTTGAACTCGCCGGCCGTGATCCGGTCGTGCACGTACTGGTGGCTGGGGTTGAAGCGGCGGGTGTGGCCGCACATGGCCACCAGGCCCGACTCCCGCGCCACGCGCGCCACTTCCTCGCCCTCGGCGAGCACGTCGCACAGCGGGATCTCGACCTGCACGTGCTTGCCGGCCTTCAGGCAGGCCAGCGTCTGCGAGGCGTGCATCTGCGTGGGCGTGCACAGGATGACCGCGTCGACTTCCGGCAGCGCCAGGCTGTCTGCCAGCTCGGTGGTGACATGGCCGATGCCGTACTGGGCGGCGATTTCCTTGGTCTTCTCCAGGTCGCGGCTGATCAGGGAGACCACTTCCACGCCGTCGATGTTCTTGATGCCGTCCAGGTGCTTGATGCCGAAGGCACCGGCACCGGCCAGGGCGACCTTGATGGTCTTGCTCATGAGCTTGTTTCCTTAAACGTTGTTTTCCAGGATCACGTGACCCACGGCGGTGTTCGATGCCGGGACATGATAGAAGCGGTGGCGCACGGTCGGGGCCGGGCCGGCCGGGCTGCCGGCAGGCGCGCCCAGTGCCGGCACGTCGGCCATCGCGCCGCGTGCGATCAGCCACATCACCAGCTCGATGCCTTCGCTGCCGGCCTCGCGCACGTAGTCGATGTGCGGGGTGGAGGCGGCGGCCTGCGGGTCCTCGATCAGCTTGTCGAGCCAGGCGTTGTCCCACTCGCGGTTGATCAGGCCGGCGCGGGCGCCCTGCAGCTGGTGGCTCATGCCGCCGGTGCCCCAGATCTGCACGTTCAGCGGCTGGTCATAGCTCTCGATCGCCTTGCGGATCGCCTTGCCCAGGTTGAAGCAGCGCTGGCCCGAGGGCACCGGGTACTGCACCACGTTGACCGCGAAGGGGATCACCGGGCAAGGCCAGGCCTCGGGCTGGCCGCACATCAGGCTCAGCGGCACGGTCAGGCCGTGGTCCACGTCCATCTTGTTGACGATGGTCAGGTCGAAGTCGTCCTGGATCACCGACTGCGCGATGTGCGCGGCCAGGTCCGGATGGCCCTTGACCACCGGCACCGGGCGCGGGCCCCAGCCTTCGTCGGCCGGCGTGAACTCGGCCGCGCAGCCGATGGCGAAGGTCGGGATCATCTCCAGGCTGAAGGCCGTGGCGTGGTCGTTGTAGACCAGGAAGATGACATCGGGCTTGTTGTCGGCCATCCACTGCTTGCTGGGCTCGTAGCCCTTGAACAGCGGCTGCCAGTAGGGCTCGGTGGTCTTGCCCAGGTCGATGGCCGCGCCGATGGCCGGCACGTGGGAGGTGAAGACGGATGCGCTGATGCGGGCCATGCTCAGGCCTCCTTCTTTTTGTTGGCCTGGCCTTGCGGCTGGTTCTGCGGCTGGGCGTCGCCGTGCTCGCCGAGGTGGCGGTTGCCTTCGGCCGAGCGGCCGCCGCCCAGCATCATCGCCATGTACTCGTCCTGCGTCATGCCGGTCATGCTGGCGGCCATGTACTGGAAGCTCTTGCCGTCGGTCGCGCCGATCTTGGCCAGGAAGTAGATGTTGCCGCCCGCGGCGATGCAGCGGTTCAGGTCACGCGTGAGCACGCCCTGCTTCTGCTCTTCGGTCATCGCCCACTGGTCGAGGTAGGCGCGCTCGTCGGCCTTGAACCTCTCGCGGTTCTCGGCCTTCATCAGGCTCATGCAGAACTGGTTGAGCCAGTAACCCTTGCGCGACTGCTCGGCGTCGAAGATGGTCGTGCCGGGCACGTCCAGATAAGGTTTGTCGAGTGCCATCAGCGCTGCTCCTCGGGCCAGTACAGGCGCATCGGGTTGTCCACCAGCAGCTGCTGCTGCAGCTCGGGCGTGGTGGCGATGTGCGGGATGAAGTCGACCAGCAGGCCGTCGTCGGGCATGTGGTCCTTCAGGTTGGGGTGCGGCCAGTCGGTGCCCCACAGCACGCGGTCCGGGAACTCCTCGACCACGCGGCGGGCGAAGGGGATCACGTCGACGTAGGCGTGGCGCTCGCCATCCAGCGCCTTCGGGCCGGTGACCGACAGGCGTTCCGGGCAGCTGACCTTGCTCCAGACGTTCGGGTGCTGGCGCATGAACTTCAGGAACAGCTCGAACTCCGGACCGTCCACGGGCTGGCTCACGTCGGGGCGGCCCATGTGGTCGACCACGATGGTGGTGGGCAGCGCGGTGAAGAAGTCCCACAGCTCGGGCAGGTCGACCGCCTCGAAGTAGATCACCACGTGCCAGCCCCACCTGGCGATGCGCGAGGCGATCTCCAGCAGCTCGTCCTTGGGCGTGAAGTCGACCAGGCGCTTGACGAAGTTGAAGCGCACGCCCCGCACGCCGGCGTCGTGCATGGCCTGGATCTCGTCGTCGGTGACGCTGCGGCGCACGGTGGCCACGCCACGGGCCTTGCCCCCGCTGTGCACCAGCGCATCGACCATGGCCCGGTTGTCGGCGCCGTGGCAGGTGGCCTGCACGACCACGTTGCGGGCGAAGCCCAGGTGGTCGCGCAGCGCGTAGAGCTCGTGCTTGCTGGCGTCGCAAGGCGTGTACTTGCGCTCGGGCGCGTAGGGGAACTCGGCGCCGGGGCCGAAGACGTGGCAGTGGGCGTCGACCGCACCTGCGGGCAACTGGAAGGCCGGCCGGGACGGGCCGGTGTACCAGTCCATCCAGCCGGTGGTCTTGGTGAAGTCACCCGAGGTGGGCTTGCTCATGGTTGAGTCCTTGTTGAATCCGGATTTCAGTCCAGCGACGCCTTGGCGCGCTTGATCACGTTGGCGTACTTGGCCGACTCCGACGAGACGAAGCTGGTGAACTGCTCGCGGGTGGTCGGGAACTGCTCGTAGCCGAAGGTGGCGTAACGCTGCGCGATGTCGGGTTCGGCCAGGGCCTTCTCGATGTCGCGCTGGATCTTGTCGGCCACCGCCTTGGGCAGGCCCTTGGGGGCGGCGATCGTGGTCCAGCCGGTCACTTCGTAGCCGGCCGGGCCGCCCGACTCCGACACCGTCGGGATGTCGGGGAAGGCGCTGTGGCGCTTGGGTGCGGTCACCGCCAGGAACTTCAGCTTGCCGCCGCGGTAGAGCGGGCCGGCCGTGGCCAGCGAGCCCAGCGCGAAGTTCAGCTCGCCGTTGGCCACGCCGGTGTAGAGCTGCGAGGTTTCCTTGTAGATGACGTGCTGCATCTCGGTGCTGGTCATCGACTCCAGCAGCGCCGTGCCCAGGTGCACCGGATTGCCCACCGACCAGGAGCCGTAGTTCAGCGCCCCCGGCTTGGCCTTGGCCTCGGCCAGGATGTCGCCCACGGTCTTGTACTTGCTGTCGGAGGCGACGGTGACGAAGAAGTAGGTGCGGAACAGCGGCAGCAGGACGTCGAAGTCCTTGGCCGCGTCGTAGGGCAGCTTCTTGAACAGGTGCGGGTAGGCCACCAGGTGCACGTTGTCGAGCTGGATCAGGTCGTGGCCGTCTTTGGCCCCTTGCTTGAACGCGTCGATGGCGATGAAGCCGTTGGCACCGGGGCGGTTCTCGACGATGACCGGCTTGCCCCACATCTTCTGCAGCTTCTCGGCCACCAGGCGCACCACCGCTTCCGGACCGCCCCCGACCGGGAAGGGCGTGATGATGCGCACCGGCTTGGTCGGGAAGTCCTGGGCATGGGCGCCGCCCGCCATCAGGGTCAGGGCAGCCAGGGTGGCCGCAGCCAGCTTGAAGGAAGTGTTCATCGTCGTGTCTCCGTCATCGGTCAGGTGGAACCGGTGCGACCGGGCCTTCGAGGGGGCTCTGGGGTCGTCCACCGGCAGGTCAGGTGGGCCATCCGGACAGCGTCCGGATCGTCGTTTCAGTCGATGTACTTCAGGCCGGCGGCGGCCAGCGGTTCGCGCATCTTGTACATGTCCAGGCCCAGCACGCCCGAGGCCAGCTTGTCGCGCTTCTCGCCCTCGAAGCTCTCGCGCTTGATGGCCGCGGCCAGCGTGGCGGCGGCGCGGGCGGCGGGCACGCAGACCACGCCGTCGTCGTCGGCCACGATCACGTCGCCCGGCGTGACCAGCATGCCGGCGCAGACCACCGGGATGTTGACCGAGCCCAGCGTGGCCTTGATCGTGCCCTTGGAGCTGATGGCCTTGGACCAGACCGGGAAGTTCATCTCCTTGAGCGTCTTCACGTCGCGCACGCCGGCATCGATGATCAGGCCGCGGGCGCCACGCGCCTGGAAGCTGGTGGCCAGCAGGTCGCCAAAGTAGCCGTCGCTGCACTCGGCGGTGACGGCGGCGATCACGATGTCGCCCGGCTGGATCTGCTCGGCCGCGACGTGCATCATCCAGTTGTCACCGGGCTGCAGCAGCACGGTCACGGCCGTGCCGCTGACCTGCACGCCGGTCTGGATCGGGCGCATGTAGGGCTTGAGCAGGCCGACGCGGCCCATGGCCTCGTGCACGGTGGCCGAGCCCAGCGCGGCCAGGCCATCCGCGGCTGCCCGGTCTGCGCGGGTGATGTTGCGGTAAACGACGCCGAGTTCGTACATGACGGAATCCTTTGTTTGATCAGCTTGCGGGTCCCGCCGGGGCGCCGTACCCGGCGCCCCGGGGGCCAGAGTTCAGAGGCCCTTGGCCTTCAGGGCGGTGTCCAGGCGCGAGAAGACGCGGCGGGCGTTGCCTTCGTAGATCTGGTAGCGCTCCTCGTCATTGAGGTTGGCGGTGGCCGCCACGTAGCGCTTGGTGTCGTCGTAGTAGTGGCCGGTCTCGGGGTCGATGCCGCGCACCGCGCCGATCATCTCGGAGGCGAACAGGATGTTCTTCACCGGGATCACCTTGGTCAGCAGGTCGATGCCCGGCTGGTGATACACGCAGGTGTCGAAGTAGATGTTGTTGAGCAGGTGCTCGCTCAGCAGCGGCTTCTTCAGCTCCTGAGCCAGGCCACGGAAGCGGCCCCAGTGGTAGGGCACCGCGCCGCCGCCATGGGGAATCAGGAACTTCAGCGTCGGGAAGTCCTTGAACAGGTCGCTGGTCAGGCACTGCATGAACGCGGTGGTGTCGGCGTTCAGATAGTGCGATCCGGTGGTGTGGAAGCAGCTGTTGCAGCTGGTCGAGACGTGGACCATCGCCGGGATGTCGTACTCGACCATCTTCTCGTAGATGGGGTACCAGCTCTTGTCGCTCAGCGGGGGCGAGGTCCAGTGGCCACCCGACGGATCCGGGTTCAGGTTGATGCCGACGTTGCCGTACTGCTCCACGCACTTGACCAGCTCGGGGATGCAGGTGGCCGGGTCCACGCCCGGGCTCTGAGGCAGCATCGCGGCCGGGATGAAGTGGTCGGGGAACAGCTGGCTGACGCGGAAGCACAGCTCGTTGCAGATCGCCGCCCAGGTCGACGAGGTCTCGAAGTCACCGATGTGGTGAGCCATGAAGCTGGCACGCGGGCTGAAGATCGTCAGGTCCGAGCCGCGCTGCTTCATCAGCTTGAGCTGGTTGGTCTCGATGGTCTCGCGGATCTCGTCGTCGCTGATCTTCAGCGACGAGGCGCTGGGCTTCTGGCTCGGGTCCTTGAGCGCGGCGATCTGCAGGTCGCGCCAGGCGCCCAGTGCAGCGGGAGCGGTCGTGTAGTGACCGTGGACGTCGATGATCAGGGGCTTGGTTTGGCTCATGGCGGGTCCTGTCGGGGCAGAAAAATCGTTGGGGAGCGCAGCGGCTCAGGCCGGGTCCATGCCCTGGCGGCGCTTGGCGTCGGCCGTGGCGGGGGAGCTCAGGAAGGCCAGCAAGGAGCGCACGGCCTCGGGCTGGGCCGAATCCGGGCACAGGCCGGCGGAGAAGGTGGTCGTGATCTGGATGGCCGGTGGCAGCGGGCCGACCACGGTGATGCCCGCCAGGTTGATCAGCTCGCTGAGCTGCTGGAAGCCGAGTTCGACCTCGCCGCTGGCGACCAGCGAGCCCACCGGAATGCCCGGAGGCGGGGTGACGATGCGGGACTGGATCTCATCGGCGATGCCCCAGCGCTCGAACAGCCTGGCCAGCGCCACGCCGCTGGGGCCGGTGGAATAACTGAGGTTGCGTGCGCTGAGCACAGCCTGCTTGACGGCCTCTTCCGAGCCCAGGTCGGGCTGCGCGGCGCCGGCGCGCACGGCGACGGCCACGCCGGAGTGCACCAAGTCCACCTTGCTGCCCGCGTCGAGGCGGCCGGCCGCGATCAGCTTGTCGATCGCGTCGCTGGCGAGGATGACCACGTCAAAGGCTTCGCCCGCCTGCACCCGTCGGGCCGCATCCACGCCGCCGACCGACTCGATCGTGACCGCACAGGCCGACTCACGCTCGAACGCGGCCACCAGATCGGCCAGCACCTGACGGGTGGCCATCGACGAAATGCCTCGGATCTTGGTCTTCATGGGGCTACCAGGCTGGACGGAGCTGCATTCTTTCGCCGCAACCGCCCGGCACCTAGTGCCTGCCCACCATAGCTGTTATCTCGAAACGAGATAACTCAAGGGTAAACCCTTGATGAATCGGATCAACCCGGCCGGGACGCCGCGGCGGCGGCCTGCGGCAGGTTGCGCACCAGCGCCTGCAGCAGCTGGCTGGCGTGGCGCATCAGCGCGGTGCTGCGCTTGTGGGCCGGCGTGGCCAGGCACAGCACGCTGTTGAGCGCCGGCTCGACGAGCGGGCGCACCACCAGCTCGTCCGCGCGCCCGGACGAGGACACCGCGCTGGCCGTCAGCACCGCATGGCCGTGGCCGGCGCAGACCAGGTCGATGATGGCCGCGACGCTGGAGACCTCCCAGGCGATGTCCAGGCGCAGGCCGGCCAGCGCGGCCTGGTTCTCCAGCTGCCTGCGGATCACGTGGGCCCGCTCTGGCAGGATCAGCGGATAACGTGGCAGGTCGACCAGCGGCACGGCCGCCCGGGACGGCCACGCCGGCCCGCCCGGCACCGGCGCCACCCGCTCGACCAGGCACAGCGTCTCGGTCAGCAGGGGCTGCAGCTCCAGCCCCTGATGGGGCTCGGGATTGTAGAGCAGGCCCACGTCGACCCGCCCGGAGGTGATCCATTCGGTGATGTGGGTCGACAGGCCCTCGACCACCGCGAGCCGGGCCTGCGGCAGCTGGCGCCGGAAACCGTCGATCAGCGGCAGGGTCAGCTGGCGACCCATGCTGGGCGGCAGGCCCAGGGTGATGCGCCCGACCGGCTCGTCGCGGGTCGAACTCATCTCGGCGCGCGCCTGCTCCAGCTGCTGCAGGATGGCCACGCTGTGCTCGAACAGGCGCTGGCCGGCCTCGGTCAGCTCGACGCCCCGGCCGGTGCGGGTCAGCAGCGTCTCGCGCAGCTCCACCTCCAGCGCGCGCACATGGCGGCTCAGGGCCGACTGGGCGATGCCCAGCGACACGGCGGCCCGGCTGAAGCTGCGGTGCTCGGCCACGCCGACGAAATATTCGAGTTGCTTGAAATCCATGGACCGACCGACGCCATCACCCCCACCGGGCGCAGGACAGGGAGTGTGCCCGAGCAAGCCGAAGGCGGCCGTCCTGTCAATACTGTCAGCAATTCCAGACAGCAGGGGGTTTGCCTTGATTGAGGCCAAGGGGCGGGCTGATCACCATCGCCGACCTGAATGTCCCACCTTCACGAGGAAATCCCGATGAAACAAGTCCTGCGCCTGTCCGCCATCGCCCTGGCCCTGTGCGGCTCGGCCCATGCCCAGTCCACCGTGACCCTGTTCGGTCTGGTCGACCTGAACGTGACCAACACCTCGGCCGGCAGCAAGACCGGCGTGGGCGACCTCACCACGATGAACGACGGCACGGTCAACGGCATGAACGGCTCGCGCTGGGGCGTGCGGGTCGCCGAAGACCTGGGCAACGGCCTGAAGGCCGGTGCCGTGCTGGAAAGCGGCCTGCTGGCCGACAACGGCACGCAGGCTCAAGGTGGCCGCGCCTTCGGTCGCCAGGCCTTCCTGTCGCTGTCGTCGGCTGCCGCCGGTGAAGTGCGCCTGGGCCGCCAGTACATCCTGAGCGACTCGGTGCTCGGCATGAGCAACCCCTTCGGCAACGCGCTGACCCTGAACCCGGGCACCGGCGTGACCAACATGGGCAAGGCCCTGCCGATGTTCCTGAACGCACCGCGCGCCGACAACATCGTGCAGTACCAGACCCCGAGCTTCGGTGGTTTCCAGGCCGCCGTGCAGGCCGCCCCGGGTGAAGGCTCGGCCGACCGCTTCCACGGCGTCAAGCTGGGCTTCGCCAGCGGCCCGGCCGCTGCCGCGCTGTCCTACGAGTGGAACAAGTCGCGCACGACCGGCGACAACGTCAACAAGTCGCTGACGCTGGCGGCCAACTACAACTTCGGCAGCTTCAAGCTGCTGGGCGGCCTGCAGCGCAACAAGGACCTGGCCGCCAACAGCGGCAATGGCGCTTTCGTCGTCACGGCCGCTCCGGTGGTCACCACGACCAGCACCTTCACGGTCACCAAGAGCTCGGGCTACACCTTCGGCGCCGAACTGCCGGTCGACAAGTTCCTGTTCGGCCTGAACTACAGCAAGGTGAAGTACGAGTCGGCTGGCAGCGCCAACGCCGACCTGGGCAAGGTGGCCCTCGGCGCGCGTTACGGCCTGTCGAAGAACACCTTCCTGTACTCCAGCTTCAGCGTGGCCACCGGCGACCTGAAGGACTACATCTCGCAGAAGCGTGTGGTGCAGGCCGGCCTGCGCACCGCGTTCTGATCCTCTCCCGATCCGCACGGGATCCGGCAGGAGCCGCGGCAGCGATGCCACGGGTCGAACCTCCGGCCGGAGCCCGGCACGGTCACCAGCCACGAGCAGCAGGTCCGCCTGCCCTCGTGGCTTTTTTCATCCGGCCGCCTCCTCAGAACTTGCGCACCTCGATGTGGTACTTCTGCAGCGCATAACCGAGCTGGCGCGGCGTGATGCGCAGCAGGCGCGCGGCCTTGGCCTGGACCCAGCCACACTGCTCCATCGCCCAGATCAGCCGGTCACGCTCGCTCGAGGGCGGCTCGCTGCCGAACTGGCGCGGCGAGGCGGGCAGCTGCTCGGTCGGGCCGATCCGGGTGACTTCGCCGTGCTCGTGGAAAGGTGCCGGCAGGCCGTCGTCGTCCTCGAACGCCTCGTCCCCCTCGAAGTCGACGGCCGGCGGCTCGCTGCGCACCGGCATCCGCGGCATGGGCAGCGGCACGGCCGGGGCGGCGGCGGCGGGACTCACCGGGGCGACCGCGTCGGCCTTGTCCAGGTAGTGCAGCGTCTGCGTCAGGCAGCGGTTCTGCTTGCAGGGAAAGGCCAGGTCACGGATCAGCTCGCCCTGCACCATGGTGGCGGTGCGCTCGATGCAGTTCTCCAGCTCGCGCACATTGCCCGGCCAGTAGCAGCTGGTCAGCACCTTCATCGCCTCGGGCGTGACCTTGAGCTGGCGGCGGTTCTCCTTGTTGAAGCGGTCGAGGAAGTGCGACACCAGCGGCGGGATGTCGGCGCGCCGCTCGCGCAGCGGCGGCAGGAAGATCGAGACCACGTTGATGCGGTAGTAGAGGTCGGCCCGGTACTCGCCTCGCTGCACCATCTTCTCCAGGTCACGGTTGGTCGCGCAGATCAGCCGCACGTCGACCTTGATCGCCTTGGTGCCGCCGACCCGCTCGAATTCGCGCTCCTGCAGCACCCGCAGCAGCTTGGCCTGGAAGCCGGGCGAGACGTCGCCGATCTCGTCGAGGAAGAGCGTGCCGTTGTGGGCCAGCTCGAAGCGGCCCTTGCGGTCGCCCACCGCGCCGGTGAAGGCACCCCGCTCGTGGCCGAACAGCTCGCTCTCGAGCAGGGATTCGGTCAGCGCCGCGCAGTTCACCTTGATGAAGGGCGCGTCCTTGCGCGGCGACAGGTGGTGGATGGCCCGCGCCACGGCCTCCTTGCCGGTGCCGCTCTCGCCACGCAGCAGCACGGTGGCCCGCGACGGCGAGGCCTGGTGCACCTCGGTGAACACCTGCTGCATCGGCCGGGACTCGCCGATCACGTTGTCCAGCGAATAGCGCCCGCGCGGCTCGCGCTGCAGCGCCTTCTGCAGCCGGGTGGTCTCCTGCAGCAGGCGCTGGTGCTCGTCGCGCACCGCGCTGTGCAGCGCCACCGACTGGGCCAGCAGCGTGGCGACCATCGTCAGGATGCGCTGGTCGTCCGACAGGCGCGCGCCGCCCTGCACCTCACGCTGGGCCGCCAGCACGCCGACGACCGAGCGCTCGGTCTTCAGCGGCACGACGACGAACGCCATCATGCGATCACGCTCGCCGCCGAAGGCGCCGGTGCGGTCGATGAACTCGGGGGCCTGGGCCACGTCGGGCACCACCACCGGCATGCCCGAGGCGTAGACATGGCCGATCACCCCCTCGCCATAGGACCAGGCGCCACGTTCGGCCTGCTCGCGGCTCAGCCCCACCGAGCTGTGCACGTGCAGCAGCACGTCGGCCTCGTCGTGACCCGCCATGACGATCATGCAGCGCGGCAGCGACAGCTGCACCGACAGCACGTTGAGCGCCGCCCTGAAGGTGCGGGAGATGTCGAGCGAGGAGCCCAGGATGCGGCAGATCTCGTAGACCGTGCTGAGCTCCAGATGAGACCGTTCGTTCATCGATGTCCGGGTAAGCATCAGGGGCACCTCCTTGGAACAGGGTGGGCATCGTGCCGGTGCGGCACGGTGCCTGCGCATCGTGTCCGATGCCCCAGCCCGGGCACGCTGGTGGCGAAAGGCATCAGACGGACGTGTCGTGCGCAAGAAGCAAGCCGGCCTGACCTCTCGCGAGGGCAGGCCGGCCAGAACGGAAAACGGAAAATTGACTTGATATGGCGCAAGTTGTCGTCTTACCAGATCGATTTGTCGGCCTGCAGACGCTCGACGACTTGACCTTGCTCAAGGTGGCTGTCGAAGATTTCGGTCACGTCCTCGGTCTTGATGCCCTGGTAGAGCACCGCTTCGGGGTAGACCAGCACGTTCGGGCCCCCTTCGCAGGGCCCCATGCAGCCCGAGTAGGTGATGGCCACGTGGTCGTAGGCCTGGCGCTTCTGCAGCTCGGCCCAGAAGGCCTGCAGCAGCGCCGAGGCGCCCTTGGCGGCACAGGAGCCGCGCGGATGTCCAGGCGGGCGCTGCTGGCTGCAGACGAAGACATGTCGGGTCGGGCGGGGCATGGTCGAAGGTCCTGTCCAGGTTGAAGAAGCGGGGGCGTCAGGCCGTGGCCGTGTGCTGGGCGATCAGCTTTTCGAGCTCGACGATGTGCTGCGCCTCCTCGGCGGCGAACTCGCCGGCGAGGCCACACAGCTCCAGGTCGGACGTGGTCGCGGCGATGGCCGCGTAGTAGGCATGGCCGCGCCGTTCGCTGCCGAGCGCGAG
Organism: Sphaerotilus hippei; assembly: GCF_003201595.1. Classification (GTDB taxonomy): domain Bacteria; phylum Pseudomonadota; class Gammaproteobacteria; order Burkholderiales; family Burkholderiaceae_C; genus Sphaerotilus; species Sphaerotilus hippei. The sequence continues at coordinate 12,546 of NZ_QJJS01000030.1, read as the reverse complement.
CGCGAGCGCCTGGCGCGGATCCATCTGGGCATCCACCCCGACCCAGTCGGCCGTCTCGGGCGAGGTGCCTTCGGGCCAGTCGTACTCGTCGTCCCGCAGCACCGGCAGCTCGCGGAAGCCGCCGCGGGCGGTGGCTTCGGCCAGGTGCTTGCGCGAGAAATGGGCCATGCGGGCGAAGAACACCTTCAGCGCCGCATTGCCCTCGGTCTGCATGGCGGCGGCCAGTTCCTCGTAGCGGCGCGCGGCCTCGCGCTCGAGCTGGATGGCGTGGGCGAGGAAAAGCTCGACATCGTTCATGGAGCGCCCTCTCAGCCGAACTTGAACAGGATGCCGTGGCCACCGCGCGGGTATTCCCACGCCACGTTGCTGTGCTCGGTGCAGATCACCCGGCAGCTGCCGCACTCGAGGCAGCCGTCGGTGATCAGCGTCACGTTGCGGTTGCCTTCGGCCTTGTAGCAGCTGGCCGGACAGACATAGGTGCACGACTGCGACTGGCAGTCATTGGCACAGACCGCCGCATCCTTGATCTGGATGTGCGGCCGACCGTGGTCGACCTTGTAGCGGTTCTGGAAGAGCTTCTCTTCCACATTCACGACAGTTGCAGCACTCATCGCACGGCCCTCCAGACCTTGAACGCATCACCGATCAGCCCGGTGAACTTGCGGGCGGCCTTGAAGCTGCCCAGGACTTCCTTCTCCTTGGTCTTCTTGTCCACGCCGTCGACGGTGAACATCGTCTGCGCGGCCTGGTTGACCAGGGTCGGGTAGGTGGTGAAGAACTGCGGGTTGCCGTGCAGCATGTCGGGCATGTTGCGGTACTTGTGCAGGTCCTTCATGACGAAGCTCTCGTCGAGCGCGGCCTTGTAGGCCTTGAGCGTGCGGGCCGACATCTCCTGGCCGGCGGCCTTGGCCGCGATGACCGTCTCGGCGGCCAGGCGGCCGGTGGTCATCGCCAGGTTGGAGCCCTCGCGGTGGGCCGCGTTGACGAAGCCGCCCGAGTCGCCGACGATCATCCAGCCGTGGCCGTAGATCTGCGGGATGGCGTTGAAGCCGCCCTCGGGAATCAGGTGGGCGGCGTATTCCTTCATCTCGCCACCGGCGATCAGCGGGGCGATCGACGGGTGCTTCTTGAGCTTCTCGAGCAGCTCGTAGGGCGCGGTGCGCCTGGGGTTGGTCTTGAAGTCGCTGAGCATGCAGCCCACGCCGATGGTCAGCGAATCCTTGTTGGTGTAGAGGAAGCCGGTGCCGACCATGCCCTCGGTGACCGAGCCCATCAGCTCGATGACCACGCCTTCTTCCTCGCCGATGTTGAAGCGCTGCTGGATCACCTCCTCGGGCATGAAGAGGATCTCCTTGACCGCCAGCGCGACGTTCTTGGCCAGGATCTCGCCGTGGAAGCCGGCCTTGCGCGCCAGCGTCGAGTTCACGCCGTCGGCCAGGATCACCACGTCGGCGAAGACGTCGCCGCCCATGCGGTCGCAGCGCACGCCGACCACCTTGTCGCCGTCCATCAGCAGTTGCTCCACGGTGGTCTCGCAGATCAGCAGCGCACCGGCCTCGCGCACCTTGGAGCTGAACCACTTGTCGAACTGCGCGCGGATGATGGTGTAGCGGTTGTACGGCGGCTTGTTGTAGTCCTCGCTGCGGTAGTGCGTGCCGACGAAGCTCCGGTCGTCGAGCATCCACATGCGCTGCTCGATGATGTGGCGCTCCAGCGGCGCGTCGTCGCGGAAGTCGGGAATGATCTTCTCGAGCGCGTCCGAGTACAGGATCGCGCCCTGCACGTTCTTCGAGCCCGGGTACTCGCCCCGCTCGATCTGCAGCACCTTCAGGCCGGCCTTGGCCAGCGTGTAGGTGGCGGCGTTGCCCGAAGGCCCGGCCCCCACCACGATCGCGTCAAACTTCTCTGCCATTGGAGATCTCCTGGATTGGACTGAGCGGCCGCAGGGGGTGGTCAAGCCACTTTCCGGATGCGCTTGTCGAGAAAGCTGCGGAAGGCCTCCGTCAGCACGGGCAGCACCTGCATCGCGTTGCCGACGATGCCGTGGTGGGCGAAGTCGAAGATCGGTGCGTTCGGGTCGGTGTTGATCGCGACGATCACGTCCGAGGCTTCCATGCCCACGCGGTGCTGGATCGCGCCCGACACGCCCGCGGCGATGTAGAGCTTGGGGCGCACGGTCTTGCCGGTCTGGCCGACCTGGCGCTCGGCGTCCATCCAGCCGGCCTGGGTGACCGCGCGGGTGGCGCCTACCTCGGCACCCAGCACCCGGGCCAGGTCCCACACCAGCTTGCAGTTGTCGGCGTTCTTCAGGCCCTTGCCCGCGGTGACGATGATGTCGGCGTAGGCCAGGTTGATCGTGTTGCGGTTGGCGTCGGGAATGAATTCCAGCAGCTTGGTGACGATGTCCGTCTCGATCATGCCCAGCGCCATCGTCGTGATGCCGCCGGTGCGGCTCTCGTCGCGGCGCGGCATCGGCGCGGTGCGCGGGCGCATCGTGGCCATCTGCGGGCGGTAGGCCAGCGTCATGATCGTGCACAGCAGCGAGCCGCCGAAGGTGGGGCGCGTGGCCGCCAGCGCACGGCCGTCGATGTTGAGCTCGGTGCAGTCGGCCGTCAGGCCGGTGCCCAGCGTGGTGGCCACCGAGCCGGCCAGGTCGCGGCCCATGGTGGTGGCGCCCAGCAGCATGATCTCGGGCTGGTGCTGGTTGACCAGGTCGGTCAGGCCCTTGGTGTAGGGCTCGTTGCGGTAGCCCTGCAGCACCGGGTCGCGCATGATGTAGCAGTGGTCGGCGCCGTAGACGCAGGCCTCCTTGGCGTAATCCTCCAGCTTGTCGGCCGGGCCGCCCAGCAGCACGCCGCTCACCTCGACGCCCAGCTTGTCGGCCAGCTTGCGGGCCTCGCCCATCAGCTCCCAGCTGACGCTGTGCACCTGGCCACGGTCGTGCTCGATGAACACCCACACGCCCTTGTAGACCTTCAGGTGCTCGGGCAGTTCGGTGCTGCGGCCACTGCGGCCGGCGGTCTTCGCGGCGCCGGCGGCAGCGGCGGCCGCCATTGCGGGCTTGTCGGGTTCGGCCATGTGTCTTCTCCTCTGGATGGGGCGGGGCTCAGGCGCTCAGGCGCTCGACGGTCTCTTGCTCGAGCGTCGGGTGGGTGGTGAAGATCTTCTGCAGCAGGTTCAGGCACACGTCGTTGACGCTGGTGCCGTCGTCCACCGCCTGCATCTCGGCGCGCTGGCTGCGGGCCTTGGGCGCGAACACCTTGCTGACGATGGTGGGGCTGCCCTTGAGGCCGATCTTGGTGATGTCCTCGATGCCGGCGTCGTCCTTGTTCCACCGGCGCACCGGCACGCGCGCGGCGCGCAGCATGTCGTCCATGGTGGCGAAGCGCATCTCATTGGTGCCCTCGAGCATGGTGATCAGGCTGGGCAGCGTGGTCTGCAGGCGCTGCACGCCGCCTTCGGCGCGGCGCTCCACGGTGATCGAGCGGCCGTCCAGGTCGACCTCGTTGATCTTGCTGACATAGGTCAGCAGGTTCCACCCCAGGCGCTTGGCGATGCCCGGGCCGACCTGGGCGGTGTCACCGTCGATCGTCTGCTTGCCGGTGAACACCAGATCCACCTGCTGCTCCTGGCTGATCTTGCGGATCGCGGCGGTCAGCGCATAGCTGGTGGCCAGCGTGTCGGCACCGGCGAAGGCCCGGTCGGTCACCAGGATGGCGTCGGTGGCGCCGAAGCTGATGCACTTGCGCAGCGAGTCCTCGGCCTGGGGCGGACCCATGCACAGCATCGTCACGCGGCCGCCGAACTTGTCCTTCAGGCGCAGGGCCTCTTCCAGCGCGAACAGGTCATAGGGGTTGACGATGGCCGGCACGCCCTGGCGCATGATGGTGTTGGTCACCGGGTGGACCCGGATCTGGGCCGAGTCGGGCACCTGCTTGATGCAGACGACGATGTGCATGGTGGTGTCTCCTGTGGCGCAGGCGCTCAGGCCGCGTTCGACAGCGGGGTGGAAGAAGCGGAGGCCGGGGCCGCCGCACGGCGGCGATCGGCCAGGCTGTCGCGCAGCGAACTCACGGCCACGTGCTGCTGGCCGTCGGTGTTCTGGAACACCTTGAACACCTTCTCCTGGGCCGCCGACGAGTGCACGAAGTCGCCGTGCGCCTGGATCAGCAGCTCGCGGTAGCGGCGGAACATCTCCAGGTCATCGAGACCGGCCAGGTCGGTGGCCTTGTGCAGGTACTGGTAGAAGCGCTTGAGGATGTGCAGGCGGTTCACGTGCACGGTCCGCTCCTCGTAGGGCACACCGAAGAAGACCAGGAAGTCCTCTGCGCTCGAGAGGGCCTTCAGGCGTTGGGTCAGGCTGTCCATGGCTCAATACTCCGCTGGGGTCGATCGGGATTCATGCACGGGCGACGCCCGGTGCGGGGGTGCAGGTCTCGACGTAGAAACCCGTCAGCTCGGCGGCCGAGGGTTCGCGCTTGACACGCATGGCATGCGCGCGGATGCAGTCGATCAGCTCCGGCAATTGATCCGGTGCCACCGGCAGACCCAGCTGCGCGTAGGTGTTGATCACGCCGGCCGAGCCGGAGTGCTTGCCCAGCACCAGGCGGTGGTGGCGGCCCACCTCCTCCGGCGCGAAGGTCTCGTAGGTGCGGCGGTCCTTCAGCAGGCCGTCGACATGGATGCCCGACTCGTGGCTGAACACCGCGTCGCCGACGATGCACTTGCCCGGCGCGACCGGCCGCCCCGAGGCGGCCGCCACCAGCGCGCTGATGGCCGGCAGGCGGGCCGTGTCGACCCCGCACTCGAGGCCGTGCAGGTGGCGCAGCGCCATCACCACCTCCTCCATCGCCGCGTTGCCGGCGCGCTCGCCCAGGCCGTTGACGGTGGTGCTCACGTGGGTCGCGCCCCCCAGCACGGCCGCCAGCGTGTTCGCGGTGGCCAGCCCCAGGTCGTTGTGCGCGTGGACCTCGATGCCGATGTCGATCGCGCTGCGCAGGCGGGCGATGCGCTCGCGGGCCTGGAAGGGGTCGAGCACGCCCATGGTGTCGGCATAACGCACCCGCACCGCGCCGCAGCGCTGCGCCAGCACGGCCGCCTGGGCCAGGAAGTCCGGGTCGGCCCGCGACGCATCCTCGAAGCCCACGCTGCAGGTCACGCCGCCGTCGACCAGGTCGGCGACCGTGCGGCGCAGCGTCTCCAGCACCCAGGCCCGGTCGCGCCGCAGCTTGCGCTCGATCTGCAGGTCCGACACCGAGATCGACACGTGAACGATGTCGGCCGCGCAGCGCAGCGCCGCCGTCACGTCGCGGTCCGTCATGCGGGCCCAGACCATGGTGCGGGCCCGCTGCACCGAGCCGGCGATCGCCCGGATCAGCTCGACCTCGTGTTCGCCCATCGCCGGGATGCCGATCTCCATCTCCGGCACGCCGGCGGCATCCAGGGCCGCGGCGATGGCCAGCTTCTCGTCGTCGGTGAACGCCACGCCCGCGGTCTGCTCGCCGTCGCGCAACGTCGTGTCGTTGATCGTGATGCCTGGCAGCGGATGGGACGGGTGACTCACAGCGGACTCCTGGAGGGGATGAGTCCCATTCTGCAAAGCCTGTGCCACCCGGATTCAATGTTTCAAGTCATTGATTCCATTGAAATAAAACCTCGATCCACGACGTGACCCGCCGCTGTGGCTTTTGTCGGGTTGCCGACAGCCGGGACGTGCTCAAGCGGCCGGGTGATGTGCGGCGTACCGCTTGCGCGGGGCTTGGGACCGCACGGGGCGGAACCAGGCGCCCTCGGCAACGCCACGCATCAGGGGGCACGAGACGTGGGCCTGCCGCCCCATAGAATCCGGTGAAAAAGACAAAGTGACACGGAGCCCGATGCCGCTGGCTTCGTCGCGCAAGCGCAGCAGCACCTTGGCCACTTGGTGGGTCGTGTTGCCTCAGCGTGCAACCATCAAGGAATCATTCGGACGTGTCTGACCCCCTTCAATCGCGGGGCTCAAGGCTCGAAAATCCCAGACACCATTCCCGCCCATGGCCATCAAAAAATCCGACCTCTATTCGTCCCTCTGGGCCAGCTGCGATGAACTGCGCGGCGGCATGGATGCCAGCCAGTACAAAGACTATGTCCTGTTCATGCTGTTCATCAAGTACATCAGCGACAAGTACGCTGACTCTGATGACTTCGCCCCGCCTGTGGTCATCCCACCCGGCGCCAGCTTCAAGGACATGATCGCCCTCAAGGGTAAAGCCGACATTGGCGACAAGATCAACACCGACATCATCCAGCCGCTGATCGACGCGAACAGCCGCCTGGCCCGCAGCGACTTCCCCAACTTCAACGACCCCGAGAAGCTCGGCACCGGCGCAGAGATGGTCGAGCGCCTGAGCAACCTGGTCAGCATCTTCCAAAAGCCCGAGCTGGATTTCTCGCAAAACCGCGCCGAGCACGACGACATCCTCGGCGATGCGTATGAATACCTCATGCGCCACTTCGCCACTGAGAGCGGCAAGAGCAAAGGCCAGTTCTACACGCCCTCTGAAGTGAGCCGCGTGATCGCCAAGGTCATTGGCATCTCGCCCGCCAACACCCGCGCCAGCACCACCGCTTATGACCCGACCTGCGGATCAGGCTCGCTGCTGCTGAAGGTGGCCGCCGAGGCCGGCAACAAGATCACGCTGGAGGGCCAAGAAAAGGACGTGACCACCGCCGGCCTGGCGCGCATGAACATGATCTTGCACGACTTCCCCACGGCCAACATCGTGAGCGGCAACACCCTGGCCAGCCCGAAGTTCAAAGATGGCGAGCAACTGCGCACCTACGACTACGTGGTGGCCAACCCGCCCTTCAGCGACAAGGCCTGGAGCACCGGCCTCACCCCAGCCACCGACCCCTACCAGCGCTTTGCCTGGGGCGAGCCCCCCGCCAAACAGGGCGACTACGCCTACCTGCTGCACATCGTGCGCAGCATGAAAGCCACCGGCAAGGCCGCCTGCATCTTGCCGCACGGCGTGCTGTTTCGCGGCAATGCAGAAAGCGTGATCCGCAAGCAATTGCTGAACAGCGGCATCCTCAAAGGCATCATCGGCCTGCCTGCCAACTTGTTCTATGGCACTGGCATCCCCGCTTGCATCTTGGTGCTGGACAAAGAAAATGCATCCGCACGCAAGGGCGTGATGATGATCGACGCCAGCAAAGGCTTCATCAAAGACGGCAACAAGAACCGCCTGCGCGAGCAAGACCTGCACCGCATCGTCGATGTGTTCCAAAAGATGGCCGATGTACCTGGCTATGCACGCATGGTGCCCCTGAGCGAAATCGCCAGCGACAAGAACGATTTCAACCTCAACCTGCCGCGCTACATCGACAGCAGCGAGCAAGAAGACATCCAAGACCTCAGCGCCCACCTGAGCGGCGGCATCCCTGACCGCGACCTGTTTGGCGAAGGCAGCACCTTGGGCCCCTATTGGCAGGTCATGCCCACGCTGCGCGCCACCTTGTTCAAGCCGCTTCGCGAAGGCTACAGCCAGCTGCAGCAACCCGTGGCCGAGGTCAAAGCCGCCATCCTGGGCCATGCCGAGTTCACCGCCTTTCAGGCCAAGGCCACGCAACTGTTTGCCACCTGGCAAGCGCGCAACGAGCCGCGCATGAAGGGCCTGGAGGTGGGCGACCACCCCAAAGCCTTCATCGAACAACTGTCTGAAGACCTGCTGGCCACCTTCAAACCCGCTCCGCTGGTGGACGCCTACAGCGTGTACCAACACCTGATGGATTACTGGGCGCAGGCCATGCAAGACGACGCCTACGCCGTGACCCAAGACGGCTGGGTGGCCAAGCCCACCCGCATCATCGAGACCGACAAAAAAGGCAAGAAAAAAGACAAAGGCTGGGCCTGCGAGCTGGTGCCCAAGGCCCTGGTGGTGGCCCGCTACTTTGCCGCCCAACAAGCCGCACTAGAAGCCGAACAAGCCAAGCTGGACGCCACCAGCAGCTCCATCACCGAGCTGGAAGAAGAACACAGCGGAGACGATGCGGTGTTTGCCGGCTACGACAAGATCAACGCTGCGGCGGTGAAAGACCGCATCAAAGAAGTTAAGGCCGACCCGCAACAAGACGACAACAGTGCTCTTGAATTGAAGGTGCTGAACAGCTGGCTCAAGCTCAACGCCGATGAAGCCAGCTTGAAAAAGCGCGTGAAAGAGCTGGACGCGCAGCTGGACCAATGGGCGCATGACCACTACGCCCAGCTCAGCGGGGCCGAGATTCAGCAACTGGTGGTGAGCGACAAATGGCTGGCGCGCATGAATGCCGATGTGCAGGGTGAGCTGGACCGCGTGAGCCAGACGCTGACGCGGCGGATTCGGGAATTGGCCGAGCGGTATGCGCAGCCCTTGCCGGAACTGGTGGATGAGGTGGAGGCGCTGTCGGGCAAGGTGGGAGCGCATTTGCAGCGCATGGGGACGGCGGCATGACGTCGGAAGCCCACGAACCACCAGCACGGTATTTGGTAAAGGCTGAATACCGCCGCACTGAGATCGGAGTAATCCCGACTGATTGGGATGTAAAGCGCCTGCGAGATATTTCACCCAATCAATCAGTCGGTTTAGTAATCAATCCTTCCACCTACTTCGACACAAAGGGGACGGTACCAATGCTAGTCGGGTCCAATGTCGCCGAAAACCGGATCGACTGGAACGGTGCTCGACGAATTTCGACCGCAAGTAATGAGCGGCTCCCCGCATCTCGCATCTATGCCGGTGATCTCGTGACGGTTCGCGTCGGCGACCCTGGGGTTACCGCTGTTATCCCACGGGAATACAGTGGTAGCAACTGTGCGTCAATGATGATCGTCCGTAGCCATCCATCATTTGATTCGACTTGGCTATGTCACTTGATGAATTCAAGTTATGGCCGAAGCCGCATTGAGTCCGTGCAGTACGGCACCGCACAAAAGCAGTTCAACATCAGCGATGCAGTGGATTTTCAGTATCCCGTTCCGCCCCTGGCCGAACAACGCGCCATCGCCACCGCCCTCTCCAACGTCGATGCCCTGATCGCCGGGCTGGAGCGGCTGATCGCCAAGAAGCGCGACATCAAACAGGCCGCGATGCAGCAACTCCTCACCGGCCAAACTCGCTTGCCGGGGTTCAGTGAAGAGTGGTCAACTGAGACATTAGGGAATCTTGCTGAAATCCAGAGAGGCGCATCGCCGAGGCCGATTGATAGTCCTGTTTGGTTTGACACGAACTCTTCCGTTGGCTGGGTTCGTATTTCTGACGTCACCTCTTCAGGCATGTATTTAAACGAGACGACGCAGCGCCTGTCTCAACAAGGGATCAAGCACAGTCGCCCGGTTGAGCGGGGAAGCTTGATCATGAGCATCTGTGCAACGGTTGGCCGACCAGTGATCACGGCGATTGACGTCTGTATTCACGACGGGTTTGTGGTTTTTGACTCTCCTCGTGCAGACAAGCACTTCCTCTACCACGTACTACAGTGGATTGAGCCTGCATGGGCAAAGCATGGTCAAACTGGGTCGCAGATGAATCTCAATACGGGATTGATCCGCAATACGCCTGTGCCATGTCCAGCGCTTGAAGAACAAATTGCGATAGCCAGCGCACTTTCGGGCATGGACACCGACCTGTCCGCCCTCGAATCCCGCCTCGCCAAAACCCGCGCCATCAAGCAAGGCATGATGCAAGAGCTGCTGACCGGAAGGACGCGCCTGGTATGACAAAGGCCGATGCCACCCCCATGCCCCACGACCTGGTCGCCGAACTGCGGCAGCTGATCGAGTCCGCACGCCAGCGGGCGGCGGTGGCCGTCAACGCGGAGTTGAGCCTGCTGTACTGGCAGGTGGGCCAGCGCATCCACCGCAACATCCTGGGCAGCCAGCGCGCCGGCTATGGCGAGGCCATCGTGCCTGCGCTGGCGCAGCAGTTGTCGGCCGCCTACGGGCGCGGCTGGGGCGTGCGCCACCTGCGGCTGTGCATCCGCTTTGCCGAGCGCTACCCCGACGCAGCGATAGTGCACACGCTGTGTGCCGAATTGAGTTGGTCACACCTGCGGCTCATCGCCGCGGTGGACGAGCCCTTGAAACGCGACTTCTACACCGAGCTGTGCCGCCTGGAGCGCTGGAGCGTGCGCCAGTTGCAAGATCGCCTGCAATCCCTTCTTTTCGAGCGCAGCGCCATCTCGCGTCAACCCGAAGAAACCATTCGCCATGAACTGCAGGCCCTGCGGCAAGAACAGCAGCCCAGCCCGGCACTGCTGCTCAAAGACCCCTATGTGCTGGACTTCCTGGGCCTGAACGACCGCTACCTGGAGCGCGACCTGGAAGACGCCATCCTGCGCGAGTTGGAGCAGTTTTTGCTGGAGCTGGGCGCGGGCTTCACCTTTGTGGCGCGGCAAAAGCGCCTGCAGATCGACAACGACGACTTCTACATCGACCTGCTGTTCTACAACCGCAAGCTCAAGCGCCTGGTGGCGGTAGAGCTCAAGATCGGTGACTTCCGCCCCGAGCACAAAGGCCAGATGGAGCTGTACCTGCGCTGGCTGGCCAAGCACGAGCAAGAGGCCGATGAAAACCCACCCCTGGGCATCATCTTGTGCACGGGCAAAAAGCAGGAGCAAATTGAACTGCTGGAGCTGGGCCAAAGCGGCATCCACGTGGCCCAGTACCTGACGGTCTTGCCGCCCAGGGAGGCCTTGCAGGCCAAGTTGCAACAGTCGATCGAGTCGGCGCGGCAGCGCTTGTCAGGCTCGGCCAGCCTCGATGAAACGGGGCAGGTGCCATGACCGAATCCGACCTCATCCAAATTCTGGCCCGTGGTGAAGACAGCCAGCACCAGTTCACCCCGCAAGTCACCCGCCAAGTCACCCCGCAAGTAGCCCAACAACTCACCCCCTATGTGCCCCCCGAAGTTACCCTCGAAGTCAGCGACCCAGTCACCGCACCAGTTGCCGACCCAGTCAGCGACCCACTCACCGGGCAAGTGACCGTGCAAGTTACCGGGCAAGTCAGCCTGCCCACCACCCCCAAGGACTGAGCCATGCCCCCCGCCTTGCGCCCTGAACGGGTCACCCAAAACCGCGTCATCGCCCGCCTCACGGCGCCCACCAGCGCGGGCGGCCTGGGCTACGCCAACCTGGGCGACTGGACCAAGCGCGAGGGCAACCGCTGCATCGAGCCCGATCTGCTGCGCGCCAACCTGCAACAGCGCGGTTATTCAAGCGTGCAAATCGCCCAAGCCCTGCAAAAGCTGATGGCGGCGGCCGATGCCACGGGCATCACCCTGTACCAGGCCAACCTGCGCACCTACCAACTGCTGCGTTATGGCGTGCCGGTACAAGTGGCCGCAGGCGTGCCGCACGAAACGGTGCATTTGATCGACTGGGCCACGTCCAGCAACAACCACTTTGCCGTGGCCGAAGAGGTCACCCTCAAAGGCGGGCATGAGCGCCGGCCCGACATCGTGCTGTACGTGAACGGCATCGCCATGGTGGTGATGGAACTCAAGCGCAGCTCGGTGGACGTGGCCAATGGCATCCGCCAGCTCATCACCAACCAGGAAGAGATCTTCAACCTGGGCTTTTTCAGCACCGTGCAGCTGGTGCTGGCGGGCAGCGATTCGCAAGGCCTGCGCTACGGCACCACGGGCACGCCTGAAAAGTTCTTTGTGGAGTGGAAGCACCACCCCGCCGTTGAAAGCGATGCCAACCTGGCCGAAGGCGCCTTGCTGGATGGCCCCTTGCTGCAAATGCTGGCACCCCACCGGCTGCTGGACCTAATCCGCAATTTCGTGATCTTTGACGGTGGCCAGAAAAAGGTGCCGCGCCTGCATCAATACGAGGGCGTGAAAGCCGCGCAAGAGCGCCTGGCCCGGCACGAGGGCGGCGTGATCTGGCACACCCAGGGCAGCGGTAAAAGCATCTTGATGGTGCTGCTGGCCAAGTGGCTGCTAGAGCACGACCCCAACGCGCGCATCTTGGTCATCACCGACCGCGACGAGCTGGACAAGCAAATCGAAGGCGTGATGCGCAACGCCGGGGTGATCGGGTCTGAGGCACCATCGCCCCGCATCTTGTCGCGCCGCGATTTGCTGGACAAGCTGGGCGCGCCGTCGCCACGGCTGATGTGCGCGCTGATCCACAAGATCGACGCCGCTGACCTGAAGGGCGAGCCGCCCCGCCTGGCGGGCCGCTTCTATGTGTTCGTGGACGAATGCCACCGCACCCAGGGCGGCGACATGAACAAGCAGATGAAGCGGTGGCTGGCCAGCGCCGTGTTCATCGGCTTCACGGGCACGCCGCTGCTGCGCCGCGACAAGCAAACCACGCGCGAGGTGTTTGGCACCTTCATCCACACCTACAAGTTCAACGAGGCCGTGGCCGACAAGGTGGTGCTGGATTTGAAGTACGAGGCTCGCGCCGTGCCCCAGCGCCTGACTGAACCGGCCCGGGAATTGTGGAGGCTCCAACCTTTGAGAAGATGGAGCCATGAACAAGTCGAACAAGTTCTCACCTGAGGTCCGCGAGCGCGCG
>NZ_QJJS01000029.1 GCF_003201595.1 Sphaerotilus hippei | reverse complement strand
GTCCGAAGACCATGTGTCTTGCGACACTGGCACTCGCCTTCAAACGCCCACGCTTATCGGCTGTTAATTTTTAAAGAGCAGTTTCACCACCAACTTGCCGCAACCACCGTCTCGGCGTTTGCTGTTTGTCAGCAGCGAAGAACGCAATTATTAGCCAGATCCCAGACCCTGTCAACAGGGTGTCGAGAAAATCTTTCATGGCCCCACGCAAGGCGCTCAGGCCGAGCGTGTCTGGCGGGCCAGCGGCTGGATGAACGCCTGGGTCGACTCGGGGTCGACGGCCGCGGCCACCAGCGCCTGCAGACGCTGGGTGTCCGTGCGCAGGATCTTCTGCTTCACGGCAGGCAGCTGGGTCGGGTGCATGCTGAACGAGCGCAGGCCGAACCCGAGCAGCAGTTCGGTGAACTCCAGGTCCCCGGCCATCTCTCCGCACACGCTGACCGGCTTGCCCGCAGCGGTCGCCAGGCGGATGGTGTCGAGCACCAGCTTCAGCACGACCGGATGCCAGGGGTCGTAGAGGTGCGCCACCGACTCGTCGGCCCGGTCGATGGCCAGCGTGTACTGGATCAGGTCGTTGGTGCCGATCGACACGAAATCGAAGTATTTCAGGAACAGCGGCATCGACAGCGCCGCCGCCGGCACCTCGATCATCGCGCCGACCTGCAGTTCGCCCCGGGCCACCCCTTCCTGGTCGAGGCGGGACCGCACGCGGTGAACCGCCTCCAGCGTCGCATGGATCTCGCTGGCCCTCGACAGCATCGGGATCATCAGGCGCACCGGCCCGAAGGCGCTGGCGCGGAAGATCGCGCGCAGCTGCACGTCGAACATGTCGGGGTCGGCCAGGCTCCACCGGATGGCCCGCAGACCCAGCGCCGGATTGAGGATGTGCTCATGGCGCAGCTCAGCCGCGGAGATGCGATCCAGCGGCTTGTCCGCCCCGACGTCGACAGTGCGGATCGTGACCGGCAAGCCGTTCATCGCCCGCACGACACGGCTGTAGGCGTCGAACTGCTCATCCTCGTCGGGCAGGGCCCCGGCCCGGTTCATGAACAGGAATTCGCTGCGGAACAGCCCCACCCCCTCCGCACCGGCGGCCAGCGCAGCGACGCAGTCATCCGGCGACTCGATGTTGGCCAGCAGTTCGACCTTGAGTCCGTCCAGCGTGATGGCCGGCTTGGCGCGCAGGCGGCTGAGCCGCTCGCGCTCCAGGTGCGACTGGCGCTGGCGGAAACGGTATTCCTCCAGCACGATCGGCGACGGCGCCACCACGACCACGCCCGAATCACCATCGACGATGATCCAGTCGTCCTGACGGATCAAGCGGCTGGCATCGCGGGCACCGACCACGGCGGGGATGTCGAGACTGCGCGCGACGATGGCGGTGTGCGAGTTGCGCCCGCCGACATCGGTGACGAATCCGGTGAAGACGCTGCCCCGGAAATGCAGCATGTCGGCCGGCGAGATGTCTCCGGCGACCAGGATCAGGGGATCCTCGCCGGCGAAGTCGCGGGCGGCGACCGGCACGACCGGCGAGAGCGGCGCCCCCTTGGCGGCCAGCGCACGCAGCAGCCGCTCGACGACCTGCTCCAGATCGGCCTTGCGCTCGCGCAGGTACTCGTCCTCCATCTCGTCGAACTGGCGCGCCAGCACCTCGAGCTGCGCGGACAGCGCCCACTCGGCGTTGTAGCGGCGCTCGACGATCCAGTGGCGGGTCGCCGCCGCCAGGGTGTCGTCGTGCAGCAGCATCAGGTGCACGTCGAGCAGTGCGGCCAGCTCGGCCGGAGCGTCGCCGCCGACGCTGTCCTTCAGCGCACCCAGCTCCTGGCTGACGATGTCACGCGCCTGCTTCAGGCGGGCGATCTCGGCGGGCAGCTGGGCGGCATCGACGAAGTAGTGGGCCACATCGACCCGGCTGGAGGCCACCAGCACCGCGCGCCCGATGGCCACACCGCGCGACACAGGAAGACCGAACACTTGCACACTCATGGTGTCATCGTAGCAGCGCGGCCTGCGCTGCAGGCTCAGGTCTGACCCTCCACCGTCATCGGCCCTTCATCGCCAGGACACGCCCGTGTCATCGCCCTCGACGAGCATCCACCTCGTTACAGATGGAGCTTCCGATGCGGGACTTGCCCTTGCCCACCATGCCTCTTGCCGACCTGCCCATCCTGCGCCGCCCGCGGCCGGAGATGCCCCCGCGCGGGCCGCTGCCCGAGCGTGCGGCGACCGGTGGATCGCGACGCGACATGACCCCGGCCATCTCGGTCAGCTGGGCGGACTCGGAGGACGAGGTCCGCGAAGCCCAGCGGCTGCGCTACCAGGTGTTCGCCGTGGAGATGGGCGCGCGGCTCTGCCCGCCCCCCGGCACGCCCGAAGGGCTCGACGTCGATCTGTTCGACAAGTTCTGCGATCACCTGCTGGTGCGTGACACGCGGGATGGGGACGACGGCGAGGTGATCGGAACCTACCGGGTGCTGACACCGTCGGCGGCCCGTCGGGTCGGTGGCTGGTACAGCGACACGGAATTCGACCTGACCCGCCTGCGGCCCCTGCGCAACCAGATGGCCGAGCTGGGCCGCTCCTGCGTGCATCCGGACCACCGGCATGGCGGCGTCATCCTGGCCCTCTGGGCCGCGCTGGGCGGGTTCCTGACGCGCCGCGGGCTCGACACCATGATCGGCTGCGCCAGCATCACGATGCGCGACGGCGGTCACGCGGCGGCCAGCCTGTGGAACCGGCTGCGCCAGTCTCACCTGGCGCCGATCGAGCACCAGGTCCAGCCCCGCCTGGCCCTGCCGGTCGACGACCTGCGCGGGGACCTGGAGGCAGAGGCCCCCGCGCTGATCAAGGGTTACCTGCGCTGCGGGGCCAAGGTGCTGGGCGCGCCGGCATGGGATCCGGACTTCAACACGGCCGATCTGCCGATGATGATGCGGCTGCAGGACCTGCCTGAAAAATACCGCCGGCATTTCCTGTCGGCGCCAGACGCCTGAGCCGACCGGCAGCGGGTGGCCAGCAGGTCACTCGCCTTCGCCGAACTTGTCGGCGATCAGGGCGACGAGCGCCGTCACGGCCTCGTCCTCTCGGGCGCCTTCGGCCTCGATCTCCACCTCGCTGCCCAGTCCGGCCGCCAGCATCATGACCCCCATGATGCTCTTGGCATTGACACGACGGCCGTTGCGACTCAGGAAGATGTCGCAGGGGAAACTGCCCGCCAGCTTGGTCAGCTTGGCGGAGGCCCGGGCGTGAAGCCCCAGCTTATTGCTGATGGTGATGTGAGTCCGAATCATGAACGTTGGGCTGAAAGGTCTGGTTCTGAGGCCGCGTCGATGCCACCGGCATCACCCCCTGGGTCGCGCCGGCCATCGAGCGGGTCACCAGTTCATCAAGAGGCAGGGCCGCGTAGTTGAGCGCCCGCCACAGCATCGGCACGTTGACCCCGGCCAGCACGCGCACCAGCACCCCGTCGGCCAGGCGCTGGGCCACGTTGGCGGGCGTCGCGCCGAAGACATCGGTCAGGATCAGCATCTCCGGCTCGTTGCAGGCCCGGGAGGCCTCCAGGTGCTCGCGAATGCAGCGCTCGAGCTGATCCGGCGGACAGTCGGCCACCACGTCGATCGCATCGACCCGGGCGGCCAGTTCCGGAAAGGTGTGGATGGCCACCGCCTTCAGGGCTGAGGCCAGGGGAGCGTGGGCGAGGAGAAGCAGGCGAGCCATGGCCGGGGATTATCTGCTCAGCGGCCCCATTGCAGGCTGTCAAAAAATTCCTGGACCGCGGCAGAGTGCGACTGGACGGCAGAGGGTCGCCCCAGCACAACAGCTTGGTACGCCCTGGCACCCTGGGCGACGAACAAGGCCTCCGCCCGGGCGGGCGAACCATCGGTGCGCATGCCCAGGATGCTGCTGCGCCGGGCATGCACGCTGGCCGTGGACCCCGACACCTCGGGCGTCAGGGCCGATTCTTCGCTGCCCTTGAGGTTGATCAGCAGGCGATGGCGCAGCTCCAGCAACAGGCTGCCGGCACGCTCGGAGCTGTCCAGGTCGAAGCGGGTCAGGGACCAGGTCAGCCCGCCGGCGTCACAGGTCCACATCGTCGCGGGGACCGAGCCCTGTTCCAGCACCACATTCCGGCCGACCTGATCGGGCCGGCAGGGAAACAGCAGCCGGCCGCTGGCCGTCACCCGCAGTTCGCGCCAGTCCAGCGTCGGCGAACAGGCCGGGAGCGCGAGCAGGCAGCCGGCGGCCACGGCCAGCGACCAGCGCTTCACTGGAACAGCCCCAGCATGCGCTCCAGGGCGGCCTGCATCGGCTGCTGCAGCATCGGCAGCGTCAGCATCATGCCGACCAGGCCCACCGACACGGTGATCGCGAAGCCGACGGAGAAGATCTGGATCTGCTGGGCCACCCGCGAGATCACCCCCAGCACCAGGTTGACGAAGAGCAGCATCGTGATGATGGGAAGAGCGATCCACAGGCCCAGGCGAAACACTTCGGTCCCCCAGAGCTGCGGACGCAGCAGGGTGACCACGGAGAGGAACTCGGTGCTGACCGGAAAGGACTCGAAGCTCTGGATCACGGCCAGGGTCATCAGCAGGTGGCCGTTGATCACGATGAACAGCCAGGCGCCGATCGTACTGAAGAAACGGGCGCTTGCCGTTCCCTGCGAACCCGTGGCCGGATCGAAGAAGCCGGCGAAGTTCAGGCCCATCTGCAGGCCGATCAGCTCGCCGGCGAATTCGACCGCGGCGAACACGATGCGGGCGGCAAAACCCAGGCTCAGCCCGACCAGCACCTGCTGGGCGACCATCGCCAGGCCGGCGGC
Source organism: Sphaerotilus hippei (assembly GCF_003201595.1). GTDB lineage: Bacteria > Pseudomonadota > Gammaproteobacteria > Burkholderiales > Burkholderiaceae_C > Sphaerotilus > Sphaerotilus hippei. The sequence goes on along the minus strand of NZ_QJJS01000029.1, from coordinate 25,184 downwards.
GCTGTCGAGCGGCACCCGGGGCATCTCGGGCAACGAGGCCTGCGCGCACAGCGCGACCAGCCACGCCAGGCCGATCTTCACCCGCGAGGGCACGCTGCGCATCGACAGCACCGGTGCGGTCATCATCAGCGCCAGCGTGCGCAGGAAAGGCCAGAACACCGGCATCAGCCACGCCATCAGCGTGTCCTCGGTGAGACCGATCATGGCCGCCGCCCTGCCCGCCTCAACCGACGGCCTGCGGAATCGACTGCAGCGTGCGCTGCAGGTATTCGACCAGCGTCGTGAGCATCCACGGTCCGGCGACGGCCATCACCACCACCGCGGCGATCATCTTGGGCACGAAGGACAGCGTGGCCTCGTTGAGCTGGGTGGCGGCCTGGATGATGCTGATCACCAGCCCCACCACCAGCACGGTCAGCAGCATCGGTGCGGCCACCATCAGCAGCATCGTCAGGCCTTCCTGGCCGAGGGTGAACACCTGGGAAGAATCCATCTTGATGGTCCTTGAATCTCGATCAGGTCACGAAGCTCGCCGCGAGCGAGCCGAGCAGCAGGTTCCAGCCATCGGCCAGCACGAACAGCATCAGCTTCAGCGGCAGCGACACCAGCACCGGCGACAGCATCATCATGCCCAGGCTCATCAGCACGCTGGCCACGACCATGTCGATGACCAGGAAGGGAATGAAGATCAGGAAGCCGATCTGGAACGCCGACTTGAGCTCGCTGGTGACGAAGGCAGGCACGAGGATGCGCAGCGGCGCGTCGGCAGCCTTCAGCGCCGGATCGAGCCGGGCCAGCTTGGCGAACAGCGCCAGGTCGGACTGGCGGGTCTGCTTGAGCATGAACTGGCGCACGGGCTGCTCACCCCGGGCGAGGGCCTCGTCGACGCTGATCGTGCCGGCCGCGTAAGGCTGGTAGGCCTCCTGATAGACCCGGTCGAAGGTCGGCCCCATGACGAACAGGGTCAGGAACAGGGACAGGCCGATGATCACCTGGTTGGGCGGCGCGGCCTGCGTGCCCAGGGCCTGGCGCAGCAGGCCGAGCACGATGACGATGCGGGTGAAGCCCGTCATCATCAGCAGCAGGGCCGGAAGGAAGGACAGCGCGGTGAAGAACAGCAGCGTCTGGATCGGCACCGAGAAGCTCGTGCCGCCCCCGCCCTGACCCACCAGCAGCGGCAGCGTCGCCGGAGCGGATTGTGCTGAAGCCAGCAGCGGAAATGCCGACAACACCGACAAGCCGCAGAGCCACCTCGACGCCGGATGGCGAAAGAAATCAGCGCGGGCCATGGTCGCCCCCGGAGGATCCGCCCGACAGGTCACGGCGGAAACGGTTCAGCGCCAGCGCGAATCCCCCACCCGTGACCGGACCGGACGGCGGCTCGGCCACGGACGCCTCGGGTGGCTGCCACTGGTGCAAGGCGGTGATCTGATGCGGCGTGACCCCCAGCACCAGGCAACGGCGGGCCTCGCCCTCACCGACCTCGATGGTCACGACCCGCTGCTGCGGGCCCAGCCCCAGGCTGGCGACCAGGCGCGGACCGCCGCCCTGGGCCGGCCGCACCAGCAGCCCGCCCACGCGGCTGCGCCGCAACAGCAGCAGCGCCGCCGGGATCAGGGCAACGATCACGACCAGCCAGACCAGGGGCATCCACATCGAGTTCACCGCGACATCTCCGGACGACATTCAGCCCCCGCGCGACAGGCGTCGCATGCGTTCGCTCGGGGTGACGATGTCGGTGAGGCGGATACCGAACTTGTCGTTGACCACCACCACCTCGCCCTGGGCGATCAGGTAGCCGTTGACGAGCACGTCCATCGGCTCACCGGCCATCGCGTCGAGCTCGACCACCGACCCCTGGGCCAGCTGCAGGATGTTCTTGATCGGAATGCGCGTGCGCCCCAGCTCGACCGTCAGCTGGACCGGGATGTCGAGGATCAGGTTGATGTCGTTGACCGCTGCAGGCCCCGTGCCCGAGGACGCCCCGGACGGACCGAAGTTGGCGAAGGCCGCCGGGGACACCGCATCGTTGGTGCTCACCAGTTCGGACACCGAGCCGGCATCGCTGCCCTGGGCCTGCTGCTCGAGCGCAGCGGCCCATTCAGCGGCCATCTGGTCCTGTTCCGACATCGCGTCGGCGCCTGATTCGTCAGCTGCCATGCTGATCTCCGATCCAGCTCAAGTTCTGGTTGTTGGTGAGCATGCGCTCCACCTTCAGGGCATAACGCCCGTTGGACGTGCCGTACTGGGCATCGAGCACCGGCACGCCGTCGACCTTGGCCTGGATGACCTTGGACAGGTCCAGCTCGATGAAATCCCCGGCCTTGAAGGCCAGCAGTTGCTCCACCGTGGCCGGGGCGTGGGCCAGTTCCGCCACCAGCTTGACCTCGGCGGCCTGGATCTGGTGGGTCAGCAGCTTGACCCAGCGGCGGTCGGGCTCGTTCGAATCCCCCTGCGTGCTGGAATACAGCACGTCACGGATCGGCTCGAGCGTCGCGTAGGGAATGCAGAAATGGATCGTGCCGCTGGTCTCGCCGATCTCCATCGTGAACGAGCTGGTCACGACCACCTCGCCCGGGGCGGCGATGTTGGCGAACTGCGGCTGCATCTCCGAGCGCTGGTACTCCAGCTCCAGCGGATAGATGCCGTGCCATGCCTTCTTGTATTCGGCCGTGATGACCTCGACCATGCGCAGGATCACGCGCTGCTCGGTGGCGGAGAAGTCCCGCCCTTCGATGCGGGTATGGAATTTCCCGGTGCCGCCGTACAGGGCGTCGATCACCGCGAACACCAGCGTCGGATCGCAGACGATCAGGCCCGAACCGCGCAGCGGCCGCACATGCATGATGTTGAAGTTCGTCGGCACGACGGTCTCGCGCAGGAAGGCGCTGTACTTCTGCACCTTGATGCCCCCGACACTGACCTCGGGCGTCTTGCGGATGAAGTTGAACAGCCCGATGCGGATGTTGCGCGAGAAACGTTCGTTGATGATCTCGAACGTGGGCATGCGCCCGCGCACGATGCGCTCCTGGCTCGCCAGGTTGTACTCGCGCACGCCGGAGGTCGGCGCGTCTTCGGCATCGAGCTTCTGGCTCTCGCCGGTGATGCCCTGCAGCAGGGCATCGACCTCGTCCTGCGAAAGAATCTGCTGATTCATGACTGCCCCGCGGAAAGGGTCGGCCTCACTGGATGATGAAACTCGAGAAGTGGACCTGCTGGACCGGGTTGTAGACCGGCGGACGGCGACGCTTCTTCTTGCCGGCGGGCGCGCTGTCCTCGGCCTCTTCCGGATCGATGGAGATGCCCATCGGCCGCACGGCCTCGCGCTTGATCTCCTCGGCCAGCGTTTCCTTGCCCTCCAGCTCCAGCAGCTCGGCGGCCGTCTTGTGCGACAGGATGAGCAGGATGCTGTTGCGGATCGAGGGCATGAACGCCTTCATCTCGTCGGCGAACTTCTGTTCGTCGACCTCGAGCGTGATGCCGATCTGGGCATAACGCTCCTGCTCGCGGTCGGCGAGGTTGATCGTGAACGGGTCCAGCGCGACGTAGACCGGCGGATGGGCGGGGTCGCGCTTGACCGGCTTGTGGGCGGCCTCGGCCTTTTCGGCCTTGGGGGCGGCATGGGACGACGCGGGCGCACCGTCCTCGCCTTCGCCATCCTCGCCCTCGGGATGTTTCTTCAGCAGGAAAAATGCGGCAGCACCACCCACCACGACCAGCAGCACCACGACGGCGATGATGATGATCAGCTTCTTGGAGCCCTTCTTCGGGGCATCGCCGGCGGCGGGAGCGGCGGGGGCGGACATGGAGATCTCCTGGGTATCGGTTGAGGTGATTATGGAAATCACCCGCCGATCTCAAAGAGCGGAAAAAGACGGCAAAACCGTCGCGTCACCCGTGCTGCGGCGGCGCGGGCTCAGGCGTACAGGTCCAGTCCACCAGGGCGCCGCGAGGGGCCGTGCGCTGCGGAAGCCCCGACCACACCGCTCCAGGCGGTGCGATCGAGGCCCGATCCCGCGCCCCAGCCCGTGCCCGCCGCAGCCCGTTCGTCCTGGCGCTGGCCGGATCCTGATCGCCCCTCGCCAGGACGGGGGGAGGCGTCACCACCGCGCGAACGGTCGGCATCGCCGCCGGACCGGTCACCACCGGAGGGGGCCACCGACTCGCTGACGCTCGAGGCACCGAGTTCCAGCCCGTCCTGGCGCAGCGCATCGGCCAGCGAGGCCATCGCCGATTCGAGCAAGGCACGGGTCTCGGGCCGTGCGGCGGAAAAATCGATGCAGGCCTGGTTGCCGTCCACGTCGATGCGGATCTGGATCGGCCCCAGCTCCAGCGGGCTGAGGTCCAGCGTAGCCTGCTGCACCCCTTCACCGGTCCAGCGGGCGACCTGCACGGCCACCGCCTCACCAAAACCGGGGTCGTGGACCGGCGTGGCCAGCGACAGGTGAACCGGTGTCGACGACGGCGCCGTCGCGCCGGACGAAGCCAGCTCCCGTGAGGTCGACGCCATCAGCGCGGCGAAGTCCGGCTGGCCCGACACGGCGGCCTCGGCCACCGCAGGCTCCATCGCCGCGGCCGCCTCGGACGCCACGGCCTCGGTGGCCGCCGCCAGGGCAAGTTCGGGCGCCGCCACGCCGGCCCCTCCGGCCGCCGCCCCCGGCGTGCCGGTCTCGGCACCCGGCACCGGAGCCGCGGGCGCCTCGACCTGCTGCAACCACCAGTTCAGGCTGCCGGGCACCAGGCCGTCCGCGGTGGTCGCGTCCCGCTCGGCGCCGGCCTTGCCGGACGCGCGGGACGCCGCGCGGTCCTCGGTGGCGCTGGCATCGGCCGCGCTGGCCTCCGTGCGGCCCGGACCCCGTGCCTTGGCCGCCCCGGGGCCGGCGACCCGCCGGGGTGCCGGGCCGTCGGTCCCGGCGTCCGGCGCGGGTGCGGCCCTGTCCTCCTGGGCGGGCACGACCTCGCTCGCCGGCATCGGGTCGCTGCGCAGCGCATACCGCTCGGAGGAGGAGATCCAGGCCGGTGCGCCGTCCTCGGGCGGGGTCGCGGCCGGGCCGGAGGCGGGCGCCGCCGCCGGCGTCGGCGCAGCGGGGACCGGCTCGGTCGTCATGGACTGCATCAGGCCGGCAAACGCGCCCGGCTCCGTGCTGGAGGGCTTGACCCCGTCCGCACCCTTCGAGCGCTGGGCGTCGAGACGGGCCGTTTCATGGCTCAGGCTGGAGAGGGTCGTGTTCATCGTCGTGTCCTGGCGGTGGCCGCTCAGAGCCCTGCGGCCTGCTGCGAGTTCGCGCGGTTCCAGGCCGAACGCGCGGCGAACTCGTCCTGCTGCTTCTGGTCGCGGCGCTCCGCGCTGCGCAGCAGCGCCAGTTCACGCCGCTCGATCAGCTTGCGCACCGAGGCGACGCGCAGCTCGGCGGCCAGCACCTCGGCCTTCAGGCGATCGTGCTCCTTGCCCAGACGCTCGACCTGCTGACCCTGCAGGTCGACGGCGCCATGCAGTCGCCCGACGAACTCCTGATAACAGTGCATCAGCGTCATCGTCACGCCCGCCCGGAACTGCTGGTTCCAGCGGTTCTGGTATTCGCTGCGGTACTCGCGCAGCTGCGTCTCCTGCTGGCGGGCCGCGCCGAGGCGGCCCTCGTGCTGGCGCTGGCGCGACAAGGCGTCGTCGCGGTCTCGTTCGGCCTGCTCGAGCAGCACGGCCAGCGGTTGCAGGCTGGAATGGGTCATGGGCTAGCGTCCTCCTTCAGTCCTTGCACTCAGTGGCTGCGGGTCACCTGGCGCAGCGTGGCCAGGCTCTCGGGCAGCGGGGAGCGGGTCCAGGTGTCCTGCTGCAGCAGGCCCAGCATCGCGGGCTGGGATCGCACGGCGGCATCCAGATCGGCGTCGTGTCCGGGCGTGTAGGCCCCGAGCTGGATCAGGTCCCGTGCCTTGTTGACCCGCGAGAGCATCTGGCGCATGCGGCGCGCCGCCTCGATGTGTTCACGCGGCACGACGCTGGACATCACCCGGGAGATCGACTTCTCGATGTCGATGGCCGGGTAATGCCCCCCTTCGGCCAGCTCGCGCGACAGCACGATGTGGCCGTCGAGGATGCCTCGGGCGGCGTCGGCGATCGGGTCCTGCTGATCGTCGCCCTCGCTGAGCACGGTGTAGAAGGCGGTGATCGAACCCTGCCCCGGCGCGCCGTTGCCGCTGCGCTCGACCAGTTGCGGCAGCTTGGCGAAACAGCTCGGCGGATAGCCCTTGGTCGCCGGCGGCTCGCCGATGGCCAGCGCGATCTCGCGCTGCGCCATCGCATAGCGGGTCAGCGAGTCCATCAGCAGCAGCACGTCCAGCCCCTGGTCACGGAAATGTTCGGCGATCGCCGTGGCGTAGGTCGCGCCCTGCATGCGGGTCAGCGGCGGGGCATCGGCCGGCGCGGCCACCACCACCGAGCGGCGCAGGCCCTCCTCGCCGAGGATGTCCTCGATGAACTCCTTGACTTCACGGCCACGCTCGCCGATCAGCCCGACCACGATCACGTCGGCCGCGGTGTAACGCGCCATCATGCCCATCAGCACCGACTTGCCCACGCCGGTGCCGGCGAACAGGCCCAGCCGCTGGCCACGCCCCACGGTCAGCAGCGCATTGATCGCCCGCACGCCGGTGTCCAGCGGCTGACGCACCGGTTCACGCTCCATCGCGTTGATCGGGCGGCGCACCAGCGGCTCGGCATTGACCTGCTGGAGCGGCCCGAGCCGGTCCATCGGCACGCCCTGGGCGTCGACGACCCGCCCCAGCAGACCGGCCCCGATGGGCAGGTGGCGGGAGCGGTCCTCGCTGCGGCGCCAGGGGCGCGCGACATGGCCGATGCGGGGGGTCTGCACCGGCGTGCCGTGCGGCACCACCCGGGCGCCGCTGACCAGGCCGTGCACCTCGCCGGTGGGCATCAGGAACGCCCGGTCACCGGAAAAGCCCACCACCTCGGCCTGCACCGGCGGCTGGTTGTCCATCAGCACCTCGCACAGCGAGCCGACCGGCACGCGGATGCCCGCGGCCTCCAGCACCAGACCGGCCACCCGCACCAGCGTGCCATGGGTGGCCAGCGTGACGGGCGCATTCACGAATTCGTGCAGGCTGCCGAGATAACGGTCCCAGTGTTCGGTGGTCAGCGCCATCACTCGGCCTCCGAGCGGGGCACGTCGATCGCCTCGTCGTCCTGGATCGACCACGGATCGTCGCGACCGAGCGCGGCCACCGCCCGCTGCCAGCGGCTGGCCACCTGGGCATCGACCCCGCCGACATCGGATTCGACCTGGCAGCCACCGCGCTCGATGCCCGGGTCGGCCACCAGCCGGGCCCCGCGGGCCGACAGGGCTTCCGCGCAGCCCTGGGTCACCAGGCCGTGGTCATCCGGATGCAGCCGCACCGTCACGTGGCGGGCGGACACCAGCAGCACGCCGAGCGCCTCCTGCGCCACCGCGACCACATGGTCGGGACGCTGGTCCAGCTCGCTGCGCACCGCCTGGCGGGCGATGTCCAGCGCGATGCCGGCGACCCGCCGGGCCAGATCGATCTCGACCTGCTCGAGGCGGGCCTGCATCTGCTCGATCACCGCCGCGACCTGGGCGGCCGTCTGGGCCGCATGGCTCTGCTTGAAACTCTCCATCGCCGCCAGGCCATCACGGTAGCCGTCCTGGTAGCCACCGTCCCGGGCTTCCTTCAGCGCCAGGAGGCGGGCCTGCTCCTCGCGCACGACCGACTCGGCCGCTTCGCGCTCGGCCTGCTGGCGGGCCTGCTCCGCCTGGCGGCGCAGCGTTTCCGGATCGGGTGCGGCCGGCGGCGGCGGCGCCTGGGGCTGGAGCGGCGGCTTGCGTTGCGGGTCGTCACCGAAGTTGCCGAGCTGCCAGGCCGAAAAATGGCTCAGCTCCTCGCGCGGGATGAAACGGGCGTAGGCCGCGGCGCGGCTGGCGGCCGGATCGGTCGGCGGCGGCGCCGGCGGCATCGGCTCGTGCAGCCGGGACGAGCGCGACTTAGACGAACTGGTCATCGCCGCCTCCACCCAGGACGATCTGGCCTTCGTCGGCCAGGCGACGCACGATCTTCAGCATTTCCTTCTGCTCGTTCTCCACGTCGGCCAGACGCACCGGACCGCGCGATTCCAGGTCTTCCTTGAGCGTCTCGGCCGCACGGCTGGACATGTTGCGGAAGACCTTCTCGCGCAGCTCGGGTGGAGCGCCCTTGAGCGAGATGACCAGCGACTCGCTCTGCACTTCCTTGAGCAGGGCCTGGATGCCCTTGTCGTCGATCTTCACCACGTCGTCGAAGGTGAACATGTTGTCCATGATCTTCTGCGCCAGGTCGTTGTCGGCCTCGCGGATGTAGTCGAGCACCGAGGTCTCGACGCTCGAGCCCATCATGTTGATGATCTCGGCGGCGGTCTTGGGCCCGCCCAGCGAGGCCTTGCGCATGCGGTCCCCGCCGGCGAGCACCCGCGACAGCACGTCGTTGAGGTCCTTCAGTGCATTGGGCTGGATGCCGTCGAGCGTGGCCACGCGCACCAGCACCTCGTTGCGCATGCGTTCGCTGAGCTGCTTGAGCACCTCCGAGACCTGGTCGAACTCCAGGTGGACCAGGATGGCCGCGACGATCTGCGGATGCTCGTTGCGCAGCAGCTCGGCGATCGAGCCGGCGTCCATCCACTTCAGGCTCTCGATGCCCGAGACGTCGCTGCCCTGCAGGATGCGGTCGATCAGCAGGTTGGCCTTGTCCTCGCCCAGCGCCTTGCGCAGCACGTTGCGCACGTACTCGTCGGTGTTGCTGACCATCATGCTGCTCTCGGCCGCCTGGGCCTCGAAGCGCTGCAGCACGCCGTCGTAGCGATCGCGGGCGATCGACTTGGTGCGTGCGATGGTCTCGCCCAGACGCTGCACTTCCTTGGGCGTGAGGTGCTTGAACACCTCGGCCGCCTCTTCCTCGCCCAGGGACATGAGCAGGATCGCCGCGTCTTCCAGTCCTTGTTCTTCCATGTCGTGTCCTCGCGCTCAGCTGGCCAGCCAGTCGCGCATGATGTTGGCCACCGCGGCCGGGTTCTCCCGGGCCAGCTTGCGGATGGCCTCGAGCCGGTTCTGGGACGTGTCCTCGCCCGGGGCTGGCAGCGCCGGGACCGACTTGCCACCGTCGGCCTCCAGCGCGGCCTGGTCGGTCGATCCATCGACGGGGGGCAGCTCCTGCACATCGTCGACCACCGCCTCGACACGCTGCACCACCTCCTTGGGACGGGCTTCGCGCAGTGCCGGGCGGATGGCACCGAAGACGATGATCAGCGCCAGCAAGGCCATGGCCAGCGGCGCGGCCAGCGTGCGCACGAGCTCGATCGTCTCGGGCTGCTTCCACAGCGGCGTCTCGTCGACCGGGGTCTTGTCGACCTGGAACGGCGCATCGATGACCTTCACCGAGTCGCCCCGCTCCTTGTTGAAGCCGACGGTCTCCTGCACCAGCGCGGTGATCTTCTCCAGCTCCTCGGGCGTCAGGCTCTGCGGCGTGGTCTTGCCTTTCTTGTCGGTCACCGAGCGCTGGTTGACCACCACCGCGGCGGTCAGCCGCTTGATGGAGCCGGTGGCGCCGCGGGTCACGCGCACGGTCTTGTCGACCTCGTAGTTGGTGACGGCGTCCCGCTTGGTGGTCGCCCCCGCCCCCCCGGCCCCGGCCGCCTGCAAAGGCTGCGAGGCGCCGTTGATCGGTGCGGTGACCGGCACCGGCGGCTGGTTGGTGACCGCCCCCGGCACGCCGGTCGGCTGGACCGAGCCGCCCCCGGCCGACTCGGAGGACTGCGCGCTGCGCACCGCCGCCGGCTCCTGGCCCTGGTTGGGTCGGAACTCCTCGGAGGTCGCGTCGGTCTGCGAAAAATCCACCACCGCACTGACCTGGGCTCGCAGATTGTCCCGACCGACCACCGGCTCGAGGATGTCCATGATGCGCTTGGTGTACTGGGTCTCGATGTGGTTGACGTACTGCAGCTGCTGCGCATCCAGGCCGCTGGTGCTGGCCATGCCCTCGGGCGGTCCGGACAGCAGGCTGCCGGTCTGGTCCAGCACGCTCACCGCCTTGGTGTTGAGCTCGGGCACGCTGGCCGACACCAGGTGCACGATGCCGGCGAGCTGCGCCTGATCGAGCGTGCGGCCGGGGCGCAGCGTCAGCAGCACCGATGCGCTGGGCTTCTGCTGGTCACGGAAGAAGCCGTTCTGGTTGGGCAGCGCCAGGTGGACCCGGGCCGCCTCGACCGCGGCCAGCGCCGTGATGGAGCGCACCAGCTCGCCCTCGAGGCCACGCTGGAAGTTGAGCCGCTCCTGGAATTGCGTCGTGCCGAAACGGGCGTTGTCCATCAGCTCGAAGCCGACGGTCGAGCCCTTGGGCAGTCCAGCCTGCGCCAGCTTGAGCCGAACGTCGTGCACCTTCTCGGCGGGCACCAGGATGGCCGTGCCCCCTTCGGTGAACTTGTAGGGCACGTTCATCTGGGTGAGCTGGGCCACGATCGCGCCCCCGTCCTTGTCGGACAGATTGGCGAACAGCACCTTGTCGTTGCTGGTCGAGCGCATGAGGACGGAGCCGACCAGCAGCGCCACCAGCGCCAGCACACCACCGGCCAGCATCAGCTTGCGGGCCATCGGCAACGCGTTGAGTCGCGCCACCAGACCCGCAGCCTGCTGGGGCTCTGCGGCCGCTGCCGTGTTGGCAGTCAGCGGTTGGAGGGCTGCGTTGTCCATGGATCCGTTCGACATCGATCAGCCCCGGACCTTCCGGGACTGGCATGGAACGGATTATTCGGAGTGGCCACCGTGTCCAGGCACGGAACAGCTCGCACAACCGGCCTCTCTTCCGTACATTACGGTCTGGATGGACGGCATACGATGCCTCATCCTTGCCAGCCCTGCCTGGTTCCAGGAGGCCCTGTGGACATCAAGCTCAAACCCTTCGACTTTGCACAAGCCGCGACCCGGGCAGGCATGCCCCAGGTCGCCCAGCGTGTGCGCGAAAGCGCCCAGGCCGCCGGCCTGTCGTCGACGGATGCGACCTCCCGGGCCGATGGCGTGGGCTTCTCGCAGGCGATGAGCCAGGCACTGCGCAGCGTGAGCCAGGCGCAGAACGAGGCATCCCGGCTGCAACGCGAGGTCAGCCTCGACAACCCGACCGTCAGCATCGAGCAGACCATGCTGTCGATGCAGAAGTCGCAGATCGGCTTCCAGGCCGCGCTGCAGGTACGCAACCGCCTGGTCCAGGCCTACAGCGACATCATGAACATGCAGGTGTGATGCGGGCCGCGGCTCGTGCCGCCCCGCTCACGACGACACCCACCGCGACCCTCACAGCGACAGCATGCGCCGACGCTGCTGCGTCTGCTCCAGGTAACGCTGCAGCACCCGACCCGAGGCCAGCGGCAGGTTGACGATCTCGCAACCCAGCCGGACACCGCCCTGCACGGCATGCACGGCACCGATGCGGATGACCTTCAGCACCAGCCGCGTGGAGTGGCTCGCATCCAGATCCAGCCGGACCTCGCCGAGCACGGTGCCGAGCGGCAGCGCGGGCAGGTCGGCCGGCAGCAGCAGCGCCACACCGGTGTGGCTGACATCGAGCACCCGCAGCACCAGCGCCAGCGACGGATCCGCCGGATGGTTCAGGCGGGCCACGGGCTGGGCCTGGGACAGTGGCCGCACCCGGTAACTGTCACGCCGCTGCAGGCGGTAGATCCGGACGGGATAACGGGCATTCAGCGCGGTCGAGCCCAGTCCGCTGACCAGCGACAGGTCCTGCACGTCGAACTGGATCTTGATGTTGTCGATGTAGCCCACCGCGACCAGCGCAGGCGCGGCCAGCAGCCGCCGCACCCGGGCATCCCCGCCATCGGCGGCGAACGACAGCAGCTGGCGTCCTTCGTCTTCGGCCCACAGCGACGTGGTGTAGCTCAGGTCGGGGGGCGAGATCAGCGAGATCGGCACATCACCCTGCACGAACTGCCGCATCAGCGCCCGGATCTCGACATGGGAGCGCAGTTCGTGCGCCGCCAGCGCGGTGGCCGACTCGATCAGCGGTGCCTCGGGAGCATCCGCCTGGAACGACAGGGAATCGGAAGACACGACGATGCTCCAGGGTTTCAGTGCAGCACGTTGCGCGCCTGACCGGACATCATCTGGTCCAGGTCCTCAAGCCAGGGCTCGGCCAGGTGGCGGATCTCCGCATCATTGAGCAGGATGCGCTGCATGATGCGCGCCTTGGCCTGCACGGCATCGCCCTCGAGGCGGCCATCGGAGGCGGCATGCTTGAGCTGGGAGATCAGCACCGCACAAGCACCTTCGAGCTTGACCACACGATCCCAGTCGCCTGAGCGCGCAGCATCGAGCATTTCGCGGCTCGCCGTCTCGATGGCTTCGTAGTACTGCAGGAGGGCGTGGGTCATGGTGAAACTCTGATCTGTTGGGGGCCGGCGTGCTGCGGCAGCGGGCGGTCAGGCCTGGACCTGGGCGCCGATCTCGGCCCACGCATCACGCAGGGGCTGGACCAGGCGGTGACACTCGTCGAGTGCCGCCGCATCGTTGTGCAGGTGGGCATGCATCAGCCGGCGGGTGATGTAGCCATACAGATTCGACAGGTTCATCGTCAGCTCGCCTCCGGCGGGGCTGAGGGCGGCCTTCAGGCCTTCGTCGACGATGCGGGCCGCACGGGTGACCGCACGACCCTTGGCCTCGACGTCCTGACTGGCCAGTGCCCCCCGGGCCTGCACGATGGATTCGAGCAGGCCGTCGTACAGCATCTGCACCAGCTGGTGCGCGCTGGCGGTCTTGACACCGGTCTCGACGCCGATCTGACGGTACAGGCCCGACAGCATCAGGGAGGAGTTGGAGCCGCGAAAGCTGGTTTGTGCAAACATTTCGGTGCGTCGCTGGTTGAACTGGTTATTTGAGTTATCGACCACCGCCGCATCGACTTGAGCCGGTCATCGATCGAACTGGGCGGGATTGAAGCGTCAGCTGCTGCTGCTCGACAGCGCCGCCAGCTGCTGGGTGACGTAGCTCGACAGGCCGGAGATCTTGCTCATCTGCGCGTCCAGCGAGGTGTACTGCGCCTTCATGCGCGCCTCGACCGTGGTCATGCGCTCCTCGAAGCGGCTCTGCTTCTTGGAGTTCTCGCTGACCTGGCTCTGCAGGCTGCTCTGCCGGGTGGTCACCGCACCTTCGATGCCCAGCAGCTTGTCACCCCAGGTGCGCAGCTTCTCGCCCAGCCCCAGGGTGGCCCCCGAGGTCACGAACATCTTCTTGAGCTCCTCGACGTTGCCTAGCGCCGCGGTCAGCTTGGTCGAATCGGTCTTGAGCGTGCCGTCGGCCTGGGGGTCCAGTCCGATGCTCGACAGGCGCTGCAGCGTGCTCGACGAGCCGCTGCTGCTGATGCCCAGGTTGCGCAGACCGGAGCGGATCGCGTTCACCGACGAATCCCCCTGGAACGTCGCCGCGGTCTTGGTGCTCGCGTCGTACTTGGTCTGGCTGGTCAGGTAGTTGGCCAGGTCGTTGTAGACCTTGGCGAAGTCAGTCAGCGCCGTCTTGATCGATTCGGTGTCGCTCACCACCGACACGTCCACCGGATCGCTGCTGACCTTGTTCAGTTTCAGCGTCACCCCCTCGATCACGTCGGTCAGGGTGTTCGAGGCCGAGCTCACCTCCAGGCCGTTGACCGTCGCCACCGCATTGGCGGCCGGCTGCGTCCGGGTCATCGAGGCCACCGACACCGACGGGTCGTAGGCCAGCGCGGACAGCCCCGAGGCATCGGTGTTGTCCAGGTCGTCATCGGCCGCCGTGACCCGGAAGCCGTTCTCCTCGCCGGTGGCCGACGAGCGCATCACCAGCCGGGCGCCCGAGGCATCCGTGACGATGGTCGCCTTGACCCCCGCCTCCGCGTTGTTGATCTTGTCGCGGATGTCGGCCAGGGTGTCGGTCGCCGCCACGCTGACGCTGACGGCCGAGCTGCCGGACTTGGGCGAGAAGCCGGTCTGGTCGGCCGTCCAGGTGCCCAGCTCGATGCTCAGCGAGCCGCTGCCCAGCACGGCGGTCTTGTCCGTGAAGCTGCCGCTGGCCACCGCCTGGCTGGCGGCCAGCGAGGTCACGGACACGCTGTAGGAGCCGGCCGCCGCGCTGGTCGAGCTGCTGGCCGCGCTGACCACGCCGGCATCACCCGAACTGGCCGTGGTCGCCCCCCAGGTAGACGACTTCGACAGCTTGCTGGCCGCATCCCGCAGCGAGGAGACGTAACTCTGCACCTTGCCGTACGCCGACAGCTTGGTCTGAAGCTTCGAGGCGTCCGCCTGCATCTTCGTCAGCGGCTGACGCTCGACGGCCATCAGCGAGCTGAGGATGGAGGACACATCCAGACCGCTGCCCAGACCGGTAGAACTGATGCTGGCCATGATCGTCACCTTTCAGATGAGAAAAATGCACTTCCTGAAACGACAAATCGCCCGGGCCTGACGGCCGCGGACGATGGTGGTATCGGCAGCAACACCCTGGCGCTGAAGCCGATCGTGATCGCCGATGCCGGCGACCTCAGCCCTTGAGCAGCGACAGGACCTGCTGGGGCAGCTGGTTGGCCTGGGCCAGCATCGCGTTGCCCGCCTGCTGCAGCACCTGGGCTCTCGACAGACTGGCCGTTTCCGCCGCGAAGTCGGCGTCCATGATCCGGCTGCGTGCCGCCGCCTGGTTCTCCGACGACACCTGCAAGTTGGAGATCACCGCCTCGAAGCGGCTCTGGGTCGCGCCCAGCGTCGCACGCTCGGCGTTGACCTTGTCGATCGCCAGGTCGATGTTGTCGATCACGGTCTTCAAGCTGGCCGAGTCGGTCGTGCTGTCGATCACCGCGCGGCCGGTGCCGGTGACCGTGGTGCCAGCCACATCGGTGATCTCGGCGGCGGTGGTCATGTCGGCGGTGGCGATGTTGATCGTATCGAATTCCGTCGTGCCGGCGCCGACCTGGAAGGTCAGCGTGCCGGCATCCGAGCCGATCACGCGCTTGTTGTTGAAGGAGGTGGCACCGAAGATGCGCTGCACTTCCTTGGCCAGTTCGCCGAATTCCTTGTCCAGCGAATCGCGGTCGCTGTCATTGTTCGTGTCATTGCGGGCCTGCACCGCCAGTTCACGCATGCGCTGCAGCACATCCGCACCCTTGGACAGCGCCCCTTCAGCCACCTGGGCCATCGAGATGCCGTCGTTGGCGTTGCGGATGGCCACGTTCATGCCGCGGGTCTGCGAATTCATGCGCTCGGCGATGGCCAGGCCGGCGGCATCGTCCTTGGCCGAGTTCACCCGCAGGCCGGAGGACAGACGCTGCATCGAGGTCGACAGCGAGCCCTGCGAACTGTTGAGCTGGCGCTGCGTGTTCAGCGAAATCAGGTTGGTATTGATGGTCTGGGGCATTCAAGCACTCCTCAAGCGTCCACACTTTCCGGCGACCGGACCGATCCTCCACAGCGCACCCGTCGATCTGACTGACAGGATCCACCGCACGAAGGCCGGCCCGATAACGAATACCGGCGGACTCTGCCCGGTCGATATCGACGCGGACAGCACCGTCAGTGCTCCGGACCTCATTCCCTGGAGACAGGGTCTGTGGGATGGATTCTGGGCAATCGCACCGGCTTCGAACGCTGGAAATGCATCACGGAAACCTCGCTGTTTTTGAAGGTGGGCCGGTTGCCTCTTGTTACGCACATCAAGACCGAAACCGCCTCACGGGCGGTTTCGGTCTTGATGGCGGGGAGCGGCTCAGGCGCTTCAGGGACCCGGTGGACCCGGGGCGGACCCTGCCCCCCTGAAGCTCAGGCCGAGGTCATCGAAGCAGGGACAGGACCTGTTGGGGCAGCTGGTTGGCCTGCGCGATCATCGCGTTGCCCGCCTGCTGCAGCACCTGGGCTCGGGAGAGGTTCGCCGTTTCCGAGGCGAAGTCCGCATCCATGATCCGACTGCGCGCCGCCGACTGGTTCTCCGACGACACCTGCAGGTTGGAGATCACCGCATCGAAGCGGCTCTGGGTCGCGCCCAGCGTCGCACGCTCGGAGTTGACCTTGTCGATCGCCAGGTCGATGTTGTCGATCACGGTCTTCAGGCTGGCCGAGTCGGTCGTGCTGTCGATCACCGCACGGCCCGCGCCGGTGACGGACGTGCCGGCCACATCGGTGATCTCGGAGGCCGAGGTCATGTCGGTGGTCTTGACGTCGATGGTGTCGAACTCCGAGGTGCCCGCACCGACCTGGAAAGTCAGCGTGCCGGCGTCCGAGCCGATGATCTTCTTGCCGTTGAAGGAGGTGCCGCCCAGCGTGCGCTGCACTTCCTTGGCCAGCTCGCCGAATTCCTTGTCCAGCGAATCCTTGTCGCTGCCGTTGTTCGTGTCGTTGCGGGCCTGCACCGCCAGTTCACGCATGCGCTGCAGCATGTCACCAGTCTTGGCCAGCGAGCCTTCCGCCGTCTGCGCCATCGAGATGCCATCGTTGGAGTTGCGGATGGCCACGTTCATGCCCTTGACCTGGGCATTCATGCGCTCGGAGATGGCCAGACCGGCGGCATCGTCCTTGGCGGAGTTCACCCGAAGGCCCGAGGACAGGCGCTGCATCGAGGTGGACAGGGAAGACTGCGAAGCGCTGGTGTTGCGCTGGGCATTCAACGAGATCAGGTTGGTGTTGATGGTGGCTGCCATGATGGACTCCTAATGTAGAAAAGTACCGGCGTTCAGCGCCGTCGAACATGGGCCGCAGCTGTCGTCGGTCTGCGACCTCATCGCCCGGCGCTAGTCAGCATCAGCCGTCTAACCGGACCACGGAGACAAGATGCACATCCGTTATCTGGTTTATCGGAGCCTTGTGCACTTGACTTGAGTGCCTCTTTGCTCTTCCGGATTTCAGACGGCTTGCCCGTTGAAGTTGTTATCGGAAGCCACCTCGGGAAGTTGAAGGGCGATGCGCACTCTATTCATGAGCTTGTCCTGCGGCCGCATTCCTATAGTGGAGCGGGCAGAAACAAGGTTTCCACAGGCCGGCCCATGCTCCCCACACCACGCTCTTCCACCGCACGTTCCGCCACCCGCCCCACGTCCACCGCCGCGGCCCGGCAGGCCCATCAGGCCTGGCTGAAGGGAGTGGAGCTCGCGCGGGCCGAACGGCACGAGTCGGCGCTGCCCCTGTTCCGCACGGCGGTGCAGAAGGCGCCCGGCGACGCGGTCTACTGGATCAACCTCGCGCGCAGCCAGCACAAGCTCGAGCGATACGACGAGGCGATCGCCAGTGCGCGGCACGCCTTCGAGCTGGCCCCGGACAGCGAACCGGCCTGCCAGCTGCTGGCGGAGTCGCTGCGCAAGACACACCGCAACGCCGAGGCGCTGAAAGTGATCAGCGCCTTGAACAGCGGCGATGAGCGCAGCGCCGGCTGGCACCTGCTGCGAGGCTCGGTGCTGCTGGAGGAACGCCAGCCCGCCGAAGCCTGCCAGGCCTTCCTGTCCGCGCTGGCGGCCCCCGACTGTGACCAGAACCAGCGGGTCAAGGGCATGATGCAGCTGGGCCAGTGCCTGGCCACGCTGCGCCGCCACTACGAGGCCGGCCAGTGCTTCCGGACCGTGCTGGACCTGGAGCCGGAGTCGCTGGGCGCCGCCCTGTATGCCGCGCACTACAGTGCCTGGGCCTGCGACTGGCCCGAGCTCGAGAGCGACATGCAGCGCCTGTCGGACTGCGTGCAGCAGCTGCGCGCGACCCTCGATGCCGAAGCGCGGGTCCAGGGCCTGAGCCCGTTCTGCCTGCTGACGCTGACCGACGACCCGCAGCTGCTGAAGTGGGCCGCCGAACTGGCCTGCCGGCGCCGCGCCGTCAACGAAAAAAAATGGGTGGGTCAACGGGTGACCCGGCTGGAGCGCCCCGGCGGCAAGCTGCGCATCGGCCTGGTCTCCAGCGACTTCCACCACCACGCCACCACCATGCTGGTGGCCGAGGTGCTCGAGCACATCGACACCTCTCGCTTCGAGCTCTACTTCTATTCAGGCGGCATCGACGACCGCAGCGCGCTGCGCCAGCGGGTGATGCGCACCGCCACGGCCGTGCGCGAGACGGCGCAGTGGGACAACGACCGCCTGGCCGAGGCGGTGCGCAGCGACCGCATCGGCGTGCTGGTCGACATGAAGGGCTTCACCGCCGGCTCCCGCATGGGCGCGCTGGCGCAGCGCCCGGCCCCGCTGCAGGTCGCCTGGCTGGGTTATCCCGGCACCTGCGGCGCGGACTTCATCGACTACGTGATCGGCGACCCCATCGTCACGCCGATGGAAGCGGCGGACGACTTCACCGAGCACATCGCCCAGATGCCGCACTGCTACCAGCCCAACGACAGCCGCCGTTCGGTACCCGCCCCTTTGGGCCGGGCCGAATGCCAGCTGCCCGAGGGTGCCCTGGTGTTCGCCAGCTTCAACCAGGCCTACAAGGTGATTCCGGCCGTGTTCATGGCCTGGTGCCGGGTGCTGGCCGCGACCCCGGACTCGGTGCTGTGGCTGCTGGTGCCCGACGAGGAGACGCAGCAGCGCCTGCGCCGCGAGGCTCGGGCACAGGGCGTCGACGCCGGACGGCTGATCTTCGCCCCCTTCATGGACATCGAGCAGCACCGCGCCCGCCTGCCCAACGCCGACCTGTTCCTCGACACCTACCCCTGCAGCGGCCACACCACCGCCAGCGATGCCCTGTGGGCCGCGGTCCCGATGCTGACGATCGCCGGCCAGGGCTTCGCTTCGCGGGTCGCCGCCAGCCTGCTCGACACGGTCGGCCTGCCGGACCTGGTGTGCCTGGATGTCGACGAATACATCGACAAGGCCCTGGAGCTGGCGCAGGACCGGCCACGGCTGCAGGCGCTGCGTGAACACCTGGTGCAGGCACGCACCGCCTCACCGGCGTTCGACGGTCGCCAGTACGCCAAGGACTTCGAGGCGCTGCTGCTGCGCATGGTCGAGCGGCACGAAGCCGGCCTGCCCCCAGCCGGTCTGCCGGCGGATGAACCCGTCACTCTGCCGACGCAGGCCGCCCTGCCGCCCCTTCATCTTGCTGCCTGAGACACCGACATGACCGCCACCAGGCCCCGCTCCAGTCTGGCTCAACGACTGAGCCGAACCCCTCGTCCCGCCGATCCCGTCGCAGCCGCACCGATGCTGGTCCATGCCGCGTCGCCGGCCGTACCCGGACCGGTGGCAGGCACCGACGTGGCCGCACGGCTCGAACAGCTCGAGGCCTCGAATGCGCAGATGGTCGAGGCGATCGACCAGCTGGTCAGCGCCCTGCTCGATACGCGCGCGGAACTGGCCGAGGCCCGCAAGCCCGCCCCGCCGGACACCAGCCGACCGCTTCTGGAAGCGCGCCTCCAGGAACTGGAGAAGACCGTCGCCCTGGAACGCTGCCTGCAGGACCTGACGGCCGTGTCCCGCGCTCACCTCAAGCGCCGGCTGGCGGTCTTCGTCGGCACCACCTACCTGGGCTGCAACGTGAAGTACGCCTGGCTGGCCGCCCGCGATGCCGCCGCCGCTCAGGACATGGACATCTGGTTCCTGCCGCACGATGCTCGACAGGAGGCTCAGATCCTGAGCCTGACACCGGACTGTTTCCCCCACAACTGGGACGCATGGTCCGCCGAGGACGTGCAGCGGGCGCTCGAGGCCGCCGTGGTGGTGACCAGCGACCATTTCCTGAACCCGAATCCCTACGCGGCGGCGCTGCTGGCCGGCGCACGCCAGGTGCAGCTCTGGCACGGCATCTCGATCAAGGAGATCGGCCTGCGCAACCTGGTCGGACTCAAGCACATGTCCCCGCGCATGGGCCGGGTCATGGCCACCTGCGGCCCCTATGCCAGCCTGGTCGGCACGGCCGCCCACCAGCTCGACGAGTGGCAGCGCTGGTTTTCCTTCGAGCACTATGCCGCGCTGGGTTATGCACGCAACGACGTGCTGCACCGCGAGCCATCGACGGCCGACCTGCTCAACGTGGATCACGACACCCGCGAGCGCATGCAGGCCACCCGACGGGCGGGCCGCAAGGTCTGGTTCTATGCCCCGACCTTCCGCGACGGCAAGGGACTGGCCTGGCTGCTCGAGGCCGGGCTCGACGAGCTGGCCGCGGCGGTGCAGCGCCAGGGTGACCTGCTGGTGCTGAATGTGCACCCGGTCGAGGCCCCGCAGGTGCACAAGGTCGCGCCGCTCTACCCGTCGATCTGCTTCGTCGCGCCCCGCACCGACATCTACCCGCTGCTGCGCGACAGCGATGCACTGATCACCGACTACTCGTCGGTGATGTTCGACTACCTGCACCTGGATCGACCGGTGCTGCTCTACCGCCCCGATCACGAGGCCTATGTGAGCCAGTCCCGCCAGCTGTTCGACGCCAAGCTGGACGACGCCCTGCCCGGCGTGCTGGTGCACCGCATGGACGAGCTGGTGCAGGCGCTGCGCCGGCTGCGCCACGACACGCACGGCGCTGCACGGCGAGCGCTGCGCGCACGCCTGTTCGACCACGAGGACGGTGCATCGGCCTCCCGTCTGCTGGTTCACATCGACGAACAGCTTCAACTCGCGCTGGACCGCCACGTGCCCGGCCGGCGCTGACCCCATCACCCTCGAGCAGGAGAACGCATGTCGCGCACCATCCGCCAGGCCCATCGCCCGTCGTCGAACGACGACGCCATCCGGTCACGGCCGACGCTGGCCATCACCTACGGCACCTTCGACCTGTTCCACGTCGGCCACGTCCGGCTGTTCCGACGCATCCGGGAACGGTTCGACCGCCTGATCGTCGCCGTCTCGACCGACGAGTTCAACGCGGGCAAGGGCAAGCGCTCGATCGTCCCGTTCGAGGACCGCTGCGAGGTGGTCTCGGCCTGCCGCCACGTGACGCAGGTGATCCCGGAGACCTGCTGGGAGCAGAAGGCCCGCGACATCGCCAGCCTGGGGGTGGACGCCTTCGTGATGGGTGACGACTGGCAGGGCCACTTCGACGAGCTGCGCTCGCTGTGCCAGGTGATCTACCTGCCCCGCACCGAAGGGGTCTCGAGCAGCTCGCTCAAGAGCGACACGCTGAGGCTGGTCCAGCCCGGCACGCCGCTGCGCAGCGCCGGCCTGGCCGGCGGGCATTGAGGCCCCGCGCCATGTCCGCCTCCACCGGCTTGCTCGATCGGCTGCCGCTGCTGGAAGCCGCCAGCGATCCTGCCACGCAGGCCGCTCGCATCGCCGACCTGTGGCGGACCTGGGACGAGGCTCCGCCCGACACCCGCGAGGCGGCCCGGACGCTGCTCGACGGCCGTTACCGCCCTTTCCTGGACCTGATCGACGCCCACCGCGGCGACGACGAGCGCCGCGGCGCCGTCGCTGCCGCCTGGCTCGACCGGACCGTCCCGACGCCCGAGGTCGAGACCGTCGACGAGCACGACCACGCACGCACCGCGCTGGCCCTGGCCTGCGGCGGACACGACGACCTGCTGCGGGAGGCTGCACGGCACCCGCCCGCCCTGGTGATGGCGGCCGTCCGGTCGGCCCTGCGGGCGCTGCTGCACGATCACCCCGAGGCGCCTCATTGCGCTGCGGTCGATCCGCAACAGCTGCACGCCGCCAGCCAGCAGGCCCAGCAGCAGGATCCGTCGCTGATCCCGGCCGGGCTGTGCCGGCTGTTCGAGCTGGCCGTGCTGGTCGACGACGAGGCCACCGCCATCGAGGCGCTGGCACTGGTGATCCACCACCGGCTGAGCGTGCAGCTCGACCTGCAGGCGCTGCGGCTCTGGCTGGAAGCCGGGCCGCTGACGCCGCTGCGCCTCGATCGCCGGGCCGGCCACGACGGGCTCGATGCCCGCGGGCTGCTCGATGCCGCCTGGCGCCAGCGGCTGCTGCAGGCCCTGCACCGCCACCTGCCACGACGACGCTGGAGCGCGGTGATGCAGGCGCTGGCCAGCTTTCACCCCACCCCGGGCGACGAGCCCGACGGGCCGCGGACCCCGCTGCCGCCGGCCGCCCTGCACGCGCTCGACCGGCTGGCATCGATCGACCGCTGCCACCACGCCCTGGCCCAGGCCGATCGCACGGACGGCATCGCCCAGGCCCGCCAGCTGCTGCGCGACCCGCACCTGCATCCGCAGACCCGCAGTGCCCTGGCCCACCAGCTGGCCCTGGCCCACCTGGAAGCCGGTGACCTGTGGTCGGCCTGGTCACGCTGGAGCGCGGCGCTGCGCGACTGGCCGAGTGCGGCGGTGCTCGAGCAGATGGACCTGCTGCTGCAGACGCTCGGGGTGTCCGGCGCCCGGCACTGGCTGGCCGCCGACCCGCTCGAGCAACTGCCCCGGTGGCAGGCCCTGGAACGGGCCGACCACCCGACGCTGCAGTGGCTGGCGCGTTACCAGCTCGCCCAGCTGCACACCCACGGTCGCCTCGCGCCGACCCACCGGCACAAGGTCCAGGATGCCCGGCAGGCGCTGGCCCTGTGGGGTCGACTGCAGAATCTGCCGGCCTGGCAGGCCGAAGCGACCGCGGCGCTGTCCGCGCCCGGCACCCGGGCCCTGGCGGCGCTGGCCCGCGACGACGGCGGACGCCACCACCTGTGGATCGAGGCCCCCGAGCCCGGCACCCGCCGGCTGCTGATCGTCTTCTCGTGCGTGGACTCGCACCACAGCCATCCCGGGGTGATCGGCCTGGTCAACGGCATGCCGGATCACCACCTGCTGTTCGTCAACAACCCGGAGCTCAACTGGTACAGCGACGAGGTGTTCGAGCAGCTCTGCACGCTGGTGCGCCGCAAGGTGCTGCCACGCCTGCGCCCCGAGGACGTGACCTGCTACTACGGCAGCATGGGCGGACACGGGGCCCTCAAGCTCGCCCTCACCTTCGGTTTCCAGGCCGTGGTCTTCAATCCGCAGGTCGAGCTGGCGCTGTGGAGCGCCTACCGCCCCCGCCAGCGGGACCTGCTGCTGGGGGCCCGCCGGCACCATGGCATCGTCCCCCTGGGATCCGACGCGCTGGCCGCCAGCCCGATCGCCATCGCCGTGGGCAGCGGCACCCCCGACCGGCTGGCGTTCTCGGCCCTGGTCGGCATGATGGCTACCGCCCGGGCCCTGACGCTGCTGGTCGACAAGGTGCCCGACCCCCACCATGCCGGACTGATCGGCAGGCTGACCCGCCGTGGCGTGCCCACGCTGGTGCACCACCTGGCCACGCGGCTGCAGCAGCTGCACCGGATCGACGACCCGGGCACGGCCAGCGGCTTCGAGCCGGTCGAGCCCACCGCCGTCGCGGGGTTCTGGGCGCAGATGGACCAGGCCGCGCACTGGCAAGGCGAGGTGCTGGTGCGGGGGGGCCGCCTGCACTGCCGGCGGCACCACCCGGCCGGCCGGCCGGGCCTGGCCCGCATGTCGAGCTTGGTCGAGCCGGCCGCCTGAGCGGTCCACCCGACGCGGCATCCCCCGGCGGCGGCCACGGCAAGTGGCCCTCCTTCGCCGGGCTGTTCAAGGCTTCCAGCGCCAGGCCGCTGCCTACACTGACCCTCATCCCGCGGGGTCCGCCCCGCCCTGTCCGGAACTGCCACATGCTGCACATCGTCATTGCTCGCGATCGGGAAGACCTGAGCTGGGTCGACAGCGTGCCCGACCACTGCACCGTCACGATCCACAACCGGGGCGAGGCGCTCGACCCGTCGGCCTTCGAACGTGAGGTCACGATCCTGCCGGCCGCCCCGGCCAGCGGCGCCGCCGGCAGCGTGCTGGCGCACCTGCGCCATGAACGCCTGGGGGCGCTGCCCGACGACCAGATCGTCTTCACCCACGGCGATCCGCTCGCCCACGCACCGGGTTTCCTGCAGCTGCTGCAGGCACCGCACCGCTGGGGCGAGGTGCAGCCGCTGTCGGTGCACGGGCGCGAACAGCACCCGATGCCGCCCGCGCGGCTGGTCGAACAGGATGTGCGCGACTGGATCGGGGCGCTGCCGGTGCGCCCGGAGCGCTACAGCTTGCGCACCCTGGCTCCGATCAACCACTTCGACGACACCGCGCTGCGCCTGGGCGATGCCTGGCAGCGCAAGCAGGGCCTGCCCGAAGGCACGAACCTGATCGCGCATTTCCTGGGCCTGTGCGGCCTGCAGCACCTGGCCGAGGACGCCGAGGATGCCGACCTCGGCATCATGGCCCACGGGCCGGTGTGGGCGGTGCGGCAGAGCCGGGTGGACGACTTCCGCTCCGGTGCGCTGGCCCACTTCGACAAGATCGACGTGCTGCTGCGGGCGGACGTGCACTGCCAGTCCATGCTCGACCGCTGCTGGCTGCACCTGTTCGGCCTGCCCTTCATCGCCTTCGAGGCCCTGCCCCGCCCGGTCGAGGAGATCACCCCGATGGCCGCCAGCATGGCCAAGGTGGTCGCCTCGATCGATGCGGTGCTGGCACGCAGCGTGCCCGCCGCCCGCGCGACCCCACGCCGCAGCCGCCCGCTGCAGGCCGGCTCGGCCGTCGACCTGCTGCATCGCCAGGCCTGCGAGGCCGCCCGGCTGGGGCACGACGTGCAGGCCCAGTCGCTGCTGCACCAGGCGCTGCAGAACGATCCGCAGTACGCCCCGGCCCTGGCCGACGCCGCCGCGCTGGCCTGCCAGCGTGGTGACGTGACCGCCGCCATCCCGCTGTCCCGGCGCGCGCTGCTGGCCGACCCGGGCCATGCCGGCGCGCTCTACACGCTGGCGATGAGCCTGGCGGTGACGGGCCCGATCGACGAGGCCGTGGCGCTGCTCGACGGCATCACGCGCGACGAGGCCTACCGCGACTTCCGTGAACAGCAGCCCGACCTGATCGAACTGGCCCAGCAGCAGCTGCTGCGCCTGCTGGCCCATCCGCGCGCGCCGATGTCGGGCGCCATGCGCAGCGCCGCCTGACAGGCACGGCCTCTTTTCCCGCCGCCAGGACAACACCCGCGCACGGCTCCATCCTTTCTTCGCTCCGGCGTCAAGGCCGCAGGCTCACCCAGCCTGCGGCCTTTTTCATGGTGTGGTGCCGGAGGATCCCTCGGTCCGGCCCGAGGCTGACATCGAGTAGGAATTTGCCTGACAAGGGGGATGGCAAATGACGGACTCAAGTGACGGAAGTGACCCGATGTTCCGGTCCAGTTCTCCTCTTCACAATCCGTTTCACGTTGAG
>NZ_QJJS01000028.1 GCF_003201595.1 Sphaerotilus hippei | reverse complement strand
CACCCGGTCCTTGTATTCCTTGCCGTATCGAGCCACGTCTTCTCCTCGTCTTCGCCCCCTCTTTGGGTTCTATCGACGCGGCAACTATTCTGACGCGGGGGGGGTCAGCGCCATCACCAACACCAGCACCATGGCCCAGAAGCCGAACACCACCTCCACTTCACCCAGCAGGTGGAACATCCCGGCGTGGCGCGGGTAGCGGTGCGCCAGGCGCTCGAACTGACTGGTGGCGAAGGTGTGCGTCAGGGCCACGGCGAACAGCACGGTGGCGATGATCTGGACGAGGTCAGGCGTCATGGGGTCTCAAGTCGTGAGCATGCTCACGAGGCGGCCCGACCTGCGTGAACGACCTGATGCGCCACTCGCGGCGCAGCACCCATGATCGGCAGTCTACCAAGTTCAGCGCGACGCAGAGGAAGGGGTCCGAAGGGTGGGCGATCCTGCGACCTCACGCGAACATCCAGACAGGCACCACCGAGAGACGCACGGTGCGCAGCGGCACAGGCAGGTGCTTGGGCTCGATGGGCAGGCCGAGCAAAGCGCGTGGCGGACCTGCGCACGCCCGCCAAAGCGGCGGATGAACCCATTCCCTGCATGCGGGACAGGAAACTTTGGTCCATCCAAGAAAACCACTTGGCGACTTGTCCAGCCAGATCAGTGAGCAGGCGTCAGCTTGAAGACGGAGACAGCCCGAGCCAGCTCGCGTGTCTGCTCGCTCAGCGAACAAGCCGCAGCAGCAGCCTGCTCCACCAAGGCTGCATTCTGCTGTGTGCCTTGATCGAGTTGTCCGACCGCCTCAGTGACTCCATTGATGCCTGAGCGCTGTTCAACCGCGGCCGCACTGATTTCTCCGATCAAGGTGCTGACCTGCTGTACCGACCGCATCAGTTCGGTCATCGTCTGACCTGCCGCCTCGACTTGTCCGCTGCCGTTGCGTACCTTCTCTGCAGAATCCACGATCAGTGACTTGATCTCTTTGGCGGCCGTGGCTGAGCGTTGTGCAAGGTTACGAACCTCACCCGCCACGACAGCAAAACCCCGACCCTGCTCGCCCGCACGTGCCGCCTCGACCGCCGCGTTCAGCGCCAGGATGTTGGTTTGGAACGAGATGCCGTCGATGACAGAGATGATCTCTCCAATGCGGTGGGACGACTTCTCGATCTCACTCATCGTCTCGACAACCCGATGAACCACCTCACCACCACGCTGGGCCACCGCGCTGGCCTCGAGTGCAAGTTGGTTGGCTTCGACCGCATTGGTTGCAGACTGCTGTACCGTGGCGGCCAGTTCTTCCATGGTGGACGCGGTCTGCTGCAGATGACTGGCCTGACGCTCGGTACGCTCCGAAAGATCTTGGTTGCCGTCGGCGATCTGCTGCGAGGCGTCTGCGATCTGGTCGGCGCTGCTGCGCACCTGGGTCACGACCTGATGCAGGCTGTTGGCCATGCCATCGAGTGCACGCATCAACGCGCCAAACTCGTCCTGCCCCCCGGTGTCCACGCTTAGCCCCAGCTGACCCGAACGGATCGTACCCGCCACGTGAATGGCACTGGCCAGCGATCGCCGGATGTAGCGCATCAGGCTCATCACCAGACATCCCGCGATGACAACAAGCAAGGCCATCACGGCCGTGCCTGTCCAGTATTGCTGCCACTGCGCCGCATTCTCGGCGGCAATGCCATCGTTGAGCTTCTGCTGCTGGTGAGCCGCGAACCTGTCGATGGACTTTTGGTAACGAGCCACCAGCGGCATGAAGCTTTGCTCAAAAGCAGCCGCCGCGGCCGCCTCATCGCTCGACTTGCGAGCCATGGCGATCTTGTCGAGCGTCAAGCCGATCAAGACACCGACCTCGTCGATCTCCTTGAGGATCGCCACTTCATCTGGTGATGTCGCCCATTTTTTGATTTCGTCAAACTTCTGCCTGATGACGGTGATGCCAGGGCCGATTTCTGGTCCAAAAAATCGTCCAAGCACAGGATCTGCGCTGCGGTTGACTGCGACGATACGCACGGCGGTACCCGTCGCGAGCAGTTGCCACGCGTGCACTTGTTGCATGCGTCCGTACTCTCGTTGACTCACCACCGTCAGAGTGGTGTCATTGTGGCGTTGCTGCGCATAGCCAAAACCGAGACCGCTGAGCACCACCAGCCCGATCAAGGCGAACGCAACGTACATGCGGACTGATACGGTCCAGTGTTTGGAGATGTGCATGGATGGTGGTCCTGAGTGTGGATCGTCGACGGATTCGCCCATCGGGCGACTTGCGTAGCATCGGATATCGACTGCCATCAACTTGACTGGACAGTCGCATCGAGTGAACGCATGGAGAAAAGAGCCATTAGCTTGTGGAATGCTTCTCTCGTCTTGCCTTGCGGATACAAGTTTTTGCACCCCATGATCAGCGGCTCTGCTGCTGCAGCTTGAATGCTGTTCAGTGCCTGAGCAGCGACTGACTGGAGAAAGCGCGTATCGCTGCGTTTCCAATCGCGGCGTCCCTGCCCGCAGCGGTGACGGCGTCGACCTGACTGGCAGGAAGAGTCAGTCGCGTGGACACCTCATGCAGCATGGCAGCGCGACTTGGCGCCAAATCATCGAAGCTGATGCGGGTGACGGACAGCTCCACGTCGTCGCAGCGCCAGTGCGGTCGCCCGGTCTTCAGCAGAAGCTGCTCCTCGTGTGGCAGCGCACATCGCAACTGAACCACGTCTCGCTGCCACTGCTGGATCATGCGCAAGAAGCCGTCGTAGCTGAGCCTGACATTGGTGTCGATGGCTGCATCGATGGAGGCAGACGCCATGTCGATGCCATCAGGACCTTCCACGACGCGGTTCCAGGCCACCGATGGTCGACGTCCACCATCGACGACCACGAACAGCAGGCGCCGGAGATGCAGAGCCTCGGCGCGACTGAGTGGCGCGTAGGTGGTCCCTGCCAGAGTCCTGAATTGCTGGACACTGGTCAAACCGAAGTTGTCCGTCAGTCCACCATCGACCAGCTTGACGTAACGGCCGCTGTGCGCGTCACGAAGGTCGCGCATGGCACCGGCGATGGCTTGCCCCAGCATGGTCGAACTGAGTGCTTTGCTCTTCGTTGACGAGTCCACTCCCAAGTCGACGGGACAGTGCTCGGTGTGCTTCTCCAGCACGATGGGTGCGAACACAAGTGGCACGGCCATCGATGCCGCCACAGCCTCGGCCACCGGGTAGGTGCTCAGGTCACTGCACAAGGTGCTGAAGACTCCTTGATGGAACGTGAATGGCATGCGCTGTTGCAGATCGGTTGCATTGATCCACACCAGAGGATGCCCAGGACGACTCATCTCGGCAAAGGTGGCTTGGTGAAAGACCTCGTTGTCCAGCCAATGCTGGAAATTGTTTCGATCATTCAGCCCGCCTGCGGCAAGGCGCAGAAGGTTGGTCGGATTCAGCAGGCTCGCACGCAAGCCTTGTTCACTGTCCCGAAGCAGGGCCTTGTGGCGGAACTCGTCCAGTGACCCGGTGCCGTACAGCCCGACCCAGGCTGCAGTCATCGAGCCACCGGAGACGCTGGTGATGAATCCGAGATGATCCAGCAGCGTGCCGTCGAATGGAGTTGGTGCAGGCAAGGAGGACAGCCCCTGCAGAGCACCGAGGGCAAATGCAGCCGCTCGTGCACCACCACCGGAGAAGGCCATGGCTACGCTGACCTCTGGAAGCGGCTGGTTCGTCGCGGGCAGAGAGCTACCGATCTTGTCCATGTCCTGCGCAGCAAATCCTGCCACCAGGGACTGATTCCTGGGACCGTTGTCAATGGTCACGCCGCAGGCCGTGAGCCCGAATGCCAGCGCGATGAGCGCAGTGAACGGGCGTTTGCATATGGGCTGGTGGGCTGTCTGCTCTGACGAGGGCATGGGGGGGGTCCTGTTGCATCCGTGATAGGGCTGCACATTGCGCCAAGCCTCATTACATCTCTGCATGGCTGCGTGGAATCGATCGAACTCGTGGTCAATGCTCAAGCTTTTCAGGCACTGACCGACGACCCTGATGAATGAAGATGCATGCCTCTTGAGCCGACTCGCGCGCTGACGTGGCGCTGCCACACACCCGGAGACCTGCTGATGCCGACTAGCCTTCCAGCTTGCTTCAGTCAACGTGGCCTTGGAGCCAGGCCATCAGATGCTGTAGCCGCGCGAAAAGACGTCCACCGCTCGTTCAGCAATGGCTTGCGCCTCTCCTGGCGCCAGCGCTTGCAGGTCACGACAGAACCAGCGAGGCTGAATTTCAGCTGTCAGAAGACCGGAGAGGTGCTGCGCTGCGACCCATGGATCCGCACGGCGAATCTCGTTGCGATCCATGGCCGCACTCAGGGCGACGGCGACGCGTTCCAGCGCAGGCTTGGGGCCCATCTCGTAGAACGCCTGACCGATGTCGGAGCGACCCGCAGCGCCCAGCACCATGCGGTGGGCCGAGCAGGCGACCTCAGAGCACATGAAGGTCACGACCGCTTCACCGAGGCGGATCAATGCGTCTCTCAAGGTGCCTGCAATCGCCGACATCACTTCGGCTTCAGCTGCGGCCATGTGACGCTGACCTTCTGCTTCAACCACCGCAAGAAACAAGTTCTCCTTGGACGGGAAGTAGCCATACAGGGTGGCTTTGGACCCCCCGACACGGCGTGCGATCTCGGACATCGAGGCCCTCTCGAAGCCTTGTTCAAGAAAGACGCCAGATGCGATCTCGAGGATGCGGTCGTACCGCGCTTCAGTGCGAACTTTCACAGTGCCTTCGTAAATGAACCAGGGTGTTCAGTATCGACTTGACGAAGTTCAAGTGTCAAGTCAATAATGAACCGTACGGTACAGTAATGACTTGATGCAAATCATTGCCAGCTCTCTTCCATCTGGAGTCTTGACATGTGTTCCACGCGATCAACCGCCTTGCCAGGCACCCTTCTGGCCGTCGTTTCAGCGTTGCTTACCGGGTGTGGTGATCCTCCAGGCCCTCCAGTGACAGGAACACAGGGCACCCCACAGGTCACCGTGATGACGGTGGAGCCTAGGTCGTTGACCCTGACCACCGACTTGCCTGGACGCGTTGCCCCGGTCCAGATCGCGGAGGTTCGCCCTCAGGTGACAGGGCTGGTGAAGGCGAGGCTCTTCAAGGAAGGCACGGTGGTCAAGGCCGGTGAGTTGCTTTATCAGGTTGAACCCGCCACTTATCAGGCTGCGGTCGACAGCGCGCAGGCTGCCCTGGCCAAGGCGGAAGCCAGCTTGGTCGCTGTGAAGCTCAAGGCGGCACGTCTCAAGGATCTGGCAGCGATGAAAGCTGTCGGTCAACAAGATGCGGATGATGCCGCTGCCGCACTGCTGCAGGCCGAGGCGGAAATCCTTTCCGCCAAGGCCGCGCTGCAGACCCAACGGATCAACCTGCAATACACGCGTGTCACGGCACCCATCAGTGGCCGCATCGGTCGATCCACGGTCACACCCGGCGCCTTGTTGACGGCCAATCAGGCGACTGCTCTGGCCACGATCCAGCAACTTGACCCGATCTACGTCGACGTGACCCAGAACAGTTCAACCATGCTGTCGCTTGCCAATGCGTTGGCCAGTGGTCAGCTGAAGACTGGTACGGCACGGGTAAAACTGGTGCTGGAAGACGGCAGCACCTACCCGCTCACGGGGAAGCTGCAGTCGTCGGAAGTTACCGTGGACCAGAGCACGGGTGCGGTCACGCTGCGGGCCGAGTTTCCCAACCCCAAAGGAGCCCTGCTGCCTGGAATGTATGCGCGGGCGGTGGTGGAAGAGGGGGTGATGGAGAACGCGCTGCTGGTGCCGCAACCGGCCGTCAGCCGCGACCCGACCGGAAAGCCCCTTGTGTTTGTCGTGGATTCCGCGCAAAAGCTGGTGCAGCGTCCGATCCGGACGGGTCGTGCGATGGGCGATCAATGGCTGGTCACCTCAGGCCTGCAGGCGGGTGATCGTGTTGCCGTGGAAGGGCAACAGAAGGCACGGCCAGGCATGGTGGTCGAGGCCAAGCCTCAGACTGCTGCGGCGAACTGATCCGGCTGACGGAGAATATTCATGGCACGTTTTTTCATCGACAGGCCTGTGTTCGCATGGGTGCTGGCGATCATCGTGATGCTGAGCGGCATCATGGCAGTCAATACCCTGCCCATTGCCCAATACCCGACGATCGCTCCGCCTGCCGTTGCCATTTCGGCGCGTTACCCCGGGGCATCTGCCAAGACACTGGAAGACACGGTCACCCAGGTCATCGAGCAGAAGATGAAAGGGCTGGATCAGCTCGAGTACATCTCTTCGACCAGCGAGTCTTCCGGCGCGGTCACCATCACGCTGACTTTCAAGACAGGCACGAACCCCGACACCGCGCAGGTTCAGGTACAGAACAAGCTGGCCCTGGCCACGCCGTTGCTGCCACAAGAGGTGCAGCAGCAAGGTGTCCAAGTCACCAAGTCCGCCAACAACTTCCTGAACGTGCTGGCGTTCGTGTCCACCGACGGGCGGATGACTGGCAGCGACTTGTCGGACTACGTGGCAGCCAACATCCAGGAACCGCTGAGCCGGGTCGAGGGTGTGGGTGACACGACACTGTTCGGGTCGCAATACGCCATGCGCATCTGGCTGGACCCGAACAAGCTCAACCAGTTCAAGTTGACGCCGACCGACGTGAAGGCGGCCATCACGGCACAGAATGCCCAGATCTCGGCAGGTCAGGTCGGTGGCTTGCCTGCGGTGCAGGGCCAGCAGTTGAACGCGACCATCAGCGCCCAGACTCGACTGAAGACGGCTGCTGAGTTCGAGAACATTCTGCTGCGTACCTCGACTGCAGGATCTTCAGTCAGGCTCAAGGATGTGGCTCGCATCGAACTGGGCAGCGAAAGCTACGACGTTTCCAGCCGGTTCAACGGCAAGCCGGCAGCGGGTCTGGCACTGAAGCTGGCCACGGGCGCCAACGCGCTGGCCACGGTACGTGGCATCGACACCAAATTGGAGGAGTTACGGCCCTTCTTCCCTCAAGGTGTCGACGTGATCAAGCCCTACGACACCACTCCATTTGTGCGCCTGTCCATCGAGGAAGTGGTCAAGACCCTGGTCGAGGCAGTGGTGCTGGTGTTCCTGGTGATGTACCTGTTCCTGCAGAACTTCCGTGCCACGCTGATTCCTACGATCGCAGTGCCGGTCGTGCTTCTGGGTACCTTCGGCGTGCTGGCAGCCTTCGGGTACACGATCAACACGCTGAGCATGCTGGCGATGGTATTGGCCATCGGCCTGCTGGTCGACGATGCGATCGTCGTCGTCGAGAACGTCGAGCGGGTGATGAGCGAAGAAGGGCTTTCTCCACTGGAGGCGACCCGCAAATCCATGGGCCAGATCTCGGGAGCTCTGGTTGGCGTGGCCCTCGTGCTGGCTGCCGTGTTCGTTCCCATGGCGTTCTTCGGAGGTTCCACGGGTGTCATCTACCGCCAGTTCACCGTCACCATCGTTTCGGCGATGACCTTGTCAGTCCTGGTGGCAATGATCCTGACGCCGGCACTGTGCGCGACGCTGCTCAAGCCTGTGCACAAAGGCCATGCATTGGCTACCACTGGCTTCTTTGGTGCGTTCAACCGACTGTTTGATCGCAGCAACACTGGTTATCAGGGCGCAGTGCGCCACATGGTCAACCGCGCAGGCCGTTACATGGTCATCTATGCCGCGCTTGCAGGGCTGGTGGGATTCGTCTTCACGAAGATTCCCGGCGGCTTTCTTCCTGACGAGGACCAAGCCACGCTGTTTGCCGTGGTGCAACTGCCTGCAGGTGCAACTCAGGACCGTACGATCAAAGCATTGAAAGTTCTGGAGAACCAGTTTCTGGTCGAGCAAAAGGACTCGGTGGATTCGATCTTCACCGTGGCAGGTTTCAGCTTTGCGGGCAGTGGCCAGAACGCCGGCTTTGCCTTCATCAAGCTCAAGCCCTGGGACCAGCGCACGGCCAAACACCAGAAGGCACAGAACGTGGCTGGTGCAGCCATGATGGCCATGTCCAAGTTCCGTGATGCTTCAGCCTTCGTGTTTGCACCTCCTGCCGTGTCCGAACTGGGCAATGCCAGTGGTTTCGACCTGATGCTGCAGGACCGAGCCAACCTGGGTCATGAAGCGCTGATGGCTGCACGCAACCAGTTGCTTGCAGCACTGATGAAGGAGCCGGGCCTCGTGGCCATCCGACCCAACGGACTGGAAGACACACCTCAACTGAAACTCGAGATCGATCAGGAGAAGGTCGGGGCGCTCGGCCTGTCAATGGCTGATGTGAACAACACCCTGTCCGCCGCCTGGGGCAGCAGTTACGTCAATGACTTCATTGACCGCGGCCGCGTCAAGAAGGTCTTCATGCAGGCTGATGCACCTCATCGCATGTTGCCTGGCGACATTGACCGCTGGCATGTACGCAACGCAAGCGGCACCATGGTTCCGTTCCGTGCCTTCGCAACTGCTGATTGGGTCGTCGGTTCGCCGCGCCTGGAACGCTACAACGGCGTACCCTCGGTCGAGATTCTTGGCATGGCACTGCCTGGCGCCTTGTCCAGCGGACAGGCCCTGGATCTGGTGGAAAAGCATGTAGCCGAACTGCCCAAGGGCATAGGCTTCGAGTGGACGGGTGTCTCACGCCAAGAGCGCGAAGCTGGAGGCCGGGCAGCCGTGTTGTATGCGGTATCCATTCTCGTCGTCTTCCTTTGCTTGGCCGCACTCTATGAAAGTTGGGCAGTTCCGGTTTCGGTGATCATGGTGGTGCCGCTGGGCGTGCTGGGCACCATTGTCGGTGCACTGCTGAGCTGGAAGATGAACGATGTGTACTTTCAGGTTGGCCTGCTCACGACTGTAGGCCTGGCATCAAAGAATGCGATCCTGATCGTCGAGTTCGCCAAGGAGCTGGTGGCGCAAGGCAAGGGTGTGGTCGAGGCAGCCATCATGGCAGCCGGCCAGCGCCTGCGTCCCATCCTGATGACTTCGCTGGCTTTCATTCTGGGCGTTCTGCCGCTGGTGACCAGCAAAGGCGCCGGTGCTGGTGCACAAAATGCGCTGGGCACTGCGGTGGTGGGTGGCATGGTTTCCGGCACTGTTCTGGCGATTTTCTTCGTACCCCTGTTTTTTGTTGTCGTGCAGAGACTGGTGCCGCGCAAGGCATCGACTGTCGACAGCTCCACCTCATTGCAGGAGGGCCACTGAGATGCCCCGCTTCCTCTCTTTGACCATCGTGGCTCTGGCATCTTCGCTGGTGGCTTGCAGCAACTTGGCGCCACGCTATGAACAGCCGGCAGCGCCCATACCAGCTGCCTATGATGAGACGTCAACCTCCACAACCACTCCGGATATTGGCTGGAAAGAATTTTTTTCCGATGCAACGCTGCGTCAGTTGATCGAGAGCGCCCTGCAACACAACCGTGATCTGCGGATCGCTGCACTGAACATCGACAGGGCACGCGCGACGTACCAAATTCAGGACGCACAATCGTTGCCCAGCGTTGCTGCCAATGCAGCCGGTTCCATCAGTCGCGTACCGGCCAGCTTGTCTGGTGCGGGTTCGGCCGTGATTGGACGTCAGTACAGTGCCAACTTGGGCATCACCGCCTACGAACTGGACTTGTTCGGGCGAGTGCGAAGCATGAACGAACAAGCACTGGAGCAATTCCTCGCCACAGATCAGGCACGTCGCGCTACGCAACTGAGCGTCGTGGCCTCGGTTGCCCAAGCTTGGCTGGGCCTTGCTGCTGATCTGGAACGACTGGGGCTTGCACGGGAAACTCTGCGCAGTCAGGCCGAAACGCTGGCGCTGACCCAGGCGCGCCTGAACAACGGTTACGGCACTGAACTCAGCTTGCGGCAGGTCGAGACGAGCGTCGAAACCGCACGAGGTGACGTGGCTCGCTACACAGGACAAGTAGCCGCTGACCAGCATGCATTGTCGCTGCTGGTCGGCACAGTATTGCCAGAAGCGCTGCAGCCTGCAGCGCTGGTCGACGAACTCAATGCCATGGGTGATCTGCCCGTTGGTCTGCCGTCCGAGTTGTTGTTGCGACGCCCTGACGTGCTGCAAGCCGAGCATCAGTTGAAGGCAAGTCACGCCAATATTGGCGCTGCACGTGCGGCGTTTTATCCACGCATCAGCCTCACTGCGGCGGCAGGCAGCAGCAGCACAGCCTTGTCTGATCTGTTCAAGAGTGGCTCGAGCGCCTGGAGCTTTGTGCCACAAATCAGCTTGCCCATCTTCGATGGTGGGGCCAATCAAGCCAATCTCGACAGCGCCAAGGCAGCGCAAGGCATTGCCTTGGCGCAGTATGAGCAAGCGATTCAGGCCGCATTCCGGGAAGTCTCGGATGGGCTGTCACAGCGCACATCCATCTCTGCACAATTGCAGTCGCAGCGCGCGCTGCTGACCGCCAGTGAGCAGGTGCTGAAACTTTCCGAAGCCCGTTACACCCATGGCGTTGACAGCTATCTGCCGGTACTGGATGCGCAACGCAGCAGGTACAGCGCAGCGCAGGGTTTGATCAGTCTTCGCTTAAACAAGCTGAACAACGATCTGGCTTTGTACAAGGGATTGGGTGGCGGATGGACTCCCTGAGTCGTCAGTCAGGTACGGCTCCAGCAGGGACAGGCAGCCGTTCCTGCCGATCAATCAGCACTGGAACCGCCTCGCAAAAAACCAGGGAAAAATTACTGGATGCCGCTGAAGAGCTATTTTTGAAACAGGGTTTTTCCTGCACTACGCAGGAAAATATTGCCGAAATCGCCGGGCTGTCCAGAGGCGCCTTCCGCTGGCACTTCGACAGCAAGTGCTCGATCCTTCGAGCTGTGCTGGAACGACGTCTATGGCTTGCAGAATATCCCGCCAAAAGCTCCATCGACGAAGAAGCGGCAGAAATATCTGAACACCTAGCCAAGCTCGCGTTGAAGCCGCTTCAACACCTTGACGATGAAGTTCGGCTGCTCAGACTGATGGGAGTCATCCGGAACTCCGAATGCCATTCACTGCTGATCGATCCAGCATGGAATGAGAAATTAATCTCATCACATCGTGCGAATGAAATCTGCACATTGATTCAAGCTCTGAAACTTGAAGGCAGGCTTGAACAGACAGTGGACCCTCAATATGCGGCACTCGGCTTGCTGGCGATCGGACATGGATTGGCAGCGCAGTGCTCCCTTGGCTTGGGCAGCGATGCTGCGATCGCTTCAGGCCGATTGGCAGTCAAGACTTATCTTGATGGTTTGGGTTTGGTTATTTCAAAAAATTGATATCTTCTGGCCACTCAATAAGCCTGAGACCACCGACATATCTGAGTCATTGCAATGATGCACAAGAACAGATGCGGCCAAAGCAAGTGGTTGGTTGGCAATGCGGCTGGCATGAAGATCGACTCAGGCCATCGTTCAAAATAGATGAACCACAATCATCGACAGGGTCGTACATATGTACGCGCCATCGCCACCAACATGGATGACCCGGTACAGCAAAAATTAACTCACCTCGAATGACCCATGCCGTCAACCGTTGGCCGGTAATAATCCGGTAAGTCAAAGCGAACTAACATTCAATTCTGACCATCGAGAAAGATCAACATGTACTTCACATCCCGCCCCCCATTGATTGCCGCCTTCACGCTCGCCATGACGCTGCATTCGGCCGTAGCTCAAGCCGAAAGCCCACCCAAAGAAGAGAAAAATTCCCGCTGGGGCTTGGGCTTGGGAATCGGCCGGGAGACATCGCCTTACCGCAGCGTCAAAACCGACACAAAAATTCTACCCCTTCTGACTTTCGAAAATGATTATGCACGGTTATTCGGTCCTTCACTCGATGTGAAGTTGCCTTCAGCTGGATTGGTCTCCTTTACTCTGCGTGCACGTTATTCGGATGCAGGCTATGAGGCGAGCGATGCAGCTGAACTTCAAGGCATGGAAAAACGCAATGGAGGCTTGTGGCTGGGCGCCCGAACCGACTTGCGTCTCCCTCTGGCAAATTTATCTGCCGAATGGCTGGGCGACGCTTCAAACCGAAGCGGTGGTCAGCAAATCAGGCTGGAAGCCAGTCATCGATCGCAGTTTGGCAGCGTGAATGTAATGCCTCGATTAGCCATGGTATGGCAGGACAGTTCATATGTTGACTACTATTATGGTATTCGTGCCACCGAATCGCGAGTAGGCCGCGCTGCATACGATGGCACATCGAGCATCAACACTGAATTGGGACTGCGCATGAACATTTCTCTTGCTCCGAAGCACAGCACCTCCGTAGACGTGAGTCACACGATCCTTGGATCGTCCATCAAGGACAGCCCGCTGGTGGGGCGCAGTGGTATATCAGCCGTTCGGGCGAGCTATCTATATAGTTTTTAAGGTATTGATCACACCATGTATCGCGTGCTCTTGCTGGAAGATCATGATCGCTTGGCAGCCTTGGTGAGGCAGGCACTGGATAACGCTGGCCTGGCATGCGATACGGTCGAACGTGCGAACTTGGCTTGGGAAGCACTGCAGACCATGGACTACTCATGCATCATCGTTGATCGAGGACTGCCTGATGGAGATGGCCTTGACTTGGTGCGCCGCTTGCGGACAGATCGTCAGTTCATTCCATGCCTGATGCTCACGGCAAGAGACGCCCTACACGATCGAGTGGATGGACTTGAAGCAGGCGCCGATGATTATTTGAGTAAGCCCTTTCCAATGTCCGAACTGGTGGCGCGTGTTCGCGCATTGCTGCGGCGACCGCCAATCCAAGTAGCACTCAATCCAAGCTGGGGTGACGTGCGTCTGATACCGGAGCAAGGTGTGATGCTATGCAATAACTATACCTGCCCGCTGGCACGTGCGGAAATGCAAATCATGCTGACATTATTCAGAAATGAAGGCAGTCCTGTACGGCGCTCAACCCTCGATGCGGCAGCTTGGGGCTTGCAGGAGGCAGTGACGCCCAACGCGCTGGATGTAGCCCTGCACAGAATACGGCGCAAACTAACCGATATAGGTTCCAACCTGCGCATCAACAATGTCCGCGGAGTTGGATATGCAGCCATTGAGGGCTGACTGGCACCAAAGCTTGGCAATCAGGCTGATGGCAACCTACTTGGCAGCCATGGTTGCAACACTTTCATGTGTCGGCACGACTGTCTGGTTTGCTTTTTCCCCACAGACGGACAGAGGCTCACTCCACAGTGCAGAGAAGTTGGCAAATATAATTGCCCAGTCACTGGAATTCGATGCAGAAGGCAGCCCTGTCAACCTGGATTGGCCGGACCAACTCCCATGGCTGCTTGAGGCGCTTCCGCGAGACTTGGCTTATCAGGTGAGTGATCCCTCCGGCCATGTACACCTGAAATCACGCGATATACCGCATTTTTCAGGCGCCGCTGAAACTCCAATGTCGACCTACTCACTGCCGATCAATCGAGGAAAAATCTCTTGGATCATCGAGGCCAAGGTCAGTGAGCGACTGGTGACTGTGATCCACTTGGATTCCAACCGGAGGATTGGCGGGGCAACACTCGCTACAACATTATTGTCAGCAGTCGTTCTCGGAATTGTTCTGTCGTTGACCGTGAAGCGGCTTCTGCGCCCACTCCATATCGCTTCGGCTCAAGCCAAAGAAATCGGACCAAGAAGAATTTCTCAACGCTTGACTGATCGCAACCTACCCAGCGAATTGCGACCCTTGGTGCAGGCTTTCAACGAAGCACTGAGTAGACTGGAATCAGGATTTCGCAATCAGCAACGCTTTTTGGCTGACGCGGCACACGAACTCAAAACACCTTTGTCACTATTACGTGGTCAAATTGAATTAAACGGCAACTTGCAACAAGATCAGTTGTTGTGCGATATAGATCACATGACACGACAAGTACAGCAACTACTTTTATTGACAGAAGTCAGTGAAACCAGCAGTTTCAGGATCGAGCCAATTCAACTATTACCATTGACCCAAGAGGTCATTAATTTTCTTCGCCCCATAGCGATAAAACGTCAAGTGCACATGCGCATTACATTTGACAACACCCACACCACGGTTGTAGGTGACCGCATGGCACTGTTCGCATTGGTGAAAAATCTTCTAGAAAACGCATTACACTTTTCCCCGAAAAATGGCAAGGTCGAACTGTCACTGCAAACGAATTCACTTGCCGTTCGGGACCAAGGGCCAGGCATTTCACCGAATCACCTACCGCACCTTTTTGAGCGTTTCTGGCGTAGTCCGCAGCGCCGCCACGAAGGCGCCGGCTTAGGCCTGTCGATATGCGAGGAAATCGCACGTTCACATGGCTGGGAAATTACGGTTGACAGCCCCAAAATAGGCGCATCGTTCACACTGCATTGGCTGAATTAAGACAGAGTTCTAAAACCGCCGACAGTCATGGCACTGATGGCCTAACCACCTGCGATACAGGATTCACGGAGCGACGCACATGCGATACCAATTAACTTCGGCTGACCGGGCGCCCATTCCCGCGAGCTATGACATCGAAGCTCGCTATCTGGGCTATCGCACCGAGGACCACGCAAAACCCTACGCAAAATATTTTCAGAAATGTGCATTACCTATTCAGGCGCACGCGCGCGAAGCCATGATCACCGGTCCCGTTGCCGCAGAATATGGAATCCGACTTTCGAATGCAGCAGACATGTTGGCCCGCCCAGGTTACCTTCCTCAGGAGACAGGCTACACGCTAAACTCTGATGGACACATCGTGGTATCGGTTTTGACGAAAATGCCCGGCGTGACAGGCGAAATGTGGGACTGGTGGTTCGGATGGCATGGCGCTGAAACCGCTCGCTACAAGTTATGGCATCCAGATGCACATGTCTACACCGGAATGGGCGAAGACCGCAGTCAGATACCAGGCCTGAGTGATCGTCAGAAATACATCAACAATGTATCCTATGTGGACGAATACCTTGGCGCCAGCTTTTCTCCTCTGACCGTTCGCTTCGTTGACCCGCAGAGCGTCGGGTTTGCGCCCAGCAAGCCGGGAAACACCGTGATCGTGGCGCGTGGTGGCCTAACCCCCTTACCCCTCTCATTTGCGTGGCTGATCCACCAAGTCCGAGCCACCCCGGATGGTTCGGAAATGCGCAGTCGATTTTTCGCGAATTGCGTGGAAGTCTTGAATTTGCCCTCGCGTTCGACACACAGCGCCACAGGAAAAATCATGACCCTGCCTGTAGTGAACGGCTTGGCGAACACAATTCTGTCGTCAAAGAACTTTGTGAAGTTGCGAGAGTTCGGGCCTGACATGATGTTTCACTGTGCGCAGGAAATGAATCATCTGGCTAGTTTTTTACCAGAACTTTATGCCGAGTTTAAATAGCACCACAATTTCCGGAGCACAAGAACATGAAACCATACATCGTATCCTTGTCGATGGGAGTTTTGGCCGGAGGTATTTATGGTTTTTTTCATACCAAATCCCCTGCTCCACCCTTGATTGGATTGCTGGGATTGTTGGGCATGCTGATCGGCGAGTGGTTGGTCAACACCATCAAGCCCATGCTGTAACGCCATGGCGACACTACGGAGCACGCTAAAAATTCATAATACCAATATCACGCAAGCCAAATCCACCAAATACACCAGCCTCATTAATTTTTAGTGCAACAGGTTTAAATAGACGACCATCATGCACATAATCACAAAAGTCTGGTACACGTTTTTGCATAATCCACAGAGCATGCGCAGGAAAAAACAGATGCTTATACCTTCACGATCTCCATCACTGCTTTTCGCTTCCATGCTGTACTGCCTGGGCACAACCCCAGCCATGGCGACATCTGCTCATGAGAAATGCCAAGCCATGGCTTCTTCCAAGGCAGAGAAGACGATCATCACCATGACAAAATACGTACCGGAAGGTCCGGCCGCTGCCGATCCTGAAAGGATGATGACCGGCGCCAGTGGACGGGGTGCCATGTTGCCAGCACACTGCGTCGTTCAGGGTGAGATCGAACCACGTACTGGCGCAGATGGAAAACATTATGGAATTCGCTTTGAAATTCGTTTTCCAGACAATTGGCAACAGCGCCTGATGTTTCAAGGTGGCGGTGGCTCGGATGGCTTTCTTGCTAACGCGCTGGGCACCGTACCGACACTTGGCTCATCTGCTTTGCCCGCATTAGCCCGCGGCTATGCTGTTGTATCGATGGACGGAGGCCATCCTGAAAAGGATATAAGTTTTGGCAACGACCAGCAGGCGAGGCTTGAATTTGCCTATGCTGCGATTGGGAAGGTGACCATGCGGGCCAAGCAGTTCGTGACTCAGTATTATGCTTCGGCTCCGGCACACTCATATTTCATGGGTTGTTCAAACGGTGGTCGCGAGGCCATGATTGCAGCTCAACGCTACCCCTTAGAGTTCGATGGCGTCGTCGCGGGCAATGCAGGTTTCCGCCTTAGTCGCGCCGCCGTGGCAGAAGCTTGGGATACACAGGCTTTTATGAAAATTGCACCGAAGGATGCAAAAGGACGGCCAATATTATCAGAAGCTTTCTCCGAGGCAGATTTGAAAATAGTAGGAAATGGTGTTCGTGATGCTTGTGACGGGCTAGATGGAATCAAGGATGGATTGATCAACGATTATGGTGCCTGTCGCTTCAAGCCAGCTGCCTTGCAATGCGCATCAGGCAAGCAGGCAGACTGTTTGAGCAAAGCGCAGGTCAATGCACTTGATGCCATCTTTGGCGGCCCCAAAAACAGCAAGGGTGAAGCTCTGTACAGTTCTTGGCCCTATGACACGGGGATCGCGTCGACTGGATGGCGCGTCTGGAAGCTTGGCTTTTCCAAGGATGCTGGACGCCCCGATGCTTTGAACGCGACCTTGGGTTCAGATTCGCTGACAGGGTACTTCATGACGCCTCCTGCCCCGGGATTCGACACACTGACTTTTGATTTTGACCGCGACATGTCACGCGTTCAGCAGACCGGAGCACTCAACGACGCGACGTCCACGTTCATGAATACATTTTCGACGCGCGGCAGCAAATTGATCGCATTCCATGGAATGTCAGATCCGGTATTTTCCGCTCACGACATCATGACGTGGTTTGATTCGTTGACACGAGACACGAACGGGGGCGACGTCACAGCCCGCGCCAAATGGGCACGGCTTTTCATGGTTCCTGGCATGACACATTGCGGCGGCGGCCCTGCCCTCGACGATTTCGATCCTCTAGGCGCAATCGAGCAATGGGTCGAAACCGGAAAAGAGCCGAGCCTTCTTGCTGCGACAGGAGAGGCTTTCCCTGGTAAAAATCAGCCCCTCTGCTCTTACCCTGCAATCGCACGCTATCAAACGGGCGACCCGAATCATATTTCTTCCTATCGCTGCGTTGCACCGCCCCGGTGAG
The DNA here is from genome assembly GCF_003201595.1 of Sphaerotilus hippei. GTDB lineage: Bacteria > Pseudomonadota > Gammaproteobacteria > Burkholderiales > Burkholderiaceae_C > Sphaerotilus > Sphaerotilus hippei. The sequence goes on along the minus strand of NZ_QJJS01000028.1, from coordinate 15,153 downwards.
CTTCATGAATAAGCTTTCACATCAGAGATGCTGTGAAAGCGTTTCCATGATGCAAACATCTAATCGGTGTGCGAGATCTGGATGTGCAGCTTGTGCAGCTTGCGATAGAGGGTGTTGCGGCTGACGTCGAGCGCCTTGGCCACGTTGCTGACGTTCCAGCGGTGGTGCTCCAGCATCTGCAGCAGCACCTGGCGCTCGTTGGCCAGGATGGGGTTGAGCCGCGCGACGGCCTGGGCGGCCTCGTCGTCGGCCGCACCGGCCTCGCCGCGCACCACCGGCACCGGCTCGCCGGCCATGGCCGGCCCGCACGGCACCGGCAGGGCGACGGGCGCCACCGAGGGACGCACGGTGCGCAGCGGCGCGGGCAGATGCTCGGGCTCGATGGGCAGGCCGTCGGCCAGCGCGCAGGCCGAGCGCAGCGCATGGCGCAGCTGGCGCACGTTGCCCGGCCAGTGGTAGGCCATCAGCAGCTGCTCGGCCTGTGGGGTCAGGCGGGCCTCGGCCCCGCCTTCGGCCACCAGCAGGTGGTGGATCAGCTCGCGCCGGTCGCTGCGCTCGCGCAGCGCGGGCAGCGCCAGCTCGATGCCGGCCAGGCGGTAGTAGAGGTCCTCGCGGAAACGCCCCTGCTCGACCAGCTCGATCAGGTTGCGGTGGCTGGCACTGAGCAGCTGGAAGTCGACGGTCACGGTCTCCTCGGCACCCAGCGGCGTGACCTGGCGCTCCTCGAGCACGCGCAGCAGGCGGGCCTGCAGGTCCAGGGGCATGTCGCCGATCTCGTCGAGGAAGAGCGTGCCACCGTCGGCCTGCAGGATCTTGCCGCGCCGGCCGTTGCGCTGCGCGCCGGTGAACGCACCGGCGCGGTAGCCGAACAGCTCGGACTCGATCAGGCTGTCGGGCAGGCTGGCGCAGTTGATGGCGACGAACGGGCCCTGGGCATGCGGGCTGCCGTCGTGCACCGCACGCGCGAACACCTCCTTGCCCGAACCGGTCTCGCCGCTCAGCAGCACGGGCGTCTGGCGGGCGATGACACGCCGGGCCACCCGCAGGTGGTTGGCCAGGCGCGCATCGCTCATCGTCGAGCCGGCAGCGGGTGCGGCGACGGTCGGGGCCGGCACCACCGCCGGGGTGCGCGGGCCGGCCGGACGCGGCGGCGTGGCCGACGGGATCGGGCCGAACGGGCCGCCGGTGCCCGGGCGGGCCGGGTCCTCGGCCGGGCGGCGCATCACCGCGAAGAAGCGGTGGGCGGCGTTGGCCCGGTAGGTCACCACCGGATGGAAGGACGACTGGTTGCTGCGCTGCATCAGGTCTTCCTGCGAGGTCTGGAAGATGTCCTCGATGCGGCGCGAGCGGATGTCGGCGACCGACTGCAGGCCGAGCTGGAACAGCGCGCTGCGGTTGGCCGCCAGGATGCGGCCGTCGTCGGACACCGCCAGACGGCCTTCGTGCAGCGTGTAGACGAACTCAGGCCGGCTGTGGAAGTGCAGCGGGTGGGCATGGCGGAACGAGCGGTCGATCAGCCGGTTCTCGATCATGCGGGCGGTCATGCCCAGCAGCACCAGCAGGTGCTGCTGGGCCAGGCTGGAGCGGCTGGACACGTCGAGCACCGCCGCCATCTGCCCGGACGGGTCGTAGACCGGCACGGCCGAGCAGGTCAGGCCGGTGAAATGGGTGAAGAAGTGGTCCTCGCGCCGCACCGCCACCGGACAGGCCGCCGCCAGGCAGGTGCCCATGCCGTTGGTGCCGGCTTCGGTCTCGCTCCAGACCGCGCCGGTGCGCAGGCCGACCGGGCCGACCTCGGCGGCGAACTCGGCCGACGAGACCATGTGCAGGATCACGCCGTCGGTGTCGGTCAGCACCACCGCCGACTCGGTGTCGGCGAGCTGCTGGTAGAGCGTGGTCATCTCGTAGCGGGCGCAGTCGATCAGGTCGGACAGGCGCTCGCAGCGCTGCTCGAGCGAATGCGGCTCGACGACCTTCAGGTGCCGCGGACGATCAGGGTGCAGGCGGTAGTCATCGAGGCAGCGGCGCCAGGACTGCGCCACCACGTCGGCGCTGTCTGCTTCGACATGGCCACGGACCACGTCGAAGACACGCGCGGCGTGGCGTTCGGGTTCCAGCAAGCTCAGGGACATGGGGCAGATCCTTCGCAGAGTGTGCATTCTTGCCACCGAACGTCCACCCTGTCACCGGTATTAGCACGGGCTCGCACGCTGAACCTGCGCCGGCTCAATGCCGCGCCGGTGCGGCTCGCATCTTGCTGCCTGGCGGCCATGTCCGTGATCACCCACCCAGGAGACCCCACCGTGCCGATGACCGCCCCGAGCTTCGAGCTGCCCTCCCCGAACCCGGCCAGCGCGCCGATGGACCTGATCTTCATCGAGGGCTTCCGCGGCCAGACGGTGATCGGCATCCACGACAGCGAGCTGCATCACCCGCAGCCGCTGTGCATCGACCTGCACGCCGGCCTGCCTCGCGCCCACGCCTGCCGCAGCGACCGCATCGCCGACACGATCGACTACGGCGTCGTGCGCGAGCGCCTGGTCGGCCTGATGCAGCACCACGGCGTGCAGCTGCTCGAGGCGCTGGCCGAGCGCATCGCCACGATGCTGCTGGTGGATTTCGGCGCGGCCTGGGTGCGGGTGCGCATCATCAAGCCGCGCAAGTTCGACGACGTCGAGGCGGTCGGCGTGATGATCGAGCGGCGCCGCAGCGAAGCCGACGAGCGTGGCCCGGCGGGCGCCGTGGGCGGTGCGCAGATCCTGCAGTGGATGGGCGCGGGCACCGTCCCGGGCGAGCGGACCTGAGCACGCCGGCCACCCCGTGCGGCAGACGACACGAGGCCGGCTCAGGAGCCGGCCTCGTCGCTGGATCAGGCGCTCAGACGCTCAGGTGCTGATGCACCCCTGAGCTCAGAGGTGGGCGGCGAAGGGGTGGGCCGCGGCGCCCTTCTTCGCGACCACTTCGGCGGCCGTGGGCGAGCCGGCCACGGCCCGCTTGAGGGCTTCCTTGGTCGCGGCGTAGTTGTAGTCCTGGATCTTCTTGTCGTCCTCGGCCAGCCAGTGGATGAACACGCCCACCGAGACGAAGAGGTTGTCGGCCTCGTCCAGCGGGATGGTGCCGTCCTCGACGCAGTCGGCCACCGCCATGGCCACGCCCCGCTGGGCCGGGCCGAACATCTGCACGGCCTGCTTGGCGCCCTTGATGGTCACCTTGTTGAACATCACGGTGGCCGGCTTGGCCAGCAGGTTGGGCGCCACCACGGCCAGCAGGGACGTGAAGCCGTCCTTGTTGTTGACCAGGGCGTTCGCGAAAGCGGTTTCGGCCGCCGAGCCACGCGGCCCGATCAGCAGGTCGATGTGGGCCACTTCGTTGCCGTCACCGATGAGCGATTCGCCCACCATCATGCGATCGATCTTTGCCATGGTTGTTCAGTCTCCGTTGAATGGGTGCTTCGAGGGCTGTTGCGCGGACATCCCTGTCCGCGAACACATGCTTCAAATCACGTTTCATGCCAACGCATCCGCGGCATCGGGCCAGGCCAGCAGATCGGCCAGCATCAGCGTCGCGACGGTCAGATCGGCACTCGTGCCGGGGTTCAGGCCCCGCGCCTTCAGGGTTTCATCCCATGCCACCCAGGCCGGGTCGGCATCGAGCGCGCCCCCGTCGCGCAGCCGGTCGCGCCAGGGGCCGGCCTGATCCATGACAGTCTGTGCCAGCGCCGGGCCGTGCTTGCGCACAATGTGTGAATCGGGGGCCGAGGCCAGGTAGGCGAGGTAGACGGCCTGCACCACGGCCGCTTCGGCGGGCCGGGCCGCAGTCGCCGGCAGGCCCTGCCCGCCCAGCCGCCCGCCGCCCGGATCGGCGGCCGCCAGGGCCTTCAGGCCCACGTCGAACAGCTCGGCCCCGCCGGTGACGTACTGCAGCGCGATGCGGTCGCGGCCAGACGCCAGCGCCATGGCCTCGCGCAGCGTGACGCCGGGTCGCTGGCGCACGTCCTGAGCCTGGACCTCGCCCAGCCCGCCCGGGCTGGCGCGGGCGATGGCACGGAAGGCGGCCGCGGCATCCTCCAGCGTCAGGCCGGCCATCACCCACTGCACGGCCGCACGCAGCGTCGAGGCGTCGGCCGGCAGTCCCTCCAGCGCCTCGGCGGCCCGGGCCAGCGGCGCGCACAGCAGCAGGATGCCCAGGTTGGTGTTGCAGCCGACGCGGGCACGCGTGGCGGTGACGGCCGCCTCGATGCGCTCGCCCACCGCCGCACCCGGGCGGCACAGCAGGTCCGCGCAGGCCAGCGCGCTGTCGATGAACTGCCGCGCCTGCATGCCGTGGCCGGTCGACAGGTGGCTGACGTTGCCCGGCTTGCGCACGGCCACGTCCCAGTGGCAGGCCCGCAGGAAGGCCTGGCGTGCCTGTCGCGCACGCCGGGCCGGGCGTTCGACCGGGGTCATCACCGCGCTCATGCACGCCGCGGCGCACGCGCCGTGGCCGCCGGGAGCCGCACGGCGCCCTCGCGCAGGTGCAGGTGCGAGCCCGCCAGCTTGCGGTCGATCAGGTCGTCGACCAGCGCGCGGGCGATGTTGAAGTCCGTCACCTGCTGCAGGCCGCGCCAGGCGGCCACGCCGTTGACCTCCAGCACCAGCACCGGATCCCGGCCGGCGGCGGGCATCAGGTCGACACCGGCGTAGTCGACCTGCAGCGCGGCGCTGGCCGCCTCGGCCAGGCCGGCCAGCGCGGGGGTGAGTTCGGCGGCCTCGCAGCGGGCCCCCTGGGCCACGTTGTGCACCCAGTGGTCGCTGACGCGGCGCATGGCCGCCACCGCCCGCCCGCCGATGACCAGCACCCGCCAGTCGTGGCCCGCGGCGCCACCGGTGGCCAGCGGCGGCACGAAACGCTGCAGATAGGCCAGCCGGCCGTAGTGGCGGTCCAGCGCCGGCAGCGGCTGGTGGCGGCCGTCGACCTCGCCGACCTGCTGCAGGCCCTTGCCCTGCGAGCCGAACAGGGGCTTGAGCACCAGCGATCGGCCGGCGGCGCCTTCACGCACGACCCGGCGACGGGCGCGGGCCTCGGATTCGGTGGCCCAGGTCGGCGGGGTCGGCACCCCGGCCGCATGCAGCAGCAGGCTGGTCATCGACTTGTCGACGCAGCGCTCGATCGCCCGGGCATCGTTGTAGACCGGCACGCCCAGCGCCGTCAGCGCATGCAGCACCCCCAGGCGCTTGGTGACCTGCTCGAAGCTGCCGCCGGCCACGCCCCGCACGATCGCCGCATCGGGCAGTTCGCGGCCGAAACCGGGGACGAGCAGGCCGTGCCACGATGCCTGGGTGTCGATGTCGATGTCGGCCAGGTCGACGCAGCGGCCCAGCGCCCCCCGCTCGCGCAATGCACGCTGCAGCTGGCGGGTGTGCCAGCCGATCTCGTCGGTCATGATGGCCACCCGCAGGCCCCGGCACGCCGGCGTGGCCACGGCCTCAGGCCTCCTGCAGCCAGGCACGCTGCAGCAGCGCCAGGTCGAGCCGGCCGCCGTGGAAGGTCTGGCCGCTGCCCAGGTGGCTGACCCAGACCTCGGCCGGGGCGAACAGCTCGGGGTCGATGCGGTAGAAGTCGTGTCCGGCCTGCTCGAACAGCTCGGCGAACGGCCGGCCATGGTCACGCGAGCGCAGCGACGGCAGGCGCTCGGCCAGCGCGCGCGCGGCCACCAGCTCCCCGGCGACGCTCAGGTGCACCTGGCCGCCGTAGAGGATGGCGTCGTTGGTTCGCCCCATGGCCTGCACCCCATCGGGGCTGGGCAGCGGCAGCGGCGCGCAGGCCGAGCCGCCGACGATGTGATCCAGCGCGAAGCCGGCGGTGTGGGCCTTGTGCAGCGCCACCTCCAGCACCCGGGCGACCACCTGGGTCGTGCCGGCCAGGCTGGTGGTGGGGGTCAGGATGAAGGTCAGCTGCGCGGGCGACAGGCCGCAGTCGCGCAGCACCTTGTCGATCACCACCGCAGGGGGCTCACGATCGACCTCGAGCACCAGCACGGCGCGGCCCGGCCGGTCCCGATAGCCCAGCTCGTCGAACAGCGGCTCGCGCCCGGCCAGCGCGCGGGCCGGACCGGAGCCGAGGGCGAAGAAGCGCTTGCCTCCGGTCTCCTCCTTCGTGGCCGACAGGCTCCAGCCGGCGTACTGGCTGGCCAGGCAGGCCAGCACCGGCTGGTCGCTGGACACCTCCAGCCAGGTCGGCCAGCCGGGCCGCGCCCCGGTGCCCAGGCGCACCCGGCCCAGGCCGCCCATGCAGATCTCGCCGATCAGCAGGCCCGCGCCGACGCTGCCGGGCACCGTGATGCCGGCATCGATCAGGCACAGGCCCCGCTCGTCGCGGTGCACGCGCACCTGCAGCGCATCGGCCTCGGCGCAGAGCCGGTCGACCAGCACGGCCGCACGTTCGTTGACACGCAGCGGGGAATCTCGCCAGGGCGCTTGGTGCAAGGTCATGTTCAGGTGTCCAGCAGGTTCAGGATGTGATCGTGGCGCTGGCTCAGCAGGCGAGCCACCGTGTCGGGATCGGCGGCCCGGGCGCTGACGCTGCAGACCGGCTGCCACGCCGCCACCTCGATCGGTGCCGAGGGAAGGTCGTGCAGATCGTGCGTCGTGCGCCGGTCTTGCCTCAGCCGCTCGAGCTGGCGCGGGTCCAGGCGCAGCGGCCGGGGGGCATGCACGACGGCCTGCCCCCCCACCTCCATCGCGTCCGCCGCCAGGCCACCACGCAGCGCGGCCAGCGCCGCCGCATCGGGCAGGCGGCCCTGGCAGCAGGCTCGCAGATGGGCCTGCATCAGCCCGCCGCCACGGCCGTACAGCACCAGGCTGGCGGGCGGGCGGGCATTGACCTCCAGCACCAGGCAGCGCTCACCGTCGAGCAGCAGGTCGATGCCGCACAGGCCCCGCAGCTCGAAGGCGGCGACCAGCCGGTCGGCCAGGCCCTGCCAGGCGGTCTGCTGGCGCCCGGACGGCCAGGGCAGCGGCCCGATCACGCCGGTGTAGCGCCAGGGATGGGCGGCGTCGGTGCCGCACAGCAGGCGGTTGGCCCCCAGCAGCGCGGCCCGGCTGCCGTTGCCGATCAGCGTCAGCGACAGGGGCTGGCCGGCCATCCACTGCTGCCAGTAGGTCTGACCGGTGGCGGGGGGCAGATCCGGCGCGTCGGCGGCATGGATGTGCTCGCCGCCGCTGCCGCCGAAGTCCTTGCGCAGCCAGCCGCGGGACGTCACGGGCCGCAGCTGCACCGGCGGGTGCTCGATGCCACGGGCGTCGAGCACGCCGAAGAAGAACGCGGGGTCGCGCACCCGACGCACCGCGGCCGGGGTCGTGCCCAGCAGCGGCAGCGCCTCGGCCGCCGCCTCGAGGCCGCTGTCGCGGGGCTCGAAGCCGCTGCCCGGCACCCAGCCCAGCCACTCGCGCCCATCCTGCCGCACCAGCGCATGCAGGCAGGCGGCGAGCGCCTCGCCGTCGACCGGCGACCCCGGGCGGGCCGGCAGCGGCTGCCAGCGCTCGCAGGCCTCGCGGGTGTCGGCGTCACCGAAAGCATCGAACGCCACCACGTCCAGGCCGTCGCGCCGCGCGGCCTGCGCCAGGGCGCGCACCGACACGCCGGCCAGCACGAGGCGGGTCACGCCACGCTCCCGCCGCGCAGCACGCGGGCCCGCTCGAAGGCCTGGGTGAAATCCAGCACCTGGGGCTTCTCGGCCTCGTGCATGAGGCGCAGCAGCTGCTGCTGGGTCTGGTACTTGACGTTGCCGATCGCCAGCGCGCCGATGCCCACCGCCGGGCTGCCCTCGATCGGACGACCGTCGTCCATCACGCCCACCCCGGCCACCCCTTCGGGCGGCACGGCGTTGAGGTCGGCCACCACCCGCAGCCGGCGGGCCGCCGGCAGGTCGGCCGCCCCCACCACCTGGACCCCGGCGGCCGCGCAGGCCAGCAGCACCTCGGCATCGGCGATCGAGGCCTGCAGATCGGCCGGCCCGGCCCCGGACACCGCCCCCAGCGTGACACCGAAGCGCTGGCCGGTGGCACTGGCGGCACTGGCGGCGGTCGCCTGGCCGCCATGGCTGGACAGCGCCACGTCGGCGCCGCAGCGGGCGGCGATCACCGCGGCGATGCGGCCCACCGGCCCGGTGCCCCCCAGCACGAGCACCCGCCGGCCGGCCAGGCCGCTGCCATGGTGCTGCTGCAGGACCGACTCGACGCAGGCGACCATCGCCGCCGCGGTGGTGTAGGCGCCGCTGGGATCGGCCATCAGCGAGACCGCGAACGGCGGCACCAGCGCGCGGCGGGCCCGCTCGAGCATGTCGGCGGCCAGCAGCGCGTCGCGTCCGCCGATGAAGATGCCGGTGCGCGCCAGGCCCTTGGGGCTGCGCGAGAAGATGGTGTCCTGCGTCAGCGCGGCCACGCCGTCGAGCGTCACGCCGCAGTACGGCGCCAGCACCTGGTAGCCGGCGTCGGCCGCCATGTTGATGTCGAACGGGCTCATCTGCGCGCCCGGCGTGAAGAGGTGGAGGATGTAGGGGCGTTCCATGGCGTGCTCTCGTCGGTCGGGGTTCGGGATCTCGGTCAGCGGTCGCTGCGGGTGTCGATGACGGTGGCGCCCTGGTCACGCACGGCGACGATGCGCAGCCGCAGCCGGTCCTCCACCACGCCCGCGGCGCGCGCGGCCTGCAGCAGGGCCTGCGCCCGCTCGGCCGAAGGCAGCAGCGCGAAGCCGGTCGGCCCCCAGGAGCTCTGGCCGATGCCCGCGCCGGCAGGCGTGTCGCCGTCGACGTTCCGCGCGGCATGCGCCAGCCAGCGCATCAGCCGGCCCACCGCGGGGCTGGTGTAGGGCTCGCCGTGCTGTGCCGGCGCGAAGTGTTCGCCCAGCACCTGCTGGATGCGGCTGATGCCGGCCGCGCAGCTGGCGAAGTCGTCGCCGGCCGCGCCGGGCAGCACCCGCATCAGCGTCTCGTGACAGATCTCGGCGGCCTGGGCCCGGCCCAGCGGCGCGAGCCGGGCCAGCGCCTGCTGCTCGGCCGGGCCGGACAGGCCGCTGCGGGACGGATCGCTGACCACCAGCACCCGCCAGGCCGGCGGCAGGCCCAGGCGGGCCAGCAGCGGCGCCGGGCGGCCGTCGGCCATCGGTCCGCCGTCCAGCAGCAGCCCGCCCTGGTCGAAGCCGGCGATGCCGATGCCCGAGCGGCGTCCACGCCCCAGCCAGGCCGCCAGCTCGGCGCTCGACAAGGCCAGCCCGTGCCAGCGCGCGAAGCCCCGCCCGATCGCCAGCGCCAGCTGCGTGCCCGAGCCCAGGCCGCTGTGCGGCGCCAGCGTGTGCACCAGGTGCAGGTGCAGCGGCTGCTCGCAGCCGCTGCGGGCCTGCAGCTGGCGCAGGTGGGCCGCGGCCCGGTCCAGGTCGGCCGCGGCGTCCGGGTGATCGGCGCTGACCCGGTCCTGCGCCGCCGCCCGCAGCACGATGCGGGTCGACAGCCCCTGCACCACCAGGCCGAGGCTGCCGAAGCGCCGCCCCAGCGTGCCCGCCGGATCAAGGAAACCCAGGTGCAGTCGCGCGGGGGCGTCGACCGTCACGGCGCGGTCCAGCGGGGTCGCGACGGGAGAGGCGGTACCGGCAGCCGTGGTGGTCATGACAGGAGCCCGGAGGTCGTTGGTCTGGACCTGCGGATCTGCAAGCGGTATTCCACGCCGACCCCGGTGGATTCCCGGGGTCGGCGGGGCCCGCCGGGCCGGCGGGCGGGGCGGCCACGGCCCGCGGGCCCGCAGGCTGTCCTGCGACCGGGACACACTGTCACCGCGCCCGCGCGGCCGATCGCCCGGCCGGAGGGCGCCGATATACTGGATCCGGACCGGCCGACCCGGCTGGCGCCCCCTCCCCGTCCTTCCACCTGCAGGCCCGCACGCCCATGAAGTTCACCGGCTCCCGCAACTACGTCGCCACCCCCGACCTGATGCTGGCGGTCAACGCCGCCATCACGCTGCAGCGACCGCTGCTGATCAAGGGGGAACCCGGCACCGGCAAGACCATGCTGGCCGAGGAGGTGGCCGCCGCGCTGGGCCTGCCGCTGATGCAGTGGCACATCAAGAGCACGACCAAGGCGCAGCAGGGCCTCTACGAATACGACGCGGTGAGCCGGCTGCGCGACAGCCAGCTCCAGGACGGCGAGAGCGCGCAGAAGGTGCGCGACATCCGCAACTACATCGTCAAGGGCACGCTCTGGCAGGCCTTCGAGGCGCAGCAGCCGGTGGCGCTGCTGATCGACGAGATCGACAAGGCCGACATCGAGTTTCCGAACGACCTGCTGCGCGAGCTCGACCGCATGGAGTTCCACTGCTACGAGACCCGCGAGATGGTGCGGGCGCGTCACCGGCCGCTGGTCTTCATCACCTCGAACAACGAGAAGGAGCTGCCCGACGCCTTCCTGCGCCGCTGCTTCTTCCACTACATCCGCTTCCCCGACGCCGAGACGATGCAGCGCATCGTCGACGTGCACTTCCCCGAGCTGAAGAAGGAGCTGCTGGCCGCGGCGCTGAAGAACTTCTACGACGTGCGCGGCCTGCCGGGCCTGAAGAAGAAGCCCAGCACCAGCGAGCTGATCGACTGGCTCAAGCTGCTGGTGGCCGAGGACATCCCGGCCGAGGCGCTGCACAGCGCCGACCAGAAGGTGGCCATCCCGCCGCTGGTGGGCGCGCTGCTGAAGAACGAGCAGGACCTGACGCTGTTCGAGAAGCTCGTGTTCATGCAGTCGCGCAACCGCTGACCGACCGGAGACCCGCATGCTCGACATCACCCCGGTCACGCTGCAGCGTGGCCCCGTGCGCCTGGAGCCGCTGGGCCTGCAGCATGAAGAAGGCCTGAAGGCGGCGGCGGCCGACGGCGAGCTGTGGACCGTGCGGGTCACCTCGGTGCCCGAGCCGCAGCAGACCCGCGCCTACATCGACGCCGCGCTGGCCGGTCAGGCCGCGGGCCACCGCCTGCCCTTCGCGGTGATCGAGCGGGCCACCGGCCAGGTGATCGGCTGCACCAGCTACCACGACATCGTGCCGGCCATCGACCGGCTCGAGATCGGCTGGACCTGGTATGCACGCCGGGTGCAGCGCAGCGCGGTCAACACCAGCTGCAAGCTGCTGCTGCTCGAGCACGCCTTCGACACGCTCGGCGCACAGCTGGTGGGCTGGCGCACCGACCACTACAACTTCGCCAGCCAGCGGGCCATCGAGCGCCTGGGCGCGCGCAAGGACGGCGTGCTGCGCCACCACGCGCTGCGCCGCGACGGCACGGTGCGCGACACGGTGATGTACAGCCTGGCGCGTGGCGAGTGGCCCGAGGTCCGGGCCCACCTGCTGCACCAGCTCGACCGGCCCCGCGAGGCCTGACGGGCCCGCGGTTCAGCCGGTGCAGGCCTGCACCACCGGCTCGTGGTCGGACGACCCCGGCGGCTGGACCACGACACGGTTGCGCCCGGCCGCCTTGGCGCGGTAGAGCGCCTCGTCGGCGCGGCGCAGCACGTCCTCGAGCTCGTGGTCGCCGGGGCGCGGCGCGGCCACGCCGAAGCTGGCCGTCAGCGGCCAGTCCAGGCCCTCGCGCAGCATCACCGGGCCGCCCGCCAGCGCCTGGCGCAGCCGCTCGGCCGCCTGGGCCGCCATCGAGACCTCGTGGCCCGGCAGGATCAGCAGGAACTCCTCGCCCCCCATGCGCGCCACGCCGTCGAGCTCGCGCGCCTGGCCCTGCAGCAGCTGCGCGACATGCACCAGCGCCCGGTCGCCGGCCTCGTGACCATGGTGGTCGTTGACCCGCTTGAAGTGGTCGACGTCGAGGCTGATCAGCGCGAAGGACTGGCGCAGCCGGGCGTAACGCTGCCACTCGCGCTCCAGCAGCCCCTGCATCGCGCGCCGGTTGAGCAGGCCGGTCAGCGGATCGCGCTGGGCCAGATAGGTCAGCCGCGCCATCAGTCGCAGCACGATCAGGAACAGGAACAGCAGGTTGAAGACCGCGGCCGCGACCATGCTGAAGTACAGCACCGCCTGGTTGATCAGCACGGGCGTGTCGAGCTCCATCGACTGCTCCGGCGAGGCCACCGCCCGGGCCATGCGCAGGAAGTGCAGCAGCCCGAACAGCGCCGGCACCAGCGTGGCCGCCCAGGCGGTGCGCTCGCCGAACTGCTGGTGCACCGGCGCGAAGCCGACCCAGCTCGAGCGCAGCAGCACCCAGGCCGCCACCCCCGACACCGTGGCCACCCGCGGCGCCACGTCGGCCGGGTCGGGCCCCACCAGCAGCAGCATCGACACCGCGCCGCACGTGAGCACCGCATGCTCGAGGTCGAGCGGGCGCATGCGCAGGAACAGCTCGCTGCCGCGGCGCACCGCGACGAAGCTGAGCACGAAGCACAGATTGGGCAGGGTGTGGGTCACCCAGGGATGGCCGTGAGGGCGCAGCCCGATCAGCAGCAGGCCCAGGCCGGACAGCAGCGAGAAAGCCAGCCAGTGCCGCACGGCGGCACGCTCCTCGCCGACGATCGCGTACGCGGCCACCCACATGCCCGCATACAGCAGCATCTGGAAGCCGACCAGCTGGATCAGCGCGACGAGATCGTGGGAGGACATGCAGAGGGCATCAACGCAGGCGACTGTCCGGGTTGTCGGCGTCGCGCGCCGCGACTTGATGGTGGGGCGGATCCGCCGGGTCGCACGGAACGGACTTCCGTGCGCAAGCTGGCACCCGGCGAACGGAAATCCGTCCAGACGCAGGCCCGCACCGGCCAGATGGCTTGCACATCAATGACTTGCGTCACGGATCGGGGGGGTTGCGGCCTGGCACGGCTCCTGCAAATCACGGGCTCATGATGCCGCTCCCGTCCTGCCGCTGAGATCGTGATGAACCGCCTTGCCACCCTGCTGTGCCTGCTGATCCTGCTGTCGAGCGGCCGGCAGGCGGGCGCCCAGGAGCTCGACACGCTCGGCCGCATCGCCGAGACCGGCACGATCCGGCTGGGCCACCGCGAGTCGTCGGTGCCGTTCTCCTACCACGACGGCCGCCACCAGGTGGTGGGCTATTCGCACGAGCTGATGCTGAAGGTGCTCGAGACCGTCAAGGCCGAGCTGAAGCTGCCGGCGCTGACGATCAAGCTGGTGCCGCTGACCTCGCAGAACCGCATCCCGCTGATCCAGAACGGCACCGTCGACCTCGAATGCGGCTCGACCACCCACAACGCCGAGCGGGCCCGCCAGGTCGGCTTCTCGGTGTCGATCTTCGTGGTCGGCACCCGGCTGATGACCCGCCAGGGCTCGGGCATCCACGGCTTCGACGACCTGGCCGGCCGGCGGGTCGTCGTCACCTCGGGCACCACCTCCGAGCGGCTGCTGCGGCTCTTCAGCGAACGCCGCGGCCGCGACATCGAGATCGTCCAGGCCAAGGAGCACAGCGCCTCGTTCCGCCTGCTCGAGGACGGCCAGGCCGATGCCTTCATGCTCGACGACGCGCTGCTCTACGGCGAGCGGGCCAAGGCGGCGCGGCCCTCGGACTGGGTGGTCGTCGGCGCGCCGATGTCCTCCGAGGTCTACGGCTGCATGCTGCGCCGCGGCGACACGGCCTTCAAGCGGGTGGTCGACCTCGGGCTGACGCGGCTGATGCAGTCCGGCGAGGCCCTGAAGATCCATCAGCGCTGGTTCCAGAGGCCGATCCCGCCCAAGGGGCTGAACCTGAACTGGCCTGCGTCGGAGGACCTGCTGAGGCTCTACCGCCAGCCCGACGACCAGCCGCGCGGTTGACCCCGCGCCCCTTTCCGGCGGGAGGAGGCCATGAGCATCCTCCTCCCGCCTCCCTGCAGCCGGAGGCCCGCGTGCCGCCGACCGCCCTGCTCGATCCCTCGACTGGAGTGTTCCCGTGATGATGAAGCTTGTCCGTTCCCTGGCGACCGCCTTCGTGTCGCTGACCATCGCCTGCGGCGTGCATGCCCAGGCCAAGCCGCAGGTCGTGCTGCTGGCCACCGGCGGCACCATCGCCGGAGCCGGCGCGACGGCCGCCAACAGCGCCACCTACCAGGCCGCCAAGGTGCCGGTCGACAAGCTGATCGCCGGCGTGCCGGAGCTGGCCCAGGTCGCGCAGGTGCGTGGCGAACAGGTCTTCCAGATCGCCTCCGAGAGCTTCACCAACGAGCACCTGCTGACGCTGGGCAAGCGCGTGGCCGCGCTGGTCAAGCAGCCCGACGTCGACGGCATCGTCATCACCCACGGCACCGACACGCTCGAGGAAACCGCCTACTTCCTGAACCTGACCGTGCACACCGACAAGCCGGTCGTGGTGGTCGGCTCGATGCGCCCGAGCACCGCGCTGTCGGCCGACGGCGTGCTCAACCTGCTCAACGCCGTGACCGTGGCCGCGGCCAGGGACAGCCGCGCCAAGGGCGTGCTGGTGGTGATGAACGACGAGATCCACACCGGCCGTGACGTCAGCAAGAGCATCAACATCAGGACCGAAGCGTTCAAGAGCCCCTGGGGCGCGCTGGGCATGGTCGTCGAAGGCAAGGGCTACTGGTTCCGTGCCCCAGCCAAGCGCCACACGATGAACTCGGAGTTCGACATCGAGAAGATCAGCGCCCTGCCCCAGGTCGACATCGCCTACGGCTACGGCAACCTGAACGACATCGCCTACCGCGCCTTCGCGGCCAAGGGAGCGAAGGCCCTGATCCACGCCGGCACCGGCAACGGTTCGGTGGCCGCACCGGTCGTGCCGGCCCTGCGTGAACTGCGCTCGCAAGGCGTGCAGATCATCCGCTCGGCCCGTGTCGTCGGTGGTGGCTTCGTGCTGCGCAACGCCGAACAGCCCGACGACCAGTACGACTGGGTGGTGGCTCACGACCTGAACCCGCAGAAGGCCCGCATCCTGGCGATGGTCGCGCTGGCCCACGGCGCCGACAGCAAGGCGCTGCAGCGCATGTTCCTCGAGTACTGATCCGGCCCGACCGATCGGATTCCTTCCCGTCCTGAACACTGATCCATCCGCCATGAACAAGACCCTCAACCTGCTGCTGTCCGCCCTCGTCGTGACCGGCGCCGCCCAGGCGCAGAGCACCGACACCCTCAAGAAGATCAAGGACAGCGGCTCGATCACGCTGGGCGTGCGCGAGTCCTCGGGCGCGCTGTC
>NZ_QJJS01000027.1 GCF_003201595.1 Sphaerotilus hippei | reverse complement strand
GTCGCCAGGGCGCTCCCGCGCGCGCCAGCCAGCGCAGCGCGTTGAACACCTCGCGCAGGTCGTGGCGGCGCTGCGGCGCGTTCACATCCATCAGCCTCAGGTACGGCGCCACAAAATGCCACTCTTCTTCGCTGATGTCGCTCGGGTAGGGTTTTCTGGTCACGGGGTCAGCTTATCTTCAGCGCCGGACGGCTTGCGGCAAGTTCATAACACGCTCTAGATCGGAGCGCCCCGGCGCTGCCAAGCCATTGATAGCTCATTGAAATCCTCCGCTTGACTGTGCTTTCATACAGCACTAAATTTCCGGCAAAAGCGGCACGCGTTTACAAACTTTCGGTGAGGGTACGGTGCGGTATTCATCATCTCTCCCTGAGTTGATTTACTTTTTTTGCCAGCTTACGGCGCGGTCCTGGCACCGTCCAGCGCTCAGCACGGGGGTGGCGTGCGACTTTGCCGGTGCGGGCGTTTTAGGGCGCAAAAAAGCGGGCCGCATGGGCCCGCTGGGTTGGTGTGAAGGCAGCGCGGGGGATGGCTGCTTATTTGCACGCCTCGGCGCGGGGGGCGGTGACGGGGCGGGAGGTGAGCCACACCTCGACGCGGCGGTTGCGTTCGCGGCCGGCGGGGCTGTCGTTGGCGGCCACGGGGGCGGCGGGGCCGAAGCCGTGGATGACGGCGGGGCGCACGCCGTAGGTGGCGAGTTCGGTGGCCACGGTGTCGGCGCGTTGCTGGGACAGGCGCTGGTTGACGCAGGTGCCGCCGGCGTTGTCGGAGAAGCCCAGGAGCAGGACCTTCTCGTTCTTGCTGGCGCTGCGCTCCAGCAGCTTGACGATGCGGTCCAGGTCGCGCCGGGCCTTGTTGTCGAGGCGGTCGGAGCCGTTGAGGAAGCGCAGGTTGACGGACAGGCGGCGGGCCTCGCCGGTCAGGCTGCGGTAGACGGGGGGCAGGTCGGCGGCGGGCGATGCGGCGGTGGCGTCTGCCGTGTCGGGCACCTGGCCGATGAAGCCTTGGGCGTCGGCCACGCGCTGGGCCTCGTCAGACACCGCAAAGTTGGCAAAGCGGCGGGCCAGCTCAGGCGCCTTGGGGCTGACGTAGAGGAAGAGGCGGCGCGAGAGGGGGTAGTCCTCGGTGGCCACCGTGAAGCGGCTGGGGCGCAGCGGGGCGGCAGCGCCGTCGGACACGGCCACGGCGCGGGCGTTGCGCACGTAGGGCAGGCCGATGAAGCCGATGGCCTGCGGGTCCAGCGCCACCGCCTCGGACAGCTGGCCGCTGTCCTCGTGGCGCCGGGCCGTGGTGACCAGCGCCTCCTTGCCCATCACCAGCGACTTGAAGGTGTCCCAGGTGCCCGACTGGTCGTCGCGGGCATGCACGGACACCGGCCCGGGCGTGCCACCGACCTCGGCCCAGTCCTTGACCTGTCCGGCAAACAGCCGGCGCAGCTGCTCGAGGCTCAGCCGCGACACCGGGTTGCCGGGGTGCACGATCACCGCCACGCCGTCGAGCGCGATCACGTGCTCGCTGCCGGCGGCGCTCAGGTCGCCGAGCGACTTCGTGCCGGCCAGCTCCTCGGGCTTGATCGGCCGCGAAGCCACGCCGACATCGGTGACGCCGCTGGCCAGGCCGGTGAAGGCGGTCGCGGTGCCGTGGGCATGCAGCTCGACCTCGACGCTCGAGCGGCCGTCGGCGCTGCGGGCCAGCAGCCGGCGCTCTTCGGGCCGGGCGCCGGGCTGCAGGCTGAACTCGCTGTAGCCGTCCTCGCGCAGGAAGGCTTCGAGCAGGGCCGGCGCCAGGCGGGCGCCCACGGTGTTGGAGCCATGCACCCGCAGCAGCCGGGTGCCGGCCGGCGCCACGCGCGACGAGGCCGGCCCCGACGAGGCGATGGCCGGCCCGGCCGCGACCCTGGCCGGTGCGGGATCGGTCTGGGCCGCCGGCCGCAGGAACCACCAGGCCACCGCGGCGGCCAGCACCAGCAGGCCGACCAGCGCGGCGGCCAGGATCGGCAGGGGCAGCGTCGTCGAGGTAGCGGTGGACCCGCCGAACGGCAGCAGGCGGGAGCGGCATTCCGGGCAGCGGCTGTCGGGGCCGTCCATCGGGACGGGGGTGCGCGAGGCGGCATGGCTGCAGGCCGACGGCAGATGGGTGCAGATGCCCAGGGAGGCGGGAGCGTTCATGGGGTCATGTCCTGTCGGAGGATCTTCATCGCGGTGCGGGCCGCGTCGTTCCAGGCCCGCGATTCAAGGTCCCGGCCTTCGGCGGGCCAGCCCGGCCGCAGCCGGTCGATGCGGTGCAGCATCGTGTCGCGCAGCCGCACGAGGGTGTCGGCGTCGGGCTCGTGCGCCAGCAGCGTGTCGAGCACGGTGTCGTGCAGGGCGTCGACCACCGGCGAGCCCTGCCCCGCGGCGGCCTCGCCCAGGTCATGCCCCAGCGGGTGACGCTCGATCTCGAAGCCGTCCCCATCACGGCGCACCCAGACCAGCGCCGAGCCGGCCGACGCCGGGTCAGCCGGGCCGATGCAGCCCAGCGCATCGGCCAGCAGCAGCACGGCACGGGTGTGCGCCTGCCGCTGCGCCTCGGTCGGCGGCACCAGGTCCGGCCAGACCCGGCCGGGCTCGAGCTGCAGGGCCCGTGCCGCGCTGCCCTGGCCGCGCCGATGGGCCTGCAGCAGCTGCTGCAGGGACTGCACGCGGCGCCAGGCGGCCAGCGTCGCCGGGGTGAGCACCCGCCACGTCAGCAGCACGTCGGCCGCCGGCTCGGCATCGTCCGCCGCGCCCGGCCCCTCCGGCGCGAGGGCCTGCGGCCCGGCCCGGCCTTCGCTCACGGTGGCGATGGCGCCCGGCTGCAGCGCCATCGGCACGGCCGCCTGCCGGCGCAGCGTGTCCAGATCGAGGGCGCGGCGGGCCGGATCGGCCTGCCAGGCCGCGCCCAGGCGGGCCCAGGCGGCCTGTTCGACCTGCTGCACCGCGTCGGCCGGCAGCCGGGCCTCGCACAAGGCGAGCAGCGCCGGCAGGCTGGCGTCCTCGTCGAGCCACTGGGCCAGCGCCCGGAAGCTCGGCCGGTCGCCCCAGCGGGCGAAGGCCATCGGCCACAGCGTGTCCAGATGCGGGCGCAGCACCGCCTCGCCGGTCACCAGCCGGGTGCGCTGCTCGGCGAGCAGCTCGCGGGATTCGAGCCGGGCATCGGCCTGCAGCACATCGGCGGCCGTCGCCTCCCGCGGCTCGGGCAGGGCCGCGGCGGCGGTCCGGTCGACCCCCTGGGCGAGCGCGCCCAGCGCCAGCTCGCTGCTGTCGATCATGCCCTGCAGCGTCGTCAGCTGGACCTGCAGCTGGACGCAGAACCGCAGCGCCAGCGCCGCCTGCAGCGCCCAGGTGCGCGCCAGCGCCGCATCGCGCAGCAGGAAGGCGAGCGGCTTGAGGTCCTGGGCCCGGCCGGCGCCCAGCAGCGACCACACGCCACCGCGCACCCGGCCCGAGGCCGGCATCAGCGCATCGGCCTGCTGGCCGAGCTGCAGCGCCTGCATCTCGCGGCCGCGGCGATGTTCCTCGAGGACCTGGGCCTGCTGGTCGAGCCAGCCCAGCACCCGGGCCATCAGCTGGCCACAGCCGTGCAGGGAACGGCGCCGGTCGCGCCAGTCGTCCCAGAGCGTGCGCTCGATGCGCTGGCGCACCGCCACCGCGCGGCGCTGCAGTTCATGTTCGGGCAGGTCGAAGGCCGCCTGCACGCCGACGCCGCGGAAACGCTCGTCGCGGGCCTCGTCCATCAGCCGGCGCAGCGTCTCGGCCCGCTGCGCCGGCGGCACGACCTCGATCAGCCCGAGCGCATGAGCGGTCAACTGCTGCCACTGCTGCTCGACCTGGCCCTCGGGCTGATCGGGAACGTCGATCTCGGCCATGCCCGCGCGCAGCCAGAGGTGCTCGACCGACAGGCCCCAGGCGCCCAGCCGGGCCTCGTCGACCTGCACGTCCCGATCGAGCGGCGACGGGTGGCCGACCACCCCCAGCGCGGGCCGCCAGTGCTGGTAGCGCAGCTGGTTGAGCAGGCGCAGCAGCAGCTCGTGGCCGAGGTGGGTGCGGATCGCCCGGGCATCGCAGCGCACCCGGGCATGGCCGGCGGCCGCGAAGCGCTGCGGGCCGGACCCGGCCAGCAGGCCCGCGAGCGCCGGCGTCGGTGGATCGATCAGCAGCTGCAGCCAGCCGGCGCCGTGCTGCAGGCGCTGCAGGGCGTCACGCGGCTGCAGGCCGTCCTCGTCCATCGCCGCGCTCAGCCAGCAGCGGTCGAAGGCCGGCACGCCCTGCAGGGCCGCCGTGCCGTCGCCGCCCGCCAGCGACCCGGGCCAGCCGGCGCCGTCGGCCAGGGCCTGCAGCTCCTGCAGCAACACGGCGGCCTGCGCCTGCGCGGCCGGCCACGGCGTGGTGCCGGCCGTGTCGGGTTCGGGCAGCTGGGCATGCAGGCAGATCGGCGTGCCCGCAGGCAGCTGCAGGCGCAGCAGGCCGAGCAGGTCGATCAGCAGGCCGGCACCGGTCGCACTGCCCAGCTGCAGCAGCACGTGGCAGCACAGGGGCTCGCCGCCCGACAGGGCGCGCACGCGCTGCAGCGCAGCCAGCACCTCGCTGTGGCGGGCAGCCAACAGCAGCCGCACCTGGGCACGGGGCTCGTCGCGGTCCAGGTCCGGCCGGCCGAGCCGCAGGGCCTGGCGCTCGGCGGGCGTGGCCGCCAGCATCAGGCGCTGGACCTGAGGCGTTTCGTCGCGCCCGGACGGGCGGTCCGGCTCCCCCTGGTCCAGCAGCAGCGCCACCACCCGCGCCGCCTCCCCTGCTCCCCCCGTGCGACGGGCGACCAGCTCACGCCAGAGGCGCTCGCCGGTGCCCCCCAGGCCCACCACCAGATGATTCATGTCTTGTTGCACACCTCGTTACAACGCGCCACTCTGGTGCACGGTCATGACAAGGTCGTGACAGGAAAAATTGATGCCGCACAAGACCCACGCGGGGTACATAGAGGTTTCACGGCTGAGTCGTGGTTCACAATGAACCGATGATCACGGCAACGACCGTGACCTGAATCACAGCGCCTCCTCGTCATGACCCTGCATCCGATCGGAGTCCGCCGATTGCGACTCCGATGAGCTCCGACCCGGCGTGCCGTCCCGGCCGCTCCCTGCGCCTGCGATCCCTGCTGATCGGCATCGGGGCGCTGATCAGCAGCCTGGTGCTGCTGCTCGCGGCGTGGGTGGTGCGCATCGAGTGGACCCACCTGGCAGACAGCGAGGCCGGCTTGACCCGCGCACGGCGCCTGCAGGACGTGCTGCGGGTCGCGGAAATGGCCTCGCGCGAACGCGGGCCGGCCAACGGCGTGATGGGTGAAGACCTGCCCACCCCGGCCGGGTCGCTCGAGCGCCTGGCCCAGGCACGCGAGCGGACCGATGCGGCCTTTGACGCGCTGCACGCGCAGCTGCCGCCCGGCGAGGACGCGTCGCGGCACCTGGGCGACACCCGGGAGCGCCTGAAGGCCGCACGGGCCCAGGTGGACCGGATCGCCGCCAAGCCGGCGCCGCAGCGCCGCGCCGGCGAACTGCGCCAGGCGGTCTCGGACATGTTCGAGGTCATCGATGACCTGGCCCCGGTGGCCACCCGTTTCACCGACGAGGCCCGCCAGGCCGCGCCGGAGCTGGCCGGCCCGCTGACCGCCGCCCGCCGGGCCGCCGACCTGCGCGAGCTGGCCGGCCGGCTGGGTTCGCTGTTCACCTCGGCGCTGGCCCGGCGCCAGGTGCTGGGCCTCGATGAACGACTGGCCATCGAGCACCTGCGCGGCCGCATCGAGGAGCTGCGCCAGCAGCTGCAGCGCAGCACCAGCACGCTGCCGGCCACGCCACAGGTTGCCCAGGCGATGGCGCTGATGCAGCAGCGCTACTTCGGCGACACCCAGGCCTTCATCGCCGAGCAGCTGCGCATCGGCATGTCGGACGGCCGGTTCGAGCTCGACACCAGCGGGTTCGCGGCCCGCTACGTGCCCGACATGGACTCGTTCCTGCTGCTGCGCGACGCGCTGCTCGAGCAGGCACTGACCCAGGCCCGGGCCGAGCGGGACCGGGCGGCGCTGCGCCTGAGCTGGGCGGCGGCCGGGGCGGGCCTGACGCTGCTGCTGCTGGTCAGCGTCGTGGTGATCGTCAACCGGCGGGTGGTGCAGCCGCTGACCGATTCGACCGCCATCGTGTCGGCGCTGGCCGCCGGCCGCCTCGACCAGCCGGTGCCGCAGCACGGCGCCCGGGACGAGGTGGGCGACCTGCTGCGGGCGCTCGAGCTGCTGCGCCAGGACAGCCTGGAGCGCCAGGCGCTCGAGCGGGAACGGCAGAACCTGATCGAGCTGCTGCGTGACCAGTCCAACACCGACTTCCTGACCGGCCTGCTCAACCGCCGCGGCTTCATGGCGCTGGGCGGGGCCCAGCTGCCGGCGCTGCACCGGCGCGGGGCCGAGATCGCGGTGGCGGTGTTCGACCTGGACCACTTCAAGCTCATCAACGACCGGCATGGCCACATCTGCGGCGACGCGGTGCTCGACGCGATCGGTGAAGCCTGCCGGCAATGGTGCCGCCGCGGCGACCTGGTGTCGCGCTACGGCGGCGAGGAATTTGTCATCCTGATGCCCGACTGCACCGTGCAGGGGGCCTGGCAACAGGCCGAACGGCTGCGCAACGGCGTCGCCAGCCTGCGCATCGAGGCGCCGGGCCATCCGGCCCCGATCGAGGTGACCATCAGCGTGGGCGTGGCCACCTGCCGGCCGGGCGAGACCGACCTGGCCCGCATCATCTCCCGGGCCGACACCGCGCTCTACGCCGCCAAGCGGGAGGGCCGCAACCGGGTCCGGGTGTACCAGGAGCCTGCACCGGGGGAGCGCTCGCCCGCCTGACGCGCTTCACTAGAATCGCTCGATGAGCTTTGTCCATCTGCGCACCCACACCGAGTATTCCGTTGTCGACGGCACCCTGAGAATCGACGACGTGGTCCAGGCCGCGGCCCGGGACGGCCAGGTCGCGATGGCCATCACCGACCTGAGCAACCTGTTCGGCGGCATCAAGTTCTACAACGCGGCGCGCAAGAAGGGCGTGCAGCCCATCCTGGGCGCTGACCTCTGGCTGGAGCCCGAAGGCCCGGCCGCCGCCGGCGAGACACGCCCCGCCTCGCGCCTGATGGTGCTGGTGCAGGACCGCCAGGGTTACCTGAACCTCTGCGAACTGCTGTCGCGCGCCTGGATCACCAACGTGCAGCGCAACCAGGCCTGGGTGAAATGGGACTGGCTGGAAGAACTCGGCGACGGGCTGATCGTGCTGTCGGGCGGCCTGCAGGGCTGCGTCGGACAGGCGCTGGCCCAGGGCGACCGCAGCCGCGCCGGCGAGCTGGCCCGCCGGCTGGCCGGCCTCTTCCCCGGACGTTTCTACCTCGAGCTGCAGCGCGCCCAGCTGCCGGGACTGGAGGCCAATGTGCGCGCCACCGTGCCGCTGGCCGCCGAGCTCGGCCTGCCGGTGGTGGCCACGCACCCGATCCAGTTCCTGGAGGCCGACGACTTCGACGCCCACGAAGCCCGGGTGTGCATCGCCGAAGGCGAGGCGCTGGGCAACCCCAAGCGCATCCGGCGCTTCTCGCGCGACCAGCACTTCAAGACCCAGGCCGAGATGGCCGAGCTGTTCGCCGACCTGCCCTCGGCGCTGGCCAACACGCTGGCGATCGCGCAGCGCTGCAGCCTGACGCTGGTGCTGGGCAAGCCCCAGCTGCCGAACTTTCCCACGCCGATGCTGGCCGACGGCTCCTCGATGCCGATGGCCGACTACTTCCGCCAGCTGTCCTTCGAGGGCCTGGAAGAGCGGCTCGCCCTGCTCTACCCCGACGCTGCCCGGCGCGACGCCGAGCGGGCGCGCTACGTCGAGCGGCTGGAGTTCGAGCTGACGACCATCCTGAAGATGGGCTTTCCGGGCTACTTCCTGATCGTGTCGGACTTCATCCGCTGGGCCAAGGCCAACGGCTGCCCGGTCGGACCGGGCCGGGGCTCGGGCGCCGGCTCGCTGGTGGCCTACGTGCTGTCGATCACCGACCTCGACCCGCTGCACTACAACCTGCTGTTCGAGCGTTTCCTGAACCCGGAACGGGTCTCGATGCCCGACTTCGACATCGACTTCTGCCAGGGCAACCGCGACCGCGTCATCGACTACGTCAAGGAGAAGTACGGCCGCCCGGCGGTGAGCCAGATCGCGACCTTCGGCACGATGGCCGCCAAGGCCGCGCTGCGCGACATCGGCCGGGTGCTGGGCATGGGCTACGGCCACGTCGACTCGATCGCCAAGCTGATCCCGGCCCCGCCGGGCAAGTCGGTCACGCTGGCCCGGGTGCCGGCCGAGCCGGACGGCGGCGTGATCTACGCGCGGCTGGAGGCGCCGGAGCTCGAGGAGCGCGAGAAGAACGAAGAGGAAGTGGCCGAGCTGCTCAGCCTGGCCATGCGCGTCGAAGGCATGGTGCGCAACATCGGCATGCACGCCGGAGGCGTGCTGATCGCGCCGGGCAAGATCACCGACTTCTGCCCGCAGTACCAGCAGCCCGGCAGCGACAGCGCCGTCAGCCAGTACGACAAGGACGACGTCGAGGCCATCGGCCTGGTGAAGTTCGACTTCCTGGGCCTGGCCACGCTGACCATCCTGGAGCTGGCCAAGGACTTCATCGTCGCGCGCCACCCGGAGCGCCAGGACTTCAGCTTCGAGACCATCCCGCTCGATGACGCGCGGGTCTACCGCCTGTTCTCCGACGGCCTGACCGAGGCGGTGTTCCAGTTCGAATCGGGCGGCATGCAGCGCATGCTGCGCGACGCCAAGCCGAGCCGGCTCGAGGACCTGATCGCGCTGAACGCGCTCTACCGCCCCGGCCCGATGGACCTGATCCCGAGCTTCGTGGCGCGCAAGCACGGCCGCGAGACGGTCGAGTATCCCCACCCGCTGGTCGAGAAGGTGCTGTCGGAGACCTACGGCATCATGGTCTACCAGGAGCAGGTGATGCAGACCGCCCAGGTGCTGGGTGGCTACAGCCTGGGCGGCGCGGACATGCTGCGCCGCGCGATGGGCAAGAAGAAGGCCGAGGAGATGGCCGCCCACCGCGAGATCTTCCGCAAGGGCGCGGCCGAGAAGGACATCAGCCAGGACAAGGCCGACGAGGTCTTCGACCTGATGGAGAAGTTCGCGGGCTACGGCTTCAACAAGTCGCACGCCGCCGCCTACTCGCTGCTGGCCTATCACACGGCCTGGATCAAGGTGCACTACACGGCCGAGTTCTTCGCGGCCAACATGACCATCGAACTCGACGACACCGACAAGCTGAAGGTGCTGCGCGAGGACGCGCTGAAGTTCAGCGTCGAGTTCGAGGCGCCCAACGTCAACCAGGGGGTCTACCGCTTCGAGCCGGCGCCCGGCCAGGAAGGCCGCAAGCGGGTGCGCTACGGCCTGGGCGCGATCAAGGGCACGGGCCAGGGCGCGATCGAGGCGATCGTGGCCGCACGCGACGCCGGTGGCCCGTTCACCTCGATCTTCGACTTCGCCAACCGCGTCGACCGCAAGAGCATCAACAAGCGCGTGATCGAGGCGCTGATCAAGGCTGGCGCCTTCGACACCCTGCATCCGCTGGGCATGGACGGGCGCGCCCAGCTGCTGGCCAGCGTCAGCCTCGCGCTCGACTACGCCGACACCCAGGTCGCCAATGCCAACCAGGGCGGCCTGTTCGACTTCGGCGACGACCACGGCAGCTCCACCCGCGAGCCCGACTACGTGCCCGCCGCGACCTGGGACGTCAAGACCCGGCTCACGCACGAGAAGGTGGCCATCGGCTCCTACCTGTCGGGCCACCTGTTCGATCAGGTCGAGCCCGAGGTGCGGCGCTTCTGCCGGCGCCGCATCGACGAGCTCAGCGACAGCCGCGACCCGCAGATGCTGGCGGGCATCGTCTCGGACCTGCGCATCGTCAACGGCCACCGCGGCAAGGTCGCGATCTTCAAGCTCGACGACAAGACCGCCTCGATCGAGTCGGTGGTGGCCGAGGAACTGCTCAACGCCAGCACCCAGCTGCTCAAGGACGACGAGCTGCTGATCCTGCAGGGCAAGGCCCAGCCCGACCGGTTCAGCGGCGGGGTGCGCTTCAACGTGACGCAGATCTGGGACCTGGCGACCGCCCGCTGCCGCCATGCCCGCTTCCTGCGCCTGAAGACCTCCAGCGGCCTGCCGCCCCCGATCGAGCAGCTGCTGCGCGAGCACCCGGCGCGCCGCATCGAGACCGAACAGGGCGACCTGGTGCAGGGCGTGGGCGTGCGCCT
This sequence comes from Sphaerotilus hippei, assembly GCF_003201595.1. Classification (GTDB taxonomy): domain Bacteria; phylum Pseudomonadota; class Gammaproteobacteria; order Burkholderiales; family Burkholderiaceae_C; genus Sphaerotilus; species Sphaerotilus hippei. Next base: position 22,937 of record NZ_QJJS01000027.1, on the reverse strand, counting down.
GCTGATCGAGCGGGAGCATGCGGTCGGCGAGGTCGACCTGGGCGAGGCGGTGCGCTTCTTCCCGAGCGACGAGGCCCTGCTGCTGATGCAGGGTGGCCAGCCGGACGCCGCCCAGCTGGTCTACGGCGAAGAAACGAACTGACACGCAAGAACCGGGTGCTCACCGACCGGCAGCCCGACCCGGTCGGCGCCGGTCGGTACTGCCGCGTTAAGGGTCCACGGCCGTGTGGCCGCTGGAGTCCGTAGCAATGAAAAAGCGAGTCCTTCCGGCCCTGTGGGCCGCAGGTGCAGCCGTCGCCGCGCTGGTGGCGCCTGCCGCCCAGGCCAACCCGTCGGTGGGCGTGACGGTCGAGATCAGCCAGCCCGGCGTGTACGGCCGGGTCGACATCGGACGCTTTCCGGACCCCGGCGTGATCGTCGCCCGGCCCGTCGTGATCCAGCAGCCGCCACGGGCCTACGCGCCCGAGCCGGTCTACCTGTGGGTGCCCCCGGGCCACCGCCGCCAATGGAGCCGGCACTGCCAGCGTTACGGCGCCTGCAACGTGCCGGTCTATTTTGTGCAGGACCGCTGGTACAACGATCACGTGATGCGTGACCACGACCGGCGTGGCGACGACCGGCGGGAGAGCCGGCGTGACGATCGCCGCGGGGACCGCCAGGACGACCGGTGGGACGAGCGCCACGGATCCGATCGCCGCTCCGACGACCGCCATCCTGGCCAGGGCCACGGCCCGCGCCGCGACTGAGGCGACTCGGGGAAGACCCCGAGGATCGGTGGAGACGGCCGGCAGAGACGGCGTTCCAGACCGGTTCGCAGGCCCCGGAGGCGCCGCTAGACTGGTCGCATGGACATCTCGCCTGCCCAGCACCGGATCACCGGCCCGACCGGCCTGCTGCTGACCGGGGGCGGCGCCCGGGCCGCCTACCAGATCGGCGTGCTGCGGGCGATCGCCGCGCTGGCGCGCGAGTGCGGCGCGCCGGCCTCGAGCCCCTTCCAGGTGATCGCCGGCACGTCGGCCGGTGCGATCAACGCCTCGGCGCTGGCCTGCCAGGCCGATCGTTTCCAGTCGGCCGTCGCCGACATGGCCGAGGTCTGGCGCCACTTCCGTGCCGAACAGGTCTACCGCGCCGACTCGCTGGGCGTGATGCGCACCGGCGCACGCTGGCTCACGATGATGTCCTTCGGCTGGATGCTGGCCCGGGTGCGCCGCATCAAGCCACGCTCCCTGCTCGACAACAGCCCGCTCGAGTCGCTGCTGCAGCGCATGGTCGCCTTCGATCGGCTGCCGGCACTGATGGCCCAGGGCCACCTGCAGGCGCTGGCGGTGACCGCCTCCAGCTACACCACCGGGCATCACGTCACCTTCTACGAAAGCCTGCACGAGCCGACCCGCTGGCAGCGCTCGCAGCGCATCGCCGTGCGCAGCCGGCTCGGTGTGCACCACCTGCTCGCCTCGGCCGCGATTCCGTTCATCTTTCCCTCGGTGAGCCTGGAGGTCGGTGGCGAGCCGGAGTGGTTCGGCGACGGCTCGATGCGCCAGGCCGCGCCGATCTCGCCAGCCGTGCACCTGGGGGCCGAACGCATCCTGATCATCGGTGCCGGGCGCATGCACGAGCCGCCCGGACACCGGCTCACCAGCGGCCACTACCCGAGCGTGGCGCAGATCGCCGGCCATGCGATGTCGAGCATCTTCCTGGATGCGCTGGCGGTGGACATCGAGCGGCTGGAGCGCATCAACGCGACGCTGTCGCTGCTGCCGCATGAGGCGCTGGGCCGCACCAGCCTCAAGCCGATCCGGGCGCTGGTGATCGCCCCCAGCCAGCGGCTGGATGACCTGGCCGCGCGCCACCTCGACAGCCTGCCCGCGCCGATCCGCGCCCTGCTGAGGGCCGTCGGGGTCAGCGGCCAGGGCAGCACCGCGACGGGGGCCGCCCTGGCCAGCTACCTGCTGTTCGAGGCGCCGTACACGCAGGCACTGATGGCGCTGGGGGAAAACGACACGCTGGCCCGGCGTGACGAGGTGATCGACTTCTTCGGCTGGCAGGTGCCAGCGGCGCAGGCCGCTGCCCTGCACCACCGGGCCGGGGCTCACCTGGCCGCGGACGGCTCCGCCTTGGCGCTGCGGGCGGACTTGTCGCCGGCTGCCGCCTTGCCTTCCACCGGGGCGGGCGCCGCGGTGCCCCCGTAGGTGGAACCGTTGACCGTCAGGCCGGCGGTGGAGAGCTTGGCGGCATTGCCCGGGCCGATGCCGGAGATGCGGTCGATGAAGTCGGCCCAGTCCCGGAAGCTGCCCTTCTTGCGTTCCTCGAGGATCTTGCCGGAGATGCCCGGCCCGACCCCCTTGACCGTCTCCAGGTCGGCCTGGGTGCCCTTGTTGACATCGACCGCCGCCGCCTGGGCGGCCAGGCTCAGCACGGTCAGGCTCAGGGCGAGGGCAAGGCGGCGGAAGTTCGAGATCCACATGGTCGGCTCCTTGGACATGAGGGAAGAGGAGCCCTCACGATAAGGAGCCGGACCCGACGGCGCATCCCCCTTCGGGGTCACTCCGTCGGGGGACCGGGTGCGGGACTTCAGGCCTGGGGCTGGGCCGCCAGCCAGTCGACGTAGCGGCGCACGCCGGTGGCCACGTCGGCGAAGGCGTGATCACAGCCGGTGGCCCGCAGGCGCGCCAGGTCGGCTTCGGTGTGGCACTGGTACTTGCCCCGCAGCGCGTCGGGAAAGTCGATGTAGCTGACCAGACCCTGGGCCACCTGCTCGGACAGGCTCAGTGCCGGCAGCCCGTCCAGGGCCCGGCAGGCGTTGACGGTGGCGTGCGCCACGTCGTTGAACGGCTGGGCCCGGCCGCTGCCGAGGTTGAAGATGCCGCTGCGGCCGGGGTTCTGCAGGAACCACAGGTTCACCGCGACCACGTCGTCGACCGAGACGAAGTCGCGGCTCTGCATGCCCGGGGCGTAACCGTTGTACTCGCCGAACAGCTTCACGTGGCCGTGCTGGCGGAACTGGTGGAAGTGGTGGAAGGCCACGCTCGCCATGCGGGCCTTGTGCTGCTCCCGCGGGCCGTAGACGTTGAAGTAGCGGAAGCCCACGACCTGCTGTCCGGCCGTCAGCGCGGGCAGGTGGCGCCGCACCACCTGGTCGAACAGCAGCTTGGAGTAGCCGTAGACGTTCAGCGGCTGCTCGAAGGCGGGCTCCTCGCGGAAGGTGTCGCTGGCGCCGTAGGTCGCCGCCGAGCTGGCGTAGAACAGGCGCGTGCCCTGGGCCAGACAGGCATCGAGCAGGGTCTTGGAGCACCGGTAGTTGGTCTCCATCATGTACTTGCCGTCGTGCTCCATCGTGTCGGAGCAGGCGCCTTCGTGGAAGACCGCATCGATGCGGCCCAGCTCGCCGGCGGCAAAACGGCTGTAGAACTCGTCGCGGTCGAAGTAGTCGGCCAGCGTGCTGCCCAGCAGGTTGCGGTACTTCGGACCGTCGGTCAGCTCATCGACCGCGATGACCTCGCGGGCACCCAGGCGGTTGAGCGCATGGACCAGGTTGCTGCCGATCATGCCGGCCGCGCCGGTGACGATGACTCTCATGGCGTTTCCTTCGCAAACAGTTCTTCGTAGCTGCAGCTGGCCGTGCCGAACTTGCCGACCACGATGCTGCCGGCGCGGTTGGCCAGCGGCATCGCCTCGGCCAGGTCCAGGCCGCAGGCCAGCAGCGCGGCCAGCGTGGCGATGACGGTGTCGCCGGCCCCGGTGACATCGAACACCTCGCGCGCCATGGCCGGCACCTGCACATGGGTCGGCGCGCCGGTGGCATCGGTCTCGAACAGCGACATGCCGTCCTCGGAGCGCGTCAGCACCAGCCCGGCCAGGCCGAGCTGCTCGCGCAGCGCGTGGGCCCGCTGGTGCAGGTCGGCCTCGCTGCCCCAGGCGCCGACCACCTGGGCCAGCTCGGCGCGGTTGGGGGTCAGCGTGGTCGCGCCGGCGTAGCGGCGGTAGTCGCTGCCCTTGGGATCGACCAGCACCGGCTTGCCCGCCGCACGCGCCAGCTCGATCATGCGCGGGATGTGGGTCAGCCCGCCCTTGCCGTAGTCGGAGAACAGCACCGCGTCGTGCTCGGGCAGCACGCGCTCGTAGTCGCTGAGCATCTGCGCGAGCACCTCGCTCTCGGGCTGGTTCTCGAAGTCGATGCGGATGAGCTGCTGCGAGCGGCCGATGACGCGCAGCTTGACGATGGTGTAGAGCTTGGGGTCGCTGCCCAGCACGGTGGCCACGCCCTGTTCTTCGAGCAGCTGGCGCAGCTTGCGCGCCGGCTCGTCGTCACCGACCACCGTCAGCAGCGTGCACTGCGCGCCCAGCGTCTTGACATTGAGCGCCACGTTGGCCGCGCCGCCCAGGCGCTCCTCCTCGCGCGTGACCCGGACCACCGGCACCGGTGCCTCGGGCGAGATGCGGTCGACCGCGCCGAACCAGTAGCGGTCCAGCATCGCGTCGCCGACCACCAGCACGCGGGCGCCTGCCAGGCGCTGCGGCGTGAGCACCGGCGTCGCGGCGGGAGAGGCGGAAGGAGTGGAAGAGCTGCTCATCATGTGCGATCGGCCCGCGGGGGTCCCGGGGCAGGAGGCCGGTGCCACCACGCCAGGCGGCGGGCACCGGTCGGGAGATCATTGATCTTCGAGACGGCGCGGCGGGTAGGTGTCCCAGCCCTGGCAGCCGGGGCATTGCCAGAAGTAATGATGCGCCTCGAAGCCGCAGGCGGCACAGCGGTAGCGCCGCAGCGGCTTGAGCGCGGCCGTCATCGACCGCACGATGGCCTGCTGGGCGGCCTCGTCGGCGACCTGGGGCGTGTCCTGCAGCAGCGCCAGGGCCGGGCTCAGCGAGGCCTGGTGCTGCAGCGCCTGGAGCAGCGCCTCGCGGCGCTGCGCGTGCTCGGGCGCCAGCTTCAGCCAGGCGGCCAGCACGTCCGACGACGGCGACTGCTTCAGCAGGCCCTGCAGCAGCTCCATGGCCACGGCCTGGGCCCCGCAGGCCGTGGCCGCGGCGGCGTAGTCGGCCGCGACCACCGAGAAGGCATCGGGATGGATGGTCGCCAGCAGCGCCCAGGTGGCCATCGCCTCGGCCGGCTGCTCCCGGCGCAGCTGGCGCTGGCCGAGCAGCACCAGCGGGCGGGCCGCCTGCGGCGCCGCCTCGCGGGCCCGCTGCAGCGCGGATTGCGCGTCGTCGAGCTGGCCCTGCGCCTCGGCCTCCAGCGCGATCTCGCACCAGTAGTGCGAGATGCGCCCGGCAAAGGAGCCGGCGGCCACCGCCTCGAGACCGCGCGCGACCTCCAGCGCCTGGCGCCAGTCGCGCGAGCGTTCATAGAGGGTCAGCAGCGCGAGCCGGGCGTCGGTGGCGAAGGCCGTGCCCTCGAGCTGCTGGTAGGCGGCCTCGGCGCGGTCGAACAGGCCGGCCTTGAGGTAGTCCTGCGCCAGCGCGTGCTGGGCACGGTCACGCTCGGCCACCGGCAGGTCGGCGCGGCCCAGCACATGCTGGTGCACCCGCACGGCCCGTTCGTAGTCACCCCGGCGACGGAACAGGTTGCCCAGCGCGAAGTGCAGGTCGGAGCTGCCCGGATCGTGCTGCACCGCCTCGATGAAGGCATCGATGGCCTTGTCCTGCTGTTCGTTGAGCAGCAGGTTCAGCCCCTTGAAATACGCGCGGGGAGACGATTCGACCTCGTGCTTCCACTGCCGCAGATCCAGCCGGGAGGCCAGCCAGCCCAGCGCGAACGCGACGGGCAGGCCCATCAGCAGCCACTGCAGTTCAAAGTCCATCGCGGGGGGGAAGCAGGGGCTCGGCAGGGGCCACGGGTGCGGCCGACGAGCGGGCGCCGGTCTCGGGCTCCTTCGTCAGGCGGGCTTCCAGGCGGTGGGCCTGGCGGCGTGCACGCCACCAGTTCGGCAGCATGCCCAGCACGCCGAGCACCGCACCGACGCCGAAGCAGCCCAGCACCACCAGCACCATCGGCGCACGGGTCTCGAGGCCGAAGAACCAGTGCAGCTGCACCTCGTGCTGGTTGTTCAGCGCGAAGGCGAAGAGCACGAAAAAGAGAAAGGCTCGAACGAGCCAGAGGAGGACACGCATCAGCGGCGGATTCTACCGGCGCCCGGACCACCCATCGCATCCGGTGGTGCGGCAGGCGAGCAGGTCATCCGGCCTGCGCCGGCGTGTCGGCTGCTGCCGCGGCAGCAGCGGCTTCGGCCGCCATGGGCAGGTCCACCGCCTCACGCAGCGCCTTGCCGGGCTTGAAGTGCGGCACCAGCTTCTCGGGAATGGTCACCTGCTCGCCGGAGCGCGGATTGCGACCGATGCGGGGCGGGCGGCGGTTGATCGAGAAACTGCCGAAGCCACGGATCTCGATGCGGTGTCCACGCGCCAGTGCATCGGACATCGCGTCGAGCATGGTCTTGACGGCGAACTCGGCATCGCGGTGGGTCAGCTGCCCAAAACGCTCTGCCAGCAGGGCAACGAGATCGGAGCGGGTCATGGAACTGGAGTCGCCGCGAAGCGACCGTAGGAAAATCGGCGATACCAACAGAACAGCGCTCCGTGGGCAGCATGCCCGCCGGAGCGCCTGGACAGATCAGTGGACACCGGCGCCTGACGGCACCGGTGTCCGTGTCGACCGGTCGATCAGCTGCCTTGGTCCAGCTTGGCCTTGAGCAGCGCGCCCAGGCTGGTGGTGCCAGCGTGTTCACGGCTGTCCGAAGCCAGACGCTGCAGGGCTTCCTGCTGCTCGGCGCTGTCCTTGGCCTTGATGGACAGCTGGATCGAACGCAGCTTGCGGTCGACGTTGATGATCAGCGCGGTGATCTCTTCGCCTTCCTTCAGCACGTTGCGGGCATCTTCCACACGCTCGCGGGCGATTTCGGAAGCACGCAGGTAGCCGGTCACCTCATCGCTGAGCTGCACTTCGGCACCACGGGCGTCCACGCTCTTGACCGTGCCCGGCACGGTCGCGCCACGATCGTTCAGGGTGGTGTAGGTGGTGAACGGGTCGGTGTCGAGCTGCTTGATGCCCAGCGAGATGCGCTCGCGCTCGACGTCGATGCCCAGCACCAGGGCTTCGACTTCCTGGCCCTTCTTGAAGTTGCGCACGGCCGCTTCGCCGGTTTCGTTCCAGCTCAGGTCGGACAGGTGCACCAGGCCGTCGATGCCGGCAGCCAGGCCCACGAACACGCCGAAGTCGGTGATCGACTTGACCGGACCCTTGACGCGGTCGCCGCGCTTGAAGTTCTGCGCGAACTCGTCCCACGGGTTGGCACGGCACTGCTTCATGCCCAGCGAGATGCGACGCTTGTCTTCGTCGATCTCCAGGACCATGACTTCGACTTCGTCGCCCAGCGTGACGATCTTCGAAGGAGCGACGTTCTTGTTGGTCCAGTCCATTTCAGAGACGTGCACCAGGCCTTCGATGCCCGGCTCGATCTCGACGAACGCGCCGTAGTCAGCGATGTTGGTGACCTTGCCGAACAGGCGGGTGCTCGACGGGTAGCGGCGCGAGACGCCGAACCACGGGTCGTCGCCCATCTGCTTCAGGCCCAGCGAGACGCGGTTCTTCTCGGCGTCGAACTTCAGGACCTTGGCGGTCAGTTCCTGACCGACCGTCACCACTTCGCTCGGGTGACGGACACGGCGCCAGGCCATGTCGGTGATGTGCAGCAGGCCGTCGATGCCGCCCAGGTCGACGAACGCACCGTATTCGGTGATGTTCTTGACCACGCCGTTGACGATCGCGCCTTCACGCAGCGTCTCGAGCAGCTTGGCGCGTTCTTCGCCCATCGAGGCTTCGACCACGGCACGGCGCGACAGCACGACGTTGTTGCGCTTGCGGTCCAGCTTGATGACCTTGAACTCCATGGTCTTGCCTTCGTACGGGCTCATGTCCTTGACAGGGCGCGTATCGAGGAGCGAACCGGGCAGGAAGGCGCGGATGCCGTTGACCAGGACGGTCAGGCCGCCCTTGACCTTGCCGGACACGGTGCCGGTGACGAAGTCGCCGGATTCCAGAGCCGTTTCCAGCGACAGCCACGAGGCCAGGCGCTTGGCCTTGTCGCGCGACAGGATGGTGTCGCCGTAGCCGTTCTCGATGGCATCGATGGCCACCGACACGAAGTCGCCGACCTGGACTTCGATCTCGCCCTGGTCGTTCTTGAATTCGTCGAGGGGCACGTAGGCCTCGGACTTCAGGCCGGCGTTGACGACCACAAAGCTGTGTTCGACACGCACGACTTCAGCCGAGATCACTTCGCCGGCGCGCATGTTGGCGCGCTGCAGCGATTCCTCGAACATCGAGGCAAACGATTCCATGCCGAGATCGGCCATTGCAGCTTCAGACATTGGGAGCTTTCTGCGCCGGGGAGAGGACCGGCGACTTGGACCACTTCCGTGGCGGGTTAGGTTGCTGAACCGGGACCCCGACGCGCAGCGTGCGCAGGAGAGGAGCCCCGGACCCAGTCGCCCCCTGCCGGGCGGACGACCTGGAGCGGATTCACCGCCCCTCGGCTCGATGGCCGAAAGGCTGGCGCTCGCTCCACCAGTCGATCACTCGCTGCACCGACGCATCCACGTCGAGCCCCGAGTTGTCCAGCAGGATGGCGTCTCCGGCAGGCTTCAGCGGCGCGGTGGCGCGACCCTTGTCGCGTGCGTCCCGTGCCTCCAGATCCTGACGGAGGTCATCGAGCTTAGCAGGAATTCCTTTCGAAATCAACTGCTTATAGCGCCGCTCGGCGCGGGCGGCCGGGGTGGCGGTCAGGAACACCTTCAGGCCGGCCTGCGGGAAGATCACCGTGCCCATGTCGCGGCCGTCGGCCACCAGGCCGGGCAGCTGCCGGAAACCGCACTGCAGGTCGTGCAGCGCCGTGCGCAGCGCGGGCCAGACCGAGATCTGCGAGGCCATGACTCCGGCCCCTTCCTCGCGCAGCAGGTCGGTGACGTCCTCACCCGCCAGCAGCACCCGCGTGCCGTCGAAACGCAGCTGCAGCCGCGACGCCAGCGCGGCCAGCCCGGCCTCGTCGGACGCGGCGATGCCCGCGCGGGTGGCCGCCAGGCCGACGACGCGGTAGAGCATGCCCGAGTCGAGCGTGTGGTAGCCCAGCCGGGCCGCGACCTCGGCGGCCAGCGTGCCCTTGCCGGAGGCGGTCGGACCATCGATGGTGATGACCGGCACCGACAGCGGCCGGACCACCGAGAACAGCGCCTCGAAGTAGTCCGGGAAGGTCTTGGCGACACACTTCGGGTCCTCGATGCGCACCGGCACGGCCGGGCCCTCGACGCCGTCACGCAAGGCATTGAACGCGGCCAGCGACAGGCACATCGCCATGCGGTGGTCGTCGTAGGTGTGGATGCTGGCGGCGGCAAAGCGCCGCAGCGGCTGCACGCGCAGGAAGTCGGCGCCCTCCTCCACCTCGGCGCCGAGCTTGCGCAGCTCGATGGCCATGGCGGCGATGCGGTCGGTCTCCTTGACCCGCCAGCTGGCGATGTTGCGCAGCGTGCACGGACCGTCAGCGTAGAGCGCCATGACCGCCAGCGTCATCGCCGCATCGGGGATGTGGTTGCAGTCGAGGTCGATCGCCTTCAGCGGCCAGGCGCCGCGGCGCACCTCCAGCCAGTTCGGCCCGGACACGACCTGCGCACCCATCGCCTCGGCCGCCTCGACGAAGCGGATGTCCCCCTGGATCGACGCGCTGCCCACCCCTTCGATGCGCACCGGCGCCTCGACCCCGGCCAGCGCCCCCAGCGCGATGAAGTAGGACGCCGACGACGCATCCCCCTCGACATGCACCTCGCCGGGCGTCTGGTAGCGGCTGCCGCGGGGCAGCGTGAAGCGCTGCCAGCCCTGGCGCTCGACACGGATGCCGAAGCGCTCCAGCAGGTTCAGCGTGATCTCGATGTAGGGCTTGGAGATCAGCTCGCCCTGCACCTCGATGTGGACCGGCTGCTGGCCGGTGGCCAGCGGCAGCGCCATCAGCAGCGCCGTCAGGAACTGGCTGGAGACGTCGCCGCGCACCCGCACCGGCTGGTCCAGGCGCAGGCTGCCGCCCCGCAGGCGCAGCGGCGGGTAACCCTCCTGGCCGGTGCAGTCGATGTCGCAGCCCAGGCCGCGCAGCGCGTCGACCAGGTCCCCGATGGGCCGCTCGTGCATGCGCGGCACGCCCCGCAGCACGTAGTCGCCGCCCTGCTCGGCCGCCAGCACCGCCAGCGCGGCGGTGAGCGGGCGCATCGCCGTGCCGGCGTTGCCCAGGAACAGGTCGGCCCGGTCGACCGCCGGGTGCCCGGCGATGCCGGTGATGCGGGTGTGGCGGCCGTCCTGCTCGATGCGGCAGCCCAGCGCCCGCAGCGCGTCGAGCATGACGCGCGTGTCGTCGGAGTCCAGCAGGTCGACCAGCGTGGTGCAGCCCTGGCTCAGGCCGGCCAGCAGCAGCAGGCGGTTGGAGATGCTCTTGGAGCCCGGCAGGCGGACCGTGCCGGCGGCGTGCCCGAGCGGCGGCAGGTCGAGTGAGGGAATCGCGTACATATGACTCGTCGAAGAGAGAACCGGATCATGCCGGCACCACCAGGGCCGCGCCGGATCGACCGCCGCAGCCCGCCTGCATCAGCGCGGCGGCACCGGACGGGCGTTCATCTGCCAGCCCGCGCGGCCGTCGGAGGCCGTGCGGATCAGGTCTTCCAGCGCTTCCTGGTTGCCCGAGCGCATCACGTGCTCGAAGGCATCCAGGGCGTGGCGCAGGCGCTGGGACTGCTTGATCACCTCTTCGCGGTTGCTCAGCAGGATGTCGCGCCAGACCGTCGGATCGCTGGCGGCGATGCGGGTGAAGTCGCGGAAGCCCGGCCCGGCCAGCGAGAGGAACTCGCGCCCGGCCGGCTGCTGCATCACCGCGTTGAAATAGGCGAACGCCAGCATGTGCGGCAGGTGGCTGACCGCCGCGAACGCCGCATCGTGGTTTTCGGGGGTCATGCGCAGCACCTGGCAGCCGATGGCCGACCAGACGTCGGTGGCCTTCTGCACCATGACCGGATCGGTCTGGGGCAGCGGCGTCAGGATGACCTGCTTGCCGACGTAGAGCTGCGCGTCGGCGTGGTCCACGCCGGCCACCTCCTTGCCGGCGATCGGATGGGCAGGCACGAAGCCCGGCAGGCGCTCCTTGAGCACCCGGCGGGCGACGTCGACGACGTCGCGCTTGGTGCTGCCCACGTCCATGAACAGCGTGCCCGGCTCGACCAGCGCCCGGATCGCCTTGAAGGTCGACTCGGTGGCCGCCACCGGCACCGCCAGCAGCACGATGTCCGAGCCCGAGACCGCCAGCAGCGCCGATTCGGCGGCGATGTCGATGACCCCGAGCTTGCGGGCCCGCTCCACGGTCGACGGCGACTTGCTGTAGCCGACCACCCGCTGCACCAGCCCGGCGCGCTTGAGGGCCAGCGCAAAACTGCCGCCCATCAGGCCGCAGCCGATGACCCCGAGTTGATTGAACATGATGTAGCTCGAGCCGTGCTCAGTGGACGTCGATCGGGTAGGTGCCCAGGACCTTGAAGAAGGAGCAGGCCTCGCGCAGCTCGTGCATCGCGGCCTGCACCGCCGGCTGGTCCGGATGGCCCTGCAGGTCGATGAAGAAGTAGTACTCCCACTGGCCCGAGCGCGCCGGGCGCGACTCGAGCCGGCTCATCGACACGCCATGGCGCTTCAGCGGCGCGAGGATGTCGTACATCGCGCCGGGGCGGTTCTCCACCGACACGACCAGGCTGGTGCAGTCGTGGCCCGACGCCTGCGGCGCGGGGTGGCGCAGCGGATCGGTGACGATGGCGAAGCGGGTGCGGTTGTGGGTGTCGTTCTGGATCGCCGGGGCGACCACGTGCACGCCGTACTCGCTGGCCGCCCGCGCGCTGGCGATGCCGGCCACCGACGGATCGAGCGCCGCGAGCCGCGCGCCCTCGGCGTTGCTCGACACCGGGCGGCGCTCGGCCTGCGGCAGGTGCAGCGACAGCCACTCGTGGCACTGCGCCAGCGCCTGCGGATGGGCGCAGACCGCGGTGATGCCCTCCAGCGAGTTGTCCCTGCGCAGCAGGTTGTGGCGCACGAACAGGCTGGTCTCGCCGATGATGAACAGCGGCATGGTCAGGAAGATGTCCAGCGAGCGCGCCACCATGCCTTCGGTGGAGTTCTCGACCGGCACGACGCCGAAGTCGGCCACGCCCGCCGAGGTGCTGCGGAACACCTCGTCGATGCTCGCGCAGGGCACGCGCACGATGGACGAGCCGAAGTAGCCCAGCGCCGCCTCTTCGCTGAAGGTGCCGGCCGGGCCGAGGTAGGCGACGCGGGTGGGCGTCTCCAGCGCGCGGCAGGCGCTCATGATCTCGCGCCAGATCGGCGCGACGCTCTCGTTCTTCAGCGGGCCGGGGTTGCCGGACTTCAGGCCGTCGATGACCTGCGCCTCGCGCTCGGGGCGGAAGACGACCGAGCCTTCGCGCTTCTTGATCTCGCCGACCTCCTGGGCCAGGCGGGCACGCCGGTTGATCAGCGCCAGCAGGTCGCGGTCGAGGCTGTCGATGCGCTCGCGCAGCTGGGGCAGCGTGGGTTCGGCGGCGTCGGAGGAGCGGTCGGGATCAGACATGGGCGGCAGCGAATTCGTCGAGGTAACGCACGAGCGCCTGCACGCCTTCGAGCGGCATGGCGTTGTAGATCGAGGCGCGCATGCCGCCCACGCTCTTGTGCCCCTTGAGTTGCAGCAGGCCGCGCGCCTTGGCGCCGGCCAGGAACTCGTCGTTGAGCGTCTCGTCGCGCAGGAAGAACGGCACGTTCATGCGCGAGCGGCTGGCCGGGTCGACCCGGTTGACGTAGAAGCCCGACGCGTCGAGGAAACCGTAGAGCAGCGCCGCCTTCTCGGCCGCGCGCCGGTCCATCTCGGCCACGCCCCCCTGGGCGAGCACCCACTGGAACACCAGGCCGGCGATGTAGATGCCGTAGGTCGGCGGCGTGTTGTACATCGAGCCGTTCTCGGCGACGAGGCGGTAGTCGAAGGCCGACGGGCAGATCGCCAGCGCCTGGCCGATCAGGTCCTCGCGCACGATGACGATGGTCACGCCGGCCGGGCCGATGTTCTTCTGCGCGCCGGCGAACGCCAGGCCCACGCGGCTCCAGTCGATGTGGCGCGACAGGATGTGCGAGGAGCAGTCGATCACCAGCGGCGCGTTCGAGCCCAGCGCCGCGAGGTCGGGCAGCTCGGCGAACTCCACGCCGTGGATGGTCTCGTTGGAGCACAGGTGCACGTAGGCGGCGTCCGGGCGCAGCTGCCAGCCCGAGGCGGGCGGCACCGACAGGAAATGCCCGCCGGACTCGCCGGTGGCCGCCACCCTCGCATCGCAGTAGCGGGCCGCTTCCTTGAGCGACTTCTGCGACCACGAGCCGGTGACCACGAAGTCGACCGCGCCGCCCCGCGACAGGTTCATCGGCACGATGGCGTTCTCGGCCAGCCCGCCGCCCTGCATGAACAGCACGCGGTAGTTCGACGGCACGGCCAGCAGCGTGCGCAGGTCGGCCTCGGCCCGCTCGCAGATGGACATGAACTCGCGGCCGCGATGGCTCATCTCCATCACGCTCATGCCGCTGCCCTGCCAGTCGAGCATCTCGGCGGCGGCCTGGCGCAGCACCGCCTCGGGCAGCGCAGCCGGACCGGCGGAGAAGTTGTACGGCCGGACGGTGCGGCCTGCGGGGTCGGCGAAGGTCATTTGCGGGCGGGCGCCGAAGCGGCGCCATCGGGTTTGCTGTTCTTGGGCTCCAGGCCCAGGCGCCTGGCCACGCTGCGCTCGAGCGCCTGCAGGCGCGGCTCGACCGTGCCACGGGTCTCGGCCACGACCTTGTCGATCAGGCCTTTCTGCAGTTCGGGGCCCAGCGCCGAGTACTTGCGGCTGACCGGCGACTCGAGCCAGGCGATCAGCGTGCGCAGGTCGTCATCGCTGAACTGCTGCTCGAAGATCGGACCCATCGTCGACGGCGCCAGCTTGAGCGCGCGGTCGCGCAGCATCGGCGCGGTCTCGTCGACGTACTTCTTCGCATCGGCCTGGATCTGCTTGGCCACGGCCTCGCGCTTGTCGGCCGGGAAGCGCTCCTGCAGCACCGGACCGGCCCGCTGCATCATCGCCGCCACCGGCGTCTCCGCCAGGCCGCGACCGACGTTCTCGATCGCGCCCTGATGCAGCTGGATCACCTTCTGGACCAGCTCCTTGCGAGCGGCAGAAGGCTCATCGGCCGCACGGACCGGGCCCGCCAGGGCTGCGGCCACACACAGCAGAGCCGGCATCCATCCACGCACGCTCATCATGCTTGATCTCCATCGGTGGGGTCGGCGGCCGCCTCGCCGGCCTCAGGGTCGACCACGTCGACCTGGGCGTCGTTCTCGACGATGCGCTGCAGGCCGGAGAGCTTGGAGCCCTCGTCGAGCGCGATCAGCGTCACGCCCTGGGTCGCGCGCCCGAGCTCGCGGATCTCCGAGACCCGCGTGCGCACCAGCACGCCCCGGTCGGTGATCAGCATGATCTCGTCGTCCGGCCGCACCAGCGTGGCCGCGACCACCCGGCCGTTGCGCTCGGACTGCTGGATGGCGATCATGCCCTTGGTGCCGCGGCCGTGGCGGGTGTACTCGACGATCGAGGTGCGCTTGCCGTAGCCGTTCTCGGTCGCGGTCAGCACGCTCTGGCTCTCGTCCTCGGCCACCAGCATCGCGATCACGCCCTGGCCCTCGTCGAGCGACATGCCCCGCACGCCGCGGGCCTGGCGACCCAGCGGACGCACGTCGTTCTCGTCGAAGCGCACGGCCTTGCCGGCGTCGGAGAACAGCATCACGTCGTGCTGACCGTCGGTCAGCGCCGCACCGATCAGGTAGTCGCCCTCGTCGAGGTCGACCGCGATGATGCCGGCCTTGCGCGGATTGCTGAAGTCGTCCAGCGCCGTCTTCTTGACCGTGCCGCGCGCGGTGCACATGAAGATGAAGTGGTCGGCCGGGAAGCTGCGGTTGTCACCGGTCAGCGGCAGCACGACGGTGATCTTCTCGCCCGGCTGCAGCGGGAACATGTTGACGATGGGCTTGCCGCGGCTGGCGCGGCCGCCCTGCGGCACTTCCCAGACCTTCAGCCAGTAGACGCGGCCGCGGTCGCTGAAGCACAGGATCCAGTCGTGCGTGTTGGCGATGAAGAGCTGGTCGACCCAGTCGTCGTCCTTGGTCGCGGTGGCCTGCTTGCCCCGGCCGCCACGCTTCTGGGCGCGGTATTCGGTCAGCGGCTGGCTCTTGATGTAGCCGGTGTGGCTGAGCGTGACCACCATGTCGGTCGGCGTGATCAGGTCCTCGGTGCCGAGCTCCTGCACGTTGTGCTCGATCTGCGAACGGCGCGCGCCGACCTTGGTCTGGCCGAACTCCTGGCGCAGCGCGACCAGCTCCTCGCTGATGATGAAGGTCACGCGCTCGGGCTTGGCCAGGATGTCGAGCAGGTCGGCGATGACCGCCATCACGTCCTTGTACTCGCCGACGATCTTGTCCTGCTCCAGCCCGGTCAGGCGCTGCAGGCGCATCTGCAGGATCTCGCCGGCCTGGTCGTCGGACAGGCGGTACAGGCCGTCGTCCTGCATGCCGTGCTCCGGCGGCAGCCCTTCGGGGCGGTAGGCCGCCCGCCCGCCCGGGGTGTCGGCTTCGGCCCGCGCCAGCATCTCGCGCACCAGCGACGAGTCCCAGCTGCGCGACATCAGCGCGGCCTTGGCCACCGGCGGCGTCGGCGAGGTCTTGATGGTCTCGATGAACTCGTCGATGTTGGCCAGCGCCACGGCCAGGCCCTCGAGCACGTGGCCACGCTCACGGGCACGGCGCAGCTCGTAGACGGTGCGGCGGGTCACGACCTCGCGGCGGTGCTCGAGGAAGATGTCGAGCAGCTGCTTGAGGTTGCACAGGCGAGGCTGACCATCGATCAGCGCCACCATGTTGATGCCGAAGGTGTCCTGCAGCTGCGTCTGCTTGTACAGGTTGTTGAGCACCACCTCGGGCACTTCACCGCGCTTGAGCTCGATCACCACCCGCATGCCCGACTTGTCGGACTCGTCCTGGATGTGGCTGATGCCGTCGATCTTCTTCTCGTGGACGAGCTCGGCGATGCGCTCGAGCAGCGTCTTCTTGTTCACCTGGTAGGGGATCTCGTCGACGATGATCGCCTGGCGCTGGCCGCGGTCGATGTCCTCGAAGTGCACCTTGGCCCGCATGATGACCTTGCCGCGGCCGGTGCGGTAACCCTCGCGGGCACCCGAGACGCCGTAGATGATGCCCGCGGTCGGAAAGTCCGGCGCGGGGATGATCTCCATCAGCTCGTCGATCGTGGCCTCGGGGTTGCGAAGCAGGTGCAGGCAGGCGTCCACCACCTCGTTGAGGTTGTGCGGCGGGATGTTGGTCGCCATGCCCACCGCGATGCCGGCCGAGCCGTTCACCAGCAGGTTGGGCAGCTTGCTGGGCAGCACCAGCGGCTCCTTCTCGGAGCCGTCGTAGTTGGGCCCGAAATCGACCGTTTCCTTGTCGATGTCGGCCAGCATCTCGTGGGCGATCTTGGCCAGGCGGATCTCGGTGTAGCGCATGGCCGCGGCGTTGTCGCCGTCCACGGAGCCGAAGTTGCCCTGGCCGTCGACCAGCATGTGGCGCAGCGAGAAGTCCTGCGCCATGCGCACGATGGTGTCGTACACCGCCGTGTCGCCGTGCGGGTGGTACTTGCCGATGACGTCGCCGACGATGCGGGCGGACTTCTTGTACGGCCGGTTCCAGTCGTTGTTGAGCTCGTGCATCGCGAAGAGCACACGCCGGTGCACCGGCTTGAGTCCGTCGCGGGCATCTGGCAGGGCCCGCCCGACGATCACGCTCATCGCGTAATCCAGGTAGGAACGCCGCATCTCCTCTTCGAGGCTGATGGGCAGGGTTTCTTTGGCGAAGGGAGTCATGCAGTCGAGGCGGTGTGATCCGTAACGCGGGAAACCGGACACGGGCTACGGCGCCGGAGCCGCCGGTGGGCCGATGCCCACGCTGGCAGACCGGTCCGCGCCGGTAAACCTTGCATTCTACGAGCCGCCAATTGTCGCTGACAAACAACAGGGCAAGGGCACTGTGCCAAGGAGAAACGTGAAGGGCGGGCCGTCATAAGCCCTATGGCACAATGATTTGTCGGTTCTTGCGGCCGTGTTCGACCGGTTTCAAGGCCCGCATACTTGGATTTGCAGCCCGATCTGTGGCTTTTCTCGAGAGGAGAACCATGAACAAACTGAACAAGGTGGCTCTGCTGTTCGCTACCGCCGCTCTGGCAGCTTGCGCAACGGGCGGTGGCAGCACCGCCACGGCAGTAGACAACTGGCGCGCCTCTGATGGCACCGTGTGGAAGTCCGGCGCAGACAACCTGTGCTGGCGCGACGCATCCTGGACGCCGGCCACCGGCGTGCAGGGCTGCGACGGCGTTCCGCCTCCGCCGGCTCCGGCCCCCGCTCCGGCTCCTGCCAAGGCACCTGCCCCGGCTCCGGCCCCGGCACCTGCCCCGGTGATCGCTCCGGTCGTGCCGGTCGCTCCGACCAGCGAGAAGGTGACCTTCGCCGCGGACGCGTTCTTCGACGTGGCCAAGTTCGCGCTGAAGCCTGACGCCAAGACCAAGCTCGATGACCTGGCCGCCAAGGTCAAGGACATCAACCTGGAAGTGGTCATCGCCGTGGGTCACACCGACTCCGATGGTTCGTTCGCCTACAACGACAAGCTGTCGGTGAACCGTTCGGAAGCGGTCAAGAAGTACCTGGTGAGCAAGGGCATCGAAGCCAACCGCGTCTACACCGAAGGCAAGGGCGAGCGCTCGCCGGTCGCCGACAACAAGACCAAGGAAGGCAAGGCGAAGAACCGCCGCGTCGAGATCGAGGTCGTCGGCACCCGTTCGATCAAGAAGTAAGCAGTCCTGCTGCTTCACCCGGAAAACCCCGCTTCGGCGGGGTTTTTTTGTGCCCGGGCCGTCACCACCGGGGCCGGGCGCTTCGGCTAGGATCCTCACCATGATGAGCAACGCCGACCCCAAGGAACTCGCCAAGTTCAGCGAGCTGGCCCACAAGTGGTGGGACCCCGAGAGTGAATTCCGCCCCCTGCACCAGATCAATCCGATGCGCCTGGGCTGGATCGAGCAGCAGGCCGGCCCGCTGGCCGGACGGCAGGTCGTCGACGTCGGCTGCGGCGGCGGCATCCTCAGCGAGGCCATGGCCCGCCAGGGAGCCCAGGTGCTGGGGGTCGACCTGGCTGACCGCTCGCTGAAGGTGGCGCAGCTGCATGCGATGGAGGCCGGCATCAGCCAGGTGCAGTACCGCCTGGTCGCCGCCGAGGCCCTGGCCGCCGAACAGCCCGCCCGCCACGACATCGTCACCTGCATGGAGATGCTCGAGCACGTGCCGGACCCGGCGGCGATCGTGCAGGCCTGCAGCGACCTGGTCAAGCCGGGCGGCTGGGTGTTCTTCTCCACGCTGAACCGCAACGCCAAGGCCTTCCTGTTCGCCATCGTCGGCGCCGAATACCTGCTCAAGCTGCTGCCCGCCGGCACGCATGAATACGCCAAGTTCATCAAGCCCAGCGAGCTGCTCACCTGGAGCCGGGCCGCCCGCCTGGAGCCGGTCGGCACCCGCGGCCTCGAGTACAACCCGCTGACCCGCCGCTACTGGCTCAGCGACGACCTCAGCGTGAACTACATGATCGCCTGCCGCAAACCGGCGGCCCCCGCCGCATGAACAACACCGACGCTCGCCGCTGGCAGGCCGTGCTGTTCGACCTGGACGGCACGCTGGTCGACAGCGCTCCCGACCTGGCCGGCGCAGGCAACGAACTGCGCGAACGGCGCCAGCTGCCCCCGCTGCCCCTGGACACCTACCGCCCGCTGACCGGCACCGGCGCACGCGGCATGCTGGGCGTGGCGCTGCAGGTGCGACCCGAGCATCCGGATTTCGAGGCCCTGAAGGACGAGTACCTCGACGCCTACGCGGCCCGCCTGACGCAGGCCACCGGCCTGTTCAGCGGCATCTCCGAACTGCTCGCCACGCTGGAACAGCGTGGCCTGCCCTGGGGCATCGTGACCAACAAGCACAGCCGCTTCGCCGAGCCGCTGGTCGAGGCCCTGGGCCTGGCCAGCCGCAGCGCCGTGCTGATCTGCGGCGATACCGCCGCGCGGGCCAAGCCTCACCCCGATCCGCTGCTGGAAGCCTGCCGGCGCCTGAACCTCGACCCCGGGCACTGCGCCTACGTCGGCGACGACCTGCGTGACATCCAGGCCGGCCAGGCCGCCGCCATGAGCACCATCGCCGTCGAGTGGGGCTACCTCGGCGACGGCGAGCCCGTGCACCGCTGGGGCGCCGACCATCGGATATCTTTTCCGGCAGAGCTCTTGAAGCTGCCCGGATTGGCCTAAGATACGGGGTTCAGGGGCCGACCTGGTTTCGACGTGGGTACGGAATCGGAGCAGGGCATGCCGAGCACCAGTTCGCTCGTAAAACCACTGGAAACAAGCTAACTGCGAACGACGAACGTTTCGCCCTCGCCGCTTAACACCGGTGAGCCTCACAACAGCAGGCCAATGGGCTGGGGTGGCAACACCTGTGAGGTTATTTACATTGGCTGGTCCTGAGCCGGGTCACTCGACCCAGGACGAGATCTAGTGACTGGTGTTCCCGGCAGCGTGTTCCTGCGCGGCCGGTGCACGAGACTCAAATCAGAGAACTAAGCTTGTAGAACTGCCTGAGGAAGGCTTGCGGACGGGGGTTCAATTCCCCCCGGCTCCACCAGCTATGTGTGTTAAGCGGTTGATTTGACTAGCGTTTTTCGAGTAGAGCACCGGCAACAACCGGCGGTGTCCCGATTGGATGTCCCACATCCTTTCGGCTCGGAGCGCTTTCGATGGCGTATGGTGAAGGACTGCGGCGCAATCGCTGCGGTGTTTGGTGCTGGCGCTGGATCGTGCCGGCAGATGTCCGAAAAATCGTAGGGGCTTCTGAGCTCCTGCGGTCGCTTGGGACAGCAAGAAAGCGGGAGGCCCTCGAAAAGGCGCTTCCCTTCCGTGTGGCCGCCGTGTCGCTTCTTCACCACGCAAGAGCAGGACTGCCCTTGAGTGAACTGACCGACAAGACCGCCCTCCTCAAGCTCTTGAGCGCGCGCCGTCTGCAATGCGTTCAGGCCGAACTGTCCGAAGCGGACGAGCAAAATCGTCAGCTCGACGTGCGCGTCCAAGCGCTAGAACTTGAGATCAGCAACCTCAAGTCGAAGCTGATCGCCGCGCACGAAGAACGCCCAGCCGCTGGCGCTGGCGCACGTGAAGCGATGAACCAAGGCCCTACCCTGTCGGCGGCCCTTGAGTCTTTCATCGCCGAACACAAGACCATGGACCGATGGACCGAAAAGACCGAGCTCGAACGCCGTTCGACGCTGGGGAACTTCGTCGAGTTCACCAAGGACAAGGCCATCGGTGCCGTCACCCGCGATGACTGCATGGAGTTCTTCGCCCGCCTGAAGCGCCTGCCGTCCAATGCCGGAAAGAAAGCAGCCCTGAAGGGCAAGAGCTTCGCCGAGCTGACCGAGCCGGGCGGGTGCGATGGGGTCGAGTTCCCTCCCCTGGCCGCCGGCACGGTCAATGACCAGATGAACCGGATCGCCGGGTTCCTCGGCTGGGCGACCTCGACCAATGGCCTCTCGATCAACCCCGCCAAGGGCATCAGCATCGCCAAGGCCAAGGCGGACTCGGAGGCGAAAAAGCGCTTCCCGTTTGATGAAGCGGACCTGACCGCGATGCTCTCCGGTGACTACTGGAGCGCGCGGCGGTTTGATCACGCCCATTACTACTGGCTGGTGCTGCTGGGCATGTACACCGGGGCGCGCATCAACGAGCTGTGTCAGCTCCACTTGGCCGATTTTTCCGTGGTCAACGGGGTCGATGTGATCAGCATCGCCGACGAAGACAATCCGACCGCGCGCGCCAAGACCGCCAGTGCGCGCCGCACCGTGCCCATACATGACGAGCTGATCCGGCTCGGCCTGCTGCGCTGGGTCGAGCGCCTGCGCGGTCTGGGCGGGGTGCAGCTGTTCCCCGAGCTGAAGGAAGGCCGGGACGGCTTCGGCACCGAGCCGAGCAAATGGTTTCGACGCTTCACCACCCGGTGCGGCGTGTGGGTGAAGCAAGAGAAGGTCTTCCACTCGTTCCGGGTCGGGTTCATCTCGCAGCTGATGAACCGCCGGATCGATCAGCCGGTGGTGGCCGCCATCGTGGGCCATGAGACCGGCACCGTGACCGGGGATGTGTACTGGAATGACCGGGACGTGGGGATGCTTCAACAGATCGTGAACCTCGTGACCTACCCGGACACGGTCCTGTCTCTTGTCCCGGCGCTGGAGGACGTGACGTTCACCAAGCAGGTGAACCATGAGCGCCCGAAGGCTGCCAGCAAGGCAGGCCCGGGATCGCGTCAGAAGCGCGCTACGGGCGCCAGCCGGGCCGTGAAGAAGGCTACCCAGCCGGACGCCTGAGCAGGCCGCTGGGGGCCCGTTTAGGGGCTCGGCCGGGAGATGTGCAATCTCTCGGATCATATTGGTAGAAAAATTACTCTCGTTGGCCTTCCGGGGGTCGACTTGGTTCTAAGACCCCTACCCCTCTTAATGGGGGCTATTCAATGGATATGGTCAGCGACTACCAAGGAAGAGAATCAACAGCAGGGCAACAACAACAACCGACATGATTAGCACCTGTTAATAGAAACAAAGACAAGGGGATAGGTTAATTTCCCGGCCGGGAGCATGACCACTAGATTGACCTGTGCAGGGTCGAGTAACCATTCAAATCGTTTACCAAAATAAAGCTATAACCCTCCTCGGTAATACCCTGATGAATTACCGAGATGCCAAGGGTAATTGTGCTTTTGATGGCAGCAGATTCCAGGAAGTCCGCCACCTCTTCCAAGGTCAATTGAATTGGTTTCATGCAGGCAATGTTATCAAGACCTGCTGGAATTCATACCCCCTGAATGTATATCAGTAGGGGCTGATCTTTTCAGCCGCAGGACCCGGGACGGGAGGCCCGGGGCTTGCTGAGGTGGTGGGCATTGTGTGTGTGCACACTTGGTTTAAGCGACCGGCTGGCGCCGGTCTGGCGGGCCGGAAGGGTATGCGTTCCGGGCATGCAAACGCATACCCTTCCGGGGGTCAGAAACGCATACCCTTGCTTGAACGTAAGTGGTTGACTGGGCTCAGGAAAAAATCCCCTACAAGTCATGTGGATTAGCACAAATTTTTGGGAAAATTTGTGAGCCCTTGAGAAAACCTCTTTTTTTACCAAAGAAAGAGGCCACCGCCCGGCTTCTGGTTTTCATCCTGTCGATCCTGGCGGCCACGTTCTGCCGCACGTGAGGCAGGCCGGTGACCTTGGTCAGGATGTCCGCTGTGGCGGTAGGACTATACCCCGCCCTCAGATAGTACCACGCAAGATCGAGGTCACTCTCCACGAGCGTATCGGGAGGAATCTTACCGGATTTGTCAGGGTGAGCCATTGAGTAATCCAATAGCTGCTGCCGCATATTGGCCTTGTTCTTGTTGAACATCTTTTCCGGGTAGCACTCCCACTTCTGGCGGACGACCATCAAGTGTTCCGTCATGCCATCCAACGACATGGCATATATGATCCGACCCGCGCTATTGTTGTTCACATGGAAGATATAAAGTGCGCTGTTGTGCCATTGCCTTGATTCTGGCGGGTACTTGAACACCCCTTCCGCTTTCTTGGCGAAAACCTTGTGCCCGGGGTGTTCAGGGCGATTGCATGAAGCCACGGTCTCAACATATGGCAGGAGGCTGAGCGACATGGGAGCGTCATCGCGGCTGCAAGCCCAACAGGAACTGCAG
>NZ_QJJS01000026.1 GCF_003201595.1 Sphaerotilus hippei | reverse complement strand
GTCCGAAGACCATGTGTCTTGCGACACTGGCACTCGCCTTCAAACGCCCACGCTTATCGGCTGTTAATTTTTAAAGAGCAGTTTCACCACCAACTCCACAACCACCGCGCTCAGCGCAATCATTGTTCGTCAGCAGCAAAGAGATGAGATTATGAACCGCATTTCTTTCCGTGTCAAGCATCTGATCTGTTGATTTTCTGCTTGCCTGCTGAACCTGCCTTGGCCGTCTTTCGATCGGCGCCAGCTCTTCTGCAGCGGGAGACGAATTAGACACCAGATTCCGTGTCAGTGCCACCTCCCCGCGCTGATTCACCGGAGATGTCGCATCCGGACAACATTCACGCCCTGCCGGGAGGGGCTGACCGAACATCGAGGGCCCTTCTCTCTCCCTTCCATATCAGGGAAGAGGAAACCAGAGACCCCAGACGGAGAGACCCTCTCGTGACCTGCTCCACCCCCCGCCAGCTCTTGCTGACACTGGCCGCACTGTCGGCCGGCTCCGCACAGGCCGAGACGGCTGCCGGCTGCGCCGGGTTGCCCGTCGATGTGCAGCGACTCGCCTGCTACGACCGCCAGTTCGGTGCGCCCACCCCGATCACGCCCGCTTCGGCCGTGCCGGCCGAAGCGGGCGTCGTCGTCACCACCCCGGCAGGCCAGTCCCCTTCAGGCACCACGCTGACGAACTTTGCCGCGTCCGAAGCGCTGACCACCACCTGGGAGCTCAGGCCCGAGGACAAGCGCGGCACCTTCGTGCTGCGCACCCACCAGCCGAACTTCCTGCTGCCGGTGCACTCGACCTCACGCATCAACCGCGCGCCATCGAGCCCGACGCTGGGCACCGCGCCCGCCCGCGAGCACTACCGGGCGACCGAGGCGAAGCTGCAGATCTCGGTGCGGGCCAAGGTGGCCGAAGGCCTGCTGCTGCCTGGCGCCGACCTGTGGCTGGCCTACACGCAGCGCTCGCTCTGGCAGGTCTGGAACCGGGAGGACTCGGCGCCGTTCCGCAGCACCGATCACCAGCCCGAGGCGATCTACGTGGTCCCGGTGCCGGAGCCGCTCGGCCAGCTGCCCGGAGGTTGGCGCTGGCGCATGGCTCAGCTGGCCATCGCTCACCAGTCCAACGGCCAGAGCGAGCCGCTGTCGCGCAGCTGGAACCGGGTCTGGGCGGCCACGGCCTTCGATCGGGGGGAGTTCGCGCTGGTGCTGCGCGCGCACCGCCGACTGAAGGAGTCCAGCGATGACGACAACCCCGACCTGACGCAGTACCTCGGCAACGCGGAGGTGGTGGCCGCCTGGCTGCCGGGCCGCTCGACGGCATCGCTGACCTGGCGCACCGACCCCAAGCGACCGAGCCGCGGCTCGCTGCAGCTCGACTGGTCCCACCCGGTCGACTCCGAGCATCCCGCCGGCCTGCGCTGGTACACGCAGGTCTTCACCGGCTACGGCGAAACCCTGCTGGACTACAACCACCGGCAGACCAGCGTGGGCCTGGGTCTGGCGCTATTTCAGCTTTGAGGCACCAGCGCGCAGCTGTCGCGCGGCAAAGGCCCACGCCAGTCGGGACGCATCGGGGCCGCGTGGATCGCTGTAGGGCTGGCGATCCGCGCCGCCGCTCCAGGCATGACCGAGCGGAGCGACGTTGACCAGCGTGGCCACCGTGCGCCGGCCGTGCTTGAAGTCGGTCACCGTCATCGGATAGCGCCGGCCGCGCTGCACGGTGCGCGCCGCCCCCGCCAGGGCGCCGGCCGCATCGGCCCAGGCCTGCACCGCCGCCTGGCCATTGCTGGCCGACACCACCAGGTCCGCGCCCCCGTGGATCACCATCAGCGGGGGCCAGGCCGCCGCCAGGCCCGCGGGGGCCACCGCCAAGGGCCGTGTGGCCCGTCGGCCGTGCATCGCGCCCAGGGCCGACATGGCCGAATGGGCCGTGCCCGGGGGAATGCCCGAATGCATCACCACGGCCTGGAACCGGGCCGGATGCGCGGACACCAGCAGCGCCGCCATGCTCGCGCCGGCCGACAGCCCCGTCACCACCACCCGGGCCGGATCGGCCGGGTGCAGCAGGCAGACCTGGTCGATGGCCGCCATGATCAGCGCCACCTCGGCGCCGGCCCGGCCCGAACGGGTCTCGAACCAGTTCCAGCAGCCCTGTGCGTTGGCAAGCCGGTCCTGCTCCGGATAGAGCACCAGGAAACGCTCGCGGGCCGCCACCCGGTTCATGCGGGTGCTGACCGCGAAGCTGCGGGCATCCTGGCCGCAGCCGTGCAGCATCACCATCAGGGGCAATCGCTCGCCGGGCACCAGACCCGGCGGACGATAGAGCCGGAAGCGCCGCATGCCGGCCGCCCCCACGGCGACACCGGCGATCCAGTCGCCCGGCCCGGAGGGCGGCCGGTGGGCCTCGGCGGCGGAGGCCACCGCATGGTCCACCGCACGCCGGCCGGCCCGCACCGTGCTGCGGGTGATCGCCTTGACCCCACGCTCGAAGAGCTTGAGCCACGGGGTGCTTCGGGTGCGCTTGGCCATGGCGGCGATTCTGCACGGCCGGCGCCCCGCCTGGGGGTGGATGCGCGCCCGGGGCGCAGAATGAGGCGATGAAACCTCCGAAACGACTGCAACCCCTGGTGGACGAGGGCCTGATCGACACCGTGGTGCGCCAGCTGATGAGCGGCAAGGAAGCGGAGGTCTACGTCGTGCGCTGCGGCGACGAGACGCTGTGCGCCAAGATCTACAAGGAAGCCACGCACCGCAGCTTCCGCCAGGCCGTGGACTACACCGAGAACCGCAAGGTCAAGAACAGCCGCCAGGCCCGCGCGATGGCCAAGGGCACCCGCTTCGGTCGCGAGGCTCAGGAAGCGGCCTGGCAGAGTGCCGAGGTCGATGCGCTCTACCGCCTGGCCGCCGCCGGGGTGCGTGTGCCGCGCCCGCACAACTTCCATGAAGGCGTGCTGCTGATGGAGCTGGTGGCCGATGCCGACGGCGATGCCGCGCCGCGCCTGAACGATTCGGTCTTCACGCCCGACGAGGCCCGCGCCCACCACGCCACGCTGATCCGCGAGGTCGTGCGCATGCTCTGCGCCGGCGTCGTGCACGGCGACCTGTCGGAGTTCAACATCCTGCTGGCCGAAGACGGCCCGGTCATCATCGACCTGCCCCAGGCCGTGGACGCGGCGGGCAACAACCACGCGCAGCGCATGCTGCTGCGCGACGTCGAGAACCTGCGCCACTTCTTCGGCCAGACCGCGCCGGAGCTGCTGCGGACCGATTACGGCCACGAGATCTGGGCGCTCTACCAGCGTGGGGTGCTGAGCGTCGAGACGGCGCTGACCGGGCAGTTCGAGCACGAGGCCGGCGCGGTCGACCTCGGCGGCGTGCTGCGCGAGATCGACGACGCCCGGGACGAAGAAGCCGCCCGGCGCCTGCGCCTGCAGGCCGGCGGCTGATCCTTCGGCCCGACCGTCCGCCGCGGCGGGCGGCGGCGCCGGAGCGTCAGTCGCCCAGGCCGGCGAAGACGTTCTGCACGTCCTCGTTGGCATCCAGCGCGGCCAGGAAGGACTCGACCTCCTCGAGCTGCTCGGCGTTCAGGCTGGACGGGCTCACCGGGTTCTTCGGCTTGTAGCCCAGCCGGGACGACAGCACCGTGAACCCCTGCGCCGGCAGCGCACGCCCCACCAGGTCCAGGTCGGCCGGAGCGGTCAGGAACAGCGTCACGCCTTCGTCGTCACCCGGTTCGAGGTCCTGGGCGCCGGCCTCGATGGCGGCCATCTCCGGGTCGGCCCCGGCCGCGGCCGGCTCGGCCTCGATCATGCCCAGGTGATCGAAGTCCCACGACACCGAGCCCGACGTGCCCAGCTGGCCCTTGCGGAACAGCACCCGCATGTCCGATGCCGCGCGGTTCACGTTGTCGGTCAGGCACTCGACCATCACCGGCACGCGGTGCGGCGCAAAACCCTCGTAGACCACGTGCTCGAAATGCACCGCCTCGCCAGTCAGGCCGGCCCCCTTCTTGATCGCCCGCTCCAGCGTGTCCTTGGGCATCGAGACCTTGCGGGCCTGCTCGACCACCAGCCGCAGACGCGAGTTGGAGGCCGGATCGGCGCCATGGCGCGCGGCGATCATGATGTCCTTGGACAATTTCCCGAACAAGCGGCCCTTGGCGTTGGCGGCCAGGTCCTTGTGCTTTGCTTTCCACTGCGCGCCCATGACGGAGATTCCTTTGTGTTCCTGGGACCCGTCACCGCGGAGGGCTGGGGTCGGATCGAGGGGCGCCCAGTTTAGTGGAGGCCGGCCGCCGGAAACGGGCGGCCACGGCGCGCCACCCGGGACTCATACCGGGCCGGTATGAATGGCAGCGGCCAAAAGGTATTGGACGGTCTGCCGACCCGATTCCTAGACTGCGTCGCATACAACGCTGTCACAGGAAAGCCCCATGCAGACCCTCCGGCACTTCATCGATGGCCACGCCGTGCCATCGCAAGACGCCAAGACCTTCGAGAAGCGTTCACCGCTGGACAACCGCGTGCTGTACCGGGTGGCCGAGGGCGGCCGCGCCGAGATCGACGCCGCCGTGGCCGCCGCCCGCCGGGCGCTGCACGGCGACTGGGCCCGGCTGACCACCGACCAGCGCGTGGCCATGCTGCACGCCGTGGCCGACGGCATCACGAAACGCTTCGACGACTTCGTGGCCGCCGAGGAGGCCGACACCGGCCAGCCGCACCACGTCATCGCCCACGCCTTCGTGCCCCGCGGGGCCGCCAACTTCAAGGTCTTCGCCGACGTCATCAAGAACGTGCCGACCGAGAGCTTCAAGCTCGAGACGCCCGACGGCCGCGGTGCGCTGAACTACGCCATCCGCAAGCCCAAGGGCGTGATCGGGGTCATCAGCCCGTGGAACGCGCCTTTCCTGCTGAT
This sequence comes from Sphaerotilus hippei, assembly GCF_003201595.1. Taxonomy (GTDB): domain Bacteria; phylum Pseudomonadota; class Gammaproteobacteria; order Burkholderiales; family Burkholderiaceae_C; genus Sphaerotilus; species Sphaerotilus hippei. The sequence goes on along the minus strand of NZ_QJJS01000026.1, from coordinate 34,522 downwards.
GACCTGGAAGGTCGGGCCGGCGCTGGCCTGCGGCAACACCGTCGTGGTCAAGCCCTCGGAAGAGACCCCGGCCACCACCACCCTGCTGGGCGAGGTCATGAACGCCGTGGGCGTGCCGCCGGGCGTGTTCAACGTCGTGCACGGCTTCGGTCCGGATTCGGCCGGCGAATGGCTGACCCGCCACGACGACGTCGCGGCCATCACCTTCACCGGCGAGACCCGCACCGGCACGGCCATCATGAAGGCTGCGGCCGACGGCATCCGCGACGTCTCGTTCGAGCTGGGCGGCAAGAACGCCGGCATCGTCTTCGCGGACGCGAACTTCGACGACGCCGTCGACGGCATCTTCCGCTCGTCCTTCATGAACACCGGCCAGGTCTGCCTGGGCACCGAGCGGGTCTACGTCGAGCGCCCGCTGTTCGACCGTTTCGTCGCGGCGCTCAAGGCCCGCTGCGAGGCCGTGAAGTACGGCCGCCCGTCCGATGCCGGTTCGAACTACGGCCCGCTCATCAGCCAGGAGCACCGCCACAAGGTGCTGTCCTACTACGCCAAGGCCGTGGCCGAAGGCGCCACGGTGGTGACGGGCGGCGGCGTGCCGGCCATGGCGGGCGAGCTGGCCGAAGGCGCCTGGGTGCAGCCCACGATCTGGACCGGCCTGCCCGAGACCGCCGCCGTGGTGCGCGAGGAGATCTTCGGCCCCTGCTGCCACATCCGCGCCTTCGACACGGAGGCCGAGGTGATCGGGCTGGCCAACGACAACCGCTACGGCCTGTCCACGACGATCTGGACCGAGAACCTGGCGCGTGCCCACCGCATGGCCGAGTCGATCGAGGTCGGCATCACCTGGGTGAACAGCTGGTTCCTGCGTGACCTGCGCACGCCCTTCGGCGGCTCCAGGCAGTCGGGCATCGGCCGCGAGGGCGGCGTGCACTCGCTCGAGTTCTACAGCGAGCTGCGCAACGTCTGCGTCAAGCTCTGAAGGAGGGAAACCACATGCAATCCGACCTGATCGAGGCGCTGGGCGACGAGCTCTTCGCCGCCTGGCGCGAGCGGCAGGTGCTGAGCCCGCTGCGGCTGCGCCATCCGGAGATCACCATCGCCGACGCCTACGCCATCCAGTCGCGCCTGCTGCAGCGCCGCCTGGCCGCCGGCGAGCATGTCGTGGGCAAGAAGATCGGCGTGACCAGCAAGCCGGTGCAGGACTTCCTGGGCGTCTACGAGCCGGACTTCGGCGTGCTGACCTCGGGCATGGTCTGCCAGGAATCCGACGGCATCGACCTGAACGGCCTGATCCAGCCCAAGGCCGAGGCCGAGCTGGCCTTCGTGCTGGCCGAGGACCTGCGCGGCCCGGGCATCACGCCGGTGGACGTGCTGCGCGCCACCGCCTACGTCTCGCCCTGCTTCGAGATCGTCGACAGCCGCATCCGGAACTGGGACATCAAGATCCAGGACACCGTCGCGGACAACGCCTCGTGCGGCGTGTTCGTCATCGGCCGGGACCGGGCCGATCCGCGCGACTTCGACCTGACGATGGCCGGCATGGTCCTGCACCGCAACGGCGAGCTGCACGCCACCGGCGTGGGCGCGGCCGTGCAGGGCTCGCCGCTGAACGCGGTGGCCTGGCTGGCCAACACGCTGGGCCGGCTCGGGGTGCCACTGCGCGCCGGCGAGGTGATCCTGTCGGGCTCGCAGTCGCCGCTGGTGGCCGTGACCGACGGCGACGAGCTGGCCTGCACCATCAGCGGCCTCGGCACCTGCCGGGCCCGTTTCCACGGAAGGAGCGCGCTGTGAACGTGACCCTGAACGACGAGGCGATCGGCCTGCTGACCGACCGCATCGAGGCCGCGCAACGCGGCGCCCGCGCCATCCCCAAACTGACCGATGACTTCCCCGGCATGACGCTGGACGACGGCTACGCCGTGCAGCAGGCGCTGCGCCGCCGCTGGCTGGCCGAAGGGCAGCGCCAGGTGGGCTGGAAGGCCGGCCTGACCTCGAAGGCCAAGATGGACCAGATGGGGGTGCGGGTGCCGTCGATCGGCTTCCTGATGGCCGACATGGCTCGCCCGGAGGCCTCGGCCATCCGCACCGACGACCTGGTCCATCCACGCGTGGAGTGCGAGGTGGCCTTCGTGACCCGCACCGCGCTGTCCGGCCCGCACTGCACCCGCGAGGACGTGATGGCGGCCACCGACTTCGTCGTGCCGGCCGTCGAGATCATCGACTCGCGCTTCTCGGGTTTCAAGTTCGACCTGCCCAGCGTGGTCGCCGACAACGGTTCGTCGGCACGCTTCGTCACCGGCGGGCGGGCGTTCCGGCCCGGGCAGATCGACCTCGCCTCGCTCGGCGTCGTGCTCGAGAAGAACGGCGAGGCCGTCGCGATGGGCTCGTCGGCCGCCGTGATGGGCCACCCGGCCGAGGCCGTGGCGCTGCTCGTCAAGGTGCTGCACGAACTGGGCGAGACGCTGCCCGCGGGCAGCTTCGTCATGAGCGGCGGCATCACCGAGGCGGTGGCCGTGAAACCCGGCGACTGCGTGACCGCACGCTTCCAGGCGCTGGGCAGCGTCGGCATGCGCTTCGTCTGAACCGCACCCACCCCCGCAGGAAGAACCCATGCCCATCATCGAAATGCACCTGCTGACCGGCCGCACCATCGAGCAGAAGCGGCGCGTGGCCGCCGAGGTCGCCCAGGCCGCCTCGCGCGCGCTGGACTGCCCGCTTGACACCGTGCGCATCCTCATCACCGAGCACAGCACGGAAGAGTTTTCCGTGGGCGGCGTGACCGCCGAGATGCGTGCCCAGCAGCGCCAGGCCGGCGCCGCACAACCCCGGACGGAGACCCTCTGATGCCCCCCCGCAAGATCCGCTGCGCCCTGATCGGGTCCGGCAACATCGGCACCGACCTCATCTACAAGATCCGCCGCAGCCCCGTGCTGGAGCCGGTCTGGATGGTCGGCATCGACCCGCAGTCCGAAGGCCTGGCGCGCGCCCGCGAGATGGGCCTGAAGACCACCGCCGACGGCGTGGACGGCCTGCTGCCTCACGTGCTGGAGGACGGCATCGAGATCGCCTTCGACGCCACCAGCGCCTATGTGCATGCCGAGAACTCGCGCAAGCTCAACGCGCTGGGCGTGCTGATGATCGACCTGACGCCCGCGGCCATCGGCCCGCTGTGCGTGCCGCCGGTCAACCTGCGCGAGCACACCGACAAGGTCGAGATGAACGTCAACATGATCTCGTGCGCCGGCCAGGCCACGATCCCGATCGTGCACGCCGTCTCGCGCATCCAGTCGGTGGCCTACGCCGAGATCATCGCCACGCTGTCGTCGAAGTCGATCGGCCCGGGCACCCGCGCCAACCTCGACGAGTTCACCTACACCACGTCCTCCGCGATCGAGCGGGTGGGCGGCGCCCGCAAGGGCAAGGCGCTGGCCATCATCAACCCGGCCGACCCGCCGCTGATCATGCGCAACACCATCTACTGCCTGACCGACGAAGCCCCGGACGAACAGCGCGTGACGAACTCCGTGCTCGACATGATCGAGGCGGTGCAGCAGTACGTGCCCGGCTACCGGCTGGTCAACGGCCCGGTGTTCGACCAGGTGCCGCAGGGCCATCGGGTCTCGGTGTTCATGGAAGTGGCGGGCCTGGGCGACTACCTGCCGAAATACGCCGGCAACCTCGACATCATGACCGCGGCGGCCACGCGCACCGCGGAGATGTTCGCCGAAGAGATCCTCGCCGGGAAGATCCGGCTCCAGCCGGTGGAGGCCGCATGATGAACACACAGGAATCTTCGCTCCGGGGCCGCAAGGTCCTGCTGCACGACATGTGCCTGCGCGACGGCATGCACGCCAGGCGCGAGCAGATCAGCGTCGAGGAGATGGTGCGCGTGGCCACCGCGCTCGACGACGCGGGCGTGCCGCTGATCCAGGTCACGCACGGCGCCGGCCTGGGGGGCAACTCGCTGCAGCACGGCTTCGCGCTGGCCAGCAACGAGCAGTACCTGAGCGCCGTCTGCCCGCTGATGAAGCAGGCCCGGGTCTCCGTGCTGCTGATCCCCGGCCTGGGCACGATGCGCGAGCTGCAATCGGCCTTCGACTGCGGCGCCCGCAGCGTGCACGTGGCCACCCACTGCACCGAAGCCGACACCTCGCCGCAGCACATCGCCTTCGCCCGCAAGCTGGGCATGGACACCACGGGCTTCCTGATGATGGCCCACCTCAACGATCCGCAGCGCCTGGCCGCGCAGGGCAAGCTGATGGAGAGCTACGGCGCGCAGACGATCTACGTCACCGACTCGGCCGGCTTCATGCTGCCGCAGGACGTGAAGGACCGCGTCGGTGCGCTGCGCGAGGTGCTCGACCCCGCGACCGAGATCGGCTTCCACGGCCATCACAACCTGGGCATGGGCATCGCCAACTCCATCGCCGCGATCGAGGCCGGCGCCAGCCGCATCGACGCCTCGGTGGCCGGCATGGGCGCCGGCGCGGGCAACACGCCGCTGGAGGTGTTTGCCGCCGTGTGCGAGCGCATGGGCATCGAGACCGGCGTGAACCTGTTCCGCATCATGGACGTGGCCGAGGACCTGATCGTGCCGCTGATGGAGCGGCCGGTGCGCGTGGACCGCGAGTCGCTGACGCTGGGCTTCGCCGGCGTGTACTCGACCTTCCTGCTGCACGCCCGCCGCGCCGCCGAACGCACCGGCGTGCCGGCGCGCGAGCTCCTGGTCGAGCTGGGCCGCCTGAAGATGATCGGCGGCCAGGAGGACATGATCATGGACACCGCGATGACCATGGCCAAGGCGCGCGGCCCGGGCAGCCGGCCATGAGCACCCGGGAACTCGCCGTCGTCGTCGGCAGCACCGGCGCGATGGGCCGCCTCATCACGCGCCGGCTGGACGCGGCCGGCCTGCAGGTCATCGCCGTGGCGCGCAGCGCCGATGCGCTGGCCTCGCTCGCCGCCGAGGTGCCGGGCATCCGGCCCTGCGCGACCGACATCGCCGACGACCGTGCCATCGAGGCCATCCGCCGGGCCGTGCAGGCCTGCGGCGCGGCCCCGGTGCGCATGGTCGTGCAGGGCGCGGGCGTGGCCACGGCCGGCGGCGTGCTCGACGTGCCGCTGGCGGCGCTGAGCGACGCCGTCGACATCAAGGTCGGCGGCCTGCTGCGCCTGGTGCGGGCGGTGGACGACCGGCTGGTGCGCGGCTCGCGGCTGGTCGCCATCGGCGGCCACTACGGCTTCGAGCCGAGCGCCTATGCGGCCACGGCCGGCGTGGCCAACGCCGCGCTGGCCAACGTGGTGCGCCAGCTCTCGTGGGCCTGCGGCTCGCGGGGCGTGACCTCGCACCTGATCGCGCCGGGCCCGGCCGACACCGAGCGCCTGCGCCGTGTCGCCACCGCACGCGGCGAGCGTGACGGCCTGGACACCGAAGCCGTGCTCGACGCCATGCGTGCCGAGTCGGCCATCGGCGCCTTCACCACGCCGGAGCAGATCGCCTGGGCCATCGGCCTGCTGCTCGACCCGCACGCCGATGCGCTGGCCGGCGGCACGCTCTTCATGGACGCCGGACGCCGCAAGGGCCTGCCCTGATCCACCCGGGGAGGCGCGGCGCCCCGACCCCATCACAAGCACACCGCCGCGAGAGGAGACACCACATGCAGAACGCACTTTCCGTCGGGGCTCGACTGAAGCCCCTGGTCGCCTGCGGCCTCGCGGCCCTGGCCCTGTCGGCCCAGGCCACCGAAGGCGGCCTGAACACCGCCGCCGCCGGGGCCGAGGGCTTCATGGCCGGCGCCCTGCCGCCCCCGGGCACCTACGGCCTGTTCTACTTCAACCACTACCAGGCCGACCGCTTCAACGACGGCGGCGGCCAATCGATGGTCCCCGGCTTCAAGGTCAGCGCCGATGCTCTGGTGGGCCGCGTGGTGCATGTCACCGACATCCCCTTCATGGGCGGACTCGTCGGGGCGCATGCGGTGCTGCCGCTGGTCAGGCTGAAGGTCGACGCGGCCGGCGCGAGCGACAGCCGCACCGGCCTGGGCGACCTGGAGTTCGGCCCCTTCGTGACCTGGCACTGGACCGACTGGCACGCCGCCGCCGCGCTGGACTTCGTCGTGCCCACCGGCAGCTACGAGGCCACGCGCATGGCCAACACCGGCAACAACATCACCACGGTGCGCCCGCTGCTGGCCGTGTCCTACCTGACGCCGTCGGTGGACCTGTCGACCAAGATCACCTACAGCTTCAATGGCCGCAACAGCGACACCGACTACACCTCGGGCCAGTACCTGCACGCCGACTGGAACGCCGGCTGGCGCCTCGACGCGCAGTGGCAGGTCGGCCTGCAGGGCACGCTGGTGCAGCAGACCACCGACGACAAGCGCAGCGGCGCGGTGGTCGGCGACGGCTGGCGCAGCCGCGTCCACGCCTTCGGCCCGGCGGTGCACTACCAGCACCCGAGCGGCCTGTCGCTCGAGGCGCGCGTGCTGCGCGAGACCAGCGCCCGCTACCACACCGAGGGCACGGCCGTCTGGCTCAAGGCCGTCATGAAGTTCTGATCCGGAGCGCCCGCCATGCCCATCCTCGAGTACCACCTGACCGAAGGCCGGCACACCGACGAGCAGATCGCCGAACTGGTGCTGGCCAGCAGCCACCTCTACGCCGAGGTGCTGCAATGCCCGATCGAGCGCGTGCGCGTGGCCGTGCACCTGCACCGGCCCCAGCACGTCGCCATCGGGGGCCGGCTGGTCAGCGAGGGGGGTGCGGCGGCCCCCTGGTTCCACTTCCTCGTGCTCGAGGGCCGGCCGGTGGAGGCCGGCCAGCAGCTGCTGGCCGGCTTCACCGACCTGCTCGTGCGCACGCTGGGCGTGGAGCGCCAGCAGGTGCGCGGCGGCTGCCGGTCCATCCCGCCGGAGCACTGGGCCATCGGCGGCACGCCCGCCAGCGTGCTGCGCGCCACCGAGATCCGGGCCCGCGCCGAGGCGGGAGTCCGGGCATGAACGTGCTCATCGTGCATGCCCATCCGGAGCCGCAGTCCTTCTGCTCGGCGATCTGCACCCGGGCCCATGCCCGGTTCCGTGCCCAGGGCCACCAGGTGCGGGTGTCGGACCTGTACGCGAGCGGCTTCAACCCGGTCGCCGGGCCGGATGACTTCCTCGAGCGCCAGGACCCCGACTACCTCGTCTACGCGCTCGAGCAGCGCCACGCCTACGAGGGCGGCACGCTGGCCCCGGACATCCGCGCCGAGGTCGCCAAGCTGCTGTGGTGCGATCTGCTGGTGCTCAACTTTCCGCTCTACTGGTGCTCGGTGCCGGCCATCCTGAAGGGCTGGCTGGACCGCGTGCTCATCAGCGGGCTGGTCTATGGCGGCAAGCGCTTCTATGACCGCGGCGGCATGGCGGGCAAGCAGGCGCTCGTCACGCTGACGCTGGGCGGCCCGGCCCACCTGTTCACGCCCGACGGCGTGCACGGCCCGCTCGACGAGATGCTGCGCCCGCTGCTGCGCGGCACGCTGGGTTATGCCGGCTTCGACGTGATGCCGCCCTGGTTCGGCTGGCATGTGCCCTACGCCAGCCCCGCGCAGCGCGAGGCGCTGCTGGAGGCGCACCAGCGCCACCTCGACGCCCTGGCGCAGATGCAGCCCCTGAGGATGCCCCGTCTGGACGCCTTCGACGAGCGCCTGTACCCTCGATCGCCCCTGTCCGCCTGACGTCCATGCCCTGAAAGGCATCCTGCCATGCCCGCTCCGCGTCCCGCCCCAGGCCACCCCGATGGCGCCGCGGAGGCCGGCTGCAGCTGCGAGGCCCTGTCCCCGCCGCAGGAGCTGGTCTCGCGCCTGCACTTCGATGCCCGCGAAGGGCACATCTGGCTCAACGGCCAGCGCATGGTGCTGCTGCACAACTCGGCGATGGGCGTGCTGCGGCGGGAGCTGATCGAGTCGCTGGGCCTGGACCGGGCGCGGGGCCTGATCACGCGCATGGGCTACAACTGCGGCGCCAACGATGCCGAACTGGCCCGCAAGCTGCGCCAGTTCGACCGCCCCATCGACGCCGTCTACATCGGCCCGCAGCTGCACATGCTCGAGGGCGTGGCGCGCATCGAGAAGGTGATGCTCGAGCTCGACGAGGAGGCCGGCCACTTCCTCGGCGAGTTCAACTGGCACGGCAGCGCCGAGGCCGAGGCCCATGTGCAGATGTACGGCATCGGCAGCCACACTGCCTGCTGGCAGCAGGCCGGCTACGCCAGCGGCTTCGTCAGCCGCTTCATGGGCCGTCCGGTGGTGTTCCGCGAACTGCAGTGCCGCGCCCAGGGCGCCACGCACTGCGTCATCGTCGGCAAGCCCGCCGAGGACTGGGAAGACGCCGACGACGACCTGCGCATGCTGCGCGCCGACGACCTCAGCCACGGCGTGGCGACGATGGCGTCGCAGGGCAGCAGCGCCGCGCGGCAGCTGCTCGACGATCCGGGCGTGGTGGGCATCTCGGCCGGCTTCAACGCGGTCTGCCACATGGTGCGCCGTGCGGCGAAGACCCAGGCCACGGTGCTGTTCCAGGGCGAGAGCGGCGTGGGCAAGGAGGTGCTGGCCCAGGCGCTGCACCGCATCGGCCCGCGCGGCGAAGGCCCGTTCGTGGCCATCAACTGCGCGGCCATTCCCGAGGAGCTGATCGAGTCGGAGCTGTTCGGCGTCGACAAGGGCGGCTACACCGGCGCCCACGCCACCCGGCCCGGCCGCTTCGAGCGGGCCCACGGCGGCACGCTGTTCCTCGACGAGATCGGCATCCTGGGCTGGACGGCCCAGGGCAAGCTGCTGCGGGCGCTGCAGGAGCGCGAGATCGAGCGGGTCGGCGGCACGCAGACCGTGCGGATCGACGTGCGCGTGGTGGCCGCGACCAACCTGGACCTCAAGCGCGAGGTCGAGGCCGGCCGCTTCCGCGAGGACCTCTACTACCGGCTCAACGTGCTGCCCGTGCGCGTGCCGCCGCTGCGGGAGCGGCGCGAGGACATCCCGGTGTTCATGAACCACTTCCTGCACAAGTTCAACCGCCGCGACGGCCGGCAGGTCACCGGGTTCACCGGACGAGCCATCGACGCCATGCTGACCTACCAGTGGCCGGGCAACATCCGCGAGCTGGAGAACCTGGTCGAGCGTGGCGTGGTGCTGGCCAGCGACGGCGGGGCCATCGACATCCCCCACCTGTTCCTCGGCGACGAGCAGCTCGGCGCCGACTGGCTGGCGCTGCACCACGACGGCTCGCTGCGCCATCTGGCGGTCGGCGTCCCCGGCCAGGCACCGCAGGCCGGCAGCGACGACCCCGTGGCCCTGGCCGAGCGGGTGCAGGCCCTGCTCGCCGGCCAGACCGGACCGGCCGGCCGGGGCATCGTGCCGCTGGACGAGCTGGAGGCCGAGCTCGTGCGCAGCGCCATGGCGGCCACCGGCGGCAACCAGTCGGCCGCCGCCCGGCTGCTCGGCCTCAGCCGGGCGCAGCTGGTCTACCGGCTCAAGGGACTGGGGCTGCGCACGGCGGCGACGGGCTGAGCGCGCCGGCCACCCCGGCGGCGCTCAATCGGCCTCGTCTGGCGCCTCGCCACGCTCGCGCTTCTTCAGGCGGTAGTCCATCTGGCCGCGGCCCACGCGCAGCAGCCGGGCCGCGGCCGAGACGTTGCCATCGCACTGGTGCAGCGCACGGTCCAGCAGCAGCCGCTCGATGGCCTCGAACGACGGCAGCGTCGTGAGCAGCTGATCGGCCAGCGACTGGGCACGCGGCCCGGCGTCCGGCGGCGCGGCCGACGGGTCCGGCGCGGCATCGCGGCGCTCCAGGCTGCCGCTGCGGCCCAGCGACCAGCCCTGCCCCTGCACCCGCTCGCCGCCGGCGAACAGGTGCTGCACGTCGACCCAGCCGCCCTCGTCGGCCAGGATGACCCCCCGCTCGATCATGTTCTCCAGCTCGCGCACGTTGCCCGGCCAGTCGTAGTCGTACAGCGCACCATAGGCTCGTGGACTGAGCCCGCGCACCGTGCGGCCGAAGCGGCGCGTGCTGCGCTCCAGGAACAGCGCCACCAGCAGCGGCACGTCGTCGAGGCGCTGGCGCAGCGGCGGGATCTCGATGGGGAACACGTTCAGGCGATAGAACAGGTCGCGGCGGAAACGGCCGGCGGCCATCTCCTCGCGCAGGTCGACGTTGGCCGCCGCCACCAGCCGCACGTCCATGCGACGCACCTCGGTGCCGCCCACCCGCTCGAACTCGCGCTCCTGGATGGCCCGCAGCACCTTGCCCTGCGCCGCCAGCGTCAGGCTCGAGACCTCGTCCAGGAACAGCGTGCCGCCATGGGCCCGCTCGAAGCGCCCGGGCCGGGCCCGGTCGGCGCCGGTGTAGGCGCCCCGCTCGACGCCGAACAGTTCCGCCTCCACCAGGTCGGGCGGGATGGCCGCGCAGTTGATGGCCACGAAGGGCCCGTCCGCCCGCGGGCTGATGACATGCAGCGCCCGCGCGAAACACTCCTTGCCCACGCCGCTCTCGCCACGGAAGAGCACGGTGGAGTCGGTCGGCGCGACCTTGCGCACGAGGTGAGCCACCGCATTGAAACCCGCCGAGGCGCCGACGAAGCCGGCCAGCCCGGGGGCCGCGGGGCGGGTCGACGCCACGGCCCCGGGACCGGCCGGCGCCGCCGCGGCCACGTGGCCGGGCGTGTCCACGAAGGTGTCGATGCGCAGGTAGCTCGTGTCGTCCTGGCCCTCGCCGTCGGCCTCCCATTCGGCCAGCGGCCGGCCGATGACCCGGCAGCAGGCATGTCCCATGGCCACGCACTCGACCTCGCGCCAGTGGATCGGCACGCCCGTCACGGCGGTGGTGTAGCCATCGGCATATCCCACCATCGACCAGCAGGCCGGCGTGCCGCTGACGCCGCAGTGGGCCAGGTGGGCCTGGGCCTCCCAGCTGCCATGCCACAGGAAGTTGCCCCAGAACTCGCCCCGCTCGACGTCCAGCTTCATGTCCTCGACCGGCTGGTGGTGGACGAAGCCTTCCAGCTCGCGCAGCCGGGGGCCCAGCGCCAGGGCCTCGGCCACGCCCATCGGCGTCTGCGGATCCATCATCTGGCGCACCCGCTGGCCGTCCTCGAAGCCCTGCTGCCAGCCCATGCGCATCAGCAGCGCCCGCGCCCGCGCCAGGCCCATGCCGGTGACGAGCTCGCGCCGCAGTTCGGCGAACGCGCCCGCGTGCATCAGCAGCATGCGCTGGTCGAACAGCTGGATGTGACCCGCATCGGGGGTGAAGTGCAGGTGTGCCGCCAGCGTCCGGGTACCGGTGCTGGGGCTGAGGGCTCGGGTCATCGACGGCGGTCTCCAGATCGACCGGTGCATTGCGCAAACCAGTCACCTGCCGCAGCGGCAGATTGCTGCAGATCATGAACACCGCAGGCCGGTCACGCCATCCGCACTAGCGTGAATGCCGGTGCGCGCGCTGGCCCGCCGGTTGCAAAGCATCCAGGCACCACAAGCACGAGAGGAGACGAACATGTCCAGCCACACCACGGACCGGCTGTCGCTGCGTGTCACCCGGCGCGACGAACTCACCCCGCACATCGCCGCCTTCGAGCTGCGTCGCGACGACGGCGGCCCGCTGCCTCCGTTCGAGGCCGGCGCGCACATCGACGTCGAGCTGCCCGACGGCTCCGGCCGCGTGCGCTCGTACTCGCTGTGCCACGCCCCGTCGGATCGGCACCGCTACCTGATCGCCGTGCAGTGCGAGGCCGAAGGCCGCGGCGGCTCGCTCTGGCTGCACCGCCACGTCGCGGTCGGCGACACGCTGCGGGTGGGCCCGCCGCGCCACCTCTTCGCGCTGCGGGACGCCCCGCATGTGCTGCTGCTGGCCGGGGGCATCGGCCTGACGCCGCTGCTGTCCATGGCCGAGACGCTCTGGGCCGACGGCCGCAGCTTCGCGCTGCACTGCGCCGTGCGCAGCCGGGACCGCCTGCCCTTCGCCGAACGCCTGGCCACCGCCGCGTGGGCCGACCGCGTGAGCGTGCACGCCGACATCCCCGCCCCGGGGCCAGCCGCCAGGCCGGCGCTCGACCTGCGCACGCTGCTCGAGCGCGCGCCGCAGGACACGCTGGTCTGCGCCTGCGGGCCGGGGGGCTTCATGGCCGCCGTGCAGCAGGCCGCCCGCACGCTGGGCTGGGCCGACGAGCGGGTCGTCATCGAGCGGTTCGCGCCACCGGCCGAAAGCCCGGTCCGCACGGCTGCGGCCGCGGGCGGAAGCGGCCCGGACGGCAGCTTCGAGCTGCTGTGGGCGCCCACCGGCCGCACCCTGCGCGTGGCCGCGCACGAGAGCGCCGCACAGGCGCTCCAGGGCGCCGGCCTGCCGGTCGACCTGTCCTGCGAGCAGGGCATCTGCGGCCAGTGCTGCCTGCAGGTGATCGACGGCCAGCCCGAACACCACGACCTGGTGCTGTCCGACGCCGAGCGCGCCCGCGGCGACCGCTTCACGCCGTGCTGCTCGCGCGCGACCTCATCCCGTCTGGTCGTCGCCCCGCTGGGGTGGCGACCGGACCTTGCAGCGGCCGCCTGAGAGCCGCCCCACCCGCCGGCCCGACGCCGGTTTTCACGACCACGACAGGAGACCCGAGATGAACGCCCCCGAAACCCGCACCATCACCCTGCACCCCAGCGGCAACCCGATCGGCAAGCCCGACACGCCCTACCTGCTCAACACCTGGTATGCGGCCGCGCTGTCCACCGAAGTGCCCACCGAAGGCATGATGCAGCGCACGCTGCTCGACACCTCGGTGCTGCTCTACCGCAAGGCCGACGGCACGGCCGTGGCCCTGCACGACCGCTGTCCGCACCGCTTCGTGCCGCTGAGCATGGGCCGGCGCGAGGGTGACGACGTGGTCTGCCGCTACCACGCGCTGCGCTTCGACTGCACCGGCACCTGCACCCACAACCCGCACGGCAACGGCCACATCCCGGCGGCGGCCAGGGTGCGCAGCTACCCGCTGCTCGAGCGCCACGGCCTGCTGTGGATCTGGATGGGCGAGATGCCCGCCGACCCGTCGAAGCTGCCCGACTTCGGCCCGCTCGACGACGGCCCCGCCACCGGCCTGGCCCACACCTACATGCCGATGAAGGCGCACTACGAGCTCATCATCGACAACGTGATGGACCTCTCGCACGTGGACCACGTGCACGGCGAGATCATCACCACGCGGGGCCAGCTCTCGCCGCTGATCCCGCCGGTCAAGGAGGAGAACGACACCGTCAACGTGCGCTGGGAGTGGTCGCAGACGCCGGCGATGCTGATCTTCGCCAACTTCCTGCCCGACCCGGCGCAGGGTGCGCGGCACTTCCTGGACGTGACCTGGTTCGCTCCGGCCACCATCCGGCTGATGGTGGGGGCGGTGCAGGACGGCACGTCGCCGCTCGACCTGGCTCACACCGTGGGCCAGTACGACGTGCACACCTGCACGCCCGCCAGCGAAGGCCACACGCACTACTGGTTCGCCACGCGCCGCAACCACGTGGTCGACGACGCCGGGTTCAACGCGATGAAGATCCAGGCCATGCACGGGGCCTTCGTCAACGAGGACGGCCCGATCATCGAGGCCGTGCAGCGCGAGATGAACACGCCGGACTTCTTCGCGCTCAACCCGGTGCTGATCTCCAGCGACGTGGCCCCGGTGCGCGTGCGGCGCCTGCTGCGCCGCATGATCGACGCCGAACGGCGCTGGGCCTGAGCCCCCCCCTGGCGGGGCTGCGGAAATTTCCGCAACCCCGCCCCGGGCACCCGTGCCGGGTGCCTGATTTTCGACAGGGACAACCCCGATTCCTCTTCGGGCCTTCCTGCCCAGGGGGTCGTGGCGGGCCCCCTCGACGGGCCTCGAGACGCCGGCCGCTCCGGATCTACCCTGACTTCGCTCCACGTGGCATGGCCTTCGCAAAGTCTCCCCGCACCGGCCCGCCCTGAACCCCGCGAACACGAGGCCGGCAGGAGACAGACCATGACCGTGCTCGACTTTCCCGGCGCCATGCCCGAACCGCACACCGTGTGCTGGGTGCGTGTGCGACAGCAGCGCCCGGACGGCTTCGTGGAGTTCGACTTCGCCATCGGCGAGCCGGAACTCTCGGTGGACCTGATCCTGCCCCGGCCGGCGTTCGAGGCGTTCTGCGTCATGCACCGCGTGCGCCTGATCGACGACGCCCAGGCCGCACGCCTGGACGCCGAACAGGCCAAGTGGCGCTATGGCCGGCCCGGCCTCAGCGACTGAACGTTTCGCCCCGTCCCACCCGAGAGGAGACCCCATGACCGTCGAGATCCGCGTCCAGAACGTCAAGCCGCTGCGGCACACGTTCGGCCACATCGCGCGCCGCTTCGGCGACAAGCCCGCGTCGCGCTACCAGGAGGGCACCTACCACCTGCAGGCCGAGACCAACTTCCACTACAAGCCGCTGTGGGATCCCGAGCACGACATCTGGGACCCGCGCCGCACCGCCGTGCAGATGGCCGACTGGTATGCGCTGAAGGATCCGCGCCAGTACTACTACGGCAGCTACACGATCGCGCGCGCGCGCCAGCAGGAGGCGACGGACCGGCAGCTGGAGATGGTGGAGCAGCGCGGCCTGCTCTCGTCGCTGCCGCAGGACACGAAGGACCGGCTGGTCCGGTGCCTGCTGCCGCTGCGCCACTTCGAGTGGGGCGCCAACACCAGCATGAGCCAGGTGGCCGCCTACGGCTGGGGCACGGCCATCACGCAGGCCGCCACCCTGGCGATGATGGATCGGCTGGGCCTGGCGCAGCACGTCTCGCGCATCGGCCTGCTGCTGGACGGCAACACCGGCACCGCGCTGACCCGCGCCAAGGCCGCCTGGATGGACGATGCCGCCTGGCAGGGCCTGCGCCGCGAGGTGGAGAACACCCTCGTCGTGCGCGACTGGTTCGAGTCCTTCGTCGCGCAGGCGGTCGTCGCCGACCGCCTCGTGCACCCGCTGCTGCTGAAGTCCTTCGAGGCCGACTTCGCCGAGTCGCACGGCCCGGTGCTGGCCAGCGTGCTGGACTTCCCTCTGCGCTGGCAGGACGAGACCGACCGCTGGGTCGATGCCGTGCTCAAGACCTGCGTGGCCGAGAGCGGGCACAACCGCGTGCTCATCGCGGGCTGGGTGACGAAGTGGCAGCGCGCCTTCGAGCACGGCCTGCTCGCGCTGGCCGAAACGGCCCTGCCCCGGAACGGTCGCGCCGCACTGCAGCAGGCCAGCCAGGCGCTGGATGAACGCCTGGCCCGGCTCGGCCTGCAGCGCGACTGAGTCCGCGCACCACAACCGCTCCGTCAAGACCTCACCGGAATCGCCATGACCACCGCCCTTGCCCCCGACGTCAGCCAGCAGCCCGTGTTCATCGCGCTGCAGGCCAACCACGACACGCTGCCCATCATCGAGGCCATCCGCGACGACAACCCCCAGGCCCGCTTCGACGAGTACCCCGCGATGGTGAAGATCACCGCGCCGGGCCGCCTGGTCGTGCGGCGCGAGTCGATCGAGTCGCACCTGGGCCGCGACTTCGACCTGCGCGAACTGCACATCAACCTCGTCTCGCTGTCGGGCGAGGTCGAGGAAAGCCTCGACGAGTTCACCCTGCAGTGGAAGGCCGCCTGAAGCGGCCTCGCACCCGAACCGAAGCACAGGAGACACCCATGACCGCCGCCACGCCAGCCACGCCCGCCATCCCCCGCAAGCTCAGCCTCAAGGAGAACTACGCGCTGCTCACGCGCGACCTGGGCTGGACGCCCAGCTACCAGGCCGAGGACGACATCTGGCGCCACGTGAAGTTCGAGGGCATCCGGATCCACGACTGGGACCGCTGGGAAGACCCGTTCCGCCTGACCATGGACGCCTACTGGAAGTACCAGGGCGAGAAGGAGCGCAAGCTCTACGCCATCCTCGACGCCTTCCAGCAGAACAACGCGCAGTTCAACGTCACCGACGTGCGCTACATCCAGGCGCTGAAGATCTTCATCAACGGCGTGGTCGGCATGGAATACGCCTCGCACCGGGGCTTCAACATCATCGGGCGCGAGTTTCCGGGCACGGCCGCGCGCATCGCCGCGCAGATGCAGGCCATCGACGAACTGCGCCATGCCCAGACGCAGACTCATGCGCTGAGCCACTACAACAAGTACTTCACCGGGATGGCGGAGTTCCCGCACCAGTACGACCGCACCTGGTACCTGAGCATCCCCAAGTCCTTCTTCGAGGATGCCGTCTCGGCCGGGCCCTTCGAGTTCGTCGTGGGCATCTGCTTCGCGTTCGAGTACGTGCTGACCAACCTGGTGTTCATGCCGTGGATGTCGGGTGCGGCCTACAACGGCGACCTCTCCACCGTGAGCTTCGGCTTCTCGGCGCAGAGCGACGAGGCGCGCCACATGACGCTGGGCATCGAGGTCATCAAGTTCCTGCTGGAACAGGACCCGGCCAACGTGCCCATCGTGCAGGGCTGGATCGACAAGTGGTTCTGGCGCGGCTACCGGCTGCTGAGCCTGGTGGCCGCCATGATGGACTACATGCTGCCCAAGCGCGTGATGAGCTGGGCCGAGGCCTGGGAGATCTACTACGAGCAGAACGGCGGCGCGCTGTTCGCCGACCTGGCGCGCTACGGCATCCGGCCACCGAAGTTCGCCGAGGTGACGGTGGAGGAGAAGCAGCACGTCAGCCACCAGCTGTGGAGCACCTTCTACCAGTTCCGCCATGCCGCCGGTTTCCCCGTGTGGCTGCCCGCGGAAGAGGAGATGCAGTGGCTGTCGGCCAAGTACCCCGAGACCTTCGACCGCCTGTACCGCCCCCGCTACGAGCACTGGGCCGCCATGGAGGCGGCCGGCACGCCCTTCGTCAACGCCACGCTGCCGCAGCTGTGCCAGACCTGCCAGTGGCCGCTGCTGTTCACCGAGCCGGGGGACCCGGGCCGGATCTGCCACCGCGAGTCGAACTACTTCGGCCAGCGTTTCCACTTCTGCTCGGACGGCTGCCAGGGCATCTTCGACCACGAACCCGAGAAGTACGTGCATGCCCACCTGCCGGTGCACCAGATCTACCAGGGCAGCTACTTCCTGCCGGATGCCGACCCGGCATCGCCCGACTTCAACCCGCTGGTCGAGGCGCTGCGCTACATGGGCATCCAGGCCGGCGTGGACGGCGGCGACCTCGAGGGCCACGTCGACGCCCGGAACTGGACGCAGTGGACCAGCAAGCCCGCCAGCAGCCACGCGCCGCGTCCTCCGGAACAGCCCAAGGCGGCCTGAGCGCCGCGCCGTTCGCACCCCCACGAGGAGACACCCCATGAGCACACGCGCCCTCCGTCCCGGCTACCACGGCGACCTGAAGGACTCGGTCGACAAGTTCCACGGCCAGCAGCTGATCAACATCGCCTGGGACCGCCACCTGATGTACGCCACGCCGCTGTGCATCCCCGTGCCGCCGGGCATGCCCTTCGGCGCCCTGGTCGAGCAGGTGCTGCCCGGCCTGTTCGGCCAGCACCCGGACTTCGCCCGCATCGACTGGTCCGGCGTGCAGTGGCTGCGCTCGGACGAGCCCTTCGAGCCGCGGCCCGAGCTGAGCCTGGTCGACAACGGTCTGGACCACAAGGCCTTCCTGCGCCTGCGCACCCCGGGCCTCGACGGCCTGGCCGGCGCCTCGTTCTGAACCGGGGGCCCACACCATGAGCTACCAGCTGCACCTTGAACCCACGGGCCAGACCGTGGAGGTCGACGACGACCAGACCATCCTCGACGCCTGCCTGCGCGCGGGCGTCTGGCTGCCGCACGCCTGCTGCCACGGCCTGTGCGCCACCTGCAAGGTGCGGGTGCTCGACGGCGAGGTCGAGCACGGCGACGCCTCGCCCTTCGCGCTGATGGACTTCGAGCGCGAGGAAGGCCGCACGCTGGCCTGCTGCGCGCGCCTGCAGTCCGATGTCGTCATCGAGGCCGACCTCGACGAGGAACCTGACGCGCTGAACCTGCCGGTGCAGGACTACCGCGCCACCGTGACCCGCCTGGAGCGGCTCACGCCCACGATCCGCGCCGTGCACCTGCGCCTGGACCGGCCGATGGCCTTCCAGGCCGGGCAGTACGTGAACCTCGAGATTCCCTCGGTGGAAGGGCGGCGGGCGTTCTCGATCGCCAGCCCGCCCGCGCAGGGACAGGACCTCGAGCTGCACGTGCGCATCGTGCAGGGCGGAGCGGCCACCACCTGCATCCACGAGCGGCTTCAGGTGGGCGACACGCTGGCGCTGGCCGGCCCCTACGGCCGCTTCTTCGTGCGCAAGTCCGTGCACGCACGCGACGGCCGGCCGCTGCTGTTCATGGCCGGGGGCTCCGGCCTGTCGAGCCCGCGCAGCATGATCCTCGATCTGCTGCAGCACGAAGGCCGCGACTGGCCGATCACGCTGGTCTACGGCCAGCGCCACCGCGCCGAGCTGTACGAGCACGAGGCCTTCCTCGCGCTGGCCGAGCGCTTCCCGAACTTCACCTACGTGAGCGCGCTGTCGCACGAGCCCGAAGGCAGCGACTGGACCGGCCCGCGCGGCTGGCTGCACGAGGTGGCCGCGCGCC
The DNA here is from genome assembly GCF_003201595.1 of Sphaerotilus hippei. Classification (GTDB taxonomy): domain Bacteria; phylum Pseudomonadota; class Gammaproteobacteria; order Burkholderiales; family Burkholderiaceae_C; genus Sphaerotilus; species Sphaerotilus hippei. The sequence continues at coordinate 15,931 of NZ_QJJS01000026.1, read as the reverse complement.
ACTTCAAGGGCGACTTCAGCGGTCGCAAGGCCTATCTGTGCGGCCCGCCGGCCATGATCGACGCCTGCCTGGACACGCTGATGCAGGGCAGGCTGTTCGAGCGCGACATCCACACCGAGAAGTTCCTGTCGGCCGCGGACGCGCAGCGGGTGCGCAGCCCGCTGTTCCGCTCGGTGTGATGGCCCGGCCGCCGACCTCAGTCGGCCCGCTGGCCGGCGCGGTACTCGCGCACCACGGCCAGGAAGGACTTGAGCAGCGGCGACGGGTCGGTGGCCCGGTAATAGCAGCTCAGGTCCACCACCGCCTGCGGCGCGTCGGCCAGCGGGCGATAGGTCGTGCCCTCGACGACCAGCGTCTTGGCCGCCGACTCGGGGATCAGCGTCAGCCCGAAGCCGCGCGCCACCAGCGCGATGCCCGTCACCGCGTCCCCCACCTCCTGCGCGACCTGCACCTCGAAGCCCTGCTGGCGGCACAGGTCCTGCACCCGGTCGACGAAGTTGGGCCGGCCCACGTTCGGGAACAGCACCATCGGCTCGCCGTCGAGCGCCCGCAGCGGCACGCTCTCCAGGCGAGCCAGCCGGTGCTCGACCGGCAGCACCACGTACAGCGCCTCGGTGGCCACCAGCTCGCGGCCGATGTCCGGCTCGGGCTGCATCATGCGGTTGAAGGCCACCGTGATGCGGCGCTGGCGCAGCGCCTCGACCTGCTCGGCCTTGTTGAGCGTGTGCAGCACGACGTTGACCCCCGGCAGGCGCTCGCGGAACACCTGCAGCAGCTTGGGAATGATGTCGTAGATCGCCGAGCCGAAGATGCCCACGTCGAGCCGGCCGAGCTTGCCCTCGCCGGTGCGCTGCACCCGGTCCACCGCCGCCTCCACCAGCATGCGGATGTTGGTGGCCTCCTCCTTGAACACCTCGCCGGCCTGCGTCAGCTCCACGCCGCGCGCCATGCGCACGAACAGCTCCACGCCGAGCTCCTCCTCCAGCGCCTTGATCTGGCGCGTCAGCGGCGGCTGCGAGAGGTGCAGCCGGCTGGCCGCCCGGCCGATGTTGAGCTCCTCGGCGACCGCGAGGAAGTACTTCAGTTGTCGAAGGTCCATGGTCTCGTGTCCGTCGGCCCGGATCGGGCCCGCCCTCATTCTCGTCGCCACCGGCACCCGCCGTGCCACCCCGAATCCGATGCCGTTCTGGAAGGACTGCCCATGCCCGCTCCCTGCTGCCTGCCCACCCTGCCCGCCACCGCCGCTGGCGACGCACCGCACCACGTCACCGTCGAGGACACCGGCGAGACCTTCCCCTGCACCTCGCAGGAAACCGCGCTGTCGGCGCTGGCCCGCTCGGGGCGCCGGGGCATCCCGCTGGGCTGCCGGGGTGGCGGCTGCGGCGTGTGCAAGGTGGCCGTGATCGAGGGCGACTACGTCAAGCGGGTCATGAGCCGCGGCCACGTCAGCGAGGAGGACGAACAGGCCCACCGCGTGCTCGCCTGCTGCATCCAGCCCGGCAGCGACCTGCGCCTGCGCGTGCTCGGCCGCATGCGCAAGGCCGTGATGCAGAACGCGGGCTCACCGTCTCCGGTGAACCCGCGCTGAAGGAGACCGGTGCCGGGCCGCGCGGCCCGGCTGGCGGCCTCAGGTCACCACGCCCAGGAAGCTCTCGTGCAGCTTGCCGGTGGGAAAGTCCAGGCCGTGGCCGAACTCGTCGAAGGTCCAGGTGATCGGCTCCCAGTCCGGATACGGCTCGTAGCCGCCGGCGAAGGTCTCGAAGCGGTTGCCCGACGGGTCCCAGGCATAGATGGTCTCGCCGCGGGTGGTGCCGTGGCGGGTCGGGCCGATGTCGATGGACACCTTGTTCATGCCCATGATGTCGCTGGCGCGCTGCACCTTCTCCCACGACGCCATGCGCAGCGAGACGTGGTGCAGCTTGCCCGGCTCCGGATGCTCGACGAAGGCGATGTCGTGCGTCTTGTGCGAGCACGACAGGAAGATCGCCAGCTCCGGCTCGCCGGCCTCCTTCGGGCCCAGGATGCGCTCGACCAGCCGGAAGCCCAGCACCTCGGTGAACAGCGCCTTGTTCTCCTGCACGTTCGGCCCGTAGAGCAGACAGTGGTCGAAGCGGATCGGGGCGATGCCCCGCTCGGCGTCCGCGCCCCACGGCGGCGGATTCACCAGGCCCAGGCCGTTGCCGACGTGGGTCTTGTCGGCATACAGCTCGAAGTCGTGGCCCGACGGCAGCGTGAAGCGCAGGCGCTCGCCGGTCTCCAGCATCTCGCCGGCGGGCAGGCGGTCCGTCGCCAGGCCACGCGCCTTCAGCGCACGCTCGAAGCCATCCAGCGCGGCCCGGTCCGACACCCGGAAGCCGACGAAGTCCACGCCCGCCCGATCGGCCTGGCGCAGGATGACGCTGTTGTGGTCACGCTCGTCCCAGCACTTGAAGTACACCCGCCCCTGCGGGTCGGTGCCGGTCTCCACGAGTCCGACGACATCGCGATAGAACTTGCGGCTGATCTCCAGATCCAGCACGCGGATCTGGATGTGCCCGGGTCGCATGACGCCAGTGATGGCCATGTTGTCTCCTTCTTGATGGGGAAGTGTTCCAGTCGACAGCAGAGGCCTCGAGGGCAGGCCGGTGTGTCCACCGCATGGCGTCAAGATAACGAAAGAGCCGGCCGTGGACTAATACCGTTGAGGGCTGCGACTCATACCCGGATGGTTGGGGCTCGGGCGCGCGGCGGACCTCGGACGTGGTGGTCGGCCAGATCCTGCGCGACATGGGCAAGGTGAAAGAACAGATCGCCGAGCCGAACCAGACCGTGGCAGGCGTGATCATTGCGCTGGACGACGATCAGAAGCTGAAATGGGCCTTGTTGGCCGTGCCCGGCATCAGCGGCCACCGCCATCCAGTGAGCTTCAAGCTGATCAGGCACTGACGCCTCGGCGATCAAACTATCGCTTTTTATCCAGCAAAAGATAAAATATCCAAACTCGAGATACAAAGAGGTAGTCGCATGATCGCGTACCACCGCACGGCGCTGGCGCAACAGTTGGTGCAAGCCCTGCAAGGGCGCTCGCTGCTGGGCGATGCGCACAACGGCCTGTTCCTGGCTGCACCGCGCCGAACCGGCAAGAGCACTTTCTTGCAGGGAGACCTCGCACCCGCCCTGAAGCAAGCGGGCGTCGAGGTGGTGTACGTGGACCTGTGGGCCGACACCCGCCGCGACCCTGGCGCCTTGATCGCCGAAGCCATCGCCCGTGCATTGCAAACGCATCTGGGCTTGGTGGCCCGCACGGCCAGGAAGGCCGGCCTCAAGAGCGTGAAGGTGGCCGGCACGCTGGACATCGACACCAGCAGGATCGGCCAGGTCGATGGACTGACCCTGGTGGAGGCGCTGCGCAGCCTGCAGCAGGCTGCGGGCCAGCCCGTGGCGCTGATCATCGACGAGGCACAGCACGCCCTGACCAGCGAGGCCGGCGAGGCGGCCATGACAGCGCTGAAATCAGCCCGCGACCAGATGAACCAACCCGGCCAGGTGAGCCTGATGCTGGTGATGTCCGGCTCTGATCGCGACAAGCTGCTGCGCCTGGTGGTGAGTGCGGGCGCACCGTTCTACGGATCGCAGATCCAGGCGCTGCCGCCGCTGGACACCGATTTCATCGCCCATGTGGCCGGTTTGGTGGAAGCTCAGCGGCCTGATCTGGTTCCAGTGGACAGGGCCGCGTTGCAGGCCGCGTTTGCCGCCTTCGGCCACCGACCCCAGTTCTTCATGGCGGCGATGGGGGCGGTGCTCAGCCCCCTGTCGAGCCACACCGGCCGGTTCGAGCCCGCGCTGCAACAGGCCGCGCAGGATCAGCAGTCGCAGGACGAAGCGCAGATGGAATCCGACTACCTGGGGCTCAAGCCCACGGAGCAGGTGGTGCTTTGGCGCATGCTCGACCAGGGACCGCGCTTCCGCCCCTATGACGCCGAGGCCTTGCGTTTCTACCGAGAGCCACTGGGCCGCCCCGTCAGCGTGCAGCAAGCGCAAAAAGCCTTGGAAGCACTGCGACAACGCACGCCGGCTCTGGTCTGGAAGTCGGCCCGCGGTGAATACGCGGTCGAAGATGCCGCCATGCACCGCTGGTACAAGGACCGTGTCGGCGCCTCACGATGGCCTCCAGCGTCACCACAAGGCACATTGGCGCTGGACGAGGATTGAACGCCGCCCAGGCAGGGCGGCATGTCCACCCGGCCCTGGCCCAGAAACGTGATGCACGGCGGGCATCGTCGCGGCGCCGCCCCCGCATCAGCAGGAGGTGGGTGCAGACCTCAGGGCACCGGCACGCCCATGGCCCGCTGCAGTTGCGCCGCGTCCATCACGTACTGGATCGAGGCGACCTCGCCGTTGCGCAGGGTCAGCACGGTGGCGCATCCGGGCTGGCGCGGCAGGTCGGCCGTGACCGCCTCGTCGCGTGCCAGGGCCGTGCTGAAGGGCAGCTGGCGCCATCTGGGCAGGGCGAAGACCTGGGTGATGATGGCCGGCATGCCGCTGATGTCCGAGACATAGACAGCGCCCAGGCGGTCCAGCGTGTCGGGCGGCGCGGCGGACAGCACGCGGCTGACCATCTCGCTGACCTGCTTCTCGGCAGAGAAGACCACGAGGCGCGTCCGGTCGTCGACCTGCACGGCCCGGTCATGCTGATCGCTCAGGCTCAGGGGCGCGAGGGCATCGCCCACGGCCAGCGGGCCCGCGGAGCCCAGCAGGGGCCAGGCCAGCAGGAGCGACAGGGCGCCGAGGCGGACCGGGCGTGGCCAGCGGTCTTTCCGGGGCGAAGGAGCGGAGGGCCGGGAAGTGCTCATGGCGATGCGGGGGCGGCAGAGGAAGGGGTGCCCAGCGTATCGAACTCGACCCGGCTGCGCACGAAGAAGACGTGGACGCCGCAGGCTTGCAGGTGCGCCATCAGGCGCTCGTGCTCGGCGTCCGACACGATCAGGGTGAGCTGAACGGGCTGGTCTGCGAGGTCGAAGAGGTTCATGGCGTGGACCTGACCATCGTGCCCCAGGCCCTGCAAGGAGCCGTTGAGGGTGGCCCCTCGGATGCCCAGCGCGCCGGCCTGGGCCAGCAGCCATTGCGCCAGCGGCTCGTGGCCATGCACGCGGTCCTGCTGGGTGAAGAAGGTGATCTGGTAGCCGAACATGCGGTTCTCCTTTGGCGCCAGCGCTCAGTGGGCGGTGCGCACGTCCACCTCGGGCCGCACGGACATGCCCACGCGCAGCAGCTGGCGTTGCGGACGGGTGTCGTCGAGCTCGATGCGCACCGGCAGGCGCTGGACGATCTTGGTGAAATTGCCCGTGGCGTTGTGGGCCGGCAGCGGCGAGAAGCTCGTGCCGCTGGCGGGCGCCAGGCTGCTCACATGGCCCGTGAAGCGCACGCCAGGCAGGGCATCCACCGTGAGGCGAACGGGCTGCCCGGGACGCATGCGGGCCAGCTGGGTCTCGCGGAAGTTGGCGGTGACGTAGACGTCCTTCAGGGGCACCACGGCCAGCAGCGGCTTGCCGGCCTGCACATAAGCGCCCGCACGCACGCTGCGCTGCGCGACCACGCCGCTGGTCGGCGCCGTGATGCGGGTGTAGGACAGGGTCAGCTCGGCCGCCTTCTGGCTGCTTTGCGCCGCCATGAGCGCGGCCTGGGCCTTCTCGACATCGGCCTGGATCACGGCGTTTTGCTGGTCCACGCCCTGGAGAGCGGCCAGGTCACGCTCCCGGTGGGCCTGTTGCATCAGCCACTGGGCGTCGGCCTGCTGCTGCGCCTGCAGCGTGCCGGAGCCCTCCTGGGCCATGGCCTGGAAGCGGGTGCGGTTGGCGGCAGCCAGGGCCAGGGCGGCATCGTCCGCCGAGACGGTGGCGCGGGCCTGGGCTCGCACGCTGGGTTGCCGGGCCCGCTGGGCCTGGAGGCTGCTCAAAGCGGCCCGGGCGCTGAGCACCTGGGCCTTGGCGCTCTCCAGGGCCACCAGCGCATCGCGGTCGTCCAGAACCGCCAGCAGCTCGCCTTCCTGCACGGCCTGGTGGTCATCCACCATCACCTGGTCGACGGTGCCGCTCAGGCGGGGGGCCACCTGGGTGTAGTCGGCCTCGACATAGGCGTCATCGGTGGCCTGGAAGGAGGCGTCGGACGTGCCGCGGCTGTAGGCGTAGGCCGCAGCGGCGGTGACGGCGACCAGCACGGTCGCGCCGGTCAATCGGGCTTGGATGGAGAGGGCCATGGGCGTTGTCCGGTGTAGCGGGAGTGAAAGGGATGGCGACGGCAGCGTGGTGGATCAGGGGGCCGTCGGCCGGGTCGCCATCGGCGCAGGGATGTGCTGCAGCATCAGCACCAGGGGGATCAGCAGCAGCGCCAGCAGGCCCAGCATCCGGTAGACGTCCGCCACGGCCAGCACGCTCGCATGCCGGCCCAGCAGCGGGCCCAGTGGGATGGCGGCAGCGGCGTCCAGCCCCTGGCCGAGGCGCCGGCCGAGGTCGCCCAGCAGCACCTCCGCATGGAAGCTGCTGCGCTCGCTCATCTGGTGGCTGACGAAGGCCCCGCCCACCAGGGTGCCGCAGGCCCGCAGGGTGTTGACGATGCCGGAGACGAACGGCCCCTCCATGGGCTGGACCACGCTGGTGCTCAGGAACAGCAGCGAGACCACCGCCAGCGGCTGCCCGACCGCCTGGAGCATCTGGGCGGTGAGGAACTGCGGCGCCATCCAGTCGACATCGACACGCGCGGCCGTCCAGCAGGCGGCGGCGATCAGGACCAGCCCCAGCGCGAACAGATGCCGGGCATCGACCCGGCGCTGGTAGAGCAGCAGCGCCACGAGCGGGCCCAGCACGAGCTGCGGCAGGCCGACGACCAGGCCCAGCGGCACGAGCTGCTCGACCCGGAAGCCGTGCTGCACCGTGAGGTCCAGCGAGGGCAGCGCCACGCCCGAGGACATCGACACCAGCAGCAGGAAGAACACCACGAAGCCCAGGCCCAGGTTGCGCCGCCCCAGCAGCTGCAGCTTGATGAAGGGCCCGGGGTGGAACCATTCACTGAGCAGGAAGAGGCTGGTCAGCAGGCCCCCGGCGGTCAGCGCGGCCACGATCAGCGGGGACTGCAGCCAGTCCAGCCGCTGGCCCTGGTCGAGCCCCACGGTGAGCAGCATCAGGCCGGGAGCACCCAGGGCCATGCCCGGCCAGTTGGCCTGTCCGAGCCTGGGCAGGGCCGGCGGCATCCGGGGGATGCCCCACTGCGCCAACGCCAGGGCCAGCAGCCCGAGCGGGACGAGGTGCCAGTAGGCCCAGCGCCAGTCGACCAGGCGGTCCAGCCACTGGGTGGCGATCCACAGCGCGACGTTGGGCGCGAAGGTGGCGGTCAAGGCATAGAGCGCCAGCCCGTGCAGGCGGATGGGCGTGGGCAGGAAGCGCAGCGCGGCCATCATCAGCATGGGAATCAGGGCACCCGACACGAGGCCATGCAGCAAGCGCAGCGGCAGCAGCCAGCTCAGCTCGTGCACGAAGGGCAGCAGCAGCGCCAGCAGCAAGGTGCTCACCAGCATCCAGCCGTGAAAGCGCCGCAGCGAGAAGGTCACGGCGAACCAGGTGGCAAAGGGCATGACGGCCAGCTCACCGGCGGTGTAGGCCGTGCTGAGCCAGGAGGCTTCGTCCGGCCCCAGGCCCAGGGCGCCGCGGGTATCGGGCAGGGCCAGGGCGGGCACGCGGGCGTTCAGGCCGGCCACCATGGCCGCCAGCAGGATGCCGGCCATGCCCACGGCCAGGCGGGGGCCGAACACGGGGCCGGGGGGCGCAGCCGGGGCGGTGGGGACAGCACCCGATGTGGCGGTCGGTGCGGCGATGGGTGTCGTGCTCATGGCCGGACCTCGGCCACGTGCCGGGGCGCGTTCCCCTCGTCTTCGCCGCCGCCGAGTGCGCGGTAGAGCGACACCACGGCCAGACCGGAAGCCGTGGTGGTCTCGGCCAATGCGGCCTGTGCATTGAGCAGGCTGCGCTGCGCCACCAGCACGGTGGTGAAGTCGGTGCTGCCGGCGCGCCAGGCGTTGCGGGCGCTGTCCAGGGCGACGCGGCTGTGGACCACGGCGTCTTCCTGGTGCGCCTTGCGGGCCTGTTCGTTGACGCAGGCGTCCAGCGCGGTGCTGACCTCGTGCCAGGCCTTGAGCACGGTGTGCCGCCAGGCGATGGCCGCCGAACGCTGGCGGGCGTCGGAGAGGGTCAGGGTGCGCTGGAGCAGGCCGCCGTCGAAGAGGGGCAGGTGCACCACGGGGCCGACACTGAACTGGCGCATGTCCCAGTTGCCCAGCTCGCTCGCGTGCGAAGTGGCGATGCTCCAGCCGGCGTTCAGGCTGACACGGGGATAGAAGTCGGCCTGGGCCGCGCCTTTGTCGGCAGTGGCCGCACGCAGCAGGGCCTCGGCCTGCAGGATGTCGGGACGCTGGCGAGCCAGGTCGCTGGGCACACCCACGGACAGGTCCCTGGGGGCGGGCGGGAAGGTGTGGCTGGAAAGGAGCCGGGCGTCGAGCTGATGGGGTGCTTCGCCCAGCAACAGGGCCAGGGCGTTGAGCAGGCCGTCACGCTGTTGACCCAGCTGGAGGGCCCGGGCTTCGACGGTGGCCCGTTCGGCGCGGGCGGCCGCGGCATCGAAGCGGGTGGCCATGCCGTTGCGCTCGCGGCTGTCGGTGAGGCGCAGCAGTTCGGCGGCGATCTGGCGGTGGTCGTCGACCAGGGCTTGCTGGGCCTGGACACCACGCAACAGCAGGTAGCTGCGCGCGACCTCGGCGCTCAGGGTGACGCGGGCGGCACCGGCCGCCCATTGGGTCGCTTCAAGCTGGGCGCGGGCCGCGGCGCTCTGCTGGACCTGGTGGCCCCACAGGTCGATCTCCCAGCTGGCCTGCATGCCCCATTGGAATTGGTCATAAGGCGTGGTGGGCACGTGGAGCTTGGCCAGCGGCGAGTCGGCGCTGAGGGCCGAGCGGGCGTATCCGGCGCTGACGCCGATCTGAGGCAGGCCCCGCGCATCGGTGATGCCCAGGCGGGCTCGGCTCTCCTCGATGCGCAGCAGGGCCGCCTGCAGGTCCAGATTGCCTTCCAGGGCCTGGGCCTGCAGGGCCGGCAGCAAGGGGTCATCGAAGAGCGCCCACCAGCGCGATGGCACCGGCGTGGCGCGCAAGGAGGGCGCGGTATCGACATGGGCAGCGGCTGCCGGGCTGGTGGCCAATGCAGCCGGTGCACGCAGGGCCCACGCGGGGTCACGGGGTTGCGAGGCACTGGCCAGGTCGGGGATGCGGACCTGGCTGGCGCAGCCTGTCAGGGCCAGCAGCCATGGGGCGACCAGGTGCCAGGGCCTGGGGCCCTGGAGCGGCAGCAGCGAGGCCGTGCGGTGATGCGGTGGGGTCATGAGCGAAAGCGCCTTGTTCGGGCCAGGGGCGTGCACACGGTGTGGCCCTGCCGGCTGCGGCGCGGCATGCGCGCGCCGCAGCCGGCAGCACCCAGGGGCTCATCGACAGGCACCGCCACCGGTCGGTGGCGGTGCCTGTCCGTCGTCATCAGGCCTGCAGCGCGCCGATGATCAGCTGCACCAGCTCGCCACCTTCGGGCGTGGCCCAGGTGCCGGCCAGCTCGGCGATCAGCTGGTTGGTGGTGGTGATCGTGGCGCCATGGCGCTCCATGCGGCGCAGCGAGACCTCGTCGGCCAGCTTGGTCGGCGAGCCGCCGGCGTCGGCCACCACCTGCACGTCGTAGCCCATGTCGATCAGCGTCAGCACCGGGTAGACGGTGCACACGTCGTTGGTCACGCCGGCCACCACCACCTTCTTGCGGCCGGTGGCCTGGACGGCGGCGGCGAAGTTGGCGTCGTCCATGGCGTTGACGATGCCCATGCGCTTGACGCGCTCGGCGAAGGCCGTGGGCAGCGAGGTCTGCAGCTCGCTCAGCAGCGGGCCCTGGGCGTACTCCTCCATGCTCGAGGTCAGCACGGTGGGGATCTTCAGGATGCGGGCCGTCTCGGCCAGCATCACGGCATTGCGCTTCATCTCGTCGAACGAGATGGACTTGACCCAGCCCATGGTGCCGACCTGGTGGTCGATCATCAGGAGAGCGGTGTCGGTGGCGGTGAACTTGTTGAAAGACATGGGGTGCTCCTTGAGGGCGGTGACGTCGTGTCACCAGAAAGAGGGCCTGTGCGCCGGCCCGTTCGCGCTTGAAAAACGAAAGCGATGCGGGGATCAGATCTGGCCGAACTCGCCGCGCTGGTAGGCGCTCAGGGCCCGGTGCAGCGCCTCGGGCGAAGCCAGGGCCATCGGGCCTTGCCAGTGCACGGGCTGCTCCAGTGGTGCGCCCGAGAACAGCGCCACCTTGGCCGCGCCCTGCGTGGCCTGCAGCGCGATGACACGGGCCTCGGGCGAGGCCGGCGCGACGGGCACCGGCGCGCCATCGCTGTCGAGCGCCTCGCCGTCCACCACCACGCGGCCGAAGATCGGCAGCACGAAGGCGGTGTGCCCGGCGGGCACCGGCACGCTGAGTGAGGCGCCTTCATCGAGCGAGATGTCGAGCAGGCGCACCTCGGTGGGCGGCTGCAGCGGCGAGCGCTGGCCCGCGAACTCGCCCAGGGGAATGCGCACCCTGGCGCCGGGCAGGCTGGCCACCGGCACGTCCTGCGGCGCCAGGGCCAGAGCGAAGGGCGCATCGCCCTGCCTGGCCTGGGGCAGGTTCACGAAGATCTGCAGCATGTGCACGGTCCGGCCCGGCTCGGCCGGGTTCTCCTCGTGGACCACACCACGACCCGCGGCCGTCCAGTGCAGGCCCCCCGGCAGGATCTTCTGCCGCCCGCCCAGGGAGTCACGGTTGTTGATCCAGGTCTGCGAGTCCAGGAAGAGGTAGGACACGGCCGAGAAGCCGGCGTGCGGATGCGGCGGGAAGGTCGGGCCGCTCATCCAGGCGTGATCGATGCCCAGGATCGGGTCGGTCAGTTCCGCGGCATGCAGCCCGAAGGCGTGGAACTGACTGCCGAGGTTCATGCGGCGCAGGCGTGCAAACGAAGTCATGGCCTTGTCCCGTGGATGGGCGGTTCGTGTCGATGAACGTCATCTTCTTGGAAAGCAGAATTGGGATAAAGATGGCAAACTGGAATTCATTAATCCATATTTGCAGAGATCAACATGCACCTGCTCAACGACATGGCGCTGTTCGTCGAAGTGGCGAAGGTGATGAGCTTCAGCCGTGCGGCCGAGGCCATCGGTGTGCCGAACTCGACGCTCTCGCGGCGGGTCAGCGCCCTGGAGAAGGCGATCGGCCTGCGCCTGCTGCACCGCACCACCCGCAGGCTGGAGCTGACGGAAGCCGGGCAGATCTACTTCGAGCGTTGCCGTCGCCTGGTCGACGAGGCCAACCTCGCGCACGAGCAGCTGGGGGATCTGCTGGCCCAGCCCAGCGGGGTGTTGCGCGCATCGCTGCCGGTGGATTTCGGCACGACCTACCTGGCGCCGCTCATGGCTGAATTCGCGCGCAGCCACCCCGGCATCAGCTTCGAGTTCGACCTGACGCCCCGGCGCGTGGACCTGGTCAGCGAACCCTTCGACGTGGCCATCCGCATGGGTGAATCGCAGGACTCAGCGTTGATCGCGCGGCTGCTGGCGGTGCTGCCGACCCACCTTTACGCCTCGCCGGGTTATCTGGCGCGGGCCGGTGAACCGCAGGGGCCCCAGGACCTGGTCGACCACGAATGCCTGGGCTTCCGGGCCGCCAGGAACATGGTGTGGTCGCTGTCCCGTGCCGACGGCACCGCGACCGAGCAGACCGAAGTGGGCGGGCGTTTTCAGCTCAACAGCGTGGGCATGCTGCGTCGCCTGGCCACGCTGGACCTGGGCATCGTCGTGCTCGTCGATGCCTTGGCCGAAGACGACGTGGCGGCAGGACGCCTGCGCCAGGTCCTGCCCGATTGGCAGGCCCCACCGGTGCCCGTCTACGCCATGACCGAGACGCGGCTGCTGCCCGCCAAGACGCAGCGCTTCATCGAGTTCCTGAAGGAACGCCTTCATCCCGACCGGGCCGCTCACCTCCCCGGCTGACGCACGGCAGCAGCGAGGGCACGGGCGATCGGAAGCCCGAGGCGACAGGGCCAGCGGGTCACATCAGTCGCTCGATCCAGCCGAACAGCTCGTCGAGGTCATAGTCGCCCGAATGCGGCCGGTCCCAGGGCAGGGCCAGGTCCACGTCGAGCCCGCGTTCGCGCAAGGCGGCGGCCAGCAGCGCGGGGATCGCCAGCGAGGTGTCGCGGTCCATCGTGCCGTGGCGCAGGCGCCAATGCGGCGCGGCACGCGCCGACGGGTCGCTCGCGTAGTGCATGGCATTCATCTGGCGCACCGTGAGCGCGTCGGCCCGGGCGGCACCGGCGGCACGGCCATGCCGCACCGAGAACGCGGTGAAGTGGCGCTGGTCGGTCCGCGCGTCGCCGAAGAGCTGGTTCTCGCCGGTCTCCAGCGCCAGACCGTCGAACGCAGGCAGCGCCTTCATCCGGCCGGCGGCTGCGGCGTAGGCCGTGAAGTCGACGCCCTGGACACGACCGGACTCGATGCTCAGCCAAGGTCGGCCGGAGAGGTCGTCTCCGCGGTCGAGCGCGCGCTGCGCGGACGCGGCGAGCAGCGCGCTCACGTGGTCACGCAGGCTGCCCCGGCCCGATGCGTCCAGCTGCAGCAGGCGGCCCGCGCCATCGTGCAGGCCCAGCCCGTTGACGTAGGCGATGAACGCCGCCTGCAGCTCGCGTGAGAGCGCGAGCTGGTCAGCGTCGAGTCGGCCCGCGACCTCCTTGCGCTCGACCTTGAAGTCCAGCATCGAGATCGCGATGCTGCGGTACTCCGCCAGGCCCTGGAACTGCCATTCGTAGGCCGCGTCGGCGTGTTCGAGGTTGGTGATCGGACAGTAGGCCGAGACCGCGAAGATGTCGTCGCGGGCCGGCGCGGCGCCGATGGCTTGCAGCTCGGCCTCGAAGTCGGCGCTGTTGCCGCTGGCCCCGAGCAGCGCCGACAGCGCGCCACCGGCGCTGGTGCCATTGGAGACGATGCGCTCGGTGTCACCGGGCAGGCGGCCGGCGTTGTGGCGCAGCCAGCGCACCGCAGCCTTCAGATCGACGATGGCCGCGGGGGCCTTGCCGGTCCAGCGGCCGTCGGCGGCGCGCAGCGTGCGACCGCGCGCCCCCGGCGAGGCCACCACGAAACCGCGTGCGAGCGCCACGGCCATCGCGCTGGGCGGGGCGCTCGTGCCGGGCGCGGGCGGCGGGCCCATGCGTTCGTCCGGCCGGCCCGGCAGCGCGGGCATGTAGCCGCCCACCTGGTTGGGCAGGAAGATGGGGGCGGTCCGCGCGGTGTAGCGGCCGACCGCCTCGCCGCGGAAGTAGGCCTCGGGGATGTAGACGTTGATCGCCTGGCAGGCAGGTTCGACCGGCCGGGCGACCACGGGCAGGCCTTCGTACGCACGCACGGCGATGCGCCGCCCGTCGACGGTGAACACCTTGGGAACGAAGCGGTCAGGATCGAACGTCAGGTCCCGCATCGGCGCCGCCGCGGGCTCGCTGGCACAGGCCGCGAGGGCACCGGTGGCCAGCAGCATCAGGGAGAAGTCGCGTCGCGTGGTCATCGCTGGAGGCCCTCCGACACGTCGACCGGCTGGGGCCGCTGCTGATGCGGTGTCATGGCGGTCACCGCGCTCACAGCCGCTCGATGCCGACGGCGGCCTGGTCGATCAGTTCGGCCACCCGCTGCACCAGCGCCTGGTCCGGCGTGCCTTGCGCGAAGCGCATCTGCAGCGCCATCTTCAGGTTGCCCATGGCACGCTGGATCTCGGGGGCGCCGCGTGCGCCCGCCTCCTGCCGCGTCGCGCCCAGGCGCTGCAGCAGGGCCGCCAGCTCGGTGCGCTGGCTCGCCAGCTGTTCCTGGCCGGCCGGCGTGATGGCGTACTGCTTGCGGCCGCCCTCCTGCTCGGTCGCGTTCGCCCAGCCCACGTCGGCGAGGTAGGTCAGCGTCGGGTAGATCACGCCCGGACTCGGGCTGTAGTCGCCGCCCACCAGCTGTTCGATCGCCTTGATGATCTCGTAGCCGTGGCGAGGTTGTCCGGCCAGCAGGTGCAGCGCCAGCAGCTTGAGCGCGCCTTGCTCGAACAGGCGCGGCCCGCGACCGCCGTGGCCGCCATGGCCACCGCCTCGGTGCCCGCCGCCGTGTCGCTTCACGGGACCGGCGGGGCCACCACCTTCACCGGCCGGCGAAGCCAGCCGAGCGTGCCGATGGTCGCCGCGGGCGGCAGGGTGTCCGCAGCGGCCGCGCAGGGAGGAATTGAAAGCGTCGTGAAATGGATGCATCGTGTGCTCCGTTGTTTTCGATGCATCTAAGATATATCTTGATAATGCGTCGCGCAAGCCTCCCCGCCGGACTTCACACAGGTTTACGCAGCGGTGGCGGCGTCGATCAGCGTGGCTGGAGCACCGGCGCCATGCAGAGGCGTCAGCTCCAGACCGGTCAGAGACATGCACCGGACAGTCCTGAACGTCGGCAGGCGCAACAAGCGGTCATTGGACCTGCCGCATACGGGTGTTCCGCATCCGACGGCCGGCCGCCAAGCCGTCCGCGCATGAGCATGTCGGACACCGCGAGAGCACTTACGGGCTTGGCAACCAGTCGCGTATGACCATCTCGCCAGAAGCGATGGTTTGCTGTTTGTTCTCGGCGGCCTTGCATCGCTTCTCGGCCATTTCAGGCAAGTCAATGTCGACCGCAATTGTGGTCAGCTTGTCGGCGATGGCTTCGGCGTCCTTCTTGGCCCACCATTCGCCGAGCATGGCGGCCATGGCATCCCTGTGAGGGCCATCGCCGCCAAAGGCCATGGCCATGCGGGCGATCAATCGCGCGCGCCAATCCAGGCTTGCGTAGATGAAGCGCTTGGGGCTGCCTGCCGCCTTGTTGACCATGGAGTTGAGAGAGCAAAGGTAGAGGGCATCCCAAGCAGCATTCTTCGCCCCGTCAATTGCCTTTTGTCGATTCGGCGAGCGTAAGCTCTTCATGAGCCCGGCCTTGGGCGCGTTGATCGGCGCGAAATAGACGCAAGCCATGGTGGCGACATGGCCGGCGAAGAAGTAGTCGCGATGCATCCAGTCCAAGAGGGCCATGATCTTCTCAATGGGATCGCCCGGATGGAACAGCTCAACTTCCGCCAGTTTGAGCACGGCGCCGTAGCCAGTGCTCCAATCACGCAGCCCTGCCGCCAGATCGTGCGATTCGAGCGAGCGAGCTTGCTCGGGACGCACAAGGCGTTCGGCGCGCCCAAGGGCCACCTCGAGCCAATCGAACTTGTTGCCATGGTCGGCGGCCCGAAACCATGCAAGCTCTTGAAGCGCCGCTTCGTTGCCCTCCCTCCGCGCGAGCTCATGAAATGCGATGCTTGGCTCCATGAGGATGTCGAAGAAATGCGCAAAGGCATTGATGCCGGCGATGAGCTGGGCTTCCTTGCCGATTGCCATGCCCTTGGCAATTTGAGCCATTCGGGAGGCGACGTTCCGGTCTGGAAGCAGGATCGTCTCGATCTGTTCGACTTGAAGCGACCAAACTTGGCCGACTAGGCTGTAGAGCCCATAGCTCGAAGGCTCAAAGGCGGGAACGAACGGGTCGGCGTCGGCCATCAGCGAGCAAAGCTGCTCGATGTCCTCGGCCGGGAAGCCATCGGGCAAGCGAATCGCCACCTGCATTCCCTCGTCTTCGGAAGTTAGGTTCTGTCGCGTGTCCATGCGAAGTTGCTAGCGAGGTTAGAGGTCAAAACGTCTGCGGCTTAACTACGCTTGTGAACCGCCCCGGGTTTCATGGAGGCCAGTTGGTTTAAGTCAGGCCGCGACAGCGACCTGCTCGGCGAGATGCCAGTAGTAGTTTGCCTCAGCCTCGGCGGGCGGG
>NZ_QJJS01000025.1 GCF_003201595.1 Sphaerotilus hippei | reverse complement strand
AACTTGGCTGCCAGCACGGTGGTGATGGCCGCCGTCAGGGTCGTCTTGCCGTGGTCCACGTGACCGATCGTGCCGACGTTGACGTGCGGCTTGGTCCGCTCGAATTTTTCCTTAGCCATTTTCAGATCTCCAGATCAAAGAACATTGCCAGTGTGCGGTTTTATGTCTCCGGCGCACTGCGTGTCCGTGAGCCACTGGCAGCTCACGGCAGGCCTTCCGAAGACAACAGATGAATGCTGCCACCCGCAGGTGGCAGCGGCATGACTTTACTTGGCGCGAGCGGTGATGATCGCGTCAGCCACGTTCTTCGGAGCTTCGCTGTAGTGCTTGAACTCCATCGTGTACGTGGCGCGGCCTTGCGTGGCCGAGCGCAGCGTCGTCGAGTAGCCGAACATTTCCGACAGCGGCACTTCGGCGCGGATGACCTTGCCACCACCGACCATGTCGTCCATGCCCTGGACCATGCCGCGGCGGCTGGACAGGTCGCCCATCACCGAGCCGGCGTAGTCTTCCGGGGTCTCGACTTCCACGGCCATCATCGGCTCGAGGATGACCGGGTTGGCCTTGCGCATGCCGTCCTTGAAGCCCATCGAAGCGGCCATCTTGAAGGCGTTTTCGTTCGAGTCGACTTCATGGTACGAACCGAAGGTCAGCGTGACCTTGACGTCCACCACCGGGAAGCCGGCCAGCACGCCGTTGGGCAGCGTGTCGATCAGGCCCTTTTCCACCGCGGGGATGAATTCGCGCGGAACCACACCACCCTTGATGGCGTCGACGAACTCGAAGCCCTTGCCGGCTTCCTGCGGTTCGACCTTCAGCACCACGTGGCCGTACTGGCCCTTGCCGCCGGACTGACGCACGAACTTGCCTTCGACGTCTTCCACCGACTTGCGGATGGTTTCGCGGTAGGCCACCTGCGGCTTGCCGACGTTGGCTTCCACGCCGAATTCGCGCTTCATGCGGTCGACGATGATTTCCAGGTGCAGCTCGCCCATGCCGGAAATGATGGTCTGGCCCGATTCTTCGTCGGTGCGCACGCGGAACGACGGATCTTCCGCAGCCAGGCGACCCAGCGCGATGCCCATCTTTTCCTGGTCGGCCTTGGTCTTGGGCTCGACGGCCTGCGAGATCACCGGCTCCGGGAAGATCATCTTCACCAGCGTGATCGGCGAGTCGATGTCGCACAGGGTCTCGCCCGTGGTGACTTCCTTCAGGCCCACGCAGGCGGCGATGTCGCCGGCCAGAATTTCCTTGATCTCTTCACGCTGGTTGGCGTGCATCTGCAGGATGCGGCCGATGCGTTCCTTCTTGCCGCGGATCGGGTTGTAGACGGTCGAACCCGACTGCAGCACGCCCGAATACACACGCACGAAGGTCAGCTGACCGACGAACGGGTCGGTCATCAGCTTGAAGGCCAGCGCGGAGAACTTCTCCTTGTCGTCGGCCTTGCGGCTGATCGGCTGGTCGTCGTCATCGGTGCCGCTGACCGGGGGGATGTCCACCGGCGAGGGCAGGTAGTCGATCACGGCGTCGAGCATGCGCTGCACGCCCTTGTTCTTGAACGCGGTGCCGCACAGCATCGGCTGGATCTCGCAGGCGATGGTCCGCGTGCGGATCGCCAGCTTGATCTCTTCCTCGGTCAGCTCACCCGTCTCGAGGTACTTGTTCATCAGCTCTTCGGACGCTTCGGCAGCGGCCTCGACCAGCTTCTCGCGCCATTCCTGGGCGACGCCTTCGAGTTCGGCCGGGATGTCTTCGTAGCTGAACTTCATGCCCTGGGAGGCTTCGTCCCAGATGATGGCTTTCATCTTCAGCAGGTCGACCACGCCGGTGAAGGTGTCTTCAGCGCCGATCGGCACGACCACGGGAACCGGGTTCGCGCGCAGGCGGGTCTTCATCTGGTCGACGACCTTGAAGAAGTTCGCGCCGGTGCGGTCCATCTTGTTGACGAACGCGAGGCGGGGCACCTTGTACTTGTTGGCTTGGCGCCAGACGGTTTCCGACTGCGGCTGCACGCCACCCACGGCGCAGTAGACCATGCAGGCACCGTCGAGCACGCGCATCGAACGTTCGACTTCGATGGTGAAGTCCACGTGTCCGGGGGTGTCGATGATGTTGAAGCGGTGTTCCGGCAGCGAGCGGTCCATGCCCTTCCAGAAGCAGGTCGTCGCGGCCGACGTGATCGTGATGCCGCGTTCCTGTTCCTGCTCCATCCAGTCCATCGTGGCCGCGCCATCGTGGACTTCACCGATCTTGTGGTTCACACCCGTGTAGAACAGGATGCGCTCGGTGGTGGTGGTTTTGCCGGCGTCGATGTGAGCCGAGATACCGATGTTGCGGTACCGCTCGATGGGGGTCTGGCGAGCCATGATGTCACTCCAAATGCAAAGACTGCCCCAGACGGTCGATCGGACCGAAGAGGGCAGCCAGGGGGTTCAAGGTCTGGTGGGACCTGCTCAGAAACGGAAGTGCGAGAACGCCTTGTTGGCTTCAGCCATGCGGTGGACTTCGTCACGCTTCTTCATGGCGCCGCCGCGGCCTTCGCAGGCTTCGAGCAGTTCGTTGGCCAGACGCTGGGCCATCGACTTCTCGCTGCGCTTGCGCGACGATTCCTTCAGCCAGCGCATGGCCAGGGCCATGCGGCGCGACGGGCGAACTTCCACGGGAACTTGGTAGTTCGCGCCACCGACGCGGCGGGACTTCACTTCCACCATCGGCTTGACGTTGTTCAGCGCGATCATGAAGATTTCCAGCGGGTCCTTGCCGGCCTTCTTCTCGACCTGTTCCAGGGCACCGTAGATGATGCGCTCTGCAACAGCCTTCTTGCCCGATTCCATGATGACGTTCATGAACTTGGACAGGTCGACCGATCCGAACTTCGGATCCGGCAGGATATCCCGCTTGGGTACTTCGCGACGACGAGGCATTTCTCTTCCTTTCGAGACTTCAGTCGGCTTGGGACGATTCCCAGGCCACGGGTGTCACGGCAATCTCAGGACACCCACTTACTCGGTTCACGCTGACGGCTTGTGCCGCCCGGAACCGCAGATTCGCCACCGGGCGCGAGCATGGAGCCCGCGGGTGACCGCTTCATGACCCGACGGATCAGGCCTTCTTGGGACGCTTCGCGCCGTACTTGGAGCGCGACTGCTTGCGATCCTTGACGCCTTGCAGGTCGAGCGAGCCGCGCACGATGTGGTAACGCACACCCGGCAAGTCCTTGACACGGCCGCCGCGCACGAGCACGACGCTGTGTTCCTGCAGGTTGTGGCCTTCACCGCCGATGTACGAGATGACCTCGAAACCGTTGGTCAGGCGCACCTTGGCGACCTTGCGAAGTGCCGAGTTCGGCTTCTTCGGGGTCGTGGTGTAGACGCGGGTGCAGACACCGCGGCGCTGCGGGCAGTTCTGCATCGCAGGCGACTTCGACTTCGTGACCTCGACCTGACGGCCGTGGCGCACGAGCTGGTTGATGGTAGGCATGGGTAACTTGTTCCCGTTTGAAGTTACGACGTGAATTGTCTTTCGCGCAGCCGGAACTGCCGAAAAGCCTATGAGTATAAGACAGCACGGCTCGGCCAGCAAGTCAAGCCCTTCGGCGCCTCGGCTGAGGGGCCGGCCTGGACTAGCATCGGGGTCATGCTGAGCCCTGGTGACGTGCGTTTCCCCTCGATCGACGGCCTGCGTGCGTTCGAGGCGGCGGTGCGCCTGGGCAGCTTCGAGCGGGCGGCCGACGAGCTCGGCGTGACCGCCAGCGCGATCAGCAAGCGTGTGGCCACGCTGGAGGAGTTGCTGTCGACCGCGCTGCTGGCCCGCGGGCTGCGGGGGGTGACGCCGACCGCGGCGGGCAAGGAGTACCTGGAGCAGGTGCGGGCCGCGCTGACGCTGCTGGCCGCGGTGCCCTTGCACCAGCGCGAGGCGCAGCGGGTGCAGCGCCTGCGGGTGAGCTCGCCGCCGACCTTCGCCCGCCAGATCCTGGTGCCGCTGCTGGAGGACTACGGCCGCCTGCATCCGGAGATCGAGCTCGAGGTGGTGCTGTCGATCCCCTTCCTCGACGGCGGTGTCTCGGAGGCCGACGTCGACATCCGCAACGGGGACCTGTGCAGTCCGGGGGTCGTGCCGCTGATGGACGACGTGCTGCTGCCGGTGGCCGCGCCGGTGCTGCTCGAGCGCCTGCCGCCCCTGCGGGTGCCGGCCGACCTGGCCGGCGCACCGCTGCTGCGCACGCCGCTGGAGCCCTGGGCGCCGTGGTGGCAGGTGGCCGGGCTGCCGTGGCGCGAACCGTCGACCGGCCCCCGCCTGGTCGACCTGGGCATGACGCTGGAGGCGGCCGTCTGCGGGCAGGGGGTCGCGCTGGCGCGCCCGTCGCTGGCGCATGGCTGGCTGCGCAGTGGCGCGCTGCGGCCGGTCTTCCGGCTCGTGGCGCGGCCCCGCAACCACTACTACGCCGTCTGCAACACCGGCCGGCCGGCCGGCGAGCAGTTCATCGCCTGGCTGGCCGGGCGCAGCCAGGCGATCGCCCTGCGGGCACTGGAGTCGCTTTCCGGTCCGGGCTGAAGAACTTTCCGCCCGCGCCGTCCGGCCTTGGCTAGCATCCGTCCCCAGCCCTCGCGCAGGCCCCGAACGGTCGTGGCGCGCTCACCCAGGGTGCAGGAGACATGCCCATGACCGTCATCACCACCATCGAGGACCTGCGCCAGCTGGCCGAGAAGCGCGTGCCGCGCATGTTCTACGACTACGCCGACTCGGGTTCGTGGACCGAGTCGACCTACCGCGCCAACGAGAGCGAGTTCCAGAAGATCAAGCTGCGCCAGCGCGTGGCGGTCAACATGGAGAACCGCAGCACCGCGGTGAAGATGGTTGGCGTCGACGCGAAGATGCCGGTGGCCATCGCGCCGGTCGGCCTGACCGGCATGCAGCACGCCGACGGCGAGATCCACGCCGCGCGTGCGGCCGAGAAGTTCGGCATCCCGTTCACGCTGTCGACGATGAGCATCTGCTCGATCGAGGACATCGCGCAGCACACCACCGCGCCGTTCTGGTTCCAGCTCTACATGATGCGCGACCGCGAGGCCATGGCCCGCATGATCGAGCGCGCGCGCGCCGCCCGGTGCAGCGCGCTGGTGCTCACGCTGGACCTGCAGGTGATCGGCCAGCGCCACAAGGACCTGAAGAACGGCCTGACCGCGCCGCCCAGGCCGACGCTGACCAACATCATCAACCTGATGGGCAAGCCGCGCTGGTGCCTGGGCATGGCCGGCACGAAGCGCCACACCTTCCGCAACCTGGTCGGCCACGTCAAGGGGGTCAGCGACATGCGCTCGCTGTCGGCCTGGACCAACGAGCAGTTCGACCCGACCCTGTCCTGGGCCGACGTGGCCTGGGTCAAGGCGCAATGGGGGGGCAAGCTGATCCTCAAGGGCATCCAGGATGTCGAGGACGCCCGCCTGGCGGTGGCCAGCGGCGCGGACGCGATCGTGGTCAGCAACCATGGCGGGCGCCAGCTCGACGGGGCGCTGAGCTCGATCGAGGCGCTGCCGGCCATCGTCGAGGCGGTGGGCGACCGCATCGAGGTCTGGATGGACGGCGGCATCCGCAGCGGCCAGGACGTGCTGAAGGCCTGGGCCCTGGGCGCACGCGGCACGCTGATCGGCCGCGCGATGGTCTACGGCCTGGGGGCGATGGGCGAGGCCGGCGTCACCAAGGCGCTGCAGATCCTGCACAAGGAGCTCGACGTCACCATGGCGTTCACCGGCCACACCCGGCTCATGAACGTGGACCGCCGCATCCTGGTGCCGGGCACCTACCCGCTGCCGAGCGCGAACCCGGTCGACTGACCTGCCGCCCGCCCGCCGCGTCGGCCGACCCACGTTCGGGTCCGGTCCGTCGCAGGGGGCTCCGGCGTCAGAGCGACGGGGCGGCGTTGAACACCCGTCCCGAGTGCTCGCGCATCGAGTGGAACTGGACGTCGGGCGCCCGCTCCTGCGCCACGCGCAGGTCGGAGCTGTACTGCACCAGGAAGGCCGGTGCGCCGACCACGTCGTGGGCGATGCGCAGCGGCTCGGAGTCGATGAACTTCTTCAGCTTGGCCTCGTCGGCGCTGGTGATCCAGCGGGCGATCGAGAAGCGGCAGTTGTCCAGCCGGGCGTCGACGCCGTACTCGCTCTTGAGGCGGTGCAGCACCACCTCGAACTGCAGCTGGCCGATCGCGCCCAGCATCAGCGAGCCGCCCGAGACCGGGTTGAACACCTGGATCGCCCCTTCTTCGCCCAGCTGCTGCAGGCCCTGGCGCAGCTGCTTGCTGCGCAGCGGATCCTTGATCTCGACGGTGCGGAAGCTTTCCGGCGCGAAGAAGGGCAGGCCGGTGAAATGCAGCATCTCGCCTTCGGTCAGCGTGTCGCCCAGCTGCAGCACGCCGTGGTTCGGGATGCCGATGATGTCGCCAGCCACCGCGTCGTCGACCAGCTCGCGGCGCTGCGACAGGAAGCTCACCACCGTCTGCGGGCGGATCTCCTTGCCGTTGCGGGTCACCTTCAGGCGCATGCCGCGGGTGAAGCGGCCCGAGGACACCCGCACGAAGGCGATGCGGTCGCGGTGGGCCGGGTCCATGTTGGCCTGCACCTTGAAGACCACGCCGCTGAACTTCTCCTCGGTCGGCACGACCAGGCGCTCCTGCGCCTGGCGCTCGCCGGGCGGCGGGGCCAGCGCGACCAGCGCGTCGAGCACTTCCTGCACGCCGAAGTTGTTCACCGCCGAGCCGAAGAACAGCGGCGACTGCTGGCCGGCCAGGAAGGCCTCGCGGTCCAGCGCCGGGGTGGCCTCGCGCAGCAGCTCCATCTCGCCGGTGGCGTTCTCGAAGTCCAGGCCGTAACGTTCGGCCAGCACCGGGTTGTCCAGGCCGTCGACGACCTCGTCGCCGGCGTTCTCCATCTTGTCGGCACCGGCCTTGAAGACCCGCATGCGGTCATGCTGCAGGTCCATCACGCCGCGGAAGTTGCGGCCCATGCCCACCGGCCAGGTCATCGGCACCAGGCTCATGCCCAGCGTCTGCTCGATCTCGTCGAGCAGCGCCAGCGGTTCCTTGACCTCGCGGTCCATCTTGTTGACGAAGGTGATGATGGGCGTGTTGCGGGCCCGGCAGACCTTCAGCAGGCGCAGCGTCTGCTCTTCCACGCCGTTGGCCGCGTCCACCACCATCAGCGCCGCGTCCACCGCGGTCAGCACGCGGTAGGTGTCTTCCGAGAAGTCCTGGTGGCCGGGGGTGTCGAGCAGGTTGATGACGCAGTCGCCATATTCCATCTGCATCACCGACGAGGCCACCGAGATGCCGCGCTGCTTCTCGATTTCCATCCAGTCGGAGGTGGCGTGGCGGCTGGCCTTGCGGGCCTTGACCGAGCCGGCGATCTGGATCGCGCCCGAGAACAGCAGCAGCTTTTCCGTCAGCGTGGTCTTGCCGGCGTCGGGGTGGGAAATGATCGCGAAGGTGCGGCGACGCAGGATGTCGCGGGCCAGCGGGGAGGTGGGATCGGTGCTCATGCGGAACTCGGGGCGGAACGGGGGGCGTGACTCGGACGGGACGGGCCGGCCGTGCGGCCAGTCCGCCATTGTCGCTGCTGCGTCACTTCCTGCCCGCGGCCTTCTGCAGCAGCACGGGGCTGATCTCGATGCTGTGCGCACCGCTGGCGATCAGGATCTGGCCGTCCTGGATCGTCATGCCCAGGCGCATCGAGCGCTGGCACAGGCTGACCAGCGATTCGCAGTCCTCGGCGGTCAGGTTCCACACCGTCAGGTTGCGCTGGCGGCCCAGCGCGTTGGCGTTGTCGGTCCACCAGAGGTCGGCCTTGCGGGCGCCGTAGGTCAGCGCGACCACCTCGTCGGCACGGCCGCAGGCCTTGCGCAGCAGGCGCTCGTCGGGCAGGCCGACCTCGATCCACTGCTCGATGTCGCCGGTCAGCGCACGGCGCCACAGCGCCGGCTCGTCGTCGGTGGAGATGTCGCCGCCCAGCGCGAGGGCCTCGTGCGCGTGCATCGCGAACGCCACCAGCCGCACCATCAGGCGCTCCTCGGTTTCCGACGGATGGCGTGCCACCGTGAGCTGGTGATCGGCGTAGTAGTTGCGTTCGATGTCGGCGATCGACAGCTCGGCTTTGTAGATGGTGGAACGGATGGCCATCGACCGATTCTAGGCGTCGCCGTCGCGGGCCCGCTTGGCGCTACGATGCCGGGCTCATTGGCCCGTTCCGTACAGGAGATCTTTCCGTGATTCTCGAAGTTGCCGACATCCGCATCCAGCCCGGCCGCCAAGCCGAGTTCGACGTCGCCATCCAGCATGGCCTGAGCACCGTCATCAGCAAGGCGAAGGGCTTCTGGGGCTACAAGGTCAACAAGGGCATCGAGTCGCCCGAGCGTTACCTGCTGATGATCTGGTGGGCGACGCTGGAGAACCACACGGTCGACTTCCGCGAGTCGCCGGCCTTCGCCGAATGGCGCGCCATCGTCGGCCCGTTCTTCGCGCAGCCGCCGGTGGTCGAGCACTTCGAGCTGCTGGCCAAGTCGGCCTGATCCGCGGGGCGTGACCATGGCCGGCCCGACCCTCGACTTCTGGCAGCAGCGTTTCGAGGCCGGGGACCTGCCCTGGGACCGCGGCGAGCCCGGCCCGCAGCTGGCCGTCTGGCAGCAGGCCGGCCTGCTGGCGCCGGGGGTGCGGGTGGCGGTGCCGGGCTGCGGCAGCGGCCACGAGGTGCTGGCGCTGGCGCAGGCGGGTTGCCACGTCACGGCGATCGACTACGCGCCCGGTGCGCTGGCCCTGACCCGCCAGCGCCTGGAGGCCGCGGGCCTGCCCGCCTCGGCGGTCACGCTGGTGCAGGCCGACGTGCTGGCCTGGCAACCCGACGAGCCGGTCGACGTCATCTACGAGCAGACCTGCTGGTGCGCGCTGCACCCCGACCACTGGTCGGCCTACGCCGCCCGGCTGGCGCACTGGCTGCGGCCGGGCGGCACGCTGGCGCTGCTGGCCATGCAGGCGCTGCGCGAGGGCGCCCGCGAGGGTCGCGTCGAAGGCCCGCCCTATCACCTCGACGTGCACATGCTGCGTGCGCTGCTGCCCGCGTCCGGCTGGGACTGGCCGGCACCGCCCCACGTGCCGGTGCCGCATCCGAATGGCCGCTGGTTCGAGCTGGCGATCACGCTGCAGCGGCGCTGAAGCTCAAAAAAAGACGGGCCCGCGAGGGCCCGCTGAAACCGGTCTCGCGACCGTCGTGCCTGTCGCTCAGACGCGTTCGAAGATGGCGGCGATGCCCTGGCCGCCGCCGATGCACATCGTCACCAGCGCATAACGCCCGCCGATGCGCTCCAGCTCGTAGAGGGCCTTGGTCGTGATGATGGCGCCGGTCGCCCCGATCGGGTGGCCCAGCGAGATGCCCGAGCCGTTCGGGTTGACCTTGGCCGGATCGAGTTCCAGCGCCTGGACCACCGCGCAGGCCTGGGCGGCGAAGGCCTCGTTGGACTCGATCACGTCGAGGTCGGCGATCTTCAGGCCGGCGCGCTGCAGCGCCAGCCGGGTCGCCGGCACCGGGCCGATGCCCATGAGGGTCGGCTCGACCCCGGCGTGGGCGTAGGCGACCAGGCGTGCCATCGGCTTGAGGCCGTGCGCCTGGATCGCCCCGGCCGTGGCCAGCACGATGGCGCCCGCACCGTCGTTGATGCCCGAGGCGTTGCCCGCGGTGACCGTGCCGCCTTCCTTCTTGAAGGCCGGCTTCATCTTGCCCAGCGTCTCCATCGTCGTGCCCGCCTTCACGTGCTCGTCGGTGTCGAAGCTGATCGTGCCCTTGCGGCTGGCGATCTCGACCGGCACGATCTGGCTCCTGAAGCGGCCCTGCTCGATGGCGGCGGTCGCGCGGCGGTGGCTCTCGACCGCCAGCTCGTCCATCATCTGGCGGGTGATGCCGTACTGCTCGGCCACGTTCTCGGCCGTCACGCCCATGTGGATCTTGTGGAAGGGGTCGTGCAGCGCGCCGACCACGAAGTCGAGCATCGGCGAGTCGCCCATGCGTGCGCCCCAGCGCGCCTGCGGCAGCAGGTAGGCCCCGCGGCTCATCGATTCGGCGCCCGCGCCGATCGCCACCTCGGCGTCACCCAGCATCAGCGACTGCGCCGCCGACACGATGGCCTGCAGGCCCGAGCCGCACAGGCGGTTGACGTTGAAGGCCGGCGTCTCCTTGGGCAGCCCGGCGTTGATGGCGGCGACACGGCTCAGGTAGGCGTCACGCGGCTCGGTCGGCACGACGGTGCCCATGGCCAAGTGGCCGACGCTGTCGGCCGGGGCGCCGCTGCGCGCCAGTGCGGTCCTGACCGCCAGCGTGGCCACGTCGGCCAGAGGCACGTCCTTCAGCGCGCCGCCGAAGGTGCCGATCGCGGTGCGTGCGGCACCGACCACAAAGACGTCACGGGGATAGCTCATGGGTTGTCCTCCTCCAGGGGGTGATCAGATGGGTCCGCATCGATGGTGCGCCTGCCGGGCTTCAGAAGCCTGACACCCGGCTCGATGGCCTTCGGGATCCCGAGTGTTCCGTAGTATGCTGCGGTGCAACATTGGGGTTTCCGTTTACGTCAATTCACCTGAGGCGCACTACCCATGACCGATTGGATGAACTTCTGGAATGCCTCGACCCGCGTGGCGACCGCCGCGCCCGAGGTGGTCGCCCGCCGGGTGGCCTACATCAGCCAGGCCGTCCCGTGGTCACCCGAGGCGATGAACGAGATGCAGCGCATGGTGACCGAGAAGATGACCGCGGCCGTCGAGTCGTGGTGGGTCCTGTGCGGGGGCGCGCTCAGTGCCGGCGCCACCGCCAGCGTGGCGCCGCCGCTGTGGTGGAGCCCCGAAGCCCATGCCCACGGGCAGCGCGAGGCGCTGCTGGTCGCCCACCGTGCGCTGCAGCCCGTCAGCGACGTGGTGGACGCCAACATCCTGCGCCTGCGCGAGCACTGACGGCCGCCGCGGCGGCGCTGCGCATCCCGATGGCATCGGTCGGGCACGGTGATCGGAACCGCCTGTAATCTCGGGGCTGTTCCTCACTTCACCCCACCGAACCGACCGATGAGCCCGTCCCGCCTGCACCCCGCGCTGCCGTTCTGGAGTCTGCTGTTTCCTGCCCTGGCCGCGGCCGCGCTGGCGCTGACCTACGGTCAGCCGCTGGGCGGCCTGTCCGGGGTGCTGGTGGGGGGCGGCATCGTCGCAGCCGTGCTGACCGCCGTGCACCATGCCGAGGTGGTGGCCCACCGCGTCGGCGAGCCGATGGGCACGCTGGTGCTGGCCATGGCGGTCACCGTCATCGAGGTCGCGCTGATCGTGGCGCTGATGCTGGCCGGTGGCGAGTCGACCGCCGCGCTCGCGCGCGACACGGTCTTCGCCGCGATCATGATCGTCTGCAACGGGGTGGTCGGCCTGTGCGTGCTGGTCGGCGGGCTGCGCCACCGGGTGGTGGCCTTCCGGGTCGAGGGCACCAGCCCCGCGCTGGCGGTGCTGGCGGCCCTCAGCACGCTGACGCTGGTGCTGCCGTCCTTCACCACGACCACGTCCGGCCCGACGCTGTCGGTCGCGCAGCTCGCGTTCGCGGGGGTGGCGTCGCTGACGCTGTACGGGCTGTTCGTCTTCGTGCAGACCGTGCGG
This sequence comes from Sphaerotilus hippei, assembly GCF_003201595.1. Taxonomy (GTDB): domain Bacteria; phylum Pseudomonadota; class Gammaproteobacteria; order Burkholderiales; family Burkholderiaceae_C; genus Sphaerotilus; species Sphaerotilus hippei. Next base: position 33,078 of record NZ_QJJS01000025.1, on the reverse strand, counting down.
CACCGCGACTATTTCCTGCCCGAGGGCGGGGACCAGTCCCATGCGGAGCCACCGCCCGACCGGGTCGCACTGCTGTCGATGGGGCTGCTGGTGGTCTGCCTGGTCAGCGTGGTCGGCCTGGCCAAGACGCTGGCGCCGGCGCTGGAGGCCGGGGTGCGGGCCGTCGGTGCCCCGCCGGCCGTCGTCGGCGTGCTGGTCGCGCTGCTGGTGCTGCTGCCCGAGACCGTGGCCGCCGTGCGGGCGGCGGCCAGCAACCGCCTGCAGACCAGCCTGAACCTGGCGCTGGGCTCCGCGCTGGCCAGCATCGGCCTGACGGTGCCGGCGGTGGCGGTGCTGTCGCTGTTCCTGCCGTACCCGCTCACGCTGGGCCTGGGCGGTCGGGACACCGTGCTGCTGTTCCTGACCTTCATCGTCGGCGTGCTGACGCTGGGCAGCGGCCGGGCCACCGTGCTGCAGGGCGCGGTGCACCTGGTGCTGTTCGCGGTTTTCCTGTTTTTTGCCGTGGTGCCATGAACCGGGGGTGGACGGTGGCCAGGATGGTCACCGTTCGTTACATTGGGGCCATCGAACTCCCGCCGCAGGCCCTGCCCATGATCCGCTCCGTTCCCCGCTCGATGACCCGTCCGCTGGCGCTGGCGGCGGCAGCTCTGGCCATGTCCGCAGGGGCGGGCGCCGCGCCGGTGCAATGGGCCGGCAACGGCCACTTTTACGAATGGGTCGCCACCGCCGTGACGGCCAAGGAAGCGTTCTCGCAGGCCGGCGCGCTGGTGTTCGACGGGCAGCAGGGTTACCTCGCGACGCTCACGTCGGCCGCCGAGAACGACTGGCTGTCGGCCCAGCCCGGCTGGGCCTGGCAGACCGGCTGGATCGGTGCGAGCGACGCCGGCACCGATGCCAACGCCTGGACCTGGCGCAGCGGCCCGGAGGCCGGACAGGCGCTGACCTTCAGCGCCTGGGCGCCCGACGAGCCCAACGACTTCGGCCTGGGCGAGAACTACGTGGTGCTCAACGCGCCGTCGCTCGGCCTGTGGGGCGACTACGGCGGACCGAACGACACCAGCTACGCCCTGGGCTATTTCGTGGAATACGGCGGTCTGGCCGCCGCGGTGCCTGAACCCGGCAGCTGGGCGCTGATGGGCGCCGGGCTGGCGCTGCTCGGCGCGGCGGCACGCCGCCGTCGCGCCTGAGCGCCGCTCATTTCGCGTCGACCAGGGCGCCGATGTCGAGCAGCGTCAGCTCGTTGTCGTCGGGCTTGCCGATCTGGCGGCCCGAAGAAAACGGGAAGTTGTTGTCGTTGACCAGCACCACGTGCCGGCGGTCGACCACGGTCAGGCCTTCCGGGCCGAGGTGGGGCAGCACGAACACCGCCTCGTTCGGGCCGGCCTGAGCCAGCCGCTTCGGGTTGGCGATGCGTGTCAGGTCGACATAGGCGACCTTGCGCACGAAACCCTGGGCGTCGGTCTGGGACAGGTCGATCTTGTAGAGGCGCTTGAACTTCGCCGGGCGCGTGAAGCAGTCGGTGCGCGGCTCGTCCGGGCAGCCCGGCCCGGCCCCTTCGGTGCTGTCGTCGCGCTCGATCACCAGGCCGGTGGTCGCGTCCAGCATCTGGAAGTCGGCGGCCACGTGGCCGCTCGCCTCGAAGGCGTATTTTTTATGCTGGCCGGTGTACTGCCGCGTGGCGACGTCGAGCTCCAGGATGCGCGTGTAGGGCTTGCCGTCGATCTGCTCGGGCGCCTTGGCCGCCGCGTCCCACAGCGGCCACTCGAACATCGGATAGACCCGGCTGCCGTCGATCGAGCGCGCCATCGGCTCGAAGCCGCCCGAGCGGCGCACCTCGTAGCCGCCCGCCTCACCCGGGTAGTTCGGCAGCCGGGCGTTCAGGTAGTGGTCGGGGCCGCGGTAGGTCCGGTCGCCCACCACCGTCTCGATCAGGCCGAGCGCCTTGCCCTGTGCATCGAAGCGGATCACCCAGGGTCCGAACTCGTCGCCGATCCACCACTCCTTGCCGACCACCTGGATGGACTCCACGTCCAGGTCGGCGCCGGTCAGGTAACGCTCGCGCGTGTTCTCGTTCTGGATGAAGAACGGGATCCTGCGGTCCGGATCGCGCAGGAAGGTGGTCGCCATCCGCCGCGCCTGGCCGCCGGCCCAGTCCACCTTCAGGCGGTGCACCATCAGCAGCGCGTCCTGCGAGTTGATCCGGCTGCCGAAGCCGTTGTCCGTCAGCGCGAGGAACTCGTCGCGCTGAAGCATCACGATGCCCGAAAAACCCTGCACCGCCTGGCCCCGCACCGGCAGCGCCCCGCCGGAGGGGCGCGGATGGCGGGCGTCGCCGACGAAGGTGCTGGCCGGCACCGACCCGATCGTGTCGCTGCGCAGGCGGCTGGCCGCGGTGAACTTGCCGGCCGTGGCGAACAGCGGGCCGGCATCCTTCGGGGCGGCCACCGTGGTGTCGTGGGGCACGAGCGCGTGGCCGGCGAGCACGGCGGTCACTTCGCTCTGCGCCTGGGCGCAGAGCGTGACCAGCGCCGCGGCCAGCGTGGCCGTCAGGCGGGACAAGGCAAGGGGTCGATGCATCGCGGGCTTCCTGTGGGGTTCGGACGTGCGATGCAATCTAGGCCGGGGCCATGAAATCCCGATGAAGCGCGGTGGAGGTGGCCGGTGGATCAGAAGTTGATGCCGACCTTGGCGCCGAAGGTCAGCGGGTCGTGATCGACGCCGTCGCGCGAGGTGGTGGCGTGGTAGCGCACGTCGAAGCCGGTGTAGAGCATGCCGGCGCGGAAGTTCACGCCCGCGGCCGCGCCCAGGCCCAGCAGCGTGCGGTCCAGCCCCGGCGTGCTGACCTGGAAGGCCCCCACGCTCGGACCGACCCCGACCGACAGGCCGCCGCCCAGCGGCACCGTGTAGCGCGGCGACAGTTCCAGCGCCGTCACCTTCACGCCCGACTTGTCGGTGCGGCTGAGGTTCACGTGCGTGCGGATGCGCTGGTCCGGGCTCTGCACCAGGCCGCAGTTGGCGTTGAACTCCAGGCCGAAGGCGTTGGCGGTCGGGCCGGTGTCGGGCAGCACGCGGTTGCCGGTGATCGCCAGGCTCGGTTCGGCCCGGTAGCCCGGATCGTTGAACATCGGCAGCCACTGCCAGCCGGCGGCCTGGGCGGCGGTGGCCGCGAGCAGCGCGGCGGCGAGGGAGGCGGTGCGGGTCAGGCGCAGGTGGGACATGGCAATTCCTCGTGAAGTGATTTTTCCGGATTCCGAATCTAGTCCCGCCCGGCGCCGGCTGCCGTGATCACGGTCACGGAGTGTGGTGGCGCGGCGACGACACGCCGACATCACACCCGCGCCCTACAGTCGGACACCGAACGATGCGCCCAGGTGTCGCCCCCTCGCCCGAAGCCGGAGACCGCCATGAACCGAAACGACCCGTCCGAACCCCGTGATCCGTCCGGCCTGCCGGTGCTGCGTGGCCCCCGGCTGCTGGTCCCGCAGGAGGCGGCCTCACCGGGGCGCCGCTCCTTCGTGCGCGACCTGGCGCTGGGCGGGCTGGTGCTCGGCACGATCGGCCTGGCCGGCTGCGGCGGCAGCGACGACGACGAGCCGGGGGTCGCTTATGCCCACGGCGTGGCCAGCGGCGATCCGCTGGCCGACCGGGTGATCCTGTGGACCCGCCTGAGCACCGCGGCCACGTCGGCCGTGACGCTGCGCTGGGAGGTGGCGACCTCGGTGGCGTTCTCCACCGTCGTGGCCAGCGGCAGCACCAGCACCGACGTGTCGCGCGACTGGACCGTCAAGGTCGACGCGACCGGCCTGAGCGCCGGCACCGCCTACTGGTACCGCTTCTCGGTCGGCGAGCAGCGCTCGCCGGTCGGGCGCACCCGCACGCTGCCCTCGGACTCGGCCAGCCAGGTCCGGCTGGCGGTGTTCTCGTGCGCGAACTACCCGGCGGGTCATTTCAACGTCTACGCCGAAGCCGCCCGGCGCGAGGACCTGGATGCCACCGTGCACCTGGGCGACTACCTCTACGAGTACGAGCGGGGTGGATATGCCAGCGCCGATGCCGCCACGCTGGGCCGGCTGGTCGAGCCGGCCACCGAGCTGCTGTCGCTGTCGGACTACCGTCGCCGTTATGCACAGTACCGCGGTGACGCCGATCTGCAGGCCCTGCACGCGGCCGCGCCGATGATCGCGGTGTGGGACGACCACGAATTCGCCGACGACACCTGGAGCGCCGGTGCGGGCAACCACGACGCCGCCAGCGAAGGCAGCTTCGCCTCCCGCCGTGCCGCCGCCGCCCAGGCCTGGCACGAGTGGCTGCCGGTGCGCAGCGGCAGCGATCCGCTGACCATCTACCGCAGCTTCGACTTCGGTGGCCTGCTGGCGCTGCACATGCTCGACACCCGCGTGATCGGGCGTGACCAGCAGCTCGACTACGCCAGCTACCTCAGCGCCAGCGGCGGCCTGGACGCCACCACCTTCACCACCGCGCTGTCGAGCACCAGCCGCCAGCTGCTCGGGGCGACCCAGACCGCCTGGCTGCAGGCGCAGCTGGCGGCCTCGAGCGCCACCTGGCAGGTGCTGGGCCAGCAGGTGCTGATGGGGCGCATGGACATCCCGGCGCCGATCCTGTTCGAGGCGCTGAACCCGGGCAGTGGCGTGAGCGTGTCGGCCTATGCGGCCCTGGCGGTCAAGGCGCAGATCGCGCCGGCCACGCTGACCGTGGCCGAGCTGGCCGTGCTCGCCCAGCCCGCCATCCCCTACAACCTCGACGCCTGGGACGGCTATCCGGTGGCGCGCGAGACCGTGCTGGCCACCGCCCGCGCGCTCGACAAGAACCTGGTCGTGCTGGCCGGCGACACCCACAACGCCTGGGCCAGCGACCTGAAGGACCTGAGCGGCCACCCGGTGGGGGTCGAATTCGCCACCAGCTCGGTCAGCTCGCCGGGTTTCGAGGCCGTCCTGCCCGCCGAGGCCCCGGCCGCGCTGGCCGCCGGCCTGACCGAGCTGATCGGGCCGCTGCAGTACTGCGACACCTCCCGCCGCGGCTACCTGCTGCTGACGGCCACCGCCAGCGAATGCCGCGCCGACTGGGTCTACGTCAGCACCGTGGCCAGCCACGTCTACACGGCGGTGACCGGCCAGGCGCTGCGTGTGCTGCCGGGGGCTGCCCACCGCAGCATCGTCGCCGTGGCCTGAAGCCGGCCGCGCGGCCCGGGTCAGCGAGTCAGCGGGGCTGACGGGCGGTCGGCCACCGGCTTGGCCGGGGACAGGTGCGGGTGCGGGTGCGGTTGCAAGTGCCAGCCGGCGAGCAGTTCGGCCCACCTGGCGCGCACCCGGGCCAGGTTCGTGGCCTTCACATGCCCGTAGCCGCGGATCTGCTCGGCCAGCCTGGCGATCTCGACCGCCGCGGGCAGCCGCTCGGCGCTCAGCCCGGCGAGCAGGGTCTCGATGATCGTGCGGTACTCGCCGATCAGCGCCCGCTCGGTGCGGCGCTCTTCGGTGCGACCGAAGGGATCGAAGGCCGTGCCGCGCAGGAACTTCAACCGCGCCAGCCACGGCATCACCCGGTGCATCCACGGCCCGAAGGCCTGCTTGACGGGGTGGCCCCGGGCGTCGGTGCGTCCGAGGATCGGCGGGGCGAGGTGGTGCACCAGCCGGTAGTCCCCCTCGAACATCGTGGCGATCCGGGCCGCGAAGTCCGGGTCGGCATGCAGCCGGGCGACCTCGTACTCGTCCTTGATGGCCATCAGCTTGAACAGCCCGCGGGCCACCGCTTCGGTCAGGCGCAGTTGGGCATGCGGCCCGGCGCCCAGCGCGCCGGACTCGGCCTCGCGCACCCGGGCCACGAAGTCGCGGTAGCGCCGTGCGCAGGCGGCGTCCTGGCTGGCCGTCAGGAACTCGGCGCGTTTCGTGACGAGCTCGTCGAGCGAGGGCCGCCGCACGATCCGGATCACCTGCGCCGCCGCGTAGAGCGACCGCACGCCGGCCAGGTCGTGCGCGCAGTGGCGGCCCCATTCGAAGGCCGCCTGGTTGCGTTCGACCTGCACGCCGTTGAGCGCCATGGCCTGATGGATGGCCGCCCGACCGAGCGGGACGCGGCCCTGCTGCCAGGCGTAACCCAGCAGCATCGGGTTGGCGTAGATCGAGTCGCCCAGCAGCTGCACCGCCGCTTCGTCGGCGTCGAAGCGGCCCACGTGCCCGGGACCGGCGGCGGCGTCCAGCGCGGCATCGCAGCCGGCGGCCGGGAACTGCCAGTCCGGGTCGTGCACGAAGCTGGCGGTCGGGCTGCCGTGGCTGTTGAGCGCGACGAAGGTGCGTTCGGCGTGCATCGTCGCCAGCGTGCTGCGGTGGGCGGCGACGAGCGGGTCGCAGGCGATCACCAGGTCGGCCCGGGCCACGTCGACCTTGGTGGTGTGGATGGCGTCGGGCCGGTTGGCGATCTGGATGTGGCTCCAGGTCGCGCCGCCCTTCTGCGCCAGGCCACCCGCATCCTGCGTGACGATGCCCTTGCCCTCGAGGTGCGCGGCCATGCCCAGCACCTGGCCGATCGTGATCACGCCCGTGCCGCCGATGCCGGCCACGACGATGCCCCAGGCGCTCTCGGCCACCGGCAGCACCGGCTCGGGCAGCGGCGGCAGGGCGCTCAGGTCACCGCGCTGCTCCTTCTTCGGCTTCTTGAGCTGCCCGCCCTCGACCGTGACGAAGCTGGGGCAGAAGCCCTTCAGGCACGAGAAGTCCTTGTTGCACGAGTTCTGGTTGATGCGCCGCTTGCGCCCGAACTCGGTCTCGACCGGCTCGACGCTCAGGCAGTTGCTCTGCTCGGAGCAGTCGCCGCAGCCCTCGCAGACCAGCTCGTTGATGACGACGCGCTTCTCGGGTTCGACCATCGTGCCGCGCTTGCGGCGGCGGCGCTTCTCGGTCGCGCAGGTCTGGTCGTAGAGGATCGCCGTCGTGCCCTTGCACTCGCGGAACTGGCGCTGGATCGCATCGAGCTCGTCGCGGTGGTGCACCGTCACGCCTGGCGACAGCGCCACGCCCGCGTACTTGGCCGGCTCGTCGGTGACGATGACCAGCTTCGCCACGCCCTCGGCGATCAGGCTCTGCATGATCTGCAGCACCGAGTGGCCCTCGGGGCGTTCGCCCACCCGCTGGCCGCCGGTCATCGCCACCGCGTCGTTGCACAGCAGCTTGTAGGTGATGTTGACGCCCGAGGCGATGCTCTGGCGGATGGCCAGCAGGCCGCTGTGGAAGTAGGTGCCGTCGCCCAGGTTGGCGAAGACGTGGGTGTCGGTGGTGAAGGGCGCCTGGCCGACCCAGGCCACGCCCTCGCCACCCATCTGGCTGAAGGTGATGGTGCTGCGGTCCATCCAGGTCGCCATGTAGTGGCAGCCGATGCCGGCCAGCGCGCGCGAGCCTTCGGGCACGCGGGTGCTGGTGTTGTGCGGGCAGCCGCTGCAGAACCATGGCACGCGGTCGCCGACCGGCGCGGTGGCGGGGGCGGCCAGTTCCCGCTCCTTGGCCTCGATGACCTGCAGCCGCTGGTCCATGCGGGCGGCCACGTGCGCCGGCACGCCCAGCTTCTTCAGCCGCCGGGCGATGGCCTTGGCGATGATCGCGGGCGTCAGGTCGGCCTTGGCGCGCAGCAGCCAGTTCTGGCTCGGGTTGGGCATGGACCACTCGCCGCCGGTCTGGTCGCCCTCGGGCTCGTCGAACTTGCCCAGCACGTTCGGGCGCACGTCGGCGCGCCAGTTGTAGAGCTCCTCCTTGAGCTGGTATTCGATGACCTGACGTTTTTCCTCGACCACCAGGATCTCCTGCAGCCCCTGGGCGAAGTCGCGCGTGATCGTCGCCTCGAGCGGCCACACCACGTTGACCTTGTGCTGGCGGATGCCCAGCGCGCGGCAGGTGTCGTCGTCCAGCCCCAGGTCGACCAGCGCCTGGCGCATGTCGTTCCAGGCCTTGCCGCTGGCGATCAGGCCGAAGCGGTCGTGCGCCGTGGCGACCACGTTGTAGTTCAGCCGGTTGGCCCGCACGTAGGCCAGCGCGGCGTACCACTTGTGGTCCATCAGCCGCGCCTCCTGCTCCAGCGGGGTGTCGGGCCAGCGGATGTGCAGGCCGCCGGGCGGCATCTGGAAGTCCTCGGGCAGCAGGATGTTCACGCGGTCGGGCTCGATGCTGACCGAGGACGAGGACTCCACCACCTCCTGGATCGTCTTCATGCCGGCCCACACCCCCGAGTAGCGGCTCAGCGCCAGCGCGTGCAGGCCCATGTCGAGGATCTCCTGCACCGTGCTCGGGAAGAACACCGGCATGCCGCAGGCCTTGAAGATGTGGTCGCTCTGGTGCGCGGCCGTGCTGCTCTTGCTGATGTGGTCGTCGCCGGCGATCGCCAGCACGCCGCCGTGGCGGGCGGTGCCGGCCATGTTGGCGTGCTTGAACACGTCGCTGCAGCGGTCCACACCCGGCCCCTTGCCGTACCAGAGGCCGAACACGCCGTCGTGCTTCTTCGTCTGCGGGAACAGGTCGAGCTGCTGCGAGCCCCAGACGGCGGTGGCCGCCAGTTCTTCGTTGACGCCGGGCTGGAAGACGATCCGGTGGGCGTCGAGGTGCTTCTTCGCCGCCCAGAGCGCCTGGTCGTAGGTGCCCAGCGGGCTGCCGCGGTAGCCGCTGATGAAGCCGGCCGTGTCCAGGCCGGCCGCCGCGTCGCGCTGCTGCTGCAGCATCGGCAGGCGCACGAGGGCCTGCACCCCGCTCATGAAGGCCCGGCCGTGGCCGAGCGTGTACTTGTCGTCCAGCGTGATGGCCTCCAGCGCAAGGCGGACGGCATCGGGCAGCGGGGCGTTCATGGCGGGTCTCCGTTCTCGGTTCGGGCGGGGCGGCGGCCGGGCCGGCGGTGGCCGGCCGGACGGGTCCCGAAGGGCTCGTGGCGGGATCCAGTGTAGGAATTCGCTCCGGAGAAGGGTTTTCTTTGTTTGTCGATATGACGATACTCGGCGCAACAAACAAGACGAATCAACGTCATTCGGGAGATGAAATTGCCAGAAAATGCGGATTCAGGGAAAACCCGTGGTGAGACGAAGCGCTCGCCGGATGCCGGGGCACCGACCGGCGAGAAGGAGCGCGGCAGCGAAAAGACCGGCCTGGACCGCTACGACCTGGCCATCCTGGCCGAGCTGCAGCGGGACGCGCGGCTGACCAATGCCGAGCTGGCCCACCGCATCGGCCTGTCCACCGCGCCGACCTGGCGACGGGTGCGCTGGCTCGAGGAGCAGGGCATCATCACCGGTTACCGTGCCGACATCGACCGGCGCAAGATCGGCCTGGGCGTGCTGGCCTTCGTGCGCGTCGATGCCGAGCGCAACAACGCCAGCGCGACCCGCGAGCTGGAGCAGGCCATCCTGGCGCTGCCCGAGGTGGTGGCCTGCCACTTCATCAGCGGCACCGGCACCTTCGAGCTGCATGTGGTGAGCACCGATCTCGACAGTTATGCGCTCTGGGCGCGGGCTCACCTGTTCAGCCTGCCTAACGTGAAGGACCTGCACACCAGCTTCTCGCTGGGCGAGGTCAAGGCCGGCGCCGCCTGGCCGCTCGGCCACCTGCAGGCCGGGCGCGCCGGGCGCCACGGCCCGGCCGGCTGAACGGGGGGGGCACATCGGCCCGGCACTCACGAATCGTTACCCGATGCCGGCCTGAACCACGCCAAGTGGCATGCGCCTTGCACTCGCATGGTGCATGAATGGCGATCCGAACTTCCAGTCTCTCCACCCCGTCCGGGGGCTGCGTGCCGGGGCCGCCGCATGAGAGCCATCCGGGTGCTGGTCTGCGACGATCACTTCATCGTGCGCCAGGGTCTGCGGCAGACCCTGGGCGCGGCGCCGGACGTGATGGTCATCGACGAGGCCGGCAGCAGCGCCGACTGCCTGAGCCTGGCGCAGCGGCTGATGCCCGACGTGCTGCTGCTCGATCTCGCGCTGGCCGGCCGTGACGGGCTGGAGACGCTGACGGCGCTGCGCACCCTCTGTCCGCGGGTGCCGGTGCTGATGCTGTCGACCTACCCGGAGCGCCTGTACGCGGTGCGCTGCATGCAGCAGGGCGCCTCGGGTTACCTGCACAAGAGCACCGGGGCGAGCGAGCTGCTGCAGGCCATCCGGGCGCTGGCCGCCGGCCTGCCCCACCTCACGCCTGCGGTGGCCGACGCCCTGGCTCGGGCGATGAGCCCGCAGGGCGAGCCTGCCGGCGCCCAGCCCTGGTCGCCCCGGGAGCACCAGATCCTGCTGCTGCTCGCCAGCGGCCGCACGGTGGAGCAGATCGCCCGCCAGCTGGCACTGTCTTCGAACACGGTGAGCACCTGCAGGGCGCGCCTGCTGGAAAAAACCGGTGCGCACGACGAGGCCGGCCTGGCGCGCCACGCGCTGAGCCGGCGACCGATTCTTTCAAGGAGCGACCATGAACCGCAATGACGTCACCGAAATGATCATCGAGGCCAAGGTGAAGAAGGGCCTGCGCTGGGAGGACGTGGCCGCCAGGCTCGGCCTGAGCAAGGAGTGGGTCACCGCCGGCTGCCTGGGCCAGATGACCTTCTCGCCCGAGCAGGCCGTGCTGCTCGGCGAGCTGTTCGAGCTGCCCGACGAGGCGGTGAAGTGGCTGCAGGTCGTGCCCTACAAGGGGTCGCTGCCGACCACCGTGCCCACCGACCCGCTGATCTACCGCTTCCACGAGCTGGTCAGCGTCTACGGCACGACCTTCAAGGCGCTGATCCACGAGGAGTTCGGCGACGGCATCATGAGCGCGATCGACTTCCGCATGGACCTGACCCGCGAGGCCGATCCCAAGGGCGACCGTGTCCACATCACCATGTCGGGCAAGTTCCTGCCCTACCGGACCTATTGAGCCGACCGGGCGCCCCGGCGGGGCGTTTGCCCCCGGAAACCTGCCGGGGTATTGATCGGGATCGAGGCCTCCCGGGTCCGGTGCCGTGACAATGGGCCGGTCGACCACTCCGAAGGCCGGATTCCCATGAGCGATTCCCGCGTGACCGTGCACCTGCAGCAGGTGCAGGACTACCAGTTCGACGTGCGCTTCGAGGCGCCCGTGCCGTCCCTGCGCACCGACGAGCCCGCGCCGCTGGGGCAGGGCGCCGGCCCGTCGCCGGTGCAGCTGCTGGCCGCGGCGGTGGGCAACTGCCTGAGCGATTCGCTGCTGTTCGCGCTGCGCAAGTTCCGCCAGCAGCCCGAGCCCGTCAGCTGCGAGGTGAGCGCCGAGGTCGGCCGCAACGCCGACGCCCGCATGCGCGTGCTGGGCATGCAGGCCGTGCTGACGCTGGGCGTGCCGGCCGCCTCGCTGCAGCACCTCGACCGGGTGCTGGCCAGCTTCGAGGCCTACTGCACCGTCACGCAGAGCGTGGCCGCCGGGTTTCCCGTCGTGGTGTCGGTGCGGGACTCGACCGGCGCGGTGCTGAAATGAGCGCACCGCTGCATGCCTTGGTCATCGACGTGCGCTCCCCGGGCGAGTTCGCCGGTGGCCACCTCGACGGAGCCTTCAACCTGCCGCTCGACCGGCTCGAGCGCGAGATCACCGCTGCCGTTGCCGATCGGGACACCCCGGTCGTGCTCTGCTGTGCCTCGGGCATGCGCTCGGGCCTGGCGCTGGGCGTGCTGCAGCGCCTGGGCTACCGCAATGTGCACAACGGGGGTGGTGTCGGTGACCTGGCCCTGAAGAGCGGCCTCGTGCTGCGCCGTGGCTGATCGCCGCGTCGTCCCGTCGATGTCCTGAACCTGGCCCTGGAGATTGCCCTGATGAAAACCGCTCACGATCTGGTCGTCGCCGCCCGGGCTCGCATCCGCGAGCTCGACCCTGCCCAGGCTCAGGCCGCTCTGCCGGCCGTCGATCTGGTGCTCGACGTGCGCGAGCCCGACGAATACGCGGTCGGGCACCTGCCAGGGGCGATCAACGTGCCGCGTGGCCTGCTGGAGTTCCGCCTGTCGGCGGCCGAGGCGTTGCAGCGGCGTGACCTGAAGGTGCTGATCTATTGCAAGAGCGGTGGCCGCGCCGCGCTGGGCGCCTGCACGATGCAGGACATGGGCTACCTGGACGTGTGGTCGATCGCTGGCGGCATCGACACCTGGACCGCCGCGGGGGGCGCCGTGGTGCAGCCCGCGCCGCTGCGCTTCGACTGAAGGGGCCTGCCGTGACCCTCGCCTCGCGTCTGCAGGTCGAGTCGTTCTTCGACCCGGCCACCTTCACCTGGAGCCACCTGGTGCTCGACCGCGCGACGCGGCAGTGCGCGCTGGTCGACGGCGTGCTCGACTTCGATCCCCGCTCCGGACGGACATCCACCCGCAGTGCCGACCGGCTGATCGAGCGGGTGCACGAGCTGGGCGCGCAGGTGCAGTGGCTGCTCGAGACCCATGTGCATGCCGACCACCTGTCGGCCGCGCCCCGGCTGCAGCAGGCGCTGGGCGGACGGCTGGCCATCGGCGCGATGATCACCACGGTGCAGCAGACCTTCGGCGCACTGTTCAACGCCGGGGCGGACTTCGCTCGCGACGGCAGCCAGTTCGATCGCCTGTTCGCCGAGGGTGACACCTTCCGCATCGGCGGCCTGCCGGTGCGCGTGATGCACACGCCCGGCCACACGCCGGCCTGCCTGACCTATGTGGTCGAGGCGGGCGACACGACGGTGGCCTTCATCGGCGACACGCTCTTCATGCCCGACCACGGCACGGCCCGCTGCGACTTTCCCGGCGGCGATGCCCGCACGCTGTACCGCTCGATCCGCCGGCTGCTGGCGCTGCCGCCGGCCACCCGGCTCTACCTGTGCCACGACTACCCGCCCGGCGATCGGGCGCCGCAGGCCAGCAGCACCGTGGCCGAGCAGCGCGCCGGCAATGTGCAGGCGCACGAGGGCATCGACGAGCAGCGCTTCGTGGCGATGCGCCAGGCGCGTGATGCGACGCTGCAGATGCCGGCGCTGCTGCTGGCGTCGGTGCAGGTCAACATGCGCGCCGGCCGGCTGCCCGAGCCAGAGGACAACGGCGTGCGCTACCTGAAGATCCCGCTCGACGCCCTGTGAGGCCGGGCGCCGGCGGCGCGGGCGGGAGGTGTCGCAAGACCCTCGCAAGACCATATTGATCGTGTGCAATCTAGTCGTGAGCAATCATTGCGCATGGCCACCGCACCGACCCCCGCCACCGACGCCGCCCGCTGGCTCGAGCTGGACCGCCAGCTCTGCTTCGCGCTGTATTCCGCCTCGCTGTCGATGACCCGGGTCTACAAGCCGCTGCTCGATCCGCTCGGCCTGACCTATCCGCAGTACCTGGTGATGCTGGCGCTGTGGGAGGCCGACGACGTGACGGTGTCGGCGCTGGGCGAGCGGGTCATGCTCGACTCCGGCACGCTGACCCCGCTGCTCAAGCGGCTCGAGGCGGCCGGCTGGCTCGAGCGGCAGCGTGATGCGGCCGACGAGCGGCGGGTGCGGCTGCGGCTGACCGTCGCCGGCCGGGCCCTGCGCTCGCGTGCCGAGGCGATTCCGCTCCAGGTCGCCTGTGCGGCGGCCTGTCCGCTCGACGAGATCTCCGAGCTCACGCAGCGCCTGCAGGCGCTGCGCGGGCGACTGCGCCTGGCCGCCTGAAGCCGGCCGGCACCTTTCCCTCCCTCCCGACGCTTGAAGAAGGACTGCACCATGGCACTCGAAAAGGTTCTCTACACCGCCCACGCCACCTCCACCGGCGGGCGCACCGGCACCTCGCGTTCGTCCGACGGCGCGCTGGAGGTGACCCTCTCCACCCCGAAGGAGCTGGGCGGCGCCGGCGGCGCGGGCACCAACCCGGAACAGCTGTTCGCGGCCGGTTATTCGGCCTGCTTCATCGGCGCGATGAAGGCCGTGGCCGCGGGCCAGAAGATCAAGCTGCCGGACGACGTGTCCATCAGCGCCGACGTGGGGATCGGTCCGATCCCCGGCGGCTTCAGCATCCAGGTCGCGCTGGCGATCACGGTGCCGGGCTTCGAGCGCAGCGCCGCCGAGGCGCTGGTGGCGGCCGCCCACCAGGTCTGCCCGTACTCGAACGCCACGCGCGGCAACATCGACGTCACGCTGACGGTGGTCTGAAGCCCTGCGCGGCCCACAGCAGGTCGCAGTGCCGGGCCGCGTCGATGTCACGCATCGACAGGCCCTGCACGTCGTGGCTGCTCCAGGTCACCGTGACCCGCTGGTAGACGTTGCTCCACTGCGGATGGTGGTCGTGCCGCTCGGCCCACAGCGCGACCCGGGTCATGAAGCCGAAGGCGGCCTGGAAGTCGGCGAAGCGGAACTCGCGCGTGAGCGCCGTGCCGGCGGGGTCGCAGGCCCAGTCGGGCAGGCTGGCCAGCAGGGCGGGCCGTTCGGTGTCGTCAAGGCGTCCAGTCATGGTCCGGATCCGTTCATGGCGCGGAGCACCGATGGTCGCAGCATCTTCCGGGCGTGCCGGCAGCAGGGCCATCGGTGCATCGCGGTCCGTCAGCGCCCGGAGGGGTGGCCCGGTTTCCAGCGCCGCAGCAGCAGCGCGTTGCCGACCACGCTGACGCTGCTGAAGGCCATCGCCGCCCCGGCGATCACCGGGCTGAGCCCGCCCAGCGCGGCCAGCGGGATGCCGATCACGTTGTAGGCGAAGGCCCAGAACAGGTTCTGGCGGATCTTGGCGACGGTGCGCCGCGACACGTCCAGCGCATCGGCCACCAGCCCCGGGTCGCCCCGCATCAGCGTGATGCCGGCCGTCTCCATCGCCACGTCGGTGCCGGTGGACATCGCGATGCCCACGTCGGCGGCGGCCAGCGCGGGGGCGTCGTTGATGCCGTCCCCGACCATCGCGACCACCCGCCCGGCGGCCCGCAGCTCGGCGACGATGCGGGCCTTGTCGGCGGGCAGCACCTGGGCGCGCACTTCGCTCAGGCCCAGCGCTGCGCCCACGGCCCGGGCGCTGCCGGCGTTGTCGCCGGTGAGCATCACGGTGCGATGGCCGCGCGCATGCAGCCGGGCCACCGCGACCAGCGCCGAGGGCTTGAGCGCATCGCCGAAGGCCAGCAGGCCGAGCAGCTCGGCCCCGGCGCCGCTTTCGGGGGCCGCCCGCATCAGCCAGGACAGCGTGCGTCCTTCGTCCTCCAGGGTCGTGGCGGCCGGGGCCAGCGTCCCGGGCGACAGGCCCTGCTCCTGCAGCAGGCGGCTGCTGCCGAACAGCAGCATCTGCTCGCCGACCCGGGCCTGCAGGCCGCGTCCGGCCAGCGCGCGGGCCTCGAGCGCCTGCGGCAGGTCGAGGCCCTGGTCGCGGGCACGCTGCATCACGGCGTGGGCCAGCGGGTGGGTGCTGTCGCGCTGCAGCGCTGCGGCCAGCGCCAGCACCTCGTGATCCGTGTGCCCGGGGGCGGGCAGCAGCGCGACCACGGTGGGCCGGCCTTCGGTCAGCGTGCCGGTCTTGTCGAAGACGATGGTGTCCACGCGGTGGGCCAGCTCCAGCGCCTGGGCGTCCTTGATCAGGATGCCGTGACGTGCGGCCGCGCCGGTGCCGACCATGATGGCCGTGGGCGTGGCCAGTCCCAGCGCGCAGGGACAGGCGATCACCAGCACCGCCACGGCATGCACCAGCGCGGTCTCCCAGCCGGCGCCCTGCAGCATCCAGCCCGCCACGGTCAGCACCGCGATGACCAGCACCACCGGCACGAAGACCGCCGCGACCTGGTCGACCAGGCGCTGGATCGGCGCCTTGCCGGCCTGGGCCGACTCGACCAGCCGGATGATGCGCGCCAGCGTGGTCTCGGCGCCCACTGCCGCGGTGGTCAGGGTCAGCGCCCCTTCGGCATTGATCGCGCCGCCGGTCACCCGGTCGCCGACCGACTTGGCCACGGGCAGGCTCTCGCCGGTGATCATCGATTCATCGACATGGCTGCGCCCGGCACTGACCACGCCGTCCACCGGCACCCGCTCGCCCGGCCGCACGCTGACCTGGTCGCCCACCCGGACCCGGTCGACCGGCAGCTCCTGCTCGATGCCGTCGCGCAGCACCCGGGCCAGCGCCGGGCGCAGCGCATTGAGGGCCCGGATCGCGTCGGTGGTCTGGCGCTTGGCACGGCTCTCCAGCCACTTGCCCAGCATCACCAGCGTGATGACGGCGGCGCTGGCCTCGAAGTAGAGGTGGGGCGCCCCGGCGTGCGAGCCGTGCTCGAGCATCAGGTACAGCGACAGGCCGTAGGCGGCGGAGGTGCCCAGCGCGACCAGGGTGTCCATGTTGCCGCCGCCGGCCCGCAGCGCGTGCCAGCCGCCGCGGTAGAAGCGCCAGCCCAGGCCGAACTGCACCGGGGTGGCCAGCAGCAGCTGCAGCCAGGGCGAGGGCATCAGGTGCAGGCCGAAGGGCATCAGCAGCATCGGCGCGACCAGCGGCAGCGTCAGCAGCGCGGCCAGACCGACCGGCCACCACTCGGGCAGGCGGCGCCGGGTGGGTGCGGGGGCGCCTGCCGCCGCGGCCAGGTCCTCGGCCTGGTAGCCGGCGCGCTCGATGGCGGCCACCAGCGTGGCCACCGGCACCGTGCCGAGGGCCTGCACCGTCGCCCGTTCGGTGGCCAGGTTGACGCTGGCCGCCAGCACGCCCGGCACCTTGAGCAGCGCCTTCTCGACCCGCCCGACGCAGGAGGCGCAGGTCATGCCCGTCACCTGCAGCGTGGTGTCGGCCGTGGCCACGTCGAAGCCGGCCCGGCGCACCGCGGCGGTCAGCGCCGACAGGTCGAGCGACGTGTCGCCCCGGACCGTCGCCGACTCGGTGGCGAGGTTGACGCTGGCCTGCTGCACGCCCGGCACGGCCTTCAGGCTCTTCTCGACCCGGCGCACGCAGGAGGCGCAGGTCATGCCGGTGACCGGCAGTTGCAGGGCCGCGCTCGGCGGGCCGGAGGGGGAGGAGGGCGCTGGGGTCGACATGGCGACCGCAAGCTTCCCACAAAGCGCCGGTGCCGGTGCGTGTGTGGGGGCGCCGCTTCAGTCGGCGGTGGCGGCCGCCTGGCGGGACGGCTGCTGCAGCCGGGTTTCCAGCTCACGGAACTGCATCATGCGGCGCCGGGCGCCCGGGTGGGTCGCGGTGTCGATGGGCACGGCCTGGCGGCCCATCAGCGCGAGCGCGGTGTCCGTGCCGTAGCCCATGCGGCGGGCGATCGTGTAGCCGAAGGCATCGGCCTCGAATTCGTGGCGGTAGGACTGGGTGTGGGCCTCGGCGCCGAGCGCACCGGCCACCGGATCGGTGGTGTCCGGGCGCACCTCGCCGGGAATGAAACGCTGGTAGAGCGTGCGCTGCTCACCCCAGTGGTGCAGCGAGACGTGGCCCAGCTCATGGGCCAGCATCAGCACCCGTTCGCCTTCGCTCAGGTCGGCGAGGGCCTCGCTGGCCACGACCAGCGTGCCCATCACCGCTTCGGCCTGCAGCGGGCCGGTCACCACCCGCAGCGTGGGCAGCGCCATCGGCACCATCGGGCGCAGGCGCTCCCAGGTGGCGCGCACGACCGCGGCGCGGGCGCTGTCGGCGGGGGCATCGACCAGGGTCGACAGCCGCCGTTCATTCGAGCTGACCAGCACCTCGACGATGTCGACACACCAGGCGGGGGCGCTGCACATCAGCAGTGCGGACAGGCAGACAGCGCGCATTTCCGGCTCCGGTGCATCAAGAGACCGGCTCAGTGTATGCAGGGGCCATGCCATTCATCAGGGGAAATCCGGATGGTTTCCGGGGCAATCCTGCGGGCAAAGGGCATCGTTCACGGGCAAGCGCCCGGACCGGCACGACGCGCGCCGCGTTCAGTGCACCGTGTAGCGGCCCGGCTTGTGGTTGATCGCCAGGAACAGGCTCATCACCGCGGCGGCGAGCAGCGAGTACATGACCCGTTCGGCGGGGATGACCAGGAAGGCGGCCAGCAGGATGATGCTGTCGAGCCCCATCTGCACCTTGCCCGCGCGCAGGCCGTGCACCTGCTGCAGGTACAGCGAGATGATGGTGGCCCCGCCCAGGCTGGCGCGGTGGCGCGCCAGGAACAGGCAGCCCGTGCCCAGCAGCAGCCCGCCCAGGATGGCGGCGTAGGCCGGGTGCAGCCGCTCGATCGCGAACAGCGTGGGCGACCAGCTGGTCATGAACGACAGCATCGTGATCGCCCCGAAGGTCTTGAGCGTGAACTCGCCGCCCATGCGTTTCCAGGCGAACCAGTAGAAGGGCAGGTTGATGGCGAACAGCACCTGGCCGTAGTCCAGCCCGCTGGCGTAGTGCACCAGGAAGGCCGCCCCGGCCGTGCCGCCGGTCATCATGCCGACCTGCTTGAACAGGATCAGCGCCAGCGACACGAAGAGCGTGCCGGCGAAGAGCGCCTGCGCATCCTCGAACAGGGTGTGACGCGGGGCCGGGGGAAGGGTCGATGTCGCGGACATGAGGGGCAGCACCAGGAAGGCCAGGGTATGGCGTGGAGGGTCTGCGCACCCGCCCGGGCCGATGGGCCCGTGATGGTGCGCCCCCGGACGGACCGGATGGGGGCCGAGGCCGGGGTCAGGCCACTGAAGGCTCCATGATGCACTGCAACAGGGAGAACGTCAGCTCGGAGGGCCTCGCTGCATGAATCATGCGCACCGGGCGTGATCGGCTGCCGCATCCGGACCCGGCACGCGGGCCGCAGGTCGGTGGCTGCTCACGTTACAGTGCATGCTGTACGAACTTTTCCACTGCAGGCCCCTGCGGCCTGCCCGACATGCACGATTCTTCCCCTGTTGCTCCGACCGCCGCGCCGGCCCCCGCCCCGAAACCTGCCACGCCGCGCACCCCCCGGCTGCCGCGTGCGGCCCACGCGGCGCGTGTGCCGGCCCACCTGGCTGCGGAGCAGCTCGAACGGGTGCGCCAGGCCGCCTACGTGCTGCCGCAGGTGGTCAAGCCGGCGGACCTGTGCCCGCCCGACCACCCCGATGCCGAGGGCTGGCTCGATGAACAGGGCCTGGTGCTGCTGCAGAAATCGGTGCCGGGCCAGCGCCCGAGCCGCTGGATCGCGCCGGACCTGTTCGATGCCGCGCTGCGCCACCTCGACGCCTGTCCGGTCAGCCGCGACAGCCGCGCCCAGCTCAACGAACGCACCGCGTGGCTCGAGGCCCAGGGGGTCAGCCGCAACCTGCAGGGCCGCTGGGAGCGGCTGGTGCGCCGGCCGCTGGCGCTGGCGCAGCTGGGCTGGTCGGTGACGGTGGCCTTCCAGGCGCCGGTCGATGCCGAGCTGGTCTGGAGCTATTTCCGCCATGCCGACGAGCGGGTGCTGCTGGCCTCGCTCGGTCCGGTGCCGG
Source organism: Sphaerotilus hippei (assembly GCF_003201595.1). GTDB lineage: Bacteria > Pseudomonadota > Gammaproteobacteria > Burkholderiales > Burkholderiaceae_C > Sphaerotilus > Sphaerotilus hippei. The sequence goes on along the minus strand of NZ_QJJS01000025.1, from coordinate 13,767 downwards.
CCTACCCGCACGCCGACGAGCTGCTGGCCCACCTGAACTCGCTGGTCGAGCGCAGCGAGATGTGCGATGACCGCCACCTCGATTCGCTGCTGCCGCGGCTGCAGTCCGAATGTGCGCTGCCGCAGCCGATCGCCAGCCTGAAGGCTGCCTGCACCCGCGCCCAGGACCGCTGGGAACACCATGTCTACGAACTGCAGACGCTCGCCGGCCTGACCCGCGAGCTCGCGTTCCAGGGTTATCCGGACACCTTCGAGCCGGCCCGCCAGCTGGGCCGCCAGGTCACGCTCTACGTCGGCCCGCCCAACAGCGGCAAGACCCACGCTGCCTTCGAGCGGCTGGCGCTGGCCGACAAGGGCGCCTACCTCGCCCCGCTGCGCCTGCTGGCGCTCGAGGGTCGCGACCGGCTGGTCGCGCGCGGCGTGCCGTGCTCGCTGCTGACCGGTGAAGAAAGCGTGCCCGCCGACGGCGCCCGGGTCGTCTCCAGCACCATCGAGATGGTCGGCACCCGCGAGCTCATCGACGTCGCGGTGATCGACGAAGCCCAGATGATCTTCGACGACTGGCGCGGCTGGGCCTGGACCCAGGCGGTCGTGGCCGTGCCGGCGCGCGAGGTCATCATCATCTGCTCGGCCTACGCGGTGCCGGCGCTCGAGAACCTGCTGGGCCTGTGCGGCGAGTCGGTGCAGATCCGCCACTTCGAGCGCAAGCAGCATGTGCAGCTGCTGCGCGCGCCGGTGTCCATCGACGCGCTGGTCAAGGGGGACGCGGTCGTGGCCTTCAGCCGCCGCGACGTGCTGATGCTGCGTGACCAGATCTCCCAGCACGGCCACACCGTGTCGGTGGTCTACGGCGCGCTGCCGCCGGAGGTGCGACGCCGCGAGGCCGAGCGTTTCGCGTCCGGCGAGTCCGACATCCTGGTGGCCACCGACGCCATCGGCATGGGCCTGAACCTGCCGATCCGCCGGGTCATGTTCTCGACCATGAGCAAGTACGACGGCGTGGCCGACCGGGAGCTGACCGAGTCGGAGGTGCACCAGATCGCCGGGCGGGCCGGGCGTTTCGGCATGCACGAGGAGGGCTGGACGGGGGTGCTCAAGGAAGCCGAGTCGGGCGCCGGCCGGGTGCTCAAGGAGCTGCTGCCGCGCCAGCCGCGCGCGCCGCGCAACTTCAAGGCCCCGGTGGCGCCCAACGGCTGGCACATCCACACCATCGCCTCGCGCCTGGGCAAGAACCGGCTGCACGAGGTGCTGCACGTGTTCATGGAGCAGCTCGAGCTCGACAACGCCCACTTCCAGGTCGCCCAGCTGCAGCAGATGCTGGAGCTGGCCGAGGAGCTCGACCGGGTGGCCGCGCCGCTGAGCCTGAAGGAGCGCTTCACCTACGCCCAGGCGCCGGTGGACCTGCGCACCGAGCAGCTGGTGCAGGCCTTCCTCGGCTGGGCCGCCAGCCATGCGCACAACGGCACCGCCGGCGAGCCCTGGTTCCTCGACGAGGTCGACGAGCGCAGCCGCCTGGACCGCATGGAGCAGGCGCTGCGCGCCTGCACGCTGTGGCTGTGGCTGGACCTGCGTTTCCCGGGCGTCTACGGCCACCTCGAGGACGTGCTCGACCTGCGCAACCGGCTCAACGCCGGCATCGAGCGCCACCTCAAGGGCAAGAAGCCGCTGTGGCAGTCGCGCCGCGGCGGCCGGCCCTGAGCCGCGGCGGCGTTCAGCCGGTCAGCTGCGGCACGTGCCGCAGCAGCCACAGCACCGCGTTGATGGTGAAGAACGAGGCCACCGTGGTGACCAGCAGCGCGGCGGCGCAGAAACCTTCCTGCTCGTAGCGCTGGGCGATCACCGGGTAGATGCTCAGCATCGGCACGCTGGCCAGCAGGATGCCGGTCTCGCGCAGCGCCGGGTCGATCGGCCCGAAGGCCCACAGCAGCGTGCCCACCGCCAGCGGATGCAGCAGCAGCTTGCCGGTGCTGACCACCGAGACGTCGCGCAGCATGCCGCGCACGCCGAAGCCCGCCAGCGTGCCGCCGATGACGAACAGCGCCACCGGGCTGGCGGCCGTGGCCACCAGCTGCACGGTGCGCGCCACCGGCGCCGGCAGCTCGATCTCGAGCAGCGCGAACAGCAGCCCGGCCAGGATGGCGAGGATCATCGGGTTGCGCCCCAGGTTGCGCAGCGCGATCCTGAAGGCCGGCACGAAGCTCTGGCTGCCGCGCCGCCCGCTGGCTCCGGCATCGGCCAGCGCCAGCACCAGGGGCAGCATCAGCAGGTTCTCGACCATCATCGTCAGCGCCAGGCCCACGGCCGCGGGGGCGCCGACCAGCGGGGCGGCGATCGCGTAACCGAAGAAGCCCGAGTTCGAGGCCGACATGCCCAGCCCGTGCAGCGTGGCCACGTCCATCGGCAGTCGGCGCACGCGGTGCGCGATCCACAGGCCGAGGCCCAGCACCAGCAGCGAACCCAGCGCGTAGGCGCCCAGGTAGCGCGCGTTGAAGACCTCGTCGAGCCGGCGCGAGGCCAGCGCGTTGAACAGCAGGCCGGGCAGGCAGAAATTCACCACGAACTTGCCCAGCACCCGCATGTCCGAGGCCACGAACAGGCCGCCTCGCACCGACAGGAACCCCGCCCCGATGAGCAGGTAGACGGGGATGGTGAGGGTCAGGATGGTGAACATGCGGGCAGGGCGGGCAGCGTGGTGGCGCCGCATCCTAGTGCCTGGCGGATCCGCCGGGGCTGGCAGGGGCACGACGGCGAGGGGGTGTGGTGTCCGGGGAGCACACCTGGCCTCGCTGCCGTGCCGGTCCAGCAACGTGTTGACAGCGTGATCATCTGATCATCGCCGGACCTTTTGCATCCGGCTTGTCCAGGGCTCGCCTCCAGCTTGCCCGATACTCGCATCCGCGCCGCAACCGGGTCATGAAGGGAACTTTTCCCGCCATGAAAGGCCCCGGCCGGTCAGCAGAGGGACGACGAATTGCATCAGCCATCCAGCCAAGGGACGCCCGTCGAGCCGGTGACCGCTGCCGTGCGGGTCTCGACGGACGAGGTGCCCAGCGGACGGCGATTGGCGTTCTGGGCCGATCAGGTGTGTGCCCAGCTGCTCCGCGTCCAGGTGGACACGGTCGGGTCCCTCGGGGAGTTCAACGGCTCCATCGAACGCGCTCCGCTCCAGGATCTCGATGTCTGTCGCGTGCGATCGGGCGCCCAGAGCGTCCGGCGGACCCAGTCGATGGCCGACGAAGGTTCGTGCGAAACCATCCTCTTCAACATCCAGCGTGAGGGCATCAGCCAGGTCAGCCAGGCGGGCCGCACCGCCTGCCTGCATCCCGGCGACTTCACGCTGATCTCGAGTGCCCGGCCCTGCGGGCTCGATTTCCAGGCCTCGTTCGAGCACACCGTGCTGAGGGTGCCCGCGGCCGAACTGCGGGGCCTGCTCGGCCGGACGGAGCTGCCTTTTGCTCAGGTCATGAGCGGGAGCGGCCTGCCGGGCCGCTTGCTCACCCAGCTGGCCGACGGCGTGATCGCGGCGACTCCTGCCCGGTCCGGTGATGTCGAGACGCCGGATCCGCAGGTCAGCGGCCATGTGCGCCATGCGCTGCTGCACACCCTGGCGGCCCTGGTCGTGCCGCATCTGCCGCCAGCGTCCGAGCCCGAACGTCGCCGTGGCCGCAACCGCCTGTCGGCCTATCACCTGGCGCGCATCCATGCGGTGATCGAGGCGCACCTGGGGGACCCGGCCCTGGACGTGGAGCACATCGCCTCGTTCACGCGCCTGTCGCCCTCGCACATCCACCGGCTGTTCGAGACCGAGCCCGCGACCGTGGCCGCCACGATCCGGCGGCGCCGGCTGCAGTGCTGCCGCGAGCAGCTGGCCGACCCCGCGCACGCCCATCGCTCGATCAGCGAGATCGCGTTCCAGTGCGGCTTCAACCAGGCGGCGCACTTCTCCCGCGTGTTCCGCCAGGCCTTCGGCATGACCCCCACCGAATGGCGCGTCCGGCGCTGAAGGGCCGGGCTTTACCTGCGAGCAATGTCCGCGCGGCGGCGCCGTCCGTTGAGGTCGACGGGGACACGGTCCGTGTGTCCCGCTCAACGGAGATCGACATGAAACGATGGATGCGCTGGGGCGCGATGCTGATGGTGGTGTTCACGCTCGGGGCCTGCTGCGTGCTGCCGCCCTTCATCGGTGGTCCGGGGGGTGGCGGGGGCGGGGGTGGCGGTCCCCGCCACGGCGGCCGCTGACCTGGCGGCCGCCGGCGGGGCGCCGACCCCGGGGTGACCGGCAAGGCATCATGGGCGACCATGACGCCGCCCGTTCCTGCCCTGGAGTCCCTGCGCTCCGCCTTCCGTGGTCGCCTGCTGACCGATGCCGCCGACACCGCGGCGTTCCTGACCGACTGGCGCGGCCTGTGGACCGGCCAGGCGCTGGCCGTGGCCCAGCCCGACCGCGCCGAGGACGTGGCGGCCGTCGTGCGCTGGTGCCATGAGCACCGCGTGCCGATCGTGCCGCAGGGGGGCAACACCGGCCTGTCCGGCGGCTCGGTGCCTGACCGGTCGGGCCGCGCGCTGCTGCTGTCGCTGTCCCGCCTGAACCGGGTGCGCGGCCTGGACCTGGCCAACGCCACGATCGAGGTCGAGGCCGGCTGCACGCTGGCGCAGGTCCAGGAGGCCGCCCGGGCGGCGGGGCGGCTGTTCCCGCTCAGCCTGGCGGCCGAGGGCAGCTGCACCATCGGCGGCAACCTGGCGACCAACGCCGGCGGCGTGCAGGTGCTGCGCTACGGCAACGCGCGCGAGCTCTGCCTCGGCCTCGAGGTGGTGACCGCCCAGGGCGAGCGCTGGCGCGGCCTGCGCGGGCTGCGCAAGGACAACACCGGCTACGACCTGCGCGACCTCTACATCGGCTCCGAAGGCACGCTGGGCGTGATCACCGCGGCGGTGCTGAAGCTGTTCCCGCTGCCCGCCGGGCAGGCGGTGGCGCTGGTGGCCGTGCCCGATCCGGCCGTGGCGCTGCAGCTGCTGCAGCGCGCGCAGGACCGGCTGGCCGCGCGCCTGACCGCCTTCGAGCTGATGAGCCACACCTGCCTCGGCCTGGTGCTGCGCCATGTGCCGACGGCCCGCCTGCCGCTGCAGGCCCCGTCGCCCTGGTACGTGCTGCTGGAGGTGTCCGACGGCGAGAGCGAGTCGAGCGCACGCGCCGGGCTCGAGGCGCTGCTGGAGGCGGCGATGGAGGCCGATCTGGTGCAGGACGCGGCGCTGTCGAGCTCGCTGGCGCAGTTCGAGGCCCTGTGGGGCCTGCGCGAGCACATCTCCGAGTCCCAGGGCGCCGAAGGCAAGACCATCAAGCACGACCTCTCGCTGCCGCTGTCGCGGGTGCCGGACTTCATCGCGCACGCCGACGCGGCCATGGCCACGCATTTCCCGCAGGTGCGGCTGGTCGTGTTCGGCCACCTCGGCGACGGCAACCTGCACTACAACGTCTCGCCGGCCCCCGGGCCCCGCACGCCGGATCAGGTCGCGGCCTTCCTCGCGCTGGAGGGGCCGGTCAACCAGCTGGTGCACGACGCGGTGATCGCCCACGGCGGCTCGATCTCGGCCGAACACGGGCTGGGCGTGCTGCGCCGCGACGAGGCGGCCCGTTACCGCGACCCGGTCGAGCAGCGCCTGATGGCGGCGATCAAGGTGGCGCTCGATCCGCTGAACCTGATGAACCCCGGCAAGCTGCTGCCCTGAGTCCGGCGGCGGGCCACCCTGCGCCGTGCAGGGGCCGCCCGCCCGGCTACGATCCCGCTCCTTTCCATCCTCGAGGGCAAGAACATGGATCTCGGACTGACGGGCCGCACGGCCCTGGTGCTCGGCGCGGGCAGCGGCCTGGGGGCGGCGATCGCCCGCTCGCTGGCCCTCGAAGGTGCGCAGGTCGCGCTGGCCGGGCGCACCCCCGCCAAGCTGGATCAGACCCGTGCGGCGATCGAGGCCGAGGTGCCCGGCGCCCGGCTGCTGGTGCTGCCCTGGGACCTGGGCGACCTGTCGGTCATCGAGGCGCGCGTCACGGCGATCGAGCAGGCGCTCGGCCCGGTCGACATCCTCGTCAACAACACCGGCGGACCGCCACCGACGACCGCCGCCGGCCAGGCGCCCGAGCTCTGGGCTCAGCAGTTCCAGGCGATGGTGATGTCGGTCATCGCCATCACCGACCGGGTGCTGCCCGGCATGCGCCAGCGCCGCTTCGGCCGCATCCTGACCAGCACCTCGTCGGGCGTGGTCGCGCCGATCGCCAACCTCGGCCTGTCGAACGCGCTGCGCTCGACGCTGGTGGCCTGGTCCAAGACGCTGGCCCGCGAGGTCGCCGCCGAGGGCATCACCGCCAACATCGTCGTGCCCGGACGCATCGCCACCGAGCGGCTGCAGTTCCTCGACACGCAGAAGGCGGCCCGCACCGGCCGTGCGGTCGAGGACGTCACGGCCGAGAGCGTGGCCAGCATCCCCGCCGGCCGGATCGGCGAGCCGCAGGAGTACGGCGACGTCGTCACCTTCCTGGCCAGCGCCCGCGCGTCCTACGTCACCGGCTCGGTGGTGCGGGTCGACGGCGGCATGATCACCAGCCTCTGAGTCGTCTGCTGGCGGGGCGGCCATGAAAAAGCCGCCAGCCCGACGGGCGGCGGCTCGGTGTGGCGGGGCCGGACGGACGCGGGCGTGTGATCAGCCCAGCAGCGCGGCGATGCCGGCCTTGGCGACCTGCGCATCCTGCGCCGAGGTCACGCCGCTGACGCCGACGGCACCGATGGTGTGGCCGTCGACGACCACCGGCACGCCGCCCTCGAGCAGGCCGTCGACCAGCGGGGCGCTCAGGAAGGAGTAGCGGCCCTGGTTGATCATGTCCTCGTAGGCCTTGGTCTCGCGGCGGCCGAGCGCGGCCGTGCGGGCCTTGGACGGGGCGATGTGCGAGGACAGCGGCGCGGCGCCATCCAGGCGGGTCAGGCCCAGCAGGTGGCCGCCGTCGTCGACGACGGCGATGGTGACGGCCCACTGGTTGGCGCGGGCTTCGGCGATCGACGCCGCCAGGATCGTCTGGATGTCATCGTGGCTCAGGGCGGGGCGGGTGATCATGTGCAGCATTCCGATGGATGAAAACAGGAGCGGCATTGTGACAAGCCGACACGCCCCTGTCTGCCTGATCCCGATCAAGACGGTCGTGACCTGGGGTCATGACCGGCAGCAGCCGCCCGCTGCAGGCACTACCCTTGCTGAGTCCGTGTTCCCCCACTTCCTCCTTCCGGCATGACCACCATCGCAGTCACCGCACCCCACGCCCCGTCCTACTACGCGGCCTCCGGCCTGCCCCAGCCCGCGCGCCCGGCGCTGGCCGGCGCGGTCCAGGCCGATGTCTGCATCGTCGGCGGGGGCTACACCGGCCTGTCGTCGGCGCTGCACCTGGCCGAGGCGGGCTTCAAGGTGGTGCTGCTGGAGGCCTCGCAGGTCGGCTGGGGCGCGTCCGGGCGCAATGGCGGCCAGCTGGTGCACAGCTACTCGCGTGACCTGGACGTCATCGAGGCCCGCCATGGCGCGGCGGTGGCGCGCAGCCTGGGCAGCATGGCCTTCGAGGGCGCGGCCATCATCCGCGAGCGCATCGAGCGCTACGGCATCGACTGCCATTTCCGGCCCGGGAGCATGTTCGCCGCGCTGAACGAGCGTCAGGTGCGCCAGCTCGAGCACCACCAGGCGCTCTGGCAGCGTCACGGCCACCGCGAGCTGGAGCTGCTCGACGCCGCCCAGACGGCGCGCCACATCGGCTCGGGCCGCTACAAGGCCTCGCTGCTGGACCGCAGCGCGGGCCATGTGCACCCGCTGCGCCTGGCCCAGGGCGAGGCGATGGCCTTCGAGTCGCTCGGCGGCGTGATCCACGAGGCCTCGCCGGTGGTGCGCATCGAGCGCGGCGACCCCGCGGTGGTGCACACCGCGGCGGGGCAGGTGCGGGCGCGCTTCGTCATCGTGGCGGGCAATGCCTACCTCGGCGGGCTCGAGCCCCAGCTGAGCGGGCGCTCGATGCCCTGCGGCACCCAGGTGATCGCCACCGAGCCGCTGGGCGAGCGGTTTCCCGAGCTGATGCCCACCGGCCACTGCGTCGAGGACAGCAACTTCCTGCTCGACTACTTCCGCCTGTCGGCCGACCGGCGGCTGCTCTACGGCGGCGGCGTGATCTACGGGGCGCGTGATCCGGCGCACATCGAGTCCATCATCCGGCCCAAGCTGGAGCGCACCTTCCCGCAGCTGCGCGGCGTGCGCATCGACTACGCCTGGACGGGCAACTTCCTGCTCACGCTGTCGCGCCTGCCGCAGGTGGGACGGCTGGCGCCCAACGTCTACTACTCGCAGGGCTGCTCCGGCCATGGCGTGACCTTCACCCACCTGATCGGCCGGGTGCTGAGCGAGGTGATCCGCGGCCAGGCCGGGCGCTTCGACGCGTTCGCCGGCCTGCCGCACCTGCCGTTCCCGGGCGGGCGGCTGCTGCGGGTGCCGTTCACCGCACTCGGGGCGGTCTACTACGACCTGCGCGACCGGCTCGGTCTCTGAGCCGGCCGGCCCCCGTGCCGGCTCAGAACTGCCGGCTGACGCCGAGCACCAGGGTCGTCTGCAGGCGCCGGCGCGTGACCGGGCTGTCGGCGGCATCGCCCTGGAGCCGCTGCAGGTTCAGGCGCGCGAAGCCCGACCAGTTCGCATCCAGGCGCTCGAAGGCCTGCGCGTAGAGGCCGGCGCTCATCAGCCCGCCGTGCGCGGCGTGGACCGGCAGGCCGCTGATCGCGGCCTGGGACGCGTCGATGCCGAAAAAATGGCGCGCGTACAGCCCGTCCATCCAGCGCACCGACACGCCGGAGCTGAGGGCGCCTTGCGGGCCGCTGTACAGCGAGTAGCCCAGCTCGGTGTCGAGCGTGCTGCCGCGCTGCGACTGGCGCGCCAGCCGGCTGACCAGCCGCCCGCCCACCGTCCACGGACCCAGGCGCTGCTCGGCGCCCAGCCGCAGCGCCGCCGTGCCCTTGAGCTCCTCGAGCCCGCGCAGGCGGTCGTCGTCCTCGGCCTGGCGGGCGCTGAAGTCCAGCCCGATCCCGCCGCGCAGCCGCAGCCCGCTGCCGTCCTGCCAGTCGATGCCCACGCCGAGCACCGGATCGATCGTCAGCAGGCCGCGCCGCGCCTCGAAGTTGGGCAGCAGCCGCAGCTTCGACTGGTCGGAGCCCGGGTGGGTGGGGCCGGCCACCAGCGTGGGGCCGAGGCGGAAGGTCCAGCCCTCGCTGGCCGGTGCCTGGGCCGTGGCGGCGGCGTGGGCGCCCAGCAGCAGCGCGCCGCTCGACAGGGCGGCCCAGCGGCGCAGGGAGGGAGAGCGTGTCCGGCTCGAGGGTGTGGATGGGTGCATGAGGGGTCCGTCAAAAACAGGAAAGTGCCCCGGTGGCCGGAGCTGCAGGCCCGATCACAGCACATCGCCGATCTTCTGCCCACGGTGGGTGAATGGCCGGGGCATTCGGTCGAACCGGGTCAGCGGGGCCAGAGCACCCACAGCCGCAGCGGCTGCTTGGTGCGTCCGGCGCGGTCCTCGATGCCGTCGCCCCAGCCCCAGAAGAAGTCGGCCCGCACCGCGCCGAGGATGGCGCTGCCGGTGTCCTGGGCGACCACCAGGCGCTGCATCGGCCGTGCGGGGGGCGGGTTCAGGCTCCACGGCTGGGGTTCGGTGCTGGCCAGCCAGACGGGGGTGCCGTAGGGAATGCTGTCGCGGTCGACGGCGATGGATCGCCCCGGGGTCAGCGGCACGCCCTGCGCACCCAGTGCCCCCACGTTCGGATCCGGCAGCGCCTCCTCGCGGAAGAAGACATAACGTGGATTGGCCTGCAGCATCTCGCGCACCCGCTGCGGGTTCTGGCGCGCCCACTGGCGGATCGCCGGCCAGCTGGCCTGCTCGAGCGTGAACGCGCCCTGGTCGACCAGCCAGCGCCCCACCGACTGGTAAGGCTGGCCGTTGTGGGCGGCAAAGGCCACGCGCACCACCCGCCGCTCGCCGGCGGGGCCCTGCGGGGCCAGCACCAGCCGGCCCGAGCCCTGGATCTGCAGCATCAGCGCCTCGAGCGGATCGGCCACCCAGGCGATCTCGCGCCCGGCCAGCGCGGCCTGGGCCTCGGGCAGGGTGTCGATCTGCGTGCGGCTGTACCAGGGCTGGCGCAGGGCCAGGTCGGCCGGCACGCCGTGCAGCGGCACGGCGTGGCGTTCGGAGCGCACCCGGCTGGCCTCGACCAGCGGCTCGAAGTAGCCGGTCATCATGCCGTCGGCACGGCCCTCGGCGCTCTCGACCCGCCAGGGCTGCAGGCGGCTGGTCAGGAAGTCCCGCGCGGTGTTCTCGTCCGCGTTCGGCCCGAGCGCCCGCACGGCCCGGCAGGTCGGGCTCCAGTGGCGGGCGAACAGCGCGGCGCTGGCGGTGTCGTAGCCGGGCGCCGGGGCCGGCACGGCGCCGTTGCCGTTCAGCAGCGCGGCGGGGTCCGGGCGTGCGGTGGTGGCCGTCGGCACGGCGGCCGGGCGGGCGGGCGTGGTGACGGGGCGGTTGGCCAGGCCCGTGTTCAGCACCCGCTCGCAGCTGCGCCACAGCGCCGGCCAAGCCTGGCGCACGCTGTCGGCCTGCCAGCCGGGCAGGGCGGTCCAGTCGCTGCGCACCCAGCGGCCCTTGGTGGTCAGGCGCACCTCGCCGCCGTCGGACAGCGGGGCCGGCGGTTCGGGGGCCGGTGCCGGCACCGGTTCCAGCGGCGGCAGGTTCTGGCGGGTGTCCATGCTGGAGGTGCCGCAGGCGGCCAGCAGGCTCAATAGAATCGGAGCGGCCCACCGGCGGCCCATCGGCGCGGGTGAACCCGACCTGCCGCAGGCAGGCTGAAGAGACAAGGACGACATCGGCATGTGGCTGATTCTGCTTGAAGCCCTCGGCGCCGGGCTGCTGCTGGTGGCCATCGTCTGGTGGACGATGTTCTCCGGCCGCCGCCACGGGGAGCGCGCGGCGCCACCCGAGGACGAGGACACGCCGGACGATCCACCACCGGCGCGTCGCTGAGCCGCCCGGGTCCGGGCTGCGGGTGTGCTCAGTGCGGGCCCGGCGCGGCCGGGCCCGTGCGCGGCGGGCGCAGGAAGCTGGCCGGATCGTCGCGCAGCCGCTCGCGCAGCGCCGCGTACAGGCGACCCCGTTCACGCAGCTTCAGCCCGCGCGAGCGCAGCGCCACCTTGAAGGCGAGCAGGAAGCTCACCAGCAGGTTCAGCGCCCCGGTGAAGGGGATGGCGGCGATGCTCCACCAGAACAGCGGCTCGTGCAGCGCCGCGCTCTTGAGCGTGCCCAGCGCCGCGGCGATCTGGCCGGTCGACAGCGTCACGTGGCGCACCTCGACCGGCAGGGCCAGGATGCTGGCCAGCGCCGGCACCATGCCCAGCATCAGCCCCAGCGACACGTTGGCGGCGATGCCGGAGATGTTGTCTCGCCACCAGCGGGACCAGCGCTGCGCCCGGCCCGCGCCCAGCAGGCGCACGAACCTCGGGTTCCAGGCGATCGCGCTGTCGAGCCGGTGCCAGACGAACCAGTTCTCGACCCAGCCGGCGATCAGGCTCGAGGCGAACAGCAGCACGCCCGTGAAGGCGGCATAGGCCAGCGTCGGCCCCGGCAGCGTGAGCTTCTCGAGCGCATGGTGCGCCTCGGTCGCGCTGATCAGCGGGGCGCCCGCCATCCACCAGGCGAGCGCCTGCAGCGCCAGCACCACCGGGACGACGACCATCAGGTTGCCGACGATGCCGGCGATCTGCGAGCGGATCAGGTGCGCCACCTCGTCGACGAAACCGTCGATCGCCTCGTCGGTCAGCACCGTGCCGTCGAGCTTGGCGGCCATGGCCGGCGCGGTCATCGCCGGCTGCTTGGTCGCCACCGTCCAGTGCAGCAGGTGGATCAGCACGAAGCTGCCGGCGTAGTTGATGCCGGCCCAGAAGCCGGCCCACAGCGTGGTGAAGCCCAGCAGGCCGATGAAGAACTTCAGGAAGGTGGTGCCGGCGATGACCAGCCCGCCGCCGCAGGCGCGCCACAGCATGTCGCGGTACTCGTCGCCGGTGCGGGTGATGTAGTGCTCGCCGGTCTCGGCATTGCGCTCGGTCACCAGCCGCGCCAGCAGCGAATAGTGCTGCGAGAACAGGCGGCGCAGGCCGCGGCGCGACTGCAGCACGCCGGCCAGCTGCACGACCAGCCCTTGCCAGTCCCGCGCCGGCTCGGTCGAGACCAGGCAGGTCAGCAGCGCATCGATGCGGTCGCAGCGCAGCTGCATCTGGCGGGCCTGGAACACCACGTCCACCGAAATGCCGTAGGCCTCCAGGTGGCGGCGCACGCTGGCGGCGGCCTGGCGGCACAGCGGCAGCAGCGTGCGCAGGTGCTGCACCTGCTGCGCCAGCCGTGCGGCATCGCCCTCGCATTCCTCGAGCTGCTCGGCGGCGCTGGCCAGCTGGTAGAACGGGCGCTGCGCCATCAGGTCGGCATCGATGCGCTGGCGCATCTGCGGCGACATCGCGGTGGCGCGCACCTGGCTGGCCAGCAGCTGGATCGAGTCGAACAGCGCGAGGCGCCAACGCTCGACCATCGGTTCGTCGACCAGCAGCGCGCCCAGGCGCTGCAGCGTGGTCGAGTCCACCGCCTCCAGCCAGTGCGCGTCGTCCGGGTGGTCGAAGACCAGCTGGAACAGCTCGCCCAGGTCTTCGGTCTCGGGCGTGCCGGGCAGGCAGGCCAGGCGCAGGCGTTCGGCCAGCTCGCTGGCGAAGGCGGTGCGTGGCGCGAAGCCGAAGTCGGCCAGCAGGCCGCTCAGGCTGGTGTCCGATAGCACCGAGCGCAGGATCTGGCGGACCTGCCGGGCATGTTCGGGGTGGCGCTCCAGCACGTTGAGCAGGTGGCGCAGGCGCCGCACCGGCCAGGGGGTGGCCGGGTTGGCCGACAGCGCCCCGACACCGGGTTCGGTCGGCAGTTCATCGGTGGGGCTGGCGGGGGTGGTGCTGCCCAGGCCGGTGCGGGGCGGGGCGCTGCGCAGCCATTCGGCCAGCCGGATCAGCCAGAGGTGGCGCTCGGGCAGGGAGCCCGGTGTGCTGGCGGCGTTGAGCAGTGAGGTGAGGTCCCAGTCCCGGCGGGTCCGCCAGCGGGTCAGTGCAGTCGACAGTCGCTTGATCAATGAAGGGCTCGGGCTTGGGACAGCTCGAAGGCTGGGACGGGGGTCTCGAACCATTCGGCGTTCTCCGTGATGCAGAAGAAGGTGCCCTGCATGCGGCCGCGGGGGGTCGCGATGCGGGTCCAGCTGGTGTATTCGAAGCGCTCGCCGGGTTGCAGCAGCGGCTGGTGGCCGATCACGCCCAGGCCGCGCACCTCCTCGGTGTGGCCGGTCGCGTCGGTGATGATCCAGTGGCGGGCGATCAGCTGCGCGGGCACCTGCCCGCTGTTGGTGACCGTCACGGTGTACGAGAACCCATAGATGCCTTGGGCCGGATCGGTCTGTTCCGGCAGGAACTGGGGCGTGACGGTGCAGATGAAGGGTTGCGCTGGCATCGTTGCATGATAGAGGCTCATTTCAGAACATGCTGCAGTGCGGAAAGTTCCCGCTTCCGCGCTTGCCTACAATCCGCGCCATGACTCGTCCCACCTTCCGCATCGCCCCCAGCATCCTGTCGGCCGACTTCGCCCGGCTGGGAGAAGAGGTCCGCAACGTACTGGCCGCGGGAGCGGACTGGATACATTTTG
>NZ_QJJS01000024.1 GCF_003201595.1 Sphaerotilus hippei | reverse complement strand
CTGGATCTTGGCCGGATCGACGTCCAGGCACATCACGTGGTTGCCCATTTCCGACAGGCAGGCGCCTGTGACCAGGCCGACGTAGCCGGTGCCGACGACGGTGACTTTCATGGATGGTGTTCCCTAGCTGAATGAGGTAGCGACCGGGACCACATTCCCGGTGCCGAGCCGGCATGGTTGTAACAGAATATGACTTCCGTGGCCCGCCTGCCGGATCAAGCCGCGATTGTCGACGCGAACGCATCGCCGGCCGAGACCCGGTTCGTGCGGGATCCGACGCGGGCGTCGCCTGCGGCTTGAGGTATGTTGCGCGCATGAGCGCAACCACCTTCTTCTGGCACGACTACGAGACCTTCGGTCGGGTCCCGCGGCGTGACCGCCCCGCCCAGTTCGCCGGCATCCGCACCGACGCCGAACTCAACGAGATCGGCGAGCCGGTCATGTTCTATTGCCGGCCGGCCCCCGACTACCTGCCCGACCCCGAATCCTGCCTGCTGACGGGCATCCTGCCCCAGACCTGCCTGGAGCGGGGCGTCAGCGAGCGCGAGTTCGCCGACCGCATCGAGGCCGAGCTGGCCCGCCCCGACACGGTCGGCGTGGGCTACAACACCTTGCGCTTCGACGACGAGGTCACCCGCCACCTGTTCTGGCGCAACCTGATCGAGCCGTATGCCCGCGAGTGGCAGAACGGCTGCGGCCGCTGGGACCTGGTCGACATGGTGCGCTGCGCCCACGCGCTGCGGCCCGAGGGCATCGAGTGGCCGCGCCACGAGGACGGTCGTCCGTCGTTCCGGCTCGAGGACCTGACCCGCGCCAACGGCCTGGGCCACGACGCGGCGCACGATGCGCTGTCGGACGTGCGTGCCACGCTGGCGCTGGCCCGCCTGCTGCGCGAGCGCCAGCCCCGCCTGTTCGATTTCTGCCTGAAGCTGCGCCGCAAGGACGCGGTGATCGCCGAGATCGGCATCGGCCGGCCCTTCCTGCACGTCTCGGGCATGTACGGCGCCGACCGGGGCGGGCTGGCGCTGGTCTGGCCGCTGGCCCCGCATCCGACCAACAAGAACGAGCTGATCGTCTGGGACCTGGCGCACGATCCGGCCGAGCTGATGCAGCTCAACGCCACCCAGGTGCGCGAGCGGCTGTTCTCGCGCAGCGAGGACCTGCCCGAGGGCGTGAGCCGCCTGCCGATCAAGTCCATCCACCTCAACAAGTGCCCGATCGTCATCTCCAACCTGAAGACGCTGACGCCGGCCCGCGCCGTCCACTGGGGCCTCGACGTCGAACAGGGTCTGCGCCACGCCGAAGCGGCTGCGCGCATGACGCCGGTGCTCGCCGGCCTGTGGCCCGAGGTCTATGCCCGGGCCCGCGAGGGGGCGCCCATCGATGTCGACGAGGACCTCTACGGCGGTTTTGTCGGCCAGGACGATCGCCGTACGCTGCAGCGCCTGAAGGCGCTCGAGCCGGTGGCGCTGGCCGAGCGCCTGCAGGCCCGCGCGCCCGCCTTCGATGACCCCCGGCTCGAGGAGCTGGTGTTCCGTTTCCGCGCCCGCAACCATCCCGAGATGCTCGACGAGGCGGAGCGCCAGCGCTGGCTCGCCCACTGCACCACCCGCCTGCACGAGGGCCTCGACGGTTACCTGACGCTGACCTCGTTCTTCGAGCGCATCGACGCGCTGGGCGAGGCCGGTGGGGACGACGAACGCACGCAGGACCTGCTGGGCGCGCTCTACGACTACGCCGAGCAGATCGCCCCCGAGGTCGACTGACGCCGGCCAGGCCTGCCCCGGAAGAGGGACCCCTTCGGAGGGAGTGCGCCGGCCGGCGGCTCGGCCTACGCTGTGGTGCATCACCACCACGTGCCGGAAGGGGTTCCCGATGTCCACCTTGCCGCTTGACCGCGTTCCACGGCCGCCGTGGCCCGTGTCGTCCACCGGGGGATGCCGGTCGGGAGGCGCGAGGCTGGGCGGGCCGATGCTGCTGGCCTGGGTGCTGGCCGGCCCGCCCCTGGTGGCGCTGGCCGCGCCGCAGGATCCGCCGGCCGGCGTGGCCACCACGGCGATCGGCACCGGGCCGCATGGCCCGGTGCCGGCTCCCGTCGTGGCGCCGCCCCGGTCGATCTGCCAGCGTCACGGCCTGCTGCTGGCGCAGACCGCCCCGGCGGTGTTCGATCCGGCCCGCTACCTCGTCAGCGAGAAGCTCGATGGCGTGCGGGCCTGCTGGGACGGTCGGGTGCTGCACTTCCGCAGCGGCGCGCCGGTGCCGGCGCCCGACTGGTTCGTGGCCCGCCTGCCGCCGGTGCCGCTCGACGGTGAGCTCTGGCTGGGCCGGGGTCGCTTCGAGGATCTGTCGGCCGGCCTGCGCCGGGGTGGCGACAACGGTCCGCTCTGGCGCGAGCTGCGTTTCGTGGTGTTCGAGCTGCCGGGCGAGCCGGGCAGCTTCGAGCAGCGGGCCGAGCGCATCGAGCGCCTGTGCGAGGCCGCCCGCTGGCCCCAGCTGCAGGCCGCCCGCCAGTTCCGGCTCGCGGACACCGTGGCGCTGCAGGCCACGCTCGACCGCGTGCTGGCCGCCGGTGGCGAGGGCCTGATGCTGCACCGGGCCGATGCGGCGTACGTCGCCGGCCGGCAGCCGGTGCTGCTCAAGCTCAAGCGCCTGGAGGATGCCGAGGCCGTGGTGCTCGGCCACCGCCCCGGGCGTGGCCGGCATGCCGGTCGGCTGGGCGCCCTCGAGGTGCGCACCGCCGAGGGCCTGGTGCTGCTCATCGGCACCGGCTTCAGCGACGCCGAACGGGCCTCGCCACCCCCGCCGGGCAGTGTCGTCACCTACAGCTTCCGCGGCCGCACGGCCCGCGGGCTGCCGCGTTTCGCCAGCTTCGTGCGGGTGCGCGACGAGCCCTGATGCCGGGCCGGTGGCCCGCGGTGATGCCAGCGCCGTTCAGCGCTGGCTGCGGGCCTTGCGCTTGTCGAATTCGCTCAGCTGCGCCTTGATCAGCAGCATCAGCGAACGTGCATCGGCCTCGCTCATGCTCAGCACATGGGCGGGTTCCTGGCCTTCGGGGGTCGTGCGGGGCACCACCGTGGCGTCGAACTTGATGTTCACCAGGCCATGGCTGCTGGAAGCGGCCTTGTAGCGCTGGACTTCGAGGGTGTAGGTTTTCATCGTGCGGGAGTCCTGGACGGGGCGTCATTGTCCCGCAGCGCGGGTCGGGCCCGGCCGCACGGATGGGCCGGGCCGCCGCGCTCGATGGTGGCACGGCCCGACGGGCGCCGGACGCGGCCGGCGTGGCCTGGGCCTGGAAAGAGCCCGCAGGTCCTGATTCGTCGGAAAGATGTCCATCCGGACATGCATCGGCATGCGCAGAATCGAGGCATGAGCTCACCGCAGATCCTGGCACCCGCACCCGCACCCGCGACGGCCACCGCGTCGGGGCCGGTCGAGCGCCAGGTCGTGATGCTGGTCTATCCCGACTTCGAGCTGCTGGATGCCGTTGGCCCGCTGGAGGCGTTCGCCACCGCCGCCGGCTTTCTCCAGGCCCGGGGCCTGCCGGGCTATTCGGTGCAGGTGGTCGCCGCCGAGGCCGGGCCGGTGCGGGCGTCTTCCGGGCTGGAGCTGCTGGCCCGCCGCGGGCGGGCCGAGCTGGCGGATCCGGCCCTGATGTCTGGCATCGACACGCTGCTGGTCGCCGGTGGACGGGGCGTGGAGCGTGCCTGCGAGGACCCGCACTGGCGCGACTGGCTGCAGGCCGGGGCAGGGCGCGTGCGGCGCCTGGGTTCGATCTGCACCGGTGCCCTGCTGCTGGCCGCGGCCGGCCTGCTCGACGGGCGCCGGGCGGTGACGCACTGGAACTGGTGCGAGCGGCTGGCGCGGCGCCATCCTCGGGTGGTGGTCGAGCCCGATGCGCTCTACCTCTGCGACCAGGGCGTCTGGACCTCGGCCGGCGTGACCGCCGGCATCGACCTGGCGCTGGCCCTGATCCAGGCCGACCATGGCCGCGCGCTGGCGCTGCGGGTCGCGCGCGAGCTGGTCATGTACCTGCACCGGCCCGGCGGGCAGTCGCAGTTCAGCGAGCCCTTGCAGGCCCAGGCGATGGCACCCCGCGCCGCGGTGCAGCAGGTGCAGGAGCGGGTGCGGGCCCGGCCCCAGGCCGACCTGCGCCTGGAGACGCTGGCCGCTCTGGTGGCGCTCAGCCCGCGCCACCTCAGCCGGGCCTTCGTGCGCGACACCGGCCTGACGCCGGCGGCCTTCGTCGAGCAGGTGCGCCTGCAGCAGGCCCGCCAGCTGCTCGAGCAGACGGCGCTGCCGCTGTCGCGCGTGGCGCAGCGCTGCGGCTTCGCCAGCGCCGACGTGATGGGCCGCTGCTTCCGCCGTCGCCTGGGCCTGACCCCGCTCGACCACCGGACCCGGTTCGGTCCGCCTCCCCTCGATCCCTGACCCCCGGGTCCATCCCTCCCCGAAGGAGTTCCGGCCATGAGCCTTGCCATCCCTGCCGCCCGTCCCGTCCACCCTGCGGACCTCGTGCTGCGCCAGCGCCTGCAGGCCGGGCTGCCGCTGCAGGTCGGCATCCTGCTGTTCACCGACGTCGAGGTGCTGGACTTCGCCGGGCCCTTCGAGGTGTTTTCCGTGGCCTCGCGGGTGGCCCGTCGCGACGGGCTCTGCGCCCATGCGGCCTTCCAGGTCCGCACCATCGCGGTCGACGCCACGCCGGTGCGGGCGCGCCACGGCCTGCCGGTGCTGCCGATGCAGACCTTCGCCGACGCGCCGGACCTCGATCTGCTGATCGTGCCGGGCGGGGTGATGGACGAGCCGCTGGCCAGCCCGGCGATCCAGGCCTGGACCCGTGCCGCGGCGCGGCAGGCGCCGCTGGTCGCGTCGGTGTGCACCGGCGCGTTCCTGCTGGCGCGGCTGGGCCTGCTCGAGGGCAGGCGGGTGACCACGCACTGGGAGGACCAGGCCGATCTGCAGCGCCTGCATCCGGGCCTGGAGGTGGTCGCCGGCGTGCCGTTCGTCGACCTTGGCGGCCTGCTCACGTCGGGGGGCATCTCGGCGGGCATCGAGATGAGCCTGCACCTGGTGGCGCGGCTGCTGGGCCCCGATCCCGCCCGGGCCGTGGCACGGCAGATGGAATACCGCTGGTCGCCCGACTGAGGATCGTGGCGGCCCGGTCCGGCGACAGTGGCACACTGTCGCCCCGCGGCGCGCACCACGACCCCGCCACCCCGCGCCGCGCCGGCACACAGAAAGAGACACAGCCCATGGCCATCCAGTGGTTCCCCGGTCACATGAACTCGACCCGGAAGGCCCTGCTCGAGCGGGTCAAGCTGGGCGTCGACGTCGTGATCGAGCTGCTCGACGCCCGCCTGCCCGGCTCCAGCGCCAACCCGATGCTGGCCGAGCTGATGCGCGGGCGACCCACGCTCAAGGTGCTCAACAAGCAGGATCTGGCCGACCCGGCGCGCACCGAGCTCTGGCTGGCGCACTACAACGGCCTGCCGGGCACCAGCGCCATCGGCCTGGACGCCAGCGTGACCGCACCGGCCCAGCGCCTGATCACCAGCTGCCGCACGCTCGCGCCCAACCGCAAGGGCCTGGACAAGCCGATGCGGGTGCTGATCTGCGGCATCCCCAACGTCGGCAAGTCCACGCTGATCAACACCCTGCTGGGCAAGCGTGCGGCCAAGACCGGTGACGAGCCGGGCATCACCCGCAACGAGCAGCTGATCGCGCTGGCCAGCGACTTCCACCTGATCGACACCCCCGGCATGCTGTGGCCCAAGATCATCGTCGAGCGCAGTGGTTACCACCTGGCCGCCAGCGGTGCGGTGGGCCGCAATGCCTACGACGAGGAAGAGGTCAGCCTGGTGCTGATCGACGCGCTGCGCGAGTCCTATCCGGGCGCGCTCGAGGCCCGTTTCAAGGTCACGCCCGATGCCTCGCTCAACGCCCCGGAGCTGCTCGAGGTCATCGGCCGCAAGCGTGGCGCGGTGCTCAGCGGCGGGCGCATCAACCTGCAGAAGGCCGCCGAGATGGTGCTGCACGAGTTCCGTGCCGGTGGCCTGGGCCGCATCACGCTGGAGACCCCGGCCGAGTTCACCACCTGGCTCGAGGCCGCCCGCGAGGCCGAAGCCGAGCGTCAGCGCCTGAAGTCGCTGCCGCGCAAGGGCGCGCGCCGCCAGGCCGAGGCTGAAGTCGAGGACGAGGATGAATCCGGCGTCGATGCCGACACGGACGCCTCCCCGGACGACGACCGCTCCGCTGCCGCGTCCTGAGCCGGCCGGGCGGGAAGGCCCGGCCCGGGCTCAGGCCGGCCGCACGATCGGCCGCTCGATGGCGCCCAGGTCGCGCCAAGCCTCGGGGTGGCAGCTGAACAGCAGCACCTGGTGGCGTTGCGCGGCGTCGAACAGCACCCGCTTCATCTGCGCCAGCCGCCCCGCATCGCTGTGCACCAGTGCGTCGTCGAGGATCAGCAGCGTCGGGCGGCCCGCCTCGCGCAGCAGGTCGGCGTAGGCGAAGCGGCTGATCAGGCCCAGCTGCTCCCGCGCACCGAAGCTCAGCGCGCCGAATTCACCCGTCTGCGCCACCCCGCCATGGTCCGGGCGCGTCAGCGCGCCCGGGGCGAGCTGCGCATCGATCTGCAGCCGCGCCTGCGGCATCAGCAGGCGCAGGCAGGCGTCGAGGTGGCGCTGCAGCGGCGCCTGCAAGCGCGTGATGGTGGCCTGGCGCCGGGCGTCGAGCTGGCGGCAGAGCAGGTCGAGCGCGGCGGCGCGGCGCTGCAGCTCGTCCAGGCGCCGCCGGGCGCGCCCGAGTTCTCCGGCCGCGTGTTCACGCTGCTCTTCCAGCCCCTGGGCGCCGGCCTTGTGCAGGTCGTGCTCGAGCAGCAGGATCTGCTCGCGGCGGCGCTGGTGCGCCTGCTCGGCCTGCTCGATGCTGCGGCTCAGCCGCAGCAGGTCCTGCTGCACGAGGTCCGGGCGGATCGCCTCGATCTGCGCCTGCGTGCTGGCCATGCGGGTGGCCAGCGCATCCCGCTCGGCGCTGGCCTCCAGCAGCTGGCGCTGGGCTTCGGCATGGCGCTCCAGCCGCTGCGGGTCGTCCAGCGCGCAGCGCACCGCGTCGAGCTCACGCCGGGCCTCGGCCTCGCGGCTCAGGCTGGCGGCGTGCTGCTGCTGGGCCAGCGACAGCGCGGCCGCGGCCCGGTCCTCGTCCTGGCGGGTGCTGTCCTGCAGCGCTTCGGCCCGGGCCAGATCGGGGGCGCCAAGCTCGGTGTGGCTGCCGGCCTGCTCCGCGGCGGGCGCCAGCCGCGCCAGCGCCGTCGCGGTCGTGAGCCGCCGGGCCGCGAGGCGGTCGGCCTCCTCGGCGAGCGCCTCGACGCCACGCGGGGCGCTCAGCGCCAGGGCCTGCTCGGCCAGCTGGATCCGGGTGCGCAGGTCCTCGTGGGTGAGCAGGCGGGCCTCGGCCTCGTCCAGGTCCTGCAGCCCGGCGCGCTGCAGCGCGGCCAGCAGGCCGTCCTGTGCCGCGGCCTCGTCGCGGGCCAGCGTCGCCAGGTCCTGGCCGCCGGGGATGATGGTGAATTCGCCCACGCCCTCGATCACCAGCACGGCGGGCGCCGACAGGTGCCGCTCTCCCCGGCCTTCCAGCGCGAGGCCGTCCAGCCGCACCCGTTGCCCGGGCTGCAGCACATGGGTCAGCCGGGTGGCGACGGCCTCGCGCTGCAGCGCCAGATGGCGCCGCCGTGCGTCCAGCTGGCGCAGCGCCTGCACCTCGGCCAGCGTGATCGCGCTGGCTGCCGCGGCCTGCCGGAGCTGCACCAGCGCCTGCTGCCCGGCCCGGGCGCGGTCCAGCATGTCCTGCAGCCGGGCGGCGCCGTCGTGGTCGCGGGCCTGCTGCTCGAGCAGGGTGCGGCGGTGTTCGTCCTGGCGCGCCGCCTGCACCTGCTCGCGGGCGCGCACGCTGGCCGCTCGCGTGGCCTCGGCCTGCTGGCGGGCCGGTGCCAGCGCCGCCGCGCTGGCCTGGAGCCGGGTGCCAGCCTCGGCCAGCGCGGCCTCGCGACGGCCACGTTCCTGCGCCTGCTGCTGGTGGGCCTCGATCTGCTCGAGCAGCAGGCCGCGGGTCTGCTCCCGCTGGGCGTGGCGGATGCGGTCGTCGTCGAGCTGCCGCTGGGTGGCCTTCAGCGCCGCCTCGCGCTGGCGTGCGGCCTCGAGCTCGCCGCGCAGCCGGTCCCAGGGGCGCTGCACCTCGTCGGCCTGGTGCAGCGCGCGCTCGCTGGCGAGCTGGTCGACCTGCTGGCGGTAGGTGGCGATCCGCGTGTCCAGCGCCGCCAGTCCGCTCTCCAGCACCTGCACCTGCTCGAGCGCCTCCGAGTGGGCCCCCCGCGGACGGCCCTGCGGCGTCAGCAGCTCGGCGCGCCAGGCGCGCAGCTGCTCCAGCACCTCGTCGCCGCCGGTGGCCGCCAGCTCACCCGCGGCGTTGCCGCCGATCAGGCCCTGCAGCGCGTCGTGCAGGTGGTCGCGGGCGTGGCGGGCGGCGTCGTGCAGCTCCTGGCCCGTGCCCTGTTCCACCCACAGCAGGCCGGGGATGCCCCAGTGCTCGCTCTTGCTCGCCCCCTTGCCGGCGAACTGGAAACCGAAGAGCTGGGCCAGCCGGTCCTCGGCCTCCACCCCTTCGAGCTGCTGGCCGGCCGTCGGCTCGCCGGCCCGTGGCGCGAGGTGCAGGCTGCAGCGCTTGCGGCCCAGGAAGCTCTTGCTCAGCCGGCAGGCCCGGCCGTCGAGCATGAAATCCAGCTCGATGGCCGGTGCCGCGCCCGTGTCGCCCCAGGGCCTCAGGTCGTCGACGGCCGTCGAGCGGTGGCGCTCGAAGAAGGCCGCGCGGATGGCGCGCACCAGCGTGCTCTTGCCGGCCTCGTTCGGGCCGGTGAACAGGTTCAGGCCGGGCTCCAGGTCACGCAGCTCGAAAGGCTGGCGGAACTGGCGCAGCTGCTCGACGCGCAGGCGGGTCAGGTACATGCCTGGTTTCGGGCTCATGCGGCGGCTCCCGCCGGCAGGGCAGGGGCGTCGGCCGTGCCCTGGCGCGCGGCCAGCGCCGCGGTCAGCAGCATCAGCGCGTCCTGCGCCACCCCGGCGGCCTCGCCCCCGGCCCGGCGGGTCTCGCGCAGCTCGTCGATCACCTCGCCCAGGTAGCCGTCGGCGTGCAGCCCCGCCAGGTCCTCGTCGGTCGGATCCAGCCGCAGCCCGCCGAGATCGGCCGCCAGGTGGCGCGCCTGCGCCTCGGCGCGCCCCAGCGCAGCCTGCAGCCGCTGGTGGCCGGCCAGGTCGATCGGGCCGCTCACGCTCAGGTCCACCACGTCACGCGCCGTCAGCGCGGCCAGCCGGTCGAGCAGCCCGTCCAGGTCGCTGGCCACCTGCAGCGTCGCCTCCAGGCTCGTCCAGCGGAACTGCCCGGTCTCCAGCACCGTCACCTGCGGCTCGGCCCCGGCGTGTGCCACGTCCACCAGCAGCGCGCGGCCCGAGTCATTGGCCTTGAAGCGGTCGGTCTCCGGCGTGCCGCTGTACCAGAGTCGCGGCTGGATCGCCTTGCAGCCATGCCAGTCGCCCATCGCCAGGTAGTCGAGCCGGGCCCGCTCGGGCCGGTCCGGCGCGATCGGGTTGGCCGAGTCGATCTGCTCGGCCAGCACGCCCTGCACGCTGCCATGCGCCAGCCCGATGCGCACCCGCCCCGGCTCGGTCTCGGCCGTGTCGAACCACGCGGTCAGGTCGCTGTAGGTGTGGCGCTGCGTCAGCGGCGCGGGCAGCACCACGAAGCCCCGGTCCGCGAAGTCCAGCTGTTGCGGGCTCAGTGCCAGGTGGACGTTCGGCGGCACGGCCGCGAGCCGCAGCGCCCGGGTCCACACGCTCTCGGTCAGGGCCGCATCGTGGTTGCCCGGCAGCAGGATCCACGGCCCCGCATGAGCCGCCAGCGCATTGAACAGCTGGCGGATGCAGCGGTCCGACACCGTCTGCGCATCGAACACGTCCCCCGCCACCAGCACCGCATCGACCTGCTGCGCCGTGGCCAGCTGGGCCAGCCGCTCCACCGCCGCATAGCGCGCCTGCGCCAGCGGCACGGCGTTGTCCGGGGGCAGGCTGCCGTACTGGCGCCCGATCTGCCAGTCGGCGGTGTGGAGGAAACGGGGCAAGAGGAGGTCTCCAGGCAAGGCTGTGCAGCGATGCCGACGATCATAGGCAAATGTTCTTGCAGAAAGTGCTTGCAAGCTCCGATTTCCTCCATATAATGGAAGGCTGTTCCCTGATAGCTCAGTTGGTAGAGCGACGGACTGTTAATCCGCAGGTCCCTGGTTCGAGTCCAGGTCGGGGAGCCAGAACTCAAAACAAAAAGGCACCTAAGCCAAAAGCTCAGGTGCCTTTTTGTTGCCTATGCGGTTCTGGTCCATCTCTGGTTCGGTCCAGCTAACGAGCAATGCCGAGTTCGTGGTGTGCCGCGGGCATTACGGCACGTGAACAGATCCATGTCTCCATTTGGGAAACAGGTCCGCGCTTTCTCAGTTGCGGCGATACCGCAAGCACTCAACGACTGACTGGGTCAGGTGTCCGAGTCCGATGTCAAGAACGCCCGGCGACAGCTGTGTCGATGGGGGCATTGCGGCCGAGACCCCAGAGGTCAGGACGTTCCTCGACACGATGAAGGCGTGGTTTTCAGGTCTCGGAGTGCAGAGGTTCTACAGCGCGTAGGAAAGATTCACGTATCCCCCTCAAACGCGGTCCGGCGTACCCGGGTGGCGTCTCATTCGCACGATGACAGGACGGACTCGGTCTAACCCGCAGGTATAGTGAAAGTCAATAACTGGTGCCTCACGGGAGGGGTACCAAGATGGCGTGCTGCGCGACTCGCGGTGAATGGCAAGCACCGGCAATCCGCCACCCGTCTGCACAGGGTTTACCTCAGGACATGCTCAAGCTCGAAGACATCAAGAAGAACGCCGCGGTAGCCGGCATCGAGCTTGGTCAGATCGTCCGCATCGTCACCACCGAACCGGTGGGCAATCAGGCGCTGACGGTCTACTACAAGACCGCCGATGGCCGGGTTCAGGAGCGCATGCTGTTCCGTTCCGACGAGGCCAACCTGGCACTGGCCGAAGCCGGTCGGCCCTGGGCCTTCGATGCTCCGGGCGAGGCCTTCAAGCTCGCCGCCGAGGCCTATCGCATCAACCTGGCCCACCTGTTCGACCCGATGATGGCGGTGCACACGTCCAACGTGGAACCGCTGCCGCACCAGATCACCGCGGTCTACGAGTCGATGCTGTCGCGCCAGCCGCTGCGCTATGTGCTGGCTGACGACCCAGGCGCAGGCAAGACCATCATGGCCGGCCTGCTGATCCGCGAACTGCTGATGCGCGCCGACGCCCGGCGCGTGCTGATCGTGGCCCCCGGTAGCTTGGTCGAGCAGTGGCAGGACGAAATGGCCGAGAAGTTCGGCCTGGAGTTCACCCTGTTCAGCCGCGAGATGGTCGAGCAGAGCCGCGGCAACGCCTTCGAGGACGCCGACCTGATGGTCGCCCGCATCGACCAGCTTTCGCGCAGTGAAGAACTGCTGGAGAAGCTGCGCCTGTCCCACTGGGATCTGGTGGTGGTCGATGAAGCGCACAAGCTCTCGGCCAGCTACTTCGGCAACAAGGTCAACAAGACCAAGCGCTTCCAGCTGGGCGAGCTGCTGGGCGGCATCACCCGCCACCTGCTGCTGATGACGGCCACGCCGCACAACGGCAAGGAAGAGGACTTCCAGCTGTTCATGAGCCTGCTGGACAGCGACCGCTTCTACGGCAAGTTCCGCGACGGCGCTCACAAGGTCGACGTCACCGACCTGATGCGCCGCATGGTCAAGGAAGACCTGCTCAAGTTCGACGGTTCGCCGCTGTTCCCTGAGCGCATCGCCAGCACGGTCAACTACAAGCTATCCAACCTGGAAGCCGCCTTGTACGAGGGCGTCACAGCCTACGTGAAGGAGGAGATGAACCGGGCCGACCAGCTGCAGGACGGCAACCGCAAGGGCACCGTGGGTTTCGCCCTCACCTCGCTGCAGCGCCGGCTGGCATCCAGCCCCGAGGCGATCTACCAGTCACTCAAGCGCCGCCGCATCAAGCTGTCGCGCCGGGTCGAGGAAGAGAAGCTACGTGCCCGTGGCCAGGCAGCCGGCAACAAGCTGGCCGAGACCATCCCACTGAATGGTGCAGGGGGCAAGCAAGGCTCACCCGAAGACGTCTGGGAATCCGCCGATGCCCTGACGCCCGAGGACTATGAAGATTTCGAGGAAGCGGTGGTGGACCAGGCCACCGCCGCGCAGACCATCGTCGAGCTGGAGGCCGAGATCTTCAGCCTGCAGGCGCTGGAAGAGCAGGCCCGCCAAGTGGTGCACAGCGGGCAGGACCGCAAGTGGGACGAGCTGTCGCGCCTGTTGCAGGACACGCCGGAGATGCGCGATGCTGAAGGCCGTCAGCGCAAGCTCATCATCTTCACTGAGCACAAGGACACCCTCAACTACCTGGCCGACAAGATCCGCGGCCTGATCGGTACCGAAGAGTCGGTGGTGATGATCCACGGCGGCGTCAAGCGCGAAGACCGGCGCAAGGTGCAGGAGCTGTTCCGCAGCGACCCGGCCACACGGGTGCTGCTGGCCACCGATGCTGCCGGCGAAGGCGTGAACCTGCAGAACGCCAACCTGATGGTCAACTACGACCTGCCGTGGAACCCGAACCGGCTGGAGCAGCGCTTCGGCCGCATCCACCGGATCGGCCAGACCGAGGTCTGCCACCTCTGGAACCTGGTGGCCAAGGAAACGCGCGAAGGCGACGTCTTCCAGCGCCTGTTCGAGAAGATCGAGATCGAGCGCGCTGCGCTGAAGGGCCGGGTGTTCGACATCCTGGGCGAGGTCTTCGAGGATCGCAGCCTCAAGGACCTTCTGATCGACGCCATCCGCTATGGCGATGACCCCGAGGTTCGCGAGCGGCTGCACCGTCAGGTCGACGGCGCACTGGACACCGCCCACCTTGAAACCATCATCAAGCGCAACGCCTTGTGCGACGAGGTGATAGACCCGAACCGCCTGTTCGCGCTGAAGGAGGAGATGGAGAAGGCCGAGGCCCGCAAACTGCAGCCCTACTTCATCCGCGCCTTCTTCAGCCAAGCCTTCCAGCAACTGGGCGGCGAGCTGCGCGCCCGCGAGGCCGGCCGCTGGGAGATCACCAACGTGCCCGCCGTGATCCGCGAGCGCGACCGCCAGATCGCCGGCCGTGACCGCCGCCACCTGCAGCCCGTGCTGCGCCGCTACGAGCGCGTCTGCTTCGAGAAGGGTCATGTGCGACTGGCCGGCAAAGTGGGCGCGCCCATGGCCAGCCTGATCCATCCGGCCCACCCGCTGATGCAGGCCACCACCGACTTGATGATGGAGCAGTACCGCAGCAAGCTCAAGCAAGGCGCCGTGCTGGTGGATCCCACCGACCTG
Source organism: Sphaerotilus hippei (assembly GCF_003201595.1). Taxonomy (GTDB): domain Bacteria; phylum Pseudomonadota; class Gammaproteobacteria; order Burkholderiales; family Burkholderiaceae_C; genus Sphaerotilus; species Sphaerotilus hippei. The sequence goes on along the minus strand of NZ_QJJS01000024.1, from coordinate 33,415 downwards.
GGCCTGACCCCGCGCCTGCTATTCATGGTCGACCACGCGGTGCGCGAAGGTGACGACCAGACCAAGATTGCGTCGCGCCGCATGCAGTTCGTGGCCATCGACCCGCAGGGCCTGGCCACCAACGCCGGCTGGGCGCCGCACCTGGACATGCAGGCTGCCGACGAGGCCGATCTGGCCCTGGTGCCCGACGTGCTGGCCACGCCTTGGATCGCCCGCGACCTGGAGCAGGTGGCGTTGACCTACGCGTCAGCTCAGCTGGTGCCCGAACACTTCAACGAGGTACGCACCCGGCGCGAAGCCCAGGTGGACAAGACCCTGGCTGCCGTCCACGAGCGGCTGGTCAAAGAGATCAACTACTGGTCGGACCGCTACATCAAGCTGGGCGAAGACAAGGCCGCCGGCAAAGACGTGCGCCTGCCGCTGGAGAACGTGCAGCGCACCATCGACGACCTGACCGCCCGCAAGCAGTCGCGCGAGAAGGAACTCCTGGCGCTGCGCCACGTGGTGTCGGCCACTCCAGTGGTAGTAGGCGGTGCGCTGGTCATCCCCGCCGGCCTGCTGCTGCAGCGCCGGGGCGTGCCTGCCGAGGTGGGCGGCTGGACGGCCGATGCCGCTGCACGCTCTCGTGTCGAGCAACTGGCCATGCAGGCCGTGACGGACGCTGAACGCGCCCTGGGCCACCAGGTCATCGACGTGTCGGCGCAGAAGTGCGGCTGGGACATCACCGCCATCCCGCCCGCCCAGGGCGGCAAGCTGCCGCTGTCCCGCCACATCGAGGTCAAGGGCCGCGCCAAGGGCAGCAGCACCGTGACCGTGACCAAGAACGAGGTGCTGTACGGCCTCAATCAGCAGGACAAGTTCATCCTCGCAGTGGTGCTGGTGGACGGGGACAATGTCGAAGGCCCGCACTATGTGCGTCGGCCATTCACGCAGGAGCCTGATTGGGCCGTGACCAGCGTGAATCTCGACTTGAATGAACTCCTGAAGAGGAGCACCGGCCCATGCGTCTGAGAAAAGTCTCGCTGTCAAACTACCGATGCTTTGAGCGACTCGACATTGACCTGCACCCGCGCCTGACCGTCATCGTCGGCACCAACGGTGCCGGCAAAACAGCTGTACTCGACGGCATCGCAGCAGGCCTGACGCCGGTTCTCAGGCACCTGTCGTCAGCCAACCAGCGCCTGACAGGTGAAGGCGCCGGCATCAAGGACACAGACTTCCGGCTCGTTACGCGCGAAGGGCGTGCCGGTGCTGAACGCTGGGTAGCCGCAAGCCATGCTCAAGTGCATTTGCGTACAACCACCGGGCTGGAGTGGGACTACTGGCGTCCATCCTCCAAGGGCGCGGAACCCGCGAGCAAGGTGGGCGAGAGCTCGCTCTCCGCACATCTCAAGCAGATTGGTGAGAGCCTCAGCAGTCCTGATCCTCTGCTCCTACCCGTGTTCGCGTACTACGGGGCGCGGCGCGGGCACATCGAGATCCCCGAACGACTGCGCGCTACCAAAGAAAACTACGGCCACCCTACGGCCGCCCTGGTCGGCGCTCTTGAATCGCTGAACGACTTCAAGGAGATGCTGAAGTGGTTCGACTTGGCCGAAGCTGCCGAACTTCGGGCTAACAAGGGGTCCCGCCCCGAGGACTACGAACTTTCCCCAGCGCTGGAGGCCGTGCGTCATGCCGTGACCAGTTTGCTCGGCGGGGCCTACCAAAACCCGTACTTCAATGCCGACCACCGCTTTGTGGTGGAACGCATCGATGGGGGCGTGCCTCTGCAAGTTGGCCAGCTAAGTCAGGGCTATCAAAGCATGCTAGCCCTGGGCATGGATTTCGCACGACGATTGGCTCTGGGCAATCCGCACATGAGCTACGGCAACCACGATTCCACCGTCTTCGCCGCTAGCGAGCTGCAGGTGCTTGGGTGGGCCGGTGAAGACAGGTTGCCCGCAGTCGCCCCGATGATCGCTCCCGCCCTGATGCTGGTGGACGAAATCGACCTGCATCTGCATCCCACCTGGCAGCAAAGGGTTCTGGGTGACCTGATGCGTACCTTCCCCGGCACGCAATTCATCGTCACTACCCACAGCCCCCAAGTCCTCAGCACCGTCAGCCGCGAGCACATCCGTGTGCTGACGCAGCGCGATGACGGCCAGCATGTTGCCCTGACGCCCGACTTCAGCCCCCTGGGCCACGCTGCAGGCGACGCGCTGGCCAAAGTGATGGGCACGCACAAGGTGCCGCCTCTGGCCTTGCTGGACGACGTGCATGCCTACGAGCAACTGGTTCGCTCTGGCCAGGAGCTTAGTGACGACGCAGTGAAGTTGAAGGCGAAGCTTGATCAGGCGGGCTATCAAGTCCATGACAGTGATCTGGTGACCTGGCGCTTCCTCGCCAGTCGCAAACTGGGCAAGCAGAGCTGAACATGGTCGAGCTTCAACACCGCGCCATTCCCACACCCTCACTGACTGCTTTCGTCACCGCCCACCCCGCAGCCACGGCCGCCGACTTCGACAGCTTGGAGTTCCGCCCCGTCAAAGACCAGGTGAAGGCCGATTTGCATGCCGACCAAGCCGGGCTGTGCGTCTATTGCGAGCGCGAGTTGGCGAGCGATGCAGGTCAGGTCGAACACATCAAGCCCAAGGCCGGCGCCAACGCCCACCCGCACCTGTGCTTCAGTTACGGCAACTACGCGCACAGCTGCATCAACCCACAGACCTGCGGGCAGAAGAAAGGCAATGGCCTGCTGCCCATCGAGCCCGGCCCAGGCTGCAACGGCGAATGGATGTTGACCACTACCGGCGCCATCGAACCCACAGCCGGGCTCACCCGCACACGGGCCCACCAAGTGCGGCAGACCCGCGACATGCTGGGCCTGAACCGGGACTCCAACCTCGTGGATGAGCGCGAACGCTGGCTACAGCGCATGCTGGACGTGTTGCACCAGGCCCCGGTCGACATCGGCGCCTACCTGCAGCAGATTCCCTACCGACACATTCTGGCCACGGCGCTGTAAGCGCCGAGAGCATTCATGACCGCCCCCATCAAGTCCCCCAAGAAGCTCATCGAAGTCGCCCTGCCGCTGGACGCGATCAACGTCGCGTCCGCCCGAGAGAAGTCCATCCGCCACGGCCACCCCAGCACGCTGCACCTGTGGTGGGCGCGTCGTCCGCTGGCGGCGGCGCGGGCGGTGATCTTTGCGCAGATGGTGAACGACCCGGGCGGCGAGCGCGGTTACTTCGCAGGCATGACCAAGGCGCAGGCCGCGGCCAAGCGCGAGGAGCTGTTCAAGATCATCGAAGACCTGGTGCAGTGGGAGAACACCAACAACGAGGCGGTGTTGGAGCGCGCCCGCGCGGCCATCCGCGAAAGCTGGGTCGAGACCTGCCGGCTGAACAAGGGCCACCCGCAGGCGGCCGAGCTGTTCAACCCCGACAAGCTGCCCGCCTTCCATGACCCCTTTGCGGGCGGTGGCGCGCTGCCGCTGGAGGCGCAGCGCCTGGGGCTCGAAAGCTGGGCCAGTGACCTGAACCCGGTGGCGGTGACGATCAACAAGGCGATGATCGAGATCCCGCCCAAGTTCGCCGGCCGTGCGCCGGTGGGGCCACGGCTGGAGAGTGACAAGCAGGGCAAGTTCGACGAGGACTGGCGCGGCGCGCGTGGCCTGGCCGAGGACGTGCGCCGCTACGGCGCCTGGATGCGCGCCGAGGCCGAGAAGCGCATCGGTCACCTGTACCCGAAGATCGAGGTGACGGCCGAGATGGTGGCCGAGCGGCCGGACCTGAAGCCCTACCAGGGCGAGAAGCTGACCGTCATCGCCTGGCTGTGGGCGCGCACGGTCAAGAGCCCGAACCCGGCGTTCGCGGATGTGGACGTGCCGCTGGCTTCGACCTTCGTGCTGTCCAGCAAGGAGGGCAAGCAGTCGTATGTGCAGCCGGTAGTGGACAACGGCGGCTACCGTTTCACGGTGCAGGTGGGTGAGCCTGACGAGGCAGCAAAGAGTGGGACTAGGCTGTCCCGTGGGGCGAACTTTCGGTGCGTCATGTCGAACACGCCGATTGGTGCCGACTACATCAAGGTCGAAGGTCAAGCCGGACGACTAAGCGCTCGCCTGATGGCGATCGTGGCCGAGGGGCAGCGAGGTCGTGTCTACCTAGCGCCTACCAGCGAGCATGAAACTACCGCGGCGAGCGCGTCGCCGACTTGGCGGCCTGATGTCGAGTTCTTCCAGCAAGCCTTGGGGTTTCGCGTCGGCAACTATGGCATGTCCCGTTGGAGTGATCTCTTTACGCTGCGCCAGCTAGTCGCCCTGACCACGTTTGCCGATTTGGTACAAGAGGCTATCGCTCTCTGCAAGACCGATGCTCAGGCTGCAGGCGCAGCAAATGACGAATCGGCACTCGGTAGTGGCGGCAGTGGAGCCGACGCCTACGCACAGGCCATAGGTGTGTATTTGGGTCTTGGGGTTGGCCGCTCGGCTGACTTTTGGTGTTCAATCGCCACTTGGAGCAACGCAGCGAAAAACGAACTGGTTTCGCATGCCTTCACAAAACAGGCGATTCCAATGACTTGGGACTTCGGTGAGTGCAATCCACTCAGCGAATCGGGCGGAAACTTTACGCAGAATTTGAGCTTCATTGCCAAATGCATAGAGCGGCTTCCATCTGAAGGGTCTGGATGCGTACTGCAAGCAGACGCTCAGACTCAGTCTCATAGTGCGGGGAAGGTCGTTTCCACAGACCCGCCTTACTACGACAACATCGGGTACGCCGACCTTTCTGACTTCTTCTATGTCTGGCTGCGCAAGAGCCTGAAGCTGATCTACCCGGACTTGTACGCCACCCTGGCTGTGCCCAAGGCGGAGGAACTGGTGGCTACCCCCTTCCGCCACGGTGATTCGCGTCAGGCCGAGTCGTTCTTCTTGAACGGCATGACCCAGGCCATGCACAACTTGGCCGAGAAGGCACATGCGGCCTTTCCGGTCACCATCTACTACGCCTTCAAACAGAGTGACACCGAGGCAGAGTTGGGCACTTCAAACACGGGTTGGGAGACGTTCCTACAAGCCGTATTGGACGCCGGATTTGCCGTTACAGGCACATGGCCCATGCGCACCGAACGCAGCGCGCGGTCGCGCGGCATCGGTTCTAACGCCCTGGCCTCCAGCATCGTACTGGTCTGCCGCCAGCGCGCGCACGACGCGCCCACCATCGGCCGTCGCGCCTTCATCCGCGAGCTGAACGCCGCGCTGCCCGATGCGCTGGACGAGATGACCCGTGGTGGCGTCAATTCGCCCGTGGCGCCGGTGGACCTGAGCCAGGCCATCATCGGCCCCGGCATGGCCATCTTCAGCCAGTACAGCGCGGTGCTGGAAGCCGACGGCAGCAAGATGAGCGTGAAGACCGCGCTGCAGCTGATCAACCGCTTCCTGGCCGAAGACGACTTCGACCACGACACGCAGTTCTGCCTGGCCTGGTTCGAGCAACAGGGCTGGGCCATCGGCAAGTTCGGTGAAGGCGACGTGCTGGCCCGCGCCAAGGGCACCAGCGTCAGCGGCCTGGCCGATGCCGGCGTGCTGGAAAGCAGCGGCGGCAACCTGCGCCTGCTGCGCTGGGCGGAGCTGGACGCCGGCTGGTCACCCGAGGACGACGAACGTAGCAAAGGCGGCACCCCGGTGTGGGAAGCCCTGCACCAGCTGATCCGCGCCCTCAACAAGGACGGCGAGTCCGCCGCCGGTGCCCTGCTGGCCCGCATGCCCGCCCGCGCCGAGCCCATTCGCGCCCTGGCCTACCGCCTCTATACCCTGTGCGAGCGGCAGGGCTGGGCCGAGGATGCGCGGGCGTACAACGAGCTGGTGGCGGCGTGGACAAGCGTGGAGACGGCAGCAAGCGACTTGGGGCCGGTGGGACAGCAAACGGCGCTGGACATCTGAATCAAGGAGGCCCTTCATGCTCGACAAGATCAAGATCGAAAACTTCACTGTCTTTGACGACGTGGAGTTTCAATTCGGCAAAGGCATCAACGTCATCATCGGTGACAACGGCACCGGCAAAAGCCACCTGCTCAAGCTGGCCTACGCCATCAGCACCGTGGCGGTCAGCACAGGAAAGTCTGCCAGCCCACCCGCCAAGGCGGAGCTACAGAAGCAGATCGCGGCCAAGCTGGTCCACGTGTTCCGGCCCGACACGTTGGGCAGGCTGGTGCGTTCAAAGCGCGCCAAAGGCGAGGGACGCGGCAACAAGGGGCGGGCAGCGGTGAGGCTCCAGTTCCTGGGCGGGGCCGACGAATGGTCGTTCAACTTCTCGGGCATGGCCGAGAAAGAGGTCGTGCTGGACAGCCCACCCAAGGCATTCCCTAAGTCAGAAGCCATCTTCATCCCCACCAAGGAGGTGATGTCGATGTTCCCAGGGTTCGCGAGCCTGTACCGCAACCGCGAACTGGCGATGGACGAGACTTATTTCGACCTGTGCCTGGCGCTGGACGGCGCCCCGTTGCGCGGGCCGCGGTTCGACTCCATCAAGCAACTGCTCGATCCGATCGAAGAGCGGCTGGGCGGCAAGGTCGTGCGCGAAGGGGATCGGTTTTACCTCGACAGCACGCAGGGCAAAACCGAGATGCCGCTGGTGGCGGAGGGCGTTCGCAAGCTGGCCACTCTGGCGCATTTGCTGCGCAACGGATCGCTCACAAAAAAGGGCATCGTGTTCTGGGATGAGCCGGAGTCGAACCTGAACCCACGGCTGGTGCGCGATGTGGCGGCGATGCTGATGAGCTTGGCCGCGCAAGGCATCCAAGTGTTCATTGGCACGCACAGCTTCTTCCTGATGAAGGAAATCGACATGCTGAAGCGGCTGGATACCCGTTTCGGCCAGGTTCCGTGCCGGTACATCACCTTGGGCCACGACGATGAGGACAAGCCCGTTTTCGAGCAAGGTGAGGATCTGAAGTCGGTGAGCCACATCGTGGCACTGGACGAAGAGCTGGCGCAGTACGACCGCGAACTGCAGGGCGCTTGAGATGGAGCCGATTACCGAAGGCACGCTGCAGTTGACGTTCAACCCCGGCTGGCATGCGATCCAGTTCGACAAGACGCCGTGGTACGCCGTCAGCCACCTCAACGCCCACGGCGTCATGGCCATGGACGTCACGGCCCGGGGGCCTGATGGGCATCACTGGTGGATCGAAATCAAGGATTGCGTCGGCTACGAGGCCGACAACCTGCCGCGTCTGGCGATAGATCCGCCATCCGAGGTCAAGGCCACCCAGACCTGGGCCAACGAGCAAGGCTGGAAAGGGCGGGTCGAAGCCAAGCGAGCCAAGATGTTCGTAGCCGATGAGGTGCTGCAGAAGGTGGTCGGCACGGTGGCAACCCTGACGGCTGCAGCCCGTGCGCCTGTCACCGACGCCCACGCTGCAGCGGTTCGGCCCTTTGTCGCAGCTTGCATGACAGGGTCCAGATGGAATGTGGTGCTGCTGCTTACTTGGAACATTCCAGACTATGGCCGCTTGGCCAGCCGGCTGAAAACAGCACTGGAACAGCGCCTGCGGGCCTTCGACGTGACGTGTCATGTCGTCAACGAAAACATCACCGCGCCAACACTACCCTGGACGGTCGGGAGAGTCACACCGTGAGCCTGAAGCCTTGGCGAGAAATCGCCGTCCCCCACGAAGACGTGCTCAAGGGCACTTTTGCCCAAGCCGAGTTTGCCGCCGACATCTCGCGCGTGCATGCCGGCACGGCAACGCCCGAGTACCAGAACCCGGCGCTGTTCTTCCAGCGCACCTTCATCACCGGGGGTATGCGGCTGCTGCTGGATTCGGTGGTCAAGCGCCTGTCGGGCCGGGGCGGTGACCCGGTTATCCAACTGCAGACGGCCTTCGGCGGCGGCAAGACGCACACCATGCTGGCGGTCTACCACCTGGCCAGCGCCCAGGTGCCGGCCAGCGACATGCCGGGCGTGTCGGCCATCCTGGATGCGGCTGGCGTGGCCGAGTTGCCGCACGCGCGCATCGCGGTGCTGGACGGCATCAAATCCTCACCCAACCAGCCGGTGAATCATGGCGGCGTGACCGTGCGCACGCTGTGGGGCGACCTGGCCTGGCAGCTGGGCGGCGCCGATGGCTACGCCCTGGTGGCCGATGCCGACGCCTCGGGCACCTCGCCCGGCAAGGCCGTGTTGGAGACGCTGCTGGCGCACTATGCGCCCTGCGTGATCCTGATCGACGAGCTGGTAGCCTACGTGCGCCAGTTCGAGGAAGGCAAGTCGCTGACGGGCGGCACGTTCGATTCCAACCTCAGTTTCATCCAAGCCCTGACCGAGGCGCTGAAGGCGGTGCCCACGGCCGTGCTGCTGGCCTCGCTGCCGGAGTCGGACAAGGAAGCCGGCAGCCAACGCGGTGTGAAGGCGCTGGCCACCCTGGCGCACTACTTCGGCCGGGTGCAGGCACTGTGGAAGCCGGTGGCCACGGAGGAAGCCTTCGAGATCGTGCGCCGCCGGCTGTTCAGCCAGATCGGCGACCGGCTGGCCGCTGAAAGCGTGTGCCGAACCTTCGCCGACTACTACGTGGCCAACAAGGACGATCTGCCGCGCGAGACGCAGGAAGGCCGCTACTACGAGCGCCTGCTTCACGCCTACCCGATCCACCCCGAGGTGTTCGACCGCCTGTACGAGGACTGGTCGTCGCTGGACAACTTCCAGCGCACCCGGGGCGTGCTGAAGCTGATGGCCAAGGTCATCCACCGGCTGTGGAAGGACGACAACAAGGACCCGCTGATCATGCCGGGCAGCCTGCCCGTCTACGACGCCGACACGCGCAACGACATCATCTACTACCTGCCCCAGGGCTGGGACCCGGTGCTGGAGCGCGACGTGGACGGCGAGCGCGCCGAGACCACCGCCATCGAGAACCAGGACACCCGCCTGGGCGCCGTGCAGGCCTGCCGCCGCGCGGCGCGGGCCATCTTTCTGGGCAGCGCGCCGAGCACGGCCAACCAGGTGGTGCGCGGGCTGGAGCTGGAGCGCGTGGTGCTGGGCGTGGCCATTCCTGGCCAGCAGTTGGGCGTCTACAAGGACGCGCTGCGCCGCCTGGGCGACCGCCTGCACTATCTCAACAGCGGCAGTAACCGATTCTGGTTCGATACCCGGCCCAACCTGCGCCGGGAGATGGAAGACCGCAAGCGCCGCTTCCAGGACAAGGAAGACGTGTTCCCTGCCATCCAGGACCGCGTGCGCAAGAGCTTGGCCACCGGCATGTTCACCGGCATCCACGTCTTCACCGGCAGCGGCGACGTACCCGACGACTGGGCGCTGCGCCTGGTGGTACTGGCGCCGGACGCGGGCTTCAGCCGCCCCCAAGCGGGCAACACCATCAACCTGGCCGTGGACCGCGCCAGCGAGATTCTGAGGAACCGTGGCGACTCGCCCCGCCAGAAGCAGAACCGCCTGATCTTCATGGCGGCCGACTACGACAACGTGTCCCGCCTGCGTGACCAGGTGCGCTCGATGCTGGCCTGGCAGTCCATCGTCAGCGACGGCAAGGACGGCAAACTGAACCTGGACGGCATCCAGACCAAGCAGGCGCAGAAGGGCCTGGACGACGCCAACGACGCGCTGCGCCGCATGGTGCGCGAGACCTACAAGTGGCTGCTGGCGCCGGTGCAGGAAGTTCGACCCGGCAAGGGACCGAGCGAGATTCAGTGGGAGCACTTCGCCCTGAACCCCGGCTCGGCCAATGCGTCGCAAGAGATCGAGCGCGTGATGAAGGAGAACGAACTCCTGATCACCGAGTGGGCTCCCATCCACCTGGCCACCATGCTGCGACAGTGGTTCTGGAAGGATCAGCAGCCTGAAGCCACTGCACTGGATGTCTGGCAGAAGACCTGCCAGTACCTCTACCTCCCGCGCCTGAAGGACGACCAAGTCTTCCAGCTGACCGTGGGTGCCGGTGTCGAGAGCCAAGATTTCTTCGCCGTGGCCCAAGGCAAGGCCGAGGGGTGCTACCTGGGCTTCGTCTACGGCAAGCGCAGCATCATCATCATGGATGCCAGCCTGCTGCTGATTGCGCCGCCTGCCGCGCAGGCCTATGCCGAGAAGCTGCGCGCTGAGGAAGAGGCCGCCCGCAAGACCGAGCCGACGCCGCCGCCGTTCCCAGGCCCTGGCGGCTTGACCACCGGCATTGGCACGTCTGCACCGGGCGTTGAAGAGCGTAAGCCCGGTACTGGCACCAGCGGCATGCCCCCGGCCCCGACGACGCCAGCTGCAGCCCCCAAGCGCCGCTTCTACGGCAGCATCGACCTTGATCCGACCCTGGCCAAAAAGCAGTTCGCTGACATCGTCGACGAGGTGGTCCAGCAGTTCACCACCAAGCACGGCGTGAAGGTGCGCATCTCGATCGAGCTGGAGGCCGAAGCTCCAGTGGGGTTTGATGATGGAGTGCAGCGGGCGGTGAACGAGAACTGCAAGGTGCTGCGCTTCAACTCTGCCGAGTTCGAGTCCGATCAGTGACTGAAGCGGCCGTCACCCCTGGGGCGCCCAAGGCGCCGGACATCAGCGCTCAGCTGGCTGATGTACCGTGACGCCGACTGAAAAGGGGCGTATCAGTATCAGCAAGGGACTCCCGGATCGGTCATCGGTGGCAAGAGGGCGGATCGTAGCGTAGGGATCCGCCCCGTAGACTCCTCCGCATGCCCCACGCCGTTTCCCGCCTGCGCACCGCCTGCCTGACGCACTGTCCGACCCGACCGCGGCTGGATCGCGGGCCGCTGCGCCAGGTGCGTTGCGCGGGCTGCCGGCTGCTGCCCAGCCATTGCATGTGCGCGTGGCGGCCGGTGGTGCCCACGCGGGCGGGGGTGTGCCTGATCATGGGCGAGTTCGAGGCGCTCAAGCCCAGCAACACGGGCTGGCTGATCGCCGACGTGGTGCCCGACACGATGGCGTTCGGCTGGGAGCGCCTGGTGGCCGATCCGGCGCTGCTGGCCGTGCTGGCCGATCCGCAGTGGCAGCCTTACCTGGTGTTTCCGGGGGAGTTCGCGGCGGCGCGGCGGGTGGTGACCGGCCTGCTGCCCGAGGCGATGCCGGCGCGGGCTGCGGCGGATGAGGGCGGGGCGGGCGGCGCAGGCGTGCGGCCGCTGTTCGTGCTGCTGGACGGGACCTGGGCCGAGGCGCGCAAGATCTTCCGCAAGAGTGCGTACCTGGAGTGCCTGCCGGTGCTGAGCCTGCCGCCCGGCCAGGGCTCGTCCTACCGGCTGCGCCAGGCGTCGCACGGGCATCACCTGTGCACCTCGGAGGTGGCCGCACGGTGCCTGGCGCTGGCGGGCGACCTGCATGCGGCGCGCACGCTGGAGGCTTACCTGGACGTGTTCAGCCGCCGCTACCTGCAGGCCCGGCAGAGCGTGCCGCCGGACGAGCAGGACGAGGCGCACCAGCGCCTGCGCGCGCTGCATGAAGAGGCCATTGCCTGCACGCGCTGAACGGAGGGGCCGGGCGGGCGGCCTGCCCGCCGGGGGTCAGGGGCCGAGCACCCCGCTGCGCAGCCACTGCCGCACCAGCAGTTCCGAGCCTTCGATCGTCAGGTGGCTGCGGTCGTACTGCATGGGGATGAGCTCGGGCGTCTGCGAGAGGCACTGGCCGCTGGCGCACAGCGACCGGAACACGGAGATGTAGCGGGCGCCGTGGCGGTGGGCGAGGTCGGCCATCTGGCGGTCGAGCCGGTCGAGGCCGGGGTCCATGTGCCGGCGCAGCAGGTCGGGGTCACCGCTGCGCACGGCATTGGCGAGCAGCCGGGGCACGGCCATGTCGTAGCGGGGCACGGGGCCGAAGACGATGGTGCGCATGCCTTTGCGCTGCAGCCAGGCGAGCGTGCGGCTGGCCTCGTCGAGGCTGTGTTCGCTCCAGCGGGCGCTCAGCAGCACGGCGTCGACCGGCTGGGCCCACAGGCGCTGGTCGAAGGTGTCGCGCATGAAGCGCACGCAGCTGCTGATGCCGGTCTGCCAGCCCACCACGGGCAGGCAGCCCGCCGCGGTGGCCTGCATGATGTTGGCCTGCGGCCAGGCCCGGGTCAGGCCGGGCAGCAGGTGGGCCGCGTGGCTGTCGCCCACCAGCAGGTAGTTCTTGCGGGCGGGGTCCGAGCGCAGGCAGGTGGCGGGATCGAACTGTTCCTGCCGGTCCTCGGGCAGCAGGAAGCAGGTGCCCACGCGGGTGCCGGCATCCTGCGGATAGTCGAGGTAGCTGGCGACGACGGCCACCGACGCGTCGCCATGGGTCGGGAAGGACTGCGGCAGCGCGGCCGCCACACCGCTCATCGTCAGCGCCACCGCCGTGCCACCGCCGGCCAGGCCCATGGCCGTGCGGCGCGACAGCCCCCAGGCGCCGCGGAACGGACGCTCGATGAACCACCACGAGGCGGTGGCCAGCACGATGGACAGCACGATCACGCCGACCTGCACCAGCGCGGCCGGGGTCGTGTCCGGGAAGAACAGCGCGGCGGTGTTCTGGAACACCATCACCGGCCAGTGCCACAGGTAGAGCGAGTAGGAGATCAGCCCGATGAAGACCAGCGGGCGGGTGGACAGCAGCTGGTTGACCAGCGAGCTGCCGCCCGGGCTGCCGGCCAGGATGATCAGCGCCGCGCCCACGCAGGGAAACAGCGCCCGCAGGCCCGGGAAGGCGCCGTCCTTGTTGAAGTGCAGCATGGCGAACAGGATCAGCGCCAGGCCGGCCGCGCCCATCGCCTGGCGCAGCAGCGGGGCGATCCGGAATGACGGACGCCACAGCGCCAGGCAGGCGCCCACCAGCAGCTCCCAGGCGCGCGTGGGCAGCAGGTAGAAGGTGGCCGAGCGCCAGTGGAAGACGCCGATCGAGCTGGCGACCAGCGACAGGGCCAGCACGATCAGCAGCAGCCGCAGCGGGGCCTGCCCGCGGCGGTGCAGCCAGGCCAGCAGCAGCGGGAAGACGAGGTAGAACTGCTCCTCCACCCCGAGCGACCAGGTGTGCAGCAGCAGCACCGTGTCGCCGGGGTTGAAGTAGTTGATCGTCTGCCAGAAGTAGAGGTTGGCCACCGACAGCAGCGCGGCGGCCATGCTCTCGCCCAGCAGCCGCATCTCGGGCGGGTAGAGCACCAGCGCGCCCACCAGCCACACGGCGGCGAACATCGTGATCAGCGCGGGCACGATGCGCCGGATGCGCCGGTCGTAGAAGCGCCAGAGGCTGAACTCGCCGCGCTCGATCTCCCGGGCCAGGATGGCGGTGATCAGGAAGCCGGAGATGACCAGGAACACGTCGACACCGACGAAGCCCCCGGGGATGCCGGACACGCCGGCGTGGAAGGCCACCACCGGCAGCACGGCCAGCGCGCGCAGTCCGTCGATGTCGGCCCGGTAGGCTTGTGGAGAAGTGGTCATGGCGCTGTGAACTGGAGGTTGGGCGGCGGCGGGCAGGCCGCGCACGGGCGCGGCATGGCGAGGCTGCACATCGGCGATCCGATGTGTCCGGGTTCAGGTCGAACGAACGGGACGGACCCGGGATGGATCCGTCAGCCGCAGGGCCGCGGTGCAGCAGGAAGTTGCCGGCGGCCGACCGCGCTCAGGGCGGTGTCACGGAGCAGAAATAGCCGAGCGGCAACTCGCGGCCCCGACAGGGCGTCGTCAGCATGGCGAGTGTGAGGTTACAGTCATTCACAATTTATTGTAGGACGACTGCCCGGGAAATGCCCGTCCCTTTCGAGGGCCGTTGCGGGAACGCAATCGGTGTGGCGCACCGCGGCGCGGCGGTGGCGAAGCCATCGGACGTCAAAAAGCCCGCCAGCGCATGCTGGCGGGCAGGGTGCTCGAGCCGCTCCGGCGGGGGGCTACACCCTGAAGACCGCCACCGAGCGCACCAGGTCGTCGGCCTGCGCGCTGAGGCTGGCCGCGGCTGCGGCCATCTGCTCGACCAGCGCGGCGTTCTGCTGCGTGGCCTGATCGATCTGGGTCACGGCCTCGCCGACCTGGGCCACGCCGGTGTCCTGCTCGGTGCTGGCCGTGCTGATCTGGCCCATCAGCGTGCTGACCCGGTGGATGCCGTCGACCACGTCGGACATGGTGGCGCCGGCCTGGTCGACCAGCGCGCTGCCCCTCTCGACCCGCTCGACGCTGTCGTGGATCAGGCTGCGGATCTCCCGGGCGGCGTTGGCGCTGCGGCTGGCAAGGGTGCGCACCTCGCTGGCGACGACGGCGAAGCCCCGGCCGGATTCACCGGCGCGGGCCGCCTCCACCGCGGCGTTGAGCGCGAGGATGTTGGTCTGAAAGCTGATGCCGTCGATGACCTGGATGATGTCGGCGATGCGCCGGCTCGAGGCGTTGATGTCCTTCATCGTGTCGACGACCTCGGCCACGACCCGTCCGCCTTCGATCGCCACGGTGCTGGCGTCCCGGGCCAGCTGGTCGGCCTGGCGGGCGTTGCCGGCGTTCTGCCGCACGACCGAGCCCAGCTCTTCCATCGACGCGGCGGTCTGCTGCAGCGCGCTGGCCTGGCTTTCGGTGCGGGCGGACAGGTCCTGGTTGCCCTGGGCGATCTCGCCGCAGGCGGTGGCCACGCTTTCGGAGTTCTGCCGCACCGAGCGCACGACCCCGGTCAGGCTGCTGCCGATGCGGTCCATGGCCGCCATCAGGGTGCCGATCTCGTCACGCCGATCCGAGCGCAGCGCCACCGTCAGGTCGCCTGCGGCAATGGCCCGAGCGGCTTGGCTGGCCTGGGCCAGCGGGACGGTGACCAGGCGCCGCACCAGCAGGTAGAGCAGGGCGCAGATGAGGGCCACGAAGCCGGCGCCCATCAGCGCATACAGGTTCCGCAGGCTGGTGATCTCGGCGGTGTATTCGTCGACGTGGGTGCCTCCGGCGATGATCCAGTCCCAGTTCTTCACGTAGGAGAAGGCGACGATCTTGTCGCGTGCGCTGGTTTCCCCGAGTTCCTGGTTCTGCCATGGATACCGGATGGCGCCATTCCTGCGCTCGACCATCTCCCGGATGAAGGCCCGGCCGCTCGAATCCTTCTGGTCGAAGATGTTCTGGCCCGCCCGGGTCGGGTGCACGATCAGGTCGCCGAGGTGCGGTCCCGGCCGGGCGTCGAGCACGTAGAAATAACCCGCCTGGCCGATCCGGATGTTCTGCAGCGTGGTCTTGAGGTGGGCCAGGTATTCGGAAAAATCGAGACCGATGAAACTCAGGCCGACGATGCGGCCCTGTTCGTCCTTGATCGGGTCGTACTGCGTCATGTACTGGCGGCCGAACAGCGTGGCCAGGCCGGTGTAGCTCGCGCCGTCGCGGGTGGCGCGCCAGCCGGGGTGCGCGCGGTCGAGCAGCGTGCCGACCGCGCGCTCGCCGCTGGCGTTCTTCAGCGACGTGGTGATGCGCACGAAGTCGTCGCCGCTCTTGGCGAACACGGTGGCGACCGCGCCGGTCGTGCGGGTGAAATCGTCGACGAGGGTGAAGTCGAGGTTCAGCGGCTGCTGGTCGCGCCGCAGCGTCGGGGTGGCGACCCCGTGGATGTCGACGGTGTCGGCGCTGAGCTCGAAACGCCCGGCCAGTCGCTGCTGCAGCGCCCGGGCCAGGAATCCGGTGCGGGCCTTCAGGTCCTTGTCGGAGGTGTCGACCAGATCCGTCAGCAGCCGCGTCTTCTCCTGCAGCTCCTCGGCGGCCCGGGCCTCGATGGCCCGGCTCACCGAATGTCCGATGGCCCACACGAACAAGGCCAGGGCGACGGTGATCAGGGCGAAGGCGCCCAGCGTCAGCTTGGTGCCGACACCGGCGCTCCGCCATGGTGAGGAACGAACGGTCATCAGATGGATTCCTTTATCGGGTGACGAGTATCGAAGTGGCTCCGGAAATCCTTTCGATCAAATAAGCACCTGATTGGCGGTGTTGATCTCCGTCGTGCTGGCGAAGGGAATGGACGGCCTGATTTCGATTCATTCATTGATTCCAGTCAAATTGACGAGAAACTGACGCGGGATTTCCGTGGCGCATTCGTCATGAAGAATGACCGGGTCAGGCGACCGGTTTGCACATTCGAAACCATCTGTCACCCGATCCCCTGAACAAGGGGTTGCGGAGCTGGGCTTGCCGGCCTTGTCGGCCTAGACTCGGTGCCGGCAATGAACAAGTCACCTTCAGGAGACCGCCATGTCCGCCACCGTCGTGCTCAGCCTGCATGCCAGCGCCGTCACCCAGGAGGCGGCTGCCGGCTGGTCGGCCGACCACTACACGCTGGCCGGTGCGGCCCGCGGTGAAGGCGATGAGCCGACCCGGCTGGAGCTGCCCGCCGACGGGGTGCTGGAGCTGGTGCTCGACAACGGCGTGCAGCTGCTGGTCGCGGCCGAGGATGCGTCGCGCTACCTCGGTCCGGCGACCTCACGCGGGGCGGACGCGCCGGCCACGCTGACGGTCGGTCCGGCCCTGCGGCTGGCGGGGCCCCATGCGCTGGCCGGCACCCGCCGCGACGGGCTCGGCACCTGGGCACTGAAGGCGCTGAAGGTCTACCGCACCGGTCCGGTCGGCGTGACGGCGGTGCTGGCGGCCGGGGCGTTCCAGGACAGCCAGCTCGATCACCGCCTGGGCCTGCATCGCCTGCCGACCGAGCGCTGGGCGCCCGAGCCGGTCGAGGCCCTGCCGGCGCAGGCCGGGCCGGTGCTGCTGTTCCTGCACGGCACGGCCTCGAGCTGCGAAGGCAGCTTCCGGGCCTTGTGGGGCGGCGGCAAGAGCGAGCTGGACGCCCGGGACACGCTGCGTCGCCTGTATGGCGACCGGATCTACGGCTACGAGCACCGTTCGCTGACCGAAGGGCCGATCGCCAACGTGCTCGACCTGATCCGCCGCCTGCCCAGGGGCACCTGCCTGCACCTGGTGAGCCACTCCCGCGGGGGGCTGCTGGGCGAGCTGCTGGCGCGCGCCCAGCGGGTCGGGGCGGCGCCGTTCACCGAGGAGGACATCGACCGTTTCCTGCAGCACGCGCAGCGCACCGGTCGGCAGGGCGCCGAGCAGGACGCCGACCGCCTGCGTGCGCTGGGCCTCGAGATGAAGCAGCGCGGCCTGCGGGTCGAGCGTTTCGTGCGCGTGGCGGCCACCGCGCGTGGCACGACCCTCGCGTCGGGCCGGCTCGATCGCTGGGCCACGGTGATGCTGAACCTGCTGGGCGCCGGCCTGGGCGCGGTGCCCGGGCTGCAGCCGATCGCCCGGGGCGGCGACCTGCTGAAGTCGCTGGCGCTGGCGCTGGTGCGGGCCCGCACCGATGCCCGGCTGTTGCCGGGGCTCGAGGCGATGATGCCGGACTCGCCGCTGGTGGCGCTGCTGAACGCGCCCGACGTGGAGCTCGACGCGTCGCTGCATGTCATCGCCGGTGACTTCGAGGGCGAGGGGCTGCTGTCCTGGCTGGGCGACTGCCTGTCCGAGTCCTACTACGGCGGCGAGACCGACCTGGTGGTGAACACGCCGTCGATGAGCGGGGGGGCCGTGCGCCTGCAGGGGCTGTGGCTGAAGGCGCTGGCCGGGCCGGCGGTGCACCACCTGAGCTATTTCCGCCGCGCCGACAGCGTCAGGCCGCTGCTGGCGGCGCTGGCCGGCGACAGCAGCGGCTTCGAGCGGCTGGCCGCACCGTCGCGCACCCCGCTGGCCCGCGGGGGCGTGCACATCCGCCCGCGCGACACCGCGCCGATCGCGCTGCTGCTGCCCGGCATCATGGGCAGCCACCTGGCGCGGGGACGCAACCGCATCTGGTTCGAGCCCTTCAGCATGGCCGCCGGCCAGATGGAGCAGCTGCAGGTCGACGCGACCGAGGTGCAGACCGACGGCTGGATGGACGCGTCCTACGAGCGTTTTGCCCAGCACCTGGCGCAGACCCACGAGCTGCGGCCCTTCACCTACGACTGGCGCCTGTCCATCGTCGACGCGGCGCAGCGCTTCGGGGCCGTGCTGGACCAGGCGATGGACGACGCCCGCCTGCGCCGCCAGCCGCTGCGCATCGTCGCGCACTCGATGGGCGGGCTGGTCGCCCGTCTGGCGCTGAAGGGTCGCTGGGACCGGTTCAAGGCCGTCGAGGGCAGCCGCCTGGTGCAGTTCGGCACGCCCAACGGCGGTTCGCACAGCATGGCCGCGGTGCTGCTGGGGCGTGACGCCTTCGTGCAGAAGATCGAGCGCTGGGCCGACTGGAAACACGACATGCGCGAGTTCCTGGCGATCGTCAGCGCTTTCCCCGGCGTGCTGGAGCTGCTGCCCTGGCCGGTGAAGCCGGTGCCCGGCGGGGCCGGCGAGGTCGCGATCGACGGCTGCGACTACTTCAGCCATGCGCAGTGGCTGGCCTGGCATGCCCAGGACGCCGAGAACCGGCAGGCCGGCCGCAGCCGCGGGGCCGACCTGGACTTCGACCGCGCCCGCGGGGCCGGTGACGGCTGGGTCGTGCCCGACGAACGGCGGCTGCAGCAGGCGCGTGCGGCGGTGCAGCAGATCCAGGCCGCACCGCTCGATCCCGAGTGCACGCTCTACGTCGGTGGCAAGGAGCGCACGCCGATGGCGATCCGGCTGGTCGACGGCCAGGTCGAGATCGGCTGGAGCGGCCAGGGCGATGGCCGGGTGCCCTGGGAGACCGGGCGGCCCGAGGCGCTGCGGGCCTGGTTCGTCGAGGCCGCCCACGGGGATCTGCTCGACCACGAGGTGGCCTTCGACGACTACGTGCGCCTGATCGACACCGGCCAGTGCCGCCTGCCGACCTCGCTCGGTGCGGCCCGTGATGCCGGTGCGCTGCAGTTCAGCCCGGCGCCGCTGGCGGTGCACACGCTCTACCCGAGCGCCGACGAGGTGCTGGCCGCCGCCGTGGGCGGGCGCATGCCGGGCCGCCGGGTGGCCCGGCGCCGCAGCGAGCCGGTCGAGGTGACGATCGTGCACGGCAGCCTGGCCTGCGCGGACACGCCGGTGCTGATCGGTGCCTATGCCAACGACCCGCTCAGCGGCAGTGCGCTGTTCCTCGACCAGCACCTGGGCGACGGGCTGAAGCGGGCCCAGGCGATGGGGCGCTATCCGAGCGTGCCGGGGGATGCGATGGTGTTCCTGCCGCCGCTCGAGGGCAGCCGGCCGGGGGGCGCGATCGTCGTCGGGCTGGGCGCGCTGGGCGAGCTGCAGCCGGGCGAGCTGACCCGCGCGCTGTGCAGCGGCGTGCTGGAATACGCCCGGGTCTGGGCTCAGGGTCATCCCCCCGAGCGTGACGAGGTGCGGGCCATCGGCCTGTCGACGCTGCTGGTGGGCACCGGTTATGCCGGGCTCAGCGTGGAGCTGGGCGTGCGCGCGCTGGTCGAGGCGCTGCGCCGTGCCAACCTGATGCTGCGGCAGGCGAAGATGGCGGTGCGGCTCGGGGCGCTCACCCTCTTCGAGGACGAGGAGTCCCGGGTCATCGCCGCGGCCGGCGCGCTGCGTGAACTGGCGCTCGACGGCAAGTTCAGCGACGACCTGCGCTTTGACGGCCGCATCCACCTGGGGCAGGGGCGCTACCTCGGCCGTCGGGGCGACGGGGGCGGCGCCAACGGCTGGCAGCGGGTGCACATCACCGAACGGCCGGGCCTGGGCCTGCGTTTCACGCTGGTCACCGACCGGGCCCGCAACGAGGTCAACGAGGAGCCCGACCAGCGCCAGGCGGTCGACGGCCTGATCCGCTCGGCCACGCTGTCCACGCAGGACCAGCCTGGCCTGTCGCGGGCGCTGTTCGAGCTGATGGTGCCCAACGGCTTCAAGGCCGCGCTGCCCGATCTGCGCGGCCTGATCCTCGGCGTCGACGCCGTGGCCGCGGCCTACCCGTGGGAGATGATGCGCGACGAGGCGGGCCAGCACGAGCAGCCGCTGGCCACGCGGGTGGGCCTGGTGCGCCAGCTGGCCTCGCCCTACGGGCGCCGCCAGGTGGCGACGGTCGACGAGTGCCGGGTGCTGGTGGTCGGCGACACCCGTTCCGGCCTGGTCGAGCT
Organism: Sphaerotilus hippei; assembly: GCF_003201595.1. GTDB lineage: Bacteria > Pseudomonadota > Gammaproteobacteria > Burkholderiales > Burkholderiaceae_C > Sphaerotilus > Sphaerotilus hippei. Next base: position 13,447 of record NZ_QJJS01000024.1, on the reverse strand, counting down.
CGACGGCGCCCGGCAGGAGGCCGTCGAGGTGGCGCGCCGCTTCCAGGACAAGGCCTACGCCGTCACCCGGCTCGACCGGCCCGAAGGCCAGGCCGTGCTGGTCTCGCTGTTCGACGGCTGCTACCGCGCCATCCACCTGGCGGCCCACGGGGTGGTCGCCCAAGGGGAGCAGCGCTTCACCGGCGTGGTGCTGGGTCCGGACACCTACCTGACCGCCGCACAGGTCAGCAAGCTCAGGCGGGTGCCCGAAGTGGTGTTCCTCAACTGCTGCCACCTGGGCAACATGCAGGGTGAAGCCCAGCGCTGGGGCCAGCTGGCCGCCAACCTGGCCACCGAGTTCATCGAGATGGGCTGCAAGGCGGTGGTCGCCGCCGGCTGGGCGGTCGACGATGCGGCGGCCGAGACCTTCGCCACCACCTTCTGGTCGGCCCTGCTCGACGGCGCGAACTTCGGCGAGGCGGTGCTGCAGGCCCGGGCCACCACCTGGCGCGCCCACCCCGCCAGCAACACCTGGGGGGCCTACCAGGCGTATGGCGACGAGCGCTTCCGTCTGAAGGAGCTGCAGCGCGACGCCTGGCAGGCGCCCGACTACCTGCATGCGGGCCAGGTGCTCGGTGACCTCGACTGGCTGCTGGCCCGCATCGGCTCGGTGGCCTCGCCGGACCAGCAGCGTTACCAGGTGCGCCTGGCGCGCATCGAGGAGGCGGCCCGCACGCGCTTCTTCCACCTGGCGCCGGTGCGCGAGCGCCTGGCGCAGGCCTGGGCCGACCTGGGCGACAAGGCCCGGGCCATCGAGCACTACCGCGCGGCGCTCAGCTGCAACGAGGCCGCCGCCAGCCTGAAGGCGATCGAGCAGCTGGCCAACCTCGAGGTGCGGCTGGGCGACGCGCTGGGCCGGCAGCCGCAGACCGCCGCGGAAGGCGCCCGGCTGCTGGCGGCGGGCCATGCCCGCCTGCAGGCCCTGCTGCTGCTGGGGCGCACGCCCGAGCGGCTGGCGCTGCTGGGTTCGTACTGGAAACGTGCGGCCCTGGCGAGCCGCCGCCGTGGCGAGGACGACACCGTGCAGGCGAACCTGCTCGAGATGATCCAGGCCTGTCGCAGCGCCAGCGAGCTGTCGCTGCAGCTCGAGGGCACGCGTGACCACTACCCGACGCTGCAGACGCTGGACGCGGCGATCGTGCTGGCGGCACAAGGGGATCGTTCCGTGCTCGACGCCCTGGTGGCGCAGCGCAGCGCCTGGCTGGCCGAGGCGGTGGCCGACGGCCGGCGCCGCTACGGCGAGCAGCGCCAGTTCTTCCACGCCCAGGCCAAACTGGAGGCCACCCGGGTCGATGCGCTGTGGGCGATGCTCGACGGCCCCGCCGGCTCGGGCCTGGACCGCGAGCCGGTGCGGCGTCGCCTCGTGGCGGCCCAGCAAGAACTGCTGCGGCGTCTGGGCAACGCCGGCCAGCAGGATTCGATCCGATCCCAGCTGGCCTGGCTGATCGAGCTGCTGCCCTCGTCGGGTGAACACAGGAAGCTGCGCGCCGCGCTGCAGAAGTTCAGGCTGGCGCTGGAGGCCGGCTGAGGCCGCGCTCGGACCGCCCATGGAACAGGAAAGGCCTGCCGGGTCACCCCGGCAGGCCTCGTGCGCGCAGCAGGCGGCGTGGCCGCCTGCTCATGCCCTCAGCATGGCACCGATCAGGCGGTCACGCCCTTGGCGGTCTCGGCATACTCCTCGATCTTGTCGAAGTTCAGGTACGTGTAGATCTTGCTGCCGTCCTTATTGATCACGCCCATGTCGGCGGCGTACTCGGCCACCGTCGGGATGCGACCCAGCTTGGACGCGATCGCGGCCAGCTCGGCCGACGCCAGGTAGACGAAGGTGTTCTTGCCCAGGCGGTTCGGGAAGTTGCGGGTCGAGGTCGAGACCACGGTCGCACCTTCACGCACCTGTGCCTGGTTGCCCATGCACAGCGAGCAGCCCGGCATCTCGGTGCGCGCGCCGGCGGCACCGAACACGCCGTAATGGCCTTCCTTGGTCAGCTCCGAAGCGTCCATCTTGGTCGGCGGGGCGATCCACAGCTTGACCGGGATGTCACGCTTGCCTTCGAGCAGCTTGGAGGCGGCGCGGAAGTGACCGATGTTGGTCATGCACGAGCCGATGAACACCTCGTCGATCTTGGCGCCGGCGACTTCGCTCAGCAGCTTGGCGTCGTCCGGATCGTTCGGGCAGCACAGCACGGGCTCGGTCAGCTCGTTCAGGTCGATCTCGATCACGGCCGCGTATTCGGCGTCCTGGTCGGCCTCGAGCAGGTCGGGCTTGGCCAGCCAGGCCTCGACCTTCTCGATGCGGCGCGCCAGCGTGCGGGCGTCGGCATAACCGTCGGCGATCATGTTCTTCATCAGCACGACGTTGCTGGTGAGGTATTCCTTGATCGGCTCGGGGTTCAGCTTGACGGTGCAGCCGGCGGCCGAACGTTCGGCCGACGCGTCGCTCAGCTCGAAGGCCTGTTCGACCTTCAGGTCCGGCAGGCCTTCGATCTCGAGGATGCGGCCCGAGAACACGTTCTTCTTGCCGGCCTTGGCGACGGTCAGCAGACCGGCCTTGATGGCGTACAGCGGAATGGCGTGCACCAGGTCGCGCAACGTGATGCCGGGCTGCATCTGGCCCTTGAAGCGCACCAGCACCGACTCGGGCATGTCCAGCGGCATCACGCCGGTGGCCGCACCGAAGGCCACCAGGCCGGAGCCGGCCGGGAAGGAGATGCCGATCGGGAAACGGGTGTGCGAGTCACCGCCGGTGCCCACCGTGTCGGGCAGCAGCAGGCGGTTCAGCCACGAGTGGATCACGCCGTCGCCCGGACGCAGCGCGACACCGCCGCGGCTGGAGATGAACTTGGGCAGCTCGCGGTGGGTCTTGACGTCGACCGGCTTCGGGTAGGCGGCGGTGTGGCAGAAGGACTGCATCACCAGGTCGGCCGAGAAGCCCAGGCAGGCCAGGTCCTTCAGCTCGTCGCGGGTCATCGGGCCGGTGGTGTCCTGCGAACCCACGGTGGTCATCTTCGGCTCGCAGTAGGTGCCGGGGCGCACGCCCTGGCCTTCCGGCAGGCCGACGGCACGGCCGACCATCTTCTGCGCCAGCGTGAAGCCGGCGTTGGTGGCGGTGGGCGTCGAGGGCAGGCGGAACAGCGTGGACGCGGGCAGGCCCAGGAACTCGCGCGCCTTGGCGGTCAGCGAGCGGCCGATGATCAGGTTGATGCGGCCACCGGCGCGCACTTCGTCGAACAGCACGTCGCTCTTGAGCTTGAACTCGACCACGGTCTCGCCGTTGCGCACGATCTTGCCGTCATAGGGCAGCACGTCGACCACGTCGCCCATCTCGAGCTTGGTCACGTCGACCTCGATCGGCAGCGAGCCGGAGTCTTCCTGCGTGTTGAAGAAGATCGGCGCGATCTTGCCGCCCAGCGTGACGCCGCCGAAGCGCTTGTTCGGCACGAACGGGATGTCCTGGCCCGTGGCCCAGATCACCGAGTTGGTGGCCGACTTGCGCGAGGAGCCGGTGCCGACCACGTCGCCGACGTAGGCCACGAGGTTGCCCTTCTTCTTCAGGTCCTCGATGAACTGCATCGGGCCGCGCTTGCCGTCCTCTTCCGGCGTGAACGCCGCGCCTTCGCGGGTGTTCTTCAGCATCGCCAGGTAGTGCAGCGGGATGTCCGGGCGGCTCCAGGCGTCGGGGGCGGGCGACAGGTCGTCGGTGTTGGTCTCGCCAGGCACCTTGAAGACGGTCACGGTGATCGACTTGGGCACTTCGGGGCGGGTGGTGAACCACTCGGCCTCGGCCCAGCTCTGCACGACTTCCTTGGCGCGGGCATTGCCGGCCTTGGCCTTCTCGGCGACGTCGTTGAAGAAGTCGAACATCAGCAGGGTCTTCTTCAGACCTTCGGCGGCGACGCCGGCGACTTCGGCGTCATCGAGCAGCTCGATCAGCGGGTGCACGTTGTAACCACCGACCATCGTGCCCAGCAGCTCGGTGGCCTTGGCCTTGGAGATCAGGCCGACGGCCAGGTCGCCATGGGCGACCGCGGCCAGGAACGAGGCCTTGACCTTGGCGGCATCGTCCACGCCCGGGGGCACACGATGGGTCAGCAGGTCCAGCAGGAACGCATCTTCGCCAGCGGGCGGATTCTTGATCAGCTCGATCAGATCGGCGACTTGCTTGGCATCCAGCGGCAGGGGCGGGATACCGAGCGCAGCGCGCTCAGCGACGTGTTGGCGATAGGCTTGCAGCATGAGGTGCTCCGTGCAGGGTGACGAACGTGCCGGACAGACGACTCGCAAGCCGGCGCCGGATCAATCGTTGATTTTAAGTCTTATATAAGACTTGCCAAGAGCCACCGTGATTTCAACGGGCTTGTGGCGCCACAAAATGACACGGCCGCACAACACCGGGGACACCGGCGTCGTGCGGCCGCAGGGCCGGGTGCGCGGGGATCAGGCCTTCTGGGACGGATGCACGCACTCGTCGACCAGGCGGCGGCCGATCTTGGAGTTCATCAGCATCGACTTGTTGGCGATCTGGATCCAGACCAGGCCGTTCTTCTTGTCCTCGAGGCGCACCGCGCCGGTCGTGGTCGGCTCGGGCGCCAGCACGTATTTCTTGCCCTTGAAATCCATGTCGAAATAACCCGACTTGGCGTTGGGCTCGACCTTCACCGTCTGGTTGAACTCGCAGGCCTGGTCGCCGGTCAGCACCCGGCCGGCGTTGGACAGCTGCTCCTCGCTGAGCTCGGGCAGCGGCGCCGGGGCGGCGGCTTCGGTCTTCTTGGCGGCCTTGGTGGCGGCCTGGCTCAGCGGAGCGAGCGACAGGCACAGGCCGGCGGCGGTGGTGCAGATCAGGGTGCGCAGGAGGGTGGGCATGTTCGGACTCCGGGAGAAAGGGCTACGGGCATTCAGGCGGGCGGATTGTGCGCCGATTGGCCGCCTGGTCTGTTGCAAGTCGTGCCCGCAGCGGCCGGGTGGATGCGTTCCGTCACGGCGGCGGGGCCTGCCGGCGCCGGTCAGGTGCCGAAATACCGCGCGCTGACCTCGACCGGCAGCTGGGCCTGGCCGTGCAGCGAGGTGCGGTGGGCCCGCTCGATGACGTGCCAGAAGTAGCGGTAGCTGGCGCGGTCGTGCAGCTGGTCCTGGCCCTGGTGGCGGTGGCGGATCGGCCCCCACTGCGCCTGCTGGGCCGCCTCGATGATCTGGATGGCCAGATCGATCTCGGCGGTCGTCGGCGAGAACGCCTCGACGATCGGGCGGATCTGGTCGGGGTGGATGCTCCACATGCGCGTGTAGCCGAACTCTCGGCAGGCGCGCGTGGCCGCGTCCTGCAGCGCGTTGAGGTGCTTGAACTCGGTCACCACGCAGTGCGACGGCGTCTTGCCCCGGCCATGGCAGGCCGCGGCGATCGCCAGCTTGGCGCGCACCACCAGCGGATGGCTGAACTGGCCGGCCGCGGTCATCGCGCTGTGCGGGATCGCGCCCCGGTGGGCGGAGACGAAGTCCATCAGCCCGAAGGACAGCGACTCGATGCGGGGCAGGGCGGCGATCGCCTCGACCTCGCGCAGCGCGCCGTGGGTCTCGATCAGCGTGTGCACCGGAATGGAGCGACCCAGGCCGTGGCGCCGGCTGGCGGCGTCGATCGCGGCGATCGCCTGCTCGATGTCCTGCAGGTGGCGCGGCTTGGGCACCATCAGGTAGGCCAGGCGGGCGCCGGCGCGTGCGACCACCGTGTCCACCATGGCCTCGAAGGCCGGGTGATCGACGGTCTGCACCCGCACGCCGACACGGTCGTGGTGGTTGGCGGTCGAGTCGACCAGCTCGGCCATCAGGTGGGCGTGCTCGACTTCGCCGCCCACCGGAGCGCCGTCCTCGCCGTCGAGCGTGACGTCGAACACCGGCCCGAGTTCGGCCTGCAGCGCCAGGGCCTTGCGCATGCGCACCTCGACGCCGGCGTAGTGGTCGCAGACCGGCAGGGTCGGTGCCCGCTCGTCGGACTCGAACAGGGCGTCGCGGGGGTGGACCAGGGGAACGGAAGGAGCGCTCATGGGTCGTGCCGGTGCGTGAAGGAAAGGAGACGGGCAAAAAAAAGCCAGTCCGTTGCCAGACTGGCTGCATTGTGACGCTGCGACCGGCCGATCGGGGGACCGCCGGCCTGCCTGCGTCAGCGAGGCATCACAGCAGGTGCTTGACGCCGTCCTTCTCGCCTTCCAGCTCGGCCAGGGTCTTGTTGATGCACTCCTGCGAGAAGGCATCGATCGGCAGGCCCTCGACGATCTTGTATTCGCCGCCTTCGCAGGTGACGGGGAAGCCGAACATCGTCTCGGCCGGGATGCCGTATTCGCCGTTGGACGGGATGCCCATCGTGACCCAGGCGCCGTTGGTGCCCAGGGCCCAGTCGCGCATGTGGTCGATGGCGGCGTTGGCGGCCGAGGCGGCCGACGACAGGCCGCGTGCGGCGATGATCGCGGCACCACGCTTGCCGACGGTGGGCAGGAACACGTCGCGGTTCCAGGCTTCGTCGTTGATCATGTCCTTGACCGACTCACCACCGATGGTGGCGAAGCGGTAGTCGGCGTACATGGTCGGCGAGTGGTTGCCCCACACGGCCAGCTTCTGGATGTCGGCCACGGCCTTGCCGGTCTTGGCGGCGATCTGCGAGGCGGCGCGGTTGTGGTCCAGGCGCAGCATGGCGGTGAAGTTCTTGGCCGGCAGGTCTGGCGCGGCCTTCATCGCGATGTAGGCGTTGGTGTTGGCGGGGTTGCCGACCACCAGCACCTTGACGTTGCGCGAGGCGACGGCGTTCAGGGCCTTGCCCTGGGCGGTGAAGATGGCGCCGTTGATCGACAGCAGCTCGGCACGCTCCATGCCCGGGCCGCGGGGACGCGAGCCGACCAGCAGGGCGTAGTCGGTGTCCTTGAAGGCTTCCATCGGGTCGCTGTGGGCCTCGATGCCGGCCAGCAGCGGGAAGGCGCAGTCCTCGAGCTCCATGATCACGCCCTTGAGCGCTTCCTGAGCCTTCTCGACCGGCACTTCCAGCAGTTGCAGGATCACGGGCTGGTCCTTGCCCAGCATTTCGCCGGAGGCGATGCGGAACAGCAGGGCGTAACCGATCTGACCAGCGGCGCCGGTGACGGCAACACGGACGGGGCTCTTGCTCATGGACGGACTCCTTGGAGGAAGTTGGACCTAAATTTTGGGCGGGATTAGCCTTTCAGTCTAGGTCTCGCCCCCATGGCTGTCAACGATCTTATGTCTTATATAAGACATCTTTGACCAGACGATTGCAACGGTGTGCGGCCTTGTGCTGCAATCCGGGGATGTCGAACCAGGCCCCCCCTTCCGCACAGTCCGCATCCGATGGTGGCGGTGGGGCCACGCCTGCCTTCAGTCCACTTTATCAGCAGATCAAGGCCCTGATCATGCGGGGTCTGCAGGGCGGTGAATGGCGTCCGGGCGAGGCCATCCCGAGCGAGCTGGAGCTCGCGGCGCGCTTTCGTGTCAGCCAGGGCACGGTGCGTAAGGCTATTGACGAACTTGCCGCGGAGAATCTGCTGGTTCGACGTCAGGGCAAGGGCACGTTCGTCGCCACCCACAACGAAGAGAAGATCCAGTACCGCTTCTTGCGGCTGCAGCCCGAGGATGGCATGCCGCCGCTGCGCATGCAGCGCCAGTTCCTCGACTGCCGCCGCCTGCGGGCGCCGTCCGACGTGGCGCGGGCGCTGGATCTGCGCGCCGGCGACACGGTCGTGCAGATCCGCCGCACGCTGTCGCAGTCGGGGGTGGCGGTGGTGCTCGACGACATCTGGTTGCCGGGCTCCCTCTTCAAGGGGCTGACCGCCGAACGCTTGAGTGAATACCGCGGGCCGCTCTACAGCCTGTTCGAATCCGAGTTCGGGGTGCGCATGATCCGGGCCGAGGAGAAGATCCGCGCCGTGGTGGCCGACGAGGCCACGGCCGTCGTGCTGTCGGTGCAGGCAGGGGCTCCGCTGCTCAGCGTCGAGCGCCTGTCCATGACCTACGGCGACAAGCCGGTCGAGCTCCGGCGCGGCCTGTACAACACCCACGGGCATCACTATCGCAACGAACTCAGCTGAAGCAGGGGTGGGGCGCCTGCCACACCGGACGTACCAACTCTGCTGCATTGCAATAAAATCGATCGGTTTACCTTCTCACCAAAAAGGCACGTCATGACAGCCACCACCAAGCAGCGGCCAGGCCCGATGCGTCTGATCGACGCCACGCAGTACCGACTTCCCCTGGCAGCCAAGCTGTCGATCCTCCATCGCGCCAGCGGGGTGGTGATGTTCGTCCTGCTGCCGTTCATCATCTGGATGTTCGACAACAGTGTCAGCTCGGAAGTCTCGTACGACGCCTTCACGTCGGTCTTCACCGCGGGCTGGGGCGTGCTGCCCGGCTGGTTCATGAAGCTGGTCGTGCTGGGCCTGATCTGGTCCTACCTGCACCACTTCTGCGCCGGCGTGCGCCACCTCTGGATGGACGCGACCCACAGCGTCACCAAGCAGCAGGGCCATTCGTCGGCCGTGGTCAGCTTCGCGATCAGCCTGGTGCTGACCGTGGCCCTGGGCGCCAAGCTGTTCGGTCTGTTCTGAACCCTTTCCGAGAGGCAGTTGTTTTCCATGTCCAAGAACTATGGTTCCAAGCGTGTCGTCGTCGGCGCGCATTACGGTCTGCGCGACTGGCTCGTGCAGCGCATGACCGCCGTGCTGATGGCGCTGTTCACCATCGTGCTGCTGGCCCAGGTGCTGCTGGGCGGCCCGCTGGGCTATGACCGCTGGGCGGCGATCTTCTCCGCCCAGTGGATGAAGACCCTGACTTTTGTCGTCATCGTCTCCCTGGCATGGCATGCCTGGGTCGGTGTGCGTGATATCTACATGGACTACGTCACCAAGTCGGTCGGGCTGCGCCTGTCGCTGCAGGTGGCCACGGTCGCGTGGCTCGTCGGCTGTGCCGGCTGGGCGGTCCAAGTGCTCTGGAGGCTGTAATGTCTGTTGGTTCCAATCTGTCGCGCCGCAAGTTCGACGTCGTCATCGTCGGTGCCGGTGGCTCCGGCATGCGTGCTTCCCTGCAACTGTCCCGTGCCGGCCTGAACGTGGCGGTGCTGTCCAAGGTGTTCCCGACCCGTTCGCACACGGTGGCGGCACAGGGTGGCATCGGTGCCTCGCTGGGCAACATGAGCGAGGACAACTGGCACTATCACTTCTACGACACCATCAAGGGCTCCGACTGGCTGGGCGACCAGGACGCGATCGAGTTCATGTGCCGTGAAGCGCCGAAGGTGGTCTACGAGCTCGAGCACTTCGGCATGCCCTTCGACCGCAATGCCGACGGCTCGATCTACCAGCGTCCGTTCGGCGGCCACACCGCCAACTACGGCGAGAAGCCGGTGCAGCGTGCCTGCGCCGCGGCCGACCGCACCGGCCACGCGATGCTGCACACGCTGTATCAGCAGAACGTCAAGTCGCGCACCCAGTTCTTCGTCGAATGGATGGCGCTGGACCTGATCCGCGACGCCGACGGTGACGTGGTGGGCGTGACCGCGCTCGAGATGGAGACCGGCGAGGTCCACATCCTCGAGGCCAAGACCACGCTGCTGGCCACCGGCGGTGCCGGTCGCATCTACGCGGCCTCGACCAACGCCTTCATCAACACCGGTGACGGCCTGGGCATGGCCGCACGCGCCAACATCCCGCTGCAGGACATGGAGTTCTGGCAGTTTCACCCCACCGGCGTGGCCGGCGCGGGCGTGTTGCTGACCGAAGGCTGCCGCGGCGAAGGCGCGATCCTGCGCAACGTCAACGGCGAGCGCTTCATGGAGCGTTATGCCCCGACGCTGAAGGACCTGGCACCGCGTGACTTCGTCTCGCGCTGCATGGACCAGGAGATCAAGGAAGGTCGTGGCTGCGGTCCGAACAAGGACTACATCCAGCTCGACATGACCCACCTGGGTGGCGACACCATCCTCAAGCGCCTGCCCTCGGTGTTCGAGATCGGTCACAACTTCGCCAACGTCGACATCACCAAGGAGCCGATCCCGGTGGTGCCGACCATCCACTACCAGATGGGTGGCATCCCGACCAACATCAACGGCCAGGTCGTCGCTCCCAAGGGCGACGACTACAAGAGCGTCGTCAACGGCCTGTACGCCGTGGGCGAATGCTCCTGCGTGTCGGTGCACGGCGCCAACCGCCTGGGCACGAACTCGCTGCTCGACCTGCTGGTGTTCGGCCGCGCGGCCGGCAACCACATCGTCGACGCGATCAAGAACGCTCCGCGCTCGCACAAGGAACTGCCCAAGGACGCCGCCGACCTCGCGCTGTCGCGCCTGGCGCGTCTGGATGGCAGCACCTCGGGCGAATACGCCCAGGACGTCGCCAACGACCTGCGTGCCTCGATGCAGAAGCATGCCGGCGTGTTCCGCACCCAGAAGATGATGGACGAGGGTGTGGTCTCCATCGCCGCGATCCGCGAACGTGTCAAGGGCATCACGCTCAAGGACAAGTCCAAGGTGTTCAACACCGCGCGCATCGAGGCGCTGGAAGTCGAGAACCTGATCGAGGCCGCCCAGGCCACGATCGTCTCGGCCGCCGCCCGCCGTGAATGCCGGGGTGCCCACACCGTGAACGACTACGAGCGTGGCGCCGACGATGCCGAGTTCCCGCTGGGCCGCAACGACCGCGAATGGATGAAGCACACCCTGTGGGACAGCGCCACCAACAGCCTGTCGTACAAGCCGGTGCAGCTCAAGCCGCTGACGGTCGAGTCCGTTCCGCCCAAGGTCCGCACCTTCTAAGCGTGCAACAGGAGTAAACAACATGGCACAGAAGCGCACGTTCCAGATCTACCGCTACGATCCGGACAAGGATGCCAAGCCCTACATGCAGAGCATCGAGGTCGAGCTCGAAGGCAACGAGCGCATGCTGCTCGACGCCCTGATCAAGCTCAAGGCCGTCGACCCGACCATCAGCTTCCGCCGCTCCTGCCGCGAAGGCGTCTGCGGTTCGGACGCGATGAACATCAACGGCAAGAACGGTCTGGCCTGCCTGACGAACATGCGCGACCTGCCGGGCGTGATCGTGCTCAAGCCGCTGCCGGGCCTGCCCGTCGTCCGCGATCTGATCGTGGACATGACGATGTTCTTCAACCAGTACAACTCGATCAAGCCCTACCTGATCAACGACACGCCGCTGCCCGACAAGGAGCGCCTGCAGTCTCCCGAAGAGCGCGACGAGCTCAACGGCCTGTACGAGTGCATCCTGTGCGCGAGCTGCTCGACGAGCTGCCCGAGCTTCTGGTGGAACCCGGACAAGTTCGTCGGCCCGGCCGGTCTGCTGCAGGCCTACCGCTTCATCGCGGACAGCCGCGACCAGGCCACCGGCGAGCGTCTGGACAATCTGGAAGATCCGTACCGTCTGTTCCGCTGCCACACGATCATGAACTGCGTGGACGTGTGCCCGAAGGGCCTGAACCCCACGAAGGCCATCGGCAAGATCAAGGAACTGATGATCCGCCGCGCGGTGTGAACGACGTGACCGGCACATCGGTATCCGATCCCGCGATGGACCACGGCTTGCTTGATGAACGGGCACTCAGCAAGCTCCGGTGGCGTTGCCGCCGGGGCCTGCTGGAGAACGATCTGTTCATCGAGCGCTTCTTCCAGCGGTACGAGAGCACCTTGACGGTGCGCCAGGCCGCCGGGATCGAACTGCTGATGGACCTGGCCGACAACGATCTGCTCGACCTCCTGCTGCAACGGCGTGAGCCGGAGGGCGAGCTGGCTCGGCCCGAAGTCGTGGACGTGCTGGCGCAGCTGCGTCAGCGCCCCTGAGCCACCGACCTGTCGCGCTCAGCGGCTGGGCTCTGCAACACATTATTTGACCTAGAGGACTTTGCGATGATGACTCCCTCCGACGTGAAAGCCACCCTGTCGTTCTCGGACGGCAGTCCGAAGATGGACCTGCCGATCTACAAGGGTACGGTAGGCCCGGACGTCATCGACATCCGCAAGCTCTACGCCCAGACCGGCAAGTTCACCTACGACCCGGGCTTCCTGTCCACCGCGTCGTGCAACTCCACGATCACCTACATCGACGGTGACAAGGGCGAGCTGCTGTATCGCGGCTACCCGATCGAGCAGCTGGCCACCCAGTGCGACTACCTCGACACCTGCTACCTGCTGCTCAACGGCGACCTGCCTGACGCCACGCAGCGCAGCGACTTCCACAAGCTCGTCATCAACCACACGATGGTCAACGAGCAGATGCAGTTCTTCCTGCGCGGCTTCCGCCGTGACGCCCATCCGATGGCGGTGCTGACCGGCCTGATCGGCGGTCTGTCGGCCTTCTATCACGACAGCACCGACATCAACAACCCGGAGCACCGCCACGTCGCGGCCATCCGCCTGATCGCCAAGATGCCCACGCTGGTGGCCATGGCCTACAAGTACGGCATCGGCCAGCCCTACATGTACCCGAAGAACGACCTGAGCTACTCGGGCAACTTCCTGCGCATGATGTTCGGCACGCCGTGCGAGGAGTACGTGGTCAACCCGGTGCTCGAGCGCGCCCTCGACCGCATCTTCATCCTGCACGCCGACCACGAGCAGAACGCCTCGACCTCGACGGTCCGCCTGTGCGGCTCGTCGGGCACCAACCCGTTCGCCGCCATCGCTGCCGGCGTCGCCTGCCTGTGGGGCCCCGCCCACGGCGGTGCCAACGAAGCCTGCCTGAACATGCTGGAAGACATCCAGCGCCAGGGCGGTGTCTCCAAGGTCGGCGAGTTCATGGAGAAGGTCAAGGACAAGAACTCCGGCGTCAAGCTGATGGGCTTCGGTCACCGCGTCTACAAGAACTACGACCCGCGCGCCAAGCTGATGCAGGAAACCTGCAACGAGGTGCTGGCCGAGCTGGGCCTGGAGAACGATCCGCTGTTCAAGCTGGCCAAGGAGCTGGAGAAGATCGCGCTGGAAGACGAATACTTCGTCAGCCGCAAGCTCTACCCGAACGTCGACTTCTACTCCGGCATCGTGCAGCGCGCCATCGGCATCCCGGTCAACCTGTTCACCGGCATCTTCGCGCTGGCCCGCACGGTCGGCTGGATCGCCCAGCTCAACGAGATGATCAGCGATCCGGAGTACAAGATCGGCCGTCCGCGCCAGCTGTTCGTGGGCGCGGCCTCGCGCGACGTGCAGCCCGTCGGCGAACGCTGATCGGCACCTGATGCACGCTCCGGCTCCGGCCGGATCGTGCAGGTCGCACCCAGGGTCCTGCGGGACCCTTTTTGCTGCCCGCTCCCGGCGCGTGGTCGAAAAAAAGCCGTCGCGAGCGACGGCTTGAGGCCTGGAGCCCGCGGGCCCGGAGCGTGCCGAGCGGGCGGCAGGGCAGGGCTTAGAGCAGGCCCTTGA
>NZ_QJJS01000023.1 GCF_003201595.1 Sphaerotilus hippei | reverse complement strand
AGCAACTCCTCCAGCGGGTAGCGGCAACGCCGGCTGCGCGGGTCGTCGAGTTCGGCGAACGCCGCCAGGTCGCCGAGGGCTTCAGGCGCGGGGGGCAGGGGCTGGTTGTCGGGCATCGGGGGCGTCAAAAACTCGCTCTTGTAGCACCGATTTCAGGCAAGAGCTTCATGCAATCGCCCTGCTGGTACTGGTCAGCCGCGCCATGGATGAACTTGTTGATCCGATACTTGACGCTACGTCGACGCGACATATGACGGAGGCATTCACCGAACTCATCAATGCTGTCAGCGAGCGTGACGAAGGGGATAAAGACGGTGATGGCCAGCTTAGTGCGACGGAAGCCTCTAGCCTTTGGGCGGTCCTGCAAAGCCGCCTGAAGGAAGAATTCAAGCGCACCGAAGGCAGATTTGCCCGCTTGATGTACGGACACACCGCGCCTGAAACACGGCGCCTGTTGCAACTGGCTTTCAATCGTCCCAACAGCAATCCGCGCGTTCTTGTCGCCCAGTCGGTGGTGGGGCGCGAGGGGCTCAACCTGCACAAGGCATGCAAGACCGTGGTGCTGCTCCATCCCGAATGGAATCCAGGCGTCGTGGAGCAGCAAATCGGCCGCATCGACCGAGTTGGCAGTCTGTGGGAAACGCAGCTGGAGGAAGCCCTTGGCAAGGGCGTCGCAGCGGACGACTTGCCACACATGTTGGTACGCCCGGTGGTGTTCAAGGGCACCTACGACGAAAAGAACTGGGAAGTCCTGCGCGGACGTTGGGACGACCTGCGGGCGCAATTGCATGGTGTGGTCATCTCTCCACACCTGAGCGAGTCCTTCGGTGTGGCGCCAGAGCTGGCCGAGGAGATCAACCGCAGTGCACCGAGCTTTTCGCCTATAGCACCGACGTTGTGTATTCCAGCCCAGAGTGTCGCGACACAACCCTGACGCCACGTTTGCTCCCGAAGCAACTGGCAGCAGCGGGAATCGCCGTTTCAGCAGAATGTGATTTCCGCTCAAGCACTGCTTCAAGTTACGGGGAGGTGCCTATTCCCGACTCAAGAGCACCCAGCACGGGAAGCACCACCCCCGCAGCCCCACGCAACACCACCTCCGCCACCCCATCCAACTCACTCTCCGCCGGATTGACCACCACCACCGGACACCCACGCCTGACTGCCTTTTCCGGCAGCGAGGCGGCCGGATGCACCAGCCCGGAGGTCCCGATCACCAGCATGAGGTCGGCCTCCTTCACGGCTTCCTCCGCCTGCGCCCAGGCCTGCTCGGGCAAGGACTCCCCGAACCAGACCACCCCGGGCCGGATTCGTCCTCCGCAATGGGCGCAGCGGGGTGGATCGAGCAGGCGCCCGCCTTCAGGCTCGGACGGCACGCCCGGCGGCATCGCATGCGGTCGGGCACACGCCAGACAGCGGTGTGCATGCAGGCTGCCGTGCAGGTGAATGACGTCCGGGCTGCCCGCCCGCTCGTGCAGGTCGTCCACGTTCTGGGTGACGAGGGTCAACTGCGGCACCCGCCTGGCGAGTTCCGCCAGCGCCAGGTGGCCCGCATTGGGTTCGCACTGCAGCGCCCGCATGCGGCGCCACTCGTACCAACCCCACACGAGCGCGGGGTCCCGCCGGAAGGCCCCAGGCGTGGCGAGTTCCTCGGCGCGAAAGCGTTGCCACAGGCCCGTCTGCGCATCGCGGAAGGTGGGCATGCCGCTTTCGGCGGAGATGCCGGCGCCGGTCACCACCACCACGTGGCGCGCCTTGTGCAGCCAGTCGGCCACGCGGAGCCATTCTTCGGGCAACCCGGCGGCGGGGGTACAGGTCATGTCGACATCCTCTGGTGGTAGACGGAAACGATCCTCCTGACGACTGCGACAACGGATGTCGCATGCACGCAGGCGCCTCGATGCCGGAACCGCCTGCAGCACGCCAACAGCCATATCACCTCGGAGGGAATACGGCCACGTGCGAGGGAAAATCGGCCACGTCGATGCCGACGTGGGCGTAGTGGCCTCGCTGTCATCCCGATCAGCCGGTTTCCGTGACCGCCATCATCAGGCGCATGGCACGATCGACGGCCGGTCGTGGCATCACGGATGCCGTGCGCCTGGCGCCCTGGCCGGTACCGTCAGAAGCTGTAACCCAGCCCGAAGGTGATCTGCGGGATGAAGCTCGCCTTGCCCACGCTCTCCTTGAGCTCGGCCGTTTCCCGGTCGATGCTGGCCTGTGCCGAGGCCGAACCCAGCTGGGTGCCGCGGCCGGTGGCGCTGACCTTGGCCTTGCCGATCAGCGCGCCCAGGTCGACCGAGAAGCGCAGACCCTGGGCGGCCTGGTGACCCCAGCCCAGGCCCAGGTAGGGCATGGTGGTCGGGAACTTGACGCGCACGTTCAGGCCGTCGTCGGCGCCCAGCGTGTAGGTGGTGCCGCCGACGTCGAGCTGGCGGCCGGCGCCGGAGGCGTCCAGGTCCAGCTGGTAACGCGACGACGCCACCCCGCCGGTCAGGCGGAAGCTGCCGCCGAAGACGAACCAGTCGGCGAACAGGCCCAGGCGATGGGCCTTGAGCTGGCCCTGGTAGGTGATGCCGTCCTCGGTCTGCTCATCGCTGCGGGAACCGAGGGTCATGAAATCACCGCGCAGGGAGATCCGCTCGCTGACCGGATGGGCATAACCCAGCCCGAAGCCCGGGAAGCCGAGCTGGCCGTAGAGCTCGCCCGCCTGGGCGGCGGCGGTGGACCACAGGCCGCTCGCCAGCAGCAGCGCAGGCATCAGCATCCGGTGTGCACGCATCGATTCTTCTCCTGAAGCGCGAGGCCCCGGTGCAACCCGCGTCGCACGGCCGTGTCGCCTCGCCATGCGATCGATGCTAGGCGTACGCGGTCGTTCCAGCCATCGTGCGACCCCGGATCGGGGCAGGAAGGCCGGGGCAGCGTGCGGGCTTCACGGACCCGTGAACCGGGGGTTGCCGCCAGCCCACAGCATGGCTTGACGAATGTCAGCCCCCGCGCGGAGGCCGCCGCGCGCGCGCCCCGCGCCGCAGAATCGTCTGCAGCAACCCCAAGGAGAGTCCCCATGCGGCTTCAAGGCAAGAACATCCTCGTCACCGGCGGCGCCAGCGGCATCGGGCTGGCCACGGTCGACCGCTGCCTCCAGGAAGGGGCGAACGTGGTCATCGCCGACCTGCCCGGCTCAGCCGGAGCGTCGCTCGCCGCGGCCCGCGACACGCAGGACGGCAGGCGCTGCCTGTTCCTGGCCGTCGACGTCAGCGCCACGGAGCAGGTCGACCAGCTGGTCGCCGACACCGTGGCGCAGCTCGGCCGCCTGGACGGCGTCTTCAACAACGCCGGCATCGGCGGCCTGAGCGCGGCAGCCGAATACCCCGACGCGGACTTCCTGCGCATCATCGACATCAACCTCAACGGCGTGTTCCGCGTCGCCCGGGCTGCCCTGCGGCAAATGCATCGGCAGGGCAGCGGCAGCATCGTCAACTGCGCCTCGATCCTGGGCGTGTTCGGCCAGAGCATGACGGCGGCCTACTCCGCGGCCAAGGGCGGGGTGGTCAACCTGACGCGCACGCTGGCGCTCGAGTCGGCGGCCCGCGGCGTGCGGGTCAATGCGATCGGTCCCGGCTACATCGACACGCCGCTGCTGTCGGGGCTCGACGACACGCTGCGTCAGGCGCTGGTCCGGCAGCACCCGATCGGCCGCCTCGGCCGGCCGGAGGAGGTCGCCAACGCCACGCTGTTCCTGCTCAGCGACGAGGCCAGCTTCATCACCGGCGCCCACCTGCTGGTCGACGGCGGGTTCACGGCCGGCAAGTCCTGAAACCGGCCGGGCCGGCCTCAATGCACGTGGCCGTGCCCGTGACCGTCCTGGTCCAGCTCGCTGCGGGCATGGCGCCAGACCTGCCAGCCCCCGTGCAGCGCCAGGGAGGCCATGACGGCGGCCACGGCCAGGTCGGGCCAGGCCGTGCCGGTGCCCAGCACGCCCAGCGCCGCGGCCATCACCGCCAGGTTGCCGATGGCGTCGTTGCGCGAGCAGAGCCAGACGCTGCGCATGTTGGCGTCCCCTTCGCGGAAGGCGTAGAGCATCCAGGCCACGCCGAGGTTGACCGCCAGCGCGCACAGGCCGATCACGCCCATGGTCGTGGCATCGGGCAGCACGCCGGTGAACACGCTCCAGCCGGCCCGCCCCAGCACGAAGAGGCCGAAGCCCATCATGCTGGCCGCCTTGACCAGGGCCGCACGCGCGCGCCAGACCAGCGCGGCCGACAGCACGGCCAGCGACACGCCGTAGTTCAGTGCATCACCGGCGAAGTCGATCGCATCGGCCAGCAGCGACACCGAGCCGGCGCGGTAGCCGGCGCCCAGCTCGAGCACGAACATCGCCGCATTGAGCAGCAGCGCGATCCACAGGATGCGCCGGTAACGCGCCAGGTGGGCGATCGTCTCGGGCCGGGGGGTGTCGTGTTCGCAGCAGTGGGCAGACATGGGGACTCCTGATCAAGGATTCGATTGGAAACCCTGGAGCCGCTACAGTGTCAAGACCTGCCCTGAAAGGACGAGGCCATGCGCATCAAGGCCCTGGGCGACGCGACCGGCGTCGACGTGGAGACCATCCGCTACTACGAGAAGACCGGCCTGCTGCAGGCCCCCGCAAGGTCGCACAACGGTTACCGCGACTACGGGGCGGCGCACCTGGAGCGACTGTCCTTCATCCGTCACTGCCGGGCGCTCGACATGCCGCTGTCGGACATCCGGCGCCTGCTGGACTTCGTCGACGACCCGCAGCGCCACGGCGACGACGTCGACCGGCTGGTCGAGGCCCAGCTCGCGCGGGTGCAGGCCCGCCTGGACAGCATGCACGCGCTGGAGCGCCAGCTGGTGGAGCTGCGCTCACGCTGCCAGGGCCGCCACGCCGACGGCGCCTGCGGCATCCTCGACGAACTGGTGGCCGCCGCGCATGGAGAGGCCTGCGCGTGCCATCCGGTGCCGGCGAAACAGGGGGTCTGACACACGGTTTGACCCGGAGCACGCGCGGGCACTGCGCGCAGCCGGTGACACCGAACAGCACCTGGGCATGCCCATGCCAATACACATGCCACATGCGCGCCGTGGTCACCCCGGCAGCGCCTCAGCCCGCCGGAGGCCGGGTCGGGCGGATCGAAGAAGGCCGCCACCTGCCACGAAAGCATCGACCCGAGGGCCCTGCCCCGGCGGAGTCAGAACTCAAAGTCGTAGTCGATCGTCAGCGGCGCATGGTCGCTGAACCACTGATCCTTGTAGATCGAGGCCTGCCGGGCGGTCGCGGCCAGGCCGGGCGTCGCCAGGTGGTAGTCGATGCGCCAGCCGACGTTCTTGGCGCGGGCCTGGCCGCGGTTGCTCCACCATGTGTAACAGGCGTCGGTGGTCTCGGGGTGCAGGCGCCGGTAGACGTCGACGAGGCCGGCCTCGTCGAGCAGGCGGGTCATCCAGGCCCGTTCCTCGGGCAGGAAGCCGCTGTTCTTCAGGTTGCCCTTCCAGTTCTTCAGGTCGATTTCCTTGTGCGCGATGTTGACATCGCCCATCAGCACGAACTCGCGCTCGGCCTTCAGCGCCAGTAAGTGAGGGTAAATGATGTCTAGAAATCGAAATTTGGCCTGCTGGCGTTCCTCGCCCGAGGATCCGCTCGGGAAGTAGCAGCTGATGACCGACAGCTTGCGCCCGGGGCGGTCGTAACGGGCTTCGATGTAGCGGCCTTCGGCATCGAACTCCGGCACGCCCAGGCCGGCCCGGACCTCGGTCGGCTCGTGGCGCGTGTACAGGCCGACGCCGGAATAGCCCTTCTTCTCGGCGCAATGAAACGCGCCCGACATGCCGTCCAGCACATCCAGCGGAGACTTCAGGTCCACGACCTGAGCCTTGAGTTCCTGCACGCCAATACAATCGGCCGAGAGGGTCTCGGCCCAGGCGTGCAGGCCCTTGGTGGCCGCGGAACGGATGCCGTTGAGGTTGAGACTGACCAGACGCACGCAGGACCTTCTTTCGACATGACGACACAACACCCCTCACTCACCTCCGACGATCTGGCCCAGGACTTCGTGGCCTTTGCCGTGGATGCCGGCGTGCTGCGCTTCGGGGAATTCAAGACCAAGGCAGGACGGCTGTCGCCCTACTTCTTCAACGCCGGGCTGTTCGACGACGGCGCCAAGCTTGGTCGGCTGGCCGAATTCTATGCACGCCGCCTGCTGGCCTCGGGCGTCGAGTTCGACATGCTGTTCGGGCCCGCTTACAAGGGCATCACGCTGGCGGCGGCCGTGTCGGTCGAGCTGGCGCGCCTGGGCCGCAATCTGCCCTACGCCTACAACCGCAAGGAAGCCAAGGACCATGGCGAAGGCGGCACGCTGGTGGGCGCCCCCGTGCGCGGTCGGGTGCTGATCATCGACGACGTGATCTCGGCGGGCACGTCGGTGCGCGAGTCCATCGCGATGATCCAGGCCGCCGGCGCGACGCCCTGCGGCGTGACCATCGCCCTGGACCGCCAGGAGAAGGCCAGCGAGCACGGCGTGGACGCCGCCCATTCGGCCGTGCAGTTCGTGCGGCGTGAGCTGGGCCTGGCGGTCGTGCCGATCGCCACGCTGGCCGACCTGCTGCAGTACCTGCAGCAGCAGCAGGACCCGACCCTGTCGGCCAGCCTGCCGGCGGTGCAGGCCTACCGCGAGCGCTACGGGGTCAGCGAGTGACCCGGCGACGGACCATGGAAGTGCGCACACTGGCGCTGGGCTGCGCCTGGTCGGCGCTGGCCGCCATGGTCCATGTGGCGCCGGCGCACGCGACCGGCATCTACACCTGCGTGGACGGCAAGGGACGCAAGATCACGTCGGACCGGCCGATCCCCGAGTGTGCCGACCGCGAACAGGCGGTGCGCAACAGCGACGGTTCAGTGCGGCGGGTGCTGACGCCCAGCCTGACGGCCGAAGAGCGTGCCGCCTATGAAGAATCGCAGCGCAAGCAGATGGTCCGGGAGGCGGCCCTGCGGGACGCGATCCGCCATGACCGCAACCTGCTGACCCGCTTCCCGAACGAGGCGGCCCACCAGCGGGCCCGCGCGGCCGCGCTGGCTCCGGCGGTCGAGGCGATGCAGTTCAACACCCGCCGGCTCGACCAGCTGCGCATCGAGAACAAGCGCCTGCTCGACGAGGCCGAGTTCTACAAGGGCAAGGCCCTGCCCCGGCCGCTGAAGTCGAAGATCGAGGGCAACGGGGCCAGCATCGAGGCCCAGCAGTCGGCCGCGGCCACCCACCAGGCCGAGATCCAGCGCATCAACGCCCGCTACGACGAGGAGCTGCAGCGACTGCGCACGCTGTGGGGCCTGCCGTCGGGTGCCAACCGTGCCACCGCAGCGGGCGGCAGCAGCGGCGCGGCCGCACCGGCCCGCTGAGACCGGAGCGGCCGGCCCGCAGGCTCAGGCACCGACCAGCTTGCGCCGCAGCAGTTCGTTGACCTGGGCCGGGTTGGCCTTGCCCTTGGTCGCCTTCATCGCCTGACCGACCAGTGCACCGAAGGCCTTTTCCTTGCCGGCCCGGAAGTCCTCGACCGACTTGGCGTTGGCGGCCATGACCTCGTCGAGGATGGCCTCGAGCGCCCCGCTGTCGTTCATCTGCCGCAGGCCCCTGGACTCGATGATCGAGTCGACGTCCGAGCCTTCACCGCACCACAGCGCCTCGAACACCTGGCGGGCGGCGTTGTTGGAGATCGTGCCGTCCTGGATGCGACCGATCATCACCGCCAGCGTGGCCGGGCCGACCGGCGCCCGGGCGATGTCGCCGCCTTCGGCGTTGAGTCGCTTGCTGATCTCGCCCATCACCCAGTTGGCCACCAGCTTGGGCTGGCCGCAGGCGGCCGCGGCCGCCTGGTAATACTCGGCCGTGGCGCGGCTGGCGGTCATCATCGCCGCGTCGTAGGCCGGCAGGCCCTGCTCGCTCTGGAAGCGGGCGGCCAGCGCACCGGGCAGCTCGGGCATGGCGGACTTCACCTCGTCGACCCAGGCCGAGGCGATCACCAGCGGCGGCAGGTCGGGGTCGGGGAAGTAGCGGTAGTCGTGCGCATCTTCCTTGGTGCGCATCATGCGGGTCTCGCCGGTGTCCGGGTCGAACAGCACGGTGGCCTGCTGGATCTCGTAGCCGTCCTCGATCTGGTCGATCTGCCAGTTGACCTCGAAGTCGATGGCCTGCTGCAGGAAACGGAAGCTGTTGAGGTTCTTGATCTCGCGGCGCGTGCCGAAGGGCTCACCCGGGCGGCGCACCGACACGTTGGCGTCGCAGCGGAAGCTGCCTTCCTGCATGTTGCCATCGCAGATGCCCAGCCAGACCACCAGCGTGTGCAGCGCCTTCGCGTATTCGACCGCCTGCCGGCTGGAGCGCAGCTCGGGCTCGGTGACGATCTCGAGCAGCGGCGTGCCGGCGCGGTTCAGGTCGATGCCGCTCATGCCGTGGAAGTCCTCGTGCAGGGACTTGCCGGCATCCTCTTCCAGATGGGCACGCGTCAGGTTGATCGCCATGGGCTGGGCATCGACGAAAAACGACATCCGGCCGCCCTGCACCACCGGGATCTCGTACTGGCTGATCTGGTAGCCCTTGGGCAGGTCGGGGTAGAAGTAGTTCTTGCGCGCGAAGATCGACATCGGCGCGATGGTCGCGCCCACGGCCACGCCGAAGCGGATCGCCCGCTCGACGGCACCGCGGTTGATCACCGGCAGGCTGCCCGGCAGCGCCAGATCGACCGCACAGGCCTGGGTGTTGGGTTCGGCGCCGAACTGCGTCGAAGCACCGGAGAAGATCTTCGAACGGGTCGAGAGCTGGGCATGGGTCTCGAAGCCGATCACGACCTCGTAGCCCCGGACAAGAAGGGATGCACTCATGGTGCCGATCGTAAGGCAAAGCCGACCGCCTGCGAGCCCGCCCGACGCACAAGGACATCGGACGCACGCTTACACTCGGCCTTTGCCTGACCTGCCGAGCCCGCCATGAAGCTGACCCACGTCGTCCTCTCCGTCGCCGCCTTCGCCGCCGTGGCCACGGCGGCCACGCTGGCGCTGACCCAGAAGGACAAGGCGCCTTCGGTGAGCTACACCCTGCTCGACGGCAGCCAGCACCGCAGCGACGACCTGCGCGGCAAGGTGGTGCTGGTCAACTTCTGGGCCACCAGCTGCACCACCTGCATGAAGGAGATGCCCGAGCTCGTGGCCACGCACAGGAAGTACCAGGCCAAGGGTTTCGAGACGCTCTCGGTGGCGATGGCCTACGACCCCCCCGCCTACGTGGTGAACTACGCCCAGAGCCGCCAGCTGCCCTTCCAGGTGACGATGGACCAGAAGGGCGAGATCGCGCGCAGCTACGGCAACGTGCAGATCACGCCGACCACCTTCGTGCTCAACAAGCAGGGCGAGATCGTCAAGCGTTATGTCGGGGCGCCGGATTTTGAACAGCTGCACCAGCTGCTCGAGAAGCTGCTGGCCGAATCGGCCTGAGCGGCAGTCCGTCACGCGAAAACACGAGCTCCTACGCGTACACCCCCCCGATCCAGAGCATCGGCTGGCGGAGGAACCGGCATTGACGCCGACAATCCTGTCCATGTTCAGTGGGCGCCTCCGCCCATGAAGGTTTGTTCGATGTCGACAGAAAACAGGCGCGCACCGCGCTGGACTCAACTGGACGGGCTGCGGGGAATCGCGGCGCTGTGTGTCGTGATCTGCCATTACGCGGCAGTGATCCAGGACGACCCTGCGCTCGCGGGCTCCGCGATCCAGCGGGGGCTGCACGCGCTGGCGCTGTCACCGCTGGGCGGGCTGATGCTGGGCCTGCCGGCGGTGCTGCTGTTCTTCGTGCTGTCCGGCTTCTCGCTGGCGCTGATGCTGCGCAAGGCAGACAGCGACTACGCGTCCTACGCCGCACGACGCATCATCCGGATCTGGCCCCCTTACGTGATGTCGATCCTGCTGAACGTGCTGCTGATCGCCTGGCTCGGCTGGCCGGGCGGCGCCGCGCCGAGCAGCTGGCTGGGCAGCGTGACCGGGCAGCCGCTGCACTGGGACCTGCTGCTGCAGCACCTGCTCCTGCTCTGGCCGTTCGAGGCGCACTACAACTTCGTCGCCTGGACGCTGGTCCACGAACTGCGCATCTCCCTGTTCTTCCCCGTCATCTACCTGCTGATCACCCGCTTCGGGGCCCGCAAGGCCCTGCAGTGGTCGGTGCCGGTCAGCATCGGCGCGGCCGGGGTGTCCTACCTGGCCAAGTACCTGCACATGCCGATCCTGGCGGATCTGGTCATCTCGCTGCACTACGCGCTGTTCTTCACCATCGGGGCGGTACTGGCGCTGCATGCCGAAGCCATCCAGGTCTGGTACCGGCAGCTCGACCCGCGCCGGCGCGGGCTGCTGGTGCTCATCGCGGTGCTGTCCTACACCTATCCTTCGCAGATCCGGGAGCTGGGCATGCCGGGTTTCCCGATGATCGCCACCCACTGGATGACGCTGCCCTCGGTGACCATCCTGCTGGTGCTGGCCATCTCGAGTCCGGCCGTGACCCGTGTGCTGCGCTGGCCGCTGATCCAGAAGCTGGGCACGATCTCCTACAGCCTCTACCTGTTCCACGCGCTGGTGATCTTTGCCGTGATGGGCAGCTTCAGGGCCGCCCACGGCACGCTGATGGCCACGGCGGTGGGGCTGCCGCTGTCCATCGTGCTGGCGGTCGTGACCTATCGGGCCTTCGAGCGCCCGTCGCAGAAGCTCGGCGGCAGGATCGGCGCCCTGATGGCCCGCCGCACGACGGTGCAGGCCCGGCAGTCACCGGCCTGACCAGCCCTCGCGCCAGACGGAGATCCACCCCATGCCCGCCTCGCTGTTCACCCGTGCAGCCGCCGTCGCGGCGCTCGCCCTGATCGGGCTGCCCGCCCGGGCCGACCTGCCCATCGGGGCGAAGGCGCCGGCCTTCGTCACCGAGGCCGCGCTGGGCGGCAAGGCGTCGACCTTCTCGATGGCCGACGCGCTGCGCAAGGGCCCGGTGGTGCTGTACTTCTTCCCGAAGGCCTTCACCAGCGGCTGCACCGTCGAGGCGCACGCCTTCGCCGAGGCGACCCCCGAGTTCCAGCAGCTCGGCGCCACCGTCATCGGCATGTCCAGCGACAGCATCGAGACGCTGAAGAAGTTCAGCGTCGAAGCGTGCCGCAGCCAGTTTGCCGTCGCGGCCGACCCGGGCGGCCGGGTCATCCGGCAGTACGACGCCGGCATCCTGCTGATGCCCGACGTCGCCGACCGGGTCTCCTACCTCGTCAGCCCGGCCGGCAAGGTCATCGCGCACCACGCCAGCATGAACCCGGAAAGCCACGTCAGCCAGATGCTCGACGCCGTCCGGCGCTGGCGCCAGCAGCAGCCCCGCTGAACGGCCGGCAGCCTCACTCCCGGGGCAGGCGCGGATCACGCCGGCAGGCCGACAGCGGCCGGGCCGTGGCCGCGTCGATGCGCAGCACGGTGCGCGCCGCCGCATCGACCCGCACCGTCAGGCAGGCACAACCATGACCGTAGTGCCCGTTGGTGCGGACCCAGCGGGCCTGGCTGAACACCGGCCAGTCGCCTTCGGCCTGATGGCCACCCTGGAGTCCGACGACCCATTCCCCGTCGCGGTCGACCAGCCAGGCATTGCCCGGCGTCGGGTTCTGGAACCAGCCGCAGCGACGCACCGGACCAGCCACGGCCGCCGACACCACCAGCGCGCTGCCGAGCAGGGCCAGTGCCACGCGGCGGGCCTGGCGCCGCCGGCCCGTGGAGATCAAGCGGACGGCCCCGCCTCGAAGTGGCGCTCACGCTCGACCGTGCACACCTGCAGGCTGTAGGACGCGTAGAACTGCTCGCGCCCGATGCGCTGCGCCTCCAGGTGCTCCGGATGCACGGACCAGGCGCGCATCTGCGCCTCGGTCTCGAACTCCACCAGGGTCACCCGCTCGCCGTCGGCCGCGGTGAACGCCTGGTGCGAGTGGTAACCCGGCATCTGCCGGGCCAGCTCGCTCATGCGCTGCGCCATCGGCGTGTAGGCCGGCAGCGCTTCGGGTTTCAGTCGTGAACGGAAGACGACGAGCACCATGGCGATCTCCTCACTTCAATGCGCCGAACACCTTGCCGAGGATGGCCGAGCCGGTGCCGACCGGATCCTGGCGGATCTTCTTCTCCTGCTCGCCGATGACGGTGAACAGGCCGTCCACCGCCTTGGCATTGACGTGCTGCTCGATGGTCTGGCCACCGCTGGAGATGCCCAGCTTGCGCGACTGGTCGATCAGCCGGTTGGCCTTGCTGGCCAGATCGACCTTGGCGGTGGCCTGGGTGATGATGGGCAGGAACTTCTCGGTCAGCGGCTCGCGGGTCTTGCCCGAGAAGAACTCGGTGACGGAGGTTTCCCCTCCGGTGAGGATCTTCTGCGCGTCGGTGACGCTCATGCCCTTGATGGCGTTGAGCAGCAGCGGCTGCGCGGCCGGCACGGCCTGCTCGGCGGCACTGTTCATCGCGTTGACCAGCTCGTCGACACGCTTGCCCTGGCCCAGGGTGCGCAGCAGCTTGCCGGCCTGCTCGAGCCAGCCCGGCAGCGGGATGCGCAGGGCCTCGTTGCCGAGAAAGCCGCCGGGCTGGCCGAGCTGGCTGACCGCGACCTTGGCGCCCTGCTCCAGCGCGGCGCGCAGGCCGGCGGTGGCATCGGCCGAGCTGAGGCTGAAGGCGTGCACGCTGCCCAGCGAGCCCGCGGCGCCCAGGGCCCCGAGGACCCGCAGGCAACGGCGGCGCGCCAGGTCCAGGGTGCGTGCGTCCTCGTCGAGCGCTGCGGCGTGAAAGTGGTGTTCCATGGTCCGACCTCCTGTGTGATGTGGGTGTGGGCGGCCGGCGCCGATGCCCCCCCTCGATGGGCGGGTCAGCGGCGCGGGCTCTTGCGGTCCCCTGCCTTGACCTTCGCCTTGCCGCTGCGCGAGGGCGCGGCCGACGAGGTGGTGCGGCTCGACTTCCGGGTCGTCCCGGCGCGGCTCTTCTTGCTGCCGGCCTTGCCGCCGGTCGATCGGGCGGAGGCCTTGCTCCGGCTGCCGGTGCTGCGGCGCTCGGCCACCCGTGGTGGCGGTTCGGCACACGGCCACTGCAGGTCGCAGGCGGCCACGGCGGCACGCCAGCGCTCGGGCGCCACCTCGCCCAGGTCACGGGCCGGGGCGATGCCCTTGCCGTCGACCTGCAGGGCGCGCGGGCGCTGGGTCAGGCTCATCGCATAGGTCAGCGTGGCCCGCCCACCGGGCAGGGCATGGCGCCCGGGGTTGCCGGCATCGAGCGCGCCCAGGGTCGCACGCCCCCAGACGACGACATTGCTCGCGCCGCGCAGCTCCATGACCAGCTGTTCGCAGCTGTCGCGGCAACTGCGGTCGACGATCAGCGCGACATGGCGGATCGCCTGGGCGGCCTGCGGCGGCTCGTAGCGCATCGAGGCCGGCCCGACGGGCAGCCACGATCCGGCCGGGGCGGCCCGCAGGGCGGCGATGCGAGCCTGCATGGCCTCGCGCCAGGCGCCGGACGCGTCGGGGAAACGGGCCAGCGTCTCGTCGAGCACCTGGGCATTGGCCGGCGTGGCCCACCAGCGCACACCGTGCAGCTCGATGGCCGAGCCCAGCGCCAGGTCACGCAGCGGCTCCCAGACGCCGTCGGAGCCGGCTTCGGTCTGGCCCCTCAGGTCGATGATCAGCCGACCAGCCTGACGCCAGCGCGGCGCCATCCGGGCGATGACGGCGTGCAGCTCGGCCTGGTAGGCGGTGGACAGGCTGCGCAGCGTCAGCACCGGCAGGCCGGACTGCAGGCTGACCTCGAACGGCAGCACCGGCGCGGAGGCGGGTGGCAGCGCCGATGCGGCCGCCGGCAGCCCGCTCCACTGCAGCGAGAGCTGGCCGGGCCGCACGGCCCGCAGGTGGGACCCCAGCACGTCGGCACAGGCCGCCGTGCCCTGGGCCGACGCGGCGGCACGGCCCAGCTCGGCGTCGAGGGCGTCCAGGCGCGCGGGGCCGTCCTGGGCCAGCTCCTCGACCACGCCGGCATCGTTGCCACGCAGGAAACCGACCACCGCGGCCGCATCGGCCGCACAGGCCTCGTCGGCCCGGGCGGGCAGCCCCAGCAGCAGAGCGGCGATCAGCGCCAGCCCGGTCGACGCCCAGGCGCTCAGGCGCCGGGCCAGACGCCCCGGCTCAGACCGCATCCGCAACGCCAGCCCCTGCGGCCTGCTGGTCGGCGTGGTAGCTCGAGCGCACCATGGCGCCCACGGCGGCGTGGGTGAAGCCCATCTTGTGGGCCTCGGCCTCGAACATCTTGAAGGTGTCGGGGTGCACGTAGCGGCGCACCGGCAGGTGGTGGCCGGACGGCGCCAGGTACTGGCCGATGGTCAGCATGTCGATGCCGTGCTCGCGCATGTCGCGCATGACCTGGAGGATCTCCTCGTCGGTCTCGCCCAGGCCGACCATGATGCCGCTCTTGGTCGGCACGCCCGGCACGGCTTCCTTGAAGCGCTTGAGCAGGTTCAGGCTGAACTGGTAGTCCGAACCCGGACGCGCTTCCTTGTACAGGCGCGGCGCGGTCTCGAGGTTGTGGTTCATGACGTCCGGCGGCGAGGTCTTGAGGATGTCGAGCGCACGGTCCATGCGGCCGCGGAAATCGGGCACCAGCACCTCGATGCGGGTCGCGGGCGACAGCTCGCGCACCTGGCGGATGCACTCGACGAAGTGGCCGGCACCGCCGTCACGCAGGTCATCGCGGTCGACGCTGGTGATGACGACGTACTTGAGCTTGAGCGCGGCGATGGTCTTGGCCAGGTTGGCCGGCTCGTTCACGTCGAGCGGATCCGGGCGGCCGTGGCCGACGTCGCAGAACGGGCAGCGGCGGGTGCACTTGTCGCCCATGATCATGAAGGTGGCCGTGCCGTGGCCGAAGCACTCGCCGATGTTGGGGCAGCTGGCTTCCTCGCAGACCGTGTGCAGCTTGTGCTCGCGCAGGATCTGCTTGATCTCGTAGAAGCGGGTGCTGGGGCTGCCGGCCTTGACGCGGATCCAGTCGGGCTTCTTCAGGGTCTCGGCCGGCACGATCTTGATCGGGATGCGTGCGGTCTTGGCCTCGGCCTTCTGCTTGACGGTGGGATCGTAGGCGGCCGGGGCGGCCGGGGTGTTCTGGGTATCGGTGGACATGCAGCGGGCCTCGGTTCGCCGGTAGACAGCGGGTCGGTGTGGGCGTGCGGGCGGCGGGCCGGGCGGCAGCGGGTCAGGGCTGCAGGAGCGCTCCGAGGTGCTGTGCCAGGCGCGCGGCGGCGTCGTTCCACTCGACCGAAACGCCCAGTGTAGCCAAGTCGACCGTGCGCAACCCCGCATAACCACAGGGGTTGATGCGCTCGAAAGGCTGCAGGTCCATCGCCACGTTCAGCGCGACCCCGTGGTAGGTGCAGTGCTGGCTGACCTTGATGCCCAGCGCGGAAATCTTGCCCAGCCCGCGGAACGGATCGCGCGGATCGGCCGGGCCGGTCAGCGCGCCGTGGGCGAACGGATCGTCCAGCCGCACGTAGATGCCGGGCGCGCCACCGACCCGGTGGCCGACCACGGCGAAGTCGCCCAGCGTGCGGATCACGGCCGCCTCGACGCGGTAGACGTATTCCTTGACGTAGATGCCCAGGCGCCGCAGGTCGATCAGCGGATAGGCGACCACCTGGCCGGGCCCGTGGTAGGTGACCTGGCCACCACGGTTGCTCTGCACCACCGGGATGTCACCGGGCAGCAGCACGTGTTCGGCCTTGCCGGCCACACCCTGGGTGTAGACCGGATCGTGCTCGCAGAGCCAGAGCTCGTCGGGGGTGTCGGGGCCGCGGGCGGCCGTCCAGGCCTGCATGCGCTCGAACACCGGGGCATAGGCGAGCCGCCCGAGCGGGCGGATCAGGGGAGCGATCGTCGACATGGCGGCGAGCATACCCGGGCGATCCGGCCGGCGCCGGGTCCGGATCGCTGCATCCGGATCGTGACCGACCGCGTAAGGGTTCACGGATCGTGGGGCTCCCGTGCCGCGATCCACCCCGCCACCGACGTCCGTCCCCCCGCACCAGGAGATCCGACATGCGTTCTGCCCCCCGCTCCAGGAAGGCCATGCTGGCCACCGTCGTCGCCAGCCTGGGCCTGCTCACCACAGGCACCTTCGCCTCCAGCCACCGCGAGGCCCCGTTCATCACCACCGTGCCCAAGGTCGATGCCTCGGACTTCTACCTGTTCCGCAGCTACGAGGCCGACCGCAGCGACTACGTCACGCTGATCGCCAACTACCTGCCGCTGCAGGACGCCTACGGCGGCCCGAACTATTTCGCGCTCGACCCGAACGCGCTCTACGAGATCCACATCGACAACAACGGCGATGCGGTCGAGGACCTGACCTTCCAGTTCCGCTTCAGGAACACGCTGGCCGGCAACGGCGCGGGCGTGGCGCTGGACGTGGGCGGCAAGCAGGTCAACATCCCGCTGATCCAGGCCGGAGCGATCAGCAGCGTCGGCGACACCAACCTGCAGCTGGCCGAGACCTACGGCGTCAGCCTGGTGCGGGGCGACCGCCGCAAGGGCAGCGCCGCGGCGCTGACCCACACCGCCGGTGGCGGCACGTCCTTCGCCAAGCCGGTCGATCACATCGGCGTCAAGAGCGTCCCCGACTACGCCGCCTATGCGGCCAGGCACATCCACGGCGTCAACATCCCGGGCTGCGCCATGCCGGGCAAGGTCTTCGTCGGCCAGCGCCAGGATCCGTTCGCGGTCAACCTCGGCACGATCTTCGACCTGGTCAACGCCCCGGTCAGCGTCATCACCAACCCCGAGCTCAAGGGCGCGGTCACCAGCACGCTCGCCGACAAGAACGTCACCACGCTGGCGCTCGAGGTGCACAGGAGCTGCCTGACCGCCGGCAGCGAGACGGTGATCGGCGGCTGGACCACGGCCAGCCTGCGCCAGGCACGCCTGCTCGACGGCAAGCCCGCCTCGGGCCACCAGACCAGCGAGAAGGTCGGCGGCGCCTGGACCCAGGTCTCCCGCCTGGGCATGCCCCTGGTCAACGAGGTGGTCATCGGCCTGAAGGACAAGGACCGCTTCAACGCGTCCCGGCCGCGGGACGACAGCCGCTTCGCCGACTACGTGACGAACCCGACCCTGCCCAAGCTGCTGGAGATCGCGCTGGCGCTGCCCGGCACCGCCCCCACCCACTACCCGCGCACCGACCTGGTCACCACCTTCCTGACGGGCATCAAGGGGGTCAACCAGCCGGCGACGGTCACGGCCTCGGAGATGCTGCGGCTGAACACCGCCATCGCGCCCGTGGCCTTCGCGGCCCAGAACCGGCTCGGCGTGGTCGGCAACCTGCTCGCGGGGGGCAGCGACAACGCCGGCTACCCGAACGGCCGCCGCCCGAAGGACGACGTGGTCGACATCTCGCTGATCGCGGTGATGGGCGGGCTGTGCATGGCCAACGGCGACACGGACGCGCTGGGCCTGGGGACGGGCTGCAAGCCGTCGGCGGTGCCGCTGGGAGCCACGGCCTTCAAGCTGCACGACGCGGTCGACCAGGCCACCGTGCCGCTGCTGGCCGGTTTCCCCTACCTGAACACGCCCCTCGGCGGCACCCAGTGAGGCCGGCATGAAACAGCCCCTGATGATGCTGATGTTCTGTGGTGCGCTCGCGGCCTGCGGCGGCAGCGACGACGTGGCACCGACCCAGGCCGGCCACGAGGTGCCCGCCTCGGCCACCACCACGCCGGCGGCCTATGCGACCTACGCCGCCAGCCTGGCGACCGACGAGCAGGGTGATCCGGTCGAGGTCAGCCCGCTGACCCCGCCGACGAGCGAGACCGACGAGCCGGTCGATCTCTGAGGCCCCGGGCCGGTGACCGGCCGGCCCGTCCCACCACAGGAACCGACGTGACCATGAACCCGACCTGCCCCCGGGCCTGCGCCCGGACCCGACGCACCCGCCCGGCCCTGCAGCGGCTGCGGGCCGCGCTGCCGACGCTGCTGCTGGGCGCGAGCCTGTGCGGCCTCGTGCAGGCCGCCCCCCGCACCCCGGTCGGCGACGACGAAGTGATCGGTACCCTGCCCGGCGGCCGCGATCCGCAGGCCCGCCAGGAGCGCCTGCTGCGGGCCGCGGTGAAGGCCGGCCCCTCGGGTCAGGCGGCGGACCTCGGCACCGCGCTGCACCTCGCGCGCCAGGCCATCGGGCGAGCCCGCCGCGACGGCGACCCGCGTGAGCTCGGCGTCGCCCAGGCCGCCCTGGCCCCGTGGTGGAGCCGCCCCGATGCGCCGGCCCCCGTGCGCCTGCTGCGCGCGACGATCCGCCAGAGCCAGCACGCCTTCGCGCCCGCGCTGGCCGAGCTGGACGCGTTGATCGCCGCCCCTACCTCGACCGGTCATTCGTCCGCGCCCGGGCCGGGGGTGCCGCTGGAGATCCAGGCCCAGGCCGAGCTGACCCGCATCACGCTGCTGCAGGCGCAGGGCCGGCTGCAGGAGGCGACCACGGGCTGCGCGCGTCTGGCCGGCGAGCGTTATGCCGCCCTCGGCACGGCGACCACGCTGCCGGCGCGGGTCTGTGCCGCCGAACTCGCCAGCCTGCAGGGCCGGGACGAGGCCGCGGACCGGGCGCTGCGCCGACTCGCCGGGGAGCACGCGGCCACCACCACCGACCCAGGCCTCGTGGCCTGGCTCGCGCTGGTGCGGGCCGAGCTGGCCGAGCGCCGGGGAGATCCGGCCGCCCGGGCGCTCTACCGGCAGGCGCTCGGACAGCAGCCCGACGTCTACACCCGCGCCGCCTACGCCGACTGGCTGCTGGACCGGCGCCTCGACACCGAGGTGCTGGCGCTGACCCCCGAGCGGCTGCAGGACCTGCCGGATGCGCTGCTGCTGCGCCATGCCATCGCCTTGCGCAGGCTGGATCGACCGACGGCCACGGCGGCCATCGACCTGCTGCAGGCCCGCTTCGACGCCGCCCGGCTGCGCGGCGACACGCTGCACCGCCGCGAGGAAGCACGCCACCTGCTCGAACTGCGAGACCAACCCGCCGCAGCCTTGCCGCTGGCCCGGGCCCACTGGGCCGAGCAGAAGGAGCCCGCCGATGCACGGGTGCTGCTCGACAGCGCCCGCGCCGCCGGCCAGCCCCAGGCCGGCGCCGACGTGATGCGCCACCTGGAGCGCACCGGCCTGCGTGACGTGCGCCTGTCGCCCCCGGCGCTGGCCGGCACCCCGGGCGCCGCCCTGACCCGCTGACCCGAGAGGCTGGCCGACATGATCACCCCACCCCCGACCCTGCGGATCCTGCTGATGGGCCTCATCCTGCTGCTGGCCGGCGGCGCCGCCCGGGCCCACAAGCCCAGCGACGCCTACCTGACGCTGACGGTCACGGGCGACGGGGTCGAGCAGCGCCTGGACGTGCACCTGCGCGACCTGGACCGTGAACTCGACCTGGACCGCGACCAGGATGGCCAGCTGCAGTGGGGCGAGGTGCGCTCGCGCGCGGACGAGCTGCAGCGCTGGTCGACGGACCGGCTGGCGCTGGGCGCTGGCGGACAGGCCTGCAGCAGCCGCCCCGCGGGCCCGCCGCAGATCGATGAACACAGCGACGGGGCCTATGTGGTGCTGCGTCGACGCTGGACCTGCGCGGCCGCCGTGTCCACGCTGGCGGTGGACTACCGCCTGTTCGCCGACAGCGACGCCACCCACCGCGGCATCCTGAGGCTGCAGCGGGACACGGCCCCCCGGGAGTCGGCGGCCGAGGTGGCGGTGCTGGTGCCGCGCCAGCCCGGCGATCCGGTGCCGAGCTTCGGGCCGACCGGTGACCGGCCGGCCACCGGCTGGCTCGGCTTCGTCGCCGAAGGGGTGCACCACATCCTGATCGGCACCGACCACGTGCTCTTCCTGCTGGCGCTGCTGCTGCCGGCGGTGCTGGTGCGCCGCACGCCTGCACCCGGGCAGCCGGCCGATGCCCCCGAACCCGC
Source organism: Sphaerotilus hippei (assembly GCF_003201595.1). GTDB lineage: Bacteria > Pseudomonadota > Gammaproteobacteria > Burkholderiales > Burkholderiaceae_C > Sphaerotilus > Sphaerotilus hippei. The sequence continues at coordinate 35,203 of NZ_QJJS01000023.1, read as the reverse complement.
CGGGCCCGACGACACCCGCTGGATGGGGCTGCAGCGCACGAACCTGGCGTTCGAGACCGGGGGCCGCACGCTCGCCGACCCGGCGGCCGTGGCGACGGTCCGGCCACGCGGCGGCTGGGCGCCGGCGCCGGCGTGGCGGCCGGTGCTGACGGACGTGCTGCGGGTGGTGACCGCCTTCACCGTCGCCCACTCGATCACGCTGGCGCTGGCCGTGCTGGACGTGATCGATCCGCCGTCGCGCTGGGTGGAGTCGCTGATCGCCGCCAGCGTGCTGCTCACCGCGATCGACAACCTGCGGCCGATGCTGCCGCGCCAGCGCTGGCCGCTGACCTTCCTGTTCGGGCTGGTGCACGGCTTCGGCTTTGCCGGCGCGCTGAAGGACCTGGACGTGGGCGGCACCTCGCTGCTCGAGGCCCTGGCGGGCTTCAACGTCGGCGTCGAACTGGGACAGCTGGGCCTGGTCGCGCTGTTCCTGCCCCTGGCCTGGGCCGGGCGCGGCACCGGGCTGTACCAGCGCGGCGTGATGGTGGCGGGGTCCGGCCTGATCGCGCTGCTCGCCACGGTCTGGCTGATCGAGCGGGCATTCGACGTCGTGCTGGCATGGCCGTGAAGCGGGTCGCCGCACGACCATGCCCCGTCGCCCCACCGGCCGGGCCCGGCCACGCCGTGCTGCTGCCGTGGCTGGCGCGGGTCCTCGGCATCGGATGGATGCCGGCAGCAACCCCGCCGCTCACTGGGCGACGTAGCGCCCCGGCCGGTGGTTGGTGGCCAGCACCATGTTCACCGCGACGGCGCCGAGCACCGAGACCAGCACCCGCTGCGGCTCGAACAGCCAGAGCGAGGCGGCCACGATGGCGCAGTCGACCGCCATCTGCACGTGGCCGGCCCGCCAGCCGCGGCGCTCCTGCAGCAGCAGCGCCACGATGCCCACGCCGCCCAGGCTGGCGCGGTGACGGAACAGGATCAGCAGGCCGTTGCCCATCAGCACCCCGCCGATCAGCGCGGCGAACAGCGCATCGAGCTGACCGAAGGACAGCCACTGCGGCATCAGCTCGGTCTCGACCGACAGCAGCGCCACCGCCGTGAAGGTCTTGAGGGTGAACACCGGACCCATCTGCCGCCAGGCCAGCCAGTAGAACGGCAGGTTGATGACGAAGAACACCAGGCCGAACGGCCAGGATCCGGCATAGTGGACCAGGAAGGCCAGGCCCGACGTGCCGCCGGACAGCAGCCCGGCGTGGCGGTACATCTGCACCGCCAGCGACAGCAGCAGCGTGCCGATCAGCAGCGCCTGGGCGTCCTCGAAGCGACTGTGGGCCAGGGTCACCGGCTCGGAAGGCAAGGTCATGGAAAGGACAGGGGAAAACCGATGTCCTTCATTGTGCGCTGCCGCAACAGCGCCGCCCGCTCACGCCGACGCGTGGATCAGCGGGCCGCGCGGGCACGCATCGCGCTGGCGTCGGCCACGTCGCCGGCCGCCTCGAGCAGATCGGCCACCCGCAGGCGCAGCGTGACCCGCGCGCCGTGGTCATGCAGCCGGTCCAGCAGCGCGGTGACGGCATAGCAGCGGTCGCGGGCCAGCTCACCGAGCTGGCGGGCCTGCATCGGATCCTCGAGCAGCGGTGACTGCCGGACCGCGCGCGCCACGTCGCCGGTCAGCTCGGCCAGATCGGCCTGCAGGCTCAGCGTGCGCCACTGCACCGGCACGCCGCCCAGCACACGCTCGACCCGGTTGAGGTGGGTCAGCGCCTGCTCCGCATCGTCGCCGTCGAGGCTGCGCCGGGCCGCACTCAGCGACAGCGCCGCGATCTCGAAGGCGTCCCCGCCGAGGCGGACCTTCTCGAAATGACGCAGCCAGGCCTCTTCGCGGGACGGCTCCTGGCGGGCGCCCTCGCCGTGCATCGCCGACAGGACGGACTCGCGCGAGGGGTGCGCGGCGGTTTCGGTGTATCGAGCATTCATGCGATCAGCCTCCCTTTGGCAACTCACGCTTGCATGCTAGATGCCAGGTCGATCGGCGCCCACCCTCAGTTGCGGGATAACCCGGATGGCACCCCCGGACAGGGGTGCAGGGACGCCAGAAGACCGGCGCACCCGTGATCGAGCGTGCTCAGGCCGACATCACCCGGCGCGCCGGTGCACGCCGCTGGTGCCACTGGTACAGCGGCCGGGCCGCCAGCAGCACCAGCATGATCGCCGCGTAGACCAGCACCTCCCCTTCGCGGTGCTTGGCGCTGCGGATCCAGAAGAAGTGCAGCAGGCCGAGCGGGCCGATCAGGTAGACCAGCCGGTGCAGCAGCTTCCAGCGCCGCGCCCCCAGCGCCCGGATCGCCCGGTTGAAGGAGGTCAGCGCCAGCGGCAGCATCAGCACGGCGGCCGCGAAGCCCACCAGCACGAAGGGCCGCTTGGCGATGTCCCGCGCGATGGCGGGCAGCTCCAGCCCCTGGTCCAGCCACGCGTAGGCCAGCAGGTGCAGCACCGCGTAGAAGAAGGCGAACAGCCCCAGCATGCGGCGCCAGGAGGCGATCGAGGCCAGGCCCGCCCACTGGCGCAGCGGCGTGACCGCCAGCACCACGCAGAGCATGCGCAGCGTCCAGATCCCGGTGCCCCGCACCAGGGTCTCGGCCGGGTTCACGCCGAGCTCACCCTGCACGCCCCGCACGATCCACAGCAGCAGCGGCAGCAGGCACAGCAGCCAGGCGAGGCGGCGGACCCAGGCGGGCCGCAGGGCGCGGTCGAGCGCCACCATGCGCAGCGTCATGGTGTTCAGAAGTTGCGCTGCAGGTCCATGCCGGCATAGAGCTGCCCGACCTGGGCCTCGTAGCCGTTGAACATCAGCGTCGGGCGCTTGCGGGCGAACAGGCCGTCCTCGCCGATGCGGCGCTCGCTGGCCTGGCTCCAGCGCGGGTGGTCGACCTGCGGGTTGACGTTGGAGTAGAAGCCGTACTCCTGCCGGGCCGCCTTGACCCAGGCGGTGGCCGGCTGCTTCTCGACCAGGCGGATGCGCACGATGGACTTGGCGCTCTTGAAGCCGTATTTCCAGGGCACGACCAGGCGCACCGGCGCGCCGTTCTGGTTGGGCAGCACCTCGCCGTACATGCCCAGCGCCAGCAGCGTGAGCGGGTGCATGGCCTCGTCCAGCCGCAGCCCCTCGACATACGGCCACTCCAGCGAGCGGCTGCCGACGAACGGCATCTGCTTCGGATCGGCCAGGGTCTCGAACTGCACGAAGCGGGCGTTGCCGGTCGGCTGCACGCGGCGCAGCAGATCGGCCAGCGGATAACCCACCCACGGGATCACCATCGACCAGGCCTCGACGCAGCGCAGCCGGTAGATGCGCTCCTCGAGCGGCGCCAGCTTGAGCAGGGCATCGAGGTCGAAGGTGGCGGGCTTGAGCACCTCGCCCTCGACCTGCACCGTCCACGGCCGGGTCTTCAGGCGCGAGGCGTTGCGGGCCGGATCGGCCTTGTCGGTGCCGAACTCGTAGAAGTTGTTGTAGCTGGTCGCGTCGCCGTAGGCGGTGGGCTTGTCCATCACGACCGCCCCCGCGGTGGCGCTGCGCACCGTGGCCAGCGCCGCGAGCTGGCCCGGGCGGACCACGGCAGGCGCGGCAGCGGCCTGCGCCAGCGCCAGGCCCGGCAGGCCGGTGCCCAGCGCCAGCCCCGCGCCAGCCACCTGCCGCAGCCAGTCGCGCCGGCTGTCATGGACCTCGCGGGGGGTGATCTCGCTGGCCACGGGGTGGACGTGACCCTGGTCGACACGACCGAATCGGGGAAGGGACATGGCAAGGCTCCTGGCGCCGGGGAAATGAGAGCGGGATGACGTGCATCCGCCGGGCATGATGGCCCGGTCGGCAAAACCCGGTGGCCGTGGGGCCGGCGCGGGATGACGTCCTGTGCTCTCGGTCGCGCCAGGGCGGTCCGGGCTTACATCTTTTCGTGTCCGGTGCGGATCACGCCACGCTGGCCGAAGGTCGCCTCGTCGCCGAACAGGCTGAGCGCCTGGTGCTGGAAGCGTTCGCGGAAGTTCTTGCGCTCGAACAGCTTCTGCTGGGCCTCGACGGGCAGGTCGGTGATGCAGATGACGTTGCGGGCGATCAGCACGTCGACCAGATCCTCGAGCACCCGGACCAGCCCGGCGTCGAGGGCGGCGAAGCTGGGGGCCCGGGCGGCCGCGGCGTCGCCGGCCAGCCAGGCCTGCAGTTGTGGATCGTCGACCGCGATGTACTCGCAGCCCTGGGCGGCCTCGCGGTGGAGGCTGTCGATCTGACCCAGGGCATTGCGCAGGATGTAGGGCATGGCTTCACCTCGTGAAGCCTGGTTATCGGCAGGACGGGGCGGCGGCTGTAGGGCCCCGCCACCCGCCGCGCGTCACAGCTCGCCGTAGGAGTGCAGGCCCGACAGGAACATGTTGACGCCGAGGAAGGCGAAGGTCGTGACCAGCAGGCCGATCAGCGCCCACCAGGAGGCCGTCACGCCGCGCAGGCCCTTGACCAGACGCATGTGCAGCCAGGCCGCGTAGTTCAGCCAGACGATCAGCGCCCAGGTCTCCTTCGGGTCCCAGCTCCAGTAGCCGCCCCAGGCCTCGGCGGCCCAGAAGGCGCCCAGGATGGTGGCGATGGTGAAGAAGGCGAAGCCGACCGCGATGGCCTTGTACATCAGGTCGTCGAGCAGCTCGGGCGCCGGCGTGCGGGCGTTCAGGGTGCGGCGGGTCAGGATGGTGAAGGCGAAGATCGCCACGCAGACACCCAGCATGCGCATGGACTTGCCGACCGCCCCGGCCACCTCGGGCGTCAGGTTGCCCGCCACCAGGAACAGCCCCAGCACCGCCAGCAGCGCGCCAGGCACCGCCACCAGGCCGGTCCACAGCGAGCGGGGCGCGGCCGACTTCAGCAGGTAGGCCAGCGCGACCATGGCCGACAGCGCGAAGGTGCCGTAGCCGACGAAGTTGGCCGGCACGTGGATCTTCATCCACCAGCTCTGCAGCGCCGGCACCAGCGGCTGGATCTCCTGGGCCCCGCGCGAGACCGTGTACCAGAGCAGGAAACCGACCGCCGCGCTGACGATCAGCATCACGAAGGCGCCCAGCGAACGGGTGCCGTAGAGCTGCTCGTAGTACAGGTAGAACAGCGTCGTCATCCAGGTGAAGAGCACGAAGACCTCGTAGAGGTTGCTCACCGGGATGTGGCCGATGTCCGCGCCGATCTGGTGGCTCTCGAACCAGCGCACGAAGGTGCCGACCAGCGCCATGAACACGGCCGCCCAGGCCAGGCCCGAGCCGATGCGCTGCGCCGCCGACGAGCCGTCGCGCCCCGCGAACAGCCCGATCCAGTAGGTGATCGTGCTCATGAACACCAGCACGCCCATCCACAGGATCGCGCTCTGGCTGGACAGCGCGTACTTGAGCCAGAACACCGTCTCGGCGGCGGCCAGATCGGCGCCGAAGCTGTCGGTGTGGCGCTGGTAGAGCGCGATGGCCAGCAGCGATGCCGCCCCCACGCCGACCGACAGCAGGCGCAGCGGCGACCAGAACCAGCCCAGCGAGACCAGCGCGGGCACCGCGCAGATCAGGATGCCACGTTCGTAGCCGTCCATGCTGGCGCCGTAGCGCTGCCACGCGAAGGCCGCCCCGCCGAGGATCAGCGCGGCGAACAGCCAGTCGAGGACGCCGCGGCGACCCAGCAGCGAAGGGCGCCCCAGCTCGAGGGTGGTGGTCGTGGTGGTGGAACTCATGGGGTCTTGTCTCCGGTCGTCGAGGATGGCGCGGTCGGTGCGCCGAGCAGCGCACGGCGCACGGCCTCGAACTCCTGATCGTTGTCGAGCATCTTGCGGTTGAACGACAGCGCCATGCTGACGTCCATGCCTTCGGCCCGGGCATCACCGCCCAGCCAGATCCACAGGCGACGCTCCCGGATGTAGAGCATCGAGAACACGCCGAGGATCAGCAGCGCGCAGCCGATGTAGACCAGCGTCTGGCCCGGCGCGCGGGTGACCTGGAACACGCTGGCCTGGACCTGCTGGAAGTCCTGCAGCGAGAACAGCAGCGGAGCCGGGTAGGCGAACGAGTCGGACAGCGACAGCACGGCCTGCGACATGAAACGCTGGGTCGCCTCGTCGGGCTTCGCCGCGGGCAGGCCCTGGCGTTCACGGGTCAGGTTGAGCAGCTCGAACAGGGCGCCATCGAGGATGCGGATCAGCACCTCGGAGGTGCGGGCCCGCTCGGCCTCGGGCACGTTGACCTCGATGAAGTCCTGCATGGCCTGCAGGCCGGCGGTCGTCTGCCCGGTCCGCACCTGCTCCGCCCCGGCGAACAGGCCGAGCGAGCGCAGCGAGGAGGCCTGCAGCTGCTCGACGAACTGAGGCTTGTCAGCGGGCGCATACTTCCTGGCATAACGAGCAGCAGCCTCGGTGCGCAGCGCCGGATCGGCCAGGCCCGCCTTCAGTGCCAGCCAGCCGTCGAGCTCGCCGCGTTCGTCGGCGGGCATGCGCAGGTAACGGTAAGGCAGGTCGGGGCTGTCACGCACGCCGGCGAGGAACACCCGCAGACCGTCGATCTCGACGGGCAGCATGTAGTTGTTGTACTCACGGGCCTGGCCCGACGCGTCCCGCAGGCGATAGCTGACCGACGGGCCGACGTTGTTGAGCTTCTTGTCGCCCGACGGCCGGGCGCCGGAGCCCAGGTGGCGATCGAGCTGGCTGGCCAGGTCCACGCCACGCACGTCGGCACCGTTGCGCGCACCGGCCTGCTCGGCCGCCATGTTCTCGACGTTGATCACGCGCAGCCCGGAGAACTCCAGCTGCAGCGGGGCGACGGTCGAACGCTCACCGGCCGGCTTCAGCTCGGTGGATCCACCGACCTCGCCCTTGACCTCGAAGGCCGGACCGGGACGCCCGAAGGGGTGGGCCTTGAGCGTCAGCTTCGAGCCACCGTCGTCGAAGCTCGACTGGTAGATCGCGATGCCGCGGTGGATGAAGGGCTCGTTGACCTTGATGCGCGCCTCGGTGCGCTGGCCGTCGACGTCGTGGATCACGATGTCGCTGGCGAACAGCTTGGGCATGCCGGTGTCGTAGTACTCGACGATGAACTTCTTCAGCTCGACCGAGAACGGCAGGTCCTGCAGCACGACCCCATCGGTCATGTTGATGACCGCCGTGCCGGAGGTGGCCCCTTCGGGCACGAACAGGTTGGCGCGGAAGGTCGGGTTCGACGGCGACAGCCGGTGCCCGGGCGCGACGTCCTGCAGCAGCCCGCCGCCGCGGTAGGTGGTCTTGCCCAGCAGCGCCATCTGGGCGCGCACGACCAGGTCCCCGTCGAAGAGCCCACCGATGCAGATCAGCACGATCGCGCCGTGCGCGGCGATGTAGCCCAGCTTGTGGGCCGCCCCCTGGCGGGCCGCGACCATCACGCCCCCGTCGCGCACCTGGGCCTTGGCCTTCCAGCCGCCGGCCGACAGCACCTCGCTGACCCGGGCGATCGCGGCGTCGCGGTTCATGGCCAGCGTGCCGCGGGCCTTGTGGTGGAAGGCCTGCAGCGAGTTCTCGCGCAGGTCTTCCTTGAAGTTGCGCAGATCCGACAGGATCTTGGGTGCGTTGCGGGCCACGCACAGGCTGGTCGACAGCACCAGGAAAGCCAGGATCAGCAGGAACCAGCCCGCGCTGTAGACCGCATAGAGCCCGAGCTTGCCGAACACCTCGGCCCAGAACGGGCCGAACTGGTTGACGTAGTTGATCGGTGGCAGGTGCTGGCGCACGACGGTGCCGATGACCGAGGCGATGCAGATCAGCGTCAGCAGCGCGATCGCGAAACGCATCGACGAGAACAGTTCGATCGCGTCCCGGACCCAGCGGGCGCCGGCGCGGACTTCAAGACCGGCGGTGGAAGCAGACATGGCGTGCGGATTATCAGCGTCAGGGCATCGAAAGAAAAACGCCCAGCAAAAAGGCCGGTCCAGGACCGGCCTCTTCAGGTCAGGTTCAGCGGGCGGGCGTTCAGCGCAGGCCGGCGATGTAGTCGGCGACGGCCTTGATCTCGCGATCGTTCATCTTGGCGGTCACGCCCGTCATCACGGCGTTGTTCTTGCGTACGCCGTCGCGGAAGCCGCGCAGCTGGGCTTCGGTGTACTCGGCGTGCTGGCCGGACAGGCGCGGGTACTGCACCGGCAGGCCGGCGCCGGTCGGGCTGTGGCAGCCGGCGCAGGCCGGAACGCGGCGATCGGCGATGCCCCCGCGGTAGATCTGCTCACCCAGCACGACCAGGTCCTTGGTCTTGGCGGTGCCGGGCTTGGCCTGCTTGCTGGCGTAGAAGGCGGCCACGTTGCGCATGTCTTCCGGCGACAGGGCGGCCGACATGCCGCTCATCACGGCGTTCTCGCGCTTGCCTGCCTTGAACTCGGTCAGCTGCTTGACCAGATACTCGGGATGCTGACCCTGCAGGATGGGGTTGGTCGGCACACCGCGCGAACCGTCAGCCGTGTGGCAGGCCGAGCAGACCTGCGCCGAGATCGCCTGACCCTTGGCCAGGTCGACCTTGACGGCGGGCTGGGCATCGGCGGCATACAGCGGGGCAGCCAGGGCGGAGGCCGCCAGCAGAGCAAGAATCGACTTGACGTTCAGGTTCATGATGAGCGGCTAATTTGAGGCAGGGAACGGGACGTTGAACCTGTGGATTTTACAATGACGCCCAATGACCTCCACACCCTCCTCTGCCGCCGGTGGCGCGGACGCCACGCGCACGGCCCTGGCCTGGACCCACACGGCCCGGTTTTTCACCACGGCAGCCCGTCTGGACCAGCTTCCGGGACACAACCTGCCTGAAATTGCCTTCGTCGGGCGATCGAATGCGGGCAAATCCACCGCGATCAACACGCTGGCCCAGCAGCGTCAGCTTGCATTTGCGTCGAAGACCCCTGGTCGCACTCAACATATCAACCTGTTCATGGTGGGTCCGAAGGAGACGCCCAACGCGCTCTGGGCCGACCTGCCGGGTTACGGCTACGCCGCGGTGGCCCGCACCGCCAAGCTGCGCTGGCAGAAGGTGATGGCCGACTACCTGGCGGTGCGGCGCAACCTGTCGGGCGTGGTGCAGATGGTGGACTCGCGCCACGGCTTCACCGACCTCGACCGCCAGCTGCTGAGCTTCGTCGCCCCGCGGGTGAGCAACGGCGAGGTCCGCCTGCTGGTGATCCTGACCAAGGCCGACAAGCTCAACCGCAAGGAGTCGGACCTGTCGCTGCGCAAGGCGCAGGAGGTGCTGGGCGAGCTGGTGACCGACGAGTCGGACGTGAGCATCGCGCTGTTCTCGGCGCTCAAGCGCACCGGCGTGGCCGATGTCGCGCAGATCCTGCACGGCTGGTGCCCGCCGGCCGACGCGGCGGCTTCGGTCTTCTCCTACCCCGGCCAGCAGAACGACGACGAGTTCGATGAACTCGACGCAGACGCCACGCACGAGGATGGGCAGGACGATCCGGCGGCCCCGGAGCAGGCGCCCGCGCCCTGAACGGCCTGACCGGCCGGGCCGTTCAGGGCCGGCCGAGCAGCAGGTAGACCCCGCCGCTGCCCAGCGGCGCCCAGGTGAAGCCGAAGTACAGCGGCCCCAGGCCGGTGTCGGCCCCGAGGAACAGCGACCCGCCCCAGCGCAGGTCGTTGACCCGCAGGGCGGACCCGCTGGAACTCCAGGCATTGCCCGCTTCCAGCGTCGCCCCGGCGAAGAAGCCGCGCGTCAGCACCGGCTGCTGGTTGAGCCGCAGCGTGTAGGTCAGCCGGCCGAGCAGCACCTGGTTGCCCGACAGCTGGTCGGCCCGGTAGCCCGACAGGTTGTGGAAGCCGCCGAGCGTGTAGTGGCCGAGCCCGCCCGCCAGCGTCTGGTGGGCCTCGCGCAGCTTGACCGTGGCGTCCACGGTCTGCCGGCCGAGGCTGACGACATGGGTGGCATCGATCTCGTAGCGCTGGAAGTCCTCGCGCCCGCCCGCCACCAGCGTGCCCAGCCCGCGGCGCCGACCGGCCTGGGCCACCATCTTGAGCCGCCAGCCCGCACGCGGGAAGCTGACGTGGTCCAGCGTGTCGAGCATCAGCGCCAGCCGCAGCGAGCTCTCCTCCACGTCGCGTGGGGACAGCGCCTCGGCGCTGACGTCGGTGCCGGCGATGAATTCGGGCGTGTAGCGCAGACCGTCGCGCAGCAGGCCCAGGCGCCACTCGCCGATCACGCCCAGCGGCTGGCCGACGTCGACCCCCAGCCGGACCAGGCCACGCACGTAACGGCCCTGCACCACCGCCTGGCCACCGTCCTCGCCCGCGGCCAGCGGTGCATAGGCGGTCTGGCGGCGACGCTCGGCGTCGCCGTGGACGGAGACGAACCAGTCGCTCGCCCGGCTGCGCTGCGGCCCCAGCGGGCGGTACCACTCGCTGAACCAGCGGGGCACCGAGCCGATCTGGACGCGGTTGCGCCATTCGGAGCCGTTGTCGTCGAGCCAGTGGCGGTTGTGGCTGAGCTTGATGTTGAAGTCGCCCCGCCCGGCGAAGTCGCTGACCAGGTCCAGGCCGAGGCGGAAATAGTTCGGCCCCCAGGGCTTTTCCTCGAGCTGGAACACCAGGCCGGTGCCGGCGGGCAGGTCCTCGAGGCGGTAGTCGGTGTGCAGGTAATCGCCGGTGGCCGCCAGGATGCGGCTGTCCTGCTCGGCCGCCGCCACCCGGAAGGGCTGGCCCGGCTGACTGGTCAGCACGCCGGCGAAATGCTCGGGGCGGGTCTCGTCGCTGCCCTCGAAACGCACCGAGACGATGTCGGGCACCGGCGCCGTGGCGACCTGCGGGCGCGACTGCCGCCACGCCGCCCACTGCTCGGGCGACAGCGACAGCGCCGCCAGGCGGGGCAGCAGCGCCAGCGCCTGCTGCTCGCCCAGGCGCATCAGCTCGGCCGCCTTCTCGAAATCCCCCGACGTGAGGCGGCCGAGCGCCGGCGCGATCAGCACGTCGCGCCCGGGCTGCAGGCTGGCGATCGAGCGCTGCACGTTCTGCTCGGTCAGGATGTTGATCATCTGGCTGGTCAGCCCGAGCACCGTGCCCAGCGAGTCGCGCGCACCCAGCGGCGTGCCGATGTTGACGGCGATGACGATGTCCGCACCCATCGCGCGCACGACGTCGACCGGCAGGTTGTTGACCAGGCCGCCGTCGCCCATGATGCGGTTGTCGACCTCGGTGGGCGGGAACACGCCCGGCACCGACATGCTCGCGCGCAGGGCCTGGGACAGGTCGCCGGCACCGAAGACCACCGCCTCGCCCGTCTCCATGTCGGTGGCCACGGCGCGAAACGGCACCCGGAGCTCGTCGAAGCGACGCACCTGCCGCACCGGCAGCGTGTAGCGGCGCAGCAGCAGCTCCAGCCCGCGGCTGGACACCGAGGCCAGCGGCAGCATCAGCTCGCCGGTGCTGCGGCTCAGCCCGGCCTCGAGGGCGGGCGAGATCTCGAAGTCCTCTTCCTTGCGGCGCTGGGCCAGGCGTTCACGCGGTTGCCGGTTGGCGAACAGGCCGACCCAGTCGAGGGTGGACAGCTCACGCTCCAGCTCGGCCGCGTCCATGCCGCTGGCGTACAGCCCGCCGATGATGGCGCCCATCGACGTGCCGGCGATCAGGTCGACCGGCACCCGCTCACGCTCGAGCACCTTGAGCACGCCCACGTGCGCGAGGCCGCGCGCGCCGCCACCGGACAGCACCAGTCCGACGCGCGGCCGGCCCGGCGGCACCGGGGGGGCGGAGGCGGCCGCCTCGGGCGGCAGGGGAAGGGCATCCGTCGACTGGGCCCGCACGGGGGCCGCGGCGGCCAGCACGAACGCCAGCACGGCCAGACCGGACCGCAGCCACGGGAGACAAGGACGGATCGGCCCATTCATGGGCCGATTGTGCAAGCAGAGGGATCAGGCGACGGTGGTCGTTGCGGCCATCAGGTCATATTTGGCGAAGAACTTGCGCGCCAGCGCCACCAGCTGGTGGTCGGTCGGGTGATCGGCCGGCAGGCTGTCGACGATGTGCCCGGCCACGGCGGCATGGCGCTCGACGCAGAACTTGCGGAACTCGTCGCGCGCCTGGCCCGGACCGACCAGCAGCACCTCCTGGACCCCCGTGACCGCCTGGGCCACGGCCTCGAAGAACTCGCGCTCGGCCCGGGCATCGGAGGCGTGGTGGCGCAGGTGGTGGCTGTGCGCCTTGACGAGCTGGGTCTGGACATGGTCCTCGTCGAACTGCAGGACATGGGCGCCTTGGTGGTCCATCCAGACGACAGCGTGGAAAGTGGTCATGAAGCAGGTCCTTTTCGGGTGGGAAAACCGGGTGGGAGGGAAATTCAGAGCGTGGCCGGACGGTGGCCCGGGAAGCCGCGGCCGCCGGCCTGGCTGCCCTCGTGCCGCTGCTCGCACGGCACGCAGCGCAGGGCCTGCGGCTGGGCCAGCAGGCGCTCGAAGGCGATCTCGCAGCCGCAGTCGACGCAGACGCCATAACCTTCATGGTCCATGCGCTGCAGGGCGGCGCTGAGGTGGGCCAGGTTGAGCCGGTCGTGGTCGGTCAGCACGAGATCGACCTCCCGGTCGGCGTCGGCGGCACGGCCGTCCTCCTGGGCCTGCTCCAGCACCTCGCGGGCATGCTGGATGCGGGTGGTGTCACCCTGGTGGGTGGCCATCCGGTCCAGCAGCGCCTCGCGCTGCTGCAGCAGGGCCTGACGCAGGGCTGCGCGGCGAGGGGGGTCGAGTACGGTGGTCATGGTGCATCTCCTGACGAAATCGACGCTGCGCAGCGCATGACTGCATCGTGTCACTGCGCCGGCCGGGCCGGCTTGACAGGCATCAATCCCCTCCTCTTGCCTAGAATTCGGGCATGAGCTCCCCTGCTGACGCCCCCGACGACGATCTCGCCGTGCCCTCCGAGCCGGCCCTGCCCGCGCGCTGCGAGGTGCTCGTGGTCGGGGCCGGCCCGGCCGGCAGCGCCTGCGCCGCCCACCTGGCGCGGGCGGGGCACGAGGTCTGGCTGGTCGACCAGCACGACTTCCCGCGCGACAAGGTCTGCGGTGACGGCCTGATCCCAGACGCCCACCAGGCGCTGCAGCGCCTGGGCGTGCTCGACGAGGTGATGCGCCACGCCCACGCCGTCAGCCACGTGCGCTGCGTGGCCCCGCGAGGCGGCCATGTGGACGTGCCGGGCACGCTCGCGGTGCTGCCGCGGCGCCGGCTCGACGCCCTGCTCTGCCGCCACGCGCGACGCAGCGGCGCGCGGGTGCTGACCCCGGCGCGCTTCGAGTCGCTGATCGAGCAGGACGGCCAGGTCGTCGGCGCCCGGCTGGTGCACGGCGGGCAGACCCGCGAGGTGCACACCCGCTGGGTGGTGATGGCCACCGGGGCGCACGTGCCCGCGCTGGCCCGCACGGGCCTGTGCGACCGCCGCACGCCCAGCGGCGTGGCGCTGCGCGCCTATGTGCACCACCCGGGCCTGGCCGAGTCGCACCGCACGATGGACGTGGTCTGGCATCGGGCGCTGCGCCCGGGCTACGGCTGGATCTTCCCGTGCGGCGGCGACGTCTACAACATCGGCGTGGGCGCCTTCTTCCGGCGCGGGGACACCCGGGAGCGGGACCGCGCGGCCGACGCCAACCTGCGCGAGGTCTTCGACGCCTTCACCCGCCTCTACGAGCCGGCCCGGGCCCTGATGGACGGAGGCACGATGCAGGGCGAACTCCGGGGCGCGCCGCTGCGCTGCACGCTGAGCGGCGCCCGCAGCGGCCGCCCCGGCCTGCTGGCCACCGGCGAGATGCTGGGCTCGACCTACGACTTCACCGGCGAGGGCATCGGCAAGGCGCTGGAAACCGGCCTGATGGCCGCCGACACCCTGCTCGGCGCCGGCACCGATGACCACGCCACCCTGGCCGACTACGAACGCCGGCTCGACACGCTGCGCCCGAAGTTCGCGCTGTACGAACGTGCCAACCGGGTCAACGCCCACCCCTGGCTGGCCGATCTGGTGATCTGGCGGGCCCGTCGCAGCCCGCGGCTGCTGCAGCGCATGAGCGGGGTGCTCAACGAGACCAGCAATCCGGGCCACCTGATCTCGGCCCGCGGCCTGCTGCGCCTGCTGACGGGCTGAGGCTCAGTCTGCACGACCGGCCTGCAGCGCCTGCGCCTGCACCACCCGGTGCACCAGGTGCAGCTTGCGCACCGCAGGCACGCCCAGCACGAAAGGATAGAGGTCGGGCTGGCCCAGGCTGCGGGCCACCTCGTTCAGCACGCCGCTGAGCTCCACCCAGGCGTTGATCAGCTGCAGGAACGCCGGGTCCGCCGTGTCCAGCGCCGAGGCCGGGAACGGCGTCAGGTCCAGCCGCACATCCCCCGCGTCGAGTCCGAAGCTCAGCGCCGTGTCCAGCCCGTCGGTGATGTGCAGGTAGTGCGCCCAGGTCTCGGCCCAGTCCTCCCAGGGGTGGCTGCTGGCATAGGCGCTGACGTGGCGCTGCGGCCAGTCGGGGGTCGGTCCCTGGTCGTAGTGGCGCTGCAGCGCGTCGCGGTAGGACACCCGCTCGTCGCCGAACAGCGTGCGGAACGCCTCCAGCCAGGGGCCGTCGGCCACCAGCCGGTCCCAGTAGTAGTGCCCCACCTCATGGCGCAGATGACCCAGCACGGTGCGGTAGTGCTCGTGCAGCAGGGTGCGGGTCCGCTCACGCTCGACGTCGTCGGCCTCCTCGACATCGAGGGTGATGATGCCCCCGGCATGGCCCGTCAGCACCGGCGGCCCGCCCGGCCACTCGCGCAGGAAGTCGAAGGCCAGCCCCCGCTCGAGGTCCTCGGCGCCGGCATCGGGCAGGCGTGACGCGACCGGCAGCCCCAGGCCCAGCAGCTGCGACACCAGCCGGCGCTTGGCCGCCTCGATGCGGGCCCAGGCCTGCGCGTTGGCGGGCAGCGCCAGGTCCGGAATCGTGCGGTTGAGCCGGCAGGCCGCGCAGTGCAGCGGCCGCCGGCCCCGGCCGTCGCGCTCGGCCGCGGGGATCAGCCAGTTGCAGGCCGCCGCCAGCCGGCTGTTGTCGCAGCGCACGAAACGCTGGCCGGCCGCCTCGCCCAGCCCTTCGAGCCCCTCGCCCCGGACCTGCAGGGACACCACGCGACGCAGGGACACGACCAGGCCCAGCTCGCGGCCGCAGGCCAGGCAGCGGCTGTTGTCGAAGAAGACCGCCTGGCCGCAGACGCAGTGGAACGAGCGTGCCCCCCGCGTCATCGACCGGGCCGGTGCCGCGGGCGAGCGCGACGCGTCCAGGACCGCACTGAATTGCCGCCGCAAGGCGGCCAGGAAACTGTTCATCGGACTCCCTCGGCTCGGGCGATCGATGCGCCCTCGGCCCCGATTCTGAGCGGCCCCTCCCCCACGGGTTCCCCCCTCCGGGTGATGACAGCCCCGGAGGGCGCGCGCAAAGTACGCCACATGCACCGCACGTCGACGACGGCGCGGCCACCGGGGAGACACATCCATGGCTCAAGTCATGCCACTGAGCGAATTCATGCTCGAGGTCATGCGGTTCGATCCGGCACTGGATCGCCTGCTGCTGCCGCCCCCGCCGGGCGGCGGTGCGCCCGACACCGGCCAGGATTCGGACTGGCAGTGGTTCGAGGCGACCCTCGAGCCGTCCACCGGCATGGAGATCACCGAACACCTGCTGCCCCTGGGCATGGCGCCGGAGGACTTCATCGCCCTGATCCGCAATGGCAACGCCTGAGCGCCGCCCGCCCGGCCGTGACCGATGTGGCGCCGGGCGCCCGCCCCGCTCGGCCAGGGGCCCCAGGGGGGCCGGCAATCTGTTGCAATGACCACGATGAACCCGGCCCTTGACCTGCGCAACCTCGACGTCGACCTGCCCGCCCGGCCGCTCACCCTGGTGGAGCTGCTGGCCTTGCTGAACCGCGCCGACAGCACGATCGGCGACATCGCCGCGCTGGTCGAGGCCGACATGGCCCTGGCCTCGGCCGTGGTGCGCACGGTCAACTCCGCGATGTTCGGCCTGCTGCGGCGGGTCGAGACGGTGGGCGAGGCGGTGCGCTACCTTGGCACGCGGGAGGTCGCCGCCATCACCTTCGAGATCGCGCTGCGGGCGGCCTTCGTGCCCACGCCGGCGATGGAGGCGATCTGGACCCGCTCGAGCCAGGCCGGGCTGCTGATGGGCCGCAGCGCGATGGCGCTCGGGCTGGACCCGCTGCAGGCCCACACCGCCGGCCTGTTCGCCCGCAGCGGCCAGGCCGTGCTGCTGGTCAAGCTGAAGACACCGTATGCCGAGCTGCTGCAGGCCCATGGCCACGACCGGCTGCAACTGGCCGAGGCCGAGCAGCAGCAGTACGGCGTCACCCATGCCGCCTACGGCAGTGCGCTCTGCGCCGCCTGGGGCCTGGCCGGCGACGTCGTGCGCTACGTGCGCGACCACGCCCATCCGGCCGAACTCGCCGCCGCGCCGGGCAGTCCCGCCCGGCGGCTGCTCACGCTGGGCCTGATCGTCGACGACCTGCTGTCGGGCCGCACGCTGCCCGAGGCCGTCGCCACGCACACGCCCGGCTCCGGCTGCACCGGCGACACGCTGGAGGGCGCCCTCGCCCGCCCCTGGGAGCGGCTGCTCACCGCGCTGGCCCCGGCATGACCCGCCCGCGCCACGCTGCGGCCCGCCCGGCCCCCAAGCACCCGGCGCGCACCTTGCTAGACCCCTGTGCTCCAGCAGATCCCGGATCGACCCTGCCCCCCAGCCCATCAGACCAGGAGCATCCATGGCCCCCGACGCCGTCCTTCCCACCGACAGCCCCGCGGCCGCCGTGCCCGCGCCCCGCCAGCACATCCGCCTGACCTCGCACCCCGGCCAGGGCTCGGCTGGAGCGCCGACGATCCGCTGGGGCGCCGCCGACCCGATCGAGCGCGGACCGGTCGTGGGCACCACGACCCACCGCAGCCAGCGCAACGTGATCGGCACGCACAGCGGCAGCTACGGCGTCTACCGTGCGCTGGCCGTCGCGGCCGGCAACCTCGAGCGTGGCCACCGCGCCGACCTGACCGACACCTCGCCGACCGACGTGGTCGGCCCCCACCCGCAGTGGGCCGACGCCGACCGCATCGTGTCGATCGACCCCTGGGGCGCCACCGTCGCCTCGGTCTACGCCGCGCAGATCGCGCAGGGTTACGACATCCGCCCGACGATCGCGGTCACCAAGGCCCACATCGACCTGCCCGAGATCCGCCAGGCCATGGCCTTCCTGCGGCTCAGGCCGGACGGCCGCGTGCTGCTCGACAACGGCTCGGCCGTGGTCACCAAGGTCGCGCTGGAACCGGTGTGGTGGCTGCCGGGCGTGGCCAGGCGCTTCAACGTCAGCGAGGGCGAGCTGCGCCGCACGCTGTTCGAGGAGACCGGGGGCATGTACCCCGAGCTGGTCACGCGCAGCGACATCGAGGTCTTCCTGCCACCCATCGGCGGCCAGACCCTCTACATCTTCGGCGACCCGCGTGACCTGGCCAACCCGGAGGTGACGCTGACCGCCCGCATCCACGACGAGTGCAACGGCTCGGACGTGTTCGGCTCGGACATCTGCACCTGCCGGCCTTATCTGACGCACGCGATCGAGGAGTGCATCCAGGGCGCGCAGCAAGGCGGCGTCGGCCTGATCGCCTACAGCCGCAAGGAAGGCCGGGCGCTGGGCGAGGTGACCAAGTTCCTCGTCTACAACGCCCGCAAGCGCCAGGTGGGCGGGGACTCGGCCGACAAGTATTTCCTGCGCACCGAGTGCGTGGCCGGGGTGCAGGACATGCGCTTCCAGGAGCTGATGCCCGACGTGCTGCACTGGCTGGGCGTGAAGAAGATCCACCGGCTGGTGTCGATGAGCAACGACAAGTACGACGCCATCACCGGCAGCGGCATCGAGGTGGGCGAGCGCATCAAGATCCCCGACGCCCTGGTGCCGGCCGATGCACGGGTCGAGATCGAGGCCAAGATCGCCGCCGGCTACTTCACCGACGGCAGCGTGCCCACCGAGTCCGACCTGGCCGGCGTGAAGGGGCGCGGCCTTGACTGACACCGACACCCTCGTCGCCCGCGACCCGGGCACCCTGACCGGCCTGCTGCGCGATCCGGCCACCATCCGCCGGCGCTGCCGCCAGATCACCGCGGCGGTGGACGCCGGCCATTCGGCGCATTTCCGCATCGACCGCCGCCAGCTGCCGGCCGTGGCGCAGCGCATCGCGCAGCTGACCCGGCAGCACTTCCCGGACCTGCAGATCCCGTATCACAGCCGCTGGCGCCATTTCGAGGCTGGTGGCGTGGACCGCAAGGACGAGCTCGACACCCTGCTGGCAGGCGCCGGCACGGCCGAGCTGGCACGGGCGCGCATCGACCTGACGCTGGTCAGCGTGCTGCTCGACGCCGGCGCCGGTGCCGGCTGGACCTGCCACGAGGAGGCGTCGGGCCGGTCGTTCGGCCGCTCCGAGGGACTGGCGGTGGCCACGTTCCGGGCCTTCCTCGGCGGCGCGTTCTCGTCGGACCCTGAGCGCCCCTGCCAGGTCGATGCCCGGGGCCTGCTCACGCTCGACGCCGGCACGCTGGCGGCCATCTTCCAGGTCAGCGACCTCAACCCGCTGGTCGGTCTCGACGGCCGGGTCGCGCTGATGCACGGCCTGGGTCAGGCCCTGGCGGCGCAGCCCGCACGCTTCGGCGCCGACGGCCGCCCCGGGCGGATGTTCGATCGCCTGAGCGCCCGGGCCGCCGCCCGGGACCCCGCCGTGCCGACGCTGCCGGCCCGCGAGCTGCTGGCCGAGCTGCTCGACGCCTTCAGCACGATCTGGCCGAGCGGCCAGTGGATCGACGGCGAGGCCCTGGGCGATGTCTGGCCCCACCCCCATGCAGGCGCCGCCGACGAGGTCGCGGCCGGCTGGGTGCCGTTCCACAAGCTGTCGCAGTGGCTGAGCTACTCGCTGCTGGAGCCGTTCGAGTGGTCCGGCATCGCCGTGGCCGGCCTCGACGAGCTGACCGGCCTGCCCGAATACCGCAACGGCGGCCTGCTGCTGGACGCCGGCGTGCTCGTGCCGCTGCGGCCCGAGGTGATGTCCCGGCCCCTGAGCCCGGCCGATCCGTGGGTGATCGAGTGGCGTGCGCTGACGATCACGCTGCTCGACGAGCTGGCTCCGCGGGTGCGAGCCGAGCTGGGCGCCTCGGCCGAGGCGCTGCCGCTGGCCTGCATGCTCGAAGGCGGCAGCTGGGCCGCCGGGCGCCAGATCGCCGCCGAACGGCGCCCCGGCGGGGCACCTCCGGTGCAGATCGACAGCGACGGCACCGTGTTCTGACGGCGCAAGACCGACCCTTATTTCGACACAGGAGCGACGATGAGCGACTTCCCCGACGTGCGCGTCATCACCCATCCGCTGGTTCAGCACAAGCTCACGCTGATGCGCCAGAAAGACCTCTCGACCAGCAGCTTCCGCCGGTTGCTCGGCGAGATCAGCAAGCTGATGGCCTACGAGGTGACGCGTGACATGCCCACCACGCTGACCGAGATCGAGACCCCGCTCGAGACCATGCTCAGCCCGGTGATCGAAGGCCGCAAGACGGTGTTCGTGGTGATCATGCGGGCCGGCAGCGGTTTCCTCGACGGCATGCTCGACGTGGTGCCGGGGGCTCGCGTGGGCCACATCGGCCTGTACCGCGACCCGAAGTCGCTGGTGGCCGTGGAGTACTACTTCAAGATGCCCGGCGAGATGCACGAGCGGGACGCCATCGTGCTCGATCCGATGCTGGCGACCGGCAATTCGGCGGTGGCGGCCGTGGACCGGCTCAAGGAGACCCGACCCCGCTCGATCCGCTTCGTCAGCCTGGTCTCGGCGCCCGAGGGCATCCGCACCTTCCAGGCCGCCCATCCGGACGTGCCGATCTACACCGCCGCGATCGACCGCCAGCTCAACGAACACGGCTACATCGTGCCGGGCCTGGGCGACGCGGGCGACCGCATGTTCGGCACCAAGTGAGGCCGGCTCCCCGGGCCGGGCCGCCCGGGGGCTCGCGGGCAGCCCGCACCCGCTGCGCCTGGACGGCGCAGCACCGGTCGACGACCCCCTCATTCAGGGGCCCCGGGAAACCCCCGCCGCCTCGCCGTCACGATTGACGGCCTGCACCAGAACGGTTCGCTGCATACTCGATCGGGACTGTCTGGTTTTTTCACATCGATCTGGCCGGCATCAGTGCGTCGTCACCATGGAGTAGCGGGAATGACCCGACTGTTGAATCCGGAAGAGCTCGATCACGCCTGCCTGGGCCACTGGCGGCAAGGCCGCTGGGACCGCTGCATGCAGTGCGCCCGCCAGATGCTGCAAGGCGCCACCGAACTGGGTGACACCGCGGCCGAGGCCCGGGCCGTGCTGTGGATCGCCCAGTGCCTGCAGCGCGAGTCCAACAGCGAGGAGGCCCTGACGGCGGCACGCTGGTCGGCCGAGCTCGCCCGCCGGGCCACGCAGGCCACCGATGGCCACCCGACCGAGATCCGTGCGCTGGCCTGCATCTGTGCGGCCGCCAGCGCGCTGGGCCGCCATGACGAGGCGATCGCCGCGGCGCATCAGGCCGCGGTGTGGGCCGAACGCTCAGGCCATGAGCTGCTGCGCCTGCAGGTGCTCGACCAGAAATCGCTCGCCTGCGCCTGGCAAGGCGACACCCGCCATGCACGCCGCTGCACCGAACTGGGGCTGACCGTGGCCCGGCAGCTGCAGCGCGGCGACTGGGAGCTGCACTTCCTGATCCTGCAGGCGGCGATCGCCGCGATCGCGGTGGTGCACGACCTGGCCGCCGGCCAGGCCGGCCCGGTCCTCGAGGAGCTGCGCCACACGCTGGCGGCCGCGCGGGCCCGGAGCACGGCGCCGGACGGACCGGCACCGTCGCCCACCGACCACCGCCTGCTGGGCATCATCGGCACGCTGCTGGACTGCTGGGAAGGCCGGCTCGACCTCGCGCTCGAGGGGGTGAGCGTGCTGCACCAGGAGCGCAGCGCCGGCCGGGCCTGGCTCAACCTGCTGGCCGACTGGACGGAAGTGGAACTCGCTGCCGCCCAGGGCACGATCGACCTCGCCGTGGCCGGCGCGCGCAACTGGGTCGAGGCCGCGCGGACGCTGCACCACCAGACGCTGGCCGAATTCGGCACCCGCCGGCGCGCCCGCTGGCTCACCCAGCTCGGCCGCCTCGACGAGGCGATGGCGGTGCTGGAAGAGGATTGGCAGGCCCGGCTGCTGGCCAGCCAGCTGGCACGCCCGCTGCGCCAGCACATCCTGGAATTCCAGCTGCAGCACCGCGAGCACACGGGCACGGGGTCGGGCGCCTCGTCGTGGCTGCTCGACAACCCCTTCACCGGCGTGATCAGCCGCCAGCAGTTCGTGCAGCGTGGCGAGGAGGCCCTGCAGGGTCTGGACCTGTCTCGGCAGCGCTGCGCCGTGCTGACCGTGCGCATCGCCGGCCTGGCCGACGTGGGCGAACAGCAGGGCGCGCAGGTGCGTGACCGCACGCTGGGCCGGGCGGCGATGCTGCTGCGCCAGGCCTTGCGCGCCGGTGACCTGCCGGCGCGCTGGAGCCTCGACGAGCTCGCGGTGCTGCTGCACCGGTCGGGGGGCGAGGACCTGGAGCGTGTCGCCGAACGGGTGCGCCAGCACCTGGCCAGCGAGGACTGGTCGGTGCTGGCCGGCGGTTTGCTTGTGCAGCTGCAGACCGGCCACACGCAGGCCCGCCCGAACGACACGCTGACGCTGCTGATGCAGCGCTGCCAGGAGGTGCGTTCGGCCGGTCGGACCGCCCCCGAACCTCAGCCCCAGACCGCCTGAACCGTGCCCACCCCGCCCGACGCCCCTCGCCCGCTGCTGATCCGCAACGCCTGCCTGCCCGACGGGCGCCAGGGCATCGACCTGCTGGCCCTCGACGGCCGCATCGCCGCGCTGGGCCCGGGCCTGCCCGCGCCCGAAGGCTGCGAGCAGGTCGACGCGGACGGCTGGCTGCTCAGCCCGCCGTTCGTCGACGCGCATTTCCACATGGATGCGACGCTGAGCCACGGCCTGCCGCGGGTGAACCGCAGCGGCACGCTGCTCGAGGGCATCACGCTGTGGGGCGAGCTCAAGCCGCTGCTGACCGCCGAGGCCCTGATCGAGCGCGCCCTGCAGTACTGCGACTGGGCGGTGGCCAGGGGCCTGCTGGCCATCCGCACCCATGTCGACATCTGCGACCCGCGCCTGCTGGCGGTCGAGGCGCTGCTGGCGGTGCGTGAGCAGGTGAGGCCCTGGATCGACCTGCAGCTGGTGGCGTTTCCACAGGACGGCCTGCTGCGCTCGCCGGGCGCGCTGGCCCAGTTGAAGCGGGCGCTGGACCTGGGCGTCGACGTCGTCGGCGGCATCCCGCATTTCGAACGCACGATGGCCGACGGCACCGAGAGCGTGAAGCTGCTGACCACGCTGGCCGCCGAGCGTGGCCTGCGGGTGGACATGCACTGCGACGAATCGGACGACCCGCTGTCGCGCCACATCGAGACGCTGGCCGCCGAGACGCTGAGGCTGGGCCTGCAGGGGCGGGTGACGGGCTCGCACCTGACCTCGATGCATTCGATGGACAACTACTACGTGTCCAAGCTGCTGCCGCTGATCGCCGAAGCCGGCGTGCACGCGGTGGCCAACCCGCTGATCAACATCACGCTGCAGGGTCGGCACGACAGCTACCCGAAACGCCGCGGCATGACCCGGGTGCCCGAACTGATGGCCGCCGGCGTGAACGTGGGCTTCGGGCACGACTGCGTGATGGACCCCTGGTACAGCCTCGGCTCGGGCGACATGCTCGAGGTGGCCCAGATGGGCCTGCATGTCGCGCAGATGACCTCGCAGGCGCAGATGCAGGCCTGCTTCGACGCGGTGACGGTCAACAGTGCCCGCATCCTCGGCCTGGACGGCTACGGGCTCGAGCCCGGCTGCCATGCCGATTTCGTGCTGCTGCAGGCCCGCTCCTGCGTGGAGGCGCTGCGGCTGCGGTCGGCCCGCCTGCTCGTGGCCCGGCGCGGGCGCATCGTCGCACGCACCGCCCCGGTGCAGAGCTGCCTCGATCTGCCCGGACGGCCGTCCCGGGTCGACTGGACCCTCGCACGCTGACACGTTCACGACGGTACCGGCAGACCCCGCCGAGGGGGGCGGGTCGACCCTGACCCTGCCGGTAGAATCGTGGTTCACGTCGCACCGCGACCCCCGGACACTGCCCTCTCCATGCGACTCATCGGATCATTGACCAGCCCTTACGTCCGCAAGGTCCGCATCGTGCTGGCCGAGAAGAAACTCGACTACAAGCTGGAGCTGGAAGACGTCTGGGCCCAGCCGCAGGACCAGGCGACCAGCCCGCTGGGCAAGGTGCCCTGCCTGGTGCTGGAAGGCGGCGAGGTGCTGCAGGACTCCCGGGTGATCGTCGAATACGTCGACACCCTGTCGCCGGTGGGCCGGCTCATCCCTGAAAAGGGCCGCGAGCGGGCGGTCGTGCGCACCTGGGAAGCGCTGTCGGACGGCCTGCTCGACGCCGCCATCCTCGCGCGGCTGGAGGCCACCTGGCCCGGCCGCAATGACGGCCAGCGCAGCCAGGCCTGGATCGACCGCCAGCTGGGCAAGGTGCGCGCCAGCGTGCAGACCATGAGCACCTCGCTCGGCGAGCAGGCCTGGTGCTGCGGTCTCTACCTGTCGCTGGCGGACATCGCCGCCGGCTGCGCGCTGCAGTACCTGGATTTCCGCTTCCCCGAGATCGACTGGCGCAGCCGCCATCCCAACCTGGCCCGCCTGTCGGACAAGCTGGCGCTGCGCCCGAGCTTTCAGGCGACCGAGCCCCCACGCGCCTGAACCTGGCAACGATCGGCCGGCTCCAGCGGCAGGCCGATCTCCAGCGTCCAGCCCTGCGCCTCCGGCCCGACCACCAGCTGGGCCCCCAGTGCCGTGGCCTGACGCTGCACCCGGGCCAGGCCACGCCCCGGATGGAAACGCGCCACCGATCCGATGACCGCGTTCGGGCGGCCGTCGTCCTCGACGCTCAGCCGCAGGTGGCAGCCGGTCTCGCCGCAGGTCAGCTCCAGCCCGAAACGGGCGGACACCGCGCCATGGGCATGCAGGACCACGTTGTCCAGCGCCTCGCGGGCGATCCACAGCAGGGCCAGCGTGTCGCGCACCGGCAGCGCCAGCTGCGCCACCCGCTCATCGACCTGCCAGTGCAGCACCAGGCCACGATCGCACAAGGCCTGCTGCACCTGTTCGTGCAGCCAGCCGAGCGGCTCGTCCAGCGTCAGCATGGAGCGCTGCGCGGCATGACCCAGCACCCGCATCTCGAACCGGCTGGCCTCCAGATCACGTCCGAGGGCCCCTTCGGGCCGCCCGGCATGGCCCGCCGCACCGGCGAGGCGACTCAGCCGCGCGCCCAGCCCGTCCTGGACATCTCGCAGCAGTTCGTGGGGAGACAGCGCCGAGCCCTGCGCCTCGAGCGGCGCCGGCGTGGTGACCTCCGGCCCGGCCCCGCGCCGGCGCCGCCACAGGCCACGAGCGGCCGCACACCAGGACCGCAGCCGATGCGACACGGCCGCCCGTGCGGTCGACGGACGTTCACGTGACGGCGGACCGGACACTTCCAGCGCTCCCGGAAAGAAGAAGGCAGACAGACAAGGCATCGTGCGGATTGTCCGCAGCCCGCTCTCCAGGCCCATCCCAGGCTCCGGGGGCACCCTGGTCCTCGGGGGGAAGCCCCCCGCATCGGGGACCCTCGAGCCGCGCTACACTGCGATTTCAGCGCCGATTTGGTCCGGCTTGCGGGCGCTTTAGAAATTCCGCTAAAGAGGGGCACCCGAATCGACCGGTGTTCACCTCTGCAGGTGGAGCCGGTTTTTGTTTTTTGGGCAAGCATGGCGTCACTCGGCACCGTCGTTCCCCTGCAGATGCATTTCGACGAGGCGCTGCCACTGCGCAGCGGCGCGTCACTGCGGGACTACCACCTCGTCTACGAAACCTACGGCACGCTCAACGCCGACCGCAGCAATGCCGTGCTGGTCTGCCACGCGCTGAATGCCAGCCACCACGTGGCGGGCGTGCACGCCGACGACCCGAAGAGCGAGGGCTGGTGGAACAACCTGATCGGCCCCGGCAAGCCGCTGGACACCGACCGCTTCTTCGTCGTCTGCGTCAACAACCCGGGCTCGTGCTTCGGCTCGACCGGGCCGATGCACGACAACCCCGACACCGGCCGCCCCTACGGCGCCGACTTCCCGGTCGTGACGGTGGAAGACTGGGTCGACGCCCAGGCACGGCTGCTCGAGCGGCTGGGCATCCGCCGGCTCGCGGCCGTGCTGGGCGGCAGCCTGGGCGGCATGCAGGCGCTGTCGTGGACGCTGCAGTATCCCGACCGCATGCGCCATGCCGTGGTGGTGGCCAGTGCGCCCAACCTGTCGGCGCAGAACATCGCCTTCAACGAGGTGGCACGGCGCGCCATCGTGACCGACCCCGACTTCCACGGCGGCCACTTCTACGCCCACGGCGTGCTGCCCAAGCGCGGCCTGCGGGTGGCCCGCATGATCGGCCACATCACCTACCTGTCGGACGACTCGATGGAGGCCAAGTTCGGCCGCGAGCTGCGCGCGGCCGAGCTGGCCTACTCGACCCAGGACATCGAGTTCCAGATCGAGAGCTACCTGCGCTACCAGGGCGACAAGTTCAGCGAGTACTTCGACGCCAACACCTACCTGCTGATCACGCGGGCGCTGGACTACTTCGATCCGGCCCGCGCGTTCGGCGGTGACCTGTCGCGCGCGCTGGCGCGCGCCCAGGCCGGCTTCCTCGTGGTCAGCTTCACCACCGACTGGCGCTTCTCGCCGCTGCGCTCGCGCGAGATCGTCAAGGCGCTGGTCGACAACCGCCGCGACGTGAGCTACGCCGAGATCGACGCCCCCCACGGCCACGACGCCTTCCTGCTCGACGACCCGCGCTACCACGGGGTCGTGCGGGCCTATTTCGAGCGCATCGCCCAGGAGGTCGGCGCAT
Source organism: Sphaerotilus hippei (assembly GCF_003201595.1). GTDB lineage: Bacteria > Pseudomonadota > Gammaproteobacteria > Burkholderiales > Burkholderiaceae_C > Sphaerotilus > Sphaerotilus hippei. Next base: position 9,158 of record NZ_QJJS01000023.1, on the reverse strand, counting down.
GAGCCAGCACGACAGCATGAACGTGTTCGCCTCGCTGGTGCCCCCGGGCAGCCGCGTGCTCGACCTCGGCTGCGGCGGCGGCGGCCTGCTGGCCCTGCTGGCGCGCGAGCGCGGCTGCGTCGGCTACGGCGTGGAGCTGGACGATGCCAAGGTGCTCGACTGCGTCAAGCGCGGCGTCAACGTGCTGCAGCGCAACCTCGAGGAAGGCCTGAGCCTGTTCGAGGACGGCAGCTTCGACGTGGTGCTGCAGCTCAATACGCTGCAGAACCTGCGCAACACCGAGGCGATGCTGCGCGAGACCGCCCGGGTCGGACGCATCGGCATCGTCGCCTTCCCGAACTTCGCGCACTGGCCCAACCGCCTGAGCGTGATGCGCGGGCGCATGCCGGTGACCAAGGCGCTGCCCTACCAGTGGTTCGACACGCCCAACATCCGCGTGGGCACGTTCAAGGACTTCGAGGTGCTGGCCGGCCAGTGCGGGCTGCGCATCCTCGAGTCCTTCGGGCTGCATGAGGGCCAGGTCGTGCGCCACCTGCCGAACCTGCTGGCCAGCACCGCGGTGTTCAAGTTCGAGCGCGCCTGAACCCGGCGGCCGAGGCGGCATAAACTGGCGGCGGACCTGATCCGCCGCCTCTGGAGTCGCCACGATGAACGCACCTGACCGCCTGCCCGCCCCGGACGCCGACACGCTTGCCGCCTGGGTGAACCAGCGCTGGGACGAGGACCTGATCCCGCAACTGCGCCAGTACATCGAGATCCCGGCCAGGAGCCCGATGTTCGACCCCGACTGGGTGGCCCACGGCCACATCGAGACGGTGATGCGACGGGCGGCCGAATGGGTCGAGTCGCGCCGGGTGCCCGGCCTGACGCTGGAGGTGATCCGCCTGGTCGACGCGGCCGGACGGCCCCGCACCCCGGTGCTGTTCTTCGAGGTGCCGGCCACGGCCCCGTCGACCGACCCGGGGCCGGCGCCCACGGTGCTGATGTACGGCCACCTCGACAAGCAGCCCGAGTTCAGCGGCTGGCGCTCCGACCTCGGTCCCTGGACGCCGGTGATCGACCAGGACCGGCTGTACGGCCGCGGCGGCGCCGACGACGGTTATGCGGTCTACGCCAGCATCACCGCGATCGAGGCGCTGAAGCGGCAGGGCCGCGCCCATCCCCGCATCGTCGGGCTGATCGAGACCTGCGAGGAGAGCGGCTCCCACGACCTGCCGGCCTGCATCGACGCCCTCGGCGGGCGTCTGGGCGAGGTCAGCCTGGTGGTCTGCCTCGATTCGGGCGCCGGCAACTACGACCAGCTCTGGCTGACCACCTCGCTGCGCGGCAACGTGACCGGCACGCTGAAGGTCGAGGTGCTGGAAGAAGGGGTGCACTCGGGGGACGCCAGCGGGCTGGTGCCCTCGAGCTTCCGCATCCTGCGCCAGGTGCTCGACCGGCTGGAGGACAGCGCGACCGGGCGCCTGCTGCCCGGCGTCTTCCATTGCGAGGTGCCCGGCGACCGGCTGCGCCAGGCCCGCGACACCGCGCTGATCCTCGGCGACGAGGTCTGGAAACGTTATCCCTGGGCCTGCGGTGCCGACGGCGGAGCGACGCTGCCGACCACCACCGACCCGACCGAAGCGCTGCTCAACCGCACCTGGCGACCGACGCTGTCGGTCACGGGTGCCGACGGTTTTCCCGGCCTCGGCCAGGCCGGCAACGTGCTGCGGCCGTTCACCGCGTTCAAGCTCAGCCTGCGCCTGCCGCCGCTGGTCGAGGCCTCGACCGCCTGCCAGGCCCTCAAGCAGCTGCTGGAGCTGGATGCGCCCTACAACGCGCGGGTCACCTTCGAGGCCGATGACCGCCTCGGCGGTGGCGCGACCGGCTGGAACGCCCCGAGCCTGGCACCATGGCTGGAGCGCGCCATGGACAGCGCCTCGCGGGCGCACTACGGCGCGCCGCTGGCCTTCATCGGCCAGGGCGGCACGATCCCGCTGATGAACCTGCTGCAGCAGGGCTTCCCGAAGGCCCAGATGATGGTCTGCGGCGTGCTCGGCCCGAAGAGCAATGCCCACGGCCCGAACGAGTTCCTGCACCTGCCCTACGCCAAGCGGCTGACCGCCGCCGTGGCCGACGTCATCGCCGCCCATCCCTGAGCACGGCCCGGCGGCGTGGCGCCGCCTTCAGCCAGGTGTCGATGATGGCGGCACTGGCCTGCGCCGCCACGGCCTGGATGAACCGGCCGAAATCGAGGTGGGCGGTGTCGTCGGCCCGGTCGGAGATGGTGCGCAGCACCGCGAACGGCAGCCCGAGGTCGTGGCAGACCTGGGCCAGCGCGGCGCCTTCCATCTCGACGGCCAGGGCCGCCGGCAGGGCCGTGCGCAGGGCCGCGCTTTCTTCACGAGTCGAGACGAAGCGGTCGCCGCTGAGCACCAGCCCGTGGTGCAGCCGGGGCGTGCGCACGCCGAGCGCGATCGCCTCGTCACCCCAGTGCGCGGGGCGATCGAGCACGGTCCGGGTGGCCTGCGCCAGCTCGGCGTTCAGCGTGGCGCAGGCGGGAAAGTGCGAGCGGCCGGTCAGCGGCACCTCGTAGCGCGGGAACAGCGGGCGGGCGTCCATGTCGTGCTGCACCAGCTCGGTGGCCAGCACGGCGTCCCCGATGCACACGCCCTCGCCCAGGCCGCCGGCCACCCCGGTGAAGACCAGCCGGTCCGCGCCATGGCGTTCGGCCAGCAGCGTGGCCGTGGTCGCGGCCGCCACCTTGCCGATGCCGCACAGCACCAGCACGACCGGCTCGCCCTGCAGCTCGCCGCGGTGGAAGCGCCGGCCGGCATGTTCATGGACCTCGAGATCGCCGGCCAGCGCCAGCACGGCGGCCAGCTCCTCCTGCATGGCACTGACGATGGCGGTACGGGCGATGGGCATGGTCGAGCTCGGTGGGTGGAATCCACCCGCGAGCGTACGTCAGGCCGGCGTGGGCGTGCGCAACTGCCGGCGCAGCACCTTGCCCACCGGCGTCTTGGGCAGGTCGTCGCGGAACTCGACCACCTTGGGGCGCTTGTAGCCGGTCAGGTTCTGCTCGCAGTAGGCCCGCACGGCCTGCTCGGTCAGTCCGGCCTCCCTGCGCACGATGACCACCTTGACCGCCTCGCCGGTGCGCTCATCGGGCACGCCGACCACCGCACACTCGGCCACCCCGGACATCTGGGTCAGCACGTCCTCGATCTCGTTCGGATAGACGTTGAAACCGGACACCAGGATCATGTCCTTCTTGCGGTCGACGATGCGGAAGTAACCCCGCTCGTCCATCAGGCCGATGTCACCGGTGCGGAAGAAACCGTCGGCGGTCATCACCTTGGCGGTCTCGTCGGGACGCTGCCAGTAGCCGGCCATCACCTGCGGCCCGCGCACGGCGATCTCGCCCGGCGAGCCCGGCGCGATCTCCCGGCCTTCGTCGTCGAGCAGCCTCAGCTCCGTGCCGGGCAGCGGCAGGCCGATCGAGCCGCTGAAGCTGCTGCTCGTCGTCGGGTTGCAGGCCACGGTCGGCGAGGTCTCGGACAGGCCGTAACCCTCGCAGATCGCGCAGCCGGTCTTCTGCAGCCAGAGCCTGGCCGTGGCCTGCTGCACCGCCATGCCCCCGCCGACGGAGATCTTCAGGTGCGACCAGTCCACCGTGCTGAAGTCCGGGTGGTTCGCCAGCGCCTGGAACAGCGTGTTGACCGCCGGGAAGGTGTGGAAGCGCACGCCCACCAGCTCCTTGAGCAGGGCCGGCAGGTCACGCGGATTGGGAATCAGCACGTTGCAGGCGCCCACCCGCATGCCCAGCATCATGTTCGTGTTGAAGCCGAAGATGTGATAGAGCGGCAGCGCGCAGACCTGGGTGATCTGCTCGTCGGGGTCGATGCGCTCGAGCGCGGGCCGATACCAGGCCTCGCACTGCAGCACGTTGGCCACCAGGTTGCGGTGCAGCAGCACCGCGCCCTTGCTGACCCCGGTGGTGCCGCCGGTGTACTGCAGCACGGCGATGTCGTCGGGGCCGACCACGGCGGGTCTCAGCACCATCGTGCGCCCCCGGGCCAGGGCCGCCTTGAAGCGCACGGCCTCGGGCAGGTCGAAGGCCGGCACCAGCTTGCGCACCTTGCGCACGACCAGGTCGACGATCAGGGCCTTGGGAAAGCCCAGCATCTCGCCCATCGAGCACAGCACCACCGTGCGCAGCGCCGGCAGGCGGCTGCGCACCTGCTGCAGGGTCTGGGCGAAATTCTCGAGGATGACGATGGCCGTGGCACCGGCATCGAGCAGCTGGTGCTCCAGTTCGCGCGCGGTGTAGAGCGGGTTCACGTTGACCACCACCGCGCCGAGCTGCAGCACCGCCGCGACGGCCACCGGGTACTGCGGCACGTTGGGCATCATCAGCGCCACCCGGTCGCCTCGCCCGATGCCCTGGCCCTGCAGCCAGGCCGCGAACCCGCGCGACTGCTCGGCCACCTCGCCATAGCTGAACGTCTGGCCCATGTAGCGGTAGGCCGCACGATCACGATGGGTCGTGAAACTCTCGTCCATCAACTGGACGAGCGAGGCATAGCGGTCGGCCTCGATCTCCGCAGGCACGCCTGCGGGATAGTGCTTCAGCCAGATCTTCTCCATGGATATCTCCTGTCTGCGACCGATTCTCACGTGACCCGGCGGACCGGTCATTGGGGGATGCCAGCGCTGGAGGCTGGACTCTAATCCCAGACCGCACGACAAAGGGCCGCACGAGGCGGCCCTTCAGGCATGTCTGCCGGCATGGATTCAGGACGGCAACGGGTTCACTCGATGGCCTTGACCATGTCCTCCACCACCTTCTTCGCATCCCCGAACACCATCATCGTCTTGTCCATGTAGAACAGCTCGTTGTCCAGGCCGGCATAACCTGCCGCCATCGAGCGCTTGTTGACGATGATGGTCTTGGCCTTGTAGGCCTCCAGGATGGGCATGCCGTAGATCGGCGTGCCCTTGGTCAGCGCGGCCGGGTTCACCACGTCGTTGGCGCCCAGGATGATGGCCACGTCGGCCTGGCCGAACTCGCCGTTGATGTCCTCCATCTCGAAGACCTGGTCGTAGGGCACCTCGGCCTCGGCCAGCAGCACGTTCATGTGGCCCGGCATGCGTCCGGCCACCGGGTGGATCGCGTACTTCACCGTGATGCCCTTGTGCGTGAGCTTCTCGGCCAGTTCCTTGACCGCGTGCTGGGCCCGCGCGACCGCCAGGCCGTAGCCCGGCACGATCACCACCGTCTCGGCGTTGCCCAGGATGAAGGCCGCATCGTCGGCACTGCCGCTCTTGACCGGACGCTGCTCGGCCTTGCCGCCGGTGGCCGCGGCGGCATCCCCGCCGAAGCCGCCCAGGATCACGTTGAAGAACGAGCGGTTCATCGCCTTGCACATGATGTACGAGAGGATGGCGCCCGAGCTGCCGACCAGCGAGCCGGCGATGATCAGCATCGAGTTGTTCAGCGAGAAGCCGATGCCCGCCGCGGCCCAGCCCGAGTAGCTGTTCAGCATCGACACCACCACGGGCATGTCGGCCCCGCCGATGGGGATGATGATCAGCACGCCCATCACGAGACCCAGCGCGCAGACCAGGCCGAAGTCCAGCGGACTCTGGCTGTGCCAGAAGCCGAACAGGAAGAACAGCGAGGCCAGGCCCAGCGCGGCGTTGAGCTTGTGCTGGCCGGCGAAGACCACCGGCGCGCCCTGGAACAGCCGGAACTTGTACTTGCCGCTGAGCTTGCCGAAGGCGATCACCGAGCCGCTGAACGTGACCGCGCCGATGAAGGCACCCAGGCCCAGCTCGATGCGGTTGCCACCCGGGATCTCGCCCCCCTTGGTGGTGATGGCGAAGGCCCAGGGCTCGGCCACCGCCGCCACCGCGATGAAGACCGCGGCCAGGCCGATCATGCTGTGCATGAAGGCGACCAGCTCGGGCATCTTGGTCATCTCGACCCGCCGGGCCATCGTGGCCCCGGCAGCCCCGCCCACGACCAGTGCGCCCAGCACCCAGGCCAGGCCGTCACCGAAGCCGACGTCGAGCGCCACCGCCTGGCGCTGGATCAGGCCGGCCGTGGTCAGCACGGCGATGGTCATGCCGACCATGCCGAACAGGTTGCCCCGGATCGAGGTGGTGGGATGCGACAGGCCCTTCAGGGCCTGGATGAAGCAGACGCTGGCGATCAGATAGAGCAGCGTCACCAGATTCATGCTCATTGCTTGTCTCCTGCGGCCGCGGCCTTCTTGTCCTTCTTCCTGAACATCTCCAGCATGCGGCGGGTCACGAGGAAGCCGCCGAACACGTTGACCGCAGCCAGCGCCACGGCCAGCACGCCGAAGACCTTGCCGGTCGGGGTCTCGGTCAAGGCCGCCGCCAGCATGGCGCCGACGATGACGATGGCCGAGATCGCGTTGGTCACGGCCATCAACGGCGTGTGCAGCGCCGGCGTGACGGTCCAGACCACGTGGTAGCCCACATAGATCGCCAGCACGAAGATGATCAGGTTGATGAGGGTGGGAGAAACGGCATCCATGTTCAGCTCCGGGTGATCTGACCGTCACGGGTCATCAGGCAGGCCGCGACGATGTCGTCGTCCATCGGCACCTGCAGCGTGGCGTCCTTGGTGATGATCAGCTTGAGGAAGTCCAGCACGTTGCGGGCGTACAGCGCCGAGGCGTCCGCCGCGACCAGGGCGGGCAGGTTGGTCTCGCCGATCAGCGTGACGCCGTGCGCCTGAACGGTCTGGCCGGCCACGGTCAGCGGGCAGTTGCCCCCACCCCCCGGCCCGCGCCCGGCCGCGATGTCGACGATGACCGAACCCGGCTTCATCGCCTGCACCATCGCTTCGGTCACCAGCGTCGGGGCGGGACGCCCCGGAATCAGCGCGGTCGAGATGACGATGTCGGCCTGCGCGACCCGCTTGGCCACTTCACGCTGCTGGCGCTCCAGCCAGCTGGGGGGCATGGGCCGGGCATAACCCCCCACCCCTTCGGCGGCGGCCTGCTCCTCGGCCGTCTCGTAGGGCACGTCGATGAACTTCGCCCCCAGCGACTCGACCTGCTCCTTGACGGAGGGTCGCACGTCGGAAGCTTCGATGACCGCCCCCAGGCGCTTGGCCGTCGCGATGGCCTGCAGCCCCGCCACACCCACCCCGAGGATCACGACGCGGGCGGCCTTGACCGTCCCCGCTGCCGTCATCAGCATCGGGAAGAAGCGCTGGTAGGTGTTCGCCGCCAGCATCACCGCCTTGTAGCCGGCGATGTTGGCCTGCGAGGACAGCACGTCCATGCTCTGGGCGCGCGTCGTGCGTGGCGCGGCCTCCAGCGCGAAGCCGGTGACCCCGGCCGAAGCCAGGCGCTGCAGCCCCTCCCGATCGAACGGATCGAGCATGCCCACCATCGTCGATCCGGCGCGCAGCAGGATCAGCTCGTGAGCCTGTGGTGCACGCACCTTGAGCACCAGGTCGGCACGATAGGCATGCGCCGCATCGGCGATCTGTGCACCCACCGCCTCGTAGGCCGAATCGGGCACGCTGGCCAGGCGCCCCGCATCACGCTCCACCACCAGCTGGTGACCTTGTGCCGCCAGCTTCTTCGCCGTCTCCGGCGTCACGGCCACACGGGTCTCCCCCGCCGCCACCTCTCGCGGTACTCCGATCAGCATGTTTGCTCCTCCAACTCCATGTGAGTTCAGCTTCGCACAGAATCGGCGAAAGCACAGCGAACGCATGCATCAGGTTTGCCCGCACTTGTCGCAGCTCAGCAGACATGGGTGTCACCGGGCCGCGGGCCGCCTGTGGCATCGGCGAGCACCGTCGGGCACACTCGTCCTTCAAGCCATGGTCAACGAGGGGACACCCGGCGAATCGTGTATGTTCACGGATTGATCGGACAACACGAGCGATGATGAAACAACGGGTGGTGGTCGGCCTCAGCGGTGGCGTGGACTCCGCGGTGAGCGCGTGGATGCTCAAGCAGCAGGGCCACGAGGTCATCGGCATCTTCATGAAGAACTGGGAAGACGACGACGACAGCGAGTACTGCTCGTCGCGTCAGGACTTCCTCGATGCGGCGGCCGTCGCCGATGTCATCGGCATCGACCTCGAGCACGTCAATTTTGCAGCCGAGTACAAGGAACGGGTGTTCTCCGAGTTCCTGCGGGAATACTCCGCCGGGCGCACGCCCAACCCCGACATCCTCTGCAACGCGGAAATCAAGTTCAAGGCCTTCCTTGACCATGCCGTCCGGCTGGGGGCCGGGCACATCGCCACCGGCCACTATGCGCGCGTGCGGCACAACCCGCTGACCGATCGCCACGAACTGCTCAAGGGGATCGATCCCGCCAAGGATCAGAGCTATTTCCTGCACCGCCTGAACCAGGCCCAGCTGGCCCGCACAATCTTCCCGATCGGCGAGATCCACAAGACCGAAGTGCGGCGCATCGCCGAGCAGATCGGCCTGCCCAATGCGAGGAAAAAGGACTCGACCGGCATCTGCTTCATCGGCGAACGCCCGTTCCGGGAATTCCTGAACCGCTACCTGAGCAAGGAGCCCGGACCGATCAGGGACGATCGTGGGCGGGTGCTGGGCGAACACGTCGGACTGAGCTTCTACACGCTCGGACAGCGCAAGGGCATCGGCATCGGGGGCGTCAAGGAAGCCAAGGCCCCGCGCGGAGGCGGTGATCACGAACCCTGGTTCGTCGCGCGCAAGGAGATGGCGAACAACACGCTCTATGTCGTGCAGGGACATGATCACCCCTGGCTCACGTCGCACGAACTGCGCGCCAACGATGCGAGCTGGGTGGCCGGACAGGCCCCGCAACTGCATTCCTGCGCGGCCAAGACACGTTACCGGCAAGCCGATTCGGCTTGTGAATATCGCGCGCGGGAAGGGGAGAACACCTTCCAGCTGACCTTCCGGGAGCCCCACTGGGCCGTCACGCCAGGTCAGTCGGCCGTGCTGTATGACGGGGACGTGTGCCTGGGTGGAGGCATGATCGAGTGAGGCCCGAGGGGCGGCGTGGAGCCGCCCTGTGGGGATCCCCTCACGTCAGAATAGTTGCCGCGTCGATAGAACCCAAAGAGGGGGCGAAGACGAGGAGAAGACGTGGCTCGATACGGCAAGGAATACAAGGACCGGGTG
>NZ_QJJS01000022.1 GCF_003201595.1 Sphaerotilus hippei | reverse complement strand
GAGGCGAATCCTGACGAAATCTTGAATCGTGACCTGAAGACTGAGTTGAGAACACGTCCTGCGGCGCAGAGCGTGTATGACTTGAAGAGAATCGCACTTGATTTCATGGAGAAGCTCAAAGGTGCGCCACAGCGGGTTATCCGATACTTCAAGAGCCGGAGCATCGCTTATGCAGCTTGCGCCTCATGGTAATCTCTATTTAATTGCCGTGTTAATGGGCTCTCGGCAAACAAAGCAGATCACATGCAAAACGAGCAACATCGAACTTTAGCATTGCAAGCATTAAACGCTTACGAAACGAGAAGCCTGCCTGTCGAGACAATTTCTCTTTGTGATAACTCAATCGACCACTTCAAGGCATCATTTAAGGGGGGCCTTGTTTATGTTTTACGACTGGCTCCGTTTGCAATCGAAAAACACTCATCTATCGCTGCAATTCCGAATGCAAACGACCCTCTCAGGATTCTTTACATCGGGGGGCATTCCTCGGGCCGAGACAATGGGCGCTATAAAAAACTATTTCACGCCTGTAAGAATGCAGAGGAAATTTACAGAAAATTCGGCTTTGCAAAAAATGACACGAAGCATGGCCATCCAGTCGCAAACAAACTAACCACTAGCCTGCTGCAACTGGGTTTCTCCATCAAAGACTGCCTACTGGACATCCTGGATGGCTCTGGGAAATACGACGAGCTTGAATTTCTCATTGGCTATGAAGAAAAGTTTCATCATCTGCCTCCGTGGAATACGAAGCGAGATGGCGCCCTTGCCTTTGTGCCAAACCAAAAATAACCAAATATATTAATTTTTAATATCCAACACAGGCGAGTCATGCGCCATTCAAACGGCAGCCAATATTGCTCCAGCCTAGAGCGTGTTATGAACTTCCCCCCGGCCGTGGTGGGCCAGAGCTAGCCTGAAATCGTGACCCGAAAACCCTACCCGAGCGACATCAGCGAAGAAGAGTGGCATTTCGTGGCGCCGTACCTGACGCTGATGGATGTGAAACCGCCGCAGCGCCGGCACGACCTGCGCGAGGTGTTCAACGCGCTGAGCTGGCTGGCGCGGTGCCAGCGGCTGCAGGTCTCTCTGCTGGAGGCCTGATGTGCGCCGCGACGGGCGGGTTCTGGGGCGCCAGGGGGCCTTGTCACCTGACAGTCGCCCCCGTGGCGCGGGCTGTCAGGCTGCTGTCGTTGGCGATGTGAGAGCATGGGGCCCAAGCTGCAGGGCGTGATCTTCAGGAGTTTCCATGCTTGTTCAAAAACTACGGCTGCAGCGCGGATGGTCGCAGCAGCAACTGGCTGAGCTGAGCGGCTTGAGTGTGCGGACCATCCAGCGCATCGAGCGCGGCCAGGGCGCGAGCGTCGAGACCTTGAAGTCATTGGCATCGGTCTTTGAGATCGATTTCTCTGAGCTCAACAGCGAGGCACCCATGCTCCATCTGTCCAACGGCGTCAGCCCCAATCCGACCACCAGCACCGAGGCGCAGGAGTTGCTGGCCATGCAGCACGTCAGAAAACTGCGCAAGTTCTATGTGCACCTGATGCAGTATGTGCTGGTGATTTCTGGGTTGACGATGTTCAACTTGATTTCCACGCCCCACCGGTTGTGGTTTTTCTGGCCGGCTTTGGGCTGGGGCATCGGCATCGTCGCCCACGCCCTGTCCACGTTTGAACTGGTGCCGTTCTTCGGCGCCGAGTGGGAAAAGCGCCAGGTCGAAAAGCGTCTGGGGCGGCCGCTGTAGGCGGCGGCATGAAAAAGGCGACGCCTTGCCGCTCGGGCCGGGCGTCGCCTCGGACGAATCGTGTGCAAATTCGCGGGCGGGAGCCAGACGCTCAGCGCCCCATTTCCTTCAGATACTCCGCCCGCGCGGCCACGGCGGTGTCGGGGAAGTCGGTGAACAGGCCGTCCAGTCCGAGGCGGTAGAACTGCTTGTACTCGGCCAGCGGGTCGCCGTTGTAGTCGTAGGCCAGGCGGCGTTGTTCGTTGCGGAAGGTGTAGGCGTGCACGAACAGGCCGGCCTTGTGGGCGTCGGCGATCAGGGTGGTGGGGGTCTGGCTGCGGGCGTCGGCGTAGTTGACGACGCCGTCACCGTTGAGGTCCTTCAGGTTGCCGGCGCTGTCGAGGTCGCCCTTGACCGGCACGATGTAGGGCTTCCACGGGCCGATGCCGTCGGCGTAGGTCTTGATCTCGGCCAGGCCGGCGGCCGTCACCATGGCGGCGAAGGTGCGGGTGTCACCGGCCTGGGTCCACTCGTAGGGGCGATCGTAGGGGGCGGCGTAGGTCAGCTTGCCGGTCTTCAGGTCGTAGTCGTCGGCGTCGATCAGCTGGATCAGGCGCACGTTCAGGCCCTTGCTGCGCAGGTACTTCAGGCTGCTTGGCTCGAAGCTCTGCACGTAGACCGGCGCGGTCCGGCTGTTCCAGCCGGCGGCCGTCAGCTGGGTGATCAGCGTGTCCTCCAGCGGCAGGCCGAGGTCGCGGTGGAAGGTGGGGTTCTTGGTCTCGGGGTAGATCGCCACCGTGCGGCTGCCGGTGCTGCGCGACTTGGCCAGGTTGATGATTTCCTGCAGCGTGGGGATCTTGTAGAGGCCGTCGTAGGTCTTGGGGCGGGTGGCGTCGGTGGTGATGATGGCGCCCAGCTCCTTGATCTCGGCGAGCGTGAAGTCGCTGGCGAACCAGCCGGTTTCGCTCGCGCCGTCGACCAGAACGGTCTTCTTGCGGCTGGCGAACTTGGCGATGGATTCGACGTTGGTGCTGTAGATCAGGTTGGGGTCGTGGCGGGCGATCAGCACGCCATCCTTGGTCATCACCAGATCGGGCTCGATCACGTCGGCGCCTTGGTTGATGGCCAGGGTGTAGGCCTCCAGCGTGTGCTCGGGCAGGTAGCCGGAGGCGCCACGGTGGCCGACGACCTGCGGCGGCTGGCCGTCCAGCGTCGCCAGCGCCGGCGTGGCCGGGCCGTCGTCGTCACTGCTGCCACAGGCGCTCAGGCCCAGCGCGGCCAGGGCGCAGGCGGCGGCCAGCGCACCGTGGCGCAGGGTCGACGGGAAAGACTGGTTCACCAACATGAGATCTCCTCTTCACACGAGAGGGTCGAGCATGTTCGCGAGGCGCGACAGCACCATGTCGGCGCGGTGTCGGTGGCATGACCACACCGGCCTCCCGGTTTTCTACAATGGGCAGCGTGAACGCACCCATCCTCAACATCTCCACCTACAAGTTCGTCGGCCTGCCCGATGTGCAGCACCTGCGCCTGCCCCTGCTGGGCAATGCACGCGCCTGCCACCTCAAGGGCACGCTGCTGCTGGCCGAGGAGGGCATCAACCTCTTCATGGCCGGGCCGGAAGCGGGCGTGCGCGAGTTCGTGCGCTACCTGCGGTGCGATGCACGCTTCGCCGACCTGGCGCCCAAGGAGAGCTGGAGCGAGGCCGTGCCCTTCCGCCACCTGAAGGTCAAGGTCAAGCGCGAGATCATCCGCATGAACTGCCCGGACATCCGTCCGGTGGCGGGCCGGGCGCCCAGCGTGGCACCGGCGACGCTGGCTCGCTGGCTGAGCCAGGGCCATGACGACGAGGGCCGCCCGGTGGTGACGCTCGACACCCGCAACGACTTCGAGGTCGATGCGGGCAGCTTTGCCGACACGATCGACTGGCGCCTGAAGAAGTTCAGCGAGTTCCCCGCGGCGCTGCTGGCGCACCGCGAGGCCCTGCGCGACAAGACGGTGGTGAGCTTCTGCACCGGCGGCATCCGCTGCGAGAAGGCGGCGATCTTCATGCGCGACGCCGGGCTGGAGCATGTCTACCAGCTCGAGGGCGGCATCCTCAAGTACTTCGAGGAAACCGACGGTGCGCCGGGCTGGCAGGGCGGCTGCTTCGTGTTCGACGAGCGCGAGACGCTGGGCGCGGCCCTGGCGCCGCTGGTGCGCGCACCGCAGGCCGGGGGTCCGGCTCCGCTCGACGGCGACGCCCGCTGACGTCGACGCCCGGCCACGGGGCCGGGCCGGGGTTCAGACCTGCTCGTTGAGCATGGCCACCACCTCGGAGTGGAACTCGCGCTGGTAGAGCACCCAGATCACGCTGGCGGTGCCCAGCACCATCGCCAGCGGCGACAGGAACCACAGCACCGCGGCGAAGCTGAAGTAGACCGCGCGCAGCCCGTCGTTGAAGGTCTCGGCGGCCAGCCCCATGACCCGGCCCGACCGGTCGGCATAACGGCGACGGTATTCGGCATCGGTGACGGTCTCGAAGGACTTGGGCGAGGGCGCCGCGCCGATCAGCAGCGCGCCGAAGCTGTACTGCCGCATCGACCAGGTGAAGCGGAAGAAGGCGTGCACGAAGATGCCCGTCAGCACCAGCAGCTTCAGGTCGAGCACCAGCGTGGAGGTGCGCGCCGCGAAGGGCAGCTCCTGCACCAGCTCGGAGGCCTTGTCGGTCGCGCCGATGGCCGCCATCAGGCCGCCGATGATGAAGATGGTGGTCGAGGCGAAGAAGCTCGGGCTGCTGGCCATGCTCTGCGCGACCGCGCCGTCGACGATGCGGTTCTCGCGGTAGGTGGTCTGCAGCATCCACTCCTTGCGGATGCGGTTGGTGCTGGCCAGCACCGAGGGCCGGCGCTGGGCGCGGGCCTTGGCGAAGTGCACATAGCCGACCCAGCCGGCAAAGAACGCGCCGAGCGCCAGCCAGTCGGCCAGCGGCAGCACCTTGATCATACGCAGCAGGAATTCCATGGCCGGCACTGTAGCGCCATGCCGGGCGCACCGGTCTGCGGTCATCACGGACCTGCCCGGCCCGTCCGATCCGACGGCCCGAGGCGGGCGGCCGGATCGGGGGCGGGCCCCGTTCAGCTCAGGCGGGCGGCGGTCTCGGCGACCCGCTGGCCGAACGCGCGCGCGGTGGCCAGGTCGCCCGGGACCATCTCGTCGGTGCCGGCGTCCGACGGCGTGGCGGTCATCAGGCCGGCGGACATGCCCAGGTTGTTCAGGTCGTCGCGGGTCGAGGCCTTGGTGTTGGCGGGCATCATGCCGGCGCCCACCCACAGCATGCCGTGCTGCATCGCCAGCGTGGTCAGGTAGGACAGGGTGGTGTGCTTGTCGCCGTACAGCGAGGCGGAGTTGGTGAAGCCCGCGGCCAGCTTGTTCTTCCAGCCCTGCGTGAACCAGGCCTTGGACGACGCGTCGGCGAACTTCTTGAACTGCCAGCTGACGTTGCCCATGTAGGTGGGCGAGCCCATCACGATGGCGTCGGCGGCGGCCAGCAGCTCCCAGCCACCTTCGGGCAGGTTGCCTTCGGCATCGATGGCCAGCAGCGTGCCGCTGCTGCCTTCGGCCACGGCCTTGGCGATCTGGGCCGTGTGGCCGTAGCCGCTGTGGTAGACGATGACGATGTTCTTGCTCATGGTGTTTCCTTCGGGTCGTTCAGGGGAAGAATCAAGGGGGAGGGCTGGGGCGGGGGCCGTGCAGGCCGGCCGCTCAGGCCATCAGGTCGAAGACCAGGACTTCGGCGTCCTGGCCCTGCTCGAGGGTCAGCCGGGATTCGGCGTCGATCGCCAGCGCGTCGCCGGCCTTCATGGCCAGGCCGTTGGCGACCAGCCGGCCGCGGGCCAGCTGCACATAGGCCTTGCGGGCGGGGTCGAGGGCCAGCTCGGCCCGCTCGGCGCCGTCGAAGCAGCCGGCCCACAGGCGCACGTCGGCGTTGAGCTGCAGCACGGCGTCGGCGTCGGCGGCCTGCGTGCCGTCGACGGGCGCGCCGATCAGGCGCAGCCGGCCGCGCTTGTCGGCGGCGTCGACCAGGCGCTGGTCGTAGCTGGGCGGCAGGCCGCGGCGCGAGGGCAGCAGCCAGATCTGCAGCAGGTGCACCGGCACGTCGGCGTGGTTGACCTCGCTGTGCTGCACGCCGGTGCCCGCGCTCATGCGCTGGACCTCGCCGACACGGATCGCCGCGCCGTTGCCCAGGCTGTCGCGGTGGGTCAGCTCGCCCGACAGCACGTAGGTGACGATCTCCATGTCGCGGTGGCCATGGGTGCCGAAGCCCTTGTGCGCGGCGACGAAGTCCTCGTTGATGACCCGCAGGTTGCCCCAGCCCATGCGGGCGGGGTCGTGGTAGTCGGCGAACGAGAAGCTGTGGAAGCTCTCGAGCCAGCCGTGGCGGGCGTGGCCCCGTTCGGCGGATGTGCGCAGCGTTTGCATGGAATGCTCCTGAGGCGCCCATGATGCGCGCCGGGGTGCGGCTGGCCGCTGCGTGGCACTGATGGCATCATTCAATCGGTTTGAATTCCTGATCCCCATCCCGAGAGGGGCCGCCCATGACCCAACGCCGCCACGCCCTGACGCCCGAAGCGCTCGAGATGATGGACACCATCGCCCGCACCGGCAGCTTCGCCGCGGCCGCCCGCGAGCTGGGCAAGGTGCCCTCGGCGCTGACCTACAACGTGCGCCAGCTCGAGGAGGCGCTCGACGCGCTGCTGTTCGACCGCAGCTCGCGCCAGGCCCAGCTCACGGCCGCCGGGCAGGAGCTGCTCAGCGAGGGCCGTCGCCTGTTGCAGCAGATGGATGCGGTGGCCAATCGGGTGCAGCGGGTGGCCACCGGCTGGGAGACCAGCCTGGCGATCGCGGTCGACACCATCATCGCGCCGTCGGCCCTCTACGACCTGATCGAGGCGTTCTACGGCCTGGAGACCGCCACCGGCGGGCCGCCGCCGACCCGCCTGCGGGTGCAGCACGAGGTGCTGACCGGCACCTGGGAGGCGCTGCTGACCGGCCAGGTCGACCTGGCCATCGGCGTCATCCCGACCTCGGCCGCCCAGCAGGAGGTGCGCTGCGAGCCGCTGGGCGTGCTCGACATGGTGATGGCCGTCGCGCCCCACCATCCGCTGGCCCACGAGCCCGAGCCGGTGCCCGCCAGCGTCGTCGCCCGCCACCGCATCGCCGCCATCGCCGACACCGCGCAGCGCATGGAGCGCCGCACCTTCGGCGTGCAGCCGGGGCAGGACGTGCTGACGCTGCCCTCGCTGGTGGCCAAGCTCGAGGCGCAGATCCGCGGCCTGGCCTGCGGCCGCCTGCCCGAGACGCTGGTGCGCCGCCATGTCGAGGCCGGCCGGCTGGTGCTGCGGCAGCTCGAGGAGCCGGTCCCGCCGATCGACCTGCACTACGCCTGGCGCCGCTCCGCCGCCCCGCCGGGCAGCGCGCTGGCCTGGTGGCTGCAGCAGCTGGCCAGCCCGACCACCCGCCGCGCGCTGCTCGAGCAGCACACCGGCCTGATGTTCTGACAGCGGCCGGAGCGACTGCATGACGACAGGCTACGTCGGCCGTTTTGCGCCGTCGCCGACCGGGCCGCTGCATGCGGGATCGGTGGTGGCGGCGCTGGCCTCCTGGCTCGATGCCCGGGCCCATGGCGGGCGCTGGCTGGTGCGCATCGAGGACGTGGACGGGCCGCGCTGCCCGCCGGGCACCGACCGGCTGATCCTCGCCCAGCTCGAGGCGCTGGGCCTGGTGCCCGACGAGCCGCCCTGGTGGCAGTCGCGCCGCGGCGCCGCCTACGCCGTCGCGCTGGAGCGCCTGCTGCAGGCCGGCCTGGCCTATGGCTGCGCCTGCACGCGGGCGCAGATCGCCGCCGCGCAGGCCGCGACCGGACCGGGCCGGATGCGCCATGGTGAACTGGTGTATCCGGGCACCTGCCGGCCGGACCGTGGCGGCCTGCAGGGCCGGGTGGCCCGGGCCGTGCGCCTGTGCTCGACCGACCCCGCGGGCCGGCCGGTGTGGATCGACTGGCAGGATCGGCGCCTCGGCGCGATGCGCCAGAACCTGACCGGCACGGTCGGGGACTTCGTGCTGCGCCGGGCCGACGGCCTGTGGGCCTACCAGCTCGCGGTGGTGGTCGACGATGCCGAGCAGGGCATCACCGACATCGTGCGGGGCGAGGACCTGGCCGACAACACGCCGCGCCAGCGCTGGCTGCAGCAGGCGCTGGGCCTGCCCGCGCCCCGCTGCCTGCACACGCCGCTGGTGCTGGGCGCCGACGGCGAGAAGCTGTCCAAGCAGAACGGCGCGGCCGCGGCGGCGGTGCACGATCCGGTGGCCACGCTGCAGCAGGCCTGCGCCGGGCTCGGCCTGAGCGATCCGGCCCTGGCCGGGGCCGGATCGAGGGCCGACCTGCTGGACCGGGCGGTGCACGCCTGGTCGCTGCGCTGGGGGCCTGCGGCCGGCCGGCCGTCATCTGCGGGGGGTCCGGATGCGGGCCCGGTGCCGACGGTGGCATGATCGCGGCCTTGCGCCGTCCGGAGCGAGCCGCCCGATCCCCCGGGTGATGGCCCGGCGGCGATGTTGTCACCCCCACAAGAGGAAGACCTCCATGCCCACCATCACCACCGAATCCGGTCTGCAGTATGAAGACACGGTGACGGGTTCCGGCGAAACCGCCGTGGCCGGTCGCGAAGTCAGCGTGCACTACACCGGCTGGCTGCACGACCCGGCACAGCCCAACGGCCGTGGCCGCAAGTTCGACTCCAGCAAGGACCGTGGCCAGCCCTTCCGCTTCCCGCTCGGCGCCGGCATGGTGATCCGCGGCTGGGACGAGGGTGTGCAGGGCATGCAGGTCGGCGGCACCCGCGTGCTGACCATCCCGGCGCAGCTGGGCTACGGCGCCCGTGGCGCCGGTGGCGTGATCCCGCCGAACGCCATGCTGGTGTTCGAGGTCGACTTCCTGGGCTACTGAGCCAGCGCCTTGCCATGGGCCAGGGTGACCGGTCCCGGTCACCCGCCCCGCTTCAGGCCTGTTCCAGCCGGTCGTGCAGCGCGACGAACTCCAGCGTCAGCTTGTGCCTGGGGTCGAGGTGGATCATCGGGCGCGCCAGCTCGTGCGACTCCTTGATCTTGACCGAGGCGCTCAGGTAGGGCTGGAGCACCGGCAGGCCTTCGGCGATCAGCTCGGCCACCACCTTCTGCGGCAGGCTCGCGCGTGGCTGGAACTGGTTGACCACGATGCCCTCGACCTCCAGGCCGGGGTTGTGGTCGGCCCGGATCTCCTGCACGTTCTCCATCAGGCTGTAGAGCGCCCGGCGCGAGAAGTCGTCGCAGTCGAACGGGATCAGGCAGCGCTGCGCGGCGATCAGCGCCGAGCGGGTGTAGAAGTTCAGCGCCGGCGGCGTGTCGATGTAGATGCGGTCGTAGTGCGCGGCCAGCTGGTCCAGCCCGTCACGCAGCTTGTAGATCTTGTAGCGCGACTCGAGCTTGCCGTGCAGCTCGTCGAGCTTCGGGCTGGAGGGCATGATGTGCAGGTGCTCGAACGGCGTCTCGTAGAGGTAGTCGCCCACCCCGCGGGCGTCGAAGCTGAACTTCAGCGTCTCCTCGAAGTAGTCGGCCAGCGTCACCTCGAGCTGGTCGGCGCTGTCGCCCATCAGGTAGCGCGTCGAGTTGCCTTGCGGATCGAGGTCGAGCACGAGCGTGCGCAGGCCCTGGTGGGCGCTGATGGCGGCCAGGTTGCTGGTGATGGTGGACTTGCCCACGCCACCCTTCTGGTTGAACACGACTCGACGCATGCTGGAACACCCCTGACTGCACGGCGCACCGCCGTGGCGCGCCTTGTGGAAGTGTCATTGTGCCTGCGCTCGCTGACGCCGCTGTTGCACTGCAGCATCGATCAGGACGGCTCGCGCTGCGGGTGCAGCCGGTCGCGCTGCCACAGGCCCGGGAACAGCCGCGTCCAGGCCAGCGTCACCGCCAGCACGCCCACGCCCCCCAGCAGCACCGAGCCGACCGGGCCCATCAGCGCGGCGGTGGTGCCGGACTCGAATTCGCCGAGCTGGTTGCTCGCGCCGATGAAGATCGAGTTCACCGCGCTGACGCGCCCGCGCATCTCGTCGGGCGTCTCGAGCTGCACCAGGGTCTGGCGGATCACGACGCTGACCATGTCCGCGGCCCCCGACACCAGCAGCGCGACCATCGACAGCCACAGCGAGGTCGACAGCGCGAACACCAGCATGCACAGGCCGAACACGCCGACGGCCGACAGCATCCAGTGGCCGACCCGGCGCTCGAGCGGGCGCCGCGCCAGCCAGGCCGACATCAGCAGCGCCCCGACGGCCGGGGCCGCCCGCAGCAGGCCCAGGCCCCACGGGCCGGTGTGCAGGATGTCCTTGGCGAAGATGGGCAGCAGCGCGGTCGCGCCGCCCAGCAGCACCGCGAACAGGTCCAGCGAGATCGCGCCCAGCATCACCGGCTGGCCGCGCAGGAAGTGCACGCCGTCGAACACGGTGCGCCAGCTGCGCGCCTGGGCGGCGGCCGGGGCCTCGTGGCGGATGCCGGCGGCCAGCGCGCAGCCCAGCAGCAGCAGCGCGGCGCACAGCAGGTAGACCACGTCGGCCCCGGCCACGTAGAGCAGCCCGCCGATGGCCGGCCCGCCGATGATGGCCAGCTGCATGCCGCTGGAGCTCAGCGCGACCGCCCGCGGCAGCAGGCCCATCGGCACCAGCAGCGCCGGCAGCGCCTGGCTGGCGGGCATCTGGAAGGCCTTGGCCACGCCCAGGCCGATGGAGACCAGCAGGATCAGCTCGCGGCTGGCCCAGCCGCCGTGGCTGGCCCAGGTCAGGCCGGCGGCGGCCAGCGCCTGCAGCGCGGTGGCGCCCAGCATGACGCGGGCGCGGTGGTAGCGGTCGGCCACGTGGCCGGCGGGCAGCGTCAGCAGCAGCGCGGGCAGGAACTGCGCGAGTCCGACCAGGCCGAGGTCCCAGGCGCTGCTGGTGAGGTCGTACATCTGCCAGCCCAGCGCGACCATCATCATCTGGCCGGCGAGCTGGCTGCTCAGCCGGGTCAGCCAGAAATAGACGTAGGAGCGGTGGCCCAGCAGGGCGCGGAAAGAATCGGGATCGGACATGGGGCGGGCGGCAGTCGTCGGACATCCGAGCATAGCGGCGTGGCGGCGGTCGCGCTGGCGCCGCGCCGGGTGGCCCGCCCGGGCCTCAGACGGCGATGCCCACCGTGAGCGTCGCGGTGTAGCCGTCGCTGACGTTGCCACTGACCGTCGTCATCTCCAGCGTCACGCCGTCGCTGAAGACGTTGTCGGTGGCGAAGCTGATGCTGTTGAAGTTGCTCAGGCTGCTGCCGTAGCCGGTGGCCGTGCCGTAGACGGTCGTGCAGTCGCCGGTCGGGAAGGCCAGCTGCGAAGTCCGGATCTTGTTGCCGTAGCCGGTGGCCGTGGCCAGGCTGGGGTAGACCTCGAAGTGCATGTGCGGCACGCGACCCGAATAACAGCCGGGGAAGATGGTCTGGAAGCTGACCTGGCCGGCGCTGTCGGTGGCCTGCACGCCGCGCAGGTAGTTCTGCGCCGTCACGCCCGAGGAGTACATCGAGTAGTTGCCGCCGCGGTCGCAGTGCCAGAGGTAGATCGCGTAGCCGCCCAGCGCCGCGCAGCCGCCGTTGGTGTTCACCAGCGTGAGGGTCACCGTCATCGGCACGCCCGCGGCGGTGCCCGAGGCGCTGCCGAAGCTCGAGCGGATGTCGCTGCGCACGATGCCGCTGAGCGCCAGCGCGTTGGCCACGCTGCCGTTGACGCTGTTGGAGCCGTCGCCCGGGTAGGGCCCGGCGGTCTCCTCGGGCATGACGCTGCACGACGACGTGCCGCTCGACGAGGTCGTGCTGCCGCTGCTGGTGGTGGTGCTCGAGCTGCCGGACGTGCTCGAGCCCGACAGCGCCAGGCCGGCATCGGCCCCGCCGCCACCGCAGCCCCCGGCCAGCAGGCCGAAGGCGCCGAGCCCGCCCAGCGCCCCGGCGCCGCCCAGCAGGCGCAGCGCCTGGCGGCGGCGTTCCAGCTCGACCAGGCGTCGCAGGTCGTGGTTCAGGCCGTGATCGTGATCGTGGTCGTGGGCAGGCATGGCAGCTCCTCAGCGGTGGCTGACGGATCAGCCGGGGGTCGGGCGCTGCATGTTCCCCCGCGAGTTTTGCTGTTGCGTGAACGGCGGCACCTGCTCACGCGGGCCGTCGCCGTTCAGGAGCGGAACAGCCGGGAGTACTGCTGCTCGTGGCGGGCCGACAGGATGGCCAGCATCGGGCTGTGGGCCTGGCGGGCGCTGTCGGGCAGGGCCATCGTGTGCTCGACCGCCGGCGGGATCTCCTGCACCAGCCGCGCGAGCATGCGCTGGCCGGCGCTCTGGCCCAGCGGCACGGCCTTGATGGCCGCCTGCACCATGTTCTCGGCCCAGCCGAAGGCGTGGGTCAGCAGCGCCTCGCGCAGCGGCGCGCCGCTGCGCTGCACGGCCAGCGCCCAGGCGACCGGCCAGCTCGGTGCGGGTTTGAGCGTGGCGAGCGTGGCCACGCGCTCGTCGGCCGACTCGCCCTGCTCGAGGCGCTGGCGCTCCAGCGTGCGCAGCCACTCCAGCAGCGAGCGGCCCATCTGCTCGGTCTGCTGGCGCAGCTCCTGGCTTTCGCGGGTCAGGCGCACCCAGTCGTTGAGCTCGTGCAGGCGGGCGGTGTCGTGGCGGGCCCAGGCGGCGTGGGCCTGGGCGACCACCGCCAGATCGGCGCGCGCCAGGCTCAGGTGCAGCTGGTCGACCAGCCAGGCGAGGGCATCGGCCTCGCCCTGCACCCGGCCGGTGTCGATGGCCGCTTCCAGCCCTTCGGAGTAGCTGAAGCCGCCCACCGGCAGCGCCGGGGAGGCGAGCCAGAGCAGCTGGAGGAGGGCCTGCGGCGAGGTGCTCGGGGCCGGGGGCAGGACTCGGGGCATGCGGGGCTCGGGCCGTCGGTTCAGTGGTCGTGGCCGCAGCCCGGGCCGTGCACATGCGGTGCCGGCGCGGCGGTCACGGCGATGCCCAGCGGCTTGCCACGCGAGGCGGGGGCCGCCGGGGCGTGGGCATGGCCATGCTGGCAGTCCGGCCCGTGCACATGGACCGGCTCGTGGGCGTGGCCATGGGCATGCCCATGGTCGTGGTCGGCCTGGTGTGCGTGCCCGTGATCGTGGCCGGCATGGGCATGACCGTGGCCGCCTGCCGCGTAGGCGCCACCTTCGGGTTCGAAGGCCACCTGCTCCTCGCTGACGATCAGGTGCATCTGGCGCAGCATGTCGGCCAGCACGTGGTCGGGTTCGAGCTGGATGCGGTCGGGGCGCAGCTCCAGCGGCACGTGGCGGTTGCCCAGGTGGTAGGCCGCCCGCAGCAGGTCGAAGGCGCTGCCGTGTTCGCTGCAGTGGCGCACCACCAGCACCGGCTGGGCTGCGGCGACCACCTGGATCAGGCTGCCGTCCTCGGCGACCAGCACGTCGCCGCCGCGCACCAGCGTGCCCCGCGGCAGGAAGACGCCGATCGTGCGGCCGCTGCTGTCGGTGGCGTCGAAGCGGCTTTTCTGGCGCACGTCCCAGTCGAGTTCGACGCGGGCGGCCCGCTTGAGCAGCACGGCGGCCAGGCCCTGGCCACGGGGAATGAGCTTGTTGACGGTGAGCATGGGTCGTCGGCGGAGCCGCGGCAGATGAGTCAGGCCGGATTGTGACCCGGCCCGGCGGCCCCGTGGGGTCCGCTCAGATCAGCACCGGCACGTCCGGCAGCTCGTTGACGTCCAGGCTGCCGGGCTCGCGCGGGAAATAGGCCCGCAGCAGCGCATCGACGGCCGCGATCGCGGCCTCCATGCCCTCCTCGTGGCGCGCGGCGGCGAAGGACTCGCTCATGCGCTCGGTGATGGCCGCCCACTCGTCGGTGCCCACGTGCCGCATCAGCCCCCGGTCGGCGACGATCTCGATCGCCCGGTCGGCCAGCAGCAGGTAGATCAGCACGCCGTTGTTGTGCTCCGTGTCCCACACGCCCAGCTCGCCGAACAGCGTCACCGCCCGCTCGCGTGGCGTGGTGTCGCGCCACAGGTCGGCCAGCGGCAGGCCGGCCTCGATGCACAGGCGGATCTCGCCGGAGTGGCCGGTCTCGCTGGTGTGCACCGCATACTGCAGCCGGTCCAGCGCGCGCGAGCTCAGCACCCGGCGGGCGTCCTGCGGATCGGACCACTGGTGCCGCAGCAGGCGCTTCAGGCGCTGCCACCGGCTCGGCCGGGTCGGCAGCGCCGGCGGCTCGGCCGTCTGCGTCTCCACGGCATCCACCGCGGCCCCGGCCTGGGTTTCGTCGATCGTCACCATCACCATCCTCCCGAGGCGCCGCCGCCGCCAAAGTTGCCGCCGCCGCCCGAGCTGAAACCGCCCGACGATCCTCCGCCACCACCGCCCCAGCCCCCGCGGCCGCTCCAGCCGCCGCCCGGACCCACCACCAGCGGGCCGCTGCGGCGTCCGACGCCGCCGCCCGACGAGCCGCCAAACAGCACCGCCAGCAGCCCGATCAGGCCGACGACGGCGCTGATCGGCAGGCTGTGGCTGATCACCCAGGCGATCGCGCCGACCAGGCCGGCCGTGCCCAGCGCGCCGAGCCAGCGGCCCAGCAGCGCGCGCAGCACCTTGGCGATCACCAGCGCGCCCATCAGCGCGACGATGCCCACGCTGGTCCAGTCGAACTCGCCGTCCCCGGCGGACCGGCCCGCGGCCGCGCCGCTGGCCGGGGTCTCCAGCCCTTCGGCGGCGATGCGCTCGCGCAGGCGGGCCACGGCGCGGGTCAGGCCGGCGGCGTATTCGCCTCGTCCGAAGGCCGGGCCGATCTCCTGGTCGATGATGCGCCGGGCCGCCAGGTCGGGGATCGCGCCTTCCAGCGTCTTGGCCACCTCGATGCGCAGCTTGCGGTCCTGCGTGGCCACCACCAGCAGCAGGCCGTCGCCGACGGCCGCGCGGCCGACCTTCCACTGGTCGCCCACCCGCTGCGCGTAGGCGGCGATGTCCTCGGGCTGCGTGGTCGGCAGGATCAGGATGACCAGCTGGCTGCCCAGGTCCTTCTCGAGCTGGGTCAGCTGGGCCTCGATCTGCTCACGTTCGGTCGGGCTGAGCAGCTGGCTCTGGTCGAGCAGGTGGCCGGTGAGTTCGGGCACCGGCAGCACCGTCTGGGCGGTGGCCGGTCCGGTGGCGAGCAGGCCGGTCAGCGCCAGCCAGCTGCTCAGCAGCAGCCGGGCCAGCCAGCGTCCGGGCCGCGGCACGGCGGCCGCGAGGGGGGCAAGGGCAGTCATCGTCAGGGGGGCGTGCAGGGCGGGGGATCAGCGCGAGGCCGGCTTGTCGAAGCTCACGCTGGGCGGGCTGGAGATCTGGGCCTCGTTCTGCACCGTGAAGCTGGGCTTGACGTGGTAGCTGAAGGCCATCGCCGTCAGGTTGCTCGGGAAGCTGCGCGCCAGCACGTTGTACTCCTGCACCGTCGCGATGTAGCGGTTGCGCGCCACGGTGATGCGGTTCTCGGTGCCCTCGAGCTGCACCCGCAGGTCCTGGAAGGCCTGGTTGGCCTTCAGGTTGGGGTAGTTCTCGCTGACGACCAGCAGGCGGCTCAGCGCGCCCTGCAGTTCGCTCTGCGCGGCCTGGAATTTCTGGAAGGCCTCGGGGTCGTTGATCAGCTCCGGCGTGGCCTGGATGCCGGTGGCGCGGGCCCGCGCCTCGATCACCCGGGTCAGCGTGTCCTGCTCGAAGCCGGCTTCACCCTTGACGGTGGCCACCAGGTTGGGGATCAGGTCGGCCCGGCGCTGGTACTGGTTGAGCACCTCGGCCCAGCCGGCCTTGGTCTGCTCGTCCAGGCGCTGGAAGTCGTTGTAGCCGCAGCCGCTCAGGCTGGCGGCGAGCATCAGGCTGGCCGCGGCCAGCAGAACACGTCGGATCATGGTCTGGAATTCCTGTGGGTGGAGTGGATGCGGGGCGCACACCACTTCGCCCCAGGGCGTGAGATGTACCACGGAATCGGGCCCGAACCGCTCGCCGGACGGGCTCGCGCGCACCCGGGTCGGCGCATTGTCGTGTCCGGCCCACCGTCGGCCCGGCGGGCCGGACACGTCCGTGCAGGCGTGCGGCCGCGCGTTATGCTGCTCCGCATGGACCTCGACACCCTTGAACTCCAGTCCGGCGAGGCCCCCGTGGCCAGCCTGATCGTGCTGCACGGCCTGGGCGCCGACGGCAGCGACTTCGTGCCGATCGCGCGTGAGCTCGACCTGTCGCCGGTGGGCCCGATGCGCTTCGTCTTCCCGCATGCGCCGGTGCGCGCCGTCACCCGCAACGCCGGCATGCGCATGCGGGCCTGGTACGACCTCTACGGCCCGGACCTCGCCGGCCGCGAGGACGAGGCTGGGCTGCGCGCCTCGCGGGCCGGCGTGCAGGCGCTGATCGACCGCGAGATCGAGCGGGGCATCGCCCCCGGGCGCATCGTGCTGATGGGCTTTTCCCAGGGCTGCGCCATGGCCCTGCTGGCCGGCCTGCGCACGCCTGGGCCCCTGGCGGGGCTGGCCTGCCTGTCGGGCTACCTGCCGCTGGCCTCGACCACCGCGGCCGAGCGCAGCGCCGCCAGCCGCGACGTGCCGGTCTTCATGGGCCATGGCCGCTTCGACCCCGTCGTGCTGCCCGCGCGTGGCGAGGCCGCCCGCGACACGCTGCGGGCGCTGGGCCACCGGGTCGAGTGGCACGACTACCCGATCGAACATTCGGTCTGCCAGGAGGAGATCGACGACCTCGAGGCCTGGCTGCTGAAGGTGCTGGTGCCTGCGGCGGGCTGAACCCGCCGCGGTGGCCGGTCACGGCGCCACGCTCAAGGCACCAGGATGAGCAGCCAGTTGACCAGCATGCGGGCATCGGCCTCGCTGATCACCGCCGCGTTGGGCGGCATCGCGCTGGCGCCGGTCTTGCCGGTCCAGTGCCGCGCGCGCGGGTTCGAGCCGGTCATGACGATGCCCGTCAGCCGGTCCGAGGCCCCGGGGTCGTCGCGGTACTTGATGGCGATGTCGCGCCAGGCGGGCGCGATCGGCGGCAGCCCGTCGGCGCGCCGTGCGGCCGGCAGCACGCCGTGGCAGGCCATGCAGCCGCTGTCGGTGGCCAGCTGCAGCAGGTAGGCGTCGTTTTCGGCCGGGTTGGCGCGGGCGGGGGTGGCGGCGATGGACAGCGCCGCGAGGGCGAACGACAGGAAACGCATGACGGCTCTCAGGATGGGACCGCCCGCAGCCTAGGGGCTGGGGCGGCGGCCGTCTTGACGGGCATCAACTCAGAACAGGAAATACCGCTGTGCCATCGGCAGGCTGGTGGCGGGCTCGCAGGTCAGCAGCTGGCCGTCGGCGCGCACGTGGTAGGTCTGCGCGTCGATCTCCATCACCGGCGTGTAGTGGTTGTGCACCATGTCGGCCTTGCGCACGGTGCGGCAGCCCCGGACGGCCGACAGCGTCTTGCGCAGGCCGTAGGCGGCGCCCACGCCGCTGGCCAGCGCGGCCTGGCTGACGAAGCTCAGCGAGGTGCGGGCGATGGCGCCGCCGTAGCTGCCGAACATCGGCCGGTAGTGCACCGGCTGCGGCGTCGGGATCGAGGCGTTCGGGTCGCCCATCGCGGCCATCGCGATGAAGCCGCCCTTGAGCACCAGGCTGGGCTTGACGCCGAAGAAGGCCGGGCGCCAGAACACCAGGTCGGCCCACTTGCCGACCTCGACCGAGCCGACCTCGTGGGCGATGCCGTGGGCCAGCGCCGGGTTGATCGTGAGCTTGGCGATGTAGCGCTTCAGGCGGGCGTTGTCGGCGCGCGCCGGATCGTCGGGCAGCTTGCCGCGCTGGGTCTTCATCTTGTGCGCGGTCTGCCAGCAGCGGATGATCACCTCGCCCACGCGGCCCATGGCCTGCGAGTCGGAGCTGAACATGCTGATGGCGCCCAGGTCGTGCAGGATGTCCTCGGCGGCGATGGTCTCGCGGCGGATGCGGCTCTCGGCGAAGGCCAGGTCCTCGGCGATGCCCGCGTCCAGGTGATGGCAGACCATCAGCATGTCGAGGTGCTCGTCGAGCGTGTTGATCGTGTAGGGCCGGGTCGGGTTGGTCGACGAGGGCAGCACGTTGGCCTCGCCCACCACCTTCATGATGTCGGGGGCGTGGCCACCGCCCGCGCCTTCGGTGTGGAAGCTGTGGATGGTGCGGCCCTTGAAGGCGGCGATGGTGTCCTCGACGAAGCCCGATTCGTTGAGCGTGTCGGTGTGGATCGCCACCTGCACGTCGGCCTCCTCGGCCACGCTCAGGCAGTTGTCGATCGCCGCGGGCGTGGTGCCCCAGTCCTCGTGCAGCTTCAGGCCGATGGCCCCGGCCTCGGTCTGCTGGCGCAGGCCTTCGGGGCGGCTGGCGTTGCCCTTGCCCAGGAAGCCGATGTTCATCGCGAAGGCGTCGGCCGCCTGCAGCATGCGGGCGATGTTCTCGGGGCCGGGCGTGCAGGTGGTGGCGAAGGTGCCGGTGGCAGGCCCGGTGCCCCCGCCGATCATCGTCGTCACGCCCGAGCTCAGCGCCTCCTCGATCTGCTGCGGGCAGATGAAGTGGATGTGGGTGTCGATCGCGCCGGCGGTGACGATCATGCCTTCGGCGGCGATCACCTCGGTGCCCGGGCCGATGACGATGTCCACGCCGGGCTGCACGTCGGGGTTGCCGGCCTTGCCGATGGCGCAGATGCGCTGGCCGCGCAGGCCGATGTCGGCCTTGACGATGCCCCAGTGGTCGAGGATCAGCGCGTTGGTGATGACGCAGTCCACCGCGTCGCCCGGCCCGGGCCCGTTGGGGCGCTGGCTCTGGCCCATGCCGTCGCGCACGGTCTTGCCCCCGCCGAACTTGACCTCCTCGCCGTAGCCGCCGGCCCGCAGCGTCAGGTCCTGCTCGACCTCGAGGATCAGCTCGGTGTCGGCCAGCCGCAGGCGGTCACCGGTGGTGGGGCCGAACATCTCGGCGTAGGCGCGTCTTCCGATGCTTGCCATCACAAGGCTCCTTGAACGAGGCCGCGGAAACCCCAGACCTGACGGTCGCCCGAAAGGTCGACCAGCTCGACCGTGCGCTGCTGGCCCGGCTCGAAGCGCACCGCCAGCCCGCTGGCGATGTTCAGCCGCATGCCGTGCGCCGCGGCACGGTCGAAGCTCAGGCCGGCGTTGGTCTCGGCGAAGTGGTAGTGCGAGCCGACCTGGATGGGCCGGTCGCTGGCGTTCTCGACCACCAGCGTGAGCGTGCGCCGGCCGGGGTTGAGGGGGATCTCGCCCTCGTCGGTGAAGAGTTCTCCGGGGATCATGGTGTGCTCCGCCCCGGGCTTCAGGCCCAGCCGCCGACCAGCGCGGCACCGAACAGGGTCACGGCCGTCCCGGCCAGACGCGGCAGCCAGACGTTGCGTTCGCGCAGGGTGATGCCGATGGCCAGACCCGTGCCATGCAGCAGCGCGGTGGCCATCACCATGCCGGCGAGCGCGGCCAGGCCGGCGTTGGCCTGGCCAAGTTCCAGCCCGTGGGCCACGCCGTGGAAGACGGCGAATGCACCGACCAGCGCCGCAGCGGCTGCACCGGGCAGGGCCAACCGAGCAGTCGCCAGCAGACCCAGCAGCAGCACCGATGCGGCGATCATGGGTTCCACGGCAGGCAGTTCGATCCCGGCGTAGCCCAGCAATGCGCCGGCCAGCAGCATCAGCGCGAAGCTCAGCGGTGCCCACAGCATGCGGCGGTCCACGGCCGGGGCGCTGATGGCGCTCCACAGGCCCACGCCAATCATGGCCGCCAGATGGTCCAGCCCGGTGATGGGATGGGCAAAGCCGCTCAGCAGACCATGGTGGCTGCCAGCATCCACGCCGGTGTGGGCTCCGGCGGAGGCGGTGGCGAGCAGGCCGGCGACAGGCAAGGCGCGGCGCAGCAGGCGCGATAGGGTGATGTTCATGGAGTCTCCGGATTCAACGGGGAGGAATGTGGCATTGCGTGATTTGCAATCAACAATGCACTTTATTGGTGCTTACGCAATCGGTTGGTGCACGGTCACCAGTTTGGTGCCGTCCGGGAAGGTGGCCTCGACCTGGATTTCCGGGATCATCTCGGCGATGCCGTCCATCACGTCGGCCCGGCCGAGCACCTGCTTGCCGTCGCTCATCAGGTCGGCGACGGTCTTGCCGTCACGGGCGCCTTCCATGATGGCGGCGGTGATCAGGGCGATCGCCTCGGGGTAGTTCAGCTTCAGCCCCCGGGCCTTGCGACGCTCGGCCAGCAAGGCGGCGGTGAAGATGAGCAGCTTGTCTTTTTCGCGCGGGGTCAGTTCCATGGTGGCTCGCTGTCAGCAGGATGAATGCCATCGTAGTGCAGGGTCGCGGCACTGGTGCGGTTCTTGAACGCGGCCCTGCACCTCCAGCGTCACGAGACGGTCCGCTCCCTTGTCTTCCCCTGCCACTTCCCCTGCCGCCGACGCCGCGGCCGACCGCGCCGCCGAGGCCACGCTGACCGCCCCGCAGCGGGTCATCAAGATCCGCCGCGACTACAACGCCTGGGTCGCCAGCGAGACGCTGGAGGACTACGCGCTGCGCTTCACGCCGCGCGCCTCGCGCAAGTGGTCGAGCTGGCGGGTGGCCAACACCGCCTTCGGCGCCTCGTCTTTCCTGGTGCTGGAGGCGGTCGGCGCGACGCTGCTGGTGCAGTACGGCTTCGTCAACGCGGCGCTCGCCATCCTGGCCACCGGCCTGCTGATCTTCCTGGCCGGCCTGCCGATCAGCGCCTACGCCGCCCGCTACGGCGTCGACATGGACCTGCTGACCCGCGGGGCGGGCTTCGGCTACATCGGCTCGACCCTGACCTCGCTGATCTACGCGAGCTTCACCTTCATCTTCTTCGCGCTCGAGGCCGCGGTCATGGCCTATGCGCTGGACCTGGCCTTCGACATCCCGCCGGCCTGGGGCTACCTGATCTGCGCGCTGCTGGTGATCCCGCTGGTCACGCACGGCGTGACCGTCATCAGCCGGCTGCAGGTCTGGACCCAGCCGGTCTGGCTGGTGCTGCTGGTGCTGCCCTACGTCTACGTCTTCCAGCGCAACCCCGGCATCGTCGGCGAGCTGGCGCTGTACGGCGGCGAGCGCGGCCTGCGCCAGTTCGACGCGGTGGCCTTCGGCTCGGCGATGACGATGGGCATCGCGCTGATCACGCAGATGGGCGAGCAGGCCGACTACCTGCGCTTCATGCCCGAGGGCCGCCCGGGCGAGCCCATCGGCCGGCAGGGCTGGCGCTGGTGGCTGGGCACGCTGGTGGGCGGTCCGGGCTGGGTCATCCCGGGCGTGCTGAAGATGCTCGGCGGGGCGCTGCTGGCCTTCCTGGCGCTCGAGCACATGGTGCCGGTCGAGCGGGCGGTCGACCCCAACCAGATGTACCTGGCTGCCTACGAATACGTCTTCCCCCACTACGGCTGGGCGGTGGCGGCCACGACGGTGCTGGTGGTGGTCTCGCAGCTCAAGATCAACGTCACCAACGCCTACGCCGGCTCGCTGGCGTGGTCGAACTTCTTCTCGCGGGTGGCGCACAGCCACCCCGGCCGGGTGGTCTGGGTGGTGTTCAACACGCTGATCGCGCTGATGCTGATGGAGCTCGACGTGTTCCAGGCGCTCGGCCGGGTGCTGGGGCTGTACGCCAACATCGCCATCGCCTGGATGATGGCGGTGGTCGCCGACCTGGTGATCAACAAGCCGCTGGGCCTGTCGCCGCCGGGCATCGAGTTCCGCCGCGCCTACCTCTACGACATCAACCCGGTGGGCGTGGGCGCGATGGGCATTGCCTCGGTGCTGTCGGTGGTGGCGCACCTGGGCGTGTTCGGCGAGCTGGCGCAGGCCTATTCGGCGCTGATCGCGCTGCTGACGGCCTTCATCGCCGCCCCGCTGATCGCCTGGCGCACCGGCGGGCGTTATTACCTGGCGCGCCGGCCCGCCGTGCCGGCCGACGCCGGGCTGCCCGCCGACGACGTCGGCGCGCCGATGCGGCCGGGCCAGGGCGGCGTGCTGCGCCTGAAGCGCTGCTGCATCTGCGAGCGCGAGTACGAGGTCGAGGACACCGCCCACTGCCCCGCCTACCAGGGCGACATCTGCTCGCTGTGCTGCACGCTGGACGTGCGCTGCCACGACCTGTGCAAGCCCGAGGCCCGGCTGGCCGTGCAGTGGTCGGCCACGCTGCGCGCGGTGCTGCCCTCGCCGGTCTGGCCCTACCTCGACCGGGGCCTGGGGCACTACATCCTGCTGATGCTGGCGGTGATCCCGCTGCTGGCGCTGCTGCTGGGGCTGCTCTACCAGCATGAGCTGGGCAGGCTCGATGCCGAGGCGCCCGAGTCGCTGACGCTGCTGGAGCCGGCGCTGCGGCTGGCCTTCCTGAAGGCCTATGCCGCGCTGCTGCTGGTGTCGGGGGTGGTGGCCTGGTGGCTGGTGCTGGCGCACCAGAGCCGGGTGGTGGCGCAGGAGGAGTCCAACCGCCAGACCCAGGCCCTCAACGACCAGGCCAGCGCGCTGCGCCACGAGATCGAGCTGCGCCGCCAGACCGACCGCGCGCTCCAGGAGGCCAAGGGCGTGGCCGAATCGGCCAACCAGGCCAAGAGCCGCTACATCTCGGCCATCAGCCACGAGCTGCGCACGCCACTCAACAGCATCCTCGGCTACGCCCAGCTGCTCGACGAGGACGAGTCCATCCCCGAGCACCGCCGCCAGGCCGTGCGCGTCATCCGCCGCGGCGGTGACCACCTGCTGTCGCTGATCGAGGGCACGCTCGACATCGCCCGCATCGAGAGCGGCAAGCTGCGCCTGGAGCCCGCGCCGATGCAGCTGCGCGAGGGGCTGCAGCAGATCGCCCGGCTGTTCGAGCTGCAGGCCGCGGCCAAGGGCATCGGCTTCGTGGCCGACCTCGACGCCGGGCTGCCGCAGCTGGTGCGTGCCGACGAGAAGCGGCTGCGGCAGATCCTGATCAACCTGCTGGGCAACGCGGTCAAGTTCACGCGCGAGGGCGAGGTGCGCTTCCACGCCCGCCACAGCCGCGAGATGGCCCGCTTCGAGATCCACGACACCGGCCCGGGCATGACGGCCGACGAGCTGGAGCGGGTGTTCGAGCCCTTCGAGCGCGGCGGCGCGGCCGCGGCCACCAGCGGCGGCACCGGCCTGGGGCTGACGATCAGCAAGATGCTCACCGAGCTGATGGGCGGCGAGATGACGGTCGAGAGCCGGGCGGGGCAGGGCACGACCTTCCACATCCGGCTCTTCCTGCCCGAGCTGCGCGCGGCCGAGGCGGTGCAGGTGCTGCGCACGCCCGCCCGCACCGGCTACCTCGGCCCGCGCCGGCGCATCCTGGTGGTCGACAACGAGCAGGACGACCGCGGCCTGCTGGTCAGCCTGCTGGAGCCGCTGGGCTTCGAGATCCACCAGGCCGCCTCCGGCCACGAATGCCTGACGCTGCTGCAGGAGCTGCCGCCCGAGCGCCAGCCCGACGCGCTCTTCATGGACCTGGCCATGCCCGGCATCGACGGCTGGGAGACGCTGCGCCGGATGCGCGCCGGGGGGCTGAGCGACGCCCCGGCGGCGATCGTCTCGGCCAATGCCTTCGACCAGTCGCTGGACAACGACGTGGGCATCACCACGCAGGACTTCATCGTCAAGCCGGTGCGGCTGTCGCTGCTGCTCGACTGGCTGGAGCGCCGGCTCGCGCTGGAGTGGACACGCGCCGCGCCCGTGGCGACGCCCGCGTCGACCGATCCGGCCGGAGCCGACGCCGGGCCGCCGCCGTCGCGGGCCCAGCTCGAGGCGCTGCAGGAGCTGGTCACGCTGGGCTACCTGCGTGGCATCGTGCGCCGGCTCGACCAGATCGATGCCGAAGAACCCGAGGCCCGTGCCTGCACCGCCCGCTTGCGTACACTCGCGCGCCAGTTCCAGCTCGAAGCGATGAGCGGCTTGATCCGACAGGCTCTGCATGACCACCCGACCGCCTGACACCGAAGACACCCACCGGCCTGCCGCCCTCGATGGCAGCAGCGCGCTGGTGCTGATCGTCGACGACGTGCCCGACAACCTGGCCGTGCTGCACGACGCGCTCGACGAGGCCGGCTACACCGTGCTGGTGGCCATCGACGGCGCCAGCGCGCTGCAGCGGGCCGCCCAGGCCCGCCCGGACATCATCCTGCTCGACGCGCTGATGCCCGGCATGGACGGTTTCGAGGTGGCCCGCCGCCTGAAGGCCGAGGCCTCGACCGCCGCGATCCCGATCGTCTTCATGACCGGCCTGACCGAGACCGAGCACGTGGTGGCGGCCTTCGCCGCGGGCGGCACCGACTACGTCACCAAGCCCATCCGCGCCCGCGAGGTGCTGGCGCGCATCGCCGCCCACCTGCACGCCGCGCGCCAGCAGCGCCAGGCGCGCAATGCGCTCGACGCCTTCGGCCACGCGACGCTGGTGGTGCGCCTGCCGGACGGCCGGCTGGTCTGGCAGACCGCGCTGGCGCGCCAACTGCTCGAGACCCATTTCGCCAGCGACGGCCGGCAGGCGCCGGCCGCGCTGCTGGACTGGATGGCCGGCGAGACCCGGCGCCTCGGGGCGGTCGAGGGCGTGCTGGCGGCACCGCCGTCGCTGGTGCTGGAGGCGCGCGAGCGGCGCCTGCGCTTCACGCTGCACGAGGCCACCGGCGACGGCCAGTGGCTGCTGGTGCTGCGCGAGGCCGACGACGTGCCGGTGCTCGAGGGGCTGATGCTCGCCTTCCGCCTCACCCAGCGGGAGGCCGAGGTGCTGTTCTGGGTCGTCAAGGGCAAGACCAACCGCGACATCGGCGAGATCCTCGGCTCCAGCCCGGCGACGGTGAAGAAGCACCTCGAGCACATCTACGAGAAGCTCGGGGTCGAGACCCGCAACGCGGCGGCGGCGGTGGCGTTGGGCAAGGTGGCACAGCTGGGACGTTGAGACGGCACGACGTGCTCGGCGCGTTCAGTCGGTCGCCGCTTCCGATGTGCTCGAGCACAGGCGTGCATAGCCCTCGACCTGGGCCGCCAGATCTGCCGCCGGTGTGCCGCGGCTTGCCAGGAAACCCTGGAAGGCCGAACAGGCCTCGGCGCCGAGGAAGGCCAGCTGCGCGGGCGTTTCCACTCCTTCGGCCACCACGTCCAGGCTCATGCTGCGAGCCAGGCTGATCACGGCACGGATGATGGCGGCGGCATTGCCATCCGCCGGTGCGGCCGCGACGAAACTCCGGTCGATCTTCAGTTTCTGCACCGGAAAACGGTGCAGGTAGCTGAGGCTGGAGTAACCCGTCCCGAAATCATCGAGCGCGATCCGGACACCGGCCCGTCGGAAGTCCGCCAGCAGGTCGCCGACGCTCTCGGCGTTGTGGATCAGCGCCCGCTCGGTGATCTCCAGCTCCAGCCAGCGGGCGTCGAGTCCGCTGGTGTGCAGTGCGGAGGCCACCTTCTCGAGGATGTTGCGCTGGCGCAGCTGGATCGGCGAGATGTTGATCGCGATCGGCACCCGGGCCACGCCGGAGGCATGCCAGCGTGCGGCCTGCAGGCAGGCCTCGTGCAGCACCCAGTCGCCGATGGTGATGATCAGGTCGGAGTCCTCGGCCACCGGAATGAACACGTCCGGATGCAGCATGCCCCGTTCGGGGTGCTGCCAGCGCACCAACGCCTCGATGCCCACCAGCCTGCCGGTCCGAACATCAAACTGGGGCTGGTAATGCAGTCGCAGTTCGTCGCGGGGCACGGCGTGGTGCAAGGCATTGGCGATCGACATGCGCGCCTGGTGCTTCTCGTTCATCTCCGGGCCGAAGAAGGCGACGCCGTTGCGGCCGTTGCCCTTGGCGTGGTACATCGCGCTGTCGGCATGGCGCATCAGCGCATCGATGGTGTCCCCGTCGTCGGGGTAGAGGCTGACGCCTGCACTGCAGGTCACCCGCAGTTCCTGACCGAGGATGTGGTGGGGCCGCGCCATCTGCGTGATCAGCTTGTCGGCCATGTGCGCGGCATCGTTGGCATCCCGCACGCTGGGCAGCAGCACGATGAACTCATCCCCGCTCTGGCGGCAGATGGTGTCGGTGTCTCGCATGCAGGACCGCATGCGCTCGGCCACCGAGACCAGCAGTGCATCGCCCTGTTCATGGCCGAGCGAGTCGTTGATGTCCTTGAAGTGGTCGAGGTCGATGAAGATCACGGCCAGCCGCGACCGGCTGCGCCTTGCACCGTTGAGCGCCAGCTGGAAACGATCGCGCAGGAGGACGCGGTTGGGCAGTCCGGTCAGTCCGTCGTGGTGGGCGATGAAGCGCACCTTGTCCTCGGTGTCCCTGCGCACGCTGACATCCTGCGTCAGTGCCAGGATGCGGGTCGGCACCCCCTGGCCGTCGCTCACGGTGTTGCCGCGGGTGTGCAGCCAGTGGCGCGTGCCGTCGGGCCATGCCACCCGGTATTCCAGGTCCAGGCCGCCATGGCCGGCCACGCACAGCTTGACGCTGTCGTCGAACAGCGGCAAGTCGTCGGCCACCACCAGGCGCCGGTAGTCGGCCAGAGGCAGCAGGCGAAGATCCCCGGGCAGGCCCAGCAGACGGGCATGGCGCTCCGACAGCGTGATGCTGCCGCTGCGGATGTCCCACTCCATGCTGCCCAGGCCGGCAAAGCTCAGGGCCTGGCTTTCGCGCTCCAGGCTGACTTTCAGCGCCGCCTCGGCCGCCAGCCGGGCGGTGATGTCGCGCAGCATGCCCACCACGTGGGTGAAGCGGCCCTCCTCGATGATCGGAGCCAGCGTGACCTCGTTCCAGAACAGCGAACCGTCCTTGCGGTAGTTGCGCAGCAGCACCCGGCAGCCCTGCCGGTTGGCCAGCGCCTGGCGCATCTGTGCCAGGCCGGGCTGGTTGCGGTCACTGCCCTGCAGCAGCCGGCAGTTCAGTCCCAGCACCTCCTCGGCGGTGTAGCCGGTGGTCTCCTCGAAGGCCTTGTTGACATAGACCAGCGGGAAGTCCGTCCCGTCGGCGGCTTCGGCGATGCTGATGCCGCTCAACGCGCTGTCCAGCGCCTTGGCCTGCAGACGGATCTTGGCTTCCTGGCGCTTGCGCTCGGTGAGGTCCTGGTGGCTGATGACCCACAGGTCACGGTCGTCCGGTCCGGAGGCGCCCTCGGCCGCCGTCTCTCGGAGGTGCGTGCCGAAGGGCATGACGCTGATCAGGCCGCAGCGTGGCCGATCCTGGGTCATGTCGATGAACTCCTGCACGTGCGAGGCCACCTTGCCGTGCAGCACGGCGTGCAGCCCGGCGAGCAGATCGGCGGCGGAGCTGCTGCCGGCTGCCGCCAGGCGGGCGCAGGTGGCCAGGTAGTTGCCTCCGGCTGCACATTGCGGGGCGATGGGGTGGGTGTCGCCCAGCGCCTCCCGCCAGCGCTGGCTGACGCTGACCAACTGGCCACTGCGGTCGATGACCCCGATCTGTTCGGGCAGCGCATCGATGGTGGCCGAGGCGAAACGCTCGGCCTGATGGATGCGCTCGTGCGCCCGTGCCAGGTCCTGGGCGGCGACCAGCAGGTCGGTGTTGTC
The DNA here is from genome assembly GCF_003201595.1 of Sphaerotilus hippei. GTDB lineage: Bacteria > Pseudomonadota > Gammaproteobacteria > Burkholderiales > Burkholderiaceae_C > Sphaerotilus > Sphaerotilus hippei. Next base: position 43,000 of record NZ_QJJS01000022.1, on the reverse strand, counting down.
GTGGAAGGTCAGCACCGCGCCCTTGCATTGCCCCGCCAGGTCCAGATAAGGCTGGATGCGCATCCGGTAGCTGCGCGGGCCGTTGATCTGGCACTCGATCATGCGGTGGCTGTCGATCACCTCCCGGATCGAGGCCGCAGCCTGGCTGACGTCCACCAGGCAGGGCAGCGAGAACAGCAGGGCGCCGATCGAGTGGGCGTCGAGCGCGAACACCTGCACCGCCGGCGGGTTGAACAGCGTCACCCGGCGATGTTCGTCGACCACGATGATCGGGTCGACCAGACTGTTCTTGACGTTGTGCAGATCGGCGTTGAGCAGCGACAGCTCGGCCGTGCGTGACTCGAGCTCCTCGTTGACCGTGATCAGCTCTTCGTTGGTCGACTGCAGTTCCTCGTTCGAGGTCTCGAGTTCCTCGTTGGCCGACTGCAGCTCCTCGTTGGACGACTGCGTCTCCTCGTTGAGCGACTGCAGTTCCTCGTTGGCCGACTCCAGCTCCGTGATGACGGTGTGGAGATGCTCCCGCATGGCACTGAGCTGTTCCTCCAGTTCGAGGCGCTGCAAGTCCTTCAGCGCCTCGGCTTCTCCGGGGAGCGCGGGGCGAACGGGCTCCTCGCGTTCCTCGAACATCACCATCGTCAGCGGCGACGACCCCGTCTCCTCGCGGCGGTGGGCGGTCAGCCTCAGGCTGCGGTTGTGGTGGCCGTCGGGCAGCACGAGATCCAGCACGAGCCGGCTGCCCGGCTGCCGCCTTGCCTTGAGCAGCATCGAGCGCAGCTCCAGGCGGATCGGGTCGATGGCCAGCTTCAGCAGGTCCAGCGTGGCATCGACGCTGCCCAGCTTCAGGTAACGCGACACGTCACCGAAGACATGCAGCACGCGCAGGTTGTCCTCGATCAGCACGAAGGGTGGCAGCAGTCCCTCGGCGTGGGCACGTGTCAGCCAGCCTCCCAGGTCCCAGCGTCGGGCCTCGCTGCCGGGGCGTGCCCCGGTCACGCGGGCCAGTGCCGCCACCGTTCGTGTCGCCGGTCCCCGGATCAGGTCGGTGCTGCCGGTGGATCGATACAGGTGTCCGGCACCTTCGATGGCGGTGAACAGGTCGGTGCGGGCGTGCAGCGCCTCGGCCTTGCCCAGGAACAGCAGGCCGCCCGGCTTCAGGGCCCTGGCGAAGGTGCCCAGCAGCTGCTGCTGCACTTCGGGCTGCAGGTAGATCAGCAGGTTGCGGCAGCTGACCAGATCCAGCCTCAGGAAGGCCGGGTCGCACAGCACGTTGTGCTCGGAGAAGATCACCAGGTCACGCACCCGCTTGCTGACGTGGCAGGCCCCTTCATCGACCTGAAGGTAGCGCTCGGCCAGCGCTGCAGGCAGGTCGTTCAGCGCCGAGGCGGAAAAGGTGCCGCGTCGAGCGATGGCGAGGGCCTTGGTGTCCAGGTCGGTGGCGAACAGGCGCACATTGCACCAGCGGCCGACGCGGTCGAAATGTTCGCACACCAGCATCGCCAGGCTGTAGGCCTCTTCGCCGGTGGCGCAGCCGGGCACCCAGATGCGCAGTTCCTGTCCATCGGACTTGCGGTCGATCAGCGGCCCGAGTTCGGCCGTCAGGGATTCGAAGGCGTCCGGGTCCCTGAAGAACTGGGTCACCGAGATGAACATCTCCCGCACGACCAGGTCGACTTCCTGCGGCGAGCGCTGCAGCAGGTCGGCATAGTCCTCCAGCGACTGCGATTCGGTGGCGACGGCCCGGCGCCGGATGCGGCGCTCCAGCGTGCGGGTCTTGTACTGTCCCAGATCGAAGCCGGCCCGGCGCTTGACCGTCTGCACGATGGTGTCGAGGGTGTCGGTGGGGGTCATCGGCAGGCTGTCGAGCACGCTGGTGCTTCGATCGTGCGCCAGCAGCCGAGCCAGTCGAGCGCCGATCTCGCCCACGCCCGTGACGAAGTCGACGCAGCCGGATTCGATGGCTGCCCTGGGCATGCCGTCGTATTTGGCCTCCGCCGGATCTTGCGCGACCGTGCAGCCCCCGGCCGCGTGAATGGCCCGCACGCCGCGGCAGCCATCGCTGCCGGTGCCTGACAGCACCACGCCGATGGCGCGCTCCTCGAACGTCTGTGCCAGTGACTCGAAGAACTCGTCGACGCTGGGTTTCGGAATGCCCGCGCGGGAGGCCGGCTCGAGCTGGAACAGTCCGTCACGCAGCCGCACATGGCAGCTGGCCGGCGTGATGTAGATCGTGTCGGCCTGCGGGCTCTGCCCGTGCGAGATCTCCTCGACCCGCAGGTCCGCCTCGCGGGCCAGCAACTCGACCAGCATGCTGCGGTGGGTCGGCGACAGGTGCTGGGCGACCGCGTAACACGCGTTCAGACCCGGCTGCAGGGTACTGACCAGCACCCTCAGCGACTCCAGTCCACCAGCCGAGGCCCCGATGCCGACGACCCTCACGGGGCGCGAGGGGATCGCTTGCGCGGTATCGGACGGCACGGGCGCCTCGACGAAGGTTTCGTTGGACATGGAGCAGGGCCCTGGTGAACGCGTCGGACGGGGCGGTCCCGAGCGTGATGCCGTCGGTGACCTGGTCGGCCTCAAATGAAAAATCATTCTAAGGGGCATGGCGGCCGGTACCCATCAGGACAGACGCCATACGCCATCCGGCGTATGGGTGAAACCGGCACAGCTGTTCACACTTCGTGCATTCCTTCACCCGTTGTCCCGGTCATCCAGACCTCAGCCCAGGAGTCACTCGCATGAAGTCTTCGCGTCGCACGTTTGCCCAGCGTCTCACCGCCGTTGCCGTCGGTGTCACCGCCCTCAGCCTGCCCCTGTTCGCCCAGGCCGCCGACACCATCAAGGTCGGCATCCTGCACTCGCTGTCGGGCACGATGGCCATCTCCGAGACGGTCCTGAAGGACGTCGCGCTGATGACCATCGACGAGATCAACGCCAAGGGCGGCGTGCTGGGCAAGAAGCTCGAGCCGGTGGTGGTCGACCCGGCCTCCAACTGGCCGCTGTTCGCCGAGAAGGCCAAGCAGCTGATCACGCAGGACAAGGTCGCCGCCGTGTTCGGCTGCTGGACCTCGGTGTCGCGCAAGTCGGTGCTGCCGGTCTTCGAGGAGACCAACAACCTGCTGTTCTACCCGGTGCAGTACGAGGGCGAGGAGCTGAGCAAGAACGTGTTCTACACGGGCGCGGCGCCGAACCAGCAGGCCATCCCCGCGGTGGAATACCTGATGAGCAAGGACGGCGGCTCGGCCAAGCGCTTCGTGCTGCTGGGCACCGACTACGTCTATCCGCGCACCACCAACAAGATCCTGCGCGCCTTCCTGAAGAGCAAGGGCGTGGCCGAGTCGGACATCATCGAGGAATACACCCCCTTCGGCCATTCGGACTACCAGTCCATCATCGCCAAGATCAAGAAGTTCTCGTCCGAAGGCAAGAAGACCGCCGTCATCTCGACCATCAACGGCGACTCCAACGTGCCCTTCTACAAGGAACTGGGCAACCAGGGCCTGAAGGCGACCGACGTGCCGGTGGTGGCCTTCTCGGTGGGTGAGGAAGAGCTGCGCGGCGTGGACACCAAGCCGCTGGTGGGTCACCTGGCCGCATGGAACTACTTCATGTCGATCAAGAACCCGACCAACACCGCCTTCATCAAGTCGTGGAGCGACTACGCCAAGGCCAAGGGCATCGCCGGCCACAAGGACAAGCCGCTGACCAACGACCCGATGGAAGCCACCTACATCGGCATCCACATGTGGGCGCAGGCCGTCGCCAAGGCCAAGAGCACCGACACGGACAAGGTGATCGCGGCGATGGGCGGCCAGACCTTCCCGGCGCCGGGCGGCTTCACGTCCACGATGGACGCGAAGAACCACCACCTGCACAAGCCGGTGTTCATCGGCGAGATCAAGTCCGACGGCCAGTTCAACGTGGTGTGGAAGACCAAGGGTCCGGTCGTGGCCGATCCGTGGAGCGACTACATCGCCGAGAACAAGGGCAAGAAGAACGAGCCCGTCAAGAAGTGATCGGCTGAGTCGATCCGCCAGACCGCCCCGGCCCGCAGGCCGGGGGTCCCCAGGTGGCGTGCGCCGCGTCGCAGGACGCCGGTGCCGCCACCTTCGCCTTTCCAGGAAGAAGAATGTCCGTGATGCTCATGCGCATGCAGAACACCACGCCGTGCGATCGCCCGCCGGGCCGCAGCGGCCTGGCGTGGGCGGCCATCAGGCTGGCCTTGTGGTTCTGGGCCGGCCTGATGGCGGCCTCCGCCGCCCAGGCGCTGACCCCTCAGCAGGCCGCCGCGATCTCCGCCGGCGAGACCGACGCCCGCATCGAGGCGCTCCAGAAGGCCACGGCCGAAGGGGATGCCAGCCTGCTGGTGCTCATCCGGGCGCTGCTCGACAACGAGGTCAAGGTCGCCGGTGAGCGGGCCTTCGTGCTGCAGGACGGCCGCTCCGTGATCGCCGGCACCGACACCGCCGCCGAGCCGCCGCCCGAGGCCGAGGACGTGGTCAACAACAACCGCATGCGCGGTGCGCTCGAGGCCGCGCTCGGCGTGCTGCGGCTGGTCTCGCCCGAGCGCGCCACCCGCGAGCAGGCGCTCGTCGAGTTGAGCAAGCAGTCGCTCGACGAGGCGGCGCTGCCGATGATCGAGAAGGCCCTGGCCGCCGAGACCGACCCGTCGCTGAAGGCCCGCCTGGAGATCATGCGCGCCACCATCCTGGTCGCCTCGAGCGATCCGGCGCGCCGCCTCGCGGCAGCGCAGGCGCTGGCCGGCTCCAGCGAGCCCTCGGTCAAGAACCTGCTGCAGGAGCGGCTGATGCCCGGCGTCGAGTCCGAAGGCCCGGTGCGTGCCGCGCTGCAGGCCGCGCTGACCGGCATCGAGGGCCGGCTGGCCTGGGGCGAGCGGCTGGGCGTGCTGTTCACCGGCATCAGCCTGGGCTCCATCCTGCTGCTGGCCGCCCTCGGCCTGGCCATCACCTACGGGCTGATGGGCGTGATCAACATGGCGCACGGCGAGCTGATGATGATCGGCGCCTACGCGACCTTCATGGTCCAGAACCTGTTCCGCGCCTGGCTGCCGGACCTGTTCGACTGGTACCTGCTGGCCGCCGTGCCGCTGGCCTTCCTCGCCTCCGCGCTGGTCGGTGCGGTGCTCGAGCGCACGGTGATCCGCTGGCTGTACGGCCGCCCGCTCGAGACGCTGCTGGCCACCTGGGGCATCAGCCTGGTGCTGATGCAGGGCGTGCGCAGCCTGTTCGGCGCGCAGAACGTGGCGGTCGAGAACCCGGGCTGGCTGTCGGGCGGCGTGGCGGTGCTGAGCAACCTGACGCTGCCCTACAACCGCCTGGCCATCCTGGTGTTCGCCTTCCTGGTGCTGGGTGGCGTGGCCCTGCTGATCGCGCGCACGCGGCTGGGCCTGTTCGTGCGCGGCGTGACCCAGAACCGTCGCATGGCCGCCTGCATGGGCGTCAACACGGCGCGCATCGACACCTATGCCTTCAGCCTCGGCGCGGGCATCGCCGGCCTGGCCGGCTGTGCGTTGAGCCAGGTGGGCAACGTCGGGCCCGACCTGGGCCAGAGCTACGTCGTTGACAGCTTCATGGTCGTGGTGCTGGGCGGCGTGGGCCAGCTGGCCGGCACGGTCTACGCCGGCCTGGGCCTGGGCTTGCTGAACAAGTTCCTGGAAGGATATGCGGGTGCGGTGCTGGCCAAGATCATGGTGCTGGCCTTCATCGTCGTGTTCATCCAGAAGCGTCCGCAAGGCATGTTTGCGATGAAGGGCCGGAGTGCCGAAGCATGAGTGTCACCACCACCAATTCGATGTCGACGCCCCGCCGCGGACTGCTGCTGGGTCCGCGGGGCTGGACCGGCCTGATGGCCGCGCTGGCCACGGTGGTGCTGCTCGTGCCGCTGCTCAACCTGGTCGTGCCCGAGGGCAGCGCGCTGCACCTGCCGGACTACTACGTGGCCCTGATCGGCAAGATCATGTGCTACGCGATCTGCGCGCTGGCGATGGACCTGATCTGGGGCTACACCGGCATCCTGTCGCTGGGCCACGGGCTGTTCTTCGCGCTCGGCGGCTATTCGATGGGCATGTACCTGATGCGCCAGATCGGCACCGACGGACAGTACAAGTCCGAGATGCCCGACTTCATGGTCTTCCTGAACTGGAAGGAGTTCCCGTGGCAGTGGGCGCTGAGCGACTCGTTCCTCGCGCAGATGCTGCTGGTGCTGCTGGTGCCGGGCCTGCTGGCCTTCGTGTTCGGCTTCTTCGCCTTCCGCTCGCGCATCAAGGGGGTGTACTTCTCCATCATCACGCAGGCCATGACCTACGCGGCGATGCTGCTGTTCTTCCGCAACGAGACTGGGTTCGGCGGCAACAACGGCTTCACCGACTTCAAGCGCATCCTCGACATCCCGATCGCCCAGCCGTCCACGCGCATGGTGCTGTTCGTGCTGACCGGGCTGACGCTGATCGGCTTCTTCCTGATGGCGCGCTGGATCGTCAACAGCAAGTACGGCCGCGTGCTGCAGGCCATCCGTGATGCCGAGAGCCGGGTGATGTTCACCGGCTACGACCCGATCGCCTACAAGCTCAGCATCTGGACGCTCAGCGCGGTGATGTGCGGCGTGGCCGGTGCGCTCTACGTGCCGCAGGTGGGCATCATCAACCCGGGCGAGATGGGGCCGGCGGCCAGCATCGAGATCGCCATCTGGGCGGCGGTGGGCGGACGGGCCACGCTGATCGGGCCGATCGTCGGTGCCTTCTTCGTCAACGGCGCCAAGAGCTGGTTCACGCAGGTCTTCCCCGAGTTCTGGCTGTATTTCCTCGGCGCGCTGTTCATCGCGGTGACGCTGTTCCTGCCGCACGGCATCGTCGGCCTGTTTGACAAGTGGTCCGGCAAGAAGAAGGAGAGCCGTTCATGACGCCCGACCTGATGGAATCGCTGGCCGAGCTGCGCCACAAGCACGACCAGCTCGCCCCCACCAGCAACAAGTCCGGTGACCGCGAGGCCTCGTACGGCCGGGTGATGCGCCTGGGCCAGCCCGACTTCACGCACGGCGTGGCGCTCTACCTCGACGACATCACCGTCAGCTTCGACGGCTTCAAGGCGCTGAACTCGCTGAGCCTGGCCATCAACGTGGGCGAGCTGCGCTGCATCATCGGCCCCAACGGCGCGGGCAAGACGACGATGATGGACGTCATCACCGGCAAGACCCGGCCCGACGCGGGGCGGGCCTCGTTCGGCTCGACCATCGACCTGCTGCGCCTGCGCGAGAACGAGATCGCGCAGATCGGCATCGGCCGCAAGTTCCAGAAGCCCACGGTCTACGAAGAGCTGAGCGTGTTCGAGAACCTCGAGCTGGCGCTGTCGGCCGACCGCCGCGTGCGCGCCAGCCTGTTCCACCGGCTGTCGGGCCAGCAGCTCGACCGCATCGGCGAGATCATCACGCTGATCCACCTGAAGGACGACGCGCAGCGCACCGCCGGCCTGCTCAGCCACGGCCAGAAGCAGTGGCTGGAGATCGGCATGCTGCTGATGCAGGACCCCAAGCTGCTGCTGCTCGACGAACCCGTGGCCGGCATGACCGACGAGGAGACCGAGCGCACTGCCGAGCTCTTCCTGTCGCTCGAGGGCAAGCACTCGCTGGTGGTGGTCGAGCACGACATGAAGTTCGTCGACCAGCTCACCGAAGGCCGCAAGACCGTCACCGTGCTGCACGAGGGCAGCGTGCTGGCCGAGGGCAAGCTCAGCGAGGTGCAGGCCAACGAGAAGGTGGTGGAGGTCTATCTTGGGCGCTGATCTGTGCCTGGACCGTGTGGGAGCGCTGACGCCGGGCACCCGGCTGCCTTCGTGTCCCCCGCCTTCAGCCCGGTGGGCTGAAGGCTCCTCCTTTACCTGCGGCAGCCGGGCGCCCGACGTCATCGCCTGGCCCCACCGTGCTTGTGATCGGATCTTGGAGTTCGTATGTTGAAGGTGGAAGGTCTCAACCAGTACTACGGCGGCTCGCACATCCTGCGCGGGCTCGATTTCGAGGCCCGGCTGGGCGAGGTCACGGTCGTGCTCGGCCGCAACGGCGTGGGCAAGACCACGCTGCTCAAGAGCCTGATGGGCGTGGTGCCGATCAAGGCCGGCACCATCACGCTCGATGGCCAGGACATCACGAAGGATGTGCCCTACGAGCGCGTGCGCAAGGGCGTGGGCTACGTGCCGCAGGGGCGCGAGATCTTCGGCCGCCTGACGGTCGAGGACAACCTGCGCATGGGCCTGGCCTACAAGAGCGGCAGCACGCCGATCCCGGCCGAGCTGTTCGAGCTGTTCCCGGTGCTCAAGCAGATGATCCACCGCCGTGGCGGTGACCTCTCGGGCGGTCAGCAGCAGCAGCTGGCGATCGCGCGCGCGCTGGCGGCGGGCCCCAAGCTGCTGATCCTCGACGAGCCGACCGAGGGCATCCAGCCCAGCATCATCAAGGACATCGGCCGGGTGATCCGCATGCTGGCCGACCGCAAGACCATGGCCATCGTGCTGGTCGAGCAGTACTACGACTTCGCCGAGGAACTGGCCGACCAGTACCTGGTGATGGAGCGTGGCGAGATCATCGCCCGCGGCCGCGGCCACGAGATGCAGGCCAACGGCGTGCGCGAGCTGATGTCGATCTGAGCGGCTTTCCCCGCTTGCCTGTGCACGATTCGGGCCCGTGCAGGGCAAGGCTCCTGGGCATGGATTCAGAACCTGGGCTCCGGCAGATCCTCCGCACCCCGCGATTGGCATTGCATCTCGAAGGACCCGAGCATCTGCTCTTCTTCGTTGAGCAGATGGCCTTCCATCAGGCCTGTCTGGCGATCGATGGACATCCTGATCTGATGGAGCCGTGCCAGGTTGGGATACAACACGAGAACGGTGCTGTGAAACCATCCGGGCACGGCGATCACCTTGATCCCCTGGGCGCGCAAGCGATAGGTCATCGAATAGGCCACTGGCGACGGTCTGTAGGCCAGGGACTCGCCCACTGGCAACACGTTGGATCTCTGGATCAGCGCGGTCCGGTTGTTGAAGCGCAGGGCAAAGTCCGCGTGTGCCGGAGTCGACTTGCCTTGCGCCAGGACTGTGCCTTCACACTGCAGGTACCTGCTGAACTCCTGGCCCTTGGCGCTGCTGGCCAGCCCCAGCAGCAGCGCCGTCACAACGCCCAGTGGCACGAGACCCCACCAGGCCCGGACCGGGGCCGTGGATGGGTTTGCCGCTGATGTGTCGCGACGGAACGTGATCATTTCTTGCTCACGGATGACGGATCAAGTTGCCGGCCTTGAACCCGCAGTGCGCCGCCGGCCCCCAGGCCGCCCTTGACTTCCTGGGCCTTGTAGTTCTGGACCGCCGGAACGAGCTTGTTGTAGGCATCGGCAAACGCTTGCAGCAGAATCGTCGAGCTCGAAGTGGTCGATCCGGTCTTGATCTGCCCGCCGCCCAGCTTGCCCAGCACCGAGGTCGCGATGCCGGTGTTCTTGCCGGTGGCCGCACCTTGGGCGATGGCCAGCTGGATCTTGGCGCGCACGTCCGACAGGACCAGTTGAACCTTGGCTGACGTGCTGGACTGGCCGACGGACAGTCCACCCAGAGCCTTGAACGGGATCAATCCCCCCACGTTGATGCTGGAGGAGTCGTCCTTCTCCATGGACAGCACGACCGACCGCAGGACAAAGTCGGCCGCGACCTCCTGTCCCTTGCCCATGTTGGCGTTGTCACGCACCTCGGCACCGGGGGACCGCGAGCGGTTCTTCTCATCGGTCGCCGCGTTTTCGCTGGCGCCCCGATCCACGATGACAAAACAACCGGACTGCTGGATCAGCAGGCGCAAGGCCTCGATCGAGGCGGCTCGATCTTCTTCCTTCCTGTCCTTGCCGGTCAGATCCTTGAGGTCCTTCAGCAGCAAGCGCAGCGATTGCACATTTTCATTGCTGGCCACCTGATTGGCCCCCGTGTCGGCGGAGCTGTTCCCATCCTGCAGTCGCACGGTGCCCACCGGTGCCGAACAGGTCTGGAGCGTCGCGTCAGCGCCCACCGATGTGCCTCCGCCCGCGGCCCCGGTCGATTCCGGCGGGGGAGGAGCCGCGGGATTCGACGCACATCCGGCGAGGGAGATCAGTGCGGCCGTCAGGAGCAGCTTGCGCGGGTAGGAGATCAATTGCGTCGAGCTTTTTCGGGGGGCTGTCGTCTGCATGGTCAAGTTTTCCATGGTGGTTATTGAACGAACTCGAAGATGAAGCAGTTGAAGAGTCTGGGTGGATCTTTGGAGGGATGCTTGAACACGATTCACTCCTTGATATTTGCAACGGCAGACGGGCAAATCCATGCCGGGCGCAAGGCACCGCGGCCGACCGAACGACGGGCAGAACCCATCCCACAAAAAGGGCGCTGGTGTCGAGGTCGTGCAATCACTCTGAGTACGGCTGAACGTGGAACCGATGCGACTCAACTTCCCGGTCTGCCATTCATGCTCCGGGTCCTGACCTGTCGCGTCATTCCCTCCAGTTGATTGGCCAGCATTTCTGGCATCAACGATCGGATGGCCTGCTGCATGAGATAGGACGAGCATCGGTCACCCCTGCAGATGCCGCGGCGTTCCAGCACGACCCAGGCGTCGATCAGGTCCATCGGGGCACAGCCGAGCAGTTCGGCCGCGCGCTCCAGGTTGAAACCTTCTTCCAGCGTGGAAACCAGTCGCGCGATCGCCATCTGGAGTGGCGTCAGCGCCTCCAGCGCCAACCGACAGGCATCTAGCACGACGGCCGGGACGACGGCGACCAGCCGCGGGGAAAGTCCGGAGAAGCCGGCCTCGGACCAGCGCTGCAGGTGCATGGCCTTGAGCGTCTCGAGCGCGAACCAGGGATTGCCGCCGGTGTGCGCCATCAGGTCGGCCGCCAGCAGTCTCGAAGACTCGCCGTTCCCATCGATGGCATCGAGCAACTCGGCCATTTGCGCGGCATTCAGCATGGGCAGGTTCACGTGCACGACGTCGTGGCGGCTCGCGAGGCTGTTTCTGATGACGGCGAGTCGTGTGTCTTCGGTGGTGCTGGGCACGGTGACCGCCAGGCGCAGACCACGTTGAAGCATCGGGGGCAGCGCCCGGGCCAGGCCATCCAGGCTGTCCGGGTCGGCGTGCTGCAGGTCATCAATCAGAACCGTGGTGAGGCCTGCGGCCATGGCCGCGGTCAAGGCTTCCATCAGGACCGCTGGCGCGTCCCTGCGAATCGCCGTCTCCACACTGTCCGGTGAGCTGCCGTCCGCTGTCGATGCCGGCCAGTGGAGCAGCTGCTTCACGAACCGGGCCACCGTCGCCGAAGGCCTCGAGCCGTCCCTCATGAGCAGTTGCCATCGCAGGACACCGGTGGTCGTGGACAGCGCCTCCAGCAGCCGTGTCCTGCCGCTGCCGATCGGTCCTTCGATCCAGGCCAGCCGGTCGCAAGCCCAGGCGTTGCGGACGTCCGCCAGCACGTCCTGTCTGCCGACGAGCCGGGGCGGGTGCTTCAGGCGCTCCGGGATGCTGCTGCTCCGGCTCAGCAGACCGTTGACGGCGTCAGTCCGCCCCATGGCGTCGATGGAGCGCATCAGCTCCATCGTCTCTTCATCCGGATGCGTGCCCAGTTCATCCCGGATCAATCGCTCCAGACGGTCATAGGTGGCCAGCGCTGCCGTCCGGTCCCCGCGTGCACTGTGCAGTTGCATCAAGCGGCGCCAGGCGCATTCGCTCAACGGATCGGCATCGATCAGCAGCTTCATCCAGGTGATGGCCTGGGCAACGTTGCCCTCGCGTTCGCAGCGATTCGCCCGGTGGGTGACCGCATCCCGTCGCTCGGTGGCAAACCGCTCCCGACGTGTCAGCAGCCATTCGGATCGCAGGTCCGGTGCGGTGGACTCGAGCCCGGACAGCAGATCCGATGTCAACGAGGTCAGCAGGCCGCTGTCGGACGAAAGGGTGACGTGGACGTCGACCAGGACCTCCGGAGCCAGGCGGATGAATTCGTCGGCCACGACAAATTCGCCTCCTGCCGCACGTTTCAATCGAAACGCCCGCTGCCGCAGACTGCTTCTGGCGGTCGACAGCGACACGTTCGGCCAGAGCAGCGCCGCGAGGTGATCCCGATGCTGCGGACCGTCCAGTGCCAGCACCGCGACCAGTGCCGCGTCCTTGGCGCTCAGCCTGCGCTCGCCACCGTCCAGGCCCAGCCAACGGGGTGGCCCGAGCAGATGCACATGGATCGACGCTCGCCCCCCCGACAACTTTTCCACGATCGCACTCCCTGCGCCACTTTTTTCACGGGCATGTTCCGCGTTTGTAAAGTCAGCATAGGAGCGTGGGCGTTACTGTGCCGTTACTGAAAAATCTGCAGGTGCCGTCGTCGGATTTCGGTGCTCGTGCACGATGGCCGCGGTGCGGTGGCTTGACCTCGTGAAGCGCTGCGGAGCGGGCTTCGCATAGACTGCCCGCCCCCTCTCCTCCGGCCTCGCGGCCCCGCAGCCATGTCCGATGCCTCCGTTCTGTCGCCTTCTCCTTGCGTGGTCGTGATCGGTGGCGGCCCGGCGGGGCTGATGGCTGCGCAGGTCCTGCTCGAAGGCGGCGCGCGTGTCGACCTGTACGACGCGATGCCTTCGGTCGGCCGCAAGTTCCTGCTGGCCGGCAAGGGCGGGCTCAACCTGACCCATGCCGAACCGGCGGCGGACTTCGCCCGGCGCTACCGGGTCGGGCCCACCGCACCGGGCCATGACCAGCCGGCCCTGCCGGTCGGCGATTGGCTGCAGGGGCTGGACGCCCAGGCGATCCGGGACTGGGCCGCCGGCCTGGGCATCAGCACCTTCGTCGGCAGTTCGGGCAAGGTGTTTCCGGCCGAGATGAAGGCGGCGCCGCTGCTGCGTGCCTGGCTGCAGCGCCTGCGGGCCGCCGGCCTGAGGCTGCACATGCGCCACCGCTGGACGGGCGCCTGCGAGGCGACTCAGCCTTCCGGTGCACCGTGGCAGCTCGGCTTCGATGCCCCCGCCGGCCCGCAGCAGGTGCGCGCCGATGCGGTGGTGCTGGCGCTGGGCGGTGGCAGCTGGGCCCGCCTCGGCTCCGACGGCGCCTGGGTGCCGTGGCTGCAGGACCGTGGCGTGACGGTGGCTCCGCTGCAGGCCGCCAATGGCGGCGTGGAGCTGCCCTGGAGCGACCACCTGCGCGAGCGCCACGCCGGTGCGCCGCTCAAGGGCGTGGCGCTGGCATTCACCGACGTCACGGGCCGCCGCTTCCACCGCAAGGGCGAGGCCGTGGTCACCGAGACCGGCCTGGAGGGCAGCCTGGTCTACGCCGCCAGCGCCGACCTGAGGGCGCTGCTGCAGCGCCAGGGCCATGCCGACATCGAACTGGACCTGCTGCCGACCCGGCCGCTGCATGAGGTGGAGACCGCGCTGGCACGGGGCCGGGGTGCCCGTTCCTGGTCCAACCACCTGAAGGAGCAGCTGGGCCTGCACGGCGTCAAGGCCGTGCTGCTGCGCGAAGGGCTGGATCCGGCCGCCTGGACGGCGCTGCAGGCCGATCCGGTCGCGCTGGCCGCGCGCATCAAGGCCATGCCGCTGCGCCTGACCGGCCTGCGGCCGATCGACGAGGCGATCAGCAGTGCCGGCGGGGTCGGGCTCGATGCCGCGACCACCGACGCCGGCCTGATGCTGCGGGCGCTGCCGGGCCTGTTCTGCGCCGGCGAGATGCTGGACTGGGAGGCGCCGACCGGCGGTTACCTGCTGACCGCCTGCCTGGCCAGCGGCCGGGTCGCGGCCCGCGGCGCCTTGCGCTGGCTCGCGGCGGCGCAGGCCGCCTCGTCCGGGACGCCGTGATGATCGTCGTCCACCACCTGAACCACTCGCGCTCGCAGCGCGTGCTGTGGCTGCTCGAGGAGCTGGGCCTGCCCTACGAGCTCAGGCACTACCAGCGCGATCCGGTCACGCTGCTCGCGCCGCCGTCCCTGCGTGCGGTGCATCCGCTGGGCAAGTCGCCGGTGATCACCGACGGAGACCTGACGGTGGCCGAATCAGGGGCCATCGTCGAGTACCTGGTCGAGCGCCACGGGGCGGGCCGGCTGGTGCCGCCCGCGGGCAGCCCGGAACGCCTGCGATGGACCTACTGGCTGCACTTCGCCGAAGGTTCGGCCATGCCGCCGCTGCTGCTGCGCCTGGTGTTCGACCGGGTGGCCCGGGCACCGATGCCGTTTTTCGTGCGCCCGATCGCCCGGGGCATCGCGCGCAAGGTCATCGGCGGGTTCGTGCAGCCCACGCTGACCGCGCAGTTCGATTTCATGGAGACGGAGCTGCGCACGCGGGCCTGGTTCGCGGGCGACGAGTTCTCGGCGGCCGACATCCAGATGAGCTTTCCGCTCGAGGCGGCGGCGCAGCGCGCCGGCCTGGACGGGCGCCATCCGGCCTTGCAGGATTTCCTGCGCCGCATCCACGCCCGCCCTGCCTACCGGCGGGCACTCGAGCGCGGCGGGCCCTACGACTACGCGTCGTGAGCGGGCCGTTCAGCCGCGCCGGCCGATCCGGAAATGCATCAGCGCCAGGATGCCGATGCCGGCCAGCAGCAGCAGGCCGAGGCTGCCCTGTTCTTCGCTGACGAGGGCCTCGTCGGCGCCGAGCGGGGTCGCTGACCCGTTGCTGTTGCCCGTCGGCGCCCGAAGGCTCTCGGCGGAGCGGGCCGCCGGGGATTCGCCGATCCGCAGCGTGCCGAGGTCGACGCCCTGCTGATAGGCGACCGCGACGATGCGTGCCGGTTCGGGCGCCGTGGCGGCACGGGCCGGGGCGCTCGCCAGCAGGCCGGCGGTCCATGCCACACATCCGCCCAGGATCCGCAGGGTGCGGATCGATGGACGGGCCTTGACGGAGGTCAGGGAGGAGGAGCGCATGGCCGCATCTTCGCCTGCTTCCGTACGAGGGGGTGCGACAAATTACGGGTTTTCCCCCGTTCGCGGGGGCCGGAATTTCAGTTCGTGATCAAGTCACGTCCGCCAGATCCGCGGCGGGGCGGCCTCGAGCCCCCAGCCCAGCTGGCGCCAGCGTGCACGCACCTGCGTCAGCAGCTGCATCAGCGGCTCCACCCGGCCGGCCAGCACCCGCAGCACGACCACCTCGCCGTGGGTCGAGCTGACCCCGGCCTGGTCGCCCAGGCCGCTGGCCTGGATGGCGTCGTGGGCGCTGGCGACCAGCTCGGTGCGCCGGGCCGGGCTCAGGGCGCTGCCCGCGGCCATCCACAGCGTGCCCAGCACCCGGTGCCCGGCCCAGCCCAGCGGGCTGTCGAGCAGGCGCCGGTCGGTGGCGTCGATGCGGGCCGACTCGAGCCACACCCCGGGCAGCTCCAGGTGCTGCTGGTAGGTGCCTTGTGTCCACGCCTCGCCTGCGGCCGGCAGGCCCAGCGCCAGCACGTCCCAGCCGATCATCTCGGCCCCCGGGGCCAGCTCGAAGCGCAGCTGGTTGCGCGCCCGGCAGCTGCGGTAGGCGATGGTCTCCAGCGGCAGCCATTCGAGGCGCGCACCGTCGCGCACCTGCGCGCGCACCCGCTGCAGCGCCTCTTCGCCGGCGCTGCGGTAATAACGCGTCGCCCCCGGGGTGGTGATCAGCGCGTGGGTGCCCGGCGCCATGTCGATGTCCACCACCAGCTCGTCGCCGCCGACGATGCCGCCCGGTGGATGCACCAGCACGTGATGGCAGACCGACGGGCCCTCGGGATAGAGGCGCTGCAGCACCCGCAGCGGACCCCGGTGGCGGTCCTGGGCGATCGTGCGTGGCGGGCTGCTGCTGCTGTCGAGCCGATAGTCGAGTTGGAGATGACCTTGCCAGCCCATGGGTGCGGAATCCGTGTGGAAAGTGGAGAACAGAACGGCGTGAGGCCGGCAGTGTATCGGCTGCCATCGTCTGTGGATAAGTCGGGTGCCCTGTGGATGAGTCGAGAGCGACGCGGCACTGGAATCGACTCCACAAAGTCCAGGGACAAGTCTGTGGGCTTGCTGTGGTCAGTTCATGCAAGACGTTGTATTGAAAAAGAATTCATTGGATTGCCTCCGGATCGGGCAGAGGGGGTCTCAGGGTAAGCCCGAAGGCCTCATCATGGTTCTGTCAAGAACCTGACACGAATATTTCACGTGGAATCGGCCTTCGAGGCGTGGATGGATCTGTGGACAAGTTTTCCCGGGCCGATCCGTCCACATCCGCACTGGACAAGGTTGTGGACAACATGGGGGGCGACCTCGCAAGTGCGCGCCAGCGCTGGGCTCGTCCTGGATTGCCTCCGGAATAGGCAGCGAGGGCCCGACTGGTACACCGTTTGCATACAAAGCGGCAGAGAGTAGAAGCGTTCACCAGAATCAGGCGCCGTGCCTCGCCACGGGCCGCCGCCGGCACCGAGGTGAGGCGGCCCGGGCCTGAGGCGGTCGGAAATTGCTCTTGTGCCTCCGTTGTCGACAACCTCCTACGTGGAATCACCATGCTTTTTTCGCACCAGAAATTGATCGCCGCCGCC
This sequence comes from Sphaerotilus hippei, assembly GCF_003201595.1. Classification (GTDB taxonomy): domain Bacteria; phylum Pseudomonadota; class Gammaproteobacteria; order Burkholderiales; family Burkholderiaceae_C; genus Sphaerotilus; species Sphaerotilus hippei. Next base: position 26,476 of record NZ_QJJS01000022.1, on the reverse strand, counting down.
GCCCTGGCGGCCCTTGCCGGTTCGGCTTCGGCCCAGACGGTGAGCCTGTACGGCCTGGTCGACATGTCGGTCGGCTCGTTCCAGGCGGCGGGTGAAAGCAAGCTCAAGGCCGCCGAGAACGGCAAGATGACCACCAGCCACATCGGCTTTGCCGGGACGGAAGACCTGGGGGGTGGCCTGAAGGCGAAGTTCGCGCTGGAGAGCTTCCTGCGTGCGGACACCGGCAAGAGCGCCCGCTTCGACACCGATGCGTTCTGGGCCCGCAAGGCCATCGTCGGCCTGGAAAGCGCCACGCTGGGCAGCCTGACCCTGGGCCGCAACACCACGCCGCTGTTCGTCAGCACGGTGTCCTACAACGCCTTCGGCGACTCCTACGGCTTCTCGCCGTCGGTGCGCCACTATTTCGTCGGTGCGCTCTACGGTGACAGCGGCTGGAGCAACTCGGCGCTCTACACCAGCCCGACCTGGGGCGGCTTCAGCGCCTCGGCGCTGGTCAATGCCGGTGAAGGGGCCACGGGGGCCACCGGCCGCAACACCAGCGCGAGCGTCAAGTACGCCATCGCCGGCCTGTCGACGATGCTGACCTACCAGCAGGTCAAGAACGGCGTGGCGGTCTATCCCGCGGGCTTCGAGGCCCAGACCACGACCCAGCTCAACGCCTCCTACGATTTTGGTGTCGCCAAGCTGTTCGGCCAGTACGGCCAGGTCGAGACCGATGCGACGGTCGATGTCGAGACCCGGCTGTTCCAGGTCGGGGCTTCGGTGCCGGTCGGCTCGGGCGCCCTGCTGCTGTCCCACGGTCAGGCCCGGGAGGAGAAGGGCGCGGCCACCGTCACCCGCAAGACCACCTCCTTCGGCTACGACCACAAGCTGTCCCGGCGCAGCGATGTCTATGCGGTCTACATGAACGACAAGAAGACCAGCCTGTCGAGCGGCAACACCTTCGCGGTCGGCCTGCGCCACCGCTTCTGACGCGACTCGGGGCCGGTCTCGCGACCGGCTCCTCCGGAGCGGTCCGCGGGCCGGCGTCGCTCCGGAGCCGCCGGCCCGGGGATGCCGCAGCCGCTCAGGCCGCCAGGCGCAGCGTGGCCGGATCGGCCGGGGCCGAGGTGGTCCGGCGGTACATCTCGACGATGTGCTCGCCGGCGGTGATCGGCGGGTAGTGCGGCGGATCCTCCGCACTCCAGCAGCCGGCCAGGGCGCTGACCTGGGCGTGGTAGTCGATGTCGAAGAAGTAGGCCAGCGAGTGCCGCTCGCGCCGCACCTCGCCCTGGTGCACCCGGTGCAGCGTCGAGCGGTAGTGGTCGTTGGTCCAGCGCTGCATCATGTCGCCGAGGTTGACGACCAGGCTGCCCTCCATCGGTGGCACGTCGATCCACTCGCCGGCACGGTCGTGCACCTGCAGCCCGCCCGCGCTGTCCTGGGCCAGCAGCGTGAGGCCGCCCCAGTCGGTGTGGGCGCCGCAGCCGAGCTGGCCCGGCAGCGGCGGCACCGGTTCGGCCGGTGGCGCGGCGGGCGCGCCCGCACCGCTGCGGGGCCCGGGGTAGTGCAGCAGGCGCAGCACCGGCATCGGGTTGCGCATCGACGGCTCGAAGTGGTCCCGCGGCAACCGCAGGCCCAGGGCCATCAGGCCCATCAGCTGGCGCGAGACCCGCTGCATCGTGGCGGCGTAGACCTCGCAGGTGGACTGGAACCCCGGCACCAGGTCCTCGTCGGGCCACTGGTTGGGGCCGTGCTGCGGCGTGCCCGCACGCACCAGCGCATCGGTGTGGTCGCGGTCGACGCCCAGGTAGAAGCTCTCCTTCAGGTCGGGCGGGCGGGTCGGGTCGAGCGCCTGCCAGCCCACGGGATCGAAGCCGCGGTGCAGTCCGCCCGACCGGTCGATGTGCCAGCGCCGCTTGACGTCCTCGGGCAGCGCGAAGAAACGCCGGCTGAGCATGAACAGGTGACTGGTCAGCGCCAGCGGCACGCCATGGCCGATGACGTAGAAGAAGCCGTGTCGCCGGCAGGCGGCATCGATCTCACGGGCCAGTTCCAGCGTCGCCACGGCATCGCTGCCGAAGCTGCTGGCCAGGTCGATCACGGGCAGACGGTTCGCAGTCATGGCGGTCTCCTTGTCCTTGTGGCCGTGATTTGCAGGAGCTGTGCCAGCGTGGAGCCGCCGCGGCTGCGCCGATCGGGTGCGTCGCACCATGACGAACGCCTCCCGCAGGAGGCGTTGGCCGGTGGGCGCGGGCGGACGATCAGTCCTGGCGCTGGCGGCGGCGGCCCATCAGGCCGACGGCACCGAGTCCGGCCAGCATCAGCGCGAGGCTTTCCGGCTCCGGCACGGCCGAAGCCTGCACGCTCACCGAGAAGTCGTCGACGTGCAGGTAGTGCGGGTTGCCGACGGTCGCCACGCTGGCCTTGTCGATCGTGAAGGTGTAGGTGCCGGCGCTGAGCCCGGTGAAGGTGTCGGAGACGTAGTGCGCGTTCCAGGCCGAGGTCGAGCCGACGCCCGGGTTGAAGTTCTCCCCGGAGGCCGTGCCCAGCAGCGTGGAGCTGGTCAGCGCGCCGCCGCTGAACGAGACGTCGGCCGCGGTGGTGGCCGTCGTCTCGGTCGAGGCGTAGTAGAAGTCGAAGGACACGTCCGACGCCTGCGTCAGCGTCAGCGTGTACGTCAGCAGGCCGGTGTCCGCGACGTAGCGCAGGTACTGGTCGGTCGTGCTGCGGAAAATGCTGTCCGTCGAGCTGAACTCGGTGGCCAGCGTGCCGCTGTTGAAGTCATAGGTCGTGGTGGCCGCCTGGGCACCGAAGGTGGCGCCCAGCAGGGCGAGCAGCGTCAGGCGACGGGTGAGTTTCTGGAGCGTTGACATGGAGTGGGGCCTGTTTCGAATGGATTGCGGTGGGCCAATCCCGGCCACCACAACCGGCCGGTTCATGCTTCACATCCTAATCGGCACTCCTGTGTTCAGGGTGAAGGCCCCCCCTGGAGCCAGTCCCCTGAACTGCGGGGGATGCGGTCCGGAAGTCCGCCCGGTCGCCAAGACTGCACGCTTGACGGGCTGCACCGCCGCGGTGCAGCCGTCCGGTCAGTGTGCGTTGGAGCCGCGGTGTGCCCAGCCGGTGGTGCGCTTCTCGACGACGGAGAACAGCTCGTACATCACCATCGCCATCGCCCCGACCACGACCAGCCCGGCGAAGGCCAGGCCCATCTGCATCGAGCTGCCCGCCGAGATCAGCAGGTAGCCGATGCCCTCGTTGGCGGCGGTCATCTCGCTGACCGTGGTGCCGACGAAGGCCAGCGTGATCGCCACCTTCAGCGAGCCGTAGAAATAGGGCAGCGAGCGCGGCAGGCCGACCTTCATCAGCACGTCCCAGCGCCGCGCGCCCAGCACCCGCAGCACGTCCTCGAGCTCGGGCTCCAGCGTGGCCAGGCCGGTGGCGATGTTGACCATGATCGGAAAGAAGCTGATCAGGAAGGCGGTCAGGATCGCCGGCCCCACGCCGATGCCGAACCACACCACCAGGATGGGCACGAAGGCCGCCTTGGGCAGCGCGTTGAAGCCGGTCATCAGCGGGTAGATGGCGGTGTAGGCCATGCGCGAGCTGCCGATCAGGAAGCCCAGCAGCACGCCCACGACGATGGACAGGCCGAAGCCGGCCATCGTGACCCAGAAGGTGCGCCAGGCGTGGCCGGCGATGGTCGGGCCGAACTCCACCAGCGACTCGGCGATGCGCAGCGGGCTCGGGAAGATGAATTCGGAGACGTGGAAGCCGGTGCACAGCACCTGCCAGACCAGCAGCACCAGGGCCAGCAGGATCCAGGGCGAGTAGCGTTCGAGCGGTTTGGATGTCATGTCGAGGGTCCAGGGCGGAGGGGAACGGGGCGGCTCATCTCACTGCGCCACGGTGGCGCCGGGCTGGCGCATGGCGCCGATGTGGCCACGCAGTTCGTGCACGATGGCGGTGAACTCGGGCGAGTAGGTGACCTCGAGGTCACGCGGGCGCGGCAGGTCGATCTCGCGCTTGACCACGAAGCGGCCCGGGCTCTTGCTCATCACGTAGACCGTGTCGGCCAGGAAGACGCTCTCGCGCAGGTCGTGCGTCACCAGGATGACGTTGAACTTCTGCGCCGCCTGCAGGTCGCGCAGCGCGCACCACAGCTCCTCGCGGGTGAAGGCGTCGAGCGCGCCGAAGGGCTCGTCGAGCAGCAGCATCTTCGGTTCGTGGATCAGCGCCCGGCAGATCGATGCCCGCTGCTGCATGCCGCCCGAGAGCTGCCAAGGGAACTTGTCCTCGTAGCCGGCCAGGCCCACGCTCTGGAGCAGCTGGCGCGCCTTCTGCTCGTACTCGGCCTTCTTCTGCTTGAAGCTGGAGCGGTAGGGCTCGACGATCTCCAGCGGCAGCATGACGTTCTCCACCGTCGTGCGCCAGGGCAGCAGGTTGGCGGCCTGGAAGGCCATGCCGGTGATCTTCAGCGGGCCCTCGACATGCTGGCCGCCGATGGTGACCGTGCCCTTGCTGGGCATCTTCAGGCCGGTGGCCAGCTTCATGAACGTGGACTTGCCGCAGCCCGAGGGGCCGACGATGGCGATGAACTCGCCCTCGTGCACCTGCAGGTTGATGTCCTCGACCGCGAACTGTCCGTTGGCCAGCAGCTCGTCGTTGTAGGCCAGCCAGACGTCGCGGAAATCGACAAACGCACTCATCTCGGATTCCTTTCCCGGCGGGAAGGCGGTGATGGAAGGGCAGGGCGGGGACCGTGCCGCGATGGAGCGGTCCCAGCAAGGAGCGCGCCTCGCCGGCGCACCGGCAGGGTGCCGGGCGCCAGGGGCGGCGCACGCGGGCCGGCGCGGGCCCGCGCGGGGTCATTTCTTCGGGAAGATCGCGCGTTCGGCGGCCGACGGCAGGTAGCTGCCGTTCCACACCGCCTCGGGCTTGACACGCTCCTTCGTGCCGAAGGCGTCGGAGACCTGGCTGGCCATCAGGCTCAGGCGCGGGCCCTTGACGTCGCCGAAGCCTTCGGCGCGGGCGTCCGGGGTCAGCACCGTGGCGTCGAGCGTGAGCTTGAGGCGACGCAGCTCGAGCGCTTCGTTGATGATGCCGTCGCGGGCCTTGACGGTGGCGATGGCCGCCGTCGGGTCGGCGATCACGTCCTTCATGCCCTTGGTGAACGCCCGCAGGAAGGCCTTCACCGCCTCGGGATTCTTCTTCAGGAAGGTCTCGCCGACGATGATGGCGTTGCCGTAGAGCTTCACGCCGAACTGGGGATAGGGCAGCACCACGATGTCCTCGGACTTGACGCCGCGGGCCTCGAGGTTGAGCAGCGAGGTGAACGAGAAGCCGGTGATCGCGTCGATGTCCCCGCGCACCAGCATGGTCTCGCGCAGCGACGGGTCCATGCCGGTCCAGGTCACGGCGCCCACGCCGTTGGCCTTGGCGAAGATCGGCCAGGCCTTGCGGCCAGCGTCGAACACCGGGGCGCCGAGCTTCCTGCCGGTCAGGTCGGCAGGCTTGGCGATGCCACTCTTCTTGAGCGCGAGCACGGCCGCCGGCGTGTTGTTGTAGACCATCATCACCGCCACCGGCTTGTTCGGCACGGTCGGGTTGTTGGCCAGGAACTCCATCAGCGCGGCCAGGTCGGCAAAGCCCATGTCGTAGGTGCCCGAGGCGACCCGCGTGACCGTGCCGCCCGAGCCGTTGCCGGCGTCGACGGTGACGTCGAGCTTCTCGGCCTTGAAATAACCCTTGCTCACCGGCGTCAGGAAGAGCGAGGCCGGGCCTTCGAAGCGCCAGTCGAGCTGGAACTTGACGGGGGTTTCCTGGGCCATGGCGCCGGTGCTGCCGAACAGGCCGGTCGTGAGCGTGGCCGCCGAGGCGAGAGCGAGCAGGCTGCGGCGCAGCGTCGAGGGCTTGGACATGTGAGCGGACTCCTGGGGAGGCAGTCCCCTGTCGGGGCTGCCGGATGGGATCGAGGGGTGGACGGAGGTCGGCGGGACATCGTGGCGGCGCTCGATTCCGGCGGGACAGCGTCCATGCCGGTCGGCGCCTGTTCTTGGCTGGATTCGTCGGTTCGGTCGCGGCTTCAGTGCAGCAGGTCGAGCAGCGTTCGTGCCACGACCTGGGTGGCCCGCTTCAGGTCGGCCAGCTGCACGTGCTCATCGGCGCGCTTGGCATTGCTCTCGAGCACGGTGCGCGGGCCGGCACCGTAGATGACCGCGGGCACGCCGTATTCGCCGTACAGGCGCACATCGGTGTAGAGCGGGGTGCCGGAGGTCGGGATCGGCTCGCCGAACACCGCCTCGCCGTGGCGCTGCAGCGCCTGCACCAGCACCGCGTTGCCGCTCTGCGGCTGCAGGGCCCGGGCCAGCAGCAGGCGGCGCACCTCGACCCGGATGCCCGGGCAGTCCGCCACGACGGCGTCGATCAGCGCCCGCACCTCGGCCTCGACCGCGGTGGCGTCCTCCTCGGGGATCATGCGGCGATCCAGCTTCAGCACCACCTTGCCGGGCACGACGTTGGTGTTGCTGCCGCCTTCGATGCGGCCGACGTTCAGGTAGGGGTGGTCGATGCCGGCGATCGCCGAGCGCCGGCCCTCGAGCACCGTGTTGTGCGCGTACAGCGCCGTGAGCAGCCTGTTCGCGGCCTGCAGCGCGTCGACGCCGGTCCTCGGGAAGGCCGCGTGCGAGGCCAGCCCGTGCAGCGTGACCTCCATCTGCAGGCAGCCGTTGTGCGCGGTCACCACCTGGTAGCTGAAGCCGGCGGCGATCAGGTAGTCGGGCCGCGTCAGCCCTTGGCGCAGCAGCCAGCCGGGGCCGAGTTCACCACCGAACTCCTCGTCGTAGGTGAAGTGCAGCTCGACGCCGCCCTTCAGCGGCAGCCCGAGCGACTCCAGCGCGCGCACCGCGAACAGGTAGGTCGCGAAGTCGCTCTTGCTGACCGCGCTGGCGCGGCCGTAGAGCGCCCCGTCGACCACCTCGCCACCATACGGATCTTGGTGCCAGCCTTCGCCGGGCGGCACCACGTCGCCGTGGGCGTTGAGCGCGATGGTCGGCCCCGCCGCATAGCGGCGCCGCACGATCAGGTTGGTCAGCGAGCCCAGGCCGCAGGCCTGCACCTCGGCCTCGGGCACGGGGTGGCGCTCGACGGCGAAGCCGCAGGCCTCCAGCAGGCCGGCCGTGCGCTCGGCGTGTGGTGCGTTGTGGCCCGGCGGGGTGTCGGTGGGCACCTGCACCAGGGCCTGCAGCGTGCGGACCTCCTCGTCGAAGTGCTGCTCGATCCAGGCGTCCAGCTGCGGATAGAACGTGTCGTTGGTCGTGTTCAAGGGTGCTCCTCGGCAAGCTGATGCAGCAGGTGGTCAAAGGCCTCGCAGGCCAGTTGCATGTCGTCGCAGGTGGTCGACTCGAGCGGGTTGTGGCTGATGCCGCCGTTCTCGCCCCGCACGAAGAGCATGGCCTGGGGCATGATCTCGTGCAGCTTCATCGCGTCATGACCGGCGCCGCTGGGCAGGTGGAACAGCGGCAGGCCCAGCGACTGCACGGCCCGCTCCCAGAGCGCCTGCAGCGGTGCGGCGCTGGGGGCGGCGGAGGCGACCATCGTCTCCTCGAGCCGCACGCCCACGCGACGGCGCTCGGCGATGCGCGTGAGCTGCTGGCGGATGTCGGCCACCAGCGCGTTGCGCTGGGTGTTTCTGGGCGCGCGCAGGTCCAGGCTGAAGCGGCAGCGTCCGGGCACGACGTTGATCGAGCCGTCGGGCACCTGCAGCAGGCCGACGGTGGCCACCGAGTCCTCGTCGGCCAGCGCGCGCGCCTCGGCATAGAGCGCCAGCTCGGCCACCGCCGTGGCCGCGTCGCGGCGGCGGTTCATCGGCGTGGTGCCGGCGTGGCTGGCCTGGCCGGTGACCTCGCCGAGGTAGCGTGCGCTGCCGTTGATCGAGGTGACGATGCCCAGCGGCAGCAGCTCCTCGTCGAGCACCGGTCCCTGCTCGATGTGCACCTCGACGAAGCCCAGGTACTGGCTCACGTCACGAGCCAGGTCCTGGATGACCGACATCTCGCCGGGCAGGCCGGCGGCCCGCATGGCCGCATGCATCGGGATGCCGGCCGCGTCGGTCTGTTCCAGCCAGGCCGGATCGAAGCTGCCGGTCAGCGCGCTCGAGCCGAGGAAGGTGGCCTTGTAGCGCTGGCCTTCCTCTTCCGCGAAGCCGACCACCTCGATCGAGTAGGGCAGGCGCCGGCCCGCCCGGGCCAGCTCGCGCACGGTGGCCACGGCCACCAGGATGCCGAGCCGGCCGTCGTAGCGGCCGCCCTGGCGCACCGTGTCGTAGTGCGAGCCGGTCAGCAGGCGCGGTGCGCCCGGGCCGCTTGCCGCGTGGTAGAGCCCGACCACGTTGCCGACCGCGTCGCGGCCCACCTCGTCGAAGCCGGCCTCGCGCATCCAGTCCGCCAGCTGCCGCGCGCAGGCCTGGTGGGCCGCGGTCAGGTAGGTGACGGTGAGCTGGCCGGGCTCCTGCGCCTCGGTGTGCGTCGCCCAGGCTTCGCACCAGTCCCACACCTGTTGGCCCAGCCGCGGCGGCAGGGCCAGTTTCTCGGTCAGGCGGATCTGCGCGATGCGGTGGATGTTGCGCAGGCTCTCGGCGAACTCGGTGTCGCGGCTGCCGTGCAGGCGCCGCTCGAAGGTGGCGATGATCTGCTGGCGGGTCAGCCCGGTGCCGCGCGGGCCGCGCACCGCCAGGATGAAGGGCCAGCCGAAGCGGCCGTTGTACTGCGTGTTGAGCTGCTGGAGGCGGCTGAACTCCTCGGGGCTGCAGGCGGTCAGGCCGGCGCGGCTCTGCTCGTCGGTCGACTCCGCCGTCAGCGACTGCGCCACCATGGCCTTGCCGGCGAGCTCGGGGTGGGCGCGGATCAGCGCGAGCTGCTCGGCCTCGCTGGCCTCGCGCACGCTGCACGCCAGGTCATGCAGCAGGTGCGCCAGGCTCAGGTGCCCGCCCGCGGGCCGGCGCGCCCAGGCACGTTCGGCCACCCAGGGCGAATGTTCGTAGGTGCCGTCCAGCAGCGCGACGAAGGTCGGCTGGTCGGCGGCGTTGAGCGTGTGCAGGTCCAGGGGCGTGTGCATGGCGGGCCTCATTCCCAGACGAAGGCGCGGTCCGCGTCGAACGGATGGGTGTCGCGCCAGTGGCGGGCGATGTCCACCCGGCGGCAGATCCAGACCCGGTGGTGGGACTGCACGTGGTCGAGGAAACGCTGCAGCGCCCGCATGCGCCCGGGCCGGCCCAGCAGGCGGCAGTGCATGCCGATGCTCATCATCGCGGGGCGCTCGTCGCCTTCAGCGTAGTGCACGTCGAAGGCGTCCCGCAGGTATTCGAAGAATTCGTCGCCGTGGCTGTAGCCCTGCGGCAGCGCGAAGCGCATGTCGTTGCAGTCCAGCGTGTAGGGCACGACCAGGTGGGGCGCGAGCGCGCCGTCGGTCCGGCGCACCTGCAGCCAGAAGGGCAGGTCATCGCCGTAGTAGTCGCTGTCATAGAGCAGGCCGCCGTGGTCGGCCACCAGGCGCCGGGTGCCGGGGCTGTCGCGGCCGGTGTACCAGCCCGCCGGGCGATCGCCGGTGAGCTGCTCGATGATGGCCATCGCCTGCTGCATGTGCTCACGCTCGACCGCCTCGTCGACGTTCTGGTAGTGGATCCACTTCAGCCCGTGGCAGGCGATCTCGTGGCCCAGTTCCTTGAAGGCCGCCGTCAGCTCGGGGTGGCGCTGCAGCGCGGTCGACACGCCGAACACCGTCAGCGGCAGCTCGCGCCGCTCGAACTCGCGCAGGATGCGCCAGACGCCGACCCGCGAGCCGTACTCGTAGATGCCCTCCATGCTGAGGTGGCGGGCCGGGAAGCTCGGCGGGTTGAACATCTCGGAGAGGAACTGCTCGCTGCCGGCGTCGCCGTGCAGCACCGAGTTCTCGCCGCCCTCCTCGTAGTTCAGTACGAACTGCACGGCCACGCGGGCGTGGCCCGGCCAGCGGGCGTGGGGCGGGTTGCGGCCATAGCCGGCCAGGTCGCGGGGATAACGGTTCATCGCTGGGGCTCCCTTCGAAGGCGGTCAGGTGGCAGGGTCGTCCGCACCGGGCCCGGCCGGCGGGACCAGGGCGGTGGCCAGGTCGTTGATGCGCGGGTTCAGCCGCAGGTTGCGCTCGACGTTGCCGATGTGGCCGGCCATCAGCGCCACCGCGGCGTCGGCGTCGTGGCGCGCCAGCGCGTCGACGATGGCGACATGCTCGTCCTGGGAATGTTCGGCCGAGTGCGAGCTCTGGTACATCAGCGAGATCAGCGAGCTGCGGCTGAGCAGATCGGTCAGCAGCTGGGCCAGCACCTCGTTGCCGAGCTGGCGGGCCAGCACGACGTGGAAATCGGCCAGCAGACGGGTGCGTCCGGTCACGTCGGTGCGGCCGACCGCCTCGCGCTCGGCCTGCAGGTGGGCGCGCAGCTGGGCGACCTGCTCGTCGGTGATCGACGCCGCGAGCTGGCGCACCATCGAGCTCTCCAGCATCTGGCGCACCTCGAAGACCTGGCGCGCCTCTTCCACGCTGGGGCGTGCCACGAAGGCGCCGCGCGCCGGCTCGAGCGTGACCAGCCGGTCGCGGCTGAGCTGGTTGAGCGCCTGGCGCACCAGCGTGCGCGAGACCTTGAAGATGTCGGCGATCTGCTGCTCGGCGAGCTTGGTGCCAGGCATCAGGCGGCGCTCCACCACGGCCGTGGTGATCGCGTCGGCGATGCGCTGGGTCATGTTGTGGCGCGCCGGACTGCCGGCGGCGACCAGGTCGTCGGTGGCATCGATGGCGGTTTCCACGGCGACCGTGAGGGTGTCTTCGGACATGGGAGGCGGCGGGTTGGGCGGATCGACCGGGGTGCTGTTCGATTGACTGCAAAGTGTATACACTTTTGAAAACAGTGCAATCAGACGCTGCGGTCCGCAGCAGAAAGGCCGCCCGATGGGCAAGCTCACCACCCATGTGCTCGACACGATGAACGGCTGCCCGGCGGCGGGCATGGCCGTCGCGTTGTGGCGCGTGGCGCCCGATGGCAGTGCACGCTGCCTGCAGTCCCTGGTGCTCGATAGCGATGGTCGTGCCAGCGGCCCGCTGCTCGAGGGCGAGGGCCTGCAGCCCGGTCGCTACCGGCTGTCGTTCGAGGTCGGCGCCTACTTCCGTGCGCGGGGCGTGACCCTGCCCGAGCCGCCTTTCCTCGACACTGTGCCGCTGGACTTCGGCCTGGCCGACCCCGGCGCCCACTACCACGTGCCCCTGCTGGTGAGCCCGTGGAGCTATTCCACCTACCGCGGCAGCTGACATGGAAACCTATCTGCTCGACTGGGCCAACCTGCTGCTGCGCTGGCTGCACGTGATCACGGCCATCGCCTGGATCGGTTCGTCCTTCTATTTCGTCTGGCTGGACAACAGCCTGGTGCCCCCCGAAGACGAGGCGGTGCGCCGCGAGGGCGTGGGCGGCGAGATCTGGTCGGTGCACGGCGGCGGTTTCTACAACGCGCGCAAGTTCCCGCTCGGCCCGAAGCGCATGCCCGAGCAGCTGCACTGGTTCTACTGGGAGAGCTATTCGACCTGGCTGTCGGGCTTCGGGCTGTTCACCGTGCTCTACCTGTGGAACGCGGGCACCTTCCTGGTCGACAAGGGCCGCATGGACTGGTCGCCGATGGCCGCCGGGGCCGCGGCACTGGGCTTCCTGGTGGCCGGCTGGGTGGTCTACGACCTGATCTGTCGCCTCGTCGGCCAGAAGAAGGCGGCCGACGGCACGCTGTCGACCGGCAACGACACGCTGGTGCTGGCGCTGCTCTTCGTCTACACGGTGGCGGCCACCTGGCTGGCCTGCCAGCTGTTCGCCGGGCGGGCGGCCTTCCTGCTGATGGGGGCGATGCTGGCGACGATCATGAGCGCCAACGTGTTCTTCTGGATCATCCCCGGCCAGCGCACCGTCGTGGCCGACCTGAAGGCGGGCCGGCCGCTGCAGGCCATCTTCGGCCAGCGGGGCAAGCAGCGCAGCGTGCACAACACCTATTTCACGCTGCCGGTGCTGATCGCGATGCTGAGCAACCACTACGGCATGCTCTACGAGGGCCCGCACAACTGGCTGGTGCTGAGCGTGCTGATGCTGGTGGGCGCGCTGGTGCGGACCTTCTTCGTCGCCCGCCACAAGGGCCGCGTGCTGTGGCCGCTGGTCGGGCTGGCGCTGGGCCTGCTGGTGGCGCTGATCGTCGGGCTGCGCCCGGCGGCGCCGGTCGCCCGCGTGGCGACGGTGCCCACGCTGGCCGAGGTCCGGCAGGTGGTGGCGCAGCGCTGCGTGCTCTGCCACAACGCGCAGGTGCAGAACAAGGGCGTGGCGCTGCACACCCCGGAGCTGCTCGTCGCCCATGCGCTGCAGATCCGCCAGCAGGTGGTGCTGCAGCGCCTGATGCCGATGAACAACGCGACGCAGATCACCGAGGACGAGCGGGCGCTGCTCGATCGCTGGGTGCAGGCCGGGGCACCGATCACGCCCTGAGGCGGGCTGACGTCCTTCTGACCGGCGGGCGGCGGCCCGGCCGCTTCAGCGAATCAAGGTGCCCGCTGTGCTTGCTTCAGCGCGCGGGCACGGGCCGATCTGGTGCGCGGGCACTGACACGGGGCGCCTCCGATGGCATCTTGATGTGCCCTGCAACAGCCTCGTCGAGGTGAATGGACGGGCGCCAGCGGCCAGCAGACCCCGTACCTGCTCGACGAGGCGCTGAGCGACGCGTTTGCCGCGGCGTCAACGAGACGTCTTTGCGGCCTGCGGGATGTCCCGGGTCGCCCTACACTCGAATCGCTGCAGTGCAGCATGGCCGGGGCGGCAGACAGGCCAGGGGGGCGGGTCGTCGGCCACGGCCCGATTCGGAGATGCGCATGCCTGTCCTTTCCTGGTCGTCCTGGCGACCGCGCCAGATCGGCGCCCTGATGGTCCTGGTGCTCGGTCCGATGCTGGCGCTGCAGGGCTGTGCAGCCCCCGGTCCGGTGCCGCCCGACGCGACGATCGTCGTGCGGGCCAAGGGGGTGCCCTGGTCCGGCGTGGGGCCGGTGATGGAGCTGCGGGTCGATGCCCAGCCGGTCGGCCGGGTCGAGGTCCGCTCCACCACGGGGCAGGACTACCGTTTTGTCGTCGATCACCTGCCGGCGTCCTCGGCGATCGACGTCGTCTTCCTCAACGATGCGCAGGCCGGCGGCGGTGACCGGCGTCTGCTGGTCGAGCGTGTCCATGTGCAGGGGGTGCCGCTGGACCTGGCGCAGTCCCAGGTGGTCTACGACCGCGGCGCCATCGGTGTCGCCAGCCTGGTGCCCGGGCGCAGCGAGCTGGCCCGGGCCGGCACGCTGCGCTTCAGCGGCCCGCCCGCCTGCCCGACGGGCAGTCCCTCGCGCACCGCCTGCATCGTGCCGGTGGTGCGGGCGCCGACCGGCTGCGACACCGGGCAGTTCTGCTCGGTGGTGGGGCTGAACGTCAAGTTCTCGCAGGGGCAGCCGCTGTCGGACATCCCGATGGTGCAGGACCTCGGGGTGCGCTGGGTGCGCGACTGGGAGCTGCCGTCGGCCATCGAGCCGTCCCCGGGCCGGTTCGTCGCCATGCCCGAGGGCTTGAAGCGCCGGCTCGAGTACTATCGTGACCACGGCATCGGCGTGGTCTACATCATGCAGCTCGGCAACGAGCAGGCCTACCCGAACCAGCCCTACGAGCCGGTGGCCTACGGGCGCCGCGCGGTGGAGATCGCCCGGCAGCTGCGGGCGATCGGCGTGCGCTTCGTGCTGGAGATCGGCAACGAGCCGCACAACGAGATCACCAAGGTGTTCGGCGGGCAGTGGCAGGGCAAGCTGCCGTCGGCCTGGCTGAGCCACTACGCCGGCATGGTGCGCGAGGCGGTCCGGCAGGTGAAGGCCCACGAGGCCTCGGTCAAGCTGCTGTCGGACGACGACATGTGGATCATCCACTACTGGCTGCTGGAGGCCGGCCTGCCGCCTGATCTGGACGGGTTCGCCGTGCACCCCTATCACCCGGGCTACCCCGAGCTGGCCGCGGTGGCCCATGACACCGACTGGACGGCGCCCTTCCAGGTCGTGGACCCGGACCGCTCGGTGGCCTCCGCGGTGCGGCGCCTGCGCGAGCAGGGCGCGGCCCGGTTCGGCCGCACGCCCGAGATCTGGGTGACCGAGGTCGGCTGGACCTACGGCGGCCAGGAGCCGTCGACGGTCAGCGAGCAGGTGATGGCCGCCTACCTGCCACGCTCGTTCATCACGCTGGCGGCCGCCGGGGTCGAGTCGGTGCAGTGGTTCTCGTCGCAGGATTCGGTCGACGGCCCGTTCGGGCTGCTCACCAACGACCGGGCACGCCGCAAGCCCTTCTTCACGATGCAGGTGATGTCGCGCGAGCTGGGTGGCTACCGGCAGCAGGCCCAGGTGCTGGGCTCGACCTCGCCGGCCGAGGGGGTGCACGTGCACGCCTTCAAGGGGGCGAAGGACCGCAAGCTGGTGGCCTGGTCGGTGGACGGAGCCCGGCGCACCGTGCGGCTGGCGCCGACGCTGGGGGCGTCGGCGGCCGTGGGCATGACGGGGCAGGCACTGGGCCTGCGTCGGGATGCCGCGGGGCAGGCCTCGATCGAGGTCGGCTCCGATCCGGTCTACATCACCCTGACCGGACCGGGCCTGCCCGGCGTGCTCACGGTGTCGGCGCACTGAGCGCCGACGGAGAAGGTGCCGCTTACAGCACCTTCTTGATCGAGGCGGCCACGTACTCGATGTTGCGGCTGTTCAGCGCGGCCACGCAGATGCGGCCCGAGTCGACGCCGTAGACGCCGAACTCGCTGCGCAGGCGCTCCATCTGCGGCTTGGTCAGGCCGGAGTAGCTGAACATGCCCTGTTGGCGCGTGATGAAGCTCAGGTCGAGGTCGACACCGGCGGCGGCCAGCTTCTCGACCAGCGCGACGCGCATCTGCTTGATGCGCACGCGCATGCCGGCCAGCTCCTCTTCCCACATCGCCCGCAGCTCGGGGGTGTTGAGCACCGTGGCCACGACCTGGGCGCCGTGCGTCGGCGGGTTGGAGTAGTTGGTGCGGATGACGATCTTCAGCTGCGACAGCACGCGCGTCGCCTCTTCCTTGCTGGCGCACAGCACCGACAGCGCGCCCACGCGCTCGCCGTAGAGCGAGAAGCTCTTGGAGAACGAGGTCGAGACGAAGAAGTCCAGGCCGGCGTCGACGAACTGCTGGATCACCGCGCCGTCCTCGGCGATGCCGTTGCCAAAGCCCTGGTAGGCCATGTCGAGGAAGGCCACCAGGCCCTGCGACTTGACGGCGTCGATCACCTGGGCCCACTGCTCGGGCGTGATGTCGTAGCCGGTCGGGTTGTGGCAGCAGGCGTGCAGCACGACGACGGTGCCCGGCGCGGCCGCGCGCAGCGTGGCGATCATGCCGGCGAAGTTGATGCCCTTGTTCTCGGCGTCGTAGTAGGGGTAGGTGCCCACGTTGAAGCCGGCGTTGGTGAACAGCGCGCGGTGGTTCTCCCAGCTCGGGTCGGAGATCAGCACCTGGGCATCGGGCGACAGGCGCTTGAGGAAGTCCGCGCCGATCTTCAGGCCGCCGGTGCCGCCGATGGCCTGCACGGTGGCCACCCGGCCGCCGGTGACGACGGCGCTGTCGGCGCCGAACACCAGGCCCTGCACGGCCTTGTCGTAGGCGGCGATGCCGTCGATCGGCAGGTAGCCGCGGGCCTTGGGGGCCTCCATCATCTGCTGCTCGGCGGCGCGCACGCACTTGAGCAGGGGCAGCTTGCCCTCATCGTCGTAGTACACGCCCACGCCCAGGTTGACCTTGGCGGGGTTGGTGTCTGCGGCAAATTGTTCGTTCAGACCCAGGATCGGGTCGCGGGGGGCCATTTCGACGGCGGACAGGAGGGACATGGGCAAACCTGTGAGGTGGTGGGCGGACGTTGTGAAACCGGAACCTCGTGTGAGGTAGGCTGCTGGTTTGGCGCAATTTTACGGTGGGGTGGCAGCAGCATGACGGAGCTCGCAATCGAAGGGGGAAAACCTGGCGGTGATCCAGCCGGTACCGAGGCCCCCGCCGGGGAGCTCGTGAGCTTTCCGGGGTCTCCTTTCCAGCTGTTCATGCCCTATCCGCCCGCGGGCGACCAGCCCGCGGCGATCGCCAAGCTGTGCGAGGGCGTCGAGGACGGCCTGAGCTACCAGACCCTGCTGGGCGTGACCGGTTCGGGCAAGACCTTCACGATGGCCAACGTGATCGCCCGGATGGGGCGTCCGGCCATCGTCTTCGCGCCCAACAAGACGCTGGCGGCCCAGCTCTACGCCGAATTCCGGGAGTTCTTCCCGAAGAACGCCATCGAGTACTTCGTCAGCTATTACGACTATTACCAGCCCGAGGCCTACGTGCCTCAGCGCGACCTGTTCATCGAGAAGGACAGCTCGATCAACGAGCACATCGAGCAGATGCGGCTGTCGGCCACCAAGAGCGTGCTGGAGCGGCGTGACACGGTCATCGTGGCCACGGTCAGCGCGATCTACGGCATCGGCAAGCCCGAGGACTACACCCAGATGCGCTTCATCGTGCGCAACGGGGACAAGATCGGCCAGCGTGACGCGATCGCCCAGCTGATCCGCATGCAGTACACCCGCAACGACACCGATTTCACGCGCGGCACCTTCCGGGTGCGGGGCGACACGATCGACGTCTTCCCGGCCGAGCACTCCGAGCTGGCGGTCCGCCTGGAGCTGTTCGATGACGAGGTCGAGGCCATCCAGCTCTTCGACCCGCTGACCGGCAGGATCCGCCAGAAGATCCCGCGCTTCACGATCTACCCGTCGAGCCACTACGTGACCCCGCGCGAGCGCGTGCTGGTCGCCATCGAGGGCATCAAGAACGAGCTGCGCACCCGCCTGGCCGAGTTCGTCAGCCAGGGCAAGCTGGTCGAGGCCCAGCGCCTGGAGCAGCGCACCCGCTTCGATCTGGAGATGATGCAGGAGGTCGGCCACTGCAAGGGCATCGAGAACTACAGCCGCCACCTCTCCGGCGCGAAGCCGGGCGATCCCCCGCCCACGCTGGTGGACTACATGCCGCCCGACGCGCTGATGCTGCTCGACGAGAGCCATGTGCTGATCGGCCAGCTCGGCGGCATGTACAACGGCGACCGGGCGCGCAAGACCACGCTGGTCGAGTACGGCTTCCGCCTGCCCAGCGCGATGGACAACCGGCCGCTGAAGTTCGACGAGTTCGAGACCAAGATGCGCCAGTGCATCTTCGTGTCGGCCACGCCGGCCGACTACGAGAAGAACCACGCCGGCCAGGTGGTCGAGCAGCTGGTGCGCCCGACCGGGCTGGTCGACCCGCTGATCGAGGTGCGCCCGGCGGGCAACCAGGTCGACGACGTGCTGCAGGAGATCCGCCTGCGCGTCGAGGTCGGCGAGCGGGTGCTGATCACGACGCTGACCAAGCGCATGTCCGAGCAGCTGACCGACTACCTGGCCGAGAACGGCGTCAAGGTGCGCTACCTGCATTCCGACATCGACACGGTCGAGCGGGTCGAGATCCTGCGTGACCTGCGCCTGGGGGCCTTCGACGTGCTGGTGGGCATCAACCTGCTGCGCGAGGGGCTGGACATCCCCGAGGTCTCGCTGGTGGCGATCCTCGACGCCGACAAGGAAGGCTTCCTGCGGGCCGAGCGCAGCCTGATCCAGACCATCGGGCGGGCGGCGCGCAACGTCAACGGCCGCGCCATCCTCTATGCCGACCGCATCACCGAGTCGATGCGCAAGGCCATCGGCGAGACCGAGCGCCGCCGCGAGCGCCAGATCGCCCACAACCTGGCGATGGGCATCACGCCGCGTGGCATCCGCAAGCACATCAAGGAGCTGATCGACGGGGTCTACGGCGACAAGCCGGGGCGCGACGACCAGGTGGTCGAGCATGCGGCCGCCGAGGTCGAGGTGCTGTCCGAGAAGGACCTGGGCAAGCGCATCAAGCAGCTCGAGAAGCAGATGCTCGAGCATGCGAAGAACCTCGAGTTCGAGAAGGCCGCCCGGGTGCGCGACCAGCTGGCGCTGCTGCGCGAGCAGGCCTTCGGGGCCTCCGGCGGCGGCGATGCGCTGCTGGCGGCCCCTGCGGCCGCGTCGAAGGGGCGATCGTGAGCGCGCCCGGGCCGGTCCGCATCCTGATGGTCTGCCTGGGCAACATCTGCCGCTCGCCGAGCGCCGAGGCGGTGCTGCGTCACCGCGTCGCCGCCGCCGGGCTGGGCGACCGGGTGCTGATCGACTCCGCCGGCACCCACGCCGGCCATGCCGGCCAGCCGCCCGACCCGCGCAGCATCGCCCATGCCGCGCGCCGGGGCTACGACCTGGCCGGCCTGCGGGCCCGGCGTGTCGCCTCTGGAGACTTCGCGACATTCGATCGAATCCTCGCGATGGACAGGGATAATCTCGATCATCTCTTGACGGTCTGTCCGTCCAACCTGCAGTCCCGCGTCGGGCTGCTGATGGACTACGCGCCTGCCGGCTCTCCCCCGGTCGTGCCCGATCCCTACTACGGTGGCGGAAACGGTTTCGAACGGGTGCTCGATTTGATTGAACTGGCGTGTGGCGGACTGGTCGAAGACTTGCTGACACAGGGCAGGGCCGTGGGTGGTCCTGCACGCCGGAACGAAGCTCGTTATAATCGAGTAAATCACTCGGGATAACGGGCGGGACTGATCCGGCTGGCTCTGCGGTGCTCTCCACGGAGGCGCTGCAGCTTGCGAGTTGAAGGAGTACACAGAGATGCGTTTGACGACCAAAGGACGGTTTGCCGTCACCGCCATGATCGATCTGGCCCTGCGGGAACACGGCGGGCCGGTGGCGCTGGCCGCCATCAGCAGCCGGCAGCAGATCTCGTTGTCCTACCTGGAGCAGCTGTTCGGCAAGCTGCGCCGGCAGGAGCTGGTGGAAAGCACCCGGGGTCCCGGCGGTGGTTATTCGCTGGGACGCAAGGCCGAGGACATCACGGTGGCCGACATCATCGTCGCCGTGGACGAAGCCATCGACGCCACCGGCTGTGGCGGGGGTGGTCACTGCATGGGGGACGACTCGGGTCGCTGCATGACGCACGACCTGTGGTCCAGCCTGAACGCCAAGATGCTGGAGTACCTGAACTCGATCTCGCTCAAGAGCCTGGTGGACGACCAGCTGGCTCGGGGCGTGTCGGTGGAAGAGGCTCCCATCAAGCGGGCGATCTCGACCCAGCCGGTCGTGAAGCCCATCAAGATCACCGCGCCGAACTCCGTGTTCGCCCTCGGTTCCGCTCTATCGAAGTGAACGCTGGCGGCCCGGCGGTCGATGGTCGACCGTCCAGGCTGGCACAGCGCAGGACATACTGATCATGGACATGACGCCGCACTTTCCCATCTACATGGACTACGGCGCGACCACCCCGGTCGACCCGCGCGTGGTCGACGCCATGGTGCCGTGGTTGCGTGAGCATTTCGGCAACCCCGCCTCGCGCAGCCATGCGTGGGGCTGGGAAGCGGAAGAGGCCGTCGAGAAAGCCCGCGTCCAGGTGGCCGAGCTGATCGGCGCCGACCCGCGCGAGATCGTCTGGACCTCCGGCGCGACCGAGTCCAACAACCTCGCCATCAAGGGCGCGGCCCACTTCTACCAGACCCGCGGCAAGCACATCATCACGGTGAAGACCGAGCACAAGGCCGTGCTCGACACCACCCGCGAGCTGGAACGCCAGGGCTTCGAGGTGACCTACCTCGACGTGCAGGCCGACGGCCTGCTCGACCTCGACCGGCTGCGTGCGGCGTTCCGCCCGGACACCATCCTCGTGTCGGTGATGTTCGTCAACAACGAGATCGGCGTCATCCAGGACATCCCGGCCATCGGCGCGATGTGCCGCGAGCGTGGCGCGGTCTTCCACGTCGACGCGGCCCAGGCCACCGGCAAGGTGGCCATCGACCTGGCCACGCTGCCGGTCGACCTGATGAGCTTGGCCTCGCACAAGACCTACGGCCCCAAGGGCATCGGTGCGCTGTACGTGCGCCGCAAGCCCCGCATCCGCCTGGAGGCGCAGATGCATGGTGGCGGCCACGAGCGTGGCATGCGCTCGGGCACGCTGCCCACGCACCAGATCGTCGGCATGGGGGTCGCGTTCGAGCTGGCCCGCCTGGAGATGGCCGAGGAGCAGGTCCGCATCCGCGGCCTGCAGCAGCGTCTGCTGGCGGGTCTGGCCGACATCGAGCAGGTCTTCATCAACGGCGATCTCGAGCGCCGCGTGCCGCACAACATCAACGCTTCCTTCAACTACGTCGAAGGCGAGTCGCTGATCATGGGGGTCAAGGGGCTGGCGGTGTCCTCGGGCTCGGCCTGCACCTCGGCCAGCCTGGAGCCGAGCTACGTGCTGCGTGCCCTGGGTCGCAGCGACGAGCTGGCGCATTCGAGCCTGCGCATGACCATCGGCCGCTTCAGCACGGCCGAGGAGATCGACTACGCGGTCTCCACCCTGAAGGACCGGGTGGCCAAGCTGCGCGAACTGTCGCCGTTGTGGGACATGTACAAGGACGGTGTCGACATCAGCACCATCCAGTGGAGCGCGCACTGACACGCGCACCCGGGCTGCGGCCCGCTGACGAGGAGTATCAAACATGGCATACAGCGACAAGGTCATCGACCACTACGAACATCCGCGCAACGTCGGCGCCTTCGCCAAGGACGACGAATCGGTGGGCACCGGCATGGTGGGCGCACCGGCCTGCGGCGACGTGATGAAGCTGCAGATCAAGGTCGACGCGGTCACCGGCCGCATCGAGGACGCCCGCTTCAAGACCTACGGCTGCGGCTCGGCCATCGCGTCGAGCTCGCTGGTGACCGAGTGGGTCAAGGGCAAGACGCTCGACGAGGCCCTGGCCATCAAGAACACCCACATCGCCGAAGAACTGGCGTTGCCCCCCGTCAAGATCCACTGCTCGATCCTGGCCGAGGACGCGATCAAGGCGGCCGTGGACGATTACAAGGCCCGGCATGCTGGCTGATTCCACCGTGAGCGCCGAGCCGGCTGCCTGCGGCACGGAGCGCGGCGAGTTGCAGCCGGCTCCGGCAGCGTTGTCGCGCCTGCCGGGCATGGCCGTGACGATGTCGGAGGCGGCGGCCCGCCACATCACCCGCTACCTGGGCCGTCGTGGCAAGGGGGTCGGCGTGCGCCTGGGGGTCAAGACCACCGGCTGCTCGGGTCTGGCCTACAAGCTCGAGTACGCCGATGACATCGCCCCCGAGGACCATGTCTTCGAGAGCCACGGCGTGAAGATCCTGATCGATCCCAAGAGCCTGCCCTACCTGGACGGCACCGAACTCGATTTCGTTCGCGAGGGACTCAACGAAGGCTTCAAGTTCCACAACCCGCGCGAGAAGGATCGCTGCGGTTGCGGGGAATCCTTCCGCGTCTGAACCGGCGGGCCTGCCGAGCGCGGCGGGCCGTTCGTCTTTTCTCCGACAATCGGCACGTGTCGACCCCGTCGCGCCCGCCATCGCGCGGGCGTCGTTCATCCTGCGCGGGTGGACATCGCCCCGTCGGCCACGGGGCATCGGATTTGCAACGGACGGTCTTCCTTCTCGATGCCGGCAGATGCCACCATGAACCTCACCGATTCCGACTTCGAACTTTTTGGCCTGCCCGTGCGCTACACGCAGGACCGGGCCGAGATCGACGCCCGCTGGAAGGCCCTCCAGGCCGAGGTGCACCCTGACCGCTTCGCCTCCGACGGCGCGGCCGCCCAGCGGGTGGCCATGCAGTGGGCCATCCGGGTCAACGAGGCCTACCAGCGCCTGAAGGATCCGCTCAAGCGCGCCGCCTACCTGTGCGAGCTGCATGGGGCGGCCATCGAGGCGGAGAACAACACCGCCATGCCCGGTGCCTTCCTGATGCAGCAGATGGAATGGCGCGAGGCGCTGGACGAGGCCCGCGGGGTCGAGCAGGTCGAGCGCCTGGCCGACGACGTGCAGCGCCACGAGCAGCGCCTGCACACGCAGCTCGCCAGCCTCATCGATGAGCGCCAGGACTGGTCCGCCGCGGCTGGCCAGGTGCGAGCCCTCATGTTCGTGGCCCGATTCGCGGCCGATGTAGACCGGCGCCTCGATGCGCTGGACCAGTGATCACTCCATGGCACTCCTTCAGATCTCCGAACCTGGGCAATCGCCCGATCCGCATCAACGCCGCATCGCGGTGGGCATCGACCTCGGCACGACCCACTCGCTGGTCGCCGCCGTGCGCCATGGCGTGGCCGAATGCCTGCCCGACGCCCAGGGTCGGGCGATCCTGCCGTCGGCCGTGCGCTACCTGCCCGGTGGCGGGCGTCGCATCGGTGCCGAGGCGCTGGCCGCCCAGGTCGAGGATCCCCGCAACACCATCGTCTCGGTCAAGCGGCTGATGGGCCGGGGCCTGGACGACCTGCAGGGCCGTGCCCAGTGGCCCTACGAATTCGTCGACCGTCCGGGCATGGTCAGCCTGGCCACGGTCGATGGCGTGAAGACGCCGGTGGAGGTGTCCGCCGAGATCCTGGCCGCGCTGCGCCAGCGTGCCGAGGACAGCTTCGACGCCGAGCTCTACGGTGCGGTGATCACCGTGCCGGCCTATTTCGACGACGCCCAGCGCCAGGCGACCAAGGATGCGGCCCAGCTGGCCGGCCTGCAGGTGCTGCGCCTGCTCAACGAACCCACGGCCGCGGCGATCGCCTACGGCCTGGACAACGCGGTCGAAGGCCTCTATGCCGTCTTCGACCTGGGCGGTGGCACCTTCGACATCTCCGTGCTGCGCCTCGCGCGCGGGGTCTTCGAGGTCGTGGCCGTCGGAGGCGATTCGGCGCTGGGGGGGGATGACTACGACCTGGCGCTGGCCCGCGTGCTGGCGCAGCGCGATGGCGGGACCTCGCTGGACACGCTGTCGGCCTCCGACCGGCGCCGCATGCTCGAGCGCGCCCGGGCGATCAAGGAGGCCCTGACCGCCGAGCCGCAGCAGGCCTACGAGCTGACCCTGGAGGCCGGCACGCTGCAGGGCGTGTGCAGCCGCGGCGACCTCGAGGCGGCCACGGCCGAGCTCACCGCCCGCACGATCACGCTGATGAAGCGCGTGCTGCGCGACGCCCGCCTGCGCCCCGACGAGCTGCAGGGCACGGTCATGGTGGGCGGCTCGACCCGCATGCCGGCCGTGCGTGCGGCGGTCGAGTCCCTGTGCGGCCGCGCGCCGCTGGTCAACCTCGATCCCGACCAGGTCGTCGCGCTGGGGGCGGCGGTGCAGGCCAATGCCCTGGCAGGCAACTCGGCCGACGGTGAGCTGCTGCTGCTCGACGTGATCCCGCTGTCGCTGGGCCTGGAAACCATGGGTGGCCTGGTCGAGCGGGTGATCGAGCGCAACGCCACCATCCCGACGGCCAAGGCCCAGGACTTCACCACCTTCAAGGACGGCCAGACCGCCATGGCCGTGCACGTGGTGCAGGGCGAGCGGGAGCTGGTCAGCGATTGCCGGTCGCTGGCGCGGTTCGAGCTGCGTGGCATCCCGCCGATGGTCGCCGGTGCGGCGCGCATCCGCGTGACCTTCCAGGTCGATGCCGACGGCCTGCTGTCGGTCAGCGCGCGGGAGCTGGGCTCGGGGGTCGAAGCCTCCATCCTGGTCAAGCCCAGCTACGGCCTGGCCGACGACCAGATCGCCTCGATGCTGCGCGACGGCTTTTCCCACGCCGAAGAGGACATGCACCGCCGCGCGCTGACCGAGGCCCGCGTCGACGCCGAACGCCTGGCGCTGGCGACCCAGGCCGCCCTCGATGCCGACGGTGACCTGCTCGACGGCAGCGATCGCGACGACATCGACACCCTGCTGGCCCGTCTGGGCATGGCCCTGAGCCAGAACGACCTGCGCCAGATCGAGGCCGCGACCCAGGCGCTGACCGACGGCACCGAAGCGTTTGCCGCCGCCCGCATGAACCGGGGCATCCGCCAGGCCCTCACCGGCCGGCGCCTCGAAGAACTCTGATCCCCCACCGCACCATGACCATCATCAAGATCCTCCCCCACCACGAGCTGTGCCCCGAGGGCCGCGTGCTGGACGTCGCGCCCGGCACCAGCCTGTGCGAGGCGCTGCTGGAAAACGGCATCGAGATCGAGCATGCCTGCGAGATGAGCTGCGCCTGCACCACCTGCCACGTCATCGTGCGCGAAGGCCTCGCCTCGCTCAACGAGGCGCAGGAGGAAGAGGAAGACCTGCTCGACCGGGCCTGGGGCCTGGCGCCGCAGTCGCGCCTGAGCTGCCAGGCCATCGTCGCCCGCGAGGACCTCGTCGTCGAGATCCCGCGCTACACCATCAACCACGCCCGCGAGCACCACTGAGCGCGGCGCGTTGCCTGGATCACCATGCGACAGCTCTTCCTTGACACCGAAACCACCGGTCTGTACGCCGATCAGGGGGATCGTGTGGTCGAATTCGGCTGCGTCGAGTTCGTCAACCGCCGCCCGACCGGCAACGACCTGCATTTCTACTTCAACCCCGAGCGGCCATGCCACGAAGAGGCGGTGCGGGTCCACGGCCTGACCGACACCTTCCTGGCCACGAAGCCGAAGTTCGAGGTGCACGCGCCGGAGATCGTCGAGTACCTGCGCGGGGCCGAGATCGTCATCCACAACGCCGCGTTCGACGTCGGCTTCCTCGATGCCGAGTTCCGCCGCCTGGGCCTGTCGCGCTTTGCCGATCATGTCGAGGGCATCGTCGACACGCTGCCCATGGCGCGGGCGATGTTCCCCGGCAAGGGCAACTCGCTGGATGCGCTGTGCCGCCGCCTGGAGGTGGACAACAGCAACCGAACGCTGCACGGCGCCCTGCTCGACGCCCGGCTGCTGGCCGAGGTCTACATCCGCCTGACCCGTGGCCAGGATGCGCTGCTCATGCACGACGAGGACGAGCAGGGCGGCTCGTCCGCCGGCAGCGAGTCGAACATCGAGCTGGCCGTCGACCTGAAAAGCTTCGACCTGCCGGTGCTGGCCGGCAGCCCGGCCGAGCGCCAGGCCCACGACACCATGCTCGCCGATCTGGACAAGGCCAGCGGTGGAAAAACAATCTGGCGAAAAGTGCTTGCATCCGCCTGATTCCATGCCATAATGACATTCTTCGCAGCGAAGAGCAAACAAGCAAATCGCTGCAACCCGATCGGGTGCAACCCATTCGGGCGGTTAGCTCAGCGGTAGAGCACTGCCTTCACACGGCAGGGGTCGCAGGTTCGAACCCTGCACCGCCCACCAGGATTTCCTAAAGAAATCAACGACTTACGCCACCCTCGGGTGGCGTTTTCGTTTCTAGTGTCCTAAAAGTGTCCTAAACGCCCTCGGATGGCGCTGGACATCGACCCCTGATTTGTACGCCTCTTGGGCGTGAGTTCACGGTGGTGTCCGCCATGAGGCGTCTCGGTGCACCTCGTTCAACGGTGGCAGTTGTCGTGATTTTTGTCACGATTTCATCCCGTCGTTCCTTTGTCCCCCCTCGTCCGCTTCTATACCTCCCTGCGCGTCGTTGGACGCCACCGGTTGTCCGCAGCACTTCCCCCGCTGCGGCGAAGGGCAGATTGATTTGACTGAGGACACATCGCCGGCCACCTTTGGGGGTGGAGTGATGTTCGATGAAGACGATGAACGCGGCCGGAACGCCGCTGCTGAAGCTGCCTGAAGTGCTGGCGCTTTTCCCGGTGAGCCGTGCCGGTTGGTACCAAGGCGTCAAAGTAGGGCGCTATCCCGCGCCTGTGAAGCTTGGCGCACGGTCGGTGGCTTGGCGCCGGGCTGACGTTGAGAAGCTGATTGCGGAACTTGGCCATGGCGACGCACAGCACTGAGCCGGCGGATTTGCCAGCGTTCGCTCGCCTGGCCCGCTGGTGGCATTTGCCCCCGGTCTTTTCCGGTCGCAGGCGAAAGATGGGCAGACCGCGTGCGTGCAACTGGAGTACCAAGCTGGCGCCTTCACCTACTGGCTGGTCGGCCCCGAACTGGGCGTGACTGAGCTGCGTGTGCTCCAAGCGCTTGTCGCACTGGGGACGAGGCAACAGGGCCGTGTCTCCAACAGACCCGCCACCGTCGGCGACAGTCCGCTGGACAAAGTCAGGTGGCTTCTCGGTCAGGCAGCTCAGGTCGCGAGTGCCGTTCGCCTGAGCGGACTCGGAGGGAGGAGAGATGAACGTACTGCTACCGCCAATGAAGGCCCTTGTGTCTGCAACATACACCCGAAGCAGGCCCCTAGCCTGCATCGCGCATGAGATTGAGCTTCACGCGGTAGCTGAACGCGGTCGACGGGTGCATACGCGCGGAGTAGCCGGAAGCCCGCACGGTTTATTGAACCGGCCCGGGAATTGTGGAGGCTCCAACCTTTGAGAAGATGGAGCCATGAACAAGTCGAACAAGTTCTCACCTGAGGTCCGCGAGCGCGCG
>NZ_QJJS01000021.1 GCF_003201595.1 Sphaerotilus hippei | reverse complement strand
CACCGCCTCCTGCACCGTGAATGCAGCGATGCCGCGCGGCACCGGAACTTCGAACTGGCGCAGGATTTCCTTGCCTTGGTACTCGTGGATTTTCACAGGGTGGGCTCCTCTTGAGGTGGTGAACTGGGGGGTGGCGCCGGGAACTGTGCGCTCCCAAGCTGACCGAGAACTGAGCGGGTGGGTGCTTCAGTCCGGCGCGGCGGCGGCCAGACCGTTGGCGAAGTGCTGCTGCATCAGGCGCACCGCCTCGTCGGCCTGGCGAGCCGCGATGGCGTTCATCAGCGCGCGGTGCTCGGCCAGCGACTCCTCGATGCGGCCTTGCCGGAACAGCGAGTGGTGGCGGTTGAGCTTCATCACCTTGCGCAGATCGCCGACGATCTGCTGGCACCAGCGGTTGCCGCCCAGCACCAGCAGCTGCATGTGGAAGGCCTCGTTGGTGGCGAAGAAGAACTCGCGCTGGCGCACCTCGTGCTCCAGGCGCTCGTGCAGCTCGCGCAGCCGGGTGATGTCCTGGTCGCTGGCGTGGCGCGCGACCTCGCCGGCGGCATCGGACTCGAGCAGCGCCAGCAGGTGGTAGACCTGGCGCACGTCCTGGCTCGACATCTCGGTGACATAGGCGCCGCGGCGCACCTTCATCGTGACCAGGCCTTCGACGGCCAGCACCTTCAGCGCCTCGCGCAGCGGCGTGCGGCTGATGCCGTATTCGGCGGCGAGCTTCTGCTCGTCGATCCAGCTGCCGGGCTCGAGCTCCCGGTCGAAGATCTGCTGACGCAGGCGTTCGGCCACCTCCTGGTACAGGGCGCGCGGGGCAAGGGCGGTGTCAGAGTGTGGGGCCAAGATCATGTCTGGATGAACTGCAACGACGGCTTGAATTCATAATTATGCATCATGTATCATGATGGAACGCCCCTGTGATCCATCGTCCACGGTGACGGCCCGGGTGGGCCGGTGCCTCCTGATCCTGCTCGGGCCCCGCTCTGCGGAGCGGTCCGTGGTCCGTCTGTCCTGAACCCTGAGATGCGCTCGCCGTCACTGGACGGCACGAAGCGCCGGAGCCTCTGATGTCGTCTGTGCCGCAATTCAAGACCGCTACCCTCGAACAGTGGGCCGCCGCAGCCGCCAGGTCGGCGCCTGGCGGTCGTGTCGATGCCCTGAACTGGGTCACGCCCGAAGGCATCGAGGTCAAGCCGCTCTACACCGCGGCCGACACCGCCTCGCTGCCCTACGCCGACACGCTGCCTGGTTTCGAGCCCTTCGTGCGCGGCCCGCAGGCCACGATGTACGCGGTGCGGCCCTGGACCATCCGCCAGTACGCGGGCTTCTCGACCGCCGAAGAATCGAACGCCTTCTACCGCCGTGCGCTGGCCGCTGGCGGGCAGGGCGTGTCGGTGGCCTTCGACCTGGCCACGCACCGCGGCTACGACAGCGACCATCCGCGCGTGACGGGTGACGTCGGCAAGGCCGGCGTGGCCATCGACTCCGTCGAGGACATGAAGATCCTGTTCAACGAGATCCCGCTCGACAAGGTGTCGGTCTCGATGACGATGAACGGCGCGGTGCTGCCGGTGCTGGCGGGCTACGTCGTCGCGGCCGAAGAGCAGGGCGTGTCGCAGGACCAGCTGTCGGGGACCATCCAGAACGACATCCTCAAGGAGTTCATGGTCCGCAACACCTACATCTACCCGCCCGAGCCGTCGATGAAGATCATCGGCGACATCATCGAGTACACGGCGCAGAAGATGCCCAAGTTCAACTCGATCTCGATCTCGGGCTATCACATGCAGGAAGCCGGCGCCAACCAGGCGCTGGAGCTGGCCTTCACGCTGGCCGATGGCAAGGAATACGTCAAGACCGCCATCGCCAAGGGCATGGACGTGGACGCCTTCGCCGGCCGCCTGTCGTTCTTCTGGGCGATCGGCATGAACTTCTATCTGGAGATCGCCAAGATGCGCGCCGCGCGCCTGCTGTGGTGCCGGATCATGAAGGGCTTCGACGCCAAGAACCCGAAGAGCCTGATGCTGCGCACGCACTGCCAGACCTCGGGCTGGTCGCTGACCGAACAGGATCCGTACAACAACATCGTGCGCACGACGGTCGAGGCGATGGCCGCGGTGTTCGGCGGCACGCAGTCGCTGCACACCAATGCGCTCGACGAAGCCATCGCGCTGCCGACCGCGTTCTCGTCGCGCATCGCCCGCAACACGCAGCTCATCATCCAGGAAGAGACCCACATCACCAGCGTGGTGGACCCGTGGGCCGGCTCCTACATGATGGAGTCGCTGACCCAGGAGATGGCCGACAAGGCCTGGGCCATCATCGAGGAGGTCGAGGCCATGGGCGGCATGATCAAGGCTGTCGACTCGGGCTGGGCCAAGCTGAAGATCGAGGCCAGCGCCGCCGAGAAGCAGGCCTGCATCGACTCGGGCAAGGACGTCATCGTCGGCGTCAACAAGTACAAGCTGGCCAAGGAGGATGCGATCGAGATCCTGGACGTGGACAACGTCAAGGTGCGCGAGTCGCAGATCAGCCGGCTGCAGCAGATCCGCGCCACCCGGGATGCCGCCGCGGTCCAGGCCGCGCTGACGGCGCTGACCGAGGCCGCCCGTGCGGGCACCGGCAACCTGCTCGACCTCGCGATCCAGGCCACGCGCCTGCGCGCCACGGTCGGCGAGATCAGCGATGCGCTCGAGGCGGTCTACGGCCGCCACCGCGCCGACATCCAGAAGGTGACCGGTGTCTACGCCGCGGCCTACGACTCGGCCGAAGGCTGGGAGAAGCTGCAAGGCGAGATCGCTGCCTTCGCCAACGAGCAGGGCCGCCGCCCGCGCGTGATGATCGCCAAGCTCGGCCAGGACGGCCACGACCGCGGCGCCAAGGTGGTGGCCACCGCCTATGCCGACCTCGGCTTCGACGTCGACATGGGCCCGCTGTTCCAGACGCCCGAGGAGTGCGCCCGCCAGGCCATCGAGAACGATGTGCATGCCGTCGGTGTTTCGACACTGGCCGCTGGACACAAGACCCTGGTCCCGGCGATCATTGCCGAGCTGAAGAAGCAGGGTGCCGACGACATCATCGTGTTCGTCGGCGGGGTCATCCCGCAACAGGATTACGGCTTCCTCTATGACTCGGGCGTGAAGGGCATCTACGGACCCGGCACGCCGATACCGGCGTCGGCCAAGGATGTACTGGAGCAGATCAAGTCGAACCTCGCCACCACCGCCTGAGACCCGGCCGATGAAAGCTCCTCAGGTGAACGTGCAGCAGCTCGGGCTCGAGCCGGCCGATGACGGCGATTTCGAGGCCCTGCTGGCCCTGCGCATCGCGGCGATGCGCGAAGGCCTGGAGCGCCTCGGGCGCTTCGATCCGGCACGGGTGCGCGAGCGCCTGGGCCGCAGCTTCTCCCCGGCCAACACCCGCCACATCCTGCTCGACGGCCAGCGTGTCGGCTTCATGGCCGTCACGCGCGGCGAGTCGATGTGGCGGCTCGACCACCTCTATGTCGACCCGGCCTGCGCCGCGCAGGGCATCGGTGGCTGGGCGCTCGGCCGCATCCTCGGCGAAGCCGACGCCGAAGGCGTGGCGGTGGCGCTGACGGCGCTCAAGCGCAGCGACGCCAACCGCTTCTACGAACGCCACGGCTTCCGCCGCATCGACGAGAACGACTGGGACGTGCACTACCTGCGTCCCGCGCAGAATCGCTCCCCACGCCAGGAGTCCTGATGAACGCACCAGGTACCCCAAGGCCGGTCCGCGAGGACCCGGCCCTGGCAGCCTTGGCCGCTGCCGTGCTGCAGGGTGATGCGGCGCCCCGTCGCCGGGCCGTCGCCAAGAGCATCACGCTGCTCGAATCGACCCGACCCGACCACCGCGAGCGGGCCGACCAGCTGCTGACCACGCTGCTGCCGCACACCGGTCGCAGCTTCCGCCTGGGCATCTCGGGCGTGCCGGGCGTGGGCAAGTCGACCTTCATCGAGGCGCTCGGGCTGGACCTGATCGCCCGCGGCCATCAGGTGGCGGTGCTGGCGATCGACCCGTCGTCGACCGTCTCGGGCGGCTCCATCCTCGGTGACAAGACCCGCATGGAGCGCCTGTCCATGCACCCGCAGGCCTACATCCGCCCCAGTCCGTCGAGCGGCACGCTCGGCGGCGTGGCCGAGAAGACGCGCGAGGCCATGCTGGTGTGCGAGGCCGCCGGCTACGACGTCGTCATCGTCGAGACGGTGGGCGTGGGCCAGAGCGAGACGGCGGTCTCCAGCATGACCGACATGTACACGCTGCTGCAGTTGCCCAACGCCGGCGACGACCTGCAGGCCATCAAGAAGGGCGTGATGGAGCTGGCCGACCTGGTGGTGATCAACAAGGCCGACCTCGACCCCCACGCCGCCACGCGGGCGCAGGCCCAGATCGCCTCGTCGCTGCGCCTGTTCGGCCTGCATGGCCATCCCGACCCTGCGTCGCACGACCAGCCGCTCTGGCATCCGCAGGTCATGCAGCTCAGCGCGCTGAAGGGTTCGGGCCTGGACGAGTTCTGGCAGCGGGTCATGCGCTACCGCGAGATCCAGACCGCCAACGGCCAGTGGGCGGCCCGGCGCCGCCAG
Source organism: Sphaerotilus hippei (assembly GCF_003201595.1). Classification (GTDB taxonomy): domain Bacteria; phylum Pseudomonadota; class Gammaproteobacteria; order Burkholderiales; family Burkholderiaceae_C; genus Sphaerotilus; species Sphaerotilus hippei. Next base: position 73,657 of record NZ_QJJS01000021.1, on the reverse strand, counting down.
CAGGCGCTGGCCTGGATGTGGGACGCCATCCACGCCGGGCTGCGCCAGCGCTTTTCCCACCACCCGGCGGTGAGGTCCGCCCTGCCGGCGCTGACCGGCGCCGTCGAATCCGGCCAGGTGGCCGCCTCCACCGCTTCCCGCCAGCTCCTGGGCCTGTTCACCGGCGAGTCCGGTGGCCGCCCGCCTCTTTCAGTCTGACTCCCGAAGAACGGAGATTCCATGCACGACATCATTGAACAGCTCGAGAAGAAGCGCGCCGCGGCGCGTCTGGGCGGTGGCGAGAAGCGCATCGCCGCGCAGCACAGCAAGGGCAAGCTGACCGCCCGCGAACGACTGGAACTGCTGTTCGACGAAGGCACCTTCGAAGAATGGGACATGTTCGTCGAGCACCGCTGCGCCGACTTCGGCATGCAGGACCAGAAGATCCCCGGCGACGGCGTGGTCACCGGCTACGGCATGATCAACGGCCGCCTGGCCTTTGCCTTCAGCCAGGACTTCACCGTCTTCGGCGGCGCCCTGTCCGAGGCCCATGCCGAGAAGATCTGCAAGGTGATGGACCAGGCCATGAAGGTCGGCGCGCCGGTGATCGGCCTCAACGATTCGGGTGGCGCGCGCATTCAAGAAGGCGTGGCCTCGCTCGGCGGCTACGCCGAGGTGTTCCAGCGCAACGTGATGGCCTCGGGCGTGATCCCGCAGATCAGCATGATCATGGGCCCCTGCGCCGGCGGCGCGGTGTACTCGCCCTCGATGACCGACTTCATCTTCATGGTGAAGGACAGCTCGTACATGTTCGTCACCGGCCCCGAAGTGGTGAAGACCGTGACGCACGAGGAAGTCACCGCCGAGGAACTGGGCGGCGCCAGCACCCACACCACCAAGAGCGGCGTGGCCGATCTGGCTTTCGAGAACGATGTGGAAGCGCTGCTGATGCTGCGCCGCTTCTTCAACTACCTGCCGCTCAACAACAAGGAAAAGCCGCCCGTGCGCCCGAGCGGCGACGCGGCCAACCGCATCGACCTGTCGCTCGACACGCTGGTGCCCGAGAACCCCAACAAGCCCTATGACATCAAGGAATTGATCGTCAAGGTGGTGGACGACGGCGATTTCTTCGAGCTGCAGCCCGACTACGCCGCCAACATCGTCATCGGCATGGCGCGCATGGAAGGCCGCACGGTGGGCATCGTCGCCAACAACCCGCTGGTGCTGGCCGGCTGCCTGGACATCAAGAGCAGCATCAAGGCCGCCCGCTTCGTGCGCTTCTGCGATGCCTTCAACATCCCGGTGATCACCTTCGTCGACGTGCCCGGCTTCATGCCCGGCACCAGCCAGGAGTACGGCGGCATCATCAAGCACGGCGCCAAGCTGCTCTACGCCTACGCCGAATGCACCGTGCCGAAGGTGACGGTGATCACCCGCAAGGCCTACGGCGGCGCGTATGACGTGATGAGCTCCAAGCACCTGCGCGGCGACGTCAACTTCGCCTGGCCGAATGCCGAGATCGCGGTGATGGGCGCCAAGGGTGCGGTGGAGATCATCTTCCGCGAGGACAAGGGTGACCCGGCCAAGCTGGCCGCCAAGGAAGCCGAGTACAAGGCCCGCTTCGCCAACCCCTTCGTGGCGAGCGCGCGCGGCTATGTGGATGACGTCATCCAGCCTCATGAAACCCGCAAGCGCATCTGCCGCTCGCTGGTGATGCTCAAGGACAAGAAGCTCGACAACCCCTGGCGCAAGCACGGCAACATTCCGCTGTGATCGCGTAGGTGGCTTGCGCGGGATCGGCTGGCATGGGCCATGGGCTCCGTGTCCCCCGGCCTGCGGCCTCCTCCTTGACCTACGCCCATGGCCCATGCCAACCGATCCCCGAAGTGGAGCTCGTCATGTTTAAGAAGATCCTGATTGCCAACCGCGGCGAGATCGCCTGCCGCGTCATCAAGACCGCCCAGAAGATGGGCATCAAGACGGTTGCCGTCTATTCCGAGGCCGACAAGGACGCCCGCCACGTCGAGCTGGCCGATGAGGCCGTGCTGCTGGGCCCGGCGCCTTCGCGCGAGTCCTACCTCGTGGCCGACAAGATCATCGCCGCCTGCAAGGCCACCGGCGCCGAGGCCGTGCATCCGGGTTACGGCTTCCTGTCCGAGAACGAGGCCTTCGCCAAGCGCTGCGAGGACGAGGGCATCGCCTTCATCGGCCCGCGCCACTTCAGCATCGCGGCCATGGGCGACAAGATCGCCTCGAAGAAGCTGGCCAACGAGGCCCGCGTCAACACCATCCCGGGCTACAACGACGCCATCGACACGCCGGAACAGGCCGTCGAGATCGCCAAGGGCATCGGCTACCCGGTGATGATCAAGGCCTCGGCCGGCGGCGGCGGCAAGGGCCTGCGCGTGGCCTTCAACGACAAGGAGGCCTTCGAGGGCTTCTCCTCGTGCCGCAACGAGGCGCGCAACAGCTTCGGCGATGACCGCGTGTTCATCGAGAAGTACGTGCTCGAGCCGCGCCACATCGAGATCCAGATCCTGGGCGACAGCCACGGCAACGTGCTCTACCTCAACGAGCGTGAATGCTCGATCCAGCGCCGCCACCAGAAGGTGATCGAGGAGGCGCCGAGCCCCTTCATCAGCGACGCCACCCGCCGCGCGATGGGCGAGCAGGCCGTGGCGCTGGCCAAGGCGGTGAAGTACCAGTCGGCCGGCACGGTCGAGTTCGTGGTCGGCAAGGACCAGGACTTCTACTTCCTCGAGATGAACACCCGCCTGCAGGTCGAGCACCCGGTGACCGAGTGCATCACCGGCCTGGACCTGGTCGAGCAGATGATCCGCGTGGCCGCGGGCGAGGCGCTGAGCTTCACCCAGGCCGACGTGAAGAAGGTCGGCTGGGCGATCGAGTGCCGCATCAACGCGGAAGACCCGTTCCGCAACTTCCTGCCCTCGACCGGCCGCCTGGTGCGCTACGCACCGCCGGCCGCCGACCTGGAGCAGGGCACCGAAACGCTGCAGGGCGCGGCCTATGCCGACGGCCGCTTCGGCGGCGTGCGCGTGGACACCGGCGTCTACGAAGGCGGCGAGATCCCGATGTTCTACGACTCGATGATCGCCAAGCTCATCGTGCACGGCACCGACCGCAACGACGCCATCGCCAAGATGCGCGCCGCGCTCAACGGCTTCGTGATCCGCGGCATCAGCAGCAACATCCCCTTCCAGGCCGCGCTGCTGGCGCATCCGAAGTTCGTCACCGGCGAGTTCAACACCGGCTTCATCGCCGAGCACTACGGCCAGGGCTTCCGCGCCGAGGACGTGCCGCACGACGAGCCGCTGTTCCTGGTGGCGCTGGCCGCTTTCGTGCGCCGCAAGGCCCGCGAGCGGGCCGCGGGCATCAGCGGCCAGCTGCCCGGCCATGAGGTCGCGCACAGGAATGAACTGGTGGTGGTGCAGCTGGGCGCCGAAGGCCGCCATGTGCATCACGACGTGGTGCTGGGGGAGTTCGACCCCGTGACCGGCACGGCCGACGTCAGCGTCGGCGGCAAGACCTTCGCGATCCAGAGCCACACCAAGCTGGGTGAGCTGCTGATGGTGGGCACCTGCAACGGCCAGCCCTTCAGTGCCCAGATCGAACGGGCCTCGGCCCGGCAGCCGCTGGCCATGCGCGTGGCCCACAACGGCACGGCCATCGATGCGCTGGTGCTGCTGCCGCGTGCGGCCGAGCTGATGAAGCTGATGCCCTACAAGGCCCCGCCCGACCTGAGCAAGTTCCTGCTCTCGCCGATGCCCGGCCTGCTGGCCGACGTGCCGGTGAGCGTGGGCCAGAAGGTGCTGGCCGGCGAGAAGCTGGCGGTCATCGAGGCGATGAAGATGGAGAACATCCTCGTGGCTGCGCAGGACTGCGTCGTCAAGGAGATCCGCGCGCACAAGGGCGAAAGCCTCAGCGTCGATCAGGCCATCATCGCGTTCGAATGACCCCGGGCTTCACAGCGAGAGAACATGAGATGAGCAAGCCATTTCGCATCCTGGGCATCCAGCAGATCGCCATCGGCGGGCCGTCCAAAGACCGGCTGAAAAGCCTGTGGGTGGACATGCTGGGCCTGACGGTCAAGAGCACCTTCGTCAGCGAGCGCGAGAACGTCGACGAGGACATCTGCGCGCTGGGCAGCGGCCCGAGCGCGGTCGAGGTCGACCTGATGCAGCCGCTGGATCCGGACAGGAAGCCGGCGGTGCACGCCACGCCGCTCAACCACGTCGGCCTGTGGGTCGACGACCTGCCGCGGGCGGTCGAGTGGATGACGGCCAACGGCGTGCGCTTCGCGCCGGGCGGCATCCGCCCGGGGGCCGCGGGCCACGACATCACCTTCATCCACCCCAAGGGCAACGAGCAGTTCCCGGTGGGGGGCGAGGGCGTGCTGATCGAGCTGGTGCAGGCGCCGCCCGAGGTCATCGCCGCCCTCGGCTGAGATCGACGTGAGCCCGCGGCCTTTCATCGCCTGATTCGTGGCGGCGATGCGCTGGCGCAAGTCTTTTCGGGGGTAAACCGCCCTTTGACAGCGACTCGTCAGGCGCATGATTTTGAATTAAGAATTCATCAGAGCACCCGCCGAGCAGGAGACAGACCATGAGCAACTACGCCGAATTCCACCGCCGCTCCATCGAAGACCGCGAGGGGTTCTGGGGCGAGCAGGCCCGGCTGATCGACTGGCACCAGCCCTACGACCAGGTCTGCGACTACAGCAACCCGCCGTTCGCCAAGTGGTTCGCCGGCGGCCTGACCAACCTCTGCCACAACGCCGTCGACCGCCACCTCAAGGACCGGGCCGACCAGAACGCGCTGATCTTCGTCTCGACCGAGACCGACACCGAGAAGACCTACAGCTTCCGCGAGCTGCATGCCGAGGTGCAGCGCATGGCCGCCATCCTGAAGAGCCTGGGCGTGGCCAAGGGTGACCGGGTGCTGATCTACATGCCGATGATCGCCGAGGCCTGCTTCGCGATGCTGGCCTGCGTGCGCATCGGGGCCATCCACTCGGTGGTGTTCGGCGGCTTCGCCAGCCACTCGCTGGCCAGCCGCATCGACGACGCCACGCCCAAGGTCGTCATCAGCGCCGACGCCGGCATGCGCGGGGGCAAGGTCGTGCCCTACAAGCACCTGCTCGACGACGCCATCGGGCTGGCCGCGCACCAGCCCGCCGCGGTGCTGATGGTCGACCGCGGCCTGTCGGCCTGGCCGAGGACCGAAGGCCGCGACGTCGATTACGCGACGCTGCGCACCCGGGAGCTCGACACCGTCGTGCCCTGCGAGTGGGTCGAGTCCACCCACCCGTCCTACATCCTCTACACCAGCGGCACGACCGGCAAGCCCAAGGGCGTGCAGCGTGACACCGCCGGCTACACCGTGGCCCTGGCCGCGTCCATGAAGCACATCTACATGGGCAAGCCGGGCGAGACCTACTTCTCTACCTCCGACATCGGCTGGGTGGTGGGTCACAGCTACATCATCTACGGCCCGCTGATCAACGGCATGGCCACCATCATGTACGAGGGCCTGCCCACGCGGCCGGACGCCGGCATCTGGTGGAGCCTGGTCGAGAAATACAAGGTCTCGGTCATGTTCAGCGCCCCCACCGCGGTGCGCGTGCTCAAGAAGCAGGATCCGGCCTTCCTGACCAAATACGACCTGTCGACCCTGAAGGCGCTGTTCCTGGCCGGCGAGCCGCTGGACGAGCCCACCGCCAAGTGGATCGCCGAGGCGCTGGGCCGCCCGATCATCGACAACTACTGGCAGACCGAGACCGGCTGGCCGATCATGGCCATCTGCAACGGCGTCGAGCCCGCGCCGACCAAGTTCGGCTCGCCCGGCCAGGCCGTCTACGGCTACGACGTCAAGCTGATCGACGAGACCACCGCCGAGGAGATCACCGAGCCCAACCGGAAGGGCGTGATCGCCGTCGACGGCCCGCTGCCGCCGGGCTGCCTGCAGACCATCTGGGGCGATGACGAGCGTTTCGTCAAGACCTACTGGTCCAGCATCCACGGCAAGACGATGTACAGCACCTTCGACTGGGGCATCCGCGACGAGCAGGGCTACTACTTCATCCTCGGGCGCACCGACGACGTCATCAACGTCGCCGGCCACCGCCTGGGCACGCGCGAGATCGAGGAGAGCATCTCCAGCCACCCCAATGTGGCCGAGGTGGCCGTGGTCGGCGTGGCCGACCCGCTCAAGGGTCAGGTCGCCGTCGCGTTCGCCGTGCTGAAGGACCCGAGCCAGGTGGCCACCGAGGCCGACGCCAGGAAGCACGAGGCCGAGATCATGAAGGTGGTCGACGAGCAGCTCGGCGCCGTCGCGCGCCCGGCCCGGGTGCGCTTCGTCAGCGTGCTGCCCAAGACCCGCTCGGGCAAGGTGCTGCGCCGTGCCATCCAGGCCGTCTGCGAAGGCCGCGAGACCGGTGACCTGACGACGATGGAGGATCCGGCCGCGCTCACGCAGATCAAGGACCTGATCACCGGCTGAGCCACCCGGGGCTGAGCCGGCGCACCGGAGAGGGCCACCTGCGGGTGGCCTTCTTTTTGCCGACAATGCAGCCGGGCCGCCCGCGTCGGGCCGGTCGGATCCGGGAGTGAACCATGGCGGCCCTGAGGGGATTTGCATTGCTGCTGGTGCTGCAGCTGGTCGGTGAGCTGCTCACCCATGCCTTCGGCTGGCTGGTGCCGGGGCCGGTGCTGGGCCTGGTGCTGCTGTTCGCCGCGCTGTCCTGGGCGCCGCTGCGCGCGCCGGTCGAGGCCGCGGCGCTGGTGCTGCTGTCGCACCTGTCGCTGCTGTTCGTGCCGGTGGGCGCGGGCATCATCATGCACACCACGCTGCTGGCGCAGTACGGGCTGCAGCTGGTGTTCACGCTGCTGCTGTCCACCGCGCTGGGCATCGCGGTCACCGCCTGGGTGCTGCAGACGCTGCTGCGGCGCTGGCCGCCCCAGGGTGACGGCCCGGAGCCGCGTGATGTCTGAGGTCGTGCAGCTGTGGGTCTATCTGGCCTCGAGCCCGCTGTTCGGGCTCAGCGCGACGCTGGTGGCCTATGTGGCGGCCCATGCGCTGTTCGTGCGGCTGGGCTCGCCGCCCTGGGCCAATCCGGTGCTCGGCTCGGTCGTGATCCTGGCCGCGGTGCTGACGCTGACCGCCACGCCCTACCGCACCTACTTCGCCGGCGCGCAGTTCGTGCACGTGATGCTGGGTCCGGCCGTGGTGGCGATGGGCTGGCCGCTCTGGCAGCGTCGCCACGAGCTGCGCCGCCGTGGCGCCTACCTGGTCGTGGCGGCCACGCTGGGCGGGGCCGCCTCGGCGCTCAGCGCGGTGCTGGTCGGCTGGCTGTTCGGGCTCGACACCGCGGTGCTGCGCTCGCTGGCGCCCAAGTCGGTCACCGCCCCGGTGGCCATGGGCATCGCCGAGCGCATGGGCGGCGTGCCGGCGCTGGCCGCGGCCTTCGTGCTGATCACCGGCGTGGCCGGCGCGCTGATCGGCAAGTACGTGCTCGACGCGATGCGCATCCACGACTGGAGCGTGCGCGGCTTCGCGCTGGGCAACGCGGCCCACGGCATCGGCGCGGCGCGGGCCATGCAGGTGCATGCCGACGCCGGCGCCTACGCCGGCCTGGCGCTCAGCCTGCAGGCGCTGCTGGCCTCGGTGCTGATGCCGCTGGCCGCGCGCTGGTGGGGCTGAGCGCGATTGATGGTGCGCTGAAACCCGCCGTCGTTAGCATCCCGGTGCGCGGCGACTGGCGCCGCACCCCACACCGCGAGGCCTGTCCATGAACACCTGCATCCGCCTGGCGTTGATCGCCCACGATGGCAAGAAAGACGAGATGGTCACGCTGGCCGGCGAGTTCCGGGACTGGCTGGGCGGCTGCACGCTGTGCGCCACCGGCACGACCGGCCAGCGCCTGATCGACGCCCATGGCCTGCAGGTCGAGCGCCTGCTGAGCGGCCCGCTGGGCGGTGACCTGCAGATCGGCGCCCGGCTGGCCGTGGGCGGGCTCGACGCCATCATCTTCCTGCGCGACCCGATGACCCCGCAGCCGCACGAGCCCGACATCAACGCGCTGGTGCGCGCCTGCGACGTGCACGACATCCCGTGCGCGACCAACCTGTCGACCGCGCGGCTGCTGCTGAGCCAGCTGTCGCGGCGCTGAGCCCCGGCCCCTCAGACCCGGCCGTCGCGCAGCAGCGCCTCGACCTGGTCGAAGCGGTCGAAGCCCCAGAACGGCTCGCCATCGACGATCACGAACGGCGAGCCGAACACGCCCTTGGCCATGGCCAGGTCGGTCTCCGCGCGCAGCTGGTCCTTCACCGCCGTGCTGTTCATGCCGGCCGACAGCGCCGCGCCGTCCAGGCCCAGCGCCGTGCCCACCGCGGCCACCACCTCCGGATCGCCGATGTTGCGGTTCTCGACGAAGTAGGCCCGGAACAGCGCCTTGGCGAACTCGATCGCCCGGTCGTCACCCGCCTTGCTCTGCACCCACAGCATCGCGCGGGCGGCTGCCTGCGTCGGGATCGGGAAGGCGGTCGGCTCCTGGTAGTCGATGGCGTGGAAACGCGCGCTGCGCTCGAAGTCGCGCCGCGAGTACTCGCCCTTCATCGGGATCTGCGGCAGCGGGGCCGAGCCGGTGGTCTTGAACACCACGCCCAGCAGGATCGGGTGCCATTCCACGTCGCGGCCGTACTTGGCCGCCAGCTCGTCGATGCGGGTGCTGGCGAAGTAGCCGTAGGGCGAGGAGAAGTCGAAATAGAAGTCGATTGCTGAAGCCATGGTGCGGGGTGGTGGTGGAAGTCGACGCAGGAGCCGCAGCTTGCCACAGGTGGCCCCGCCGCTCGCCCGGCCTCAGCCGGCCATGCGCTCCCGGGCGGCCAGCAGGCAGTCGACCTGGCGCTCGATCGGCGCGGGCACCGGCGCGCGGCCGGCCAGCAGGTCCTCGATGTAGGCGGCGGTCGTGGCCGCGTCGATCCCCTCGGGCAGCTCCGGCAGCGTGGCCAGCACGCCGTCCTGCGGCTCGGCGCCCAGGTCGGTGCGCAGCTCGCCGCCGAGGTAGACGTCGAACTGGCGCTGGCGGCGGCAGTCGGCCACCGGCTCGCCTTCGGTGCCGCGCATCAGCATCGCGTCCGCGCAGCTGTCGCGCAGGTACTGCGACAGGCTCAGCGCGTACTCCGGGTGCGTGTGGTTGACCACCCGCAGCCCGCCAGGCACCGCCGGCAGCAGCTTGGCGACGGTGTGGCCGGGGTTGCGCAGGCCCAGCACCTGGCGCACCGCCAGCAGCTGCGCCAGCGGGCGGTTGAGCACCTCCAGCGCGATGAAGGCCGGCTGGCCGGCGGCCCAGCGCGCCTGCACCGCGTCGGCATCGGCCACCGGCGGCAGGCCCAGCGCGTCGAACACCGCGGCGCTGGTGACGCGGCCGGGGTCGGCGATCGGCCCGTGCACCAGCACCGGCACGCCGCGGCGCGCCAGCAGCAGCGCCAGCAGCGGCGTCAGGTTGGGCAGCTTGCGCGCGCCGTTGTAGCTCGGCAGCAGCACCGCGGGCGTGGCGCTGGCCAGCGCCAGCGTGTGCTGCATCGTGGCCTCGACGAACGCGTCCAGCTCCTGGGCCGACTCGCCCTTGATGCGCATGGCCAGCGCGAAGCCGCCCAGCTCCAGGTCGCTGACCCGGCCCTCGAGGATGCGCTGCATCAGGTCGAGCGCCTGGGCGCGGTCCAGCGCGCGGGCGCCTTCCTTGCCGCGGCCGATGATCTTCAGGTAGGGGGCGATGCTCATGGTGGGGCAGGGCGTTCGTGTGCGATGGCCGATGGTAGTGCCCGCGCCCGGCGCCGGTGCCGCGGCCGTGCAAACCCGGGTGCGATGCTGCGGCTCGGACCCGCTGCAGCGTCGACAATCCGCCCATGACCTTCGACGTCGACATCGGCCACCGCAGCGAGCGGGGCAAGCGCGAGCACAACGAGGACTTCGTGGCCGTGCAGCAGCCGCAGCCCCACGAGGAGGCGCTGGGCTGGATCGCCGCGCTCGCCGACGGCGTGTCCACCGGCGGGGGGGGCGCCATGGCGGCGCAGACCACGGTGAAGAGCCTGGTGCAGGACTACTTCGGCGCCCCCGCCACCTGGGACACCACCGTGGCGCTGGAGCGCCTGATCAGCGCCCAGAACGCCTGGCTGGTGGGGCACAACAAGCGCCGCGCCGCGCTTTCGCGCGGCCCCGACGGCCAGCGGGTGCGTGAGCCGGGCAGCGCCATGAGCACGCTCACCGCGCTGGTGCTGCGCGGCCACAGCTACACCGTGGCCCATGTCGGCGACAGCCGCGCCTGGCTGCTGCGCGACGGCGAGCTGATCCAGCTCACCCAGGACCACGCGCTCGACGTGCTCGACTTCCACAGCGGCCTGACCCGCGCGATCGGTCTGGACGATCCGGTGCGCATCGACTTCTTCCAGGGCGTGCTGCGGGTGGGCGACGTCTTCCTGCTCACCAGCGACGGGGTGCACGGGGCCCTCAAGCAGCCTCGGCTGCAGGCGCTGCTGCTCGGCCAGGAGCAGGCCCAGGTCACCAGCGATGCGCTGGTCGGCGCGGCGCTGGCCGCCGGCAGCCGCGACAACTGCACCGCGCTGGTCCTGCGCGTGCGTGGCCTGGCGGCCGGGCGCTACGACGACGTGCTGCTGGCCGGGCGCCACCTGCCCGTGCCGCCGCGCCTGCGGGTGGGCCAGACGCTCGACCAGTACGCCATCACCGCGCTGGTCGCCGACACCGGCGTGCACCGCCTCTACCAGGCGCGTGACCTGCAGAGCCGCGAGCTCGTCGCCCTCAAGACCCTGCACGAGAGCCGTGCCAGCGACCACGACGAGCGGGCCATGCTCGCCCACGAGGCCTGGCTGGGCCTGCGCCTGACCGAGCGCCTCGCCGCCACCGAGTCGGCCGGCTTCGTGCGCCTGCGCGAGGCCGTGCGCCCCAGCGCCTTCTATGCCGTCTTCGACTGGCACACCGGCCAGACGCTCGAGCAGCTGATCGAGCGTCGCGACCCCGGGCATCCCGTGCCGCTGTCGGAGGTCGTGCGGGGCGCGCTCACCATCGCCCGCGCGCTGGGCAAGCTGCACCGCGCCGGCGTGGTCCACCGCGACATCAAGCCCGGCAACCTGCACCTCGGCGAGGACGGCCAGTGGCGCATCCTCGACCTCGGCGTGGCCGTCTCCGGCCGCGAGCCGCAGTCCCAGCGCAGCCTGCACGCGGGCACGCCCAGCTACATGAACCCCGAGCAGTGGGCCGACCCGCCCGAGCCCGTCGACGCGCGCAGCGACCTCTACGCCCTGGGCGTCACGCTCTACCAGTGGGTCACCGCCCGCCTGCCCTACGGCGAGGTCGAGCCCTACCAGAGCGGCCGTTTCCGTCGCGACCCCACCCCCCCGTCGCGGCTGCGCCCGGACGTGCCCATCTGGCTCGACCACCTGCTGCTCAAGGCCGTCGCCCGCGATGCGCGCCTGCGCTTCGAGACCGCCGAGGAGCTCGTGCTCGCCCTGGAGCGTGGCGCGTCCCGCCCGGTGTCCGCACTGCCCGCCACGCCGCTGGCGCTGCGCGACCCCGCCGTGCTGTGGAAGGTCGCCACCATCGTCTCCATCCTCTTCAACCTGCTGCTGATCTTCTGGCTGCTGTTCCTGCCACGCTGATCCGCCCGTGATCCGCCGTGATCCGCCGTGACCCGCCACCACGACAGGCTTTCTGCCGGCGCCCGTGACGGACTGCTCGACACCCGTCGCCTTCACCCATCCGGTGGATATCGCCGGCCGCAGGACCGCCTCACAGTCGGTGCCCTGGCTGCAGGGGGCTGTCCCCTGCGGCGCATGCACTGCCTGGCGCGTCCGATGCTGCTCAAACGACTTTTCCTCGGCTCCCTGCTGCTGATCCTGCTGGCCGCTGGCTGGCGCCATCGCCACGCGCAGTGGGTCCAGGCCCTGCTGTCACCGAAGGACACGCGGGCGGTGCAGATCCCGTTCGACAACGGCTCGGTGCGTGATGTCGGCCCCGGGCCGGCGCCACGGCCGCCGGCCCGGCTGAGCGACGTGCCCATCGGCGGGGTGCGCAAGTGCCAGAAGGGGGGTGAGGTGATCTACACCGACCGGGCGTGCCCCCGGGGAGGCCAGGAGCAGCCGATCCGCCAGGGCACGGTGAACGTCGTCGCCGGTCAGCCCCGGCCGGCCGCGGAGTCCGGCCAGGCCGCGGGGCCTCAGCCGCTGATCGCCAGCCCCCTGATCGCGCCCCACCTGGACGGGCCGGGCCTGCGGGGACGGCAGATCGAGCGTGCCGTGGCGCCCTGAGCGGGGTGGCTCACGCGTCGAGCCTGGCTGAAGCGGGCAGATCGAACTTGATATTCATATCAAGAAACGGCATGGCAAGCCGTTTTCCTGATGCAGATGTCAAAAAGCGCCAGGCCCCGAAACGGAGCCTGGCGCTTGAGGCGTGGGGCCGGCCCCGCCGGGGCGTGGCCCTGCGGGGGGCCGTTGCGTGACCGGTCGGTCAGCGCACGGTGCCGACGGTCGACGGGGTGCTGCGGGCGCGGCCGCCCTTCTCGGCCCAGGTGCGGGTCCAGCGGATCTGCACGATGCGCAGCATCGCCAGCATCACCAGCGTCAGCACCGCGAAGGCGACGAAGCCCCACAGGTAGCTGCCGCTGTGCTGCTTGGACAGGCCCATGGCGTTGGGCAGGAAGCCCCCGCCCAGCGCGCCGATCTCGCCGATCATCGAGCCGGCCACCGCGGTGGTCAGCGGCCAGCGCAGCGGCACCAACTGGAACAGCGCGCCGTTGCCCGCGCCCAGCGCGGCGAAGCAGAACATGAACAGCAGCGTGGTGACCGCGACCGACTCGCCGGCGAAACCGCAGGCCACCAGCGTGATCGAGACGACGACCAGCACGCCGCTGAGCGTGTTGATGCCGCCGACGCGGTCGGAGATGTAGCCCCCGAGCACCCGCACGGCCGAGCCCATCAGCGTGGCCAGCATGGTGAGCTGGCCGGCCTCGACCTTGGTGACCTTGAACTGGTCGTGGAAGTAGGTCGGCAGGAAGCTGGCCAGGCCGATGAAGCCGCCGAAGGTGATGATGTAGATCAGGCTGAAGGACCAGCCGTCCTTCTCGAACAGGCAGGCGATGTGCTCGCGGAAGGTCTGGTGCTCACGGTCCGGCGGTTCCTTGGCGGCGAACCACATCACCAGCATCGGCAGCAGCATGGTGCAGGCCGCCAGGCCGTAGACCGCCTGCCAGCCGTACTTCATGGCCAGCGGCGGCGCGAACAGCACGGCCAGCACGGTGCCGGAGTTGCCGGCCCCGGCGATGCCCATCGCCAGGCCCTTGTACTGCGGCGGATACCAGCCCGAGCCCAGCGACAGCGCGACGCCGAAGCTCGCCCCGGCGATGCCCAGCAGCACGCCCATCGCGAGCACGCCGTCGTAGCTGTCGACGAACACGTAGCCCGAGATCAGCGCGGCGACGATCAGCCCCATCTCGACCATGGCGGCGTTCTTGCGGCCGATGTACTGCGACAGCACCCCGAGCGGAAAACGCATCAGCGCCCCGGCCAGGATGGGCACCGAGATCATGAAACCCTTCTGCGCCGCATCGAGGCCGTAGGTCTCGCTGATGAACGGACCCATGGCGCCGTTGAGCACCCAGATCGCGAAGCAGAAGTCGAAGTAGAGGAAGGACGCGGCCAGCGTGGGCCAGTGTCCTGCCTTGAGGAAGGTCTTGTAGGAAGCCATGGGGGAAACCAGGTGGGGAGTTCAGGGCGTGGCCTGCCCGCTCTGCGGCGGGATGGGCCACGTTGCGGGATCAATGGGCTTGGGGGGTGGCCTCGGGCGTGCCGGCGGTGCAGGGATGCTGCTGCACCAGGGTGCGCAGCGCGGGCAGGCAGGAGCCGCAGCTGGTGCCGCATTTCAGCTCGCCCTGCAGCCGGCCCAGTCGCTCGTCCGGTGAGCCACCGCAGCGGCCCAGCACGGCGATGATCTGCGGCTCGCTGACGTTCAGGCAGGTGCAGACCTGCCGGCCGCGCGGGGCCAGCGCGACCGGTGCGCTGGGGCTGCCTGACAGCAGCAGCCGGCCGTAGGCCTGGGCCGGCAGCTCGTCCTGCAGCAGCGTCTTCATCCAGGCCTCGGCGCGGGTGTCGCCGGCCAGCAGCACCCCGCGCAGCACGCGGTCGGTGCTGCCGTCCAGCGCCCGCTCGTCGACCAGCCGCACATGGCGATGCTGGCCACGCTGGCGGTCCTGGTAGTGCAGCGTCTCGGGGCCGTCCAGGCCCAGCAGCGCGACGATGCGCTGCACCTGCTCCAGGCTGGCGGGCCGGTCCGACGCGGCGCGCCACAGCACCCCGCCGAGTCCCTGCGCGTGCGGCTCGCGGCCGAAGGGCAGCACGACGGCGTGGCCGTAGTCGCCCATCAGCGCGCGCAGCTGCTCGCGCACGGCCAGCGCCTGTTCCTGCGGCAGCCAGGCCAGGCCCAGCATGCGCCAGGGCAGGGCGGCCTTCTCGATGCGCACGGCGCAGTGCTTGAGTTCGGGCTGGCGCGAGGTCGGGCAGTTCGTCGGCAGCGTCAGTTCGTTGACACCCAGGCGTGGCGCGCCTTCGGCATCCCGTCCGCCCAGCACCTCGCCGCCCCAGTGCATCGGAATCCAGGCCTGGCCGGGCGCGACGGTGTCGCTGACCACCAGCGGCAGCACGATGCTGCCGCGGCGCGAGCTCACCTCGACCAGGTCGCCCTCGGCCAGGCCGCGGCGGGCCAGGTCGTTGGCATTGAGCTCGATCGCCGGCTCCGCCACATGGCCGAACAGGCGGCCCAGCGTGCCGGTGCGGCTCATGCCGTGCCACTGGTCCCGCAGGCGGCCGGTGTTCAGCGCGAAGGGGTAGCGCGCGTCCCGCGGCTCGGCCACCGGGCGGTAGGCCATCGCGCTGAACCGCGCCCGGCCGCTGGCGGTCGGGAACACGCCGTCCTCGTAGAGGCGGTCCCGGCCGCGGGCCTCGCCCTCGGCCATCGGCCACTGCTGCGGGCCGATCTCGTCGAGCAGGCCGTAGCTCAGCCCGGTGATGTCGAGGTCGCGCCCGCGCGTGCTCTCGCGGTGCTCGTTCCAGATCGACTCGGGCGTGGGGTAGGGGAACAGCGTGGGCCGGCCGTTCAGGCGCTCGGGCAGGCGCGCCTCGAGTGCCCGCGCGAACTGCACGCCGATGCTCCAGTCGTGTCGGGTCTGGCCGGGTGCGGCCACCGCCGGGCGCACCCGGCTGATGCGGCGCTCGGAGTTGGTGACCGTGCCGTCCTTCTCGCCCCAGGTGGTCGCGGGCAGCAGCAGGTCGGCGTAGGCGCAGGTGGCGGTGGTCGAGAACGCCTCCTGCACCACGACGAACTCGCAGCGCTCCAGCGCCCGCTGCACCGTCGTGGCGTCGGGCAGCGACTGGGCCGGGTTGGTGCAGGCGATCCACAGCGCGCGGATCTCGCCGTCGGCGGCGGCCTGGAACATCTCGATCGCGCTGCGGCCCGGCTGGGCCGGCACGTCGGACACGCCCCACAGCGCGGCCACCTCGGCCCGGTGGGCCGGGTTGCCCAGGTCACGGTGGGCGCTGAGCAGGTTGGACAGCCCGCCGACCTCGCGCCCGCCCATCGCGTTGGGCTGGCCGGTCAGCGAGAACGGGCCGGCGCCGGGCACGCCGATCTGGCCGGTGGCCAGATGCAGGTTGATCAGCGCGGCGTTCTTGTCGGTGCCCGCGGCGCTCTGGTTCAGGCCCTGGCAGTACAGCGACATCGTCGTGCCGACCCGGCCGTCGCGGGCATCCCGCCGGTCGCTCTGCGCGAACCAGCGGGCGGCCTGCACCAGGTCGTCCTCGGCGATGCCGCAGACCCGTGCGGCCTCGGCGGGGGTCCACGAGCGCACGGTGTCGCGCAGCGCGTCGAAGCCCTCGGTGTGGGCGGCGATGTAGGACAGGTCGGTCAGCCCGTCCCACAGCATCACGTGCAGCATGCCGTGGTAGAGCGCCACGTCGGTGCCGGGCTGGATCTGCAGGAACAGGTCGGCGCTGTCGGCGGTCTCGGTGCGGCGCGGGTCGACCACGATCCAGCGCTGGTCGGGCCGGGCGCGGCGGGCGTCCTCGAGCCGGCGGAACAGGATGGGGTGGGCCCAGGCGGTGTTGCTGCCGCTGATGAACACCGTGTCGGCGAGCGCGAAGTCCTCGTAGCTGCACGGCGGCGCATCCGCGCCCAGCGTGCGCTTGTAGCCGGCCACCGCGCTGGACATGCACAGCCGCGAGTTGGTGTCGACGTTGTTGGTGCCGATCAGGCCCTTGGCCAGCTTGTTGAAGACGTAGTAGTCCTCGGTCAGCAGCTGGCCGCTGAGGTAGAAGCCGACGGCGTCGGGGCCGTGCTCACGGATGATGCGGGCGAAGCGGTCGGCCGCCAGCGTGTGGGCCGCCTCCCAGCCGACGGGCTGGGGCGTGCTGCCGCGGCTCAGCCGCTGCAGCGGCTGCAGCAGGCGGGTGGCCCGGGTCACCGGGGCGGCGGCGCTCAGGTGCAGGGTCGAGCCCTTGGTGCACAGGCGGCCGAAGTTGGCCGGGTGGTCCGGGTCGCCCCGCACGCCGGTGATCTGCGTCCCATCGCTCTCGATGATGACGCCACAGCCCACGCCGCAGTAGGGACAGGTCGAACGGGTCTCAGTCATGCAAATCTCCAGCCCCGTTTCAGGTGCGCAGGTCGTTCGGGATCATCGCTGGCTCAGCGCAGGGGGGCGGGCTCGCCCACGGCGATGCTCGACAGTTCGTCGGCGTCGAGCAGGACCTCGCCGGCCTCCAGCCTGACGCTGAACCGGGGCGTGCAGCCCTCGTCGGGGGCCTTGGCGCAGCCGTCGGCCAGGCCGATGCTCCAGCTGTGCAGCGGGCAGGCCACGCTCTGGCCATGCACGATGCCCTGGCTCAGCGGCCCGCCCTTGTGCGGGCAGCGGTCGAGCAGCGCGAAGACCTGGTCCTCGCTGTTGCGGAACACGGCCACATCGACCGAGCCGGGGCGCGCCACGCGGCGTGCGCCTAGCACCGGGATGTCGTCGATGCGGCAGATGACTTTCCAGTCGCTCATGGCAGATCCTCGTTGGTCTTCTTGATGACGGGTCGCGGCGGGTGCGGCTCAGGTCGGGGCGATCATCGCCACGGGCCGGAACTGGCGCTCGTCCACGCCGGCCTCGTCCATCTGCAGCCAGGGGTCGGCGGCACCGTCGAGGCTGAACTGCAGGCGCTCCCACAGCTGGCGGCGCCGCTCGTGCTGGTTCAGGATCCTGTCCTTGACGTGGTCCAGCCCGACGCGGTTGATGTAGTGCACCGTGCGCTCGAGGTACCAGCCCTCCTCGCGGTAGAGCTGCAGGAAGGCGCCGGCGTATTCCATCACCTCGCCGGCGGTCTTGAGCTTGACGAAGAAGTGCGCCACCTCGGTCTTGATGCCGCCGTTGCCGCCGACGTACATCTCCCAGCCGGAATCGACGCCGATGATGCCCACGTCCTTGATGCCGGCCTCTGCGCAGTTGCGCGGGCAGCCCGACACCGCCAGCTTGACCTTGTGCGGCGAGTACATCGCCCACAGCGCGCGCTCCAGGTCCTGGCCCATGCGGGTGCTGTCCTGCGTGCCGAAGCGGCACCACTCGCTGCCCACGCAGGTCTTCACCGTGCGCAGCGACTTGCCATAGGCGAAGCCCGAGGGCATGCCCAGGTCGGTCCAGACGGCCTTCAGGTCTTCCTTCTTCACGCCCAGCAGGTCGATGCGCTGGCCGCCGGTGACCTTGACGGTCGGGATCGCGTACTTGTCGGCCACGTCGGCGATGCGGCGCAGGTCGGCCGCGGTGGTCTCGCCGCCCCACATGCGCGGCACCACCGAGTAGGTGCCGTCCTTCTGGATGTTGGCGTGGCTGCGCTCGTTGATGAAGCGGCTCTGCGGATCGTCCCGCGCCTCCTTCGGCCAGGTGCTGATCAGGTAGTAGTTGATCGCCGGGCGGCAGCTCGGGCAGCCGTCGGGGGTCCTCCAGCCCAGGGCCTTGCGGACCTCGTCGCCGCTCAGCAGCCGGTGCTCGCGGATCGCGTCGCGCACGTCCTGGTGGCTGTGGTCGGTGCAGCCGCACAGCGCCTTCTTCTTCGGCGAGGCGTCGTAGTCACCGCCGGCGGTGAACATGATGAGCTGCTCGACCAGGCCGGTGCAGGAGCCGCAGGACGCGCTCGCCTTGGTGTGCTTGCGCACGTCCTCGAGCGTGAACAGGCCCTTCTCCTTGATGGCCTTGCAGATGCTGCCCTTGGTCACGCCGTTGCAGCCGCAGACCTCGTCGGTGTCGGCCATCAGCGCGGCCTTGCTCTGGCCCTGGTGGCCGGCGTCGCCCAGGTGGCTCTCGCCGAACATCAGCTTGTCGCGGATGTCGTGGATGGCCTGGCCGTCGCGGATCAGCTTGAAGTACCAGCTGCCGTCCACGGTGTCGCCGTACAGGCAGGCGCCGATCAGCCGGTCGCCCTTGACCACCAGCTTCTTGTAGACCCCGCCGACCGGATCGGACAGCAGGATCTCCTCGCAGCCCTCGCCGCCCATGAAGTCGCCGGCCGAGAACAGGTCGATGCCGGTGACCTTCAGCTTGGTCGAGGTCTGGCTGCCGCCGTAGATGCCCAGGCCGGTCTGCGCCAGGTGGGCGGCCAGCACCTTGCCCTGCTCGAACAGCGGCGCGACCAGGCCGTAGGCGATGCCGCGGTGGCTGGCGCACTCGCCCACCGAGTAGATGCGGGCGTCGGTGATCGTCTGCATCGTGTCGCTGACGACGATGCCGCGGTTGCAGTGCAGGCCCATCCGCTCGGCCAGCGCGGTGTTGGGGCGGATGCCCGCGGCCATCACCACCAGGTCGGCCGGGATCTCGGTGCCGTCCTTGAACTGCACCGCGCGCACGCGGCCCGCCTCGTTGCCCAGCAGCGCGGCGGTCTGCGCACCCAGCGCGAACTTCAGGCCACGCTCGGCCAGCGACTTCTCCAGCAGCTTGCCGGCGACGGTGTCGAGCTGGCGCTCCATCAGCCAGCTGCCGATGTGCACCACCGTCACGGCCATGCCACGCAGCATCAGGCCGTTGGCCGCCTCCAGGCCCAGCAGGCCGCCGCCGATGACCACCGCGTGCCGGTGGGTCTTCGCGGTCTCGATCATCGTGTTCGTGTCGGCGATGTCGCGGTAGGCGATCACGCCCTCGAGGTCGCGCCCCGGCACCGGCGGGATGAACGGCGTCGAGCCGGTGGCGATCAGCAGCCGGTCGTAGTCGGCCGTCAGGGTCTCGCCCGCGGCGTTCACGGCCGTGACCTGGCGCGCGCCGCGGTCGACGTGGGTGACCGTCGCGCCCAGGTGCAGCGTGATGCCGTGGTCCGCATACCAGCTCAGCGGGTTGAGGATGATCTGGTCGAGCGTCTGCTCCCCGGCCAGCACCGGGCTGAGCAGGATGCGGTTGTAGTTCGGGTGCGGCTCGGCGCCGAAGACCGTGATGTCGTAGAGCTCGTCATTGATCTTGAGCAGCTCTTCCAGCGTGCGCACACCGGCCATGCCGTTGCCGATCATCACCAGCTTCATCTTTTTCATGGGGTCACTCCTCAAGGCACATCAGGCGATAAAGATGCGGGCTGCACGTGGTGCGGCGGCACACGGACAGGCGCGGCTCGATGCAGGGCTCATGGCATGAGCCTGTTCAGGAACGGGTGGGCAGGGGTGTTCATGGCGCATGTGTCGCTCATCTGGTCAGGGCAGATGCCCAGCTCGGCGCTGGGTGGAGGCACATGGCTGCGCACATCGACGTGCACATGACCGGCGGTGCAGTTCTACCGGTCAAAATCGCGACCTTGCGACTTCTTGACCAGGAACATTGCAAAGCGCATGCCAGTGCTGGCGCACGGCCGGATCCCGAGGGCTGCACAGCCTGCGCGCCAGCCGGTATGCTCGGGCATCGCCACCATTTCTGCCAACCTGCCCGTGACTTCCGTACTGCTTGCCGCCTCCGCCGCCCCGTGCATGCCCGAGCTGTCGGCAGACCTCCGGTCGGTCGGACTGCAGGTGCTGGGGCAATGTGAATGTCATGTTCTGGTGCGCGAGGCGGTGCGTCTTGCACCAGATGTGGTCGTCATCTGGGAGCCGCTGCCGGGCGACGAGCTGTTCGAGTCGACCCGCCTGCTGGCCGCCGCCGCGGCCCGGCCGGTGCTGGTCTTCACCAGCGACGTGCGCGCCGAGCCGATGGAGCAGGCGCTGGCCTCGGGGGTGCAGGGCTGGGTCGTCAACGGGTATGCACCCGAGCGCCTGCGCCCGCTGATCCAGCTCGCGCAGGCCCGCTTCCGGGTCGAGACCACGCTGCGTGGCGAGCTCGCCGAGGTCAACCAGCGCTACAGCGAGCGCAAGCTGGTCGACCGCGCCAAGGGCATCCTGATGAGCTCGCGCCGGGTCAACGAGGAAGAGGCCTTCCGCCTGCTGCGCACCGCGTCCATGCAGAACAAGATGCGCATGGGCCAGGTCTCGCAGCAGGTCATCGACGCGGTGCACTACGCCGACGCGATCAACCGCGCCGGGCGGCTGCGCATGCTGTCGCAGCGCATCGTCAAGCTCTATGCGCTGCTGGTCGCCGGGGTCGAGGCCGCCGGTTCGCGCGCGCTGCTGGCCGATTCGCGCCAGCAGGCCGAGCAGCTGTTCGCCGGCCTGGGCCGCAGCCTGTCGCGCCCGACCTTCGGCGACCTGATCGAGGCGGCCGAGGCCACCTGGGCCTTGCTGCGCCGGACGCTGGATGCGCCGGTCAACGCCGTCAGCCTGGTCCAGGTCGATGCGCTGGGCGAGGACCTGCTGCTGCAGGCCGAGCGCCTGACCGCGGCCCTGACCACGGCCGGCCCGGTCACCAACCTGCAGGTCATCAACGTGTCGGGTCGCCAGCGCATGCTGACCCAGCGCCTGGCCAAGCAGGCGCTGCTGGCCTCGCTGTCCGGGCCGGTGGCCGAGGCCGAGCTGCAGCAGCGGGGCCAGACCCGGGCCGCGTTCGAGCAGTCGCTCGGTTTCCTGCGTGACCTGCCGCTGAGCAACGGCTCGATCCGCGAGGCGCTGACCGGGGTCGACCGCGCCTGGCAGACCATGCTGAAGGGCGAGGCGACGATGGGCACGCACGAAGGCCGCATGGCGCTGGCCGCCTCCAGCGAGGACCTGCTGGAGCTGTTCGACCGCCTGACCGGTGAATACGAGCGTGGCCTGCAGCTGCTGATCGGCTGATCCGGCCGCGCCTGCGCGGGCAAGCCCGCGAGTGGGCGGCGCGCCGGCTGCGTATCATGGTCGGTGGTGAATCTGCGGCGGTCATGGCACCGCGCTCCTGTTCCTTATGTCCACATCGCCTGTCTCCTCCGATCCTGCGGCCCTGGCCGGGGGTCTGCTCGCCCTGCTGGGCGTCGACGGCGCGCTCGTGTCGGTCAAGCAGGCGGACACGGGGGCCTACCTCTGGGCCAATGCGGCCATGCTCGCTTTCCTGGGGGCGTCCGAGCCGGACACGCTGGTCGGGCGCACCGATCTGCAGCTGCTGCCGCTGGTCGATGCCCAGGCCATGAAGGCCGCCGACCTGCGGGCGCTGGCAGCGGGCCAGCCGGCGGCCGACGAGCACCGTTTCGAGCGGGGCGAGCAGGCGCTCGAGTACCGCAGCTGGCGCATCGTGCTGGCCCCCGAGGGCCAGGGGTCCCAGCTGCTGACGGTGTGGTGGGACCACGGCCAGGCGCGCCAGTCGGGCCAGCGCCTGAAGGCGGCGCTCGACCAGATCGAGCGCCAGCAGGGCGAGTTCGAGCAGCTGCGCCGCGACGTGGCGGCCGGCGTCGACCGGCCGCTCGACCTGTTCCGCCGCGAGCATTTCGAGGAGCACCTGCGCCGCGAGGTGGCGCTGTCGCAGCGTGAGCAGCGCGAGTTCGCGCTGCTGCTGCTGTCGGTGGACCGGGTCGATCGGCAGCTGGCCACCGAAGCGCCGGCGCTGATGCCGCGCGTGGCCGAAAGCATCTCGCAGATCCTGCGTGGCAACACCCGCGCGATGGACGTGCTGGCCCAGCTCGGGGACGACCGTTACGCGGTGCTGCTGTCGGGCGTCGGCCTGGCGACGGCCCATTCCCGCGCCGAGCACCTGCGCCGCACCTGCGCGACCCAGCTGGTGGTGCAGAGCGGGCATTCGTTCGGCTTCGAGGTGTCGGTCGGCGTGGCCAGCTTCCCGCACACGGCCGATGCGCTCGACGCGCTCAGCCAGGCGGCCATCCGGGCCCTGTTCGACGCGCGCCAGCGCGGCGGCAACCGGGTCGCGCTGGCCACCATCAGCCTGGCCGACCAGCAGCCCCGCTGAGCGCCGGTCCGGCCGGCGCCGGCACGGGCACCGCCCTCAGACGGTCAGCGCCTTGAACAGCATGTAGCCGGCCAGCAGATAGAGCACCATCGCGAACACCCGCTTGAGCTGGCGCACGTTCATCGCGTGGGCCGCCCGGGCGCCCAGCGGCGCGGTCAGCACGCTGGCGCTGGCCACCGCGGCCAGCGCGGGCAGCCACAGATAACCGAGCGTGCCGGGCAGGCCGGTCTGCAGCGACCAGCCGCCCACGACATAACCGACGGTGTTGGCCAGCGCGATCGGGAAGCCCAGCGCGGCCGAGGTGGCCACCGCATGGTGCATCGCGACGTTGCACCAGGTCATGAAGGGCACGGAGATGAAACCGCCGCCCGCGCCGACCAGGCCGGCCACGAAACCGATCAGGCCGCCCGCGCCCAGGCTGCCCGCCGGGCCCGGCAGCTGCCGGCTGGGCGCCGGCTTGCGGTCGAGCAGCATCTGCGTGGCCGAAAAACCGACGAAGAGCGCGAAGATCAGCGCCAGCGCCTGGCCCTTGAGCATCGCGAACACGCCCGCACCCGCCACCAGGCCACCCAGCACGATGCCCGGGGCGAGCCGGCGCACGACGTCCCAGCGCACCGCGCCGCGGCGGTGGTGCGCCCGCACGCTGGAGATCGAGGTGAACAGGATGGTCGACATCGAGGTGGCGATGGCCATCTTGACCGCCAGGCCGCCGTCGATGCCACGCTGCGACAGCAGCCAGGTCAGGAAGGGCACCAGCAGCATGCCGCCCCCGATGCCCAGCAGCCCCGCCAGGAAGCCGGTGGCACAGCCCAGCAGCATCAGTTCCAGTGCCAGCTGGAGGTCGATCATCTCGGAGGGGGAAGGGGAAAGGAGGAGGGCGAAAAGGTGTCCGTCGCGAACCGAAGGCCGCATTCCTGAACCCAGGGGATTCAGGTGGGCGAGGTCAGCCTGTCGTCGGGTTCATCTGACGCGAGACGATCACACCAGTCAGGCAATGTTCCAAGCCCAGGCTCGCGAGAGCATCGGTTCAAGGAAATATAAAACCTTCGCGGACGCGACGGACGGATCCATTCTAAGCCGACCGCCGCGGCCCGCGAAAGCCTCAGCTCGATGCGGGGGTGTCGCCGAGTGCGGCTTCCACACGCTGCACCAGCGAACGCAGGTCCAGGCGTGCGGCGGCCGCGGCCCATTCGGCCCCGGCCTGCTGCGCGGCGCTGTCGACCGGGGTGCCGTCGTCGCCGGGCGTGGCCGAGGTGGCGGGCCGCTCCGACAGCGCGTAGGCCAGGTTCAGGGCCGCGAGCACGGCGATGCGCTCGCGGGCCTTGACGCGGCCGGCGTCGCGGATCGTGCTCATCTCGCGGTCGACGCTGTCGACGGCCAGCAGCAGCGAGGTCTCGCGGCCTTCGGGGCAGGCCAGGATGTAGGTCTGGCCCATGATGCTGACTTCAAGCTGTTTCATGCTCAGACGCCTCCACCGGACATGCCGCGGTCGCCACCTTCGGGTTCATGGCTCGACAGGCGCTCGTCGCTCGGTGGCAGCCGCTCGATCAGCGCGTCGATGCGGTTGCGCGCGGCCGACAGGCGCGAGCGCAGGTTGTCGCGCTCGGAGGTGACCGACTCGAGCTGCTGCGCGAGCTGCAGGTTCGTGCGCTTGAGCTCTTCGTGGCGCAGCAGCAGCCGTTCTACCCGTTCGGCGAGGTCTTCAAGTGTGGACATGTCGAAGGTGTTGTAACCAGGGCCGCGGGAACGGCCCCCAGTCCATCTGATTGTAGTGGCCGCACCATTGCCGATTACAATGTTCCTCGTTGGTGCTCGTGCCGGCTATCACAGCCGCACGGTTAAACGGGAAGCAGGAAGGTCCGACCCCACGGGTCACGCCCAACCTGCGCTGCCCCCGCAACGGTAAGCGAACGGGAGTTCTCCACTCCCTGCTGGTGTGTTCATGCCACTGGGTCGGCCTCACGGCTCCCGGGAAGGTCGCACTGGTTCGTTCGTCAGCCCGGATACCGGCCAACAGGGAGCCGCGCATGCGCGGCTCGGATGCAGGTGCTGGCGGGGAAGCCGGTGCCTGAGCTCACCTCTGCTCTCAACATGTCCGATCTCTCCCGGCGTCTCGTGCGCCCGTCCCGTCCTGTGTGCGTGTCCGTGCATCAGGCCCCTCCGCTGTCGCCCCGTCGTGTCGCCCTGGCCTGTGCCACCGTGCTGATCGGTGCCGCGACCGTCCCGGCCCGGGCGGCCGAGGCGCTCGATCCGGTCATCATCAGCGCCACCCGCGTGCCCCAGCGCATCAGCCAGGCCATCGCCGACGTCAGCGTCTTCAGCCGCGAGGACCTCGATCGCCGCGCCACCGGCAACGTCGCCGACCTGCTGCGTTCGGCCGCCGGCTTCGAGATCTCGCGCAACGGCGGCCCGGGCGGCATCACCTCGTGTTTCGTGCGTGGCGCTGAAAGCCGCTTCGTCGCGGTGCTGATCGACGGCGTGCGCGTGGACTCCCAGTCCACCGGCGGCGCGCCCTGGGAGGCCCTGCCGCTGTCGCAGATCGATCGCATCGAGGTGGTGCGCGGCGGGGTCGGTGCCATCTACGGCAGCGACGCGCTGGGCGGCGTGGTGCAGATCTTCACCCGCAAGGGCGAGCCCGGCCTGGCGTTCGACTTCGGCGCCGGCCTGGGCAACAACGGCCTGCGCAAGCTCGACGCCCGCGTGAGCGGCCGCAGCGGCGAGTTCGACTACGCCCTGGGCGTGGCCGGCGAGCGCGCCGGCGGCTTCAGCGCCATCACCAACCCGGCCAATTCGTCCTACTCGGCCGACGACGACGGCTACCAGAACCGGGGCGGCAGCGCCCGCCTGGGCTGGCAGCTCAGCCCCACCCAGCGGGTCGAGGCCGGCCTGACCTCCGCGCACAGCAACTCGCAGTACGACGGTTATCCCGCCGGCGTCGATCACCACGCCTTCCACAACTTCTCGTCGGCCGACCTGAACTGGTCGGCGCAGTGGCTGCCCGAGTGGCGCAGCCAGGTCACGCTCGGCCAGAGCGTGGACCAGTACAAGACCCGCCCGTCGGCCTACGACACCCGCACCCGCATCCGCACCGCCACCTGGCTCAACACCCTGAGCCTGGGCGAGCACACGGTCAGCGCGACGCTGGAGCGCCGCGAGGACCAGCTCGACAACTCCGGCGTGCTCGACGGCCGGGCCGGCCGCGCGCAGAACGCGCTGGCCGTCGGTGACCAGTGGCATCACGGCGCGCTCGCGCTGCAGGCCCATGTGCGCCAGGACCACGACAGCGAGTTCGGCGGCCACACCACCGGCCTGCTGGGCGCGGCCTACGAGCTCGCGCCGGGCTGGCGGGTGCGCGCCTCGGCGGGCAACTCCTTCCGTGCACCCACGCTCTACCAGCGCTTCAGCGAATACGGCAAGGCCGGCCTGAGTGCCGAGCAGGGCTTCAACGTCGAGGCCGGCCTGAACTGGCGCGAGGGCGTGAACCACGCCGGCCTGACGGTCTACCGCAACCGCGTGCGTGACCTGATCGTCTACGAGAGCGTGACCGGCACCAGCCCCTGCGCCAGCCTGTACGGCTGCTACAACAACGTCGGCGTGGCCCGCCTGCAGGGCCTGACGCTCGAGGGCGGCACCGAGCTGGGCGCCGTGCGCCTGTCGGGCAGCATCGACGCGCTGTCGCCGCGCAACGCCGACGCGAGCAGCGCCAACAACGGCAAGCTGCTGACCCGCCGGGCCCGTCGCCACGCCAGCCTGAAGGCCGACACCGACCTGGGCGACTGGACGCTGGGCGCGCAGGTGCTGGCCTCGGGCACCCGCTACGACAACGCGGCCAACACCGCCACCCGGCGCCTGGCCGGCTACACGGTGCTCAACCTCGATGCCCAGTGGCGCTTCGCGCGGGACTGGCGCCTCGAGGCCCGGGTCGACAACCTGTTCGACCAGGCCTACGAGAGCGCTCAGTACTACTCGGTCCAGCAGCGCCAGCTCTACGTCGGCCTGCGCTGGTCGCCGCGCATCTGAGCGATGGCCGCACACCACCACCTGATCGTCGGCGGGCAGCGCAGCGGCAAGTCGCGCCAGGCCGAGCGGCTGGCGCTGGCCTGGCAGCGGGCGCGGCCCGGTCGCGGCGTGACGGTGGTGGCCACCGCGCTGGCGGCCGATGCCGAGATGGCCTCGCGCATCCAGCGCCACCGGGCCGAGCGAGCGGCGGGTTTCGACACCGTCGAGGCGCCGCTGCATCTGGCCGCGGCCCTGGCGGCCGCGGCCCGGCCCGACCGCCTGCTGCTGGTCGACTGCCTGACGCTGTGGCTGACCAACTGGCTGATGCCGATGCACGGCGCGCCCGACCTCGATGGCTGGGCCGCCGAGCAGCAGCGCCTGATCGACACGCTGGCCGGGCTGGCCAGCCCGGTGCTGTTCGTCTCCAACGAGGTCGGCTGGGGCATCGTGCCGATGGGTCGCGAGGTGCGTGACTATGTCGACGAGCTCGGCCGGCTGAACCAGCGCGTCGCCTCGGCCTGCGGCCAGCTCACGCTGATGGTCGCCGGCCAGGCCTGGAGCCGGCCGGTGCAGGCCGACGACGGGGGCCGGCCATGAGCCGGGCCCTGCGCCTCGGGCGGGTGCGGCCGCCGTCCTGGTGGCGGTGCGGGTTCATCCACCGGGCCCTGGCGGCCGTGCTGCTGGTCGCCGGCCTGCTGGCCACGGCCGCCGGGGCCCGGGCCCAGCCGGTGCACCTGCGCGACGACCGTGGCGCCGAGCTGGTGCTGGCCCAGCCGCCGCAGCGCCTGGTCAGCCTGCTGCCCTCGCTGACCGAGGCGGTCTGCGCGCTCGGCGCCTGCGAGCGCCTGGTCGGGGTCGACCGCCATTCCAACTGGCCGGCCTCGGTGGCTCGCCTGCCGAGCCTGGGCGGGCTCGACGACGCGCAGATCGAGCGCATCGTCGCGCTGCGGCCCGATGTCGTGGTCGCCGGGCTGTCCTCGCGGGCGCTCGAGCGCCTCGAGTCGCTGGGCGTCAAGGTCTTCGCGATCGAGGCCAAGGACCATGCCGACGTGCGCCGCTCGCTGGGCCTGCTGGCCACGCTGATCGGCCGCCCCGAGCAGGGGCCGCTGCTGTGGTCGCGCATCGAGGCCCAGCTGCAGCAGGCCGCCGGCCGCACCCCGGCGCGGCTGCGGGGCCAGCGGGTCTATTTCGAGATCGACGCCGCGCCCTACGCGGCGGGCACGTCCTCCTTCATCGGCGAGACGCTGACCCGGCTCGGCCTGGGCAACATCGTGCCGCCACCGCTGGGGCCGTTTCCCAAGCTCAACCCCGAATTCATCGTGCGCGCCCGGCCTGACCTGATCATGGCCGTGCAGCGCAACCTCGCGAGCATGCCGGCCCGCCCGGGCTGGTCGACGCTGGCCGCGCTGCGCAGCGGCCAGACCTGCGGCTTCGACGCCGAGCGCTACGACATGCTGGTGCGCCCCGGCCCGCGCATGGGCGAGGCCGCGCTGCTGGTGGCCTCCTGCCTGGAGCGGCTCGACCGCGCGCCGCGATGAACACGCTCGAGCAGCGGCGTCGCCGCGTGCTGGCCGTCGGCCTGCTGGTGGTGTCGCTGCTGGCGCTGGGCTGCGGCCTGGTCGCCGGCAGCGAAGGCTGGCGCTGGGCCGACCTGCACGGCGCCGAGGCCGAGCTCATCGTCTGGCAGATCCGCGCGCCCCGCTCGCTGGGGGCCTGGCTGACCGGGGCGCTGTTCGGCCTGGCCGGGGCCATCGCCCAGGGCCTGTTCCGCAACCCGCTGGCCGATCCTTACCTGCTGGGCTCGGCCGCGGGCGCCTCGCTCGGGGTCGTGCTGGTGCTGGCGGCCAGCACGCTGGCCGGGGCCGGCCTGAGCCTGGTGTCGGCCGACCTGCTGGCCCGCGTCGGCCTGGTGGCCGCGGCGTTCGCCGGCGCGCTGGCCGGCGTGGCGATGACGCTGTCGCTGGCGCGCGGGGCGCAGCACACCACCCGGCTGCTGCTGGCCGGCGTGGTCGTCGGCGTGGTGCTGGGCGCGGTCAACGACCTGATCACCACCGTGTCGCCCGAGGCGATGCGCGGGCGGCAGATGTTCCTGCTGGGCACCACCGGTTTCCTCGGCTGGGCGTCGGACGTGGCGCTGGCGGCCGTGCTGGCGCTGGTGCTGCCGCTGAGTTGGCGCCTGTCGCGCGTGCTCGATGCGCTGACGCTGGGCGAGGACAGCGCCGCCAGCCTGGGCCTGCCGCTGCCGACGCTGCGGCTGGTGATGGTCGTGCTGATGGCGCTGGCCACCGGCACGGCGGTGGCCCAGGCCGGGCTGGTCGCGTTCGTCGGCCTGGTCGCGCCGCACCTGGTGCGGCGCTTCGTGCAGGCCGCCCACGGTTACCGGCTGGTGGCCAGCGCGGCCATGGGCGGCGCGCTGCTGCTGGTGGCCGACGTGATGGCGCGCACCGTCGTCGCGCCGCAGGAGCTGCCCGTGGGCGTGCTCACCGCGGTGCTGGGCGGCTGTTATCTGCTGTGGCTGCTGCGGCGCCGGGGAGGGGTGTGATGGACCAGGCTCGATCGGGCACGGCCGTGCCGGCATGGCACCTGCAGGCCAGCGGCCTGCAGGTGCAGCTGGGCGGACGCCGCGTGCTGCACGGGCTGGACCTGTCGTTCGCGCCCGGCTGGACCGCCATCGTCGGCCCCAACGGCGCAGGCAAGTCGACGCTGCTGCGCGCGCTGGCCGGGCTGCAGCCGCTGCAGGCCGGCGAGGTGCGGCTGGCCGGGCGGCCGCTGTCCGGCTGGCGCCCGCGCGAGCGGGCCCGCCAGCTGGCGTGGATGGCGCAGCAGGGCGAGGCCAGCGGCGAGCTGACCGTGCGTGACGTCGTGCACCTGGGCCGCCTGCCGCAGCTCGGCCTGCTCGCCAGCCCGGGCCCGCAGGACGAGGCCATCGTGCAGCAGGCCATGGCCGACACCGAATGCCAGGGCTGGCAGCACCGCCGCCTGTCCGAGCTGTCGGGCGGCGAGCGCCAGCGCGTGCTGCTGGCGCGTGCGCTGGCGGTGCAGGCGCCGGTGCTGCTGCTCGACGAGCCGACCACCCACCTCGACCCGCCGCACCAGATCGCGCTGGTGCGCCTGATGATGCGCCTGGGTCGCCGCGGCACGGTCATCAGCGTGCTGCACGACCTCAACCTGGCGCTGGCCGCCGACCAGCTCGTCGTGCTGGCCCAGGGCGACGTGCGTGCCATCGGGGCGAGCGACGACCCGTGGGTGCACCGGGCGCTGGTCGAGGTCTTCGGCGGCGCCATCCGCATCCAGCGGGTCGGCGAGCAGTGGCTGGCCGTGCCGCGGCTGGGGAGCGAGCCGGCCGAACCGCGGCCGCCCGAGCCCGAGCCCGCCGCTGCCGGCGTGCCGCCGCCCGAGGCGGCCGAGGCCCTTGCCTGCCTGGAGGCGCCGCCGGCCCGCCAGGCCACCGTGATCGAGCTCACCCGCCACCGGCGCGGCTGAGTCCTGCCCTGAACCCGGAACCCGTCCACCATGCAGATCGAATCCCCTCCCGTCGACCGTGAGCGCCGCGTGCCCGAAGGCGAGCGCCGCGGCCTGATCCTCGTGCACACCGGCGACGGCAAGGGCAAGAGCACGGCCGCCTTCGGCCTGGCGCTGCGCGCCCACGGCCGCGGCAAGGCGGTGCGGATCTACCAGTTCATGAAGGTGCCCAGCGCCCGTTTCGGCGAGCACCGGCTGTTCGAGCAGCTGGGCGTGCCCATCGAGGGCCTGGGCGACGGCTTTTCCTGGAAGAGCAAGGACCTCGAGCATTCGGCCCAGCTGGCCCGCGACGGCTGGGCGCGGGCCGAGGCCGTGATCCGGGCCGGCGAGCATTTCCTGGTCGTGCTCGACGAGATCATGTATCCGCTGCGCTACGGCTGGCTGCCGCTCGAGCCGGTGCTGCAGGCGCTGCGCGAGCGGCCGGCCCATGTGCACGTGGTGCTGACCGGGCGCAACGCGCCCGACGAGCTGATCGAGCTGGCCGACACCGTCACCGAGATGACGCTGGTCAAGCACCATTTCCGGGCCGGCGTGCCGGCCCAGCGTGGCATCGAGGACTAGGACGGCATGAGCGCCTCCGGCTGGCTTGCGCTGCTGTGCGCCCCGGCGCCCTGGCCGCTGGCGCTGGCCGGGGCGCTGCTGCTGGCCTGGCTCGGGGACCGGCGCTGGGGCGAGCCGCCCGACGCCTGGCACCCGGTGGCCTGGCTGGGCCGGGTGCTGGGGCCGGTCGGGCGGCGGCTGCGCCGCGCGCGGCCCGCGCTGGCGCTGCCCGGTGGCGCGCTGGCCTGGACGGTGCTGGCCGGCCTGCTGATGGCCGCGGCCGCCTGGCTGCAGGCTCGGCTGCTGAGCCTGCCCGCGCTGCTGGCGCTGCCGCTGCTGGCCGTGCTGCTCAAGCCGCTGTTCGCCTGGCGGATGCTGCACGACGAGGTGGCCGCCGTCGGCGCGGCGCTGCAGCAGGGGCTCGAGCCCGGTCGCCAGCGGCTCGCCCGCCTGGTCAGCCGCGACGTGACGGTGCTCGACGCCAGCCAGGTGCGCGAGTCGGCCATCGAGACCCTGGCCGAGAACCTCAACGACTCGTTCATCGCCCCGCTGGCCTGGCTGCTGCTGCTGGGCCTGCCCGGGGCCGTGCTCTACCGCTTCGCCAACACCGCCGACGCGATGTGGGGCTACCGCGGCGCCTGGGAGTGGGCCGGCAAGTGGGCCGCGCGCGCCGACGACCTGCTGTCCTGGCCCACCGCCCGGGTCAGCGCGCTGCTGCTGCGCCCGTGCTGGCGCCCAAGTGCCTGGGGCCTGCTGGCCGACCAGGCCGCGCTGACCCCGTCGCCCAACGGCGGCTGGCCCATGGGCGCGATGGCGCTGCAGCTGGGCGTGCGCCTGTCCAAGCCCGGGGTCTACGTGCTCAACGCCGCCGGCCGCCCGCCCGAATCCTCCGACCTGCAGGGCGCGCTGCTGCTGGCCACGCTGGCCGCCCACGCCTGGCTGGGCCTGCTGCTGACGGCGCTGGCCGGGCTGGGCCTGGCCGGCCTGCCGGGGGCGGCGGACCGGCTGCCGGGCCTGCTGCCCTGGCTGGCCGACGTGGCCGGCCCATGGCTGGCTCAGATCCCGAGCCCGTGGATGGCGCCGCAGGCCGGGCCGATGGGGCCGGGCAGGGGGGCGTCATGAGCATCCCCCCGACGTCGAGTCCCGATGCGGGCGCCTGCGGGGCGCCGGCCACGTCGGGCCCTGCGTCGGCCCTGCTGACGGATGTGCGGGCGGACGTGCCACCCGCTGCGCTGCCCGGCCTGGTGCCGTTGCATGGCGGCCCGGACGCGCTCGGCGTGCCACGCTGGGACTTCTCCACCAACGCCAACGCCTGCGGCCCCGCGCCCGGGGTGGTCGAGGTGCTGGCGCGGGTCGACGCCCGCCATTACCCCGACCCCGGCTACCACACGCTGCGCGAGCAGCTGGCGCGGCTGCACCGGGTCGATCCGTGCCGCATCGTGCCCGCGGCCAGCGCCAGCGAGTTCATCCAGCGCCTGAGCACGGCCATGGCGCTGTGCCGCCCCGGCGCCCGCGTGCGCTGGCCCGTGCCGGGTTATGGCGACTACGGCCGTGCCGCCGCCGCCCTCGGCCTGCAGGCCGACGATCAGGCCCCCGACCTGTGCTGGCACACCGAACCGTCGAGCCCGCTGGGCCGGGCCGACGCGCCACCGCCGCGGCCCGCCGCCGCCGTGCTGGTGGTCGACCGGGCCTACGCGCCGCTGCGGCTCGAGGGCCGTGCGCCCGAGCTGCCCGCGGCGGCCTGGCAGCTCTGGTCGCCCAACAAGGCGCTGGGCCTGACCGGCGTGCGGGGCGCCTACGCGATCGCGCCCGAGGCGGCCCTGGCTCATGCAGAGAGCCTGGGCGAGGCGAGCCCGGACCTGCAGGCCCGGCTGCTGCAGCGCGTGCAGGCGCTGGCGCCGTCGTGGCCGCTGGGCGCGCATGCGGTCGGCCTGCTCGAGTGCTGGGCCGGCGCCGACACCCAGGCCTGGGTGCGGGACTGCCTGCCCGTGCTGCGGCGCTGGAAGCAGGCCCAGGTGGCGCTGCTGCAGCACGCCGGCTGGCAGGTGCAGGCCAGCGTGACCCCCTTCCTGGTCGCCCGCGCGCCGCACTGGCCCGCCGGGCAGACCCCGGCCGCGCTGCTGGCCGGCTGGCGCGAGCGTGGCCTGAAGCTGCGTGACACCACCTCGATGGGCCTGCCCGGCTGGGTGCGCCTGAGCGTGCAGCCGCCCGCGGCCCAGGCGGCGCTGGCGGCCTGCCTGGGGGCCGCGGCCTCACCTTCCTCCTGCTTCGATCGGAACTGCGCATGACGACTCCCGTCCGTCCCCTCGGCCGTGCCGTGATGGTGCTGGGCACCACCAGCGGTGCCGGCAAGAGCTGGCTGGCCACCGCGCTGAGCCGCTGGTATGCCCGCCAGGGCCTGAAGGTCGCGCCCTTCAAGGCCCAGAACATGAGCAACAACGCCCGCGTCGTGCCCGGCCCGGGCGGGCGCATGGGCGAGATCGGCAGCGCGCAGTACTTCCAGGCGCTGGCCGCGCGGGTGCGCCCCGAGGTGCGCCACAACCCGGTGCTGCTCAAGCCCGAGGCCGACACCCGCAGCCAGGTCGTCGTGCTGGGCGAGGTCGACCGGGCGCTGGGCGACATGCCCTGGCGCCACCGCAGCGAGGCGCTGTGGCCGCATGCCCGCGACGCGCTGCAGGCGCTGCAGGCCGAGAACGACGTCGTCGTCATCGAGGGCGCGGGCTCGCCCGCCGAGATCAACCTGCACAGCAGCGACTACGTCAACATGCGCACCGCCGTGGCCGCGCGGGCCGCCTGCCTGCTGGTCACCGACATCGACCGCGGCGGCGCCTTCGCCCACCTCTACGGCACCCACCAGCTGCTGCCGGCCGACGAGCGCGCGCTGATCCGGGGCTTCGTGCTCAACCGCTTCCGCGGTGACGCGGCGCTGCTGGCGCCCGGCCCCGAGCAGCTGCAGGCGCTGACCGGCGTGCCCACGGTGGCGGTGCTGCCGATGTGGCGCGAGCACGGCCTGCCCGAGGAGGACGGCGTGTTCGACGAGCGCTCCACCGGCGGCACCGGCCAGCGCCCGCTGCGCGTGGCCGTGATCGCCTACCCGCGGCTGAGCAACCTCGACGAGTTCCAGCCGCTGCGCAACCTGCCGCAGGTGCGCCTGAGCTGGGTGCGCGAGCCCGCCGGGCTCGACGGGGTCGACTGGGTCATCCTGCCCGGCTCCAAGCACACCAGCGCCGACCTGGCCTGGCTGCGGGCGCAGCGGCTCGATGCGGCCATCAACCGCCACGCCCGCGCCGGCGGGGCGGTGCTGGGCATCTGCGGCGGCCTGCAGATGCTGGGCGAGGCGCTGATCGACCTGCACGGCGTCGAAGGCGGCCCCGCCGCCGCGGTGATCGGTGCCAATGGCCCCGGCCTGGGCCTGCTGCCGCTGGTCACGCAGTTCGATCCGGTCAAGCTGCTGCGCCCGAGCCGGGCCCGCTTCGCGGCCACGCTGGCCGGGCCCTGGCAGGCGCTGGCCGGCGTGGCCTTCGAGGGCTACGAGATCCACCA
This sequence comes from Sphaerotilus hippei, assembly GCF_003201595.1. GTDB lineage: Bacteria > Pseudomonadota > Gammaproteobacteria > Burkholderiales > Burkholderiaceae_C > Sphaerotilus > Sphaerotilus hippei. The sequence continues at coordinate 39,690 of NZ_QJJS01000021.1, read as the reverse complement.
CGGCCGCACGGTGCAGCACGCCGGCCTGCCGGCCGCGGCCACCGCGCTGCACGACGAGGCCGGCGAGGTGCTCGGCTGGCAGCAGGGCCCGGTGCTCGGCGTCTACACCCACGGCCTGTTCGAGTCGCCGGCCGTGCTGCAGGCGCTGTTCGGCCAGCGCTGCCGCACGCTCGACAGCGTCTTCGACGGCCTGGCCGACTACGTCGATGCCCATTTTTCCCCGGGTGTGCTCAACGGCCTGCTCGAGCCGCATCACCCATGACGACCCATTCCAACCCTTCAGCGGAGGCTGCCCCCATGAACATCCTGCCCCAGGTCACCGACCTGCAAGACGAGCCGCTGGCCGCCCGCCTGCAGCACCACCTCGACCACAAGACCAAGCCGCTGGGCTCGCTCGGCCGCCTCGAGGCGCTGGCGCTGCAGCTGGGCCTGATCCAGAGCAGCACCCGCCCGCAGCTGCTGCACCCGCAGCTGGTGGTGTTCGCGGCCGACCACGGCCTGGCCGCCCGCGGCGTGTCGGCCTACCCGAGCGACGTGACCTGGCAGATGGTCGAGAACTTCCTGTCCGGCGGCGCGGCCGTCAGCGTGCTGGCGCGCCAGCACGGCCTGGCGCTGACGGTGGTCGATGCCGGCGTGCGCCACCACTTCACCCCGCGCCCGGGCCTGCTGCAGCGCAAGATCGGCCCCGGCACGGCCGACATGCTCGACGGCCCGGCCATGTCCGAGGCCGAATGCGCCAGCGCCATCGAGACCGGCTGCGGCGTGGTGCGCAGCCTGCCGGGCAATGTGCTGATCTTCGGCGAGATGGGCATCGGCAACACCTCGTCGGCCGCGCTGCTGCTGGCGCGCCTGAGCGGCGAGCCGATCGAGCGCTGCGCCGGCCGCGGCACCGGCCTCGATGACGCCGCGCTGCAGCGCAAGATCGGCGTGCTGCAGGCCGTGCTGCAGCGCCACGAGGGCGTCGACGCGCCGCTGGCCGTGCTCGCCGCGATGGGCGGCTTCGAGATCGCGATGATGGTCGGCGCGGTGCTGCAGGCCGCGGCCGAGCGCCGGGTCATCCTGGTCGACGGTTTCATCGTCAGCGCCGCGGTGCTGGTGGCCGCCCGCCTGCAGCCCCATGTGCTGCAGCGCTGCGTGTTCGCGCACCAGTCCGACGAGGCCGGCCATGCGCTGATGCTGCGCCAGCTCGGCGGCCAGCCGCTGCTGCAGCTCAGCCTGCGCCTGGGCGAAGGCTCGGGCGCGGCGCTGGCCTGGCCGCTGCTGGTGTCGGCCTGCCGCATCCTGGCCGAGATGGCCAGCTTCGAGGCCGCCGGCGTCAGCCAGCAGGCCTGAGCCCGCGATGGTCCTCGCCCTGCTGCGCCACGAGCTGCGCCTGTTCTTCCTGGCGCTGCAGTTCTTCACCCGCATCCCCGTGCCGGCCTGGGTCGGCTACGACCCGGCCTGGATGCACGCCAGCGCGCGCCACTACCCGCTGGTGGGCCTGGTGGTCGGCGGCTGGGGCGCGGTGGTGCTGCTGCTGGCCGGGCAGATGCTGCCCATGTCGGTGGCGGTGCTGCTGTCGATGGCCGCGACCGCCTGGCTCACCGGCGGTTTCCACGAGGACGGCCTGGCCGACACCTGCGACGGCCTGGGCGGTTCGGTCTCGCGCGAGCGGGCGCTCACCATCATGAAGGACTCGCGCCTGGGCAGCTACGGCGCGCTCGGGCTGTTCTTCGTGCTGGGCCTGAAGGCGGTGACGCTGTCGGAGCTGGCCGCCTGGGACGCGCTCGAGACCGCCGCGGTGATCCTCTGGTCCCATGTGGCCTCGCGGGCGCTGCCGGTCGTGCTGCTGTGGCGGCTGCCGTATGCGGGCGACCCCGAGCACGCCAAGGCCAAGCCCATGGCCCAGCAGATCTCCGGCCGCGGCCTGGGCTTCGTGCTGGCCACCGTGCTGCTGGCCGCCGCGGCGCTGCACACGCTGCTGGGGCAGGCGCTGCCGCTGGCCACCTCGGGGCTGGCGCTGGCCGCCATGGGCCGCTGGTGCGCCCGCTGGTACCGGCAGCGGCTGGGTGGCTACACCGGCGACACGCTCGGCGCGTCGCAGCAGCTCGGCGAGCTGGCGATCTACCTGGCCTGGCTGGCCACGGTGGCGCTGCTGCAGGACCCCGCGGGGGATCCAGCGGCCCTCGACGAGGCGCCGGTGTGAGCGCCGTGCCCACGCTGCTGATCTGGCGCCACCCGCGCCCGGTCGGTGCGGCCGGGCGCTGCATCGGCCGCACCGACCTGCCGGTGCCCGCGCGCCGCGCCAAGCGCCTGGCGCACCGCATCCGCCGCCTGGCGCGGCGCGAGGGCCTGGCCCGCGAGGTGTGGAGCTCGCCGCTGCGCCGCTGTGCCGACGTGGCCCGCTGGTTGCGCCGCTGGGGCTGGCGCCACCATGTCGACCCGCTGCTGCTCGAGCTCGACTTCGGCCGCTGGGACGGCCTGGCCTGGAGCCGCATCGACCCGGCCGAGGTGGCCGCCTGGGAGGCCGATTTTGGCGCCCACGCGCCCGGCGGCGGCGAGTCGCTGCTGCAGATCCGCCAGCGCGTGTCGGCCCACCTCGCCGGCCTGGCCGCGGCGGGCGGGCCGCGGCTGCTGGTCGGCCACGCCGGCTGGATCAACACGCTGCGCCTGCTCGAGCGGGCGGACCTGACCCCGCAGGACTGGCCGGCCGCCCCGGCCCACGGCACGCTGCAGCGCTGGCCGCCCGAAAGCCCCGGGTCCCGCTGCGGTTGACGTTAACGTCAGCCGCGGCCCGCTGCCCTTATCATCGCCGGCCTCGGCGAGATCCGCCCGCCCGGTCCTCGTCCTCCCCCTCCCGAACCCAGCCCGACCTGCGCCACCACCATGTTCCGCACCCTGCTGAAATCCAAGATCCACCGCGCCACCGTCACCCACTGCGAGCTGCACTACGAAGGCTCCTGCGGCATCGACGAGGACCTGATGGACGCCGCCAACCTCTGCGAGAACGAGCAGATCCACATCTGGAACATCAACAACGGCGAGCGTTTTGTCACCTACGCGATCAAGGCGCCGCGCGGCAGCGGCATCTTCTCGCTCAACGGCTCGGCCGCGCGCCGCGCCAGCGTCGGTGACCTGATCATCATCGCCGCCTTCGGCCAGGTGCACGAGGACCAGGTCGGCGCGTTCAAGCCCCGGCTGGTGTTCATGGACGAGGCCAACCGCACCAAGGAACTGCGCGACCACGCGCAGAACCCCGAGCAGCACTCGCCGCTGCGCCCGATCACCGTCGCCGAGGCCTGAGCCGTCCCGGTCGAGCCACCGCCCCGTCCCCGTCCGAACCCCGCCGCATGACCTCTTCGACCCTGCAAGGCGCCGCGAGCGCTGCCTGCGCCGTGGCCGCGTCCCCGGAACCGCCCGTCCACCAGCCTGTCCATCTGCACCGCCCGCGGCGCCCGAGCGAGCCGGCCGCCGAGGCCCGCTGGACCGTCGCCGCCATCGAGGCGCTGTTCGACCTGCCGTTCAACGACCTGCTCTGGCAGGCCCAGCAGGTGCACCGCGCCCACTTCGACGCCAACGAGGTGCAGCTCTCCACGCTGCTGTCGATCAAGACCGGCGGCTGCCCCGAGGACTGCGGCTACTGCCCGCAGTCGGTGCACCACGACACCGGCGTCGAGGCCGGCAAGCTGATGGAGGTCGATGCGGTGCTGTCGGCCGCCCGCGAGGCCCAGGCGCAGGGCGCGACCCGCTTCTGCATGGGCGCGGCCTGGCGCGAGCCCAAGGACCGCGACGTCGAGAAGGTCGCCACGCTGGTCGCGGGCGTCAAGGCGCTGGGCCTGGAGACCTGCTGCACGCTGGGCATGCTCAACGCGTCGCAGGCCCGCAGCCTGCGCGAGGCCGGGCTCGACTACTACAACCACAACCTCGACACCTCCCCCGAGCTCTACGGCGACATCATCACCACGCGTGACTACCAGGCCCGCCTGGACACGCTGGGCCATGTGCGCGCGGCCGGCCTGTCGGTGTGCAGCGGCGGCATCGTCGGCATGGGCGAGAGCCGTGCCCAGCGCGCCGGCCTGGTCGCCCAGCTGGCCAACCTGTCGCCGCACCCCGAGTCGGTGCCGATCAACGAGCTGGTGCAGGTCGAAGGCACGCCGCTGGCCGGCACCGCCAAGCTCGATCCCTTCGAGTTCGTGCGCACCATCGCCGTGGCCCGCATCACCATGCCCACCGCCCGCGTGCGCCTGTCGGCCGGGCGCGAGCAGATGGGCGAGGCCATCCAGGCGCTGTGTTTCCTGGCCGGTGCCAACTCGATCTTCTATGGCGACAAGCTGCTGATCACCGGCAACCCGCAGGCCGAGCGCGACCGCGCGCTGCTCGACCGGCTGGGCCTGCACACCGCCCGCTGAAACGCTGCCTGCCCGCCGAGCCCGCCATGAGCCCCGTCCCGGACCGTTTCCCCCAGCGCATCGTCTGCCTGACCGAAGAGACGACCGAGACGCTCTACCTGCTCGGCCAGCAGCACCGCATCGTCGGCATCTCGGGCTACACCGTGCGCCCGCCGCAGGCCCGCCAGGAGAAGCCGCGGGTCAGCGCCTTCCTGAGCGCGAAGATCGACCGCATCCTCGAACTCGAGCCCGACCTGGTGCTGGGCTTCTCCGACCTGCAGGCCGACATCGCCAGCCAGCTCATCCGCGCCGGCGTGGCGGTGCACGTGTTCAACCAGCGCCGCATCGCCGGCATCCTGCAGACCATCGCGATGATCGGGGCGATGGTCGGCGCCCACGAGCGCAGCGCCGTGCTGCTGGCGCAGCTGCAGGCCGGGCTGGACGAGGCGGCGGCCGCCGCGCGCGGGCTGCCGCGCCGCCCGCGGGTCTATTTCGAGGAGTGGATGGACCCGCTGATCACCGGCATCGGCTGGGTCAGCGAGCTGATCGAGCTGGCCGGCGGGCAGGAATGTTTCCCCGAGCTGGCCGGCCAGTCGCTGGGCAGGCACCGCATCATCGCCGACCCGCTCGAGGTCGTGCGCCGCTCGCCCGAGCTCATCCTCGGCTCCTGGTGCGGGCGCAAGTTCCGGCCCGAGCAGGTCATGGCGCGCGAGGGCTGGGCCGACGTGCCCGCGGTGCGCCACGCCCAGGTCTTCGAGATCAAGTCCAGCGAGATCCTGCAGCCCGGCCCCGCCGCGCTGACCGACGGCCTGCGGCAGATCCGCACCCGCCTGGACGACTGGGCCCGGCTGCACGCCTGAGCCGCCCGTGCCACCTGAATCACCACCCGGTCGATCGCGGTGGCCCGGTGCCGCCTCAGGTCGACTTCAGGGCGCCGCCGTCTTCGGCTCGAAGTGGCAGACCTCGGCCACCTGGCAGTGCCAGCACTGCGGCTTGCGCGCCTGGCAGACGTAGCGCCCGTGCAGGATCAGCCAGTGGTGCGCGTCCTCGGCATAGGCCTTCGGGATGCGCCGCAGCAGCTGCATCTCCACCTCGTAGGGGGTCTTGCCCGGTGCCAGCCCGGTGCGGTTGCCCAGGCGGAACAGGTGGGTGTCGACCGCGCAGGTCGGCTCGCCGAAGGCCACGTTCAGCACCACGTTGGCCGTCTTGCGGCCCACCCCCGGCAGCGCCTCCAGCGCCTCGCGGTCGTGCGGCACCCGGCCGCCGTGCTGCTCGAGCAGGATGCGGCAGGTCTCCACCAGGTGCTTCGCCTTGTTGCGGTACAGGCCGATGGTGCGGATGTGCTCCATCACCCCCTCGGCGCCCAGCGCCAGCATGCGGCGCGGCGTGTTGGCCACCGGGAACAGCCGCCGCGTCGCCTTGTTCACGCTCACGTCGGTCGCCTGCGCCGACAGCAGCACGGCCGCCAGCAGCTCGAACACCGAGCTGTACTCCAGCTCCGAGGCCGGCATCGGGTTGGCCGCCTTCAGCGTCGCGAAGAAGCGCTCGATCTCGGCCGCCTCCATCCACGCCGGGCGGCTCATCGCTGCTCCCCGTCGACGTAGAACCAGCGCCCGTCCTCGCGCACGAAACGGCTGATCTCGTGCAGCCGCACCGCGCGCCCGCCCCACTTGCTGCGCGCCACGAACTCCACCGTCGCCTGGTCCGCGTCGATCGGCACGTGCCGGCGCACCTCCAGCCCCAGCCAGCGCCGCCCCGGCTCGTTGGGCTCCAGCGTCGCCGGGCGCCGGCCGGCCTGCCAGGTCGCCAGCAGGTAGTCCAGCTCATCGAGCACGAAGGCGCTGTAGCGCGAACGCATCAGCGCCTCGGCCGTCGGCGCCTGCAGGTGCCCGGGCCCTGCGTGATAACGCCCGCAGCAGGCGCCCAGCGCCTGCCCGCTGCCACAGGGGCAGGGCGCTTCAACGGGTTTTGGTGTGGATCGGCTCATGCGCGCGCATGGTGCCAGAAGCCGGGGCTGCCGCAGGTTCAGCACGCCTCGATGCCCGCACGCAGGGCGGCCGCCAGGATGGCCTGGCGCAGTTCATCGTTGCTCCTGAGCGGGCCGCCGATCCGCAGGCCGGTCAGGGCCGTGGCCACCCGGTCGCCGAACAACAGCAAGGCCCGGTCACGGTCCCGCTGTCGTGACATCCAGATCAGGCCATCCACCTGCGTGAACTGCCGGTGCAGCGCCTGGGCCCACCGTGCCGTCATGCCATAGGCTGCCGGCGGACTGGCAATGAGCTCCTCTTTCGGCACCCTCAGGCGATGCAGGCCTTCGCTGGTGAGGTCGGCCAGCAGCAGTTCCCGCTGCGGCACGATCTGGCCATGCCCGCGCTGGGCAAAATCATCCAGATCCACGAACTTGTCCAGCGCATCGATCGGCACATGGTGAAAGATCGTCTCGAAGAGCGCACAGTCGCGTGACGAGCCGCCGTAGAGATAGGGCACGACCTGCGCATGCCGGTCGCGGATGGGTGCAAATCGTGTGGGCTTGACCGGTGAGCCGCTGGCGTCGACCCCCGGGTTGAAACTCTCGGGGGCGTAGGCCACCTGATGGATCACGTGGATGGCCTCTCCCGCAGGCCAGTGATCGAAGAGCGGATCCAGCCGTGCTCCCGGTGCCCGGCAATTCAAGCCGCACTCCCGCCGGCATCCTGTCGTGCGGCGGCGATCACGGCCTCGGGGTCGCGGGTCAGCCAGTCCACCGGACGGGCCTGGTCGGGCAGCCAGCCGTTGTTCGAGGTGAACCACAGCGCGATCTTCCAGGGGGCCTTGTGTTCCCCGAAGGCTTCGAGGATCGCCTGCACGGCCTTGATCGGCTTGTGCTGCTCGAACTGGAACGCAGGAAAGACCTCGCGTGTGCGGGCGCTGGCATCGGGGTGGCGCACGGCAAACACCTGGCGGCGCTTGCGCCAGTTGTCGGCCAGTGCATGTCGGTTGGCCGCCTGCGATCGGTTGGCATCCGCCAGCTGCTCGGCGCTCAGGTAACCGAACTCGTTGAGCACACGAGCATGACGCGTGGCCAGCTGCCGGGCCATCTGCAGATCGACCGTGCTCGGCACCAGCATCTGCTCGGTCATGAAGTCGACCATCTGCTCGAGCCGGCGTTCGCGCACTTCGGCCGTCTTTTCCGCCAGCAGGCGATCGAGCAGCGGCATGACACTCTCCAGCACCTGGGACGCGGCATCGTCTTCGATGCCGATCAGATAGGTGTGCCGTCGGGGCTGGAGCGTGCCCGGTGGCGGTGGGCAGGGCTGGAAAGACAGCAGGTCACCGCTCTGGACAGGAGGCTGGGTGTTCTTGTTCATGCTGAAGAGTCTGGTTTCGATCGTGATGATCGATCTGACTGAATTGTATTCTTGTCGATCAGTTCGGTCATCCGTGATGGCCTGCAGCCTGCGCCACGCGCTGCTACCCTCGCGGGCTGACTCCTTCTGACCCCTTGCCGCCTGCCATGCTCTTCCTGCTGTCGCCTTCCAAGGCCCTGGACTACGACACCCCGGCCACCGTGCCGGCCACCGAACCCGTCTTCACCGCGCAGGCGGGCGAGCTGATCGGGCTGCTGCGTCCGCTGGCGCCGCAGCAGGTCGCGGGGCTGATGCACCTGTCGGATGCGCTGGCGGGACTCAATGCGGCCCGCTACGCCGCCTGGCAGCCGCAGGCCACGCCCGACAACAGCAAGCCCGCCGTGCTGGCCTTCGATGGCGACGTCTACGACGGCCTGTCGGCCCGCACGCTGGGCGCGGACGACCTCGCCTGGGCGCAGGATCACCTGGTGATCCTGTCGGGCCTCTACGGCGCGCTGCGCCCGCTCGACGCGCTGCAGCCCTACCGCCTCGAGATGGGCACCCGGCTGGCCAACCCGCGCGGCAAGACGCTCTACGCCTGGTGGGGCGACACCATCGCCGCCTACCTGAACCAGCGCCTGCAGGCCGACGCCACGCCGGTCATCGTCAACCTGGCCTCGCAGGAGTACTTCAAGGCCGCCGACCGGCCGGTGCTCGCCGCGCGCGTCATCGAATGCGTGTTCGAGGACTGGAAGGGCGGCCAGTACAAGATCATCAGCTTCTTCGCCAAGAAGGCGCGTGGCCTGATGGCGCGCTGGGCCATCACCCACCGGGTGCGCCACCCCGAGGCGCTCAAGGGCTTCGACCTCGACGGCTACGCCCACGATGCCGCGGCCTCCGGCCCCGACCGCTGGGTGTTCCGGCGCCGCCAGGGCGACTGACTTTTTGCGCGGCCCGCTCCGGAATCGGGGGGCGGGCCTGTCAGAATTTCGGCATGAGCAGGCTCAGAAGCACCCAGACCGTCACCCCCGAATTGCGCCAGTGGATCATCGACCAGGCCATGGCGGGCCATGCACCCGACGCGGTGCTGCAGTCGATGCTGGATGCGGGCTGGGACGAGGACGTCGCGCTGTCGGCGCTGGAACACACGCTGCAGCAGCACCTCGAGCAGCAGCAGCTGGCCGCCGCGCAGCCGGCCGCGCCGTCCATGCCCGAGCCCGACCTGGCCGGCTCGCCGTCGACCGTCTGGGCCCACGACCGCGAGGTCCAGGTGCTGATGAGCCTGAAGCAGCCGCGGGTGGTCGTCTTCGGCGGCCTGCTCAGCGAGATCGAGTGTGACCGCCTGGTGGCGCTGGCCGCGCCGCGGCTGAGCCGCTCCGAGACCGTCGACCACCACACCGGCGGCAGCGAGGTCAACGAGGCCCGCACCAGCCGGGGCATGTTCTTCGGCCGCGGCGAGCACGAGCTGCTGCAGCGCCTCGAGGCCCGCATCGCCGCGCTGGTGCGCTGGCCGGTCGAGAACGGCGAGGGCGTGCAGGTGCTGAACTACCAGCCCGGCGCCGAATACAAGCCGCATTACGACTATTTCGACCCCGATCAGCCCGGCACGTCGACCATCCTGCGCCGTGGTGGCCAGCGGGTTGGCACGGTCGTGATGTACCTCAACACCGTGGCGCATGGCGGGGGCACGACCTTCCCCGACGCCCACCTCGAGGTGATGCCGGTCAAGGGCAACGCGGTCTTCTTCAGTTATGAGCGACCCCACCCCAGCAGCCGCAGCCTGCATGGTGGCGCCCCCGTCATCGAGGGCGAAAAATGGGTCGCGACCAAGTGGCTGCGTCAGTCGCGCTTCGACTGAGCTGATAATTTCGGTCCCACCGAGGAGTAGTTCCCATGAAGACGAGATTCACCGCTGCCGCCCTGCTGTCGTGCGTGGCTGCACTGGCACATGCCCAGGGGGCCGGCCAGGCGCCCGCGCCCCAGAGCGGCACGGTCACCACCACGCTGCCCAGCCCGCCGGTGCAGCTCTCCCCGGTGCCCACGCTGACCCCGGTGCCTGTCGTCAAGGTGCCGAGCTCGCCGGCGCTGTCGGCTTCGGCCACCGCCACGGGGGCCGCCGCGGCCGACAAGGTGCGCAGCAAGGCCGAGGCCCGCCGCGACGCCGCCGCCGCCCGCCTGATGGCCGATCCGGCCGCCCCCGCCCAGGCCGGCGCCAGCAAGGCCAAGGCCCGCACCGCCGAAGAGCGCAAGGCCCGCCGGCTCGAGCGGGCCAAGCAGCGCCAGGCCGCCCGCGCGTCCGGCAAGGCCGCGCGCAGCGCCAAGGCCGGTGCGTCGACCAAGGCCTCGGCGGCCGAACGCGTGAAGGCGCAGCGCCAGAAACGACTCGAAGCGCGCCAGGCCAAGGCCCGTGCCGCCAGGCAGCGCGCCGCGGCCCGCCCCTGATTCCGGGGTGGCGTGAACCCTGCTTTGCATACATGCCGTAACCTGACTGTGCATGCAGTCACGTTGGGCGTGCATCATTTCGCAGTACGTCGTTGTACCTGGAGCCGTTTGTCATGCTGTTGTCCCCGTCCACCGCTGCAGATCGATCGTCCGAGCGATCGACCGCGGTGACCGTTCGTCCCCTGCGCCTGCTCGACGGCCTGGCCGTCACCGGCGTGATCCGTCATCTGTTTCCGCAGTGCTCCGGCGCCCGCATCCGCCGCTGGCTGCGCGACGAGCCGCACAGCCTGGCCGTGGCGCTGGTCCAGGGCCGGCTGGTGGGTGTCGTGCGCCTGCAGGTGCATCCGGGTGACGGCTGCACCGAGATCGATCTGCTGGGCGTGCTGCCCAGTGCGCGCGGTCAGGGCGTCGGCACGGCGCTGCTGCGCCATGCGGAACAGACCGCCTGCGCCTGTGGTGCCTCGTGCGTGCTGCTGGGTCCGCAGACCGTCGAGTCGGCCCAGCAGGTGCAGGTGGGTGCCGACGGTTTTTTCAGCCGGGCCGGTTACGTGCCGCTGCAGCCGCAGGATGCGCTGCTGTCGGGTCACGACCTGAGCCTGCGGCGCGAAGGGGTGTCGCTGCAGCGCTGCCTCAAGCGCGAGGTGCCGATGCCGGCCTCGCCCCGCTGGGGCCTGCGCGAGGCCCACCGGCCGCGCGTGCCGCACGCGCTGTTCAGCCGGGTGGTCCGCCATGCGCTGCTGGGCTTTTCAGCCTGGGCGCCGGCCCGGACCACCTGAGCCGCCCCGACCCGAGGCCCGCAGAGGGCCAAGTCGGTGGGGCAGGGCGCCTGGGCGCCCCGTGAAGCCGGCCGCAGCCGATCCGCAGATCCGCCGCGGGCCGGCCTGAGGCCGCGATCAGCCCTGGCGCGAACGTGCCGGCGGGCGCGTCAGCGCACCACCGCCACCACCGGTGGCTGCACGCGGCTTGGGCGCGGCCGGGCGCTGGCCCTGGCCGGCGGCAGCCGGACGGCCACCACCACCACCGCCGGCCGGACGGCCCTGCGGTGCCGCGCCGCGGCTGTCGCTCCGGCCACCACCGTCACGCGGACCGCGGCCTTCGGAGTTCGGGCCGCGCGGCGGGCGCTGAGCGCCGCCACCACCGCCGCCGCCGCCGGACGGGCGCTTGTTGCCACCGCCCGTGCCGTTCATCATGCGGCGGCCGACCTGGATCGGCTCGGCGCGCTCACCCGCGTCGGGGCCGAAACCGGCCACCGTCTCGCGCGGCAGCGTGCGCTTGATCAGCTTCTCGATGTCGCCCAGGAAACCCTCTTCGTCCAGGCACACCAGCGACAGCGCCTCGCCCTGCGCGCCCGCGCGGCCGGTGCGGCCGATGCGGTGCACATAGTCTTCCGGCACGTTGGGCAGCTCGAAGTTGATCACGTGCGGCAGCTGGTCGATGTCGATGCCGCGCGCCGCGATGTCGGTGGCCACCAGCACGGCCAGCTCGCCGGTCTTGAACTCGGCCAGCGCCTTGGTGCGGGCACCCTGGCTCTTGTTGCCGTGGATCGCCATCGCGCTGATGTCGTTCTTGTTCAGGAACTCGCACAGCCGGTTCGCGCCGTGTTTCATGCGCGTGAACACCAGCACCTGGTGCCAGTTCTGCGACTTGATCAGGTGGGCCAGCAGGTCCTTCTTCTTCTCGCGGCCGACGTTGATCACGCGCTGCTCGATGGTCTCGGCCGTCGTGTTGCGGCGCGCCACCTCGATCACCTGCGGCTTGTTCAGCAGCTTGTCGGCCAGCGCCTTGATCTCGTCGCTGAAGGTCGCCGAGAACAGCAGGCTCTGCTTGTTCTTCGGGATGATGGCCAGCACCTTCTTGATGTCATGGACGAAGCCCATGTCCAGCATGCGGTCGGCCTCGTCGAGCACGAAGTACTGCACGCGGCTCAGGTCCAGCGTGCCCTGCTGGTGGTGGTCGAGCAGGCGGCCGGGCGTGGCCACCAGGATGTCGACGCCGCGGCGCAGGCGGTCGACCTGCGGGCCCATGCCCACGCCGCCGAACATCACCATGCTGGTCAGCGACAGGTACTTGCCGTAGGTGCGCACGCTTTCTTCCACCTGAGCGGCCAGCTCGCGGGTGGGGGTCAGGATCAGCGCCCGGATGGCCGGACGGCCCTTGGCGTCCTTGACCGGCTCGCCCGCGTTCAGGCGGTGCAGCAGCGGCAGCGTGAAGCCGGCGGTCTTGCCGGTGCCGGTCTGCGCGCCGGCGAGCAGGTCGCCGCCCGCGAGCACCGCGGGAATGGCTTGCTGCTGGATGGGGGTCGGGGTGTCGTAGCCCTGTTCGTGAACGGCACGAAGAAGGGGCTGGGCCAGGCCCAGATCATCAAAGGTCATCAGGTGGTCCCGCTCAAGCGGGCGAGGTCAGCGCCTGCGGCCCCTCGTTGCGAGGGCGCCAGTCGGAGGCGGCGACGGTGTCGGGGAGAGCGTCTGAGCGACGGTCGAACCCTGACTGGTGCGGGTTCGTCCAGCGCATTGTACCGCCCGCGCCACGCCGCCCGCGGCGCGGGCGCTTTTGCCATTGCGGGCCCGGGGGACTCCGCTGGCGCCCGCCCGCAACGCCCGCCACCCCCGGATCCTGTGCAGGTTTCACGCCCCGCCGTGCGGCATCGGTCACGCCCGGATACTCGCCACCCCCGCGAACGGGGGGTTTACCGTGACCGGTCGGACGAGTTTCGGTCGGGTTTTTCTCAAACTGCACGACAGGGTTGTCTCGAACCCTGGAACCGGGGGGTGCCCCGTCGCGGGTCCCGCCGCGTCCCACGGGCCGGCCGGCGGCCGGGGCGCCATGCCCGAGCCGGGGTCCGGCCGCCGCGCCATCGCCGTCGGAAATTGTAAGTGCTTGTCGCCAATTGAAAAACACTGCATGACGAGCCCGGAACCGGTGCGGATCCGCCCGTGCCTGACGGCCCTCGGGTCATGTTGCTGCAGTGCGTCAATCAGCCTTGTGTTTGCTGCACATTTGCGCACTCCGGCCGCGGGCGGGGCCTGCAGAATGGGCCCGCTCCTGGGTTCCCTCCATACCACACGTTCCCCCGGAACGAAGGGTCACAAGGTCCCCACGGCAAGCGGCCCGATTGATATATTGGGAACGCGTATCCAGAGCCTCTTTGGATATTTCTGTTCATTTCCTTCACGGGGGTATTTTCATGCTCAAGAAAGTAATTGCCGCCGCTGCGGCAACGATGCTGATGGCCGGTTCGGCCTTCGCCGCCAGCCCTGGCTTCGAAGACGGCACCACCACCAGCTACCAGCCGCAAGGTTCGACCACCATCAATGCCATGACCGGCACGCTGGCGGTCCAGTCCTACGGCAGCTCGGTCACGGTGACCGAAGACACCTTCGACGCCAGTGGTGCCCTGACCTCGTCCAACGGCTACCTGGCCGCCATCTCGTCGCCGACGTCCAACTCGATCCTGGGCGTGGACTACGGCACCCAGTTCGGCGCGCTGACCACCGGCAACTCGTTCACCGCCTACAAGATGCTGACGCTCGACTCCGTGTCGACCGGCAGCGCCGAACTGGCGTTCCAGCTGCTGACGTTTGACACCGACGCGGCCTACAACGACTCGTTCACCGTGCGTTTCCTGTCCGGCTCGACCGAACTCGGCACGGCCTACTGGACCGCTCAGGACAACCTGACGGTCACCGGTGGCGCCTATGGCACCGTGTCGCCGTGGGTCTACATGTCGGTCCTGGCCGGCACGACCAACGTCGAGATCTACCTCGAGAACGCCGGTGCCGCCGCCGGTGACAACGCCAACCTGCCGGTGCTGGCCGTCGACTATGCCGAACTGAACTCGGTGGTCACGCCGGTTCCGGAACCCGAATCGCTGGCCATGATGATGGCCGGCCTGGGTGCCCTGGGCTTCCTGGCGCGTCGCCGCTCCACGAAGAACGCCTGATCAGCGCTTGACGCTGCGGACCGCCGCTCCTGAAGGGCGGTCCACGAGACAGGCCGGCTGCGTTCAGTAGCCGGCCTGTCTCGCTTTCTGGCGCGCCACTTCCAGGGCGGCGCGCCGCTCGGCCGCCGCGGCCGATGCGGCCACCTCGGCGGCGGCCGCCGCTTCGGCCTCCGCGGCCTGCTTCTGCAGCGCCAGGCCCTCGCGCCTCAGGCGGTCGATGATGCCGGGCTCCCGGCGCAGCATCCAGGCCATCACGTCCTCGGGGGTTTCCTGCCAGTGCCGCAGCACCAGGGCGGCCAGCGTGGGCTGCACGTCCTCTTCCTTCGGGCCGAGCTCGTTGGCGCGGCGCCACGAGGCGAACACCGTGGCCGCCGGCTGTCCGGCCGCGCTCTGCATCACCGCCAGACTGGCCCAGGCCTGCGCGTTGCCCGGCCTCAGGGCCACCGAGCGCTGCTGCAGCGTCAGCGCCTGCGTGTACCAGCCGATCTCCGGCGATCCCGGCTGGCCACCGGTCCACACCGACTGTCCCCGCAAGGCATGGAGCTGCGCCAGCTGGTCGATCAGCACGACATCGTCGGGCGTCAGCTCGAGGGCCGCCTTCAGCGTGCCCTCCGCCTGCTGCCACTGTTCAGGGGTCCAGGGCGCGCGGCCGGTGGACCAGTCGTTCAGGTCGTTGCGCAGCTCGGCGGTGCTCCAGCTGGCCGAGAACACCCGGCCGGCTTCCCGCACCATGGCCCCTGCGGCCACCGTGCCCAGCGCCGCCACCACGAGGGCGGCCGCGCAGGCCAGCCGGCTGGGGCCCTGGCCGCGGCGCACCAGGCGGTCGGCCTGGCTGCCCGATGCTTGCGCATTCGCCATCCCCATCGTTCAGCGCCGTTTCGGTTGCTGGGGCAGCAGGTCGAAGTCCTGCAGCCGGAAACCCCGCGGGCGGCCCGGTTCACCCGGATCCACGCGGTGCGGGCCCGAGGGATTCGAGGCCCGCGCGGCCATCTGGCGTGCCTCGCGGCCCAGGCCGGTGCCCACGCTGTCGGCCTGCGGTGCCGTGGCGCCGGGCGTGCCCGGTGCGGGGCGCGAGAGCTCGTCGTGCTCGAACACCTCCACCGGCACCTCGCCGCGCAGCCGCACCGGAATGGTGGGCGAGGCGTGCTTGCGGCGCAGCGGCGGCGGCTGGGTGTCCAGCGCCTCCACCTCGACATGGGGCCGCGGCCGTGTCGGCGCGGCCGCGGCCGGCCGGGGGCTGTCCGGCGCCGGGCGCAGGTCCTGCCGGCTGCGCACGTAGGCGTCGAGCTTGCTCGCCATGCTGCGGACGGTGTTCGTGGCGGGTGCGGCCGGCGGGTTGGCCGGGGCCGCCGCGGCGGGCATCGGCATGGCCTCGGCGGGTGCCGCCACGCGCGGGTCCGACACGCTGGGCCGCTGCAGTCCGTCGGGCGGCAGGGCGGCGGCACCGTTGCTGGCGTTGGCGTTGGCGTTGGTGGCGTTGGCACTGGCGACCGCACGCTCCGGAATGCTCTGGAACGCCGCCGGGCGGGAGTCCGCAGCCCGGGGGGCCGGACGCAGCGGCGCCATGGGCGGCGCGGCCGAGAACAGCCCCTCCGGGCGCAGCACCTCGTCTTCGAGCAGCGGCATCGGCTCCGACCGGGGGGCCGAGGCTGGCGGGCGCGCGGGCGGCCGCGGGAACGGGGCCGACGGCCGCATGGCCGCAGGTGCCGCTGCAGGTGTGGGAGCGGGCGAGGGTGAGGGCGCGGGTGAAGGCGCCGTCGCCGGTGGCACGGCTGCAGATGGAACTGCCGCAGGTGCCGGTGCCACCGTGGCCTGAGCCGCCACCGGCGCGGGTTGGCGTGCCTGGGCAGGCGCCACGGTGATCGATGGCGGCAGCGGCGATGCGGGGGCCGCCACGGGCGCCCGCATGGGCGCTGCAGCCTGCTTGTCAAGCGGCGCGGCCGCTGGCGTGCGCAGGGTCTCGGCGATCCGTGCCGATGCCGCGGGCGACGTGGCGGCTGCCTGCTGAACCGGTGTCTGTGGGCTCACCGAGGACCGAAGTCGGTCGGGATCAGGACTGCCGACGGGCGCTGCCGCTGGAGCTGGCGCGGCCTGCACCGCCGGGGTTGGTTGGATGGCGGCTGCCACCGGCGCGGGCGAATTCGCTGGCGCAGACACCACGGCAGGCGCGGCACGCTCCACCATCGAAGCCTGAGCCTGAGCCTGAGCCTGAGCCTGAGCCTGAGCCTGAGCCTGAGCCTGAGCCTGAGCCTGAGCCTGAGCCTGAGCCTGAGCCTGAGCCTGAGCGGGCGTCGGCTCCGCTGCTGCTGTCGTGTGTACGCGTACCTTTTCGGCGGCAGCTGCAGGCGTTGCCGCCGGGGCCACCGCCTGCGCTGCTGGCATCGGCGGCATGGCGCCCGACAGCCCGGCGGGCTCGGTGCCGCGGAAGCCTTGCGGGCCGAACAGGTCCGACAGCGACCACTCCACCACCGGTTCGCTGTCGCTGTAATCGTTCAGCGGGGCCGGGCGGGACTGGGCCTTGGCGGTCGACGCCGAGGGCGCCAGGTTCGAGAACTTCGGCGCCGGCGGGGTCGTGTCGCTCCAGCCGGGGCCGAAATCCGAGTCGTTCAGCGTGGCGTGGCGGCGCACCGGCGCGGCGGGGGCCATGGGCTTCAGGCCCAGGCTCCATTCGTCGGCCTTCGCGGTCGCGGCCTGCGCGACCGGGTCGGGCACCACGTCCAGCTCGGTCAGCACGAAGGCCAGCGGTTCGTGGCTCTTGCCGCCCGGGGCGGCCGGGCTCATCAGGTCGCGCAGCACCGTGCCGTCGCTGCTGGCGAAGGCCACCTGGCCCACGCCCACCAGCTTCGCCGGTCCGGTGTCGGTCAGCTGCAGCGCCAGGGCCTCGCCGTAGTGTTCCACCAGCCAGGCGCGCGCGGCGCCCAGGCGCGGGCGGCGGCCCTTCAGGTTGTGGGCGTCGCTGGCCACCGCGGCCACGCAGCTGCCCAGCTCCAGCAGCTTGCGCGCCGTCACCTGGGCCTTCTCGCCAAATTCGCCCAGCAGCGAGGCCGCCGTCAGCTGCACCTTGCAGCCCGCGTCCAGCAGCGGCTGCAGCGCGTTCAGGTTTTCCATCACCGCGCGGTTGCGCTCCGGGTGCGCCACCAGCGGCTGCAGCCCGTGGGCCACCAGCCGGGCCAGCAGCCGGTCGGCGCCCACCGGCACCTGGCCGTCGGGCAGCTCCACCAGCACCGTGCGCACGCCGTCGGTGCCGCGGCCCAGGCAGGTCAGCCGGTCGCTGGCCAGCCAGTCGAGCATCTCGGGGCACAGCCGCACCTCGGCGCCCCAGCTCAGCGTCAGGCTCAGGCCCTGAGCCAGCACCGCTTCACGCAGCGTGGCAAAGGTCTCGGCGATGCGCTCGGGCGTGTTGTCGTAGACGCCGGGGTAGATGTGGGGCGTGGCCACCACATGCTGCACCCCGTCCTCTTCCATCGCGCGCAGCAGGTCGAGCGACTCCGCCAGGGTGCGCGGGCCGTCGTCGATGCCCGGAAGAACGTGAGTGTGCAGGTCCAGCATGGTGGTCGGGTGTCAGCCTCAGGTCGTGGGGGCGGGTTGAACGGCGGTGGCCGGCTTGGCGCCGCCATCGTAGCTCGTGCCATAACTGCCGTAGGTGCCGCCATAGGCCGCATAGGTGTTCTGGCCGTACTCGCTGCCGTAGTAGCGCTGCGCCTTGTCGAAGTCGAGCCCGTTCACCACCACGCCCTGGATGTGCGTGCCCGCGCGCTGCAGCCGGTTCAGCGACTTGCGCGCCATCGTGTAGGTGCTCTGGTTGGCCTTGACGACGAACACCGTCTCGCTGGCCATCGGCGCGATCGACATCGCGTCGCTCACCAGCTCCACCGGCGGCGAGTCGATCAGGATGAAGTCCAGCTGCGGCTTCAGGTGCTCGATCACCTCCTTGAAGCGCTGCGACAGCAGCAGCTCCAGCGGGTTGGGCGGCACGTCGCCGGCCGGGATCACCATCAGCGTGCTGCCCTCCACCTGGTGCACACACTCCTTCAGCGTGGCCGTGCCGGCCACCAGGTTCGACAGGCCCTTGGCATTGGCCGGCAGGCCCAGGCGCGTGCCCACCTGCGGCTTGCGCATGTCGGCGTCGATCAGCAGCGTGCGCTTGGTCTGCGCCAGCGCCAGCGCCAGGTTGGTCGAGGTCGAGGTCTTGCCTTCGGTCGGCAGGCTCGAGGTCACCAGCACCACCCGGTGGCGGGTGTCGATGTTCGACAGCAGCAGCCCCGTGCGCGCGGTGCGCATCGCCTCGGCGTGGTGCGAGCTGGGCGCCTCCACGAACAGGCGGCCCACCTTGGGCGCGTCCTCCTCGGTCACCGCCGGCAGCACCGTCAGCACCGGCTGGTGCAGCTTCAGTTCGGTCGACTCGCCGCCCTTGATGGTGTTGTCCAGCCGCTCCATCGCCAGCGCGCCGCCGCTGCCCAGCAGCAGGCCCAGCATGAAGGCCACCAGAATGATCTGCGCCTTGTTCGGCTTGACCGGCACATTGGCCGCCACCGCCGGGTCCACCACGCGCGCGATGGCCGACTGCAGGTCGCTGCCCGAGCTCAGCTCCTTGGCGCGGATCATGAACATCTCGTAGAGCTGCTTGTTCGACGACACGTCACGCTCCAGCACCGCGAGCTTGAACTCCTTGCGGTTCACGTCCTGCACCGAGCCGCTGGCCGTCTCCAGCTCGGCCATCAGCGCGCCTTCGGCACGGCGGGCGTTGCCATACTCCTCCAGCACGCTCTTGACCACCGCCTGGATCTGCGCGCGCTTGTAGCTGCGCGCCTCGTCCACCGCACTCTTGGCCACCAGCACGTTGGGGTGGCTGCTGCCCAGGGTTTCCGTCAGCTGCGCCAGGTTGCGCACCGCTTCGGCTTCGCGCTGCAGCGCGCCCTGCACGCCCATGCTGCTCACCACCGCCGGCACATTGCTGTAGTCGCCGTTCTTGATCGACGAGATGCCCTGGTAAGCGCTGTCGAGCGTCATGCGGCGCGCCCGTGCATCGGCCAGGCGGGTCGACACATCGGCAATGCGCCGCCCGGCCAGCGCCTGCGCCGAGCCCTCCAGGCTCACCAGGCCCTGGTCCTCGCGGTATTTCTGCAGCAGGTCTTCCGACTCGGCCAGCTTCGTGCGCAGCTCGGTGGCGCGCTGGTCCAGCCAGCCGTTCAGCGCCTGGGCCTGCTTGAACTTGGCTTCACGGTCGGCGTCGATGTAGCGAGCGGCCAGCTCGTTGGACACCCGCTGCGCCAGGTTGCGGTCCGGCGACTCGAAGCTCACCTTCACCAGCTGGCTCAGCCGCACCGGCTCGACGCTGAGGTTGTTCATCACCGCGCCCACGGTGGCGCTGGCCAGCTTGTCGTCGGTCCACTCCGGCTGCGCCTCCTTCACGCCCACCAGCGCCAGCATCTTCTTGCCGATGCCGTCGCCGCCCTTGCGCGGGTCGAATTCAGGCTGGTTCCACAGCTTCATCGCCGTGACCGTCTTCAGCGCCACGTCCCGCGACTTCAGGATCTCGACCTGCGTCTGGTAGTGCTCCTTGGTCTGGGCCGCGCCGGCAAACATGTCGTCGAACGACAGCACCTTGCCCTTGCCCTGCTCGATCAGCACCGTCGCGGTCGACTTGTAGATCGGCGTCATCGAGAACGCCACCGCCGCGGCCAGCAGCGCCATCATCGTCGCCAGGCCCAGGATGGGCCACTTGCGCGCCTTGATGCTGCGCCAGTAGTCCAGCAGCGCCAGCTTGCTCTCGTCCGACAGGCCCAGCTGCACCGGTGCAAACGGCATCGGCTGCCCGGGCATGGCCAGCGGGCCCTGCTGCGGGTTCACAACTTGTATCTGGTTCATCTTCTCACCTGGATTTCACACGATCGGCCCGCGCCGGCACGGGCACACTCCATGCCACGGCCAATAGTACGGTCAGCACCAGCGCATTGGTGGTTACCTGTAGATTGAAGTCGACGGTCGCGTGCAGGAGGGCGCAGAACAGCGCCATGCCCACCCCCGCCGCGATCCCCCGGTCGAGGGGGCCGGTGCGGTCGCTCATCAGGCGCGCCACGCGCCACACCGTCAGCCCCACCGCCAGCGCCAGCAGCGCCAGCCCCGTCAGGCCGGTGTCGGCCGCGATCTCCACGTAGTCGTTGTGCACGTGGTCGTAGCGCAGCGGCAGCGCCTGCTGCTTGACCGCCGGAAAATTGATGTGGAAGGTGCCCCCGCCCCAGCCCGTCCAGGGCTTGAGCCGCACCAGCTGCAGCGCGTCCTCGGCGGCGCGCAGGCGCTCTTCCATGGTTTCTTCGCGGCGCGGCGGCGGGGCGCCCGGCGTGCCCGACGCGGCGGCCTCGGCCTGCTGCGCCAGCTCGGTGGCCTGCAGCCGCTGCACCACCTGGTCCAGCCCCACCCACTGGCCGATCACCACCAGGTCCACCACCAGCAGGCTCACCACCAGCAGCCCGGCCGGCAGCCGCAGCCGCGGCGAGGTCCACATCACCCAGCCGCACAGCAAAAACAGCGCGATGAAAAACGCCCCGTTGCCCGCGCGCGAGCGCGTCAGCACCAGCGTGATCACCAGCACCACCAGCAGCAGCCGCACCAGCATCTTCGGCGACATCACGAAGCGCATCAGTGCCAGCAGCCGTTCGCGGCCATTGCGCGGGCGCGCCGCGTCGCCGCCCATCTGCGCCAGCATGATGCCGATGCCCGCCGACAGCGTCAGCACCATGAACTGGGCCAGGTGGTCGGGGTTGGCGAAGGTGCCGCTGGCGCGGGTCGAGCCCCCTGTCGGGTGGCCGAAGATCTCGTACTGCCCGCCGGCTGAAAACAGCACCACCGCCAGCAGCGCCTGCAGCACCCCCGCGGCCAGCAGCCCCGACATCAGGAACAGCCGCCGCCGGGGCGTGTTCACCAGCCGCTGCACCACCACGAAGGCGGCGGTGTAGGTCGCGCAGCGCAACACGTATTGCCGCGTCACGAAGGCATCGGCCGTCTCGCCCACGCCCAGCAGCGGCAGCGAGGCCCACAGGCCGAACAGCGCCAGCAGGCCCGCCACCACCCAGGCCCCGCGCGTGCTGCCGGGCGGGTTCAGGTCGACCAGGTCGACGATGTCGTGCCGGCCGCGCCGGTGGTCGGCGCGCGCCGCGTGCAGGCTCAGGCGGCGCTGCCGGCAGACCGTCCAGGCCTGCAGCGCCAGCGTGCCGCTCAGCAGCAGGCCCACCCAGGCGGCCAGGATCGCCACCCCCCAGCCGCGGTTGCTCGCCAGCGGAACGGGCGCCCAGATCAGCGCGAGCACAAAAAAGCCCAGCAGACCACGTTCGGCCTGCCGGGCCCAGCTCAAGCGCACCCTGAAGGTGTCAGCCAGAACTGCCTCGCCTTAGCAGGGGCTGATCGCGTTCGGGGTGCAGGTGGGGATCACCTTCACCGCCGGCGCTGCAGCCAGCTGGGTCGCGATCACCGCGGCCACGACCGGGTCGGTCACCTTGGTGACCACGACCGGCACCGGCGGCTGCGGCAGCACCGGCACCACGACCGGGATCGCCGACTTGGCGGCACGCGTCTTGACGACCGCCGCGCTGGCCGTGGCCACTGACAGTGCAGCCACCAAAGCCACTGCAACCACGCGGGTTGCCTTGAAGTTCATCATCCTGAGACTCCTTCTAAATGAAAAAACACACTACACACCACCAGTGTGCTGGTGATCCATGGGCAGCTCAACCCCCGAGGTCGAGTGGTTAGCACACGCCAGCAGACACACCTCCAGCCGTTTCAGCACCGAGCTCTGGGCCAGGTGCTGCTCGGCGTAGTGGCGCGCTGCCGTTCCTAACTCGTCGCGCCGTGGCGCGTCGTCGGCCAGCTCGCGCAGCGCCTGGGCAAAGGCATCGGCATCACCCGGGCTCACCACCCGGCCGCAGCGCCCCACCACCCGTTCAAGCTCCGTGCCCGGGTGGCTGGTGGTCACCACCGGCCGGCCGCTGGCCAGCATGCCCGACAGCTTCGAGGGCATCACCAGGTCGGCCGCCCCCGGGTGCTGCGGCAGCAGGTGGATGTCGGCCATGCCCAACAGCTCGTTGAGCCGCTCGGCCGGCTGCAGCGGCAGCATGCGCACATTGGTCAGCCCCTGGCACTGGGCCTCGAGCTGCGGCTTGACCACGCCGCTGCCGCACAGCACCAGCATCAGCTGGGGGTGGGTGGCTGCCAGCTGGCGCGCCACCTCGGGCAGCAGCTCCAGGCCCTGCTTGCCGCCCATCGTGCCCGAGAACAGCGCCACCACCGTGTCATCGCTCAGCCCCAGCTCGTCGCGGTAGCTGCTGCGGTGGGTCAGGCGGGTGATGGCCTGGTCATCGACCCAGTTGGGCAGGTAGACCAGCCGCTCTTCGGCCACGCCCTTGTCGCGCGCCCGGTCCAGCATGCGGTGCGAGATCGTCGACAGCCGGTCAAAACGCTGCAGCAGCCAGCGCTCGATGCCCGTCACCAGCTTGCGGCGCAGGCCGCCGCTGTTGAGCAGGCCCAGCTGGTAGGCCGCGTCCACCTCGAAGTCCTGCACATGCAGCCACGCGCGGGCGCCGCTCAGCCGGGCCGTCAGCCAGGCCCAGGGCGCGCACACCACGGCCGGCGCCACCACCATCACCACGTCGGGCCGCCACAGCAGCTGGCGCGCCAGCAGCGGCAGCGCCGCCACCGAAAAGCTCAGCAGGTGCAGCACCCGCTTCAGGCCCGAGGGCCGGGCCGGCACCCACAGCGGCGCCCGCCACACGTCCACCCCGCGCCAGCGGCTGCGGGTGTAGCCGTTGGTCCAGCCTTCGGTGATCTTCCAGCCCGGGTAGTAGGGCGGGGCGGTGACCACGCGCACCTCGTGGCCCATGGCGGCCAGGCGCTCGCACATCTCTCCGCTGTACTTGCCGATGCCCGTGGGCTCCGGGTGGAAGTTGATGCCATGCACCAGAATTTTCATGATCCCTGCCTGTGGTGGTGTGCTGCAGCGTTCATTAGAGCGGGTCCACACGGGTTTTCGAGGGGCATCGGTGCCACACCACCCGTTTGCGGGGCCTGCTGCCCGACGCTTTTTCTCCCGATCCAGTCTACGGGTAAATGCTGAAGCGGCCCCTCTGGCGAATGTGAAATCAAACGCAACAAACGCCTTTACCGCCCAGACATCCCCCGTTCGCGGGGCGGTGGCGGCGCGTGACACACCACCCCTGGCGCTTGCCCGCACACTTCGGGTTGACCCTGATCAGGGGGCCGGCGCAGGGGGGTTGCGAACTAACTCGCGGAAAGCCCGTTTTTGCGGCTTTTTCGCCCGCCTGCGGTCTGGACACCCGGGGTCAGCTTCGGCCTACTGCCACTGAAACAGACTTGCCCACAGGAGGAACCCGCGTGCCCCACGCCGCTGTCACTGGCTCAACCCTTGAGCCCACCGCCAAGATCTACGTCACCGGCCACCGCGGCATGGTCGGCTCGGCCATCGTCCGCCGCCTGCAGGCCGCGGGCTACCAGAACATCCTCACCCGCACCCACGCCGAGCTCGATCTGCTCGACCAGCGCGCGGTGCACGCTTTCCTGGCCGCGGAGCAGCCCGACTACATCTTCATCGCCGCGGCCAAGGTCGGGGGCATCCAGGCCAACAACGTCTACCGGGCCGACTTCCTCTACCAGAACCTGCTGATCGAGGCCAACCTGATCCACGGCGCGCACCTGGCGGGCGTGCAGCGGCTGATGTTCCTGGGCTCGTCGTGCATCTATCCGCGCGACTGCGCGCAGCCGATCCAGGAAGACTACCTGCTGACCGGCCCGCTGGAGCAGACCAACGAGCCCTACGCGATCGCCAAGATCGCGGGCATCAAGCTGGCCGAGAGCTACAACCGCCAGTACGGGCGCCAGTACGTGAGCGCCATGCCCACCAACCTGTACGGCCCCAACGACAACTACGACCTGGCCAACAGCCACGTGCTGCCCGCGCTGCTGCGCAAGGCGCACGACGCCAAGCGGCGCGGGGACGCGGAATACGTGGTCTGGGGCACGGGCACGCCCAAGCGCGAGTTCCTCTACGTCGACGACCTGGCCGACGCCTGCGTGCACCTGATGGAGACGGGCTACGACGGCCCGCTGGTCAACGTGGGCACGGGCACGGACGTGACCATCCGCGAGCTGGCCGAGACGGTGATGGAGATCGTCGGCTTCGAAGGCCGCATCGTCTTCGACGCGACCAAGCCCGACGGCACGCCGCGCAAGCTGCTCGACGTCAGCCGCCTGGCCGGCCTGGGCTGGACGGCGCGCACCTCGCTGCGCGAGGGCATCCGCCGGGCCTACGAGGCCACCCCTTTCTATTCCGCCTGAATTCCGATTCAAGCGCCCGAGAAATCAATTCAAGGAAAACTGCACATGACGACCACCAACACCAGCACCAAGAAGATTGCCCTGATCACCGGCGTGACGGGCCAGGACGGGGCCTACCTGGCCGAGCTGCTGCTCAAGAAGGGCTACGAGGTGCACGGCATCAAGCGCCGCTCCAGCCTGTTCAACACCGACCGCATCGACCACCTGTACCAGGACCCGCACGTGGACAACCGCCAGTTCACGCTGCACTACGGCGACCTGACGGACTCGACCAGCCTGGTGCGCATCATCCAGAAGGTGCAGCCCGACGAGATCTACAACCTGGCCGCGCAAAGCCACGTGGCGGTGAGCTTCGAGGAGCCCGAGTACACGGCCAACGCCGACGGGATCGGCGCGCTGCGCATCCTGGAGGCCATCCGCATCCTGGGGCTGACCAAGAAGACGCGCTTCTACCAGGCCAGCACCTCCGAGCTCTACGGCCTGGTGCAGGAGATCCCGCAGAAGGAGACCACGCCGTTCTACCCGCGCAGCCCGTACGCGGTGGCCAAGATGTACGCCTACTGGATCACGGTGAACTACCGCGAGGCCTACGGCATGTACGCGTGCAACGGCGTGCTGTTCAACCACGAGAGCCCGCTGCGCGGCGAGACCTTCGTCACGCGCAAGATCACGCGGGCGGTGGCGCGCATCGCGCTGGGGCTGCAGGACTGCCTGTACCTGGGCAACATGAGCGCGCTGCGCGACTGGGGCCACGCGCGCGACTACGTCGAGATGCAGTGGCTGATGCTGCAGCAGGACCACGCCGAGGACTTCGTGATCGCCACGGGCGTGCAGTACAGCGTGCGCCAGTTCGTGGAGCGCTCGGCCGCCGAGCTGGGCATCACGCTGAAGTTCGAGGGCGAAGGCGAGAAGGAAGTGGGCGTGGTGGTGGCGGTGACGGGAGACAAGGCCAAGTGCAAGGTGGGCGACGTGATCGTCAAGGTGGACCCGCGCTACTACCGCCCCACCGAGGTGGAAACGCTGCTGGGCGACCCGACCAAGGCCAAGGAGAAGCTCGGCTGGGTGCCCACGACGTCATTCGAGCAGTTGGTCAAGGAGATGATCGAGTCCGACTACACGACGGCGCGCAAGGACAGTCTGGTCAAGATGGCCGGGTTCCAGGCGTTTGATCATCACGAGTAACTTGCCATGAAATTCACTCTCCGCAAAAAGTGGGCTGTCGCCGGTTCCTTCATTGCGCTGCTTCTTTTTGCGGAGGTGGCCGCTCGCCTTTCCGGCGTGATCGACTTTCCTCTCTATCTGGCCAGCAGCGAAATCGGCTATGAGTTCGCGCCGAACCAGAGCGGAACATTCCTGGGCGGCAAGCGGTGGAACTACAACGAATATGGAATGGGCTCGGGGCCGTTCTTGCCGAAAGATGGCGTCATCGACATCCTTCTGGTGGGTGACAGCGTGGTCCTGGGTGGCAACAAATTTGACATGAGCGAGCGGCTGGGCGCACAGCTGGAACGTGAGCTTGGCGTTGGCTACAAGGTGTGGCCAATTTCGGCGGGAAGCTGGGCTCTGTTGAATGAACTGGCTTGGATGAGGCACAACAAGGCTGTAGTTGAAGCCGTTGATACTGTTGTGATAGTTTCAAATGCGGGGGATTTTGCTGTGCCGTCCTCCTGGTCCTGCGAGGAAACTCACCCTAGAAGTCTGCCATATTCTGCGCTCGTGCATTTGGTAAAAAAATACTCCGGAGTTATTCCTCTGTGCACAGAAGTTCCTCCCAAAAAACTTCTGTTTCGCGATAGATCGCTGACTCAGGATTTGATTGACTTTTCTGTATTATTTTCACATAAGACTGTTGCTGTTTATTATCCCAATAAGGGTGAATTATTGGCTCGATCTGTGCCGAGTGGAGGGGTGGATGTTTTTCAAAAAACATTTTCTTCCGCAGGCGTGAGAATTATTGATGGAGTACTGGGTGATAAAGGTTGGGGGCTTGAATACTATGGGGATGATGTCCATCCAAATTCTGCCGGGTATGGGTTTATGGCTAAGTATTTATCGCTGGCATTGAAGGGGCATGATTGAAGCTCTGGTTGCCGACATGGCTGCCCTTGTTGTTGAAATATTGGGCCGTCGCGATGCCTGAGTAATCGTGGCCCAAGATGGTTGGGTTCGAAGCCATTAAGAATCGGAGGAAATTTTTTAACGAAATTGGCCTTTGCGATGTGGGTGGTCAAAAGCATCTTACCTATTTGATTGGTTTCTTTTTATATATTATTTATTTAGGATAATAAAGTGGCATCGGTGCAATTGTATTCGCGCGGGCTTGACGGGCATCGGGCTGCCTATTTGGGATTCACTCAGCGGCTGCTTGGTGGTTATCGCACGGACATCAAGGGTTTGATGTTTTCGTCAAACCCGGCCATGTTTCTGATGATCGAGGAGTCGTTTGCTCTCTATCTGTTTTCGGCGTTGTGGCGCAGTCTTTTTGGGTGGAAAACTGTCGGATTGCTTTTTCGCCCGAAACCCGCGCTCTATGGCGTATCGGTACGCCTGAAGTTGAAAAGTTTTCTGCTGAAACAACTGAGACGCGTAGCTGTTGTACAGACGCTTTCGATCGTCCCTGCGTCACTGGACTCCAGGATAATGGAGATTGCCGACGGTTGGATATACGACTTTCAGCTCTGGGATATCGATGCTGCGGCGCAGCAGAAGTTTTTGGAAATTTCTGGCTCGCAGGCATCTGGAGATGCTGTTGATCTTTTGCAGGACTTGTCCAGGCGTGCTGCGGGCAAAAAGATTGTCGTTGCGATAGGCGGTCAGGATAAAAACAAGGGATTTGACGATTTCTCGAATTTTTATTCTGCTCCTGGTGTGCGGGATCAGTGGCTTTTTGCGTCCGGTGGCAAAGTCAGTGAAGATTGTCAGGTATATAAAAATCAAATTGAAGCTGCTGGTGCCCATGTGCTGGATCGATTCATATCAGACGATGAGTTGATGGCACTCTATGCAGCGAGTTCGGTCGTCTGGTGTGCTTATTCTGAAAACTATGATCAGGCCTCTGGCATCCTTGGGCGTGCAGTTCAGTTTGGAATACCTGTGATCGTGCGCGAAGGATCATACAGCCATCGGTTCTGTCAGACAGAAGGCATTGCTCATGTGTCGCTGGGTGCGCAGATTGACGTGTTGAACGCACTGAATGAGCTTCCTCCTCCTGTTCAGAACAATCTCGCAGAGCGATTCAGAACTAGCAGCTTGAACTCGCTTCATATCGCGTTGTGGGGTCGATCTGTTTCAGAAAGCAATGGATGACTGCATCCAGGTTTCATCTCAAGAAAAATGTCGGCAATGCGGTTCTGTATTTTTCTGCGAATATAGCTCTGGTGTTTGTCAGTTACCGGTTGGTGATCAAACAAGGCGGAGTAGGTGAATTGGGGCTCTGGTCGACGCTGATGGCCTGGATCTACATGATCCGATTGGGCGATGTCGGTATGGCGAGCGCGATTTCCAGGTTCGTTTCCATGCGTGATCTGGATGATGAGGCGGAGAAAATCAGGACTTATATTGATACAGGCATCCTGTTCAACATGGTGCTGTTTTTTTGCCTGAGCATTGTCGGTTATTTCTTGATGCATTCGGGAATGAGTGGCATCGTTTCCGAAGACGCGCTGCAGAAATCATTGAACGTTCTTCCCTTGATGATGCTCGGATTTTTCTTGACCAATATATCCGGCTTGATGCTAGGAGCTCTGCAAGGCCTGC
The DNA here is from genome assembly GCF_003201595.1 of Sphaerotilus hippei. Lineage (GTDB taxonomy): Bacteria > Pseudomonadota > Gammaproteobacteria > Burkholderiales > Burkholderiaceae_C > Sphaerotilus > Sphaerotilus hippei. The sequence continues at coordinate 11,512 of NZ_QJJS01000021.1, read as the reverse complement.
ATTGGGGTTTTGTGTCGGCAAGGCTCAGCACGATCGGAACCTTTCTTCAGTTGATCGTGGTTGTCTTTCTCGTGCCACGTCTCGGATTGCTTGGGTTGGCGTGGGGTGTCATAGCCCAGCATGCCGTGATGGTGGTTGCAGGTTGGGCCTTTGTGCGAATCAGGATGGCTACAGGTCCCTGGTTGCCCGTGTGCTGGTCTCGCGAGGCTCACCGGGAGATGCTTGGATACAGTCTGAAGGTGCAATTCGTCAATCTGGCGAATGGCGTATTCGAGCCCCTGTCCAAGATATTGATCAGCCGTTTTGGGTCACTTGAGATGCAGGGGCTTTATGAGTTGGCCTACAAGACGGTGGCGCTCCCCAGAAATGCGGTGATGTCTGGTGCTCAGGCAACATTGCCTGCAATGACCGGCTTGCTTCACAGCGATCCTGGCGCAGCGAAGAACCTCTACAACAAGGTTTTGAAGATGGTTGTCCGATCAACAACGGGCGTGCTCCTGTTGGTGGTGTGCGTCGCGCCATTGATTTCAATGCTTTGGATGGGTGACATCAAGTATTCATACTGGGTGTTTGTCGCTTGTTTGGCAATTGGATTTGTTGTTAATACAGCAGGTGCGCCAGCCTACAATCTTGGGTTGGCAGCAGGGAAGATTAAAAATAATTTGCACTCTGCAATATTGACGCTTTTGTCGATGATTGTTTTTGGGATTGGGTTGGGGTACTTGTTCGGCGTTCAAGGTGTTGGTGCGGCAGCAGGTCTGGCCCTCGCTGCAGGTGGACTCTACATCAAGCAACGCAATGAAGTCGATATTCTGAATCGAGCTTGTCATGGCTAATGTATTTGCTAGTTTTGCTACTCCAAATTTTGCTGGGCGGCGTGATTATTTGTGTGATAGTGCATTGGCTGTAGGTTTTGATCGAGCTCTTAGATTTTCTCCGGATGATTATCTTGGGACTGATTTTGCGACTCGCAACGCCGAGACTCTGGCTCTCCCTCGTGGTGCTGGTTATTGGCTCTGGAAACCGTGGTTGATACGTGAGGCACTTCGTGGATTGAATTCAGGTGACTTACTGGTTTATTGTGACGCAGGACGAAGTGACTATTACAAATTAACTAGATTTCCAAAAAAGCTTTCGGAACTTGCTAGAAGCAATGGACATGGCTTTTTGCTCGGCCCAGTCATTAGTCAACATGGGCCAGTTTCTCATTGGACAAAGCGGGATTGTTTGCAAATCATGGGGATGGATAGACCGGATGTACTTGTTCGGCCGATTATTCAGGCTACTTGGAGCCTCTGGACTCCAAGTGACTTGGCATTTTCATTCCTTGATCAATGGTTGACTTATTGTGAGGATTCGAGATGTCTTGCTGATAATTTGAACGTCTTGGGGTTTGATAATCATTCTGGCTTTCGAGATCATAGGCACGATCAATCTATTCTCACTCTATTAGCATATAAAAACAATTCTCCGTTTTTGGATTTTACGAGCACTGGTGTTTTTGGTTTTCTGGGTCTTCGCAAGAAATCAATGCTGGCAAATTTTTTTTTAAAACGCATTGATGATGCCGAAAATCTACTTAACAGAGGTTTGGCTGTGGCGCTTGCGGCTTCTCTATGGGATCTGAAAGTTAAAAATTTATCTTGATTCTTAGAATCATTGTGAAATTTATTGAAAACAATTATGAATGCTCATAAAAATATCTATGCGATCGCAATGTGGTTTTTATTGCCCCTTGCATTTGATTTCAAAGGAACCGAAGGTGGTGGTAGTGTTGTCCAGGCTTTATATGTGCTAATTGTTTTGGTGGCGTATGTATTTTATATGTCCGAAAATTATTGGAGACTGGTGAGTGTAAGCCCCCGTTCCATGGCGTTGTTGGTCGCATTTTTTATATTTTCAATTGGCTCGGTTGTTGTTGCCTTATTAAATAATATTCCTTTTTCTAATACATGGCGAACTGTGTTGCCATTTTTGTTGGTCTGGCTATCGCTGTCGTATTTTGCGTCAATTAATATGACTGGAAACTGGCTTGTTGTTTATAGTTGCATTATTAGGTGTGGATCTATTTCTGTTGTATTTTCTGCTTTTTATGCATTTTTTGTTGTGGGTGTTAGTATTGATTCTGCTAGATATGAAATATTGTCGCCTGCGCTGGTTCCATTTGTCGCATTGCTTTCCTATGGGTATTTTGTTGGGTTCGGCATCAGGTTTTTCGACAAAATTTGTGCTGTCTTAGGTGTTGTTTTGGCGGCGCTTAGTGTTACACGTAGTACGGTTTTGGCTCTGGTTGGCGTGCTTATTGCTGCAATAATTTTGGCTGCATGGCAAAAAATACTAGTTAAAAATAAATTTAACGGAATTTTTTATACGGTAATGTTCACATTTTTTATATTAATTTTGGCTTCTGTGGTTGGTGAGTTTAGTATCTATGAACGATGGGATTCTAAGGTATTTAAATCTAATGCGGATCTTGGTTTCGATGTTACTAGTATATCAAGGTTGGCTGAGGCGGAGAATCAATTGAGCCAATGGTTGGTCGACTATAAGTCGATTTTTTTTGGAAATGGGGTGGGTGCGATATTTTCATATGACTCAAGCTATTTTGACTTGCTCGTTGCTTCTGGAGCATTTAATGTTGACTTTTTGATTGCTATTCAAGATTATCAAGGGGGGCATAATTTTTATATTTTTGTCTTATTTGCTGGCGGATTGGTTTTTGGCGGAGCTTTGCTTGCCGGAATAATTTTTAGCTTTATTGTTTCGTTGGCTGCTGTGGTGAGTTCCAGGGACTCATCAAATATAATTGGCGGTAGAGATTTTTGTTTTGAATATCAATTGGTGTCCGCTGTTGGTTTTTTGGGGTTTTTGTCTTTTGTATTTATAAGTATTGGCGGGACTCCGTTGGGGTCGAGATTTGGTGCTGTTTATCTAGGTGCAATTTTTTCATTCGCTTTATATTCCGGATGTTTTAAAAGGCTGAAATTTAATGCTTAAGTTTGGTCAATTTCCGGTAAAAGATGCATCATTTGGTGTTGCATTTTCGCGAGGTATTGGGATAATTTTAGTGGTCTGGGCTCATATTTTTCATGGGGGAGTTCATGACTTTATATATAAGTTCCATATGCCGTTGTTTTTTATGATTTCCGGATTTTCCGTAAGATTTTTTGGTAATAATCAATTAAGCATGAAAGCGGTTTACAGGATTTTTGCGCCTGTTTTTTTTGCGGTTTTCTTTCTGACTTTGCCGATTATATTTTCAACTGAATTGTATAAATATTACCATAGCGGAAAGTTGTTTAATTTTTTGGATGATGGTTATCGATACAATTTTGGGCGCCCCGGTATTGGTGGTGTTTACAGTGCGTATTGGTTTATATTTTCTCTGTTTTTTATTAAAGCATTGAGTTTTGTTTTTTCCAAGATGTGTGAGCGAGATGTATTGTTGTTTTTTGTAAGCGTTTTTTTTGGTGCTTTAATATCTCTTTTTAATAAGGAAATGCATAGTGTGCCGAGAACTTTTATAGGGGCGCTGTATTGTTGGCAATTTTATGTTTTTGGTGTTGTCTTGGTTAATCTTGACGCAAATAAATATAAAATTCTAGCTGCATTTTTTATTTTTTTTATTTTTGATAACTTTTTAGATTACTCCGGATTAGATGTTTCGGCTAAAAATTTTGGAATTCCTTTGTGGAGTCCATTGTTTGCGTGTGTGGTTTCCGTTTTAATTTTTCGGTGTGGACTTTTTTTTAAAGAAAAATTGATGTGGGTTGGTGTTGTTGTTGTTTATTTCGGAAGTAATTCTCTATCTATATTGCTGTATCATCAGGCTATACATTTAGCATTAATAAATATTTTTGAAGAGGTTAATGGCTGGCTGGTTTTTCTTGTTGCACTTTGTTTGCCGCTTTTGCTTCCAATGCTTGCCAAAAAAATGGGCGTTGGTGGTATTTTCTTCGGCATTAAGTAGTTTGGTATTGGGTGTAAATAAATTATTATGAATAAGTTGCAATTATTGCAAATTTTGCGGGCGGTGGCGGCAATAATGGTTGTGTTTGATCATTCGCTAACAATTTTAATTAAACATCCTTATGCCGAGTATCCTTTGAGGGATTTTGCTTGGTTTCTTGGCGAGCAGGGGGTTGTGATATTTTTCGTCATAAGTGGATTTATCATGATAACCACTTCTTGGGATGTTTTTCAAAAGAGGCGCGCTGGATTTTATTTTCTAAAGAATCGGTTGTTCAGAATAATTCCAATGTATTGGATATTTACTTCGTTGGCTGTTTTATTGACTGGGTTTGGTTTGTGGAATCAGCCAAAAGTTATTTCAGTCGAAACAGTTATTAAATCATTTCTTCTCATTCCATATTTGGAGGCTGGTAGTTATGCTGGGCCAATCCGACCAATTCTTGGTCCGGGCTGGACTTTGATGTATGAATTATTTTTTTACATAATTTTCGCGATCGGCATTTCTTTTAAGAAGTTTTATGGTATTTTTTTTATAAATTTTATTATATTATTATTATTGTTTGTATTTAATTCCGTACAGGAGGGTTTTGTCTCCTATGATTTAATTGTTTTTTTAGTAACCCGCTTCCGGTTTTATTTTTGGTCGGTATTTTTTTTGGTTGTATTTATAAGTCTAATTTAAAAATTAATATTAAAATGGCGAAGATTTTTTGTTTGCCGTTTTTCGTGGTGCTGCTTTTTTCGGTTATTTGGCCATCGCTTTTTTTCGAAAAATTTCACTTAATTAAATATTTTTCTTGGGTTTCTGCTTGTTTGTTGGTTGTGGGTGTAGTTTTTGTCGAAGATTTTTATTTCGTTTTTTTTGGAAAAATACTCTGTAGACTTGGTGATAGCTCTTATTCTTTGTATTTGAGTCATATATTTGTTGTTTTGTTTTTAATGAAAATATGGGCAAAGATTGATTTTATTTATCCGATTGGATTTTTGATTTTCTGTGTTATTGTGAGTGTTTTGTTTTCTGCCGTTGTTTATGGTTACATGGAGGCTCCAATAAATGTCTTTCTCAAGAGGCGACGCAGTGCTTCCACAAATCCATGAGAGCAGCAGTGCAAAGGCCACTCCCAGAACCCCCTGGTGTTTGTCAACGTAGAGGCCGCTTGGTGCGGCGTGAAATCAAGTTCTAGGGATGGTCTGCACAAATGAGTCACTGATGTGCTTGAAGGCCCCGGATACGCTGGGGCAGTTGATTGCGATGACGGTCACGCCCGGCCGACGAGCAGGAGCGAGCCAAAGTCAAGGCGCTGTGCGAGGCGGTGCAGGTGGCCACCGGCGAGACGGTCCAGCTGGCGTGGGCCGACCAAGGCTACACGGGCGAGCAGGCCAGGCAAGATGCCAAGGAAAGCGGCATCGACCTGCAGATCGTCAAACTGCCCGAGGCGAAGAAGGGGTTTGTCTTGCTGCCCCGCCCGGCGCTGGGTGGTCGAGCGCAGTTTCGGCTGGCTGTCGCGGTTTCGTCGGCTCAGCCGCGATTTCGAGCGTTTGCCTCAGGTGCTGGCCAGTTTGCATTTCGTGGTCTTCGCCATCCTCATGCTCCCCAAGGCCGCAGCGGTGCTGGCTTCGGGGGGAAGTTCATAACACGCTCTAATCTCTGTCGATTGGATTTATGAAAAATTCTGTATGCATTGTCGCTGTGTATTTTGGGCGGTTGCCTGATTACTTTCCTTTGTGGTTGAAATCGGCCGCTAAGAATGAAAGTTTTAATTGGCTACTTATTACTGATGCGGATGTTTCTTGTTATGGTGATATTCCTGCGAACATCATTGTGGAGCGAATGGGTTTTTCGGATTTTAAGGATTGTGCGGCGGAGCCCTTTGATTTCGAGATATCTTTGCGTGCGCCTTACAAGATTTGTGATTTTAGGCCGGCATTTGGTGTGATTCTCTCGCGGTATTTATCTGGATATGATTGGTGGGCGCATTGTGACTTGGATGTAATTTGGGGTGATTTGTCAAAATTTTTCTCTGATTCTGTGTTTTGTGATTTCGACAGAATTCAAGAAAATGGACATCTAACTTTTTATAGAAATACAGATTATATTAATAACATGTTCCGTACGCATGACTATTTCCTTAGTCATCGCGAGGTTTTTTCTTCGGATCGGTCGTATTGTTTCGATGAGTGGGGTGGTATACATAATATTTCATATGCTGCCGGAGTAAGAAATTACTGGAATAAAAAAATATTCGATGCAAATAGCAATTCATTTATGCTGCGCGATGTGTGTGGTGGAAATTTTAAATTGCAAATCCTGTACTGGGAGGATGGTTGTTTGTATCGCGAGTATGTTGTCGAGGATGACAATATTTGTTGGGCTAATCCTGTTGTGTGTCGTGATGAGTGGGCTTATGTCCATTTGCAGAAGAGACCAATGAGGTCGATTGATCTTAAATTGATAGGCGCACGAGGGTTTTATATTTCCCCGGACAATTTTTCTGTTAAAATGAAAAGGGAACATTGTCGTGCTGATTTTTTTGAATTGAACAAGAATCGTGTATTTTATAGAGTCAAGAAGAGATTTTTTGTTTTGGCTCGTAATTGGGTGCGGCGTTTTAAGTGGTTGTTGGGTTCGTTATCTTAAAACGTGTTACGAACGCAATCGTCCGGGCAAGATATCTGGTGGATATAGCCGGAATGGCGTAATCGGACACATGTCCACGCCATTTTTGAACTGACCACGGAAGGTTGGATGCATATCCACTTCGCAATTGAGTTTCCCCGGCCGAGGAATTCAGTCGCTGACTTGAGGTTGTCAGCGATGGGACAGCAGCTGGGACACCCGTGATGCCTTGTGCGTGGCGGCGTTTGTTAGCGTAGATGCCGGCTTAGCGGCGCCTGAGATCAATTTCTGGCCTTGATCGGCCGGCATGGGGAGCCGAGGCACACCATGTTGGGCGGCAGATCGCCGAACACTGAGCTGCGCGCACCGATGACTGATCCTGAGCCGATGGTGACGCCTGGGGCGACGAAGGTGTCGGCGGCGAGCCAGCACTGGTCGCCGATGGTGATCTGCTGGCCGCGGATGGGGAAGTCGGGCTGCTGGTAGTCGTGGTCGCCTGCGCACAGGTAGCTGCGTTGGGAAACGACAGCGTGTGCGCCGATCGAGATGGGGCCCAGGCTGTAGAGCACGGCGTCGTCGCCGATCCAGGCGTGGTCGCCGATCTCGACTTTCCAGGGGTAGGTGATGGTGGCGCTGGGGCGGATGACGACCTTCTTGCCGACCTTGGCGCCGAAGAGTCGCAGCAGTGCGGCGCGGTAGCGGTAGGCAAACTGCGGTGAGCCGCGGAAGAGGGTGGCCTGCACGGCCCACCAGAGTTGAACGTACCAGCCGGGGCGGCCGCGGAAGCCGGGGGGCATCCTGAAGCGGGAGAGGTCTTGCACTTGTGCGGGGGCGGCTTCAGGGCGGGTGGTCATGGGCTCGATGTGGATGGGTGGCTGATGTCTTGCACCAGTTGCCGCAGGGTGCGCTCGCTGCGCTCGGCGGTCGTCTGGTAGTGCTGCTGGATGGCGGCACGTTTGGCCAGGCGCCGGGCCGGGTCGAGTGAGGTCAATTCCTGCAGGGTTTGAATCGCCTGGGATTCGAAGGCTTCGGCGGGCTGTGCGGAGCCGCAGTGGTCGGGCAGCATGCCGCCGATGCAGCCACGATGCGCCGCCACGACGGTGGCGCCGGCCTGGAGGGCCTCGTGCAGGGTGACGGGCTCGGCCTCGTTGGCGTAGCGCGTCGGGAACAGCAGCAGGTCGATGCGCTGGAAGAAGCGCTGCTTGTCGGCGCCATACAGCGGGCCGAGGTGCCTTGCCTGGGGCAGGGCGGCCAGCTCGGCCTGGAAACGATCGAGGATGCCGGGGTCGACCGGACCGGCAATCTCGGCTTCATGGGCCAGTCCGGCCTCGGCGGCGCGGCGCAGCACGGCAAAGAACTCGAAGATGCCTTTTTCCGCGGTGATGTTGGACAGGAATCCGACCTTGATGGCTTGGCGGGCCGGGTGGTATTCGGGGGTGGTTTCCGGTGGGCTCATGGCCGGCAGGAAGGCCGCGTTGGACAGCACGATCAACTGTGCTTGCGGGATGCCGTAGGTGGCGCCGATGGCCTTGGCCATTTCGGGGCACAGCGCAATGTGCCGGGCCCGGCTCAAGACCTTCATGCACGCCCCGGTGAGGCGTGAGGGTTGATTGAGGTAGGCGAAGCTGTGGTGGTGCACGTAGGTCGGGATGCCCAGCAGGCGGGCCACGACAAAAAAGGGCAGGTCGAGCAGCTGTCCTTTGCCACCCGAGAATCCGGCATACACCGAGGTGGGGCGCCGCGAAGCCGCGGCGATGAAACCGCCCAGCAGGCCCAGCCAGTGGCCGAGGGCCCGGCCGGCTTTGCGGGTCGCGCGGGCTCCGGTGGCCTGGGCGGGCAGCGCCCGGTTGAAGACCGTCACCGGGCCGGCCTGTTCCAGGCGGGCCAGCATGGCCGCGTTGATCGCTGAAAAGCCGTGCACCGGCGGGGGCAAGGGGCCGAGGAACAGGATGCTCATGCCGGGCGCTGGTTGCGTTTCAGGATGGCTTGGCAGCCTTCGACGATCTGGCGGGCCGCGTTGGCCGGAGAGAACTGGCGCATGTGCTCGATGCAGCGGCGTGCGGTGTTTTCGGTGTGGCTGAAGGCGCCGGGCGCGGCCAGCATCTTCTCGGCCAGATCGATGGCGCTGTTGGCCTGGAAGACGAAGCCCGTCTGTGCGGCGACGACCAGCTCGGGCACGCAGCCGCAGATGTTGCTGACGATGGACGGGCAGCCGTGGCTCAGGGCCTCGTTGACCACCAGCCCCCAGGGCTCGCTGGTGCTGGGAAGCACCATGGCGGTGGCGCTGGCATATTGCTCAGCCAGTTTGTCGATGCCCATGCTGCCGGGCAGGTGGATGTTGTCCTGCAGCCCGGCTTGCGCGACCTGCTGCAGCAGGGCGTCCCGGGTGGGGCCGCCGCCGATGATGTTGAGTTGCGCCCGGGGATGGACCTTCACCACGCTGGCCATGGCCTGGATGAGGGTGTCGAGCCCCTTTTCCGGCGAGAGGCGGCCGACGTAGACGAAGCGTGGCGCCTCGCCCTCCTTGGGGGCGGCTTCCAGGCGGCGGGCCAGGGCGGTGGATTCGTCGTAGTCGAGGGACAGCGCCGCGGCCTGGCAGCGGAAGTAGATCTTTTCCGAGGGCACGCCGTGCTGCATCAGGTATTCGCGGCTGCGAATGCCGTAGCCGAAGAAGCCGTCGCACTGCGAGAAGAACAGCCGCTTGGCCAGCGCTTTCAGCAGGCGGCTGGGGCGGTCGTAGGCGGTGGAGTCGCAGAACACCGCGCGGGGCTTGCGGCGCACCATCAGCGTGGCCAGCATGGCCCAGTATTCGATCCGCTCGAAGCCGGCCAGCACGACCACGTCGGCCTGGGTCTTCCAGGCGCGGGCCACGAGCGCTGCCGTGCGTTGGTAGGTGGGCACGCTGGTGTAGGAGCCCGGGAAGATCAGCTCGTACGGGTAGCGGTGGTAGTTCAGGTCCACGCCGCCGAGCGCGACGCGCTCACCCTCGGTCTCGGCGATCTGGGTGAAGGACACCTGGGTGCCCGAGCCCTGGGTCAGGTCGTGGATGGCGGAGAAGACGCCACCCTTGTACTTGGACCACATGATGTTGTGGAAGATGGCAATTTGCATGGGTGGTGTGGGTGCAGGAGTGGCAGAGGGTCGTCATGGGCATGACATCGGCGATGTCATGCATGTGGTCGAAGATACGGCACCTGGGCGCCCTGGAAAGCCTACGGATCCACCGGGCGCATCAGTTTGAGTCAAGGTTCTCAGCATCACTGCTCTTCGGATCCGAATGGCGACAGTTGCCCCCCGTGTTCCCGGGGTGGCGCCCTGAAATCAATGCCGTGAGAAGGGGCTTGGCCGGTATCGTGACGAAGCCCGTGCAAGAGGCGTGCGCACCGGGTCGGTCATGGGCGACAGAGATCGCCAGAAAAACGCTCAGGGAAATCTCGATGAAATTGAACAAGCTGCACGCTCGGCTCTGGCGGGACTTCGCCCATCTGGAAGCCAATGAAGTGCCGGTTCGTCCGGGTCGTTCGGCCCGGCCGCTGGCGCCGGACGCGCTGCGTCCGTGGGCCGCCGCGTCGAGCTGGTCGGTGGTCATCGAGACCGGTGCCGACGAGCGGCGCCCGCTGGGGTGGCGCACGGCTCAGGCGTCGCTGGCGGATCTGGTGTCGTGGTGTGCCCGGCCTGAGGTCCTCCGGGTGTTGCCTGCACAGCCCGTGCAGGCCCTGGTGGCTGCGCCTTGCTCGTTGTCGTGGGAGGCGCTGCTGTCGCAGGGGGCCGGGACCAGGGTGGCTTGCTGCTGGATCGGTTGCGGCGAAGGGGCGGCGCCCCGGCAGCGCCCCGGGCATCGTGCGCTGGCCCAGGTGAGCTGGGATCAGACGGCAGTGGCCGCACCCCAGCCGGACGGACCGGTGCATGGACGCGTGATGCGCCAGCCGCCTGCCGATGGTGCCGATGCGCCTCATGACGTGGACATCGTGGTCCGTTGCCTGCCGTTCGATGCCGCCGTCCTGGATGCGCTGGACTTCGCGCTGGCAGAAGCGGCGAGTGCAGGCGCCGTGCCGTTGCTGCTGCTGGATGTGGATTACCAGGCGGTGGTGGCCGACCAGGACGATCTGCTCGGCGCCAAGGTGCGAGCCTTGTCCGAGGCGGGGCAGGTGGTGGTGTGGGCCGCGCCGCGACGGGGCACTCGGCCCGATGCCGTGTTCCGGGGCGTGCTGGGCTCGGCGGTCACGGGCGGGGCGTCGGCTCAGGTGTGTGGTGGTTTGTTGCCGGAGCGGGAGCTGGACACGGTGTTGCGCTACGAGTCCGGCATGGCGCTGGATGTCCGCATCACGGCCCCCGACGGTGCCGTGGCGGTGGTTCCAGCCAACACCGGCAGCGCCGTCAGCACCCGAGCGGTGGAAATGGCCGGATGTCTGGTGCAGGTGACCCAGGTGGCCGTGAGCGCGCAGCAGGCGCAGCGCGAGGTCTGGATCCGCTGCATGCCCGCAGGGCGCAAGCAGGGTCGCCAGCGCACGCAGGATGAGATCTGGACGCTGGAGCTGCGCAACCCGGGTCGGGGGCCGCTGAACCTGGAGGTGCGCCAAGCCTCCGGCTATCCGATGCGGTGGAGCGTGGCCGGTGGCGTGATTCGGGAGCAGGGCCGGTCGCACCGCGCCGACGAGGCGCTCGTGCTGGCCGATGAACGTGCGGCGGCCGCTTTGCAGATCCATTGTTTGCTGGCCGCGCTCAAGGGGCGGAACGTGACGCGGCATGACGCCTTCAGGCTGCTGCAGACGAGGTTGACCGAGGCCCCGACCGCACGCCCGATCAGCGCCGCCCGATCGATCGATATTCCAGCCCGAAGCCGCGGATGAGCGCGGGCTCGTAGAGGTTGCGCCCGTCGAAGACGACGCGGTCCTGCACGGCCTCGCGCATCGCGTCGAAGTC
>NZ_QJJS01000020.1 GCF_003201595.1 Sphaerotilus hippei | reverse complement strand
CTCACCCTCACCCCCTGCTCCAAGTGCGGTGGCCACTTCGTCACCCACCCCCACGAGATCTCCAAGCACTTCGTCTGCGGCCTGTGCAACCCCCCCGCCCGCGCCGGCAAGGGCAAGGCCAGCGGCGCCCTCCAGCTGCACTGAGCCCGACCCTCGCGGGTCGGGCGGCCATGCTCAACGCGACAGCGTCGCGGCGTGGTGTCTCAGGTGGTCCTCGACGAAGCTCGAGATGAAGTAGTAGCCGTGGTCGTAGCCGGCATGGCGGCGCAGCGTCAGCGGCTGGCCGGCCATCACGCAGGCGGCCTCGAAGGCCTCGGGGTGCAGCTGCTCGGCCAGGAAGCGGTCGTCCAGGCCCTGGTCGATCAGGATGCCCGCCGGGTAGGGCGCTTCGGTCTGGCGCCCCATCAGCACCGACGCGTCGTGCTCGGCCCAGCCCGACTCCTCCTGGCCCAGGTAGCCGGTGAAGGCCGTGCGCCCCCAGGGGCAGCGGGTGGGAGCACAGATCGGCGCGAACGCCGACAGGCTGGCGAAACGCCCCGGGTGGCGCAGGGCCAGCGTCAGCGCACCGTGGCCACCCATCGAATGGCCGAACAGGCCCATGCGATCCCCGTCGAGGCCGAACTGGCCGATCACCTCCGGCAGCAGTTCCTCGAGCAGGTAGCTCTCCATGCGCCAGTGGCCCGACCAGGGCGCGTGGGTCGCGTCGAGGTAGAAGCCCGCGCCCACGCCGAAGTCCCAGTGCTGGTCCTCTCCGACCACGCCCGCTCCGCGCGGGCTGGTGTCGGGCATCAGCAGGGCCAGGCCCAGCTCGGCGGCCACCCGCTGGGCGCCGGCCTTCATCGTGAAGGTTTCCTCGGTGCAGGTCAGCCCGGCCAGGAAGGTCAGCAGCGGCACCGCCTGTCCGGCCAGCGCCTGCGCCGGCAGGAAGACCGAAAAACGCATCGGCAGGCCGATCTCGTGCGAGGCATGGCGGTAGAAGCGCTGCACGCCGCCGAAGCAGCCATGCTCGCTCAGGAGTTCGAGTCGATCGAAAGCCATGGTGCGCCGCTCCGTGTCAGAACTCGACCACCGAGCGGATCGACTCGCCGCTCTTCATCAGCTCGAAGCCCTGGTTGATGTCCTCGAGCCTGAGCTTGTGGGTGATCAGGTCGTCGATGTTGAGCTTGCCGTCCATGTACCAGTCGACGATCTTCGGGACATCCGTACGCCCGCGCGCGCCACCGAAGGCCGAGCCTTCCCAGTGGCGGCCCGTCACCAGCTGGAACGGCCGGGTCGAGATCTCGGCCCCCGCCTCGGCCACGCCGATGATGATGCTGCGGCCCCAGCCCTTGTGCGTGCACTCCAGCGCCTGGCGCATCACCTTGGTGTTGCCGATGCACTCGAAGCTGTAGTCGGCGCCGCCGTCGGTCAGCTGCACGATCGCGTCGACGATGTTGCCGCCGGCCGCCTCGATGTCCTTCGGGTTCAGGAAGTGCGTCATGCCGAACTTGCGCGCCATCGCCTCGCGCGCCGGGTTCAGGTCCACGCCGATGATCTTGTCGGCGCCCACCATCTTCGCGCCCTGGATCACGTTCAGGCCGATGCCGCCCAGGCCGAACACCACCACGTTGGCACCCGCCTCGACCTTGGCCGTGAACAGCACCGCACCCACGCCGGTGGTGACGCCGCAGCCGATGTAGCAGACCTTGTCGAACGGCGCGTCCGGGCGGATCTTGGCCAGCGCGATCTCGGGCACGACGATGTAGTTGCTGAAGGTCGACGTGCCCATGTAGTGCAGGATGGGCTTGCCGTCCAGGCTGAAGCGGCTGGTGGCGTCGGGCATCAGGCCCTTGCCCTGCGTGCCGCGGATCAGCTGGCACAGGTTGGTCTTGCGGCTCAGGCAGAACTTGCACTGGCGGCACTCGGGCGTGTAGAGCGGGATGACGTGGTCATCCTTGCGCAGGCTGGTGACGCCCGGGCCCACGTCCACGACCACGCCGGCGCCTTCATGGCCCAGGATGGCGGGGAACAGGCCCTCCGGATCGGCGCCCGAGAGGGTGTAGTAGTCGGTGTGGCAGATGCCGGTGGCCTTGATCTCGACGAGCACCTCGCCGGCCTTCGGGCCTTCGAGGTCGACGGTTTCGATGGTCAGGGGCTGGCCTGCTTGCCAGGCGACGGCGGCGCGGGTTTTCATGGGCTTCCTTGCTCGGGGATCGCGCAACCGGTTTGCGCGGCGAGCCGCATGTTAAGGCCGCAGCGGCCGATCCGTTGACTGGATCGGCCACGGACTGGCCGCGGATCGACACGGGAAAGCGACGTGGCGATCCTGGATCTTCAGGCCGACGGTTCGGCCAGCAGGATCTCCACGCGCCGGTTCTGCGCCCGGCCGGCCTCGGTGGCGTTGGACGCCCGCGGCTGGCGTGCGCCCTGGCCCTGCACCGTGACCCGCGAGGCGCTCACGCCGCGGCCGGCCAGGTAGTCGCGCACGGCCTCGGCGCGGTCGAGCGACAGCGGATCGTTGATCGCGTCGGAGCCGGTGCTGTCGGTGTGACCGACGATGGTCACGCGCACCTTCGGGTCGAGGTTGCGGCCGATCTCGTCGAGCACCGGGCGCATGTCGGGGCGGATGGCCGCCCGGCCGACGTCGAAGGAGAAGTCGCTCGGCACGTTGACCTTGAGCTGGTTGTCGGCCGTGCGGCCGACCTCGATGCCGGTGCCGGCGGTCTGGGCCTCGAGCGCCTTGCGCTTGTCCTCGAGGTGGCGCGACCACAGGTTGCCGGCCACCGCGCCGACCACGCCGCCCAGCACCGCGCCCTTGCCGGCGTTGGCACCGGAGACGGAGCCGATGGCCGCACCGGCGGCCGCACCGACCGCCGCGCCGGTGGCGGTGCCCCGCTCGCGGGCGCCCATCGATTCGCAGGCGCCCAGGCCCAGCGCCAGGCACAGGGCGGCCACGGTCAGGACACGGGTCTGCAGCAGAGGACGGGGGGCGCCGTCGGTGGTCGATCGGACAGTGGCAATGGAGTGCGTCATGGTCTGGGCCTGTGGAGGTGGGGAGTCGCCCGGGATGTTAGGCCCGGGCCCCGGGGGGGCCTGTCGGCCGACGGCCCCCGGGCGTGTGGGACTGCGCTGACAAGGACCACGCCCTGCCACGCCCTGCCACGCCTGGACGGCGCCGCCGGAGCCGGCCCGAGCGGATGCCGCGCCGATCGGGCACCATGCCGGCATGACGACCACCGACCCCGATCCGCTCGACCGCATCACCGCCCGGACCCTGGCCCACTACGACGCGCAGGCGCAGTCCTTCTGGGCCGGCACGCGGGACCACGACGTGAGCCAGAACATCGAGGCGCTGCTGCGCCACCTCGATCCGGCCGCCGCGCCGCACACGCTGCTGGACCTGGGCTGCGGCCCGGGGCGCGACCTGCTGACCTTCTCCCGGCTGGGCCACCACGCCATTGGCCTGGACGGCGCGGCCGAGTTCGTGGCGATGGCGCGGGCCCACAGCGGCTGCGAGGTCTGGGCCCAGAACCTGGTCGCGCTGGACCTGCCGGCGGGCCGCTTCGACGGCATCTTCGCCAACGCCTCGCTGTTCCATGTGCCCGGCCGCGAGCTGCCCCGGGTGCTGGGCGAGCTGCATGCGACGCTGCGTCCCGGCGGGGTGCTCTTCACGTCCAACCCGCGCGGCCAGGGCCAGGAGGGCTGGCAGGGCGAGCGCTACGGCGCCTACCACGACCTCGAGCGCTGGCGGCAGCTGCTGGTCGCCGCCGGGTTCATCGAACTGGAGCACTACTACCGCCCGGCCGGGCTGCCGCGGGAGCAGCAGCCCTGGCTGGCCAGCGTGTGGCGGCGCGGGCCGCCCGCCCGCTAGGACCGCAGGCGGTTCGGGTGCCAGTAGAGGAACTTGGCGTAGATGTCCACGTCCTTGGTCTCGCGCACGAACAGCAGGCCGATCACGAAGGTGGCACCGGCGATGACCACCGGATACCAGAGGCCGTGATAAAGGTTGCCGTGATCGGCCACCATCGCGAAGGCGATGGTGGGCATCAGCCCGCCGAACCAGCCGTTGCCGAGGTGGTAGGGCAGGCTCAGCGCGGTGTAGCGGATGCGGGTCGGGAACATCTCGACCAGCGCCGCGGCGATCGGGCCGTAGACCATCGTCACCAGCAGCATCAGCACGAACAGCACCGCCACCACGCCGACGTGGTGGATGCGGGCCGGATCGGCCTGGCGCGGATAACCGGCCTCCCAGAGCGCGTCGGGCAGCTGCTGCTTGCGGAAGTTCGAGATCTCCAGCAGGCTTTCGTCCTCGAAACGGTCGCCGCGGGCGTGCAGCCGGCCGTTCGGCGGTTCGAGCCGGGTCTCGCCGACCAGCAGCTGGGTCGGCAGGCCCGACGCCAGCGGCTCGAACCGGTAGCTTGCCGACAGCTGGGTCAGCGTGCGCTTGGCGATGTCGCAGGACGAGGTGAAGTCGATCTCGCGGGCGATCGGGCTGCCCTGGAAGGAACAGGTCATCGGGTCGGCCTGCAGCACGACCTCGACCCGCTGCTGCGCCTGCGCCAGCGCCGGGTTGGCCAGATGCGTCAGCGCCTTGAAGAGCGGGAAGTAGCTCAGGCAGGCCAGCAGCAGGCCGGCCAGGATCACCGGCTTGCGGCCGATGCGGTCCGACAGCGCCCCGAACAGCACGAAGAACGGCGTGCCCAGCAGCAGGGCGGCCACCAGCAGCAGGTTGGCGGTGGTCGCGTCGACCTTGAGCACGCTGGTCAGGAAGAACAGGGCGTAGAACTGCCCCGTGTACCAGACCACCGCCTGCCCGGCGACCAGCCCGAACAGGGCCAGCAGCACGACCTTGAGGTGGCGCCACTGGCCGAACACCTCCTTGAGCGGGGCCTTGGAGCCCTTGCCCTCCTCCTGCATCTTGCGGAAGGCCGGTGACTCCTTCATCGACAGGCGGATCCACAGCGAGATCGCCAGCAGCACCGACGACAGCGCGAACGGCAGGCGCCAGCCCCATTCGGCGAAGGCCGACTCGCCCAGCAGCTGGCGGGTCAGCATGATGACCACCAGGGCCAGCAGCAGCCCGACGGTGGCGGTCGTCTGGATCCACGCGGTGTAGGCGCCGCGCCGATGCTGCGGCGCGTGTTCGGCCACGTAGGTGGCCGCCCCGCCGTATTCACCGCCCAGCGCCAGGCCCTGCAGCAGGCGCAGCACGACCAGCGCGATCGGCGCGAGCACGCCCGCCACCGAATAGGTCGGCAGCACGGCGACCAGGAAGGTCGACAACCCCATCAGCAGGATCGTCACCAGGAAGGTCTGCTTGCGCCCGACCATGTCGCCCAGGTGGCCGAACACCACCGCCCCCAGCGGGCGGATGATGAAACCGGCCGCGAAGGCCAGCAGCGCGAAGATGAAGGCCGCCCCGGGATCGAGCGCGGTGAAGAACTGGCGCGCGATGATCGTCGCCAGCGCGCCGTAGAGGTAGAAGTCGTACCACTCGAAGATGGTGCCCAGCGACGACGCCAGGATCACCCGGCGCTCGTCGGCCGTCATCGCGGTCGAGGCCCCGGGCGATTCGTCACGGAGCGGAGAGCGGAACAGGGAAGACATGCGGTGGACTCCTGCCGTGACCCCCGGCCGGCAGGTCCGGTCCGGGCATCAGCGGCCATGGTGAGTTTGAGTGAGGTTCAGTGAGGTGGACAAGGAACGGACGCCCGGCTCAGCGGCGACCGCTGCCGAGCACGGCCAGCAGCCCGCGGGGATCGAAGCGGGTCGCCTCGGGCAGGGCCTCGGCCGCCGCCATCGCCCGCGACAGGATCTGCTGAGCCCCGGCGGCACCGAAGGCGTCGACCAGCGCTCCGTGCACCAGCCACACCAGGCGGGCGAGCTCGTCGGCCGACGCAGGCAGCTGCCAGTCGTGCTGCAGCGCGCGGCCCCAGCCGGTGCGGTACTGCTGGCGCAGCGGTGCGCTCAGCTCGACCGCGTCGAGCCGGCCCAGGGCCTCGGCGCGCACCTCGTCGAGCGCCTCGCGATGGAACTGGTAGACCTCGGCCACCAGGCTGCACATCAGCGCCCCGAACAGCACCGGGGGTTCGGCGGGCAGCGGCGTGGCGGCCACTTCGGCGGCCCTGGCCGCCGCGAAGGCCGCGGCCACCGGCGCGATGACGGGGGCGACCGGCACCGGGGCGGCGGCCGGCGCGCGGGCCGCGGGTGCCGCCGGAGCGGCGCCCGGCACGGTCGGCTGCGCTCGCATCGCCTGCATCAGCGGCCAGGGGTCGAAGGGCAACCGGTCCTCGGGCTCACGCTGCAGCCGGAACAGCTCGCCATAGAGTTTCTTGACGGTCGCACCGTCGAACAGGTGGCGCCGGGCCACCGCATCGACGAAGGCGATCAGGTCGCTGACCTGATCGCCACGCTGGGTCTCGTGCTGCAGCCACAGCACCTCCATCAGCGCCTCTTCATCCAGCAGCGGGGACAGCGCGGCGACGGTGGCACGCCGGCGGATCGATTGGGGCGGCGCGGCCATCGTCAGGCGACACCACGGAAGGCCGGCCGTCGGCCGCAGGAGAGCGTGTATCGCATCAGCAGGGCAATCATGTGTTCTTGTGTTCTTGTGTTCAGGACAGGAATCCGGGGTGCGGGCGAGCCATGCACCGCATGACATCACTTCGAAACGGCGAAGTTCATGCGGTATTCCCGAGTTTCCACTGAAGCAGGGGGTGCGCCTACCCGGAACTGCCCGTAACCCGGGGCAGCGCCTGGCGGTACGCGCCGGGGCTGACACCGGTCCATTTCTTGAATGCGCGGTGGAAGGCGCTGGTCTCCTCGAAGCCCAGCCGCTCGCCCACCGCCGCCACCGACAGCCCCGGCTCGCCCTGGCCCAGCAGCTGGAGGGCGAGGTCACGGCGCAGGCCGTCGCGCACGCGCTGGTAGCTCTGGCCCTCGTCACGCAGGCGGCGCTGCACGGTGGTGACCGACAGGTGCAGCGTGGCCGCCAGCGCCGGCAGGTCGGGCCAGTCCGCCGGGGCCAGCGGGCGCAGGCGGCGGCGGATGCGGGCGCCCAGGCTGCCGTCGTCGCGCCAGCGCACCAGCAGGTTGGCCGGGGCACCACGCAGGAAGACCCGCAGGGCGGCCTCGTCCTGCCGCACCGGCCGGGCCAGCCAGGCGGCGTCGAAGGCGATCCAGCTGCGCGGCTGGTCAAAACAGGCCTGCTCGCAGAACCGGACCCGGTAGTCCGCCGCCGCCGCGGGTTCGGGGCCGGCGAACCCGGCCTCGAGCAGCGGCATGCGGCGCGCCACCAGCCAGCAGGCCAGGCCGTGCACCAGCATGAAGAACGTCGCCCGGGCGAACATGCGCGGCGGGTCACCGACCTCGTGCAGCACGATCCGGGCGCGGCCATCCCGGCACTCCAGCGTGGCGTGCAGGTCATCGAGCACCAGGCGCAGGAAACCGAGCATGCGCTGCAGGGCCTGCTCCAGCGTCGTGCTGCCCAGGACGCTGTGGCACATCAGCCGGTAGCTGCCCCGGCGCATCGGATGGCGGTCCATGCCGAAGAACTCGTCGTCCATCTCGTCGGCCAGCGCCGACCACAGGCGGGCATACGACGCGGCCGACACGCGGGCGCGGTCCGACGCCAGCAGGTCGGGGCGGATGCCCGCGCGCCGCAGCAGCGCGTCCGTGTCGTGGCCTCGCGCCCGCGCGCCCTGCAGTGCCTCGCGCACCAGGGTGATGCCGATCGAGCCCTTGTCGGCATCGGACAGCAGGCCGCTGACCGGCGGCGGAACGGGCGATGGAGCGGACGCGGGCATGGAGACTCCGGCAGAAGGACGGACGCCCACGATAACCGCCGCCCACACGGGTGGCCCGGTTCTGGCTTGAGGGTCGGACCCGGCTGCCCGGATCGGCAGCCCGCACCAGACCACCAGGAGTTCCGATGAAGCTGATCACCGCCCTGATCAAGCCGTTCAAGTTCGATGATGTGCGCATGGCGCTGGCCGACGTCGGCATCCAGGGCATGACCGTGACCGAGGTCCGGGGCTTCGGCCGACAGCAGGGCCACACCGAGCTCTACCGGGGGGCCGAGTACGCGGTGGACTACCTGCCCAAGATCCGGCTCGAGATCGCGGTGGAGGCGGCGCTGTGCGACCGGGTGATCGAGACCATCCAGAAGTCGGCCCGCACGGGCCGGATCGGCGACGGCAAGATCTTCGTCAGCACGCTCGACGACGTGCTGCGCATCCGCACCGGCGAGACCGGCACGACGGCCGTGTGAGCGCCAGCCGGCTCAGCTCGAGGGGGTCCAGCCCGGCAGGTCCAGCGTCTCCAGTGCCGCCAGCGGCACCGGCTTGCTGATGAAGTAGCCCTGGATCTCGTGGCAGCCCTGGGCGGCCAGGAAGGTCAGCTGCCCTTCGGTCTCCACCCCTTCGGCCACCACCCGGATGTCGAGGCCACGGGCCATGCCGATGGCCGCCTGCACGATGGCCGCGTCCTGGCGGTCGTCGGGCAGGCCACGCACGAAGGAGCGATCGATCTTGAGCGCATCGACCGGAAAACGCTTCAGGTAGGCCAGCGACGAGTGGCCGGTGCCGAAGTCGTCGATGGACACCCGGCAGCCCAGCGCACGCAGGCGCACGATGGTGGCGATGGCCGCCTCGACGTCCTGCATGATGCAGCTCTCGGTGATCTCCAGCTCCAGCCGCTGCGGGCACAGGCCGGAAGCCTCGAGCGCATGGATGACCTGCTCGTCCAGGTTGGCCTGGCGGAACTGCCGTGCCGACAGGTTGACCGCCACCGAGGCGTCCCCGCGCCCGGCCCGCTGCCAGGCCACCGCCTGGCGACAGGCCTCGCCCAGCACCCATTCGCCGATCGGCACGATCAGCCCGGTCTCCTCGGCCAGCGGGATGAACTCGAGCGGCGAGACCAGGCCGATGACCGGATGCTGCCAGCGCAGCAGCACCTCGAAGCCGGTCAGCCGGCGGGTCGCGGCCTCGAGCTTGGGCTGGTAGTGCAGCACGAACTCGCCGCGGTCCAGGGCCCGGCGCAGGTTGACCTCCAGCGACAGGCGCTCGAACGCGCTGGCGTTCATCGGCTTGTTGTAGAACTTGAAGCAGTCGCCGCCTTCGCCCTTGGCGTGGTACATCGCGCTGTCGGCGTTCATCAGCAGCGTGCCGGCGTCCTCGCCGTCGAGCGGGTAGACGGCGATGCCCATGCTGGCGGTGACCACCACGTCCTGGTCCTGCAGCCGCAGCGGCTGGCGGGTCACGTCCAGCAGGCGCACCGCCAGCTTGGCGGCCTCCTGGGGCCGCACCAGGTCGCAGACCATGACGGTGAACTCGTCGCCACCCATGCGGGCGAAGCTGATCGCGTCGGCATGGGCGCCGAAGCGCGACACCACGTCCTCGTGGCGCAGGTTGTCGGTCAGGCGGGCCGCCACCTGGCGCAGCAGCCCGTCACCGGAGCCATGGCCGAAGGAGTCGTTGATGCGCTTGAAGTTGTCCAGGTCGAACAGCAGCACCGCCACATGCAGCCCGGCCCGGCGCGAGCGCGCCAGCGCCTGGCCGAGGTCGTCGCTGAAGTGCTGGCGGTTGGGCAGGCCGGTGAGCGTGTCGTAGTAGGCGAGGTAGCGGGTGCGCTCCTCGCTGCGCTTGAGCTCGGTGACGTCGAGCACCGTGCCCGACACGACCGCAGGGCCCACGCGTGCGGCCGGATCGTCACGCCGCACCCCCACCTGCAGCACGACGTGGCAGGCCGTGCGCTCGGCCGAGCCGATGCGGCATTCCATGCGGGCGCTCTCGCCGCTGACCCGCACCTCGGCCAGGCCGCTGCGCACGCGCTCGCGGTCGTCGGGGTGGAAACAGGCCAGCATCACCGGCATCGACACCTTCGTGCTGTCGTCGGGCAGGCCGAGCAGGCGCCGGCTCATGCCGGACAGCTCGACCCGGTCGAGCTCGGTCCACCAGTCCCAGTGACCCAGCCGGGCGGCCTGCTGGGCCGCCAGCAGGCGGATCTCGTTGGTGGCCAGGTCACGCAGCGCCTGGCTGGCCCGCAGCATGTAGCGCACCCGGTAGGCCAGCACCGGCCAGCGCACCGGCTTGCTGATGAAGTCGGTCGCACCGATCTCGTAGGCCCGGTGGATGGACGCGACGTCGTCAAGGCCGGTCATCATCAGGATGGGCACGTGCCGGCCGGCCGGATGCGCACGGATCGCCGCGCAGGCCTGGTAGCCGTCCAGGCGCGGCATCATCACGTCCATCAGGATCAGGTCGGGCGCGGCCTCGCCGAACGCGTCGACCGCCGCCTGCCCGTCGGCGACGGACAGCACGCGAAAGCCCGCGTTCTCCAGCGTGCGCGTGGCCAGCAGCCGGTCCATCTCGCTGTCATCCACCACCATCAGGCACGGTGGCGGGCTGTTGTCCTGGCTCATGCGCCGATCCTTGGTGACTCCACGGGCGACACGCCGGTGCACTCGGAGATCACCTGGCAGACCTGGTGAAACTCTTGCTTCAGCTGATGCACCAGCGTGGCTTCACAGAGTTCTTCGGCCGTTCGGGCCCGGTTCTCGACCCCTCGAACCCGGGAAGACAGTGAAATAGCACCGACCGTGGCACTCGACGAGGCCAGGGTGTGGGCCGCGAAGACCAGCGCGGCCAGATCCGTCGCCCGCACGGCCTGCTCCATCGCCTCGAGCAGCGTCGCGCCATCGTGGAAGAACAGCCGCAGCATGTGGCTGACCAGCGAGCCGTCCGGATCCATCGCGCGGATCTCGTCCAGCACCCGGACATCGAAGACCGGCAGCACGGCCGCCTCGCCCCCGTCCGTCGCTGTCGCCGGCTCAGGCACCGGCATCGGTTCGGGTGGTCGGGGCAGCCAGTGCTGCAGCGTGGCCCGCAGGCCCGCACCGGTGAAGGGCTTGCTGAGGTAGTCGTCCATGCCGGCGGCCAGGCAGCGTTCGCGGTCCCCGTGCAGCGCGTTGGCGGTCAGCGCGATGATGGGCAGGTGCTGCGTGCCGGACTCGGCCGCACGCAGGCGCCGGGTGGTCTCGAAGCCGTCGATGCCCGGCATCTGGCAATCCATCAGCACGGCATCGAAATGCTGGTCGGCCGCCAGCCGCAGGGCCTCGTGGCCATCGTGGGCGAGCACGGCCTCGCAGCCCATGTGGCCCAGCAGCGCCATCGCCACCTGCTGGTTGACCGGCGTGTCCTCGACCAGCAGCACCCGACCCGACAGCCGGGCCGCCACCGCCCCGGGCTCGACGGTGTCCGAGCCGGCCGCCCATTCGACGACCGTGCCCGGCGCGACGGCCACCGTGGCCCGGAGGGCCGCGAGCAGGTCGGCCTGCCGCACCGGCTTGTTCAGCGTCACGCTGATGCCGGCGGCCCGGGCATCGCTGATCTCCGTGGCCGAGGTCAACGAGGTCAGCATCAGCAGCCTCAGGCCGGCGAGCTGCGGATCGCTGCGGATGACGCGTGCCAGGTCGATGCCGTTCATGCCAGGCATCTTCATGTCGATCAGCGCCAGGTCGAACGGCTGACCGTGGGCGGCGCAGTCGCGCAGGATCTGCAGCGCCTGCAGGGCGTCGCAGGCGCTGGCGCGCCGCAGGCCGAAGGACTCGATCTGGTGCTCGAGGATGGTGCGGTTGGTCGGATTGTCCTCGACGATCAGCGCGCGCAGGCCCTGCACGTCGGCCGACACCTGGCGGGGCAGGGCCGGCGCCACCGCCATCGGCAAGTCGAACCAGAAGGTCGAGCCGGCGTCGGGCACGCTGTGCACGCCGATCCGCCCGCCCATCAGCTCGACCAGCTCGCGCGAGATGGCCAGGCCCAGGCCGGTGCCGCCGAACTGCCGGGTGGTCGAGCCGTCGGCCTGGGAGAACGCCTGGAACAGGCGCGCGGTCTGCTCCGCATTCATGCCGATGCCGGTGTCGCGCACCTCGAAGCGGATGTGCGCCTGCACGCCGTCGCCGGGCGCCGACAGGCGGGCCTCGAGGATCACCTCGCCGGTGCGGGTGAACTTGACCGCATTGCCCACCAGATTGGTCAGCACCTGGCGGATGCGGCCCTGATCCCCGCGCACCGCCGCCGGCAGGGCCGGATCGAGCCCGCAGATCAGCTCGATCCCCTTGCGGTGGGCCCGCTCGGCCAGCAACGTGGCCACGTCCTCGAGCATCGTGCGCAGGTCGAAGGCGAGCACCTCCAGCTCCATGCGACCGGCCTCGATCTTCGAGAAGTCGAGGATGTCGTTGATGATGCCCAGCAGCGCCTCGCCCGACTGCTGGGCGGTGCGGGCCAGGCGGGCCTGCGTCGGATTGACGTCGCTGCCCAGCAGCAGCTCGATCATGCCGAGCACCCCGTTCATCGGCGTGCGGATCTCGTGGCTCATGTTGGCCAGGAACTGCGACTTGGCCCGGCTGGCCGCCTCGGCCGCATCCTTGGCCACGCGCAGCTCGGCCGTGCGGGCCTCGACCTGCATCTCCAGCTCGTCGCGGTGCGCCTGCAACTGCCGGCCGCGCAGCACGATCTGGTCGAGCATCTCGTTGAAGCCCTCGACCAGCGTGCCGATCTCGTCCTGGCGGCTGCCGCTCACGCGCAGCGAGAAGTCATGGTGCTCGCTGACCTGGCGGGCGGTGCGGGCCAGCTCGATGATGGGGTCGGCGATGTCCCGGCGGGCGCGGGCCGCGGCCAGCAGCGAGATACCGAAGGCCACCAGCGACAGCAGCGCCGTGAGGCCCATCTGGGCGAGGATGTTGCGCCACATGTCGTACAGGCCGGCGCGCATCTCCAGCTCGCCGACGACCTCGCCGTCGAGCGACACCGGCAGGCGCAGGGAGATCTGCTCGTCGAGCCAGGCGGCGGGCAGCAGCACCGACGGGGGCCGCTCGACCGGGCGCACGTAACGCGCCAGCTCCGTGCCGTCGGAGCGGTGCAGCACCGCCTCGACCACATTGGACTTGACCTGCAGCGCCGCCAGGGTCTCGCCGGCGGCACGGGCGTCACCGAAGGCGAGCGCGGCCCGGCTGTTGATCGCCGTGACGCCCATCAGCGTCTCGAGCTGGGACTGGGTCTCCATCCGGTCGTTGGCCACCTGGGTGAGCGCCGAGGCGAGGTAGGCCAGCAGCAGGGCCCCACCGACCGACAGCGTCATCAGCAGGCCGAGCCGGCGGCCCAGGGAGGTCTTCTTCGATCCGGTCATGGCTGGCGCCCCCTGATCGCCCGGGCCAGCCGCAGCAGCTGCGAACTGAGCTTCAGGCTCGATTGTTGAGCCACCTCGGCATTGATCTCGAACTGGATGCGACCCGCGGAGGCCACCAGCCCGATCACGCCGCCGACCTCGGCGAAGCCGTCGGCGTCTCCGATGGTGAGCACCGGCAGCCCGCGGATCAGGCGCAGCACCTCCGACTGGCGACGCTCGTCGACCTCGGTGAAATAGACGATGTGGCAGGACCGCCATTCATCGGCACGGGCCGGGCGGTGCACGGTCATCGTGCGGCCCTGCACGCTGCGGCCTTCGATCGCCTGGGCGACCAGCCCGGACGCATCCGCCGCCACCAGGCACAGCGTCAGCTGGTGGCCACCCGGTGCGGACGCCGGCCACTCGGTGAACTTGGCGAAGTTGTAGACGAAGCCGGCCTTGACCGCCGCTTCGGACGGCTGGGCCTGCAGCGCGCCGCCCACCGGCCTCAGCAGGCAGCCGATCAGCAGCAGACGCAGCAGGAACCGCTGTCGCGGGCCCGGGGGGCACATGTCGGATCCTCAGAACTGCAGCCGGGCCTTGAGGTGCACGCTGCGCGGAATCTGCATGTCCTGGCTGGGCAGCTGGTCGGAGGCGTATTCGGCGTGCTGGCGATGCAGCAGGTTCTGCCCGGCCAGGGAGAGCTCGAGCCGCGGAGTCACCCGCCAGGCCAGGCGCAGGTCGAGTTCGGTGTAGGCGGCGATGCGGGTCGCGGGCAGGCGGGTCACGTGGCGCAGCCAGCCGTCGACCTGCCAGTCCGGACCCAGGTCGAGCGACGAGCGCAGCGACAGCTGGTTGCGCGGATTGGTGCCCTCGGCGTCGATCGCCGACGCGTCGTTGGCCGGATCGCCGTTGCGGCTGGCCCCCACATCGAGCCAGGTCCAGGCGCTCTGGAGACGCCAGCTGGGCGTGACGTGCCAGTCAAGCGCCACTTCCACCCCGGTCTCGCGGGCCTTCAGCGAATTGCTGGTGGTGCTGTTGTAGCGCAGGTAGGAGGGATAGGGCGAGCCGCCCTCGAACACCGGCTCGGTGCCCAGCGACCGGCCCGCGCGCAGGTCGCGGTAACGCCCGTGGAAGGCCGCCACGTCCAGCGACACCGCCGGCGCCAGCAGCGTGCGGTAGCCCAGTTCCAGCGCCACCACCGATTCGGAATCCAGGTCCGGATTGGCCGCGGTGTAGGCCACCAGCGGCATCGGCGTCGGGTTGCCGGCCGACATCGGCGGCAGTACCGCCAGCGTGGCATTGACACCGAGTTCGGCACGCGACGGCGTGCGGGCGGCGCGCGAGACGGCCGCCCAGACGCTCTGCGTCGGGCTCAGCGACCACAGCGACCGGAGCTGCGGCTGGATCTCCAGGCCGCTGTAGGTGCTCTGCTCGAACTTGCTGCCGATCACCACCTTCCAGGTGCCCGGCATCACGGTGATCTCGTCATGCACGAAGGCACTGAACAGCTCGGCCGTGCGGCGCTCGGGCCGCAGGTCCACCGGCACGCCGGCACTGCGGATGTGGTCGCTCGAACGGCGATAGCCCAGCCCCCAGATCACGTCCTGGCGTTCGTCCGGCGACAGCCGATGCTGGAAGTCCAGGTCGACCGTGCTGCGGTCCTCGGTCAGCACCTCGGGCAGGCTGATGTGGCTCTGGTCGATGTAGCCCTGCAGCGAGCCCTGGGAGCCATCGCCGAAGGTCCACTCGTGCCGGCCCAGCAGGTGGGTGCCGCGGTTGACCTGGGAGGTGGGCGTCGCCGCCACG
The DNA here is from genome assembly GCF_003201595.1 of Sphaerotilus hippei. GTDB lineage: Bacteria > Pseudomonadota > Gammaproteobacteria > Burkholderiales > Burkholderiaceae_C > Sphaerotilus > Sphaerotilus hippei. The sequence continues at coordinate 67,363 of NZ_QJJS01000020.1, read as the reverse complement.
TAGGGTGCCGTCAGCTGGGGAATCAGCAGGATCTGCCCGGCGCTCGTGTCATGGATCTGGCCGATCAGCCTGGACTGGGTGGCATCGGACTCGCGGTCCAGCCGAAAACCCGCCCGGGCCGCCTGCAGGGCGTCCGCGCCGCGCTGCTCGCTGCCGTGCAGCGCCGCCTTGCGGTCGCTGGCCCTGGCCCAGAGGCGGAAATGGGTGTCGTCGTCGACGCGGGCACCGTGGCGCACGGTGACGATGCTGCGGTTCTCGTCCCCGGCCAGTGCGGTGACCAGCGTGTCCTGGGTGCGCCGGGCCGATCGGGTGATGATGTTGATGATGCCGTTGACCGCATTGGCCCCCCAGAGCGCCGCGCCCGAACCGCGGATCACCTCGATGCGATCGATGTCCTCCAGCGGCAGGTCCTCGGCTTCCCAGAACACGCCGGAATAGAGCGGCGAGTACACGCTGTGGCCGTCGACGAGCACCAGCAGCTTGTTGGCGAAGCGGCCGTTGAAGCCGCGCGCCGAGACCGCCCAGTGGCTGCTGCTGATGCGCGCCACCTGGAGACCTGGCACGGCACGCAGCGCCTCGGGAATGCTGGTCGCGCCGGAGCGCTGGATGTCGTCGGCGGTCAGCACGAAGGCGGCCGCGGCGGTGTCGGTCAGCCGCTGCGTCTTGCGCGACACCGTGGTGACCTCCATGTCCATCAGCGCCTCGATCGACAGCTGCGTGACCTCGAGCTCGGCTGCGGCCTGCGCCGGCAGGCCGCAGAGGCCGCCCAGCAGGGCCAGGGCCAGCCGCAGCGGCTTCAGGGGACGGACGGGGGCGGGAACAGGCAGCTCGGACACGGTTTCATCCAGGACGGGGAAGTGGATGGCACCGATGATCGTGGGGGGATGGTGCTGGCGAAGCCCGGATGTGCGGCGTGGTTTCCCGCCTGATCGCACGGCGGTGGTGCGCGCGCGACAATGGCGCCTTCAGGAGGGATCCATGCCCACACGTCGCGAAATGCTCGGCCGCAGTGCCGCCCTGGCCAGCCTCATGGGCGGACTCGGCCTCCTGCCCGCACCCGCCCAGGCCCTTTACGCCAGCGCCGCCTTCGAGGCCGCCAGCGTGGCCGGGGTCGTGCGGGCGCTGGGCCTGTCCGCGCCGGTCGAGAGCCCGCAGGTCGCGCTCCAGGCGCCGGACATCGCCGAGAACGGGGCCGCGGTGTCGCTGGGTTGTGGCACCACGCTGCCCGGCGTGCGCCGGCTGCTGCTGCTCGTCGACAGGAACCCCAGCCCGCTGTGCGCGATGTTCGAGGTCAGCGACCGGATCGAGGCGTCCTTCGGCCTGCGCGCGAAGATGAGCCAGTCCAGCGACGTGCTGGCCGTGGCGATCATGGCCGACGACCGGGTGTTCTACGCCCGCAGGCATGTCGAGGTCACGCTGGGCGGCTGCGGCGCCTGAGCCCCCGAGAGGAGCAGACGATGAGCGATGCGATGCGCATCCGTGCCCAGGCCGTCGGCGACCGGACCACCGTCCGGGTGCTGATGAGCCACGAGATGGAGAGTGGCCAGCGCAGGGACGAGACCGGCGCACCGGTCCCGGCCTGGTACATCCGCGAGGTGAGCGCCGAGCTCGAGGGCCGCACCGTCATGACGGCGCAATGGGGACCGTCGGTGTCGAAGAATCCCTTCCTGCAATTCGACATCAGGGGCGCACGGCCGGGCGACCGGGTCCGCATCACCTGGATCGACAACCGCGGCGAGCAGCGCAGCGACGAGGCGATCGTGCGCTGAGTCCGGCTCAGCCCAGCATGTCGGCCCGGATGTTGCGGGCCCAGGCGTCGGCGTGATGCCCCTCGAGCACCGACCGGGCCGCGGACACGCCGCCCGAGCCCGGCACCGGCACGAAGCTGCGCTGGTCGGCCCGGTACTCGTGCACGCTGGCCACATGGATCGCCTGGGTGTCGTCGACGAAGCTCAGGCAGACGTTGCTCAGCATCGGCTGCGGATTGACCCCCAGCCCGGACAGCTCGGCGACGATCGCCGCCGCGGCCACCTTGGCCTGGGCATTGGCCATGTGGCCGGACTTGGGCATGCCCTGGGCGATCTGGATCGAGTCGCCGATGACGTGGATGTCCGCATCGAGCGTGGAGGCGAAGTTCAGGAAGTCGACCTGGCACCAGCGACCGTTGGCGTTGGCCAGCCCGGTGCGCACGGCCAGCGCGCCCGCGCGCATCACCGGCAGCACGTTGAGCACGTCGGCCCTCACGTCCTCCTGGACCTCCAGGCTCACGGTGCGGGTCTTCGCATCGACACCGGTCACCTTGTGCTGGGGCCGGTATTCGATCATGCCGGCGTGGAGCTCCTTCCAGGCGGCCTTGAACAGCGCGGCCTTGGACGTCACGTCGGGATTGGCATCGAGGATCAGCACCTTGGACCGGGGCTTGGCCTTCCTGAAATAGGCCGCCACCACGCAGGCCCGCTCGTACGGGCCGGGCGGGCAGCGGTAGGGCGCCTCGGGAACCGTGATCACGAAGGTGCCGCCGTCGGGCATGGCCTCGAGCTGGCGCCGCAGGGCCAGCGTCTCGGGGCCGGCCTTCCAGGCGTGCAGCACGAGGCCGGCGTCATGGGCCTGCCGCAGCCCGGGGGTCTCGTCCCACATCATGTCCACGCCCGGGGACAGCACCAGCTTGTCGTAGCCGATCACCGCACCGCCGGCGAGCGTGGCGGTCTTCTTGCGCGGGTCGATGCGCAGCACCAGGTCGTGGACGATGCGCACCCCGTGGCGGTCGGCGAGCCCGGTGTAGGGGCTGGTCAGATCGGCCATGCCACGCTGCCCGCCGATCACCAGGTTGGACACCGGGCAGGACACGAACCGGCGCTCGGGCTCGACCATCGTCACGTCGATCGTGCGGTCGGAGAACAGGCGCAGGTAGCGGGCCGCGGTGGCCCCGCCATAACCCCCGCCCACCACCAGCACATGGGCCCGGCCGGACGGGCGGGAGGTCAGGGAAGAACAGCCGGCCAGGGCGGACAGGCCGCTCGCCCAGGCCCCCCGGATCAGGACTCTGCGATGCATGGTGGCTCCCGAGCTCATCTCACGGCGGAAAAATAGGCGGCCAGCGCCTCCAGCTGCTGCGGCGAATAGCCCTTCGTGATCTGGTGCATGACCGTCGCCGGCCGCTGCCCGGAGCGGAAGGCCGTCAGCAGCTGCAGCAGCTCGTCGGCCGGACGGCCGGCGAGCCGGGCGGGCTGCACGCCATCACCGACGGGCAGACCATCGCTGCCATGGCACTGCGCGCAGGTGGCCGCCAGCGCCCGGGTGTACAGCCGCTGCGCATCGGCCGCCTGCAGCGGACCGGTCGCCACCAGCAGCAGCAAGCCCAGCGCCCGGGCAGCTCGCAGGCCGGCATGGCCATGGCGAAGGAACAGGAAGACGGACATGCTGGGCGCTCCCGAAGGGGAAAAGGTGCGGCAGGGGCTGGAACCGCCCTGGGCCGCTCGTCGCATGGTGCCCAAACATGCCGCACCGCGCAGGTCGTGGATATCCCTAGGTGCAGGTTGTCCACCACCCTCCCCCATCATCGACTGAAGATTACCGTAATAATCTTCAGTCAATAAATTGACGTCAAATCGATGCTCCAGATTGTGGTCATCGATTGAATTCCGGAAAATCAAGGACTTGCAACATGACTTCGACCCTGCGACTCGGCGTCCACCATTTCGCTCACCTGCGCGCCGTGGCCGAAGGCATGAGCATCACGACCGCGGCCGCGCGCTACCTCGGCGTCGAGCATGGCCATGAAGCCGGTCCGCGGCATCGTGCCATCGTGCTGCGCTTGCAGACCCTGGCGCGCCGGCGCGGCGACACCGCCTGGCGCCTGATCGGCATGACCATCCGGCTGCGCGACTTTTCCCAGCGTCCGAGCCTCGAGGCGTTCATCGCCGACCGCGATCTGGACGGATGGCGCGAGGATGAGGTCGCGGAGCTTTATCAGGAAGCCTATCCACCCGAACCCAAGGCAGAACGCCGCTGGCGACTGCGCGAGCGGCAGATGCGACTGCTGCGGGAACTGGAGGCCGAAGCGGCCCAGCAGGCCCGGCCATCCGACCGGATCGACGACTGGTTCGATCCCGCCTGCTCGAGGCGGCTGCAGAGCGCAGGCCTGCTGCGGCTGCAGGACCTTCTGGATCGGGTCGCGCCAGGCGGGCGCTGGTGGTCGGGCGTGCCCGCGATCGGCCGCACCAAGGCGCGTGGCATCGAGGCTTATCTGCGCACGCTGCTGCCTGCCGAGGCCGGCCGGCCCACCCGCCCGTTCGCCCTGCCGCCCGGGACGGCGGCCGCCACGCTGCCCTCCTCCACCCGATCCATCGGCACCGGACAAGCGGGCGCACCCGCGGCCTTGACACAGGCACGAACCGACGCCGAGGCCCTCGAGGCCTGGGTCCAGGCCAAGGCGGGCAGCCCGGCCACGGCGACGAGCTACCTCCGTGAGGGCCGTCGCCTGCTGCTCTGGCTGCACCAGGAACGCAGCAAGGGCCTGCACACGATGCAGGTCGAGGACTGCCTGGCCTACATGGCCTTCCTGGAGCACCTGCCTCCCCACTGGCTCTCGCACCGTCAGGCCACGCCGTTCAGCCCCGCCTGGGCGCCCTTTCGCGGCCAGCTCAGCGTGGCCAGCCGCCGCCAGGCCATCGTCATCCTCGGAGGCTGGTTCGACTGGCTGACCGGCACCGCCTACCTGCCCGGCCGCAACCCCTGGCTGATGGTCAACCGCCGCACGGCGGACGACCGTCAGCGCGACGAACTGCAGAGCCGCGCCTTCACCCCGGAGACCTGGGCCCGGCTGCTCCAGTTCATGGACGGGCAGGCGCCCACGGCCTCGCTGCTGCGCATGCGCTTCATCATGAGCTTCGTGGAAGCCACCGGGCTGCGCTCGTCCGAACTGCTGGAAGCCACGCTGGGACAGTTCCGCCGGCACCGCGGCCGCTGGGCGCTCCAGGTGCATGGCAAGGGGTCGCGCAACCGGGTCATCGCCGTGCCCGGCCAGGCCATCGGTGCACTCGAGCACTACCTGGCGGCGCGCCACCTGCCCCCCCTGGCCAGCGCCCCCGCCACCCTGCCGGTGCTGGCCAGCACCCGGGAGCCCCTGCAGGCCATCAGCTATTCGGCGCTGTACCAGACGATGAAGTCATGGCTGGCGCGGGCCGTCCGACATGCCGACCTGGATCTGCTCCAGCGCAGCGAGGCGCGGCAGGCGTCCCCGCACTGGCTGCGGCACACCTGCGGGACCCGTGCGGTGGAGCGAGGCACGCCGCTGGACGTGGTGCAGCACCAGTTCGGCCACAGTGACCCGCGCACGACGGCCCGCTACAGCCGCGCCCAGCTCGAACGCATGCAGGACCTGATGGAAGCCGCGTTCGACCGTTGATTCAAAATCTCAAGTCCATGATTTGGTTGAGATTTCATCTTCACCGTCCTCACGATCACCGCGCGGCATCCACACGCCCTCTCCAAACGCATCAGAACGCACGCCGAACCCGCCTGGCGGTGATCGCCACCAGGCCATCAGGGGTGAGTGGCGTCGGAACCACCAAGGCCTGCGACGGCGCCAGGGCCAGGAAGGTGCGTCACCCACCAGCGGCCCACCGGATCACCGGATGCGCAGAGCGGGCGGCACCGGCGCCACGGGTGCATGACCGGCCACGTGCCGGAATGGATCGCCTCGACGCCTGAAACGCTGCCACCTCCGCGGCAGCAGCGACAAGACCCGCCTCCAGAGCACTCCCCGCCTGCCACCCTCCCCCACGGCGAATGCATGCGGACTGAAGCGCCTCGGCACCGCTCCATGCTCATCCGATGAACGGGCAAGGACACGACCAGATGTTTGGAGAATTTTCGGGAGGCTCACGGGGCCACTGCCGGCCATGAGTTGGTGGCCGTCGCCACCAGGATCCCGACCTTCAAGGCGGCGAGGGACGAGATCCGCGAACCAGCGACCGTGTGCCAATCACGCACCCCCGACGCTCGGCCGGCAAACGCCCCAGAGCCGCGTCCTCCTGAGCACCCCTTGGCTGCAAGGGCAAGGGCAAGGGCAAGGGCAAGGGCAAGGGCAAGGGCAAGGGCAAGGGCAAGGGCAAGGGCAAGGGCAAGGGCAAGGGCAAGAGGCAGAGCTGCCTGCCTGCCTGCCTGCCTGCCTGCCTGCCTGCCTGCCTGCCTGGAGGATTTTCAGGATGCTTGGAGCACAGGTGCTGTGCCGATCCCGATGGACGATGAAATCAAGGGCAGGTGGAGGCCGATCAGTTCATCGGGGTGTTGAACGGTTCAACACCCCGATCTCGGCGTCCCTGGCATCGGAGCTTGCCACCCAGCAGGAGCGGCAGCCCGCAGACTCATCGGCTGAAGTAGGCCTCGAGGTGACGGGCGAACGCTTCCAGGTCAGCGGACTTCAGCCATCCTGCGTCGAGCTTCACCACGGTGCGGCCCCTCGAATCCATCGCCAGCTGGCCGATGCGTTCGCCCGCCTTGTCGATGGACAAGGCGGTGGGTGTTGAACGGTTCAACACCGGGCGCTCCTCCGATGAGGTCAAGGCCTCGAGCACCTGGGCGGCCGTCAACAGCTTCTTGGCCAGCTTGATCGCACGGGCACGGACCATCAGCCCTTCCGGGTCCTTCTGCAGGGCTTCCGACAGGGGCTGTGCCCAGCGGAACTGGATCTCCAGCGGGGACGGAAAGGCCTCGATGACCGCATCCGGCAGGCGGGCCAGGGCCAGGCTCTTGGAGACCATCGAGACGTCAACGTTGATGGCTTCGGCCAGCTTGCGCTGCGAGCCGTACAGTCCTTCATCGATGGCACGCTGGTACATGCAGCCCTGCTCCCAGGCGCTGAGATTCTTGCGATTGCGGTTCTCCCGCTCCATCGTCTCGAACAGCTCCTGATCGGTGGCGTCATCGACGATGGCCATCACCGGGATGCCCAGCTCCAGGCAGGCACGGTGGCGGCGATGGCCATAGATCAGCTCGAACTGTGGCACCGGATCCTGGCCGGTCCGCAGGCGGGCGCCACTGAGCGGGCGCACGCGGATGGGCTGCACATTGCCACCAGAGGCGCTGATCTCGTCCTTGAACTGCTGGAAATCCGGACCGTCGAAGGAGCTGACATGCCGGTTCGCCCACTTCGACAGCTGCACCAGTTCCGGCTGGAGGGAGAGCACCGGCGTCGAACCCTCGAGTTTCCTGATCTGCTCGCGCAGGGTGTCGGCTTCCTTGATCGCATCCGACTGCGACGACAGGAACTGCATCATCGCGCCAGGTGCGGTCTTGGCCTTCTGTTCGACCACTTCGGCCCGGGTGACGACGGGCTCTGCCGGCACCGTGCCGGGCAACTGGATCAGTCCGGCCTTTGCGGCCAGTCGTTTGCTCATGCTTGGCTACCTTTGCTGGATTTGGCCGTGGTGTTGAACCGTTCAACAGTCTTGGCCCGGGTCTTGGCCGCGGGGGCGGCCACCGGTGCAGGCGGCACCTGCTTGGCCCAGACAGCACGGATGGAAGCTTCGATCTGGCCCACGAAGTTGTCGTAGGCATCCCGAGCGCGCTTGAGCGTGCGGGCCGCGCCGTCGTACTTCGAGACGTCGTAGACCGTGCCGAACTCGGCAGCAGCGACCCCGATCACCGCCGTCTTCGGAATCTCGACCGGCAGCACCTTTTCCGCATAGGTCTGGCCGATCCATTGCCGCACCACATTGCTGGCCGGATCGGTGCCATCGACCCGGGACAGCAGCACGTGGATGAAGTCGAACTCCTTGGACAGGCCCCGCTCGGTCAGCAGGCTGGTGGTCAGGTCCGAGAAGAGGCTCCAGAACTGCGACGCCGAGGCGAAGTCCAGCGCATTGGGCGGCAGCGGCATGATGATGCCGTTGCTGGCGATGAAGGCATTGATCGTCGTGTAGCTCAGCGACGGGGGGGTGTCGATGATGATGGCGTCGTACTCGCCCCGCACGTCGTCGATGCCCAGATCCAGCACCCGCCAGAACTCGAAGCCCGGCTCCTTCGTCTGCCGCGCCGGCAGCGCGAACTCGGCGCCGAACAGCACCGGGGCGGCGGAGACCAGATCGATGCCGTCCCAGTAGGTCGGCCGGATCGCATAACGGATCGAGGTCTCGGCCCCCATCGTCAGCGGAAGGATGGTGTGCTGCTCGTCCACCTCGGTGTCGGGCAGGATGCCGAACAAGGTCGTCATCGAGCCTTGGGGGTCGGTGTCGATGACCAGCACCTTGTGCCCCAGCAGGGTCAGGCCCTGGGCCAGCGACACGGCCGTGGTGGTCTTGCTGACGCCGCCCTTGAAGTTGCCGATGCTGATCGTGACAGCCTCGGCCCCTTCCGGGCGCAGGTGCTCGGCTCGGTATTCGCGGATCCAGGTGCGGGCTTCGGCCAGGCTGAACTCGCGTCGCGAGCCGGACTGGTTCAACTTGCCTGCGGGCAGGTCACCGCGTCCGAGCCGGTGGTTCAGCGAGCCCTTCTCCACGCCGCAGAACGCCGCCAGTTGGCTGAGGTTGTAGAGCGGTGATGACTTGCGCGCCGACGGCGCCAGCATCACCTTGCGGATCTGTTCCATCATCGCGACGGCCCGATCGGCCTGATCCGCGATGTCTCCCAGGCTGATGCCTTTGGAGGGATGCATGAGCAATGTGTCCAACAGAAATCTCCAGGTGATTCGTCTGAAACGGATTTGACGGTAAAACGGATCGTGCCGTGAATTGTGTCAACGGCGGTTCGTGTTGGGAAGAAATTTGTGCCCGATCGGCCGTTCCAGGCTGCTTGCTGGGTGTTTTGCCTTTTTCTCAAGAAAGAAGCCGGGATTTAGACAATCTAATGCCTTTTATTCCTCTAATACCTTTAGAGCCGGAATATGTATTTGGAATCAATGACTTGAGTCATGTTGCGTGAGTGGATACAGGACCATCCGGAGCCTGTTCGGGAGCTGGAGTGAGGGCTTTCAGGGGATGGTGGAGTCTGCTCGGGACCTCAGGTGAGTGGACACGGGAGCGCCGTGCTCCGATCCTGCCGGCCCGCCTGAAGCGACCTGATGTGGCGGACTTTTGCCACTTTCGACCACCTCGGACCGTTTCCGGGCGTGTCGGTGTCGATCTGGCGTGAGTGTTTTCGGGAGAAGCTGCCCGGGCGATCCAGGGCCGTTCTTTCGCCTCAGGTGAGCTTTTTCAGGAGTTCTTCCGGGCTGGTGTCGTGCCGGCTCAGGTGAGTCGATGCTTCACCTGTGCGCTACAGTTGCCGCATGTCCGATCTTGACGAGCCCACCTCAGCGCCGGTCGCGCTGGTCCAGGAGTCCGAGCGCCCGGCCCGTGCCCGCTCGCGCCGGGCCGTTGCGGCCAGCCCGGCGGTCTCGCCCACGATCCGCAAGCCGGTCAACACGCTGGCGATCGTGCCCAAGTCCGCGCGCATCACCTCGCTGGGCCGCAAGAGCTACAACGTGCTGCTGTTCGAGGCCCAGATGCAGGGCCTCGAGAGCGAGGTCTACCGGGCGCCGCTGGAGCGCATCGTCAAGGGCGTCGACTTCGACTCCAACGACCATGCGCTGATCAAGAAGCACCTGCGGGCCATGGTGTCGACCACGGTGGAGTGGCAGTCGCCGACCACCGGCGAGGGCACGGCCTGGAACGTCAGCGGCCTGCTGTCGCATGCCAAGCTCACCAAGGAGCGTGGCCAGGTCTGGATCGAATGGTCCTACGCGGTCAACCTGAAGCAGGAGCTGCTGCAGCCCACGGTCTTCGCGCGGCTGAAGCTGGAGATCATCAGCCAGCTGCGCTCGCACGCCGGCATCGCGCTCTACGAGATCTGCGCGCGCTACAAGGACATCGGGCGCACGGCGCGACAGGCCTGGCGCTGGTGGCGTCCGGTGCTGACCGGCCAGCCCGAGACCGAGCGGACCGCACGGCTCGAATATCGGATCTTCAAGCGCGACACGCTCAAGCCGGCGATCGCCGAGGTGTCGGCCATCACCGACCTGGAGGTCGAGCTGGTCGAGCACAAGAGCGGGCGTTTCGTCGACGAGATCCAGTTCCTGATCCGGCCCAAGAAGCAGGCCTCGCTGCCGCTGGCCACACCGCCCGAGCCGGTCGACCTGACGCTGGTGGCCAGGGCCCGCGAGCAGGGCATCGACGAGGACAAGGCCGAGGACCTGATCGGCGAGTTCGGCGCGGCGGCCGTGCAGTCCGGCCTGGCCGCGCTGGCCCGGCGCGTGGCCACCGCCTATCCGGAGCCTTTGCGGGATCGTTACCGCTATCTGCGCTCGCTGATGCCGGGCGAGGTGGCCCAGCAGGCCAAGCAGGTGGCCGAGCAGGCCACCGCGGAACAGGACGCCGTGCAGGACCTGCGTCTCGTGCCGGCCAAGCGGCAGGCCAAGTGGACCGAAGAGTGGATGCAGCGCCGCCGCGCGGCGATCACCGAGGAGATCCTGGCGATGTCGGCCGAGGCCCAGGCCCGCCTGTCGGCGGATCTGCTGGCCGACATGGATGCACGCAATGCGCATCCGTCGATCCGCCGCCGCCTGCAGGTCAGCGGCTGGCACCACCCGATGGTGCGGCCGGAGATGGTGCGCTGGTATGCGCGTGGCGCCCATGGCGAGCGCTGGGACAAGCCGACCCCGCAGCAGCTGCTGGAGATCGCGGCGGAGCTGGGCGACGGCTGAGCGCCGCCCGCCGCCCCGCGCCGGGCGTCAGTGCGGCTCCTCGTCCAGCGGCGCCAGGCGCGAGGCCCGCAGCCGGGTCGGCGTCAGGGCGCCGGCGGCCTCCAGGATCGGGTAGGCGATCGAGCAGATGTGCGAGTTGATGCGCTTGAGGTCGCTGATCAGGTCCAGGTGCAGCGAACTGGTCTCGATGCTCTGCGCGGTGTTGTCCTGCAGCCGCGCCAGGTGGCTGGCGGCGTACTCGTGCTCGAGCTCGCGAAAGCGCGCCTTCTCCTCGAGCAGCCGCTGCGCATCGCGCATGTGGCCATCGAGGAAGACGCTCATGCCCAGGCGCAGGTTGGCGGTCAGCCGCTCATGCAGGTGGCAGATCTCGGCCATGCCCGCGTCGGAGAACCGCCGGTTCTTGCGGATCTTCTTGTCCTCGATGTCCTGCAGCACCCGCTCGATGATGTCGCCGATCTGCTCCATGTTGATCGTGAACGAGACGATCTCGGTCCAGCGGCGGCTCTCGCGCTCGGACAGCGCGTTGCGCGAGATCTGCGTCAGGTAGAGCTTGATGGCGGTGTAGAGGCTGTCGACCACGTCGTCCATGCGGCGCAGCTGTTCGGCCCGTTCCAGGTCGTTGTGGCGGATCACCGGCAGGATGCCGCGCAGCATGGTCTCCACCGCATCGGCCTGGCGCAGCGCCTCGCGCGCGGCGCAGCTCAGCGCGAGCGAGGGCGTGTCCAGCGCAAGCTTGTCGAGGTGGCGCGGAGTCCGGTCGTCGGGCTGGTCGGGCGTGGGCATCCAGCGCTCCAGCGAGCGGGCCAGCAGGCCGGCAAAACCGACGAACAGCAGCGCCTGCGCGACGTTGAAGGCCAGGTTGAACAGCACGACCTGCTGCTGCGCCGTCGGCAGCAGCTCCCGCAGCAGCGTGTGCACCTGCGGCAGCCACGGGGCGATCAGCAGGCAGGCCAGCAGCTTGAACACCAGATTGCCCATCGGCAGGCGACGGGTGGCCACGTCCGAGCGCAGCGTCGACAGCACCGAGGCCAGCGCCCGACCCAGGTTGGCGCCCAGCACCAGGCCCAGCGCGACGGGCAGCGGCACCATGCCCTCGGCAGCCAGCGTGGCCGTCAGCAGCACCACCGCCAGGCTCGAATAGGACAGCACCGCCAGCAGCGCGCCGACGAACAGCTCGGCCAGGATCTCGTTGGGGATGGACACCAGCAGCGTGTGCACCACCGGCGACTCCACCAGCGGGCGGGTGCTGGCGACGATGAGCTGCAGGGCCAGCGTGATCAGCCCCAGCCCGATGCCCACCTGGCCAACGCGTCCGCTGGTCGACTTGTCGCCCGACACATGGGCGATCACGCCCAGGAAGATCAGCAGCGGCGACAGCCACGACAGGTCGAAGGAGTAGACCACCGCCATCAGGCTGGTGCCGATGTCGGCTCCCAGCATCACCACCAGCGCCGAGGCGGTGCTCACCAGGCCCTTGCCGACGAAGGAGGCGACGATCAGCGAGGTGGCCGTGCTCGACTGCACCAGGCAGGTCACGCCCATGCCGGCGAGCATCGCGCCGGGCCAGCGGCCCATGCTGGTCGACAGCAGGCTGCGCAGGCTTTCACCGAAGACCCGCAGCACGCCGGTGCGCACGATCTGCGTGCCCCACACCAGCAGGGCGATCGCAGCCAGGAGATTGAGGAGATGGAGCATGTGGGTCCGGATGCCGGAGCCATCGCCATACCCGCAGACTATCTGCGTGATCCTGGTGATGAATCCGCCCCTTCAGTCTAGGCCCACTCTCCGGCGCCTGCCTGAAAACCCTTGCATCCCGTCGGATCGATCGTGACATCCGTGTGTCGACGCGCCGCAGCCTCCGGTCGACGGGCCGGGCCGTGTCCCGGCCCGCACTGGCGGGCGGGCGGGCGGGCGGGCGGCGGCGGCGCTCAGGCCGCGAGCGCGGCCGGATGGGGCTGCGGCCGCGGCAGGTCCAGCTGCCGTGACCAGATCGCCTCTCCCCGGGTGAACACCTTCAGCTCGCCGGGGGTGAAGACCTGCCAGCGGTCGCCGTGGGACAGCGGCTCGGTGGCGACCTGCACGATCCGCTGCGGACCCCGCGGCGGGCGTCCCGGTCCGGGCCGGTCGCCCTCGCCGGATCGTGGCAGCACGTGCAGCGGCGCGGGCTGCTGCGTCCAGGCCAGGCGGGTGGCCCCCAGCGCGTAGAGCGCCTCGCCATCGGTGAGGGTGAAGTTGAACTCGCCGTGCTGGCCGATGGCGGTGGCCAGTTCGGCCAGCACCGGTGCCACCTCCTGCCAGCGGGGCGAGCCGCGGCCGGGCAGGCGCTGCCGCAGCTGCTCCATCAGCCAGCAGAAGGCCCTCTCGCTGTCCGTCTCGCCCACGGGCAGGTAGTCGCCCGACAGCACCGGCTGGTAGTCGACGAGCTTGCCGTTGTGGCTGAAGGACCAGAGCCGGCCGCGCCACTCGCGCTGGAAGGGGTGGCAGTTCACCAGGTCCGGCTGTCCGTGCGTGGCCTTGCGCACATGGGCGATGACGGTGGTGGCCTGGATCGGGTAGAGGCCCAGGAAAGCCGCCAGCGCCGAGTCGCAGGCGCGGCGGTCATCCAGGAAGACCCGGCTGCGCCGGCCTTCGTGGAAGGCGATGCCCCAGCCGTCGACGTGATCCCCGGTCCGGCCACCCCGGTCCGTGAAGGCCCCCAGGGCGGCGTTCACCGTCACGGGGCGGCTGCTGTTCATCGCGAAGAGTTGGCACATGTTCGGGGGACGTGGTCGACGGCATCAGTGGAACGGGGGCTGCACATCCCGGTCGGCTTGATCCCGAGGCGGCGCCTCGCCCGTCCCGGCCTCCCGGTCGTGCCACCTGGGGAACAGCAGCAGCGCGACGAAGACCACGATGCCCAGCCACAGGATCAGATCGTCGGACAAGGGTTCCATCGCTGCATCGCCTGCTGCCGTTGAGTGGGTTTCAGGATAGGCGGCGGGACCGCGCCGGACAAGGAAGCTTCCGTCATGATGGTCCTCGCCGGACGAGCAAGGACGAGAGGGGCCTGCACGAACGTGCAGGCCCCTCTCGGGCAGGAGGCCTGGCCGCACGGCCGCGGCCCGTCGGCGAGCCGCGTTCAGCGGCGCGTCACGACCTTGTCGAAGCTGCCGCCATCGCTGAAGTGCACCTTCTGGGCCTCGCGCCAGCTGCCGAAGACGTCATCCAGCCGGAACAGCTCCAGCTTGGGGAACTGCCGGGCGTACTTTGCGGCGGCCTTCGCATCGATCGGCCGGTAGTAGTTCTGGCCGGCGATGTCCTGTCCTTCCGGGGAGTAGAGGTAGTCCAGGTAGGCCTGCGCGACCGCACGGGTGCCACGTTTGTCGACCACCTTGTCGACCAGGGCCACCGGCGGCTCGGCCAGGATGGACAGCGACGGGGCGACGATGTCGAACTTGTCGGGCCCCAGTTCCTTGATGGCCAGCAGCGCCTCGTTCTCCCAGGCCAGCAGCACGTCGCCGATGCCGCGTTCGACGAAGGTCACCGTCGAGCCGCGGGCGCCGGTGTCGAGCACCGGCACGTTGGCGAAGATCTTCTGCACGAACTCCTGGGCCTTGGCGTCCGAGCCGAACTTCTTCTTGGCATAGCCCCAGGCGGCCAGGTAGTTCCAGCGGGCGCCGCCCGAGGTCTTGGGGTTGGGCGTGACCACGGCCACGCCCGGGCGGGTCAGGTCGTCCCAGTCCTTGACCGCCTTGGGATTGCCCTTGCGCACCAGGAAGACGATGGTCGAGGTGTAGGGCGAGCTGTTGTGCGGCAGGCGCTTCTGCCAGTCGGGCGGCAGCAGCCGGGCCTTGTCGCTGATCTCGTCGATGTCGTAGGCCAGGGCCAGCGTGACCACGTCGGCTTCCAGCCCGTCGATGACGGAGCGGCCCTGCTTGCCCGAGCCGCCGTGCGAGACCTTCACCGACACGGTGTCGCCGGTCTTGCCCTTGTACTGGGCGGCGAACGCCTTGTTGAAATCCTGATAAAGCTCACGTGTCGGATCGTAGGACACGTTGAGCAGCGTGAAATCCTTGGCCAGGGCCGCACCGGCGGACAGCGACAGTGCCGCGGCGGCCAGGACGGTGCGGAGGGCGAGACGACGGGACATGAGGGATTCCTTCGAGCGGGGAGGGGATGTCTCGCATCGTAGGAAAGTCGACTTCATTGAAGAACGAATGAAAACTTCGCTGCTTATCTGATTATTGAATGAAGCAGGGCCTCCGGCCCGTGCACCGGATGCCGCGGCGGGGCGAGGACTCAGGCGGCCAGCAGCCCTGGCGTCGCCTGCTGCCGGGCCACCCACTGCTCCGCGAGCGGCCAGGGCCCGAAGCCGCTGTCGCTGTTGATGTGCCCGACGTCGCCCAGCGCGACGGCCCGGGCACCCCAGCGGCCGGCCCAGCGCCGTGCGCTGCCCGGGCTCATCCAGGGATCGGTGTCGCTCAGCACCAGGGTGGCTCGCACGCCGAGCCTGTCGTGCGGCAGCAGGGCGCTGACGCCGAACTTGTCCGGTTCGGCCGGTGCGGCCAGCAGCGCGGCCTGCACCGGACTGTCGGGGTGCAGCAGCAGGTGCCGGGCGAGCGCGAGGCAGCCGAAGCTGTGTGCCACCACGATCCACGGACCGGGCGGCTGCTGCGTCAGCACCTCGGTGAGGCGTGCGCTCCAGCGGTCCAGGTCCGGGGTGTGCCAGTCCTGCTGCTCGACCCGCAGCGCGCCGGCCACCCGTGCCTGCAGCCAGGTCTGCCAGTGCGCGGGCCCGCTGTCGTGCAGTCCGGGCACGATCAGCACACGAGGTGGCGAGGTCATGGGCAGCTCCTGGGTGGTGGGGTGTGAACACATCAACACAAGACGTGACGAGCCATGACGTTAGTGCGCCCGGATCGGCCCGTGAACGAAGACGAACGTGAATGTTTATGCGGCAGGCATTCATCGGGTCGACGGGCTGCGCTTGCTCGTTTTCTGCATGACGAAGCTCGCAATCCTTCGTTCGTCGCTGGATGGGGCGTCCTTACGCTCGACGCTGTTTGATGCCTTTAACCACCAGCCGCCGAGCCCGACCCCCCCGCCGGCGCCGCATGAGGAATCGAGATGACAGCCGTGCTGACCGCGTCCATTGAAACGACCCTGCTGGAGCAGGCCCGCGAGGCCGCCAGCCAGGCCAGCCTGCCCCATGCCGGCGGCGTGCCCCCGGCCGATGCCTGGGCACTGGCCCATGCCGGCGTGGCCACGCTGGTCGATGTGCGCAGTGCCGAGGAGCGCAAGTTCGTGGGCCATGTGCCGGGCAGCGTCCATGTGCCCTGGGCGACCGGCACCAGCCTGACCCGCAACCCCAGGTTCACCCGCGAGCTGGAAGCCAAGGTCGGCAAGGACGGTGTGATCCTGCTGCTGTGCCGCAGCGGCAAGCGCTCGGCGCTGGCCGCCGAGGCGGCCACCAAGGCCGGCTTCACGCAGGTGTTCAACGTGCTGGAAGGCTTCGAGGGCGAGATCGATGCGAGCCAGCAGCGGGGCCATGCCGATGGCTGGCGTTTCCACGACCTGCCCTGGATCCAGGACTGATCCCCACCCCCATCTGCATTCCATCGGAAAGAGGCCATGGCCCACATCTTCGAAGACAATTCCCTGTCGATCGGCCGCACGCCGCTGATCCGGCTGCACCGTGTCACCGATGGCGCTCCCGCGACCGTGCTGGCCAAGATCGAGGGCCGCAACCCGGCCTACTCGGTCAAGTGCCGCATCGGGGCGGCGCTGGTGCACGATGCCGAGCAGCGTGGCCTGCTGGGTCCGGGCAAGGAGCTGGTCGAGCCCACCAGCGGCAACACCGGCATCGCGCTGGCCTTCGTGGCCGCGGCCAAGGGCATCCCGCTGACGCTGACCATGCCCGAGACCATGAGCCTGGAGCGGCGCAAGCTGCTGCTGGCCTATGGCGCCCGGCTGGTGCTGACCGAAGGCGCCAGGGGCATGAGCGGCGCCATCGCCAAGGCCGAAGAGATCGCCGCCTCCGACCCCAAGTACGTGCTGCTGCAGCAGTTCAGGAACCCGGCCAACCCCGCCATCCACGAGGCCACCACCGGCCCCGAGATCTGGCAGGACACCGATGGCGCCATCGACATCCTGATCTCGGGCGTGGGCACCGGCGGCACCATCACCGGCGTGTCCCGCCACATCAAGCAGGCCCGGGGCAAGGCCATCACTTCGGTGGCGGTGGAGCCCGCCGCCAGCCCGGTGCTGACCCAGACGCGCAACGGCGAGCCCGTCCAGCCCGGGCCGCACAAGATCCAGGGCATCGGCGCGGGCTTCGTGCCCGAGGTGCTGGACCTGTCGCTGGTCGACGCGATCGAGCAGGTCAGCAACGAGGAGGCGATCACCTACGCCCGTCGCCTGGCGCGCGAGGAGGGCATCCTGGCGGGCATCTCCTGCGGCGCGGCCACCGCGGCGGCGGTGCGCTGGGCCCGCCGGCCGGAAAACGAGGGCAAGACCATCGTGGTCGTGCTGCCCGACTCCGGCGAGCGCTACCTCAGCTCCGTGCTGTTCGAGGGCCTGTTCGACGCCAGCGGCCTGCCGGTGAACGCATGAGCGGCCGCCCGAACGGATTTGACCTGGAGAAGGTGGTCAGCGACCTGCGGGCTGCCCGCGAGCGCTGGCGCCAGCAGCAGGGGCGTTCGCTCGAACCGGGCGGGCGCGAGCTGCCCTCGCGCGAGGCCCTGGCCGAGATCCTGTCGGGCCTGCGCGGGGCGCTGTTCCCGATGCGTCTGGGCCCGCCCGACCTGCGCCAGGAGAGCGAGGACTACTACGTCGGCCACACGCTCGACACCGTGCTGCAGGCCCTGCTGGCCCAGGTCCGGCTGGAGCTGCGCCACGACGCGCGCACCCGCCAGACCGCCCAGACCGAGCAGGACCTCGACGGCCAGGCGCTGCGTCTGGTGCGCGACTTCGCGGCCGCGCTGCCGGCGCTGCGCAGCCTGCTCGACAGCGATGTGCTGGCGGCCTTCCGGGGCGACCCGGCCGCCCGCAGCGTCGACGAGGTGCTGCTGTGCTATCCGGGCATCGAGGCGATGATCCACCACCGCATCGCCCACCAGCTCTACGAGCTGGGCGTGCCGCTGCTGGCGCGCATCGTGGCCGAGCAGGCCCATGCGGCCACCGGCATCGACATCCACCCGGGCGCACGCATCGGTGCGGGCTTCTTCATGGACCATGGCACCGGCATCGTCATCGGCGAGACGGCCGTGATCGGCGAGCGGGTGCGCCTCTACCAGGGCATCACGCTCGGTGCCAAGCGCTTCAGCGTCGATGGCGAAGGCCAGCTCACCAAGGGCGAGCCGCGCCATCCGATCGTCGAGGACGACGTGGTCATCTACGCCGGAGCCACCGTGCTGGGCCGCATCACCATCGGTCGGGGCTCGAGCATCGGCGGCAACGTCTGGCTCACGCACAGCGTGCCGCCGGGCAGCCAGGTCACGCAGGCCCGCTCGCAGCAGGAGTCGACGACCGGAGGTCCGACATGAGCCAGGCGCTCAGTGCCCGCTTCGGCCTGGCCGTGCGCCAGCTGCGTGATGCACAGGGCTGGTCCCAGGAGGAGCTGGCCCTGCGGGCCGATCTCAACCGCAGCTACCTGGGCGAGATCGAACGGGGCTGCGTGATGCCCTCGCTGGCGACCGTGGCCAAGCTGGCCCAGGCGCTGGACGTCAGCCTGCCCGGCCTGCTGGTGCGTTGCGAGATGCTGCAGCAGGCGGTCCCGTCCCGGGGCATGGCCGTTTGATGGCGATAGCCGGTTGAAGCGCCCGGCGGCCTTGCCGACACTCGCTCAGTCGTTGAGCGCATGAGCTCATTCGTTTTTCGAAGAAGCCCCTTTCCCTTCTCTTTCCTCCACCTTCCCCTCAGGAGTCTTCCCCCATGGCGGATACCGTCCCCACCCAGCTCGCGCTGGGCGATGCTGCCGCGCGGCAGCTGGCCAATGCCACCAAGACCACGCCGGTCCTGTCGACCATCAGCCCGCGCTGGCTGACCCACCTGCTGCAGTGGCTGCCGGTCGAGGCGGGCATCTATCGCCTCAACCAGGTGAAGAACCCGGCCTCGGTGCATGTCGCCTGCGCCAAGCGCGACGAGTCCGAGCTGCCGCAGACCTTCGTCGACTACGACGCCGCGCCGCGCGAGTACTTCCTGAACGCGGTCTCCACCGTGCTGGACGTGCACACCCGCGTGAGCGATCTGTACAGCAGCCCGCACGACCAGATCAAGGAGCAGCTGCGCCTGACGATCGAGACGATCAAGGAGAAGCAGGAAAGCGAGCTGATCAACAACGCCGACTACGGCCTGCTGGCCAGCGTGCACCCGGACCAGATCGTCTACCCGCTGACCGGCGCGCCGACCCCGGACGACCTGGACGAGCTGCTGACCAAGGTCTGGAAGGAGCCGGCCTTCTTCCTGACGCACCCGCTGGCCATCGCCGCCTTCGGCCGCGAGTGCACGCGCCGCGGCGTGCCGCCGCCGACCGTGAGCCTGTTCGGCTCGCAGTTCCTGACCTGGCGCGGCATCCCGCTGATCCCGAGCGACAAGGTGCCGGTGGCCGATGGCAAGACCAAGATCATCCTGCTGCGCGTGGGCGACAAGCGCCAGGGCGTGGTCGGCCTGTACCAGCCCGGCCTGGCCGGTGAGCAGAGCCCGGGCCTGAGCGTGCGCTTCATGGGCATCAGCCGCAGCGCCATCGCCTCCTACCTGGTCAGCCTGTACTGCTCGCTGGCCGTGCAGACCCCGGACGCCCTGGCGGTGCTCGAAGACGTGGAGATCGGCAAGTTCCATGACTACCCCGACACCTACAAGTGAGGCCTCGGCGGGCGCTGGCCTGCCGGACCTGGCGATGCTGAACGCGCTGGCCGGCGAGTTCTTCGCCGCGCTGCCGGGCGCGGGTCCGGTGGGCGCTGCGCGGGCGCTGCTGCCCGGGCAGCAGGCCGCCGGTGGCGTGCCGGTGCCGTCCAACCCGCTGCCGGCCGGGTTCGCGCCCGGGCCGCTGGCCAACGGCCCGGCGCTGCCCGGCACGCTGGCGCCCGGCGCCAACGTCGCACCGACCTCGCCTCAAGGCGCGGCCAACCAGGTGGCGTCCATTCCGTCGCTGGTGCCGCACGCCGCGGCACCCAACGGCCTGCCCGATTCGGTGGCCACCGCCGCACCGGCCTTCGAGCCGAGGCTGGGCGGCCATGCGCTGGGCGTGCCTGAAGGCTACGCCGCTGCCTTGCCCGATGCAGGTGCAGGTGCAGGTGCAGGTGGCCGCCCGGCGCCTTCTCCGCCAACCTCGCCCTACTACTTTCTGGGTGAAGCCCGTGCGTTCCAGCCCCAGGCCGCCACGCCTGAACTGCAGGTCCCCGGTGACGATCGTGTGACCGCGCAGTCCTTCGGACTGCCGGGTGCCGACACGCTGCGCAGCCTGCTGGCCGAGCCCGGCCGCACCACGCCCGCTCCGGCGTCGGCGCCCGGTGCCGCTGCGCCCGGCTACTACTTCGTGGAGGCCGGACCGGCCCCGTTCTCGGCCCGTCACGCCGGGGATCCGCAGGCCGTGCCTCAGGCGGGGGCTTCGGCCCGCCCGGCGTTCGACGTGCAGGCCATCCGGCGCGACTTCCCGATCCTGCAGGAGCGGGTCAACGGCCGGCCGCTGGTGTGGTTCGACAACGCCGCCACGACGCAGAAGCCGCAGTCGGTCATCGACCGGGTGAGCCACTTCTACGCGCACGAGAACTCCAACATCCACCGCGCCGCGCACGAGCTGGCGGCGCGCGCCACCGATGCCTATGAAAAGGCGCGCGAGACCGTGCGCCGCTTCATCGGTGCCGGTTCGGTGGACGAGGTGATCTTCGTGCGCGGCGCGACCGAGGCCATCAACCTAGTGGCCAAGACCTGGGGCGTGCAGAACATCCAGGAAGGCGACGAGATCATCGTCTCCAACCTGGAGCACCACGCCAACATCGTGCCGTGGCAGCAGCTGGCCGCGCAGAAGGGCGCCAAGATCCGCGTCATCCCGGTGGACGACACGGGCCAGGTGCTGCTGGACGAGTACCAGCGGTTGCTGAACCCGCGCACCAGGCTGGTCGCGGTGACGCAGGTGTCCAACGCGCTGGGCACGGTGGTGCCGGTGGCCGAGATCGTGGCGATGGCTCATCGTGCCGGCGCCAGGACCCTGGTCGACGGGGCTCAGTCGGTGAGCCACATGAAGGTCGACGTGCGGGCGCTGGACACCGACTTCTTCGTGTTCTCCGGACACAAGATCTTCGGTCCCACCGGCATCGGCGTGGTCTACGGCAAGAAGGCGCTGCTCGAGGAGATGCCCCCGTGGCAGGGCGGCGGCAACATGATCGCCGACGTCACCTTCGAGCGCACGGTGTTCCAGCCGCCGCCCAACAAGTTCGAGGCCGGCACCGGCAACATCGCCGACGCGGTGGGCCTGGGCGCGGCGCTGGACTACGTGGAGCGCATCGGCATCGAGCGCATCGCCCGCTATGAGCACGACCTGCTGGAGTACGCCACGCACGGGCTGATCCGCATTCCGGGCCTGCGCCTGATCGGCACGGCGCGTGACAAGGCCAGCGTGGCCTCGTTCGTGCTGGCCGGCCACTCGACCGAAGAAGTGGGCAAGGCGCTGAACCAGGAGGGCATCGCGGTGCGCTCCGGGCACCACTGCGCCCAGCCCATCCTGAGGCGCTTTGGCGTCGAGGCGACGGTGCGGCCCTCGCTGGCGTTCTACAACACCTGCGAGGAAGTGGACCTGCTGGTGCGCGTCGTGGACCGGCTGGCGCGCGCGCGCCGCTGAACCCGGTCGCGTCCGGGTTCCGACGTGACCCACGAGGCGGCCTGCGGGCCGCCTCGTCCGTTGCGGGCCGGCTCAGGCGGGGGCCGCTCCCGTCGCGTGGGCGGCGCCGGCCAGCAGCGGCTGCAGCGCCACCACCTCGCCGATCACGATCAGCGCCGGGGCCTGCACCCGGTGGGTCCGCGCCAGCGCGGCCAGCGTCGCCAGCGTGCCGGTGATGCAGCGCTCGTCGGGCCGCGTGGCCCGCTCGACGATCGCCGCGGGCGTGTGCGGCGCCAGGCCGTGGCCCATCAGCTGGTGGCAGATGACGGGCAGCGTGCCCACGCCCATGTAGATGACGACGGTCTGGCGCGGCCGGGCCAGCATCACCCAGTCGAGGTCGATCTCGCGGTCCTCGCGCAGGTGGCCGGTGGCGTAGACCAGCGCACGGGCGTGGTCGCGATGCGTCAGCGGGATGCCCGCGCTCGCGCCGGCCCCCTGCGCCGCGGTGATGCCGGGGATGACCTCGAACGGCACCCCCGCCCGGGCCAGTGCCGCCACCTCCTCGCCGCCCCGGCCGAAGATGTAGCCGTCGCCGCCCTTCAGGCGCAGCAGCGCCCGCCCGCTGCGGGCCAGCTTGACCATCAGCTCGATGATCGACGCCTGCGACAGCGTGTGGCGTGACGACTCCTTGCCCACGTAGATGCGCTCGGCGTCGGCCGGCAGGAACTGCAGCACCTCCGGGCTCACCAGGTGATCGTGCAGCACCAGCGTGGCCCGCTGCAGCGCCTTGACGGCCTTGAGCGTCAGCAGCTCCGGGTCTCCCGGGCCCGCGCCCACCATCGTCACGCAGGCGGCCTGCGGCCGCGTCGGGCGGGGTGGCCCCTGCCTGTGCATCGGCGGCCGCGGGTCAGGCACGAACAGCAGCGGTTCATCGAGCGCGCTCATGGTCCAGGTCTCCTCGTCGTTGGGCTCGGGGTCCATGTTCGGAGGCCGGGCCGTTCGCGTCCTTGAACCAGTTCAAGGACGTCCGGTGCGCCCGAACGGACCATGCGATGGCTCGCTGCGGGCCCATGGACAGCAGCCTGGCGAGCCCGGTCCGACGCCTGGCGCCGGTCCCGCACCGTGCTGATCCCAGAAGGAGAGAGCCTTTCATGACCACCCCCCAAGTCGCCCGGATCACCGCCCTCGTGCTGGCTGCGCTGGCCAGCACCGGCGTGATGGCCCAGGACCGCAAGAACGTCACCCAGCCCGAGATGAACTACCAGGCCGGGGGCTCGCCGCTGGCCGGCGAGCCGATGTACCAGAGCACCAACCCCAAGGCGCCGGCGATGACGCAGGCCGAGTTCGATCTGGCGCGCAAGACCTACTTCGAGCGCTGCGCCGGCTGCCATGGCGTGCTGCGCAAGGGGGCGACCGGCAAGCCGCTGACCCCCGACATCACGCTGGCCAAGGGCACGGACTACCTGAAGGTCTTCATCGCCTACGGCTCGGCCGCGGGCATGCCCAACTGGCTGACCTCGGGCGAGATGGACGAGAAGACCGTCGACATCATGGCCCGCTACATCCAGCAGGACGCGCCGACGCCGCCCGAGTGGGGCATGGCGCAGACCCGCTCGACCTGGAAGGTCATCGTGCCGCCGGAGCAGCGTCCGACGAAGAAGATGAACAGCTACAACATCGCCAACATCTTCAGCACCACGCTGCGCGACACCGGCGAGGTGGCGCTGATCGACGGCGACACCAAGAAGATCATCAACATCGTCAAGACCGGCTACGCGGTGCACATCTCGCGCACGTCGGCCTCGGGGCGCTACCTGTTCGTGATCGGGCGTGACGCCAAGATCAACATGATCGACCTGTGGATGGCCACGCCCGACAACGTCGCCGAGGTGCGGGTCGGCCTCGAGGCCCGCTCGGTGGACACCAGCAAGTACAAGGGCTACGAGGACAAGCTGGCCATCGCCGGTTCGTACTGGCCGCCGCAGTACACCATCATGAACGGCGACACGCTGGAGCCGCTGAAGATCGTCAGCACCCGCGGCATGGTGGTGGGCACGCAGGAATACCACCCCGAGCCGCGCGTGGCCTCGATCGTGGCCAGCCACTTCAAGCCCGAGTTCGTCGTCAACGTCAAGGAGACCGGCAAGACGCTGATGGTCGACTACAGCAACATCGATGCGCTGAAGGTCACCGAGATCGGCTCGGCGCCCTTCCTGCACGACGGCGGCTGGGACTCGTCCAAGCGCTATTTCATGGTCGCGGCCAACCAGAGCAACAAGATCTCGGTGATCGATGCCAAGGACGGCAAGCTGGCGGCGCTGGTCGACGTGGGCAAGATCCCGCACCCGGGCCGGGGCGCGAACTTCATCCATCCGAAGTTCGGCCCGGTCTGGTCGACCGGCCACCTGGGCGACGACTCCATCTCGCTGATCGGCACCGACCCGAAGCGGCACCGTGAATACGCGTTCAAGAAGGTCGCCGAGCTCAAGGGCCAGGGTGGCGGGGCGCTGTTCATCAAGAGCCATCCGAAGAGCAGCCACCTGTATTCGGATTCGCCGCTGAACCCCGATCCGAAGATCTCCCAGTCGGTGGCGGTCTACGACATCCGCAACCTCGACAAGGGCTACACCGTGCTGCCGATCGCCGAATGGGCCGACCTGCAGGACGACGGCGCCAAGCGGGTCGTGCAGCCGGAGTTCAACCAGGCCGGTGACGAGGTGTGGTTCTCGGTCTGGTCGGCCAAGAACAAGCAGAGCGCGCTGGTCGTGGTCGATGACAAGACGCTCAAGCTCAAGGCCGTCATCAAGGACCCGCGCCTGATCACGCCGACCGGGCATTTCAACGTGCACAACACCCAGCACGACGTCTATTGAGGTCCCTCGGGATCGAGGCAGGAGAGCGACATGAAAGTGAAGATGATGATCGTGGCCGTCCTGGCGCTGGCTTCGGCCGGTGCCTGGGCGGCGCCCGACGAGGCCATGGGCAAGGCCGGCTGCATGGCCTGCCACGCCAAGGACAAGAAGATCCTCGGCCCGGCGTTCAAGGACATCGCGGCCCGGTACAAGGGCCAGGACGTCACGGCGCGGTTGATGGAGAAGGTGCGCAAGGGCGGCTCGGGCAGCTTCGGGCCCGTCCCGATGTCCCCGATCGGGGCGGACAAGATCAGCGACGGCGACTTGAAGGAAGCCGTCGAGTGGATCCTGAAGTCCTGAGGCCGACATGAGCCCGCACCGCCACGGCGTCGTCCTGCTGGCCCTGCTGGCCGGTGCCGGCGGCGTGGGTGCGGCCGCGCTCGATCACCCCGAGGCGGTCGAGCCGGACGGGCCGCGCCGGCAGCAGCTGGTGCGCATGGTGACGCAGGACTGCGGGTCCTGCCACGGCATGCGCCTGACCGGCGGGCTCGGCCCGGCCCTCACGCCGGCCGCGCTGTCGGGCCTGCCGGCCGACAGCGTGGCCGCCACGATCTTCCATGGCCGTCCGGGCACGCCGATGCCCCCGTGGCGAGCGATGCTCAGCGAGGCCGAGGCCCGCTGGATCGCCGAGCGCCTGCGGGCCGGCTTCCCGGATGACCTCTCGAAAGTGTCCCGATGATGCAGCGCCGTGAACTGCTCGCCAGCCTGGCCGCCTGGCCGGCCCTGGGCCTCCTGTCCGCCTGTGCCGTGGCGCCGCCACGCGGCACCGGTGACCTGGGGCTCGTCATCGAACGGGCCCGTGGCTCGGTGGTGCTGGTCGACACCACGCAGCGCACGGTGCTGGGCCGCGTCGACGGCCTGGGCGACCTGTCGCACGCCTCGGTGGTGTTCTCGCGCGACGGCCTGCACGCCTACGTGTTCGGTCGCGACGGCGGGCTGAGCAAGGTCGACCTGCTGCAGCGCCGCCTGGTGGCGCGCGTGATGCAGGCCGGCAACTCGATCGGCGGGGCCATCAGCGCCGACGGCACGCTGGTGGCGGCGCAGAACTACACGCCCGGCGGCGTCAAGGTGTTCGATGCCCGCACGCTCACGCTGCTGGCCGACATCCCCGCCGAATACGGTGCGGACAAGCCCTCGCGGGTGGTCGGCCTGGTCGACCTGCCGGGCCGGCGCTTCGCGTTCAGCCTGTTCGATGCCGACGCGATCTGGATCGCCGACCTGTCGGACATCCGCCGCCCGCAGATCACCAGGCTGCCCGGCATCGGCCGCCAGCCCTACGACGCGCTGGTCACGCCCGATGGCCGCCACTACATCGCCGGCCTGTTCGGCGAGGACGGCCTGGCGCTGGTCGACCTGTGGGCCGAGACGCCCGTGGCGCGCCGCATCCTCGGCGGCTACGGCCGGGGCGAGCAGGCGCTGCCGGTCTACAAGATGCCGCACCTGCGCGGCTGGGCGGTGGCCGGGCGGCGTGCCTACCTGCCCGCGATCGGCCGCCACGAGGTGCTGGTGGTCGACACCGCGACCTGGGCCGAGGTCGGCCGCATCCCGGTCGCCGGCCAGCCGGTGTTCGTGATGGCGCGGCCCGACGGCCGCCAGGTCTGGGTCAACTTCGCCGTGCCCGACTACGACCGCGTGCAGGTGATCGACACGCCCGGCCAGCGCGTCATCCGGACGCTCGAACCCGGCAAGGCCGTGCTGCACATGGAGTTCACGCCACGCGGCGAGGCGGTGTGGATCAGCTGCCGCGACGACGACCGGGTGCGCGTGATCGACACCGGCGGCTTCACCACGCTGGCCATGCTCGACGTCCAGGCGCCCAGCGGCATCTTCTTCACCTCGCGCGCGGCGCGGATGGGGTTCTGACATGAATGCACTGCAGGCGATCGATCTGCTGAACCCTTGGCAGCGTGACTTTCCGCTGGAGCGTGAGCCTTTCGCCCGCCTGGCCGACCGGCTGGGCTGCCGGGTCGTCGACGTGCTGGCCGCCTGCGAGCGGGCGCGCGACGGGGGCGCGCTGAGCCGCATCGGCGGGGTCTTCGGCACCGGCGCGGGCGGGGCGGCGCTGCTGGCCGCGATGGCCGTGCCGCCCGAACGGCTCGAGGCGGTGGCGGCCCTGGTGTCGTCCCACCCGGGGGTGAACCACAACTACCAGCGGGATCACCGCCTGAACCTGTGGTTCGTGATGACCGGGCGCGATGCCGCTGCCGTCGAGCAGGCGATGCTGGACCTGGAGCGGCGCGGCGGCCTGCCGGCGCTGCGCCTGCGCATGCGCCGGGCCTATCGCATCGACCTCGGCTTCGACCTGCGCCACCGCACCGCCCCGGGCGTGATGCCGCCCGCCGGCGAGGCCCGGCCGATCGCTGCGGCCGACCTGGCGCTGGCCGCACGGGTCGAGGAGGGGCTGCCCCTGGTGCCCCGTCCCTTCGACGTCTGGGCCGAGGCCCTGGGGCGGCCGGTCGAGGCGGTGCTGGACCGCCTGCGGGCCTGGCTGGCCGAGGGCACGCTCAAGCGTTTCGGCGCCATCGTGCGCCACCACGAACTCGGCTTCGACGCCAACGCGATGGCCGTCTTCGACCTGCCCGACACGCAGGTCGATCTCAGCGGCGAGCTGCTGGCGCGTGAACCCGGCGTGACGCTGGCCTACTGCCGCGAGCGCGCGCCGGGCTGGCCCTACAACCTGTACGCGATGGTGCATGGCCGCGACCGGGCGGCGGTGCACGAGGTGCTCGAGCGTGTCGGCAGCCGCTGCGGGCTGGCCGCCCATCCGCAGGCGGTGCTGTTCTCCACCCGGCGCTTCAAGCAGACCGGCGCGCGGCGCTTCCGCGACCTGCCGGCCATCGATCCGTCTGTCCAAGAGGTTCTCCATGCTGTCTCCTGACGAAGTGCGACTGCTCACCCGGCTGCACGGCGACCTGCCGCTGAGCGACCGGCCCTTCGCCGACGTGGCCGAGGAGCTGGGCTGCAGCGAGGACGTGCTGATCGAGCGCCTGCGCCACCTGCTGTCGCGTGGCGTGCTGACCCGCTTCGGCCCGCTGTTCCAGATCGAGCGGGCCGGGGGGCTGTTCGTGCTGGCCGCGCTGACCGCGCCCGAGGCGAGCTACGAGCAGGTGGCCGCGCAGGTCAATGCGCTGCCCGAGGTGGCGCACAACTACCGGCGCGAGCATGCGCTGAACATGTGGTTCGTCGTCGCCGCGCAGACCCCCGCGCTGGCCGAGGCCGCGCTGCGGCGCATCGAGGCCGTGACCGGCCTGCCGGTGCTGGCCTTTCCGAAGGAGCGCGAATTTTTCGTCGAGCTGCGCCTGCCGCTGCAGTCGGGCGCAGCAGAGGAGGCCGGCCATGCCGCTCGATGACTTCGACCGTGAACTGATCGCCGCCACCCAGGGCGGCCTGCCGCTGGTGAGCCGGCCCTATGAAGCGGTCGGCGCGATGCTGGGCGTGTCGGGCGAGCGGGTGCGCGAGCGCCTGGGCCGGATGCTCGAGGCCGGCCTGGTGCGCCGCATCGGCGCGGTGCCCAACCACTACCGGCTGGGCTGGACCGCCAACGGCATGAGCGTCTGGGACGTCGACGACACGCAGGTCGACACGCTGGGCGAGCAGGTCGGCGCGCTGTCCGGGGTCAGCCACTGCTACCGCCGGCCACGCCACCTGCCGACCTGGCCCTACAACCTGTTCGCGATGCTGCACGGCCGCTCGCGCGACGAGGTGCGGCAGCAGGCCGACACGATCGCCCGGCTGCTCGGGCCGGCCTGCCGCAGCCACGACATCCTCTATTCCACCGCCATCCTGAAGAAGACCGGATTGCGGCTCACCCCGGGAGCCTGAACCATGTTCCGCATCAGCCAGTTCATGCGCGAGTTGGCGCAAGCCCGGCACACCGGGGCGTTTCCGGTGCCACGCCGCGGCACCGCGCCCGCCGGGCCGGTGGTCATCTGGAACCTGATCCGCCGCTGCAACCTGACCTGCCGGCACTGCTACGCGCTGTCGGCCGACCACGACTACGCGGGCGAGCTGTCCACCGCCGAGGTCTTCACCGTGATGGACGACCTGAAGGCCTTCCGGGTGCCGGTGCTGATCCTGTCGGGGGGCGAGCCGCTGATGCGTGCCGACCTCTTCGAGATCGCGGCCCGGTCCCGGGCGATGGGCTTCTACACCGGCCTGTCGAGCAACGGCACGCTGATCGACGCGGCGACCGCCGACCGCATCGCCGCCACCGGCTTCGACTACGTCGGCATCAGCCTGGACGGCCTGCGCACCACCCACGACCGCTTCCGCCGCCTCGACGGCGCCTTCGACCGCAGCGTGGCCGCCGTGCGGCTGCTGCGCGAGCGCGGCGTGAAGGTGGGCCTGCGCTACACGATGACGGCGCTCAACGCCCACGACCTGCCGGCGCTGCTCGAGCTGATGCGCGAGCTGCAGGTCGACAAGTTCTACTTCTCGCACCTGAACTACGCCGGCCGGGGCAATGTGCACCGCGGCCAGGATGCGCAGTTCATGGCCACCCGGCAGGCGATGGACCTGCTGTTCGAGCGCGCCTGGCAGGCGGCCCTCGAGGGCCGGCCCGAAGAGTACGTCACCGGCAACAACGACGCCGACGGGCCCTACCTGCTGCAGTGGGTGCAGCAGCGCCTGCCCCGCTGGGCACCGGCGCTGCGCGAGCGCCTGGCCGCCTGGGGCGGCAATGCCAGCGGGGTCCACGTGGCCAACATCGACAACCTGGGCCATGTGCACCCGGACACCATGTGGTGGCATCACGACCTGGGCAGCGTGCGCGAGCGGCCGTTCAGCACGATCTGGTCCGACACCTCGGATGCGCTGATGGCGGGGCTGAAGACCTCGCCCCGCCCGGTGGGCGGGCGCTGCGCCGGCTGTGCCCACCTGGCGCTGTGCGGCGGCAACACCCGGGTGCGGGCGCAGCAGACCAGCGGCGATCCCTGGGCCGAGGATCCGGGCTGCTACCTGCGCGACGACGAGATCGGTGCCACGCCGGGCAGCGACGCCGGGCGGCTCGCCGTGCTGCCCTTCGGCCCGGCCGACCACGCCCGTCGGGAGTCGCGCCATGCGTGAACACCTGTGGTCGGGCGTGGCCAAGCTGCTGCTGGCCGCCGGGCTGGTCTGGATGGGCCACGGCCTGGCCCGCGCGGCCGGCCCCGAGGCGTCGGCCGCCCCGGCCAGCGGGCCGGTGCCGGTGGCCGCGCTGTTCCAGCAGCACTGCGCCGCCTGCCACGGCGAGCAGCGCACCGGGGGCATGGGGCCGGCCCTGCTGCCCGAGAGCCTGGAGCGGCTGCGGCCCGCCCAGGCGCAGCAGGTCATCGCCCAGGGCCGGCCGGCCACGCAGATGCCCGCCTTCGGCCAGACGCTGTCGGCCCGGGAGATCGAGGCGCTGTCGACCTGGATCCGGCAACCGGTCAGCCCGGCGCCGACCTGGAGCGAGGCCGACATCCGCGCCTCGCGCCTGGAGGTGGCCGGGGCACGCGACCTGCCCGATCGCCCCGTCTGGTCGGCCGATCCGATGAACCTGTTCGTCGTCGTCGAGGGTGGGGATCACCATGTGAGCCTGGTCGACGGCGACCGCTTCGAGCCCATCCACCGCTTCGCCAGCCGCTATGCGCTGCACGGCGGGCCGAAGTTCACGCCCGAGGGGCGCTACGTCTTCTTCGGCTCGCGGGACGGCTGGATCACCAAGTACGACCTGTGGAACCTGACGGTGGTGGCCGAGGTGCGCGCCGGGCTGAACATGCGCAACGTCGCGGTCAGCGGCGACGGCAAGTGGGTGATGGCGGCCAACTACCTGCCGCGCAACCTGGCGCTGTTCGATGCCGACCTGAAGCTGGTCAAGAGCTTCGACGCCGCCACGCTCGACGGCAAGAGCGCCTCGCGCGTGTCGGCGGTCTACGACGCCGCGCCGCGCAAGAGCTTCGTGGTGGCGATGAAGGACATCCCCGAGGTCTGGGAGATCTCCTATGACCCCAAGGCCGAGCCGATCCACGACGGCTACGTGCACGACTACCCGATGGGCGAGGCGATCGCCAAGCCCGGCTACCTGGGCGCGCGGCGCACGCTGCTCGACGAGCCGCTGGACGACTTCTTCTTCGACCAGGGCTACCGCAACGTGCTGGGGGCCACGCGTGCGAAAGATGACGACACGCCCACCGCGCAGGTCGTCAACCTCGACATCCGCAAGAAGATCGCCGAGTTGCCGATCGCCGGCATGCCGCACCTGGGCTCGGGCATCACCTTCGGCTGGCAGGGCACGACGGTGCTGGCCAGCCCGAACCTGAAGGACGGTCGCATCGACGTCATCGACATGAAGACCTGGCGCACGGTCACCACCATCACCACGCCCGGCCCGGGGTTCTTCATGCGCAGCCACGAGGCCAGCCGCTACGCCTGGACCGACTCGATGATGAGCCCGACCGCGCGCGACACGCTGACCATCATCGACAAGCAGACCCTGCAGCCGGTGGCGAGCGTGCGCGAGCCGGGCAGGACGCTGGCGCACATCGAGTTCACCCGCGACGGCCGCCACGCGCTGGCCAGCCTGTGGGAGATGGACGGCGCACTGATCGTCTACGACGCCCGGACGTTCCAGGAGGTCCGGCGCCTGCCGATGAGCAAGCCCGTGGGCAAGTACAACGTGTGGAACAAGATCACCCGCTCCGAGGGCACGTCCCACTGAGCTGGACGGAACCGATATGACCCGACCGTCAGATTGATGCAAGTCAAACCCATGTCGGCCGCATGAGACCACAGTCCGCTCCCGGCAAGAAGTTCCAGCCGCAGGAGACAACATGAGCATTCTGGGAACCGTGGTCCGCATGCGCCGCGAAGACAGCGCCGCCGTGGCCGCACGCCTGGCCGGATGGCCCGGCACCGATGTCGCGCTCGATCCGGGCGACGGGCGCCTGGTGGTCCTGATCGAGGACGCCGAGGTCGACGGCACGGCCGTGACCGCGGCCGCGACGATGGCCACCATCGCCCAGTGGCCCGAGGTGCTCAACCTGTCGCTGGTCTACGAGTACTCGGGCCAGGAGTCGCCAGCGCCGGCGGGCTCCGATGGCATCGACTACCAGACCTGGCGCACCAGCCTGGCGGAAATGTCCGCCCGCTGAGGCGATCCGCCTTTTTGATGAACCAGTTCAAGGACAGCCGGGCTGCCGCATCGCAGCATCGGGTCCTGACATCCAACCCCCGCACTCTCCTGGCGCAGACCCGTCCTGCGGGAGAGCCCGGACGAAGAAAGCTCCCGAATGCAAGCCCACCGACGTGATTTCCTGAAGTCCCAGGCTCTGGTCGCCACCGCGGCCGCTGCCGGCATCCCCATCGTGGCCGAGGCGGCCGGCCAGGCCGCACCGAAGAACGCGGCCGATGTCGCCGTGCGCTGGGACAAGGCGCCGTGCCGCTTCTGCGGCACCGGCTGTGCGGTCATGGTCGGGGTGCAGGACGGCAAGGTCGTCGCCACCCAGGGTGACCCCGAGGCGCCGGTCAACCGCGGCCTGAACTGCATCAAGGGCTACTTCCTGTCCAAGATCATGTACGGCAAGGACCGCCTGCAGACGCCGCTGCTGCGCAAGAAGAACGGCGTCTACGACAAGGAAGGCGAGTTCGTGCCGGTGAGCTGGGACGAGGCCTTCGACACCATGGCCGCCAAGTGGAAGGAGACGCTCAAGACCGATGGCCCCAACGGCATCGCGATGTTCGGCTCGGGCCAGTGGACGGTGTGGGAAGGCTACGCCGCGGTCAAGCTGTGGAAGGCGGGCTTCCGCTCCAACAACCTCGATCCGAACGCGCGCCACTGCATGGCCAGCGCCGTGACCGGGTTCATGCGCACCTTCGGCATCGACGAGCCGATGGGCTGCTACGACGACATCGAGCAGTCCGACGCCTTCGTGCTGTGGGGCAGCAACATGGCCGAGATGCACCCGATCCTGTGGAGCCGCATCACCGACCGCCGCCTCAGCAACCCGCACGTCAAGGTGGCGGTGCTGTCGACCTACGAGCACCGCAGCTTCGACCTGGCCGACCAGGGCCTGATCTTCAAGCCGCAGACCGACCTGGCGATCCTGAACTACATCGCCAACTACATCATCACGAACAAGAAGGTGAACACCGAGTTCGTGAAGAGGAACATCAACTTCAAGAAGGGCGCCACCGACATCGGCTACGGCCTGCGGCCGGTGCACGCCCTCGAGAAGGATGCCACCAGCAACGGCTATCCCGGTGCCGACGGCAAGCCCAAGGGCAACCCGAACGACTCGACGCCGATCGGCTTCGAGGAATACGCCAGGTTCGTCAGCGAGTACACGGCCGAGAAGGTCAGCGAGATCAGCGGCGTGCCGGTCGAGAAGCTCAAGGCGCTGGCCGAGCTCTATGCCGATCCGAAGGTCAAGGTCGTGTCCTTCTGGACCATGGGCTTCAACCAGCACACCCGGGGCACGTGGGCCAACAACATGGTCTACAACATCCACCTGCTGACCGGCAAGATCAGCACGCCGGGCAGCGGTCCGTTCAGCCTGACCGGCCAGCCCAGCGCCTGCGGCACCGCACGCGAGGTCGGCACCTTCGCTCATCGCCTGCCGGCCGACATGGTCGTGACCAACCCCGAGCACCGCCACCATGCCGAGGAGATCTGGGGCCTGCCTGAGGGCACCATCCCCGACAAGGTCGGCCTGCACGCGGTGGCCCAGAGCCGGGCGCTGAAGGACGGCAAGCTCAAGTGCTACTGGGTCACGACCAACAACAACATGCAGGCCGGGCCCAACATCAACGGCGAGATCCTGCCGGGCTGGCGCAATCCCAAGGCCTTCGTGGTCGTGAGCGATCCTTACCCGACGGTGTCGGCGATGGCCGCCGACCTGATCCTGCCGGCCGCGATGTGGGTCGAGAAGGAAGGCGCCTTCGGCAATGCCGAGCGCCGCACCCAGGTCTGGCGCCAGCAGGTCAGCGCACCGGGCCAGGCCCGCTCCGACCTGTGGCAGATGATGGAGTTCGCCAAGCGCTTCAAGATCGAGGAGGTCTGGCCGGCCGAGCTGATCGCCAAGAAGCCCGAGCTCAAGGGCAAGACGATGTTCGACGTGCTGTTCAAGAACGGCAAGGTCAACAGGTACCCGCTGGCCGACCTGACCAAGGTCAACGCCAAGTACATCAAGGACTACACGAACGACGAGTCGAAGGCCTTCGGCTTCTACGTGCAGAAGGGCCTGTTCGAGGAGTACGCCGAGTTCGGTCGTGGCCATGGCCACGACCTGGCGCCCTTCGACGTCTACCACGAGGTGCGCGGCCTGCGTTGGCCGGTGGTCGACGGCAAGGAGACGCTGTGGCGCTTCCGCGAAGGCTACGACCCCTACGTCAAGAAGGGCGAGGGCGTGAAGTTCTACGGCCACAAGGACGGCAAGGCGGTGATCTTCGCGCTGCCCTACCAGCCGGCGGCCGAGAGCCCGGACAAGGAATACGACCTGTGGCTGTGCACCGGCCGCGTGCTCGAGCACTGGCACACCGGCTCGATGACGCGGCGTGTGCCCGAGCTGCACCGTGCCGTGCCCGAGGCCGTGCTGTTCATGCATCCGGACGATGCCAAGGACCGTGGGCTGCAGCGCGGCATGAAGGTCAAGGCGATCTCGCGTCGGGGCGAGATCGAGCTGGCCGTCGAGACCAAGGGCCGCAACAAGGTGCCGCGTGGCCTGGTCTTCGTGCCCTTCTTCGACGAGGGCCGGCTGGTCAACAAGCTGACGCTGGACGCCACCTGCCCGATCAGCAAGGAAACCGACTTCAAGAAGTGCGCGATCAAGGTCGTGCGGGCTTGAAGACCCACCCCCGAAACGGCTCATGCCGCGCCCCCTCGACGGGGCTGCACCCGTGGACCGGCCGCGCCGGATCCACGGTGTGTGCCGGCTGAACACTCCCTGCGACGCTCCTCGTGGACCTGAACCGCCGTCAACTGCTGCAAGGCGCTGCCAGCGCCACCACCGCCGGCCTGATCGCCGGCGGGGCGACGCTGGCCGGCCGGCCGGCGCTCGCGCGTCCGGCCCAGGCGCTGCGACCGCCCGGGGCGCTGGCCGAGGCCGACTTCCTCGGGGCCTGCGTGCGCTGCGGGCTGTGCGTGCGCGACTGCCCGCCGCAGAACCTCAAGCTCAGCCGCTGGGGCGACGGACTGGCGGCGGACGTGTCCATCGGCACCCCTTACTTTGTCGCCCGCGAGATCCCCTGCGAGATGTGCGAGGACCTGCCTTGCGTGAAGGCCTGTCCGACCGGTGCGCTCGACCCGGCGCTGACCGACATCACCCAGGCCCGGATGGGCGTGGCGGTGCTGATCGACCAGGAGAACTGCCTCAATTTCCTCGGCCTGCGCTGCGACGTCTGCTACCGCGTCTGCCCGGTGATCGATCAGGCCATCACGCTGGAGAAGGTCAGCAACCCGCGCAGCGACCGCCACGCGATGCTGCTGCCCACGGTGCATGCCGAGGCCTGCACCGGCTGCGGCATGTGCGAGAAGAGCTGCGTGCTGGAGCAGGCGGCGATCAAGGTGCTGCCCGCGGCCATCGCCCGGGGCGAGCTGGGCCACCACTACCGCAAGGGCTGGGACGCCGGCAACCAGGCGGGCCGGCCCCGTTTTGAGCAGCCGACCCAGACCCTGCCCGAGCACGCGGTGCCGGGCGACCTGGTGCCGCTGCGCTCGGGGGCCGAGCCGTATGCCGGCCCGTCCCCGTCGGTGCCTGCGGCCTCGGGGGTCGGCCGATGAGCCCGCTCCCGCCGATGGGATCCGCCGAGCCCCGGGCCGGCGCGCCCCGGCGTGCGCCCGTGGCGCGCCGGCCCGGGCGCGAGGCCGTGGCCACCAAGGGCTGGTGGCGGGCCCACCGTTTCCTGCTGCTGCGCCGGCTGACCCAGCTCGGGCTGCTGACGCTGTTCCTGCTCGGGCCGCTGGCCGGCGTCTGGCTGGTCAAGGGCAACCTGGCCTCCAGCCTGACGCTGGGGGTGCTGCCGCTGACCGATCCGTTCGTGCTGGCCCAGGTGCTGGCCACCCGCCACCTGCCCGAGGCCAGCGCGCTGATCGGCGCGGGCCTCGTGATCGCCTTCTACGCGCTGGCCGGCGGCCGGCTGTTCTGCAGCTGGGTCTGCCCCGTCAACGCCGTCACCGACACGGCCGCCTGGCTGCGCCGGCGCCTGAACATCGGCACCGGCCGTGCCCCGCGGGGCGATCTGCGCCACTGGCTGCTCGGCGCGGTGCTGATCGCCAGCGCCTGGAGCGGCTACACCGTCTGGGAGACCGTCAACCCGGTGTCGATGACGCAGCGGGCGCTGATCTTCGGGGGCGGCCTGGCCTGGGGCATCACCGCCGCCGTCTTCTGCTTCGACCTGCTGGTCGCCCCGAGGGGCTGGTGCGGCCACCTCTGCCCGATGGGCGCGATGTATTCGCTGATCGGCCACGGTGCCCTGCTGCGCGTGAGTGCACGCCACGGCAGCCGCTGCACCGACTGCGCCGACTGTTATGCCGTTTGTCCCGAGCCGCAGGTGATTCCCATCGCGCTCAAGGGCAAGGGTGGGGTGGGGCCGGTCATCACCGACGCCGCCTGCACCAACTGTGGCCGCTGCATCGATGTCTGCGGCCCGGATGTCTTCACCTTGACCCATCGATACGATACCCGGAGAGACTGATGAGAACCCTGCTGAACAACCTGGCCAAGTGCGTGCTCGCGGGCGCGCTGGTGTGGGTGGGCGTGGGCCCGGCCCACGCAGCCGATGCCGCCGCCAGCGCGCCGGTGAAACTGCAAGGCCTGCGCGGGGGCACGCCGCTGAACCAGGACAACCCGCCGGCGGGCAACCGCCAGGAGCGTGACCACGGTCCGGCCGACCGGGACTTCGTGCAGCAGCCGCCGCTGATTCCGCACACCGTGTCGGGCTACCAGATCACGCGCAACTACAACAAGTGCATGGACTGCCATGCGTGGCAGAAGACCAAGGCCAGCGGGGCCACCAAGGTCAGCGTGACCCATTTCAGGACCCGCGATGGCCAGGAGCTCGACAACATCAGTCCGCGGCGCTATTTCTGCACCCAGTGCCATGTGCCGCAGACCGATGCCAAGCCGCTGGTGGACAACACCTTCCAGCGTGCGCGCGGTCTGCAGTGAGGCCCGAGGAGACTTCCAATGAGTGACGACCAGCACAAGGAAGCGGCCGCACCGGCCGCCCGGCCCGGCCTGATCCGCCGTGTCCTGGCGGCGGTGATGACCCGCCGCTTCGCCATCCTGTCCAGCGCCTTCGTGGCCGGCATCCTGTTCTGGGGCGGCTTCAACACCGCGATGGAATGGACCAACCGCGAGGAGTTCTGCATCTCGTGCCACGAGATGAAGGACAACGTCTACGCCGAGTACCGCAACACCATCCACTACCAGAACCGCACCGGCGTGCGCGCCACCTGTCCGGATTGCCACGTGCCCAAGGAATGGGGCCACAAGATGATCCGCAAGATCCAGGCGAGCAACGAGGTGCTGCACAAGATCCTGGGCACGATCGACACGCCGGAGAAGTTCAACGCCAAGCGCGCCGAACTGGCCCAGCACGAGTGGGACCGCATGAAGCGCACCGACAGCCGCGA
This sequence comes from Sphaerotilus hippei, assembly GCF_003201595.1. Taxonomy (GTDB): domain Bacteria; phylum Pseudomonadota; class Gammaproteobacteria; order Burkholderiales; family Burkholderiaceae_C; genus Sphaerotilus; species Sphaerotilus hippei. The sequence continues at coordinate 30,386 of NZ_QJJS01000020.1, read as the reverse complement.
GTGCCGCAACTGCCACCACTTCGAGTCGATGGACTATGCCGAGCAGAACCAGCGCAGCTCGGCCACCCACCAGCAGGCCTTCAACGAGGGCAAGACCTGCATCGACTGCCACAAGGGCATCGCCCACACGCTGCCGTCCGTCGAGCAGCACATCGGTGCACCCAAGGTCGCGCCGGCCGATCCGACCAGCCCCGGCGTGGTGAATCCGCGTGAAGAGGCGGTCCGGGCGGAGCGGGCCGCATCGAGCTGATCCCGGGGTCGCACCCGCCCGAGGGCCGCAGGGCTCCAGGCTGCCGAGGCGGTCTGGAGCCCTGTGCGTTGTGGGTGGTGCCCGCCACGTCCTGCGGGTGGGGCGGATTCAGGCCGCAGGCGCCAGCAGGGCGATGGTCAGCAGCGCGCAGCTGGGCTGGAGCGCGAGCACCCGGTGGACCTGCCCGCCCGGCAGGTACATCAGCTGGCCGCGGCGCAGCACGGTCGGCCGGTCGCCGGTGCTGACCTCGAGCTCGCCGTCCAGGCAGTGCAGCGTCAGGTCCCCCGCCACCTGGTGGGCCGGCATGGTCCTGCCCTGGGGCAGCACCAGGCGGATCACCTCGAGGTCACGCGACTTGAACAGCGCGACCGAGGGGCTGAGGGCGGGCTCGGGGCCCGGTGCAAGCACCTCGACGGGCTCGCCGGCACGGGCGTGACGCAGGGACATGGCATTCCTCCTGGCGGATCGTCGCGGATCACGGCGTGCTGCTGCCGTCCGCCGGCCCATCGTAGTGGGTCACGAAACGATCCACCTCCGGCCTGACCCGCATGGGCTTGCGCCGCCGGGCGGTGCCCAGGCTGATGAAACACACGGCGTGCTCGTGCTCGCCCAGCGCGAAGGTGCGGCGCAGCACCCGGCTGCGCAGCGCGCGGCCGCTCGACAGCCCGCTGTCGTAGCCCCGCGCCCGGGCCGCCAGCAGCAGGTTCTGCACCGCGCAGCCCAATGACAGCAGCTGCTCGAACACGGGCACGTCGGCCTCGTCGTCGTGCAGGTCGGCGATGGCCAGGATCAGCACCGGGCTGCGGCCGGCCTTCTCCCGGGCGTCGTCCTGCTGCTCGGTGCCGGCCTGCGGATCCCGCTCGAGCAGGGCGTCGACGAACACCTGCGCCAGCGTCGGGCGGGCCCGCTCGCCCAGCACGATGAAGCGCCAGGGCTGCAGCCGGCCGTGGTCGGGGGCGGCGGCCGCGGCGGCCAGGATGGCGTCCAGCGCGTGGGCATCGGGCGCCGGCTCGCCGAGGTGGCGCGGGCCGATGTGCTGGCGGCCGTGGATCAGCTGGTCGCACAGCGCGGGCAGCGCCGCGGGGTCGTCGGGAGCGGCGGCCGCGGCAGGGGATGAGGTGGCGGGTGAGGTGGGATGGGGCATCGGGTCTCGGGCGGGTCAGCGGTCGGGGGCCGCGGCGGGTGCCACCATCGACAGCGCCTGGACCGGGCAGGGCGCCACGCAGGCGCCGCAGCCGGTGCAGGCCTCGGTGTCCAGCCTCAGGCGGCTGATGCCGCCCAGCGCCGGCACGCAGCGCAGCGCGCCCGTGTCGCAGGCTTCGGCGCAGATGCGGCATTCCACCTGGCGCTCGCCGAGGCAGCGCTGGCGATCCACCTCCACCCGCCACACGAAGGCGGGCACGCTGCCCGCCGGCGCGATCGCCCCGGTCGGGCAGGCGCGGCTGCAGGCGCCACATTCGTCGCAGCCGCGGGCCTGGAAGTCGATGCGCGGGAAACCGCCGTCACCGGGGTGGATCAGCTGCACGGGGCAGGCGCGGCTGCAGTCGCCGCAGCGGGTGCAGCGCTCGGTGAACCGTGCATCGGGGGTCAGCGCCCAGGGCGGGCGGGGCGGGGCGGGCGGCGGCGCGGCGGCCGTGGCTTCGCGCAGGGCCCCGCGCAGGAACGATCGGCGGCGTGGATCCATGGGGTGTGCGGTGGTTGGCGACCGGGTCAACGGTCAACGATCGGCGGTGCCGGCGGTCTCGCCGCGGCGCGGGTCCTGGCCGCGGTCGAGCCGGGCCAGGGCATCGTCCAGGGCCGCGCGGTCCGGGCTGCCTTCCGGGAAGAGCGCGCGCAGCTGCACGAAGCTGTCGCGGGCGGCGGCGCGGTCGCCGCGGTCGAGGGCGGCCAGGCCACGCATCATCAGCACGCCCGGATGGGCCGGCGCCAGGCTCATCGCCCGGGCCAGCAGGGTGCGGCTGCGCTCGTCGAAGTGCTGGTCCCGGGCCAGCACCCGCGCCTCGATCCAGTCGGCCAGCAGGTCGGCATCGGCCATCGCGCGGTCGCCCGCCTGCTCGTAGGCCTGGGCGGCTTCCTCGTGGCGGCCCATCACCTTGTAGGAGCGTGCCAGCATCAGCCAGCCGTCGGGGTCGACCGGGTTCTGGCGCAGGCGCTCGGCCAGGCGGGTGACCATGGCCTCGACCTGTTCGGCCTGGCCCGGCTGGCGCTCCAGCGCATCCAGCGCCCGCGGGTGGCCCAGCGTGGCGTAGAGCGTGACCAGGGCCAGCGGCGCGCCGGCCCACAGCAGCGCCGTGCGCCAGCGGGGCACCGGTGCACGCCCGGCGGCCCAGACCAGGCTGGCACTGAAGGCGGCCGCCAGCCCCGCGGCCGTGACGAGAAAGGGCAGCAGCCAGTCGGGCATCGAAGGCAGGGTGGTCATGGCGGGGGGGTCGACGAGGTCGATGAAGAGGGGTCCGGGGCGGACGACGGGGTGGACGGGGGGCGGCGCCCGGCCGTCGTGCGGCGCGACGGCCGCAGCACCACGACGGCCCCGGCGAGCAGCAGCACCAGCGGGCCGAGCCAGAGCACCAGTGTGCGCGGGGCCAGCGGTGGCCGGTAGGTGACGAAGTCGCCGTAGCGCTCGACCAGGAAGTCGAGGATCTGGGCGTCGCTGTCGCCCGCGGCCATGCGGGCGCTGATCTCGCGCTTGAGGTCCAGGGCCAGCGGGGCGGTGGAATCGGCCAGGCTCTCGTTCTGGCAGACCAGGCAGCGCAGCTCGGCGGTGAGGGCGTGCAGGCGATCGGGATCCACCACCCCCTGCGGCGTCGCCGCGGCATGCGCCGGCGGGCCGCCCGGCGGCCCGGCCAGCAGCAGGGCCGGCAGCAGCACCGTCAGGATTCGGTGCCGGATCGCCGTGGCGCGGCTCATGCGCCGTCCTTCAGCCGGGGCAGCAGCTGGGTGCGGATCACCTCGGGCGTCAGCGGGCCGACATGGCGGTAGAGGATCAGGCCCCGGGCGTCGATCACGTAGGTCTCCGGCGCGCCGTAGACCCCCAGCTCGATGCCCAGCCGGCCGTCGGCGTCGACCACGCTGGTCGAGAACGGGTTGCCCAGGCGCTGCAGGAAGGCCTGCGCGTCCGCCGTCCGGTCCTTGTAGTTCAGGCCGATCAGCTGGCCGCCGCGGCCCTGGGCGCGCAGCTCGGCCGCCAGGGCCATCAGCGCCGGATGTTCCTCGCGGCAGCTGCTGCACCACGAGGCCCACAGGTTGACGATGCGGGCCTGGCCGCGCCACTGCGCCGGATCCAGCGGCGCAGGGTCGTCGAGCTGCGGCAGCACCATCGCCGGCCAGGGTTTGCCGATGCGCACCGAAGGCAGCTCGCGCGGGTCGCGGGTCATGCCCGCGGCCAGCAGGCCGAGCAGGGCCGCCAGCACGGCGGCGGTGGCCCACAGGCCCCAGCGGGGGCGCCGGGCGGGCGTGTCGATCGGGGTGGCGCTCATGAGGGACGGGCCTCCTGGGGCAGGGGGGACAGGGGTCGGGGCATGTTGCGGGGCGTGGCCGCTTCGGCGGGCACGGGGGAGAGGGCCGACACGGCCGGCACCCGGCGGCGCAGGCGGCGGGCGACGCCGGCCAGCGTGGCCCCGACGGCCATCAGCAGCACGCCCAGCCAGACCCAGCGCATGAAGGGCTTGACCTGCACCCGCACGCTCCAGGCCGCCGCGGTGCCGCTGCCCAGCGGCTCGCCCAGCGCGACGTACAGGTCGCGGCTCAGGCCCCAGTCGATGGCCGATTCGGTCATCGGCATGGCCGAGCCGACGTAGGCGCGTTTTTCGGCCCGCAGTTGCAGCGGCGCCTCGCCCGGGCAGCGGCGCTCGAAGCGCCCCACCAGCGCGCTGTAGTTGGGGCCCTGTTCGGGCGACACCCCCTCCAGCCGCAGCGGACAGCCGTCGAGCAGGTGGCTCTCGCCCGGCGCCATGCGCACGTCACGCTCGATGCCGTAGCCCTTGACCATGGCCACGCCGACGACGAACACCGCCACGCCCAGGTGGGCGATGACCATGCCGGCCGGCGCGGCGCCGAACTGGCGCAGCGGCGCCCGCCGGGCCCGCTGCAGCGCCAGGTGCAAGGTGCTGGCGGCCACGCCCAGGGCCAGCCAGAGCGCCAGCAGGCTGCCCCACTCGATGCGGCCCTGGCCGGCCAGCAGGGCCGGCGGCAGCAGCAGGCCGCCCAGCGCCATCGCCCACAGCGTCGGGCGCAGGCGCTGCAGCAGCGCCTGCGGCTGGTCCGAGCCCCAGCGCAGCCAGGCCGCAGGCACCAGCAGGACCAGCGCGGGCAGCAGCAGCGGGGCCATCACCGCGTCGAAGTAGGGCGCGCCGACGCTGAGCTTGCCCAGGCTGAGCGCGTCCATCACCAGCGGGTAGAGCGTGCCCAGCAGCACGCTGGCGCAGGCCACCACCAGCACCAGGTTGTTGAGCGCGAGGGCCTTGTCGCGGGACAGGGCGCTCTCGGCCTGTCGTTCCCGCGCCGCCTCCAGCCGGCCGGCATGGCGGGCGTAGAGCGCGAAGCTGCCCAGCAGCGTGGCGGCGATCATCGCCAGCATCACGCTGCCGCGCCGCGGGTCGGAGGCGAAGGCGTGCACCGAGGTCAGCACCCCGGAGCGGACCAGGAAGGTGCCCAGCAGGGCCAGCACGAAGCCGCCCAGCGACAGCAGCGCGCTCCAGTGCGCGAAGCTGCCCCGCTGGTCACGGGCGGCCTGCACGTGCAGCAGCGCGGCCAGCGCCATCCAGGGCATCAGCGAGGCGTTCTCGACCGGATCCCAGAACCACCAGCCGCCCCAGCCCAGCTCGTAGTAGGCCCACCACGAGCCCAGCGCGATGCCCACCGACAGGAAGGCCAGCGCGAGCGCGGTGAAGGGTCGGGCGCGGCGCACCCAGTCCGCCGGCGCGCCGAAGGCCAGCGTGGCCAGCGTCATCGCGAACGGCACGGCGGTGCCGACGTAGCCCAGGTAGAGCAGCGGCGGGTGCAGCACCAGGCCGGGGTCCTGCAGCAGCGGGTTCAGGCTCTGGCCTTCGGCCGCGGCGGGCAGCAGGCGCAGGAAGGGGTTGGAGGTGAAGAGGATGAAGCCCAGCATGGCCATCGACACCAGGGCCAGCACGCCCAGCACCCGGGTGGCGTAGAGCCCGCCGTCGCCGACCCGGCGCAGCAGCGCCGCGGCGGCCAGGCTCCACAGCACCAGCACCAGGGCCCACAGCAGCATCGAGCCTTCGTGGCCGCCCCAGACCGCGGCGATGCAGTAGGCCAGCGGCAGCGTGCTGTGGCTGTGCTGGGCCACGTAGCTCAGCGAGAAGTCGTGCTGCACGAAGGCCAGGGCCAGCGCGACCATCGCCCCGCCCAGGCCGACGGCCTGCCAGCCCAGCGCCACCGCGGCCAGCCGCGGCGCGGCGCGGCGGCCCAGCCCGGCGAGGGCCTGCACCGCGGCGGCGACCAGCGCCAGGATCAGCAGCAGGTGTCCGAGTTCGCCGGTCATGGCCGCGCCTGCGCCTGCTTCAGCGCCTGGTGCACCTCGGGGGGCATGTAGTTCTCGTCGTGCTTGGCCAGCACCTCGCTGGCCTGCAGCGTGCCGCTGGCGTCGAGCCGGCCCTGCGCGATCGCGCCCTTGCCGGCGGAGAACAGGTCGGGCAGCACGCCGGTGTAGACCACCGGCACGGTGTGGCTGTTGTCGGTCAGCGTGAAGCGCACCTGCAGGCTGTCGGTGCTGCGCTCGATCGAGCCGACCTGCACCAGTCCGCCCACCCGCAGCGCCTCGCGCCGGGCGACCTCGCCCGTGACCACCTGCGTGGGCGTGACGAAGAAGACCAGGTTGCTGCGGAAGGCGTTCATCACCAGCGCGGCGGCCACGGCCACCAGCGCGAGCGCGCCGGCCACCAGCAGGAAACGGCGTTGGCGCGCGCTCATCGCTGCTCCCGTTCGAGCTGGTGCAGGCGCCGGGCCCGCTGGCGCAGCGACCAGCCTTCGGCGGCCAGCGCGAGCGCGCAGACGGCCAGCGCCGACCAGACGTAGGGGCCATGACGGCCCATGCGCAGGAAGGTGGCCAGGTCCGGCCACCAGGGGGTCATCAGGTCAGGCATGGACAGCCTCCAGGTTCAGGGTCTGCGGGGCAGGGTGTCCGGCGGCGCCGAGCGTCTGCAGCCAGCGGGCGTGGGCCTCGCGCTCGGCGATCACCAGCTGCACCCGGCGCAGCGCGGTGGCGGCGGTGTAGGCCCAGGCGGCACCGATCATCAGCAGCAGCGCGGCCAGCATCGTCGGGGCCATGCTGGCCTTGCCGGGGGCGAGGCTGGCGCCCTGGTGCAGCGTGTTCCACCAGCGCACCGAAAAATAGATCACCGGCAGGTTCAGCGCGCCCAGCAGCGCGAGCACCGCGCAGGAGCGGTCGGCACGGGCCGGGTCGTCGTTGGCCCCCAGCAGCGCCAGGTAGCCCAGGTAGAGGAAGAACAGCAGCAGCGACGAGGTCAGCCGGGCATCCCAGACCCACCAGGTGCCCCACATCGGCTGGCCCCACAGCGCGCCGGTGACCAGGCTCAGCGCCGCGAACAGCGCGCCGGTGGGGGCCAGCGCATGGGCCATCATGAAGGAGCTGCGGGTGCGCCAGACCAGGCCGACGAAACCCCACAGCGCCATCAGCGCGTAGACGAGCATGCTCATCCACGCCGCGGGCACATGCAGGTAGAGCAGGCGATAGCCTTCGCCCTGCACCGCGTCGGCCGGCGTGACCACCAGGGCCAGCCACAGGCCGGGCAGCAGCAGCGCCAGGGCCAGCCAGCGCAGCGGCGCCACCAGCCGCGCGGCCAGCGCATGCAGGCGCATCGGGCTGGCGAAGTAGAAGATCAGTCTCGAGTCCATCGTGTGCTCCGGGGTCGTGCCGGGCCCGGATCGGGTGGCGCGGCCAGCAGGGGAAAGGGTCGGGTTGAACGGGCGGCGGGTTCAGGCTTCGGTCGCGGCCTGCAGCGCGACGGCGCCCAGCACCGGGCAGGCCAGGCTCGCCAGGGCCAGCATCGCGCCCAGCAGCGACAGCTCGGCCCCGGCCGATGCGCCGGCCTGGGCCGCATGCACGGCCATCGTGCCGAAGACCAGCGCCGGGGCGGCCAGCGGCAGCACCATCAGCAGCGTCAGCAGCGCGGCGCTGCGCAGGCCGGCGGACAGGGCCGCGGCCACCGTGGCGATCTGCACCAGCACGGCGGTGCCCAGGGCCAGCGACAGCAGCAGCACGCCCAGGGCCGCCGCGTTCAGGCCGAACTGCAGCGCCACCACCGGGGCGGCCAGCAGCACCGGCCCGGCGGCGAGCAGCCACTGCACCGCCATGCGCGCGGCCACCAGCAGGGCCGGCGGCAGGCCGGCCGAGCGGCAGGCCAGCACGCACTGGTCCAGCCAGCCGCTGCGCAGGTCGTCGTGGAACAGCCGGCCGGTGGCCAGCAGCACCGCCAGCCAGGCGGCGACCCACAGCACGCCGGGGCCCAGCAGTTGCAGCGTGGCCGGGTCGGGCCGCAGCGACAGCGGGAACAGCCCGGCGACCATCACGAAGAAGCCCGCATGCCAGAGCATCTCGCCCGGCCGGCGCAGCGCCTGGCGCCACTCGCGCCGCACGACCGCCTGCAGCGGCCGCGACCAGCCGCCTGTCCGCGGGGTGTCGGCTGCCGCCGGGGTCGGAGGGTGCGCGGCCAGGGTCACGGCGTGAGCTCCTGCCCGGCGGGCCGGGTCGCGGGCGCCGCCGCGCCGAGGCGCAGCACGTCGCAGCGTGGAAAACCGGCCGGCAGGCTCTGGTGCGAGCTGAGCACGATCGCGCCGCCGCCCGCCAGGTGGGCCGCGCTCCAGCGCGCCAGCGCCTCGCAGGTGGACTGGTCCAGCGCGTCGAACGGCTCGTCGAGCAGCCACAGCGGGCGCGGCGCCAGCCACAGCGGGGCCAGCGTGATGCGGCGCCGCTGGCCGGCCGACAGCTGCCGCACCGCCCGCCGGGCCGGCAGGCCCTGGCGGGTCAGCCAGGCGTCGATGCGGGCCGCATCGACCTCGGCCTGGTGCAGGTCCAGCAGGTCGCGCAGATTGCTGCGGGCGTCCAGCTCGTCGGCCAGCGGCGTGGCGTGGCCGATGAACCAGGTCGGCCCGCCGTGCACGATCCGGCCGGCCGCCGGACGACGCAGGCCGGCCAGCGTGCGCAGCAGCGTGGTCTTGCCGCTGCCGTTGGCGCCCTGCACATGCACCGCCCGGCCCCGGCCGAGCGTCAGGTCCAGCGGACCCCACAGCCGCACGCCCTGGCGCTCGCCGACGGCCTGGCAGGTGCCGAGCAGCGGGCTGGTGGCACTCATGTCGGGGCTCACTGCAGCGGGTGGCTCGCCAGGCGGGCCGGGTCGGGGATGCGGATGTCGCGCTTGTCGATGCAGATCAGCCCGGCGCTCTCCAGCTCGTGCAGCACGCGCGAGAAGTATTCCGGCGTCAGCGACAGCCGCGAGGCGATCGTGGCCTTGCTCACCGGCAGCGAGACGCGCAGCTCGCGCGGGGGCTTGCGCGTGTCGCCGCGGCACAGCGGCGCGCAACCGCCGCTGCCGCTGCCCGGCAGCTCGATTTCGTCGTCGGCCTCCTCGGGCAGGTCACGCAGCAGGTAGCCGATGACCCGCTGCATGCCGCTGTGCAGCGCGTAGGCCTGCACGTCGTGCACCAGGCCGTGCAGCCGGCGCGAGATGCCGGCCAGCATGCGCAGCGCAAAGCGGGAGTCCCGCTCGATCTCGCCCAGCACGGCCGACTTGCCCACCGACAGCAGCAGCGTGTCCGTCAGCGCCTGGGCGTTGATGAAATAAGGCTTGTCGGTGAACATCAGCGCCTCGGCGAAGCTGTTGCCCGGGCCGATCAGCTCGATGACCTTCTCCTGTCCGCTCGGCGAGAGCCCGAACAGCTTGACCTGGCCGACCACCGTGACATGGAACTCGTCGCAGACCTCGCCGACCCGGAAGATGTCGTCGCCCCGCGACAGGCGGCGCAGCCGGCAGCCCTGGGCCAGGCGCTGCAGCTCCGGCGGGGTCATCTCCTGGAACAGCGGCAAGACCGCCAGGTAGCGGGGCAGATCAAAGCTTCTGGCGTCCATGGGTGTCTCCTCGACCCGACCGGAAGGGTCGAGAGCGGCGATTGTGGGCAGGGTCGCCGCCACCGGACTTGACCGAAGTCAATGTCTGCATCCGGGCTCCTCAGTGCCGGGTCAGCTGGGCATGCACGGCCGCGAGCCGCTGCACCAGATCCTGCGGCCGGTGCACCCGGGCATAACCCTGCTGGCCGAACAGCATCGGCAGGTAGTCGTGGGCCTGCTCGTCGATGGTGACGCAGAACGGTGTCAATCCGGCGAGCCGGGCGGCCTGCACCGCATGCCGGGTGTCCTCGAGGCCGTAGCGGCCCTCGTAGACATCGAGGTCGTTGGGCTTGCCGTCGGTCAGCAGCAGCAGCAGGCGCTGGCGCTCGGGCCGGGCCTGCAGGCGCAGCGTGGCCAGGCGGATGGCCGCGCCCATGCGGGTGTAATAACCCGGCTTGATGGCGCCGACGCGGTCGCGCGCCGGGCGGTCCCAGGCCTCGTCGAAACCCTTGAGGTGCTGGATGCGCACGTTCTGGCGCCGCACCGAGCTGAAGCCCAGCATCTCGAAAGGGTCGGCGCTGGCGCTCAGCGCCTCGCCGAACACGAAGAGGGCGTCGCGGATCACGTCGATCACCCGGGCGGTCTGGGTGGCGTAGGCGTCGGTGGACAGCGACAGGTCGGCCAGCAGCAGCGTGGCCAGGCTGCGCTCGCTGCGCACCCGGCGCACGAACACCGCGGGGGACTCGTCCATCGGCGCGCTGGCGGCGTCCACCCGGTGGCGCACCCAGGCGTCGAGGTCGATCTCGTCGCCTTCGGTCTGGCCGCGCGAGCGACCGGGCGCGGCCCGCAGCACCTCCATGCGGCGGCGCACGCGCCGGGCGATGCCCCGCAGGGCCGGCGCCGGGCTGTAGGGCGGGGGCGTGCTGACCAGGGTCTGCAGCGCGCAGTGCCCGGGCAGCAGGCGAGCCTGCCGGAAGTCCCACTCGGGCAGCTGCAGGCCCGGGCCCAGCGGCCGGTCGTCGGCGGCGGCGCTGGGCAGGTCGAGGTCGAACTTCACCCGCGAGGCGGCGTGCTGGCCGTCGGGGGCGATGGCCAGCTCGTCCATGTCGTCGGCCGCCGCCAGCGCGTTGCCGTCGGGCTCGTCGTCGCTGGCCCGGTCGACCTGCACGAACTCGCCCCAGGACAGGATGGACTCGGCGCGGAAGAACATCATCAGCGGCGCCTTGCCGCGGCCGTCCTCCACCGCCCGGGCCTGGCGGCGGCGGCTGTCCTCGGTCACCGGGCGGGCCCCGGCGGCCTCGTCCGGCCGGTCCTCGCCCGCGGCGGGTCGGGCCAGGGCCGGCAGGTCGGAGCCGGTCGTGTCCAGCCAGAGCCAGACCGGCGCGACGTCGGTCGGCTGCAGGCCGGCGGGGCCGGACGGCGGCGCGCCGCGCAGCGCCCGCTGCACCATCGCCTCGGCTTCGGCGGCCGCGCCCTTCATGCCCGCGGGGTCGGGCCGCAGCGCAAGCTGAGCCTGCACCAGCCGCTGGTGCTGATCCTGCAGGCCGGGGAACTGCTCCAGCGCCCAGGCGGTCGCGCGCAGGTTGTCGCCCAGCCAGTCGCCACGGCGCTGCAGCCCCGCGGCCAGCGCGGCCAGCCAGAGGTAGAGCGCGCGGTTGAGCGGCCGCTGCCCGAACACCGCGATGCCCGGCGGCAGCGACAGCGCCTCGGGCTCCAGGCGGGCGACGGCCGCGTGCGTGTCGCTGCCGGCCACCCGCTGCAGCCAGCCGCGCGGCCCGCCGGTGCGCCGGGCCGCCGCCGGGGCCAGCCGCACGGCGGGCGCGCCCCCGCCGGCGCGGAACAGCATCGTGAGGGCCTGCTGCATGTCGGCCAGCCGCACCTCGGCCTGCGCATGCCGGCGGTCCGCCGCCTGGCTGATGAAGCGGTGCCATTGCCGCCCGACCCATTCTTCCATCAGTGCACCTCTTCCTGGTGTCCACGGGCCAGTTCGGCCTTGCGCTGGCGCAGCGTCTCGCGCACCGCATCGGCGCCGACCTTCCACTCCAGCAGGGGTTGAATCGAACGATGGTGCGTCGATTCGTCGCACGAGTCCAGGCATCGACCACACTGCACGCAGGAGAACATCTCGCGCTTGATGTGGCGCGGGTGCAGCCGCATCGGGCAGCCCTTGTCGCAGGCGCTGCCCTGCTGGTGTGCGGCGGTGCCGCAGCCGCGGCAGTCGCGGGCGCGCTCGCGGTCGAAGGCCACGACCATGCCCTTCGGGTTGGCCATCCACACCAGGCTCTGGAACAGCCCGACCGCACAGCCGAAGCGGCAGAACAGGTGGCGCGCGAAGGCGAATTCGGCCGCGAACACGGCGCTGCCGATGACGAGGAAACGGGCTTGATTGGGTGTCAGCCTGCCGTGGATCAGGTGGCCCCAGATCTGCGCGGGCGGCAGCAGGTAGCTCAGCAGCGTGATCGCCCACAGGAAACCGAAGCCCGCGCACAGCAGGCCGAACACCGGCCACCAGCGGGCGCGGGCCGGCTGGCCGGCCCGCTCGGTGCGGTGGCGGTCCCACAGGCTGAGCTTGCCGCAGGCCCGCTGCAGCACGGCGTCGAGCGTCTCCACCAGCGTGAAGTGCGGGCACAGCCAGCCGCAGTAGAGGCGGCCATGGCGCCAGGCCACGGCCAGGAAGAGCACGATCAGCACGAGGGCGGGCAGGAAGCCGCGCAGCAGGATGCCCAGCGCGGCCTGGTCGGCGCTGATGCGGCCGGCCCGGAAGGCGTCGATGCCCAGCGACCAGCGCTGGCCGAGCACCCACAGCTGGGTCTCGCCCAGGTCGAAGCGCAGCAGGTCCAGCGCGGGCGCCAGCAGGAACAGGGCGAAGAAGCCCAGCTGGAAGAGAAGACGGCGGCGCTGCATGGAGTCTTCTGAGGTGCAAGGAGCAGAGGAGCAGCGTCGCCGCGGAAAACGTGAAGGGCGTGCAAAACGTGCGGAGGGCGCCGAGGCGCGCGCCGGGGCGGGCCTCAGCCCGCGCTGCCCAGCACGGCGCGCACGACCTCGTCGAGGGCGGCGGCCGTGTCGAGGTCGTCGGTCAGGGCGTCGACGATGGCGGCACGGCAGGCCACCGGCAGCGCCACGCCGCTGGCCGCCAGCCGGGCGGCCATGACCAGCAGCCGGGTGCTGACGGTCTCCTCCAGGTCGTGGTCGGTCAGTCGGCGCAGCGCCTGGGCCAGCCGCACCAGGCGGGCCGCCAGCGGCGCGGCCACGCCGGCCTCGGCCTGCAGGATGGCCTGCTCGACCGCGGCCTCGGGGTAGCTGAAGGTCAGCGCCACAAAACGCTGGCGGGTGCTGGGCTTCAGGCTCTTGAGCAGGTTCTGGTAGCCGGGGTTGTAGGAGATGACCAGCATGAAGCCGGGCGCGGCGGCCAGCTGCTCGCCGGTGCGCTCGATCGGCAGCACCCGCCGGTCGTCGGCCAGCGGGTGCAGCACGACGGTCGTGTCCTTGCGGGCCTCGACCACCTCGTCGAGGTAGCAGATCGCGCCGCTGCGCACCGCGCGGGTCAGCGGGCCGTCGGCCCACACGGTGCCGGAGGCGCCGATCAGGTGGCGGCCGACCAGGTCGGCCGCGCTCAGGTCGTCGTGGCAGCTGACCGTGATCAGCGGCCGGCCCAGCCGGGCGGCCATGTGCTCGACGAAGCGGGTCTTGCCGCAGCCGGTCGGCCCCTTGATCAGCAGCGGCAGGCGCTGGCCGAAGGCATGCTCGAAGAGGGCGACCTCGCCCGCCTGCTCGGCATAGTACGGAGCGGCGCCGAGCCGATGCTGTTCACTGTGGTCCATGCGGTCCTCCGTGGCGTGTGTCAGGCTGCCCGGGCGGCCCGGGCGCGCAGCAGTCCGCCGCCCTGCACCGGCGTGGCGTCGTCGGCCAGCACCGGCTGCCCGCCGATGAAGAAGCTGGCGAAGTAGGTGAACTGCCCGATCAGGAAGATCACGCCACCGGCGACCCGGGTCCAGTAGAAGAAGCGCAGCTGGTCCTGGGTGGCCATGAAGCTCATCGCCCCTTCGGTGGGCATGCGCTGCAGCCAGACCTGCAGGATGCCCGCGCCCGTCAGGGCCAGCACCATGACGGCCATGCCGATGGTCATGATCCAGAAGCTCCACATCTCGATGCTCTGGGCGCGGCGGCTGTTGGCGATGCGCCCGCGCAGCGTGGGCATGGCGTAGCTGATCAGCGTGATCACCACCAGCACGTAGGCGCCGTAGAAGGCCAGGTGGCCGTGGGCGGCGGTGACCTGCGAGCCGTGGGTGTAGTAGTTGACCGGGCTGAGCGTGTGGATGAAGCCCCACAGGCCGGCACCGAGGAAACCCATCACCGAGGTGCCCACGGCCCACAGCACGGCGGCCTGGTTGGGGTGGTCACGGCGGCGGCGCTGCACCATGTTGAAGGCGAACACCGTCATCATGAAGAAGGGGATGGGCTCCATCGCGCTGAAGATGCTGCCGATCCACTGCCAGTAACCCGGCAGGCCGATGAAGAAGAAGTGGTGGCCGGTGCCCAGGATGCCCGTCATCAGCGCGAAGGCGATGATCACGTAGAGCCACTTGTCGATCACCTCGCGGTCCACGCCGGTGACCTTGACCAGCACGTAGGCCAGCAGCGCGCCCAGGATCAGCTCCCACACGCCCTCGACCCACAGGTGCACGACGAACCACCAGTACATCTTGTCGCGCACCAGGTTGTGCGGGTTGACGAAGCTGAACAGGAAGAAGATCGCCAGGCCCCACAGGCCCATCAGCAGCACCAGCGAGATGCTGGTCTTGCGGCCCTTGAGCACCGTCATGCTGATGTTGAACAGGAAACCGAGCGCGACGATGACGATGCCGACCTTGGTGGGCAGCGGCTGCTCGAGGAACTCGCGCCCCATCGTCTGCAGCAGGTCGTTGCCGGTCAGCTCGGCCAGCTTGGCGTAGGGCACCGCGAGGTAGCCGACGATGGTCAGCGCCCCGGCGGTCAGGAAGATCCAGAACAGCACCCGGGCCAGCAGCGGGCTGTGCAGCTCGGTCTCGGCCTCCTCGGGGATCATGTAGTAGGCCGCGCCCATGAAGCCGAACAGCAGCCACACGATCAGCAGGTTGGTGTGCACCATGCGGGCCTGGTTGAACGGGATGTAGGGGAACAGGAAGTCCCCCATCACGTACTGCAGGCCCAGGCCGATGCCGAAGACGATCTGGGCGGCGAACAGGACCATCGCCGCGATGAAGTAGGGCTTCGCGACGGCCTGGCTCTTGTAGGGGAGAACGGAATGGTTCATGGTGGTTCTGCTCCTCAACCTTCGATGTTGGGCGGCCACTTTTCAGTGTTGATCTCGCTGGTCCACTTCAGGAACTCGACCAGGTCGTCGAGCTGCCGTTCGTCCAGGTTGAACTGCGGCATCTGGCGGCGGCCCTCGACGTGGGTGGGCTGGGCCTTCATCCAGATCTTGATGAACTCGCCGCCGCGGCGCTTGTAGACGTTGCCCAGCTCGGGCGCGAAATAGGCGCCTTCCCCCAGGAGCGTGTGGCAGCCGATGCAGTTGCGCGTCTCCCAGATCTTCTTGCCCGCGATCACGGCCGGCGTGATCGCCTGCGCGTTCGATCGCTGCGGGATCTGGCGCTCGGTGTGGAAGACGATGGCGGCGAACAGCAGCGCGAAGAACACGCTGCCGCCGTAGAACATGTTGCGGGCCATCTGCTTGGTGAACCCGCCGTGACTCTGGCTCATGGAAGCCCTCCTCGAATCGTGACGGGCTTATCCTCGCGTTTCACTCGGGTTTTTTCCTTGAACCGGTTCAAGGAAGCGGCCGATCGTGCCGGCTCAGGTGCCGGTCCCGGCCGCCAGCGCGGCGATCACGTCGGTCTGGGTGATGATGCCCACCAGCCGGTTGCGCTCGCCGATGATGGGCAGGTGGTGGTGGCCCTCGTGCGAGAACAGCGCGATCAGGTCGGCGATCGGCCGGTCGGCGCTGGCCACCCGCACCTGGCGGCTCATGATCTGACCCACCGTCTCGGGCTTGTCGGCGTGCGTGAGCGGACTGGGGCGCAGCAGCTGGCGCAGGCGGTGGTCCAGGCCCTGCGGTCCGCCGGCTTCGTCGAGTCCGGCGTGGCGCAGGAAGTCGGCCTGCGTGACGATGCCCATCACGTGGCCGTAGCGGTCGACCACCGGCAGGGCCTTGATGCGTGCGCCGCGCAGCCGCTGCCAGGCCTCGGCCAGCGGGGTGCCGAAGTTCACCGCCAGCGGGTCGGCGGTCATGATGTCGCGGCAGCGCAGCGTCTGCAGGCGCCGCCGGCCGGCCTCGTGCTCGGCCTGCACCAGCAGGTCGCGCAGGTCGTCGCGCGGCACGTCGAGCACCTGGTTGTAGCGCGCCAGCACCCGGTCCAGGTCGTCCGCGCTGAAGTCGAAGGCCCGCCGCCCGGCCTCGGCGGGGGCCGGGCGCGGCAGGTCCTGGGCATGCGGATAGCGCCGCCCCGTCAGCGGGTTGTAGAGCAGGCCGCAGACCACCAGCAGCGCCGAATCCAGCGCCACCGGTGCCAGCGCGAAGCCGGCATCGCCGATGCCGGCGACCACCGTCAGCAGGGCCACCGCCCCGCCAGGCGGGTGCAGGCAGCGGGCAGCCATCATCGCGGCGATGGCACCGGCCACGGCCAGGGCCGCGGCCAGCGGCGGCCAGGGCACCCAGGCCGTGCACAGCAGGCCCACGAGGGCGGACAGGGTATTGCCGCCCACCACCGCCCAGGGCTGGGCCAGCGGGCTGGCGGGCAGCGCATAGACCAGCACCGCGCTGGCGCCCAGCGGGGCCAGCAGCCAGGGCAGTCCGGCCGCGGGCGGCCAGTGCCAGGCCAGCATCGCGACCAGGCCCACGCCCAGCCAGGCCCCGGCGACGACCCGCCAGCGTTCACGGCGATCGATCGCCAGCGCCGTCGGACGCAGCGCTCGCCACAGGCGCTGCCAGGGCGCGGGTCGGGCGGCCTCGAGGGTGGGATCGATCGGGGAGGGGCGGGACATCGGGCGGGGATCAAGGCGGAAATCGGGCCGCGCATCATAAGATCTATTCTTGATGTTGCTTATGGTGGTTTTCCTGTGCACAATAGATTCATCTGAAATCAACCTTATGAAGGCATGCCGACCATGAGCTCCGTCACCTTGCTGGACGTGCGCCAGATCCCGGCGCCCCTGCGCCACGCGACCCTGTTCGACCTGTTCCTGGGCCTGCCGGCGGGCGACGGCTTCGAGCTGCTCAATGACCATGAGCCGGTGCCGCTGCAGCAGCAGTTCCAGGCCCGGTGGCCCGGCCAGTTCGACTGGACGGTGCTGGAGGCCGGCCCGGCGCAGTGGCGCGTGCGCATCACCCGGCAGGCCGCCGGCAAGAGCTGCTGCGGCTGCTGCGGCGGCTGAGCGGAGCCCGCCATGGCGACCGTGCTGATGCCGCTGGCCGAACCCCGGCGCCTGCCGCCGGCCCGCCGGCTGGCCTTGTGGGACCTGGGCTTCCGGCCGTTCTACCTGCTGGCCGCGGCGCTGGCCGTGCTGTCCGTGCCGCTGTGGGCGCTGCAGTTCTCCGGCCTGATCACGCCGCCCTGGCTGCGCGGTTCGCTGTGGCATGCGCACGAGATGGTGTTCGGCTACACGCTGGCCATCGTCGTCGGTTTCCTGTTCACCGCCGGGCGCAACTGGTCGGGCCGGCCCACGCCCACCGGCTGGCCGCTGATGGCCCTGGCGCTGCTGTGGCTGGCCGGCCGCGTGCTGGTGCTGACGCCCTGGGGCGTGGCCGCGGCGGTGGTCAACGTCGCGTTTCCGCTGCTGGCGGCCTGGGGCCTGTGGCGTGCGCTGCACGCGGGCCGCAACCGTCGCAACTATTTTTTCGTCGGCCTGCTGCTGCTGATGGCGCTGGCCTGCGCGGTGCTGCACCTCGGCCAGCTCGGCTGGATCGTGCTGCCCGCGGGTCCGGGCCTGCCGGTGGCGCTGGACGTGCTGCTGTTCATGATCGCCGTCATGGGCGGACGGGTCATCCCGATGTTCAGCAACAACGGCGTGCCGGGCCTGAAGGCGCGGCGCGATCCGCGCCTCGAGAAGCTGGCCCTGGGCAGCGTGCTGCTGCTGCTGGCGGCCGACGCGCTGGGCCTGCAGGGCCTGCCGCTGGTGCTGCTGCTCGGCGTCGCGCTGCTGGCTCACGGCGTGCGCCTGCTGCTGTGGCAGCCCTGGAAGACCCTTTCCAACCCGCTGGTGTGGGTGCTGCACCTGGCGTATGCGTGGCTGCCGGTGCACCTGGCGCTGCGCATCGCGGCCCAGGCCGGATGGGTGCCATCGGGCCTGGCCACCCACGCGCTGACCGTGGGCCTGATCGGTGGCATCACGCTGGGCATGATCACCCGCACCGCGCTGGGCCACACCGGCCGGCCGCTGCAGGCCGGCCCGGTCGAGACCACGGCCTACCTGCTGGTGACGCTGGCCGCGCTGGTGCGGGTGGGCGGCCCGCTGCTGGAGCCGGCCTGGCTGATGCCGGCCACGCTGGGCTCGGCCGGCCTGTGGTCGCTGGCCTTCGTGCTGTACCTGGTGCGCTACACGCCCTGGCTGCTGCAGCCCCGTGCCGACGGCCAGCCCGGCTGAGTCGCTCCACAATGCGGTCCGGCCGCCACGGCCCCGGCCCGAGAGATGCCCCGAGAAAGCGACCATGCGACTGACCGCGATGACCGACTATGCGCTGCGACTGCTGATGTACATCGGCCAGCGCCCCGACCGCCTGTGCACCATCGCCGAGGTCGCGACGGCCCATGGCCTGTCGGAGGCCCACCTGATGAAGATCACCCACCAGCTCGGGCTGGCGGGCTGGATCACGACGGTGCGGGGCAAGGGCGGGGGCATGCGGCTCGCGCTGGCCCCCGAGGCGATCAACCTGGGCGCGCTGGTGCGCAGCGTGGAGCCCGATTTCCAGCTGGTCGAATGCCTGTCGAGCGGCACGGGCTGCCAGCTCACCGGCCGCTGCCGGCTGACCGGCGTGTTCAGCGAGGCGCTGTCGGCGTTCATGCAGTCACTCGACTGCCGCACGCTGGCCGACGTGCTGCCCCCGCCGGTGCACGAGGCCGCGCAGGTGGTGGCGCTGCCACGCCGTGCGGCCACCCGCCGGGCCCGCAGCCCGGCCTGAACGCCGGGCGCCGCCGGCCCCTTTCCACTTTCCCTGCGAGCCTGCCATGAACCCCGTCGTGTCGCCCCCGCTCCCGATGCCGCCCGACCTGCATGCCGCCGTGCTCGACGCGCTTGCCCGTGTGCACGATCCGGAGATGGGCGAGAACCTGGTCGACCTGGGCCTGGTGCTGGACGTCGCGCTGGCGGCCGGCGAGCTGCGCGTCACGCTGATCCCGACCAGCGTCACCTGTCCGATGGCCGACGTGATCCTCGATGACGCGTGGGTCGAGGTGGAGCGCATCTGCCCGCCCGGCCTGGCCGTGGAGGTGGCGATGGACTGGGACACGGCCTGGTCGCCCGAACGCCTGGCGCCGGCGCTGAAGGCGCGTTTCGGATGGTGAACGAACGGGCCCCGTTGCCGCGCGCGGCGGTGGCCGCCGTGGTGCTGCTGGCGATGCTGAACCTGCTGGGCGCGCTCGGTGGCGGGCTGGTGCGCCTGGGCACGCTGCCGCCCGCGCTGCACGGCCCTGGCGGCGCGCAGGCGGTCGCCGCCCACGGCGCGGTGATGATGGCCGGCTTCTTCGGTGCGCTGATCGCGCTCGAGCGGGCGGTGGCGCTGCGGCGCGGGCTGTGGGTGCCGGCGCTGGCGGGACTGGGCGGCCTGCTGGCCTGGGGCTTCGGCGCCTGGTCGGTGGCGCAGGTGTCGTGGTCGGCTTCGGCCGCGGGGCTGCTGGGGCTGTACGCCTGGGCGGCCTGGCACCGGGCGGCATCGCTGCCGCTGGCGGTCGAGGCCTCCGGTGCCCTGGCGCTGCTGGTGGGCACGCTGGGCTTCGGCGCCGGCCAGCCGATGCTGGCGCGGCTGGGCTGGAGCGCCTTCCTGGTGCTGACGATCGCCGGGGAGCGCCGCGAGCTGATGCAGATGGTGCGCCTGCCACGCTGGAGCGAGCACGGGTTCGTCGTCGGCTGGGCGCTGCTGGCGGTGGCCGCGGGCCTGCTGCTGGCGGGCCGGGAGCCGGCCGGCCTGGCCTTGTGGTGGGCCTTGCTGGCCGCCCTGGCGGCCTGGCTGCTGCGCTGGGACCTGCCGAGCCGGCAATGGCGGGCCCGCGGCTGGGCCGGCCACACGGCCCTGTGCCTGAGCACGGGCTACCTCTGGCTGCTGGGCGCGGCCCTGCTGGGCCTGGCCGGACAGGCGGTGGCCTGGCATGTGCTGTGGCTGGGCTTCGTCATGGCGATGGTCTTCGGCCACGCGCCGATCATGCTGCCCGCGCTGGCCGGCTGGCGACCGCTGCCGACCCGCTGGGCGCTGCTGCCGCTGCCCGTCCTGGGCCTGAGCCTGCTGCTGCGCATCACCGCGCCGCTGGCCGACCGGCCGGCCCTGCTGCCCTGGGCCGGCGCCGGACACGCCCTCGCCCTGGTGGTCTTCGCGCTGGTGATGGGCGTGTCGGTGCGGCGGGGGCAGGCCGCCCGGCGCCGGCGCTGAGGCGTCAGGCCCCCAGCCCCAGGCTGGGGGAGCGGGTCACGGCCACGCCCACGATGTAGCCCGCGCAGGCCAGCGCCGCCAGCCAGGCCGGCAGATGCAGGCGCCGGCCCGGGCGGGGCTGCAGCGCGATGCGGCCGAGCACCACGTAGAGCACCAGCGCGACCACCTTGGCCGTGAGCCAGGGCCGGGCCAGCGGATACTGGCCGCTGAGCACGGCCAGCGAGACCGCCGCCGTCAGCAGCACGGTGTCGTTGGCGTGGGGCAGGATGCGCAGCCAGCGCCATCGGCGCCAGTCGACGCCCAGCAGCTGCAGGGCCCCACGCGAGGCGAACAGGCCGATGCTGAGGGCGGCGCAGCCGATGTGCAGGCTGCGGAGGGTGCTGTAGTCCATGCCGTGAGCCTAGCGCCTTTTTGACCCTGAATTCCCCACCGGGCGCCGGGTCTGCTACAAGCCGGAGTCCGGCCGACGATGCGGCCCGATCACCCCGAAGGGAGTCCGCTGATGAACTGGTTCCACAAGCTCAAGGGCTTCCAGCGCTCGGCCCCCGGCCTCGAGTGGGCGCTCTGGCGCCGCCTGCCGGCGCTGCTGCTGTGGGGCACGGCACTGCCCGCGCTGGCTTCGCTGCTCGTGCACCTGATGGCCCCCGACACCCCCACGCCCGGCGACGAGCGTGCGCTGCGGCTGATGGACTACATGCTGATCGGCGTGGTCGTGCTCGACTGGACCCTGGTGCTGACGCTGCTGATCGGCTGCGCCATCGTCATCGTGATGAAGGGGCCGGCCTACGTCGCCGATCCTTATCCGCCGCCGGGGCGCGAGCCGCTGGAGTGAGGGACGGCGCTTGCTTCCTGGATTCTCGGGTGCCTTCAGCCCGCCCGCAGGTCGAAGCGTGCCAGCGTGTTGGCATGGCGCATGCGCCAGGGCTCGAGGGCGGCGGCGCTGGGGCGACCGTCGCGGAACAGGCCGTCGAGGAAGGCCAGCGTCAGGGTCCGCGTGGCCTCCTTGATGCGGGCGTTGAGTTCGGCGCCGCCCGGGCCGGTGCGGTCGGTGAAGACGCTGTGCCCGCCGCCGTGGAACACGGCCAGCGCCTTCTGCGTGCTGCCGATGGCGTCGAACACCGCCAGCCGGTCGGTCACCGGGCTGCGGTAGCCGGGGATGTCGATGGTGTCCTCGGTGTTGGTGACATGCAGCGACGGCACCTGCACCGGACCGAGGATCGGGCTCAGGTCGGCATCGCCGTAGAACGGCGGGGCCGACAGCAGCAGGGCGCCACGCAGCCGGTCGTCGCGCAGCGACAACGCCTTGCCGCTGCGCACCACGTGCGCGCCGGTGGCCAGCAGCGTGGTGTTGGCGCCGTAGGAATGGCCGGCCGCGACGATGCGCCCGGCGTCGATGCGCTCACCCAGCGCCGGCTCGGCCAGCAGCCGGTCGAGCGCGAAGCGCAGGTCCAGCGCGCGCGCGGTGGCTTCGCTGTCCCGAACCGCCTGAAGCACGTTGCCCAGCCGCGTCAGCACATTGGTGTTCCAGATGCCGCGGTCGCTGCCCACGTGCTGCAGGTGCAGGCTGGCGATGCCGTGCTCGGCGACGTGGCGGCCCAGGTAGCTGTAGCCCAGGCGGGTGCCGAACAGGCCGTGCGAGAACACCATCAGCGCCACCGGCGCGTCGCGCCCGGGCAGGTAGAGCCGCACCGGCACGGCCCGGTCGCGGGCCCGGTCGACCCAGTCCAGGTCCAGCACCCGGATCGGCGCGCTGTCCTCGTCGGCGCTCCAGGCCGGCCGCAGGCCCGACAGCAGGGCCGTGCCCAGTCCCAGCTTCAGCAGATCGCGTCGTCGAGGGGTCCAGTTCATGCGGTCGTGTCCTCGGTCGTGGCATGGCCAAAAATTGTTCTGATCGACAGGATGCCTGTCAGCGCGAGAAAAGTGATCGGCGAGGTCTTTCAACCGCGGACTGGACTCGTCAGACGATCATGCTCGCGCAGCCGGATCAGTGCGTTCGATCCGATCTGATCCACTCGGGTGGGGATCGATGAAGAACCCAGAGGGAATGTAATTTGCTTGAAGGCTCAAGTTTTCGGCCTGCCCGTCGATCTATTCGCTGAAGCCCGGCAATCCTCGCACGGGTACTTTCCCCAGGGGCCGGCAGCGCTGTCTGCGCAGAACCCGTCACAGACCATGAACCCCAATTCCATGAGCGTGCTGATCGTCGACGACTTCAGCACGATGCGGCGCATCGTCGTCAACCTGCTGCGCGAGAGCGGCTACAGCCGCACGCTCGAGGCCGAGGACGACCGGCAGGCGCTCGACCTGATCGAGTCGGGCACCATCCACATGGTGATCAGCGACTGGAACATGCCGGTCATGAACGGCCTGGAGCTGCTCAAGGCCGTGCGCCGCTCGCCCGAGCACCGCCACCTGCCTTTCCTGCTGATCACCGCCGAGGCGCGCAAGGAGAACATCGTCGAGGCCGCCCAGGCGGGGGCCGACGGTTACATCGTCAAGCCCTTCACCGCGGCCACGCTGGCCGACAAGCTGGGCAACATCCTGCGCAAGAAGGGCCTGGTGACGGCCTGAGTCCCTCGGCCCCGCGGCTCAGCGGCCGTCCGCGGGCTGCAGCGCCGGCAGGTCGGGCACTTCGGGGCGATCCCGGCCGGGCAGCACGTCCTTGATGTCCTCGGGCATCTCGCGCTGGCGCGCCCGGATGAAGTCGTAGCGGTCCAGCGTGAGCTGGTTCGAGGCGGTCTCGTCGCGCATCACGACCGGCCGCAGGAACACGATCAGGTTGGACTTGCTGCGGCTGTGGCTGCGGCTGCGGAACAGCGCGCCGAGCACCGGCACGCTGGAGAGGTAGGGCACTTCCGCGGCATCGTCGGTCTGGCTGTCCTGGATCAGCCCGCCCAGCACGACGATGCGGCCGTCGTGCACGATCACGTTGGTCTCGATCGAGCGCTTGTTGGTGGTCGGGCCGGCGTTGCTGGTGCCCGTCGCGGCGGTCGACGAGATCGACGACGACTCCTGGAAGATGGTCATGCGCACGCTGCCGTTCTCGCTGATCTGCGGCCGGATGCGCAGCGTGACGCCCACGTCCTTGCGCTCGATGGTCTGGAAGGGGTTGCTCGAGGTGCCGCTGGTCGTGGTGTAGGAGCCGGTCACGAAGGGCACGTTCTGGCCGACCACGATCTTGGCCTCCTCGTTGTCCAGCGTCACCACGTTGGCGGTGGACAGGATGTTGGTGCCCGACATCGACTCGAGCGCCTCGGCCACCGTGCCCAGCGTCAGGCCCGAGAGGGTGCTGATGTTGAAGATCTGCTGCCACTTGACGCCCACGTCGCGCGCCTTGCTGGCATCGACCTCGACGACCAGCGACTCGACGTAGAGCTGCGCGCGCCGGGCGTCGAGCCGCTCGATCACCGCCCGCAGCTCCTTGAGCAGCGGGGGCGCGGCGGTGACGATCAGCGAGTTGGTGGCCGGATCGGCCTGGATGGAGCCGCCGGTCGACGGTGCGGCGGTGGCGGTGACCGGGGTGGTCGTCTGCGACGAGCCCGCGCTGCCCGAGCTGCCGCCGGCCGAGGCCGCGGAGGCCGAGCTGCTGCCACCGGCCGGCGCGCCGCCGGTGCTGGCGGCGGCCGGGCTGCCGCCCCCGCTGCTGCGCCCCGATTCGCCGATGTGGGGGAAGGCCGCGCGCAGCACGGTCGCCAGGCGGGTCGCCTCGGCGTTCTTCAGGTAGATGACGTGCACGTCGCTGCCTCCGGCGCCGGCGCCACGCTGGTCCAGCCGGGCGATCAGCGCCCGGGCGGCGGCCAGCCGGGCCGGGTGGGGGGCCCGGATCAGCAGGGCGTTGAGGCTCGGGTCGGCCAGCACGGTCGTGGCCGACCCGCCCGAGGCGCCACCGCCCTGGCCGCCCTGGCCACCGGAGCCCGATGACGACGGCGTGCCGTCGAGCAGCTTCTGCACGGTGACGGCCAGCGTGCTGGCCAGCGTGTGCTGCAGCACGACCACCTCCACGTCGGTGGCGCTGGGGGTGTCGAGCGCGCTGATCAGCGTGGCCAGGCGCTGCAGGTTGCTCTCGTAGTCGGTGATGACCAGCGTGTTGTTGCCGGGGTTGACGTTGATCAGGTTGTTCGGGCTGATCAGCGGACGCAGCACGGTCGACAGGTTGTTCGCGCTCTCGTGCACGACGGGAAAGATCCGTGTGACGATCTGGTCACCCTGGCGGCTCGCCGGCGACGCGGGCACGGTCACCACCGTGCCGGTCTGCAGCTTGGCCTCGGTCTCGGGCACGACCTTGAGCAGCCCGGCCGACTCCACCACCGCATGGCCCAGCCCCCGCAGCGTGGCGACGTAGAGCGCGTGGGCCTGGGCCAGCGACACCGGCTGCTCGGTGTAGAGCGTCATGCGGCCCTTGACCCGCGGGTCGACCAGGATCGGGCGGCCCAGGATGGCGGCCATCGCCCGCGAGACGGCGCCGATGTCGGCGTCCGGGAAGTTCAGCGTGACCGGTGCGGCCGTGGCGCTGCGGGCCCGGGCCGCAGGCGGGCTGCACAGCAGGGCGGCGACCAGCAGCAGCGACAGGAACGAGGGCATGCGTCGCAGGAGCGACGCCGGGTACGCTGGATTCAAGGGCACGGCTTCGGTCGGGAGGGCCGGCCATCATCGGCAGGCCGTGTCAACGCTTGCTGAAGATACGTAACGATGCTGCGGCGAACGGTGGGCCGCGGCGATTGAGGCATCATCGGCGTCGACCATGAGCCCTGCCTGCCACGCTGCCGTTCCCGTTCCCGTTCCCGCCTTGTGCGCCGATCCCCGCGCGCGTCCGGCCGGCCGGCGGTCGCCGTGGCGCCTGCTGGCTGGCGGCATGCTGGTGCTCGGTGGCCTGGGCGTGCTCGCCGCACCGGTGTCGGCCCAGCAGCAGGCGGTGCACGAGGGCCTGTGCGATGCCTCGGCCGCCGCCGCCCTCGATGCCACGCACTTCGTGGTGGCCAGCGACGAGGTCAACACCCTGTTCATCTTCCAGCGCGGCCGGGCCGCGGCCCGCGCCACGGTCTCGCTCGACGCCTTCCTCGACACCGAGGGCAAGGAGTCCGACCTCGAGGGCGTGGCCACGGTGGGGCGGCGCCTCTACTGGATCGGCTCGCACGGCCGCAACCGCAACGGCAAGGAACGGCCCGAGCGCCAGCGCCTGTTCGCCACCGAGGTCGACCGCCGCGGCGCGGTGCCCACGCTGGTCCCGGTCGGGCGGCCTTACCGCCAGTTGCCGGACGACCTGCTGGCCGCCCCGCAGCTGGCGCCCTACCGGCTGCGCGAGGCGGCCCGCCTGGCGCCCGAGGCCCCGGGCGGGCTGAACATCGAGGGCCTGGCGGCGACGCCCCAGGGCCAGCTGCTGGTCGGCCTGCGCAGCCCGCTGCGCCAGGGCCGGGCGCTGCTGGTGCCCATCGAGAACCCGCAGGAGGTGGTCATGGGCAGCGAGCGGGCCCGCCTCGGCACGCCCGTCGAGCTCGACCTGGGCGGGCGGGGCATCCGCAGCATCGAGCGGGTCGGCGCCTACTACTTCATCGTCGCCGGGCCGACCGCCGACGAGGGCCGTTTCCAGCTCTACAAGTGGTCGGGCCTGCCGGGCGAGGCCCCGCAGGCGCATGCCGAGGCCCCTCTGGGCGACCTGCGGCCCGAGGCGCTGTTCGAGATGCCCACCGGCACGCTGCAGCTGCTCAGCGACGACGGTGGCATCGAGACCGCCGGACAGGCCTGCAAGGACCTGCCCGCCGCGCGGCAGTCGTTCCGCAGCCTGCGCCTGCCCCGGCCGCAGTGAGGCCGGCCGGGGCGGCCCGGCTCAGTCCTCGACGTAGTCCGGATGGCGGCTGCGGATCTGCTCGGCCTGGCTGAGCGTGCCCGACAGGTGCTGGCGCAGCGCGGCCTGTGCCGCCGCGCCGTCTCCGGCGGCGATGGCCGCGACGATCCGGCGGTGGTCGATCAGGATGGCGGCCATCTTGCCCTGGGCCGGCAGATGCAGGCGGCGCAGCCGGTCGACCTGGCCGCTGCGCCGGTGGATCAGGTCGCCGAGGTCGGGCACCGCCGCCGCCTCGATCAGCAGGCGGTGGAAACCGCGGTCGCTCTCGATGAAGCCGTTCACGTCCTGGGCGTTCATCGCCTGATCCTGCCGATGGATGACGTCGCCCAGCCGGGCCGCCAGCGTGGCACGGGCCTCGCCGGGCAGCGCGGCGGCGGCCAGCACCGCTTCCAGCTCGATGGCCCGGCGCAGGAAGTGCGCCTGGCGCGCCGCGGCCAGGCCGATGCGGCTGACCACCGTGGCGTGCTGCGGAAAGATGTCGACCAGCCCCTCCTCACCCAGCTTGATCAGCGCATCACGCACCGGCGTCTGGCTGATGCCGAACCAGGCGGCCAGCTCCGCGCGCGACAGCAGCGTGCCCGGGGCCAGCTCCAGCGTCAGGATCATCTCCCGCAGCTTCTCGAAGACCTGGGGGGCCGCATGGCGGGATCGGTCCAGGCGGATGGGAGTGGAGGGCAGGGGCATGAGGGCGGGCAGGAACGGAGCGGCACGAGGGCGTGGCCTCGATTGTAGAAAGCCCGGCAGACGTGATGGCCCGGTTGACGCACTAATATATTAGTGCTTTACTTCGGCCATGACACGACGCACCCCTGATTCCCTGCGCAGTGCGCGCTGGTTCGCCCCCGACGACTTCCGCAGCTTCGGCCACCGCTCGCGTGTGCTGCAGATGGGCTACGACAAGCAGGAGTTCGTCGGCAAGCCGCTGATCGCCATCGTCAACACCTGGAGCGATGCCAACCAGTGCCACTCGCACTTCAAGCAGCGGGTGGACGACGTGAAGCGCGGCATCTTGCAGGCCGGCGGGTTTCCGCTGGAGCTGCCCGCCATCTCCTTGAGCGAGTCGATGGTGAAGCCGACCACCATGCTCTACCGCAACTTCCTGGCCATGGAGACCGAGGAGCTGCTGCGCAGCCACCCGGTGGACGGCGCGGTGCTGATGGGCGGCTGCGACAAGACCACGCCCGGCCTGACCATGGGCGCGCTCAGCATGGGCCTGCCCTTCATCTATCTGCCCGCCGGCCCCATGCTGCGCGGCAACTGGAAGGGCCAGGTGCTGGGCTCGGGCTCGGATGCCTTCAAGTACTGGGACGAGCGCCGCGCCGGCCGCCTCAGCGACCAGGCCTGGGCCGAGATGGAGGCCGGCATCGCCCGCAGCCACGGCACCTGCATGACCATGGGCACGGCCGCCACGATGATGGGCATCGCCGAGGCCGTGGGCTTCGCGCTGCCCGGCTCCAGCAGCATCCCGGCTGCGGATGCCAACCACATCCGCATGAGCGCCGAGTGCGGCCGCCGCATCGTCGACATGGTGTGGGAGGACCTGACGCCGGCGCGCATGTTGAGCCGCGCCAACTTCGAGAACGGCATCGCCTGCGCGATGGCCATGGGCTGCTCCACCAACGCCATCATTCACCTCATCGCCATGAGCCGCCGCGCCGGCCACCCGGTGACGCTGGACGACTTCGACGCCGCCAGCCGCCGCGTGCCGGTGATCGCCAACATCCGCCCCAGCGGCGACCGCTACCTGATGGAGGACTTCTATTACGCCGGTGCACTGCCCGCGATGCTGGAACAGATCCGCCCGCACCTGGCCACCGAGGCGCTCACCGTCAACGGCCGCACGCTGGGCGAGAACATCGCTGGCGCCGAGGTCTACAACGCCGACGTGATCCGCCCGGTGACGAACCCGATTTATGCCGAGGGCGCGCTGGCGGTGCTGCGCGGCAACCTGGCACCCGATGGCGTGGCCGTGAAGCCCAGCGCCTGCGCGCCGCACCTGCTGCAGCACACCGGCCGCGCGCTGGTGTTTGACGACTACCCAAGCCTGAAGGCCGCCGTGGACGACCCCGACCTCGACGTGACGGGCGACGACATCCTGGTGCTGCGCAACGCCGGCCCGCGCGGCGCCGGCATGCCCGAGTGGGGCATGTTGCCCATCCCCACCAAGCTGCTCAAACAAGGCGTGACCGACATGCTGCGCCTGAGCGACGCGCGCATGAGCGGCACCAGCTACGGCGGCTGCCTGCTGCACTGCTCGCCCGAAGCCGCGGTGGGCGGCCCGCTGGCCCTGGTGAAGACGGGCGACCTGATCAGCGTCGACGTGCCCGCCCGCAGCATCCATCTCGACATCTCCGACGACGAGATGGCCACGCGCCGCGCCGCCTGGACCCCGCCGCCGCCCCGCTACGAGCGCGGCTATGGCTGGATGTTCGGCCGCCACATCCTGCAGGCCAACGAGGGCTGTGATTTCGATTTCCTGGAGACCACTTTCGGCCAGCCCGTGCCTGAGCCCGACATCTTCTGACGCGTCGCCCGCGACGCCGAGCCGTCCACGAGGCCCTGCCCTGCTCGCCAGAGTCCTGCTTTCCATTTCCAGACCGAGACCCGCCATGAACCCCAGCACCCGCGCCAAGCTGATGACCGTCAGCGTCGCCACCCTCTGCACCGCGCTCTTCAAGCGCGGCCTGCGCCACCAGGTGATCCAGGGCGTGCAGCCCCTCAACCGCAGCCTGCCCAACATGGTCGGCCCTGCCTATACGCTGCGCTACATCCCCGCGCGTGAGGACCTGAACGGCATCGCCGTGTTCCAGGATCCGAACCACCCGCAGCGCGTGGCCGTGGAGCAATGCCCCGAGGGCGCGGTGCTGGTGATGGACAGCCGCAAGGACGCCCGCGCGGCCTCGGCCGGCGGCATCCTGGTGGCGCGGCTGATGGTGCGCGGCGTGGCCGGCGTGGTCACTGACGGCGGCTTCCGCGACTCGCCCGACATCGCCAAGTACAGCATGCCCGCCTACCACGCACGGCCCAGCGCGCCCACCAACCTGACGCTGCACCAGGCGCTCGACCTGAACGTGCCGATTGGCTGCGGCGACGCGCCGGTGTTCCCGGGCGACATCGTGGTCGGTGATGCCGAGGCCGTGATCGTGATCCCCGCCGCCATCGCCGACGAGATCGCCGACGAGGCGGTGGAGATGACCGCCTTCGAAGATTTCGTCCAAGAAGAAGTGTTGAAGGGCCGCGCCGTGATCGGCCTGTACCCGCCGACCCAGGAACAAAGCCGCAGCGACTTCGCCACCTGGCGCGCCGCCACGGGCCGCTGAGCCTGCACCTGACGAGACCGCGCAGCACCCGCGCCACGAGACCTCCGGAGACAAGACCATGACCCGCACCCCCACCCGCCGCGACCTGCTCACCCACCTCGGCGCGGGCGCCGCCGCTGCCGTGCTGCCGGTCTGGGCCCAGGCCCAGGCACCAACCGCCTGGCCCGCCGCCAAGCCCATCACCTATGTCGTGCCCTTCACCGCCGGCGGCACCACCGACGTGGTGGGCCGCACGCTGGCCAGCAAGCTGCAGGACGCGCTCAAGCAGACCGTGGTGGTGGAGAACCGCGCCGGCACCGGCGGCGGCCTGGGCAGCAGCTACGTGGCCAAGCAGCCCGCCGACGGCTACACGCTGATCGGCGGCACCATCAGCACGCACGCCATCAATGCCGGCCTCTACAAGAACCTGGGCTACGACCCCGTGAAGGACTTCGAGCCGGTGTCGCTGGTCGGCTTCCTGCCGAACGTGCTGCTGGTGAGCACCCAATTCAAGGTCAACACCGTGGCCGAGCTGGTGGCGCTGATCAGGAAGGACGACAAGCAGCGGACCTTTGCCTCCTCGGGCGCAGGCACCTCCACCCACCTCGCGGGCGAGCTGTTCGCCGACCTGATCGAGGTGCCGCTGACGCACATCCCCTACAAGGGCACGCCGCCGGCGATGATCGACGTGTCGCAGGGCCAGATCACCTTCATGTTCGACCAGCTCACCGCCGCACTGCCGCTGATCCAGGCCGGCAAGCTCAAGCTGCTGGCCGTCACCAGCCCCAAGCGCTCACCCGCCTCGCCCGGCACGCCGACCATGATCGAAGCCGGCGTGCCGGGCTTCGAGATGTTCTCGTGGCAGGCGGTGTATGCGCCCAAGGGCACGTCCAAGGCCGTGGTCGACCGCCTGCACGACGAGATCGCCAAGGCGCTGAAGCAGCCCGACGTGAAGGAGAAATTGGCCACGCTGGGCATGGAAGTGGTGGGCAGCTCACCGAGTGAGCTGGCCGCGCTGATGGCCAAGGAGATCCCGCGCTGGGCGGCGCTGATCAAGAAGTCCGGTGCCAGCGTCAACTGAGCGGCCCGTCCGGCCATGGAAAAAGGGCTTCCCGAGGGGAAGCCCTTTTGCATGGAGCGGTGAGCGCCGGGGTTCCCTGGTGGGGAGGATCCGGCGCGGCGGGCCCGAAGGCCCGGGGGATCAGAAGGCGTAGTTGAAGCGCACGCGCAGGGAGGTGTTCTTGTCGGGGGTGCCGGCCGCCAGGTCCTTGCCCTTGGAGTAGGACAGGGCG
>NZ_QJJS01000019.1 GCF_003201595.1 Sphaerotilus hippei | reverse complement strand
GATCGCCCCCATCGCCATGGAAGAAGGTCTGCGCTTCGCCATCCGTGAAGGCGGCCGCACCGTCGGCGCCGGCGTCGTTGCCAAGATCCTGGACTGATTGCCAATTCAAGGCCGCAGGGGCATAGCTCAATTGGCAGAGCGTCGGTCTCCAAAACCGAAGGTTGGGGGTTCGATTCCCTCTGCCCCTGCCAGACTCTCGATTTCCTGAGTCTGTCTCCGTGGCCCGGCTGCCGGCCCGCAGGAAGCGTTCAGCGCTTCGGCGGGCTTTGCTGCTGTTGGGTCCGAGTGTTTCGTGGCATGCCGCCACGAACAAGATGAATCAAATGACCACTCCACAAGTCGACACCGTCTCCACCAGCGCTGACAAGGCCAAGCTGGGCGGCGCCATCGCCCTGTTGCTCGGGGCTCTGGTGGCGTTCTATGTCCTCTCCGGCCAAGGCGTCTACGCTCAGTGGGCTGCCCTGGTGGTGTTGCTGGCGGGCGCCGTGACGGTGTTCTTCATGTCCGAGACGGGCAAGGCGCTCATCGCCTACGGTCGTGAATCCGTTCGTGAGTTGCGCAAGGTCGTCTGGCCCGCCCGCAAGGAAGCCACGCAGATGACGGGTTACGTCTTTGCCTTCGTGGTGGTGATGGCCCTGTTCCTGTGGCTGACGGACAAGACGCTGGAGTGGGTGCTGTACGACCTGATCCTGGGTTGGAAGCGTTAACGCGCACACGCGAAGGTAAGCCATGAGCGACATTCAGACCCCTGTTCCTTCCGTGCCGATGCGCTGGTACATCGTCCAGGCCTATTCGGGCATGGAAAAGGCCGTCGTGCGCAATCTGCGCGAGCGCATCGACCGCGCCGGCATGCAGGACAAGTTCGGCCGCCTGCTGGTGCCGACCGAAGAGGTCGTCGAAGTCAAGAACGGCAAGAAGGTCGTGACCGAGCGGCGCATCTATCCGGGTTACGTGCTGGTCGAGATGCTGATGGACGACGAGTCCTGGCACCTGGTCAAGAACACCGGCAAGGTCAGCGGCTTCCTGGGTGGAGCCAAGAACCGGCCGCAGGCGATCTCGGAAGACGAAGTGATGAACATCGTCAACCAGATGCAGCAAGGCACCGAGAAGCCGCGTCCCAAGGTTGAATGGGAAGTGGGTGAGGTGGTTCGTGTGAAGGAAGGCCCGTTCGCCGACTTCAACGCGTCCATCGAAGAGGTCAACTACGAGAAGAGCAAGCTCAAGGTGGCCGTGACCATCTTCGGGCGCGCGACGCCGGTCGACCTCGACTTCAGCGGAGTTGAAAAGGTCTGACCCCGCGGGTCGGGCCATGGCGATGCGGCGAAGGTTCGCCGTGTCGTTGGCGCAGGGTGTGAGCTGATCCAGCACCTTGTGTCTTCGTGTCGGGCGACGCAGGTCGCCTGGATCAGATGACGAGGAGCTTGCCGAGACAGTCTGTCCGGCGGGCGTTCGAACTCGAAAGGAGCCATCATGGCAAAGAAGATCGTCGGCTTCATCAAGCTGCAAGTTCCGGCAGGCAAGGCCAATCCTTCGCCCCCGATCGGTCCCGCTCTCGGTCAGCGCGGCCTCAACATCATGGAGTTCTGCAAGGCGTTCAACGCGCAGACCCAGGGGATGGAACCCGGCCTGAAGCTGCCGGTGGTGATCACCGCCTACGCGGACAAGTCGTTCACCTTCATCCTGAAGACCCCGCCGGCCACCGTGCTGATCAAGAAGGCGCTGAAGCTCGAGAAGGGTTCGCCGCGTCCGCATCAGGCCAAGGTCGGCAAGCTGACCCGCGAGCAGATCGAAGAGATCGCCAAGATCAAGCTGAAGGATCTGACGGCTGCGAACATGGATGCCGCAGTGAAGACCATCGCCGGCTCTGCCCGTTCGATGGGCGTGAACGTGGAAGGGGTGTGAGATGGCCAAGCTTACGAAACGTCAGAAGGCCCTCGCCGGCAAGGTCGAGACCACCAAGCTGTACAACATCGATGACGCGCTCGCCCTGCTGAAGGAATGCGCCAACGCCAAGTTCGACGAATCGATCGACGTGGCGGTGCAGCTCGGCGTCGATGCGAAGAAGTCGGACCAGGTCGTGCGTGGCGCCGTCGTGATGCCCAACGGCACCGGCAAGACCAAGCGCGTGGCCGTGTTCGCCCAGGGCGCCAAGGCTGACGAAGCCCGTGCCGCTGGCGCCGATGTCGTCGGTTTCGACGACCTGGCTGCTGAAGTCAAGGCTGGCAACATCAACTTCGACGTGGTCATCGCCTCGCCGGACGCGATGCGCGTGGTCGGTCAGCTGGGCCAGATCCTGGGCCCGCGCGGCCTGATGCCGAACCCGAAGGTCGGCACCGTGACCCCCGACGTCGCCACGGCCGTGAAGAACGCCAAGGCAGGTCAGGTCCAGTTCCGCGTCGACAAGGCCGGCATCATCCACGGCACCATCGGCCGTCGCTCGTTCGAGAACGACAAGCTGCGTGGCAACCTGGCCGCGCTGCTCGAGGCGCTGACCAAGGCCAAGCCGGCCTCCAGCAAGGGCGTGTTCCTGCGCAAGGTCGCCGTGTCGTCCACGATGGGTGTGGGCGTGCGTGTCGAAGTGGGCACGATCGCCACCTCGTCGGCTCAGGCCTGAGCATGACAGGGCACCCTGCGCGCGTCTGACGCAGGGTGCCGACGAATTGGTGGGCAGTCGCCCATCCAAGACCGCTGGTGCGGCACCTTCCGGGTGCCGCTTAATCGCCGGCCGGGCAACCGGTCGCAGCCAGCGCAGATGGCGGTCCCGCCTGACAGGTCTTTCCCTGTGAAAACAGGGCTCCTGAAAGGCAAGGTCGCTGAATCCGGGTGTGCCCCGGGCGGGCAACCGCTCCAGGGCACGTATTGAAGGAGTAGACCTTGAGTCTCAATCGCAACGAGAAAGCAGCCGTTGTCGAGGAAGTGCTGGCCCAGGCGGCCAAGTCACAGACCTTGGCAGTGGCCGAGTACCGTGGCCTCACCGTCGCTCAACTGGATGCTCTGCGCAAGATCGCGCGCGAGAAGGGTGTGTATCTTCATGTGCTGAAGAACACGCTGGCTCGCCGTGCCGTTGCCGGAACGCCTTTTGAGGTGGCGGAAAGCCATTTTGTCGGTCCGCTGATCTACGGCTTCTCTGAAGACGCCGTCGCAGCTGCCAAAGTCATCGCCGACTTTGCCAAGACCAACGACAAGCTGGTGATCAAGGCCGGTGCCTACGGTGGCAAGGCCCTGGACGCCAACGGCGTCAAGGCGCTGGCTTCCGTGCCGAGCAAGGAAGTGCTGCTGGCCCAACTGCTGGGTCTGCTGCAAACCCCTGTCTCCGGTCTGGCACGCGTGCTCGCCGAAGTGGCCAAGAAGCAAGGTGCGGGTGCTGAAGAAGCGCCGGCTGCCGAAGCTGCTGCCGCCTGATCCTGTTTTCTTGAATTCACTGTATTTAGGAGCCCTCAAATGGCATTCGACAAAGACGCATTCCTGGCCGCACTGGACACCATGACCGTGCTGGAACTCAACGACCTGGTCAAGGCCGTTGAAGAGAAGTTCGGCGTGTCCGCTGCTGCGGTCGCCGTGGCCGGTGGTGGCGCTGGTGGCGCTGCCGCTCCGGTGGCTGAAGAGAAGACCGAATTCAACGTGGTCCTGCTCGAAGCTGGCGCCAACAAGGTTTCCGTGATCAAGGCCGTGCGCGAGCTGACCGGTCTGGGCCTGAAGGAAGCCAAGGATCTGGTGGACGGCGCTCC
The DNA here is from genome assembly GCF_003201595.1 of Sphaerotilus hippei. Lineage (GTDB taxonomy): Bacteria > Pseudomonadota > Gammaproteobacteria > Burkholderiales > Burkholderiaceae_C > Sphaerotilus > Sphaerotilus hippei. Next base: position 88,541 of record NZ_QJJS01000019.1, on the reverse strand, counting down.
GAAGAACGTCAAGGAAGCCATCGCCAAGGCTGACGCCGAAGCCGCTCTGAAGAAGCTGGTCGACGCTGGCGCCAAGGCTGAAATCAAGTAATTCGGCGGTGCGCGTCTCGCGCATCCTGAATCGCTGTCAAGGCTGGCCCGACAAGGGCCAGCCTTTTCGTGCTTGAATTTTGACCTTAAAGATCACTTGAAAAAGTCTTCTGCGTTAAGCTGGAAGGCTTTTTCAAGTGTTCTCTGAACCGACTGCAGAGAACCGGTTTGGTCGGGCCGGGGTGCAATGCCCTGGTTGTCCGCCAGCGGCTGGTAGTGGCCAGCCACCAAGCTTCAGGCGCAAGGCCTGGTGCCAGTCGTCCCGACTTTTCGGCCGAAAGAGCTGCTGCCCTGGCCCGGTGGTGGCGTTCGACACGGAGTGATAGATGGCGCAAGCAACCCCCTACAGCTACACCGAACGCAAGCGTATTCGCAAGAATTTCGGCAAGCGCGCGAGCGTGCTGAACGTTCCCTACCTGCTCACGATGCAGAAGGACAGCTATGTAGCTTTCCTGCAGAAGGACGTTCCACCGACCAAGCGCAAGCCCGAAGGTCTTCAGGCGGCATTCCTGTCCGCGTTCCCGATTGTTTCGCACAACGGGTTCGTGGAGATGAAGTTCCTGGAATTCAACATTGCCAAGCCGCCGTTCGACGTGCGGGAGTGTCAGCAACGGGGTCTCACCTTTGCGGCCGCCGTGCGTGCGCGCCTGCAGATGATCATCTATGACCGCGAAGCTTCGACCTCGCAGTCCAAGGTGGTCAAGGAAGTCAAGGAGCAGGAGGTCTACATGGGCGAAGTGCCCCTGATGACCGACTACGGCTCCTTCATCGTCAACGGCACCGAGCGTGTCATCGTCTCGCAGCTGCACCGCTCGCCGGGCGTGTTCTTCGAACACGACAAGGGCAAGACGCACAGCTCGGGCAAGCTGCTGTTCTCGGCACGGATCATCCCGTACCGCGGCTCCTGGCTGGACTTCGAGTTCGACCCCAAGGACATCCTGTTCTTCCGTGTCGACCGCCGCCGCAAGATGCCGGTCACGATCCTGCTCAAGGCCATCGGCCTGAATCCCGAGCAGATCCTGGCGCACTTCTTCAAGTTCGACAATTTCCGCCTGATGGACACCGGCGCCCAGATGGAGTTCGTCGCCGAACGCATCAAGGGTGAAGTGGCCCGCTTCGACCTGACCGACAAGAACGGCAACGTGATCGTCGAGAAGGACAAGCGCATCACCGCCAAGCACATCCGTCAGCTGGAGGCTTCCGAGACCCAGCACGTGAGCGTGCCCGAGGACTTCCTGATCGGCCGTGTGGTCGCCCGCAACATGGTCGACCCGGACACCGGCGAGATCGTGGCCAAGGCCAACGACGAGCTGACCGAGCTGCTGCTGAAGAAGCTGCGCCAGGCCGGCATCAAGGACCTGCCCTGCCTGTTCACCAACGAGCTGAACCAGGGTGCCTTCATCAGCCAGACGCTGGCCACCGATGAGACCGCCGATCAGCTGGCCGCCCGCGTGGCCATCTACCGCATGATGCGTCCCGGCGAGCCGCCGACCGAAGACGCGGTGGAAGCGCTGTTCAACCGCCTGTTCTACAGCGCCGACACCTACGACCTGTCGCGCGTGGGCCGCATGAAGTTCAACGCCCGCGTGGGCCGCGACGGCTCCGAAGGCCCGATGACGCTGTCCAACGAGGACATCCTCGCGGTCGTCAAGATCCTGGTGGACCTGCGCAACGGCAACGGCGAGGTCGACGACATCGACCACCTGGGCAACCGCCGCGTGCGTTGCGTGGGCGAACTGGCCGAGAACCAGTACCGCTCGGGCCTGGCCCGCATCGAGAAGGCCGTCAAGGAACGTCTGGGCCAGGCCGAGACCGAAGCCCTGATGCCGCACGACCTGATCAACTCCAAGCCGATTTCCGCGGCGCTCAAGGAGTTCTTCGGTGCGTCGCAGCTGTCGCAGTTCATGGACCAGACCAACCCGCTGTCGGAGATCACGCACAAGCGTCGTGTCTCCGCCCTGGGCCCGGGTGGTCTGACCCGCGAACGCGCCGGCTTCGAAGTCCGCGACGTGCACCCGACCCACTACGGCCGCGTCTGCCCGATCGAGACGCCTGAAGGCCCGAACATCGGCCTGATCAACTCGCTGGCCCTGTTCGCGCGCCTGAACGACTACGGCTTCCTCGAGACGCCGTACCGTCGCGTGAAGGACGGTCTCGCCACCGCCCAGATCGACTACCTGTCGGCCATCGAAGAAGGCAAGTACGTCATCGCGCAGGCCAACGCCAAGCTCGATGCCGACAACCGCCTGATCGACGAGCTGGTGTCGGCCCGTGAAAAGGGCGACTCGGTGCTGACGTCGCCGGAACGCATCCAGTACATGGACGTGGCGCCGACGCAGATCGTCTCGGTGGCCGCCTCGCTCGTGCCCTTCCTGGAGCACGACGATGCGAACCGTGCACTGATGGGCGCCAACATGCAGCGCCAGGCCGTTCCGACCCTGCGTCCTGAAAAGGCGCTGGTGGGCACGGGCGTGGAGCGTGTGGCGGCGGTCGACTCGGGCACCGTGGTGACCGCTCGCCGGGGTGGCGTGGTCGACTACATCGACACCAACCGCATCGTGATCCGCGTCAACGACGCGGAAACGGTCGCCGGTGAAGTCGGCGTCGACATCTACAACCTGATCAAGTACCACCGTTCCAACCAGAACACGAACATCCATCAGCGTCCGATCGTCAGCCGCGGCCACCAGGTCGGCGCCGGCGACGTGATCGCCGACGGTGCATCGACCGACCTGGGTGAACTGGCCCTGGGCCAGAACATGCTGGTCGCGTTCATGCCGTGGAACGGCTACAACTTCGAGGATTCGATCCTGATCAGCGAACGTGTCGTCGCCGAAGACCGCTACACCTCGATCCACATCGAGGAACTGGTGGTCATGGCGCGTGACACCAAGCTGGGTCCTGAGGACATCACCCGCGACATCCCGAACCTGTCCGAGGCGCAGCTGTCGCGCCTGGACGAGTCCGGCATCGTCTACGTGGGCGCCGAAGTCAGCCCCGGCGACGTGCTGGTCGGCAAGGTCACGCCCAAGGGCGAGACCACGCTGACGCCGGAAGAGAAGCTGCTGCGCGCGATCTTCGGCGAGAAGGCGTCCGACGTGAAGGACACCTCGCTGCGCGTCGACCAGGGCACGATGGGCACCGTCATCGACGTGCAGGTCTTCACCCGTGAAGGCATCCAGCGCGACAAGCGCGCCCAGCAGATCATCGACGACGAGCTCAAGCGCTTCCGCCTGGACCTGAACGACCAGCTGCGCATCGTCGAGGCCGACGCGTTCGACCGGATCGAGAAGCTGCTGACCGGCAAGATCGCCAACGGCGGCCCTCGCAAGATCGCCAAGGGCACGGTCATCGACAAGGCCTACCTGACCGAAGTCGAGAAGTACCACTGGTTCGACATCCGCCCGTCGGAAGACGAAGCGGCCAACCAGCTCGAGTCGATCAAGAACTCGCTGGAGCAGACGCGCCACAGCTTCGACCTCGCGTTCGAGGAAAAGCGCAAGAAGCTCACGCAAGGCGACGAGCTGCCCGCGGGCGTGCTGAAGATGGTCAAGGTCTACCTGGCCGTCAAGCGTCGCCTGCAGCCTGGCGACAAGATGGCCGGCCGTCACGGCAACAAGGGTGTCGTCTCCAAGATCGTCCCGATCGAGGACATGCCCTACATGGCCGACGGCACGCCTGCCGACATCGTGCTGAACCCGCTGGGCGTGCCTTCGCGGATGAACGTGGGTCAGGTGCTGGAAGTCCACCTGGGCTGGGCCGGCAAGGGCATCGGCCAGCGCATCGGCGACATGCTGCAGAAGCAGGCCGCGGTGTCCGAGCTGCGCCAGTTCTTCGACGAGCTGTACAACAAGTCCGGCGGTCACCCTGAAGAGCTGGAGCAGCTGTCTGACGGTGAAGTCGTCGACATGGCGCGCAACCTCGTCAACGGCGTGCCGTTCGCGACGCCGGTGTTCGACGGGGCCAAGGAAGAAGAGATCCGCGCGATGCTCAAGCTCGCGTACCCGGACGACATCGCCGCCAGGAAGGGCCTGACCGACACCCGCACGCAGGCCTACCTGTACGACGGGCGCACCGGCGAGCGCTTCGAGCGCGCGACCACGGTCGGCTACATGCACGTGCTGAAGCTGCACCACCTGGTCGACGACAAGATGCACGCCCGCTCGACCGGTCCGTACTCGCTCGTCACCCAGCAGCCGCTGGGCGGCAAGGCGCAGTTCGGTGGCCAGCGCTTCGGTGAAATGGAAGTGTGGGCGCTGGAAGCCTACGGCGCGGCCTACGTGCTGCAGGAAATGCTGACCGTGAAGTCCGATGACGTGAACGGCCGGACCAAGGTGTACGAGAACATCGTCAAGGGCGAGCACTCGATCGAAGCCGGCATGCCGGAATCGTTCAACGTGCTGGTCAAGGAAATCCGGTCGCTGGGCATCGATATTGAGCTGGAGAAGAACTGAAGCATGTGAGGGGCCGAGCTGCCGGTGCGCCATGCGCGTCCGGTGGCACGGCCCGCGACCCATCGACGTTCCGTATCCACTCAATACCAAACAAGGAGTAAAGCCATGAAAGGCTTGCTGGACCTTTTCAAGCAATTCACCCCTGACGAGCACTTCGACGCCATCAAGATCGGGCTGGCATCGCCCGAGAAGATTCGTTCGTGGTCCTTCGGCGAGGTGAAGAAGCCCGAGACGATCAACTACCGCACGTTCAAGCCCGAGCGTGACGGCCTGTTCTGCGCCAAGATCTTCGGCCCGATCAAGGACTACGAGTGCCTGTGCGGCAAGTACAAGCGCCTCAAGCACCGCGGTGTCATCTGCGAGAAGTGCGGCGTTGAAGTCACGCAGACCAAGGTTCGCCGTGACCGCATGGGTCACATCGACCTGGCCGCGCCCTGCGCGCACATCTGGTTCCTGAAGTCGCTGCCGTCGCGTCTGGGCCTGGTGCTCGACATGACGCTGCGCGACATCGAACGTGTGCTGTATTTCGAAGCCTACGTCGTCGTCGATCCGGGCATGACCCCGCTGAAGAAGTTCAGCATCATGTCCGAGGACGATTTCGACGCCAAGCGCCGCGAATTCGGTGACGAGTTCATCGCGCTGATGGGTGCCGAAGGCATCAAGCAGCTGCTCGAGGAGATGGACCTCGACATCGAGATCGACAAGCTGCGCAACGACATGACCGGCAGCGAGCTGAAGGTCAAGAAGAATTCCAAGCGCCTGAAGGTGATGGAAGCCTTCAAGAAGTCGGGCATCCGTCCCCACTGGATGGTGATGGACGTGCTGCCGGTGCTGCCGCCGGACCTGCGTCCGCTGGTGCCGCTGGACGGCGGTCGTTTCGCGACCTCCGACCTGAACGATCTGTATCGTCGCGTCATCAACCGCAACAACCGTCTGGCCCGCCTGCTGGAGCTGAAGGCGCCCGAGATCATCGTGCGCAACGAGAAGCGCATGCTGCAGGAGGCCGTCGACTCGCTGCTGGACAACGGCCGCCGCGGCAAGGCGATGACGGGCGCGAACAAGCGCGCCCTGAAGTCGCTGGCCGACATGATCAAGGGCAAGAGCGGCCGCTTCCGCCAGAACCTGCTGGGCAAGCGCGTCGACTACTCGGGTCGTTCGGTCATCACCGTGGGCCCGACCCTCAAGCTGCACCAGTGCGGTCTGCCCAAGCTGATGGCGCTGGAGCTGTTCAAGCCCTTCATCTTCTCGCGCCTGGAAGCGATGGGCATCGCCTCCACGATCAAGCAGGCCAAGAAGGAAGTGGAATCGGGCACGCCGGTGGTGTGGGACATCCTTGAAGAGGTCATCAAGGAACACCCGATCATGCTCAACCGGGCGCCGACGCTGCACCGCCTGGGCATCCAGGCGTTCGAGCCGGTGCTGATCGAAGGCAAGGCGATCCAGCTGCACCCGCTGGTCTGCGCGGCGTTCAACGCCGACTTCGACGGTGACCAGATGGCCGTCCACGTGCCGCTGTCCATCGAGGCGCAGATGGAAGCGCGCGCCCTGATGCTGGCGTCGAACAACGTGCTGTTCCCGGCTTCGGGCGAGCCGTCGATCGTGCCGTCCCAGGACGTGGTGCTGGGCCTGTACTACGCGACCCGCGAGCGCACCAACGGCCGGGGCGAAGGCATGGTCTTCTCCGACGTGGTCGAGGTCCAGCGTGCGCTGGACAACGCCGTGGTCGAGATCACCGCCAAGATCTCCGTGCGCCTGAACGAGTACGTTCGTGGCGAGGATGGTGTCGAGTGGGTGGCGAAGAACTCGCTGGTCGACACCACCGTCGGCCGTGCGCTGCTGTCCGAGATCCTGCCCAAGGGCCTGCCGTTCAGCGTGATGAACAAGGCGCTGAAGAAGAAGGAGATCTCGCGCCTGATCAACACCGCCTTCCGCAAGTGCGGCCTGAAGGAAACCGTGGTCTTCGCCGACAAGCTGCTGCAGAGCGGCTTCCGTCTGGCCACGCGTGCCGGCATCTCGATCGCCATCGACGACATGCTGGTGCCCAAGGAGAAGGTCAAGCTGATCGAGCGTGCCGAGACCGAGGTCAAGGAGATCGAGCAGCAGTACGTCTCGGGTCTGGTGACCTCGGGCGAGCGCTACAACAAGGTCGTCGACATCTGGGGCAAGACCGGTGACGAGGTGGGCAAGGTCATGATGACCCAGCTCTCCAAGCAGAAGGTCATCGACCGCCACGGCAAGGAAGTGGACCAGGAGTCGTTCAACTCCATCTACATGATGGCCGACTCGGGCGCCCGGGGTTCCGCCGCGCAGATCCGCCAGCTGGCGGGCATGCGGGGCCTGATGGCCAAGCCGGACGGCTCGATCATCGAGACGCCCATCACGGCGAACTTCCGTGAAGGCCTGAACGTGCTGCAGTACTTCATCTCCACCCACGGTGCCCGAAAGGGCCTGGCGGACACGGCGCTGAAGACCGCGAACTCGGGTTACCTGACGCGCCGCCTGGTCGACGTGACGCAGGATCTGGTCGTCATCGAGGACGATTGCGGCACCGAGAACGGCATGGCCATGCGCGCCCTGGTCGAAGGCGGTGAGGTGATCGAGTCGCTGCGCGACCGCATCCTGGGCCGCGTGACCGCGGTCGACGTCGTCAACCCCGAGACCCAGCAGCTGCTGGTGACCGGCGGCACGATGCTCGACGAGGACGCGATGGACGTGCTCGAGGCCGCCGGAGTCGACGAAGTCAAGGTCCGCACCCCGCTGACCTGCGACACGCGTTTCGGCCTGTGCGCCAAGTGCTACGGCCGCGACCTGGGTCGTGGCGGTCTGGTGAACCAGGGTGAGGCCGTGGGCGTGATCGCCGCGCAGTCCATCGGCGAGCCGGGCACGCAGCTGACGATGCGGACCTTCCACATCGGTGGTGCGGCCTCGCGTGCGGCAGTGGCCTCGAGCGTGGACGCCAAGTCCGAGGGCATCATCGGCTTCAACGCCACGATGCGCTACGTGGCCAACGGCAAGGGCGACCTGGTCGTGATTTCCCGCTCCGGCGAGATCATCATCACCGACCCGCACGGCCGTGAGCGCGAGCGCCACAAGGTGCCGTACGGTGCGGTGCTGAACATCAAGCCCGATCAGACGATCAAGGCCGGCACCATCCTGGGCAACTGGGACCCGCTGACCCGCCCGATCATCACCGAGTTCGCCGGCACGACCCGCTTCGAGAACGTCGAAGAAGGCGTGACGGTGGCCAAGCAGGTCGACGAGGTGACCGGTCTGTCGACGCTGGTGGTCATCGACCCGAAGCGCCGCGGTTCGGCCAAGGTCGTGCGCCCGCAGGTCAAGCTGCTGGACGCCTCGGGCGTCGAGGTCAAGATCCCCGGCACCGACCACGCCGTGACCATCGGCTTCCCGGTGGGCGCGCTGATCCAGGTGCGTGACGGCCAGGCCGTGATGCCGGGTGAAGTGCTGGCGCGCATTCCGGTCGAAGGCCAGAAGACGCGCGACATCACCGGCGGTCTGCCGCGGGTGGCCGAGCTGTTCGAAGCCCGCACGCCCAAGGACAAGGGCACGCTGGCCGAGATGACCGGCACGGTGTCGTTCGGCAAGGAGACCAAGGGCAAGGTGCGTCTGCAGATCACCGACCCGGACGGCAAGGTCTACGAAGAGCTGGTGCCCAAGGAAAAGAACATCGTGGTCCACGAAGGCCAGGTGGTCAACAAGGGCGAGTCCATCGTCGACGGCCCGGCCGATCCGCAGGACATCCTGCGTCTGCTGGGTGTCGAGGAACTGGCGCGCTACATCGTCGACGAGGTGCAGGACGTCTATCGCCTGCAGGGCGTGAAGATCAACGACAAGCACATCGAGGTGATCGTCCGCCAGATGCTGCGTCGCGTGCAGATCACCAACTCCGGCGACTCCACGTACATCGTGGGCGAGCAGGTCGAGCGTTCGGAGCTGTTCAACACGAACGAGCGCCTGCGTTCGGAGGACAAGCTGCCGGCGACCTACTCCGACGTGCTGCTGGGCATCACCAAGGCCTCGCTGTCGACCGACTCGTTCATCTCCGCGGCGTCCTTCCAGGAAACCACCCGCGTGCTGACCGAAGCGGCGATCATGGGCAAGCGCGACGAGCTGCGCGGCCTGAAGGAAAACGTGATCGTGGGTCGTCTGATCCCGGCCGGCACGGGTCTGGCTTACCACCAGGCACGCAAGGCCAAGGAAGAGATGGACGACACCGAACGTCGCCTGATCGCGATGCAGGAAGCCCAGGAAGCCCTGGCGGCGGTCGACGCCGAGATGGCGGGCGAGTCCGCACCGTCCACCCCGAGCGACGGCACGCAGGACTGAGCCTCGATGTCGCAGCCTCCTCTCCCTGAGCGGAGGGCGGACTGACCCGAAACCCCGTGTGCCTTGCGGCGCACGGGGTTTTTTCATCGCGGGTGTGCATCGACAATGCGGTCCATGACGTCCTTGCTGCCGAACCTTTCCCGTGCCCGCTCGTCCGGGCCTGCCCGCCGACGGGCGCTGCTCGTGCTGACGATCCTGGGGGCGGTCGATCCGCTGCTGCCTGCGGCCCTGGCGCAGGACCCGTCCGGTGCCAGGGCCCGGCCGCCCCGCGACCTCCCGTGGTCGGCGCTGGTGCCGCCGAACTGGGACCCGTCGAAGCAGTTCAAGGACCGTGACGTGGCGGGGCTGTCCGACACCGATCCGAAGATGCTGGCGATGATGCGCGAGGTGCGCACCGCCTGGGACAACGCCCCCACGCGGCCGGAGATGGACGGCCAGGCGGTCCGGCTGCCGGGTTATCTGGTGCCGCTGGAGGGGGCGGCCGGCGAGTGGAGCGAGTTCCTGCTGGTGCCGTATTTCGGCGCCTGCATCCACAGCCCGCCGCCGCCCGCCAACCAGATCGTGCAGGTCCGGGTGCTCAAGCCGCTCAAGGGGCTGCGCAGCATGGACGCGATCCGTGTCAGCGGCGTGCTGCGGCTGCAGCGTGAGCAGACCGACATGGGCGTCAGCGGCTACCGCATCGACGCGGCCCGGGTCGAGCGCTACACCGAGCCGGCGCCGCGCTGATCCTTCAGCGCCGCCATCAGCCGGTCCATCGACAGGCGGGCATGGCGGGCGTCGATCGGCTCGAGCACGCCCTCGCGGCGCAGCGCCGAGATCAGGCGGCTGGCGGTCTCGAAGGTCATGTCCAGCATCGCGCCCATGTCCTGGCGGGTGGGCAGCCAGATCTGGTGGGCGACGTCGCTGTACTCGCTCAGCTTGAGCAGCAGGCGCAGCATGCGCTGGCGCGCCGGCCCGCGCGAGAGCTCGACCAGCCACTCGTCGGCGTCGTCGAGCGCCCGCTGCCAGCGCTTCATCAGGTCACGCGTCAAGGCGGCGTGTTCGGCCGACAGCTCCTCGATCAGCACCCGCGGGATGCGGCAGACCTGCACGGGGGTGCAGGCCACGGCGTCGGCCGCGTAGGTCTGGCCCAGCAGCGCCTCCAGCCCGAGCAGGTCGGTGCGCCCGGCCAGCCGCATGATGCGGCGCTCGCCGGCATCGCTGCAGCGCTCCAGCCGCACGACCCCGCTGCGCACGGTGAAGACCGCGCTGCCGTTCTGCTGGGCGTCGTAGAGCGACTGGCCTTCCTCGAGCCGCAGGTCGGCGATGTGACAGTGCAGCCGCTGCAGCGCTGCCTCGTCCAGCGCCCCGAACAGCGCGAACTGGCGCACGCTGCAACTGGCGCAGACCTCGGCCTGCGGGTTGTAGGGGCCGCGGGGCAGCGGCTGCAGTGCGACGACGGACGACATGGACGGGATTTCCTGCTGGCGGCTGGCGCGGGGCGCCGGCCCGGACCTCGTACTGTGGCATATCCTGCTGACGCCCGTCCTGCCGCAGGGCCTGCGGCGGGCGCTGGCAGCTATGATCGTCAGCTTGCCCGCGTCACGGGCCCCTGGGCGTCGATCGCCCCCCAACCGCGCCTTTCCCGCGCAGCAGAGCACACCGTTCCATGTCTTCAGGTCACCGTCCCCCGCAGCCCTCCGCCACCATCAGCGTGCGTGGTGCCCGCACCCACAACCTGAAGAACATCGATCTGGATCTGCCCAAGCACGCCCTGGTGGTCATCACCGGGCTGAGCGGCTCGGGCAAGTCCAGCCTGGCGTTCGACACCCTGTATGCCGAAGGCCAGCGCCGCTACGTCGAGAGCCTGTCGGCCTATGCGCGCCAGTTCCTGCAGCTGATGGACAAGCCCGACGTCGACGTGATCGAGGGCCTGAGCCCGGCGATCTCGATCGAGCAGAAGGCCACCAGCCACAACCCGCGCTCCACGGTGGGCACGATCACCGAGATCCACGACTACCTGCGCCTGCTCTACGCCCGCGCCGGCACGCCGTTCTGCCCCGATCACCACCTGCCGCTGGAGGCGCAGAGCGTCAGCCAGATGGTCGACGCGGTGCTGGCCCTGCCCGAGGACACCAAGCTGATGGTGCTGGCGCCGGTGGTGCGTGACCGCAAGGGCGAGTTCACCGACCTGTTCGCCAGCATGCAGGCGCAGGGCTACGTGCGCTTCCGCGTCGACGGCAAGGTGGTCGAGGCCGCTGAGCTGCCGGCGCTCAAGAAGACCGAGAAGCACGACATCGACGTCGTCATCGATCGCCTGAAGGCCCGTCCCGATGCGCAGCAGCGCCTGGCCGAGAGCTTCGAGGCAGCGATGCGCATCGCCGAGGGCCGGGCCCTGGCCATGGAGATGGACACCGGCCGCGAGCACCTGTTCTCCAGCAAGTTCGCCTGCCCGGTGTGCAGCTACTCGCTGTCGGAGCTCGAGCCGCGGCTGTTCTCCTTCAACTCGCCCGTCGGCGCCTGCCCGAGCTGCGACGGCCTGGGCCATGTCAACGTGTTCGACCCGGAGCGGGTGGTGGCGTTTCCGTCGCTGTCGCTGGGCAGCGGCGCGGTCAAGGGCTGGGACCGCCGCAACGCCTACACCTACTCGATGCTCGAGACCGTGGCCGAACACTACGGCTTCGACCTCGACCTGCCGTTCGAGGAGCTGGCCACCGAACACCAGCAGGTGCTGCTGCACGGCTCGGGCGAGGTCGAGCTGCCGTTCGTCTACCAGGCCGAAGGCGCCAACGGCAAGAAGCGCAGCGTCAAGCGGCTGCATCCGTTCGAGGGCGTGATCCCCAACTTCGAGCGCCGCTACCGCGAGACCGACTCCAGCGCCGTGCGCGAGGACCTGGCGCGTTACCAGAGCAACAAGCCGTGCCCGGACTGCGGCGGCTCACGCCTGCGCCGCGAGGCCCGCAACGTGCTGCTGGCCGACGCCAACGGCCTGCCTTCGCTGCCGATCTTCCAGGTCGAGCACCTGACGCTGGCCGATTGCCTGGGTTATTTCAACGGCCTGCAGCTCAAGGGCGCCAAGGCCGAGATCGCCGACAAGGTGGTGCGCGAGATCCGCTCGCGGCTGGGTTTCCTCAACGACGTCGGCCTGAACTACCTGAGCCTGGACCGCAGCGCCGACACGCTGTCGGGCGGCGAGGCGCAGCGCATCCGGCTGGCCAGCCAGATCGGCTCGGGCCTGTCGGGCGTGATGTACGTGCTCGACGAGCCCAGCATCGGCCTGCACCAGCGTGACAACGAGCGCCTGATCGGCACGCTGCAGCACCTGCGCGACCTGGGCAACAGCGTGCTGGTGGTCGAGCACGACGAGGACATGATCCGCGCGGCCGACCACGTGGTCGACATGGGCCCGGGCGCGGGGGTGCACGGCGGGCGGGTGATGGCCGAAGGCACGCCCGCCGAGGTGGCCGCCAACCCCGACTCGCCGACGGGGCGCTACCTGTCCCAGGTCTGCCGCATCGAGGTGCCCGAGCAGCGCCGCCGCCTGGAGGACCAGCCCGAGCCGCGCGCGCTGCGCATCGTCAACGCCCGGGGCAACAACCTCAAGGGCGTGACGGTCGACATCCCGGTGGGCCTGTTCACCTGCGTGACCGGCGTGTCCGGTTCGGGCAAGAGCACGCTGATCAACGACACGCTCTACGCCGCCGTGGCCAAGAAGCTCTACCAGAGCCACCAGGAACCCGAGGCGCACGACGAGATCGAGGGCCTGGAGCATTTCGACAAGGTCATCAACGTCGACCAGAGCCCGATCGGGCGCACGCCGCGCAGCAACCCGGCCACCTACACCGGCCTGTTCACGCCCATCCGCGAGCTGTTCGCCGAGGTGCCGTCGGCGCGCGAGCGGGGCTACGGGCCGGGTCGCTTCAGCTTCAACGTCGCGGGGGGCCGCTGCGAAGCCTGCCAGGGCGACGGCGTGCTGAAGGTCGAGATGCACTTCCTGCCCGACGTCTACGTGCCCTGCGACACCTGCCACGGCCTGCGCTACAACCGCGAGACGCTGGAGGTGCTCTACAAGGGCAAGAACATCTCCGAGGTGCTGAACCTGACGGTGGAGGACGCCCACGCCTTCTTCAGCGCCGTGCCGTCGATCGCCCGCAAGCTGCAGACGCTGCTGGACGTGGGCCTGGGCTACATCAAGCTCGGCCAGAGCGCGACCACGCTGTCGGGCGGCGAGGCCCAGCGGGTCAAGCTGGCGCTCGAGCTGTCCAAGCGCGACACCGGCCGCACGCTCTACATCCTCGACGAGCCGACCACCGGCCTGCACTTCGCCGACATCGAGCTGCTGCTGAAGGTGCTGCACCAGCTGCGCGAGGCGGGCAACACCATCGTCGTGATCGAGCACAACCTCGACGTCATCAAGACCGCCGACTGGCTGATCGACATGGGCCCCGAAGGGGGGGCCGGCGGCGGTCTGCTGCTGATGGCCGGCACGCCGGAGCAGGTGGCCGACTGCCCGGGCAGCCACACCGGGCGTTTCCTCAAGCCGCTGCTGGCGCTCAGGCCGCCAGCAGCGTGACGCGGTCGCGGCCGCCCTGCTTGGACTGGTAGAGCGCCTGGTCGGCGCGGTCGATCACGGCCGCCGCGCTGTCGCCGGGCCGGCACCGGGTCAGCCCCAGCGAGACGGTGATGCGCTCGATCGCCTCGTCGGCGCGGCCCTGGCGGCGGATGCGGCTGCCGGCGATGCGCCGGCGCACCTGCTCGGCCAGGTCACGGGCCTGCTGCGCGTCGGCCGCGGGCATCAGCAGCGCGAACTCCTCGCCGCCGATGCGCGCGGCCAGCCCGCCGCCGGGCATGAACTGCTGCAGCACCTGGGCGACCGCCTTGATGACCTGGTCACCGAACGCGTGGCCGTAGGTGTCGTTGACCCGCTTGAAGTGGTCGATGTCGGCCAGCATCAGGAAGGCGTGCGGATCGGCGCCGGCGTGCGGCGGGCCGTCCCCGCCGGCCCACTGCTGCATGCGCTCGTCGAAGGCGCGCCGGTTGGCCAGGCCGGTGAGGCTGTCGATCAGGCTGTCCTGGCGCGCCTGGCGGACCTCGTCGCGCAGCTGCAGGATCTCGCGCTGGCTCTCGGCCAGGCGCTGCTGCAGCCGGGCCATCGCGCTCTGCATGTCGCGCGTGCTGTCCTGCAGCGCCAGCAGGGTCGAGCCTGGATCGTGCTCCACCAGCAGGTCGGCGCTCAGGCGGGACAGCGAGTCGCCGAAGCGTGCGGTCTGGTCGCCGGCCAGCGCCGCCGACTCGGCCATGCCGGTGAGCACCCGGGAAAAACCGTCGCTGACCCGCTGGGCCGTGCCGGGATCGATCTCGGCGATGTGGCGCGTGAACAGCTCGCGGGTGCGGACCTCGTCGAGGGCCTGGTGCTGCGCCAGCTGCGCGTCCACCGCTTCGCGCAGCGAGGGGTTGCCGCCGCAGACGTATTCGTACCAGACGGCGTAGCTGATCGGGTGCAGGGCGCTCTGCTGGCGCGACATCAGGGGCAGGGCCGCCCGCAGCAGCTCGGTGCTGCGCTCGATGCTGTGTTCGTACCTCACACCGGATCCTTGTGGTAATGGATGGTTTTTCGCGGATGGTACTGGCAGGCGTCCCACCTGCCGGGACGGCCGTGGCGACAAACCGCCGTCCCGGCAGCAGTTCACAGCCCCGGCCGGTGCAGCCCCCGCACGGGGTCCCGGGCCGGTGGGTCCGCCCGGGTTCCAGCGGTTTCGTCGCAATTTGTTTACACGTAAAGGTGTCTGCTGGGCAGCAGTTCACGGGCGCTGGCCAGCGACCCGTGAACAGGGGGCCGCCCGATACGTTCCAGAAGCATGCCTGTGCGACGATGGCTCGAGATCAGCCTCTTTCCCTTCACTTTCGCGACGCCGCCATGGCTTTCCAGCAGTATTTCCGCCCGCGCCGTCGTGTCGACACGCCCCGGTCCGGCCCGTCGATGGCGCCTGCGGACCTCGGGATTCCGGCGGCCGAGCCACGATCGGGGTGGCCGCGCCTGCTGCCGGGCGGGGTGCTGTGGAGCGGCGCCGCCCTGGCGGCCGGCCAGGCCTGGCGTACGCTGGCCCAGCCTCCCGCCGGGCGCAGCGCCGTCGTCCTGGCCTGGGGCGGCGTGGCGCTGGTGCTGGCGACCGCGGTGCTCTTCTCCCGCACCCTGAAGGCCCGCTGGCGCGCCGAGGCCGAAGCCGGGCGTGCCCAGGAGACCATCAGCCTGCTGCTGCGGGACTTCGAGACCCAGTCCGACGCCTGGACCTGGGCCACCGATCGCTCGGGGGTGCTGATGCACGCGGCCCGGCGCATGGCCCGCGAGCTGGGGTATGGCTCGGCCGAATCGCTGCTCGGCCAGCGCCTGGTCGATCTGCTGCACATCGGCGCGGGCGGGCCGTCGCTGGCGCGCCGGCTGGGTTTCCAGACCCGCGCCGACCTGCCACGCGAGGACCTCGACGAGCTCGAGCGTCGCCTGTCGATCTGCCAGTCCTTCCGCGGTGTCGATGTCCAGGTGCCGGTGCCGGGGCGGCGCTCGCCGTGCTGGGTGATCAGCGGCCTGCCGGTGTTCGATGCCAGCGGCGAGCATGTCGGCTGGCGTGGCCTGGTGCGCGACGTCACCACCTTGCGCGAGCAGTCGCGCGAGCTGCACCGGCTGGCCCACACGGACAGCCTCACCGGGCTGGCCAATCGCCACGTGTTCCAGCAGCGGCTCGGGGCGGCCGCCTCGGCGCTGTCGGCCTCGGCCCGGGTCGATGCGCAGAGCGAATCCAGTCCGCTGTCGGTCTACCTGCTGGACCTCGACAACTTCAAGACCGTCAACGACAAGTTCGGCCACCTGGTGGGCGACCAGCTGCTGCGCGAGGTCGGCCGGCGCCTGGCGGCGGCCCTGCACGATCGTGCCGCCGGTGACGTCGAGCTGCTGGCGCGGCTGGGCGGCGACGAGTTCGCGCTGCTGGTCGACCGGCCGATGAACGTCTTCGAGCGCGAGGCGCTGGCCGCCGACCTGCTGGGGGCGCTGCAGACCCCGTGGGTGACCCCCGAGCTGTGCATCGAGGTGCGCGCCAGCCTGGGCCTGTCCGCCTGGGTGAACGCCGACACCGGCGCGATCGACCTGCTGCAGCAGGCCGACATGGCGCTCTACGAGGCCAAGGCCGCCGGGCGGGATTCGGTGCGGGCCTTCGACGCGGCGATGGGGGAGCGGGTCGCGCGGCGCAGCCTCACCATCCAGGACCTCGGGCAGGCGCTGGCCGCGGCGCCCGTCGGGCCGTCCTGGCTGCGCGCCCGCGGGCCGGCCCCGGCGCTGCAGGTGCACTACCAGCCCCAGTTCGACGTGTCCAGCCGCGAGCTCACGGGTTTCGAAGCCCTGGTGCGCTGGACACATCCGCAGCGCGGCCCGATCTCGCCGGCCGATTTCATTCCGGTGGCCGAGGAGACCGGGCTGATCGTGCCGCTGGGCGCCTGGGTGCTGATGCAGGCCTGTCTCGAGGCCACCCGCTGGCCGGCCCACCTGAAGTTGGCGGTCAACCTGTCGGCGGTGCAGCTCGGCAGCCGCGACCTGGTGCGCACCGTGGCCGACGCGCTCGAGCGCAGCCGGCTGCCGCCCGGTCGCCTGGAGCTGGAGATCACCGAGACCGCGCTGATGAACGATCCCGAGGCCGTGGGCGGCCTGCTGCAGGCGCTGCACCGCCTGGGCGTGCGCCTGGGGCTGGACGACTTCGGCACGGGCCATTCTTCGCTGGCCTGCCTGCGCCGCTACCCGATCGACACGCTCAAGATCGACCGCAGTTTTGTCCAGGCGCTGTCCGACGGCCCGCAGGCCGACATGATCTTGCGCACCATCGTGCAGCTCGGCCATGGCCTGGGCATGAAGACGCTGGCCGAGGGGGTGGAGACGGCGGCGCAGTTCGCCACGCTGCAGCGCCACGGCTGCTCGCAGGTGCAGGGCCACCACTTCGGCGCGGCGATGACGGCCGACCAGGTGCTGGTGCTGCTGGCGCCGTCGGCGGCCGTGCCCGAGTTCGAGCTCTGAGACGGCGGCTCAGCGGGTGAGCGAACCGCCGGCCGGCCGGTACTCGCCGACCAGGCGCGCGAGCCGTTCACGCACCTCGGCATCGGGTGCGCAGGAGCGGCCGGCGGCCCATTCCAGCAGCGCCGTCACGTCCTGGCCCCGGTCGTCGAGCCGGGCGATGCGCAGCCGCTCGAAGCGCGTGGGCAGCGTCGCGTCGGCGTCGGCCAGCAGCTCCTCGTAGAGCTTCTCGCCCGGGCGCAGGCCGCTGAAGGTCACCGGGATCTCCGCCAGCGTGTGGCCGCTCATGCGGATCAGGTCGCGCGCCAGGTCGACGATGCGCACCGGCTCGCCCATGTCCAGCACGAAGACCTGGCCGCCTTCGCCGATCGCGCCGGCCTGCACCACCAGCCGCGCGGCCTCCGGAATGGTCATGAAGAAGCGCGTGATGTCCGGGTGCGTCACCGTCACCGGGCCGCCCCGGGCGATCTGCTCCTTGAACTTCGGGATCACGCTGCCCGACGAGCCCAGCACGTTGCCGAAGCGCACCGCCATGAAGCGGGTCGCTCCCCCTTCGGCCGCGACCTGCGCCGACAGCTTGGAGATCACCATCTCGGCGGCCCGCTTGGTCGCGCCCATCACGTTGGTGGGATTGACCGCCTTGTCGGTCGAGATCAGCACGAAGCGCTCGACCCGCGCGGCCGCGGCCGCGCTGGCCGCCCGCCAGGTGCCCAGCGTGTTGTTGCGCAGCGCGGCGAAGGCGTTGTCCTCCTCCATCAGCGGCACGTGCTTGTAGGCCGCGGCGTGGAAGACCACGTTCGGGCGCTGGCGCTCGAAGGTCGAGGCCAGATGCTCCGGATCGCGCACGTCGCCCACCAGCCGCACCAGCGGCACCAGCGGGAAGGCCACGCTCAGCTCCTGCTCGATGCGGTAGAGCGCGAACTCGCTGAGCTCGTAGAGCACCAGCTTGAGCGGGCCGTAGCGGGCCACCTGGCGGCACAGCTCCGAGCCGATCGAGCCGCCTGCACCGGTGATCAGCACCACCTTGCCCGACAGGCACTCGCTGATGCCGCCCTCGTCGAGCCGCACCGGCTCGCGGCCCAGCAGGTCGTCGGGCTCGATCTCGCGCACCTTCTCGGGCCGCCCGCCCTGGCTCAGCTCGGCGGCGGTGGGCACCGTCACCACCGGCAGGCCGGTGCCGGCGGCCAGGTCGAGCGCGCGGCGGCGCTGCGCCGGCGTGGCCGAGGGCAGGGCGACCACCACGTGGGTGATGCCGTGCAGCGGCGCCCAGCGCCCGGCGCTGTCCAGCGGCCCCAGCACCGGCACGTTGCCCACCCGGGCGCCCAGCTTGCGCGGGTCGTCGTCGAGCAGGCCGACCACCACCCAGCCGTGGTGCTGGATGCCGGCGATCAGCAGCTTGGCCGCATCGCCCGCGCCCATCACCAGCGCGCGCCGGGTCTCGTGCATCGTGCCGCTGATGCGCCCGCGCATGTGCTCGTAGAGCATGCGGTAGCCGATGCGCACCATCGCCAGGCCCATCAGAGTGACCACCGGATGCAGCGCCAGCACCGCGCGCGGCACCTGCACCAGCTGCGCCATCAGCACGGCCACCGCGCCGAGCAGGCCGGCGATGCCGCAGGCCGCGGTCAGCCGCTGCACCTCGCCGAAGCCCGAGAAGCGCCACATGCCCTTGGGCACCCGCAGCAGCAGGAAGACGAGCAGGTAGAGCACGATCAGCCCGAGCATCACCCACAGGTCGTAGTCCGGGCGGGCGCTGTGCCAGCGCTCGAAGCCCAGGCGGAACAGGTAGGTGATGTGCCAGCAGGCGGCGATCACGACCGCGTCGATCGCCAGGGACAGGCCCTCGCGGTGCGGCCGGATGCGGGTCAGGAGGCTGTCGAGGTGTTGCCAGTTCATGGGGGAGATGAGCTTCAGTCCAGCGCCACGGCCCGCAGCGTCCGGGCGATCAGCTTCACGTCGGTCCAGACGCCGACCTCGTCCACGTAGCGGGCCTGCAGCGCCAGCTTGGCCGGCAGCACCTGCTCGCGGTAGGTGCGCTCCGGATCGGCGCTGCGCGCCAGCAGCGTGCCCTCGTCGCGGTACTCGACCGAGGCGAAGTCGGTGATGCCCGGGCGCACCGACAGGATCTTCTCGCGCAGCGCCGCCGGATAGAGCGCCACGTAGCGCGGCACCTCCGGGCGCGGTCCGACCAGGCTCATCGTGCCCTGCAGCACGTCGATCAGCTGGGCCAGCTCGTCGAGCTTGCTGCGCCTCAGCAGCGCGCCCACGCGGGTGATGCGCGCGTCGGCGCCCACGGTGATCTGCGGGCCCCGGTCGCCCGGGGCATGGGTCATCGTGCGGAACTTGTGGATGCGGAACTCGCGTCCGCCACGCCCGACCCGCACCTGGCGGTAGAACACCGGTCCGGGCGAGTCCAGCCGCACCGCCAGCGCGATCAGCAGCAGCAGCGGGGCGAGCAGGACCAGGCCCGGGCCGGCCAGCAGCAGGTCGAACAGGCGCTTGGCCATCGTCGTGTCGGGGCTCCGGGCCGGCGGCTCAGCTCAGCTGCGCCCGCAGGGCGGCGGCGACCCGGCGCACGTCGTCTTCCGTCATGCGGGTGTAGAGCGGCAGGCTCAGCATGCGCTCGTAGGCCCGCTGGCTGTGCGGGAAGTCCTCGGCCTTCAGGTCGTAGCGCTCGCGCCAGTAGGGATGCTGGTGCAGCGGGATGTAGTGCACGCTGCAGCCGATGCCGGCGGCGTAGAGCGCCTCGATCAGCGCGTCGCGGCCGATCGGCGCACCGTCGGCCAGCCGGATCACGTAGAGGTGCCAGGCGTGCAGGTCGCCCTCGGGCGGGCGCGGCGGGCGCACGATCGGCAGGTCGGCCAGCAGCTCGTCGTAGAGCGCGGCCAGCCGGGCCCGCTGCTGCTGGAAGCCCGTGACCCGGCGCAGCTGGTGGATGCCGAGCGCGGCGGCGATGTCGGTCAGGTTGTACTTGAAGCCCGGCGCGACGATCTCGTAGTACCAGCTCGGCACCTTGGCGGTGAAGCGGTCGAAGGCGTCGCGGTTGATGCCGTGCAGGCGCATCACCTTGGCGCGCGCGGCGATCGCCGGGTCGCGCGTGACCAGCATGCCGCCTTCGCCGGTGGTGATGGTCTTGTTGGCGTAGAAGCTGAACACCGTCACGTCGCTGCCCAGCGTGCCCACGAGCCGGCCGCGGTGGGTGGTCGGCAGCGCGTGCGCCGCGTCCTCGACCACCTTCAGGCCGTGGCGGCGCGCGATGTCGAGGATGGCGTCCATGTCCACCGCCAGGCCGGCGTAGTGCACCGGCACCAGCGCCTTGGTGCGCGGCGTGATGGCCGCCTCGATCGCGGCCGGGTCGATGTTGAGCGTGGCCGGGTCGATGTCGACCAGCTTCACGTCCGCGCCCAGGTAACGCGCCACCTCGGCGCTGGCGGTGAAGGTGTGCGTGGTGGTGATCACCTCGTCGCCAGGGCCGATGCCCAGCGCCTCGAGCGCCAGGTGCAGCCCGGCGGTGGCCGAGTTGACCGCGATGCATTCGATCGGTCGCGGGTCGCTGGCCAGGGCCCCCGTGCCGGCCGACAGGAAGGCGGCGAAGTCCGCCTCGAAGCGCCTGGTCTTCGGCCCGGTCGTGACCCAGCCGGACTTCAGCGCATCGACGACCTCGGCGATCTCCTCGTCACCGATCTCGGGCAGCGCGAAGGGCAGGAAAGGCAGGGCGGTCGGAGCGGCGGAGTCGGACATGGGCGGGGCGCAGGGCAGGGAAGCTGCGGATGCTAAACCAGCGCGTGATGCCGGCGGGGCTGCGGTCGTTCCGCTCCAGCGTGGAATGAGGCCTGTTCCGCGGCTCAATTGCGCCGATCGGCCGGACCGGAAGGCGCCCATACTGTCCGCCGTGTCCGTGTTTTCCGCGTCACCCCTTCTGTGAAAGGCCCCCGGTCATGACCCCCCGCTCCAACCGTCGCCACTGGCTGACCACTTTTGCCGGCCTGGGCCTGGCGTCGGCCGGCACCTGGGCCACCCGCACCGCCTGGGCGGCCCCTGCGGCCCCCGCCGGCCGGGTGATCCTGAGCATCACGGGGCAGGTGGGCAAGCCCAATGCGGGCGCGCAGGCCGATTTCGACATGGACATGATCGCTGCCCTGAAGCAGGTCAGCTTCACGACCACGACCCCCTGGCACCAGGGCGCCCGGCGCTTCACCGGCCCGCTGCTGCGCGACGTGCTGGCCGAGGCCGGCGCGCGCGGCACGACCGTCCGGGCGATCGCGCTCAACGACTACAAGGTCGACGTGCCCTTCGAGGACGCGCAGACCCACGAGCTGATCCTGGCCCGACTGCTGGACGGCAAGCCGATGACCGTGCGCGAGAAGGGCCCGCTGTTCCTCGTCTATCCCTACGACAGCGACCCCGAGCTGAAATCGCAGCGTTATTACAACCGCTCGGCCTGGCAGCTGCGCCGCCTCGAGGTGGTGTGAGCATGGCGTTTCCCGCGCGTCGTCGCTGGCTGGGCGGGGCGGCGGCGGGCGTGGTGCTGGCGCTGGCGGGCGTGGCCTTCGTGCAGTGGCAGCAGCTGCGGCTGCTCAACGAGGCGGTCAGCGCCGAGAGCGACAACATCGGTTTCCAGTCGCTGCAGTTCGAGAGCGAGTTCCTGGGCGTGCGCGATCGCCTGCGGGGCGCCGGCTGGCCGGTGCCCGCGCGTGAGCTCGATGACCTGCGCGAACGCTGGGAGCTGTTCGTCAGCCGGGTCGACCTGATGGAGCAGGGCTCGATGAGCCGCCGCCTGGCCCACTACCCCGATCACCAGCTGCTGATGGGCGACATCCGTGCGCTGGTCGCCGATGGGGACCGTTTCCTGCCCGACGGGGCGCCGCAGCCGGTGACGCAGGCGGCGCTGCAGGATTTCCGCGCGCGCATCGAGACGCTGCGCCACCGGGTGCACGACCTGATGCTCAAGGTCACCTCGCTCGAGAGCGAGCAGGTGGGCGTGCGCAACGCGGCGGTGCGGCGCCAGAACCTGATCGCGATCGGCCTGACCTTGTTCCAGGCCCTGCTGGCGGTGGCCGTGACCTGGCTGGCGGTGCGCCACTTCCAGCGCGAGCAGCAGCGGCGCCAGGAGCTCGAGCGCCTGAACCTGCAGCTGACGCGGGCCCGTGAGCAGGCCGAGCAGGCCAGCCAGGCCAAGAGCGAATTCCTCGCGACCATGAGCCACGAGCTGCGCACGCCGTTCAACGGCATGCTCGGCATGATCGAGCTGGCCCAGGACGGTCCGCTCGATGCGCAGCAGTCCCGCCAGCTCCAGGCGGCCGCCTCGTCGGCCGAGCACCTGCTGGCGCTGCTCAACGACATCCTCGACGCCTCCAAGCTGGAGGCCGATGCGCTGGTGCTGGCGCTGGTGCCGACCTCGCCGGGCCAGCTGGCTCAGGAGCTGGTCCAGATGGTGGCGCCGCAGGCCCGTGACAAGGGGCTCGAGCTGGCCTGGCACGTCGATGAGCAGCTGCCGGCCTGGGTCCAGGTGGATGCGATGCGCCTGCGGCAGATCCTGCTGAACCTGCTGACCAATGCGCTGAAGTTCACCGAACGGGGCCGCATCGACCTGAACGTGTCGGTGCTGCCGGCGCCACCCGGTCCGGTGCAGCAGCCGGTGATCCGGTTCGCGGTGGCCGACACCGGCATCGGCATGGATGCCGATGCGGTGGGCCGCCTGTTCGAGCGCTTCTCGCAGGCCGATGCCAGCATCTCGCGCCGTTTCGGCGGCACCGGGCTGGGGCTGGAGATCTCGCGCCGGCTGGCCCGCCTGATGGGCGGGGACATCGACGTCAGCAGCACGCCCGGCCAGGGCAGTGTCTTCACGCTGTGGCTGCCGGTCAGCGAGGCCCGGGCTCCGGCGCCTGCGCCCGGGCCGGTGCCGGCCGTCAGCCCGCCGGGCCTCGGCAGCGGCCTGGATGTGCTGGTGGTGGACGACCATCCGGTGAACCGCGACTTCATGGAGGCGGTGCTCGTCAGCCTCGGCCACCGCCCCCGCTGCTGCGACAACGGGCAGCGGGCGATCGAGGCGGTCCGGTCGCGCGTGCCCGATGTCGTCTTCATGGACCTGCACATGCCGGTGATGGATGGCTGGCAGGCCACCCGTGCGCTGCGTGCGCTGCACGGGCCGGCGTCCCGGGTGCCGATCGTGGCCCTGTCGGCCGACGCCTTCGCGCAGACCCACGCCCGCGCGCTGGACGAGGGCATGGACGAGTTCCTGTCCAAGCCGGTGCGCCGCCAGGAGCTGGCGATGGTGCTGGCGCGGCTGTGCCCACGCGCGCCGGCGGTCGACGCGGGCCGGATCGCCGCCCCGGTCGCGCCCCCCTTGGCCGAGCTGATCGACGACAGCGTCGTCGCGGAGCTGGGCGAGATCTTCTCCGGACCCGCCTGCCAGGCCATGCTGGGCAGGTTCTTCGCCGATCGGGCGGCTTCGTACGCCAGCACGCTGGCAGCGCTCGAGGCCGGCGCCGCACAGCGCTGGAGCGCGCCGGCCCACGCCCTCAAGGGCGCGGCCGGCACGCTCGGTTTCATGCGCCTGGCCGAGCTGGCTCAGCGCATCGAGGTCGACGGCGCGGCCTGGACCCCCGAGCGGGCGCGCCAGGAGGCCCGCCTGCTGCAGGAGGCCTGGATCGCCACGCAGCAGCTCTGTGCCGTGCGTGGCCTGCTGGACGAGACCGGCTGATCCCTTGATCGGTCGTGCGTGCCCGGCGGCCTGCGGTGTGCAGGGGCGGGATGCTCAGAACCATTCGACCGAGCCCGAGCCCGAGTCGGTGGCCACGGCCCGCGCTTCGGTGCCGGGGGCTGCCGCCGCAGGGGATTCGACGCGGGTGGCGGGTGCGGGAGCGGCCTCGCGCTGTTCGGCCCCGTCGGGCAGGCGGAAGGCGGCGAGCACCTCGGTCAGGCGCACCGAGTGCTGCGTCAGCTGCTCGGCGACGGCCTGCGTGCGCTCGGCCACCGCCACGTTCTGCCGCGTGATCTCGTCGAGCGCGCGCACCGACTCGTTGACTGCCTCGATGCTGGTCGCGTGCGCCTCGGTGTCCGACGACAGATGGCTGAACACGTCGCCGACCCGCTGCACCGTGCTGGTGAGCTGGCTCACCAGCGCGCCGATCGCCTCGGCCTGGCTGACGCCGCCCGAGATCGCGTTCAGCGTGCCGCCCAGCAGCTGCTTGATCTCGCGGGCCGACGACGAGGAGCGGGTCGCCAGGCGGCGCACCTCGGCGGCCACGACCGCGAACCCCCGCCCGGCGTCGCCGGCTCGGGCGGCCTCGACCGCGGCGTTCAGCGCCAGCAGATTGGTCTGGAAGGCGATCGACTCGATCGTGCCGACGATGTCGCCGACCTGGCGCGAGGCCTGATCGATCTCGCGCATCTGCTGCACCATGCGGCCCGTGTTCTGCTCGACCTGCCCGGCGAAGGCGGAGGCCTCCAGCGCGGTGGTGCGCGCGTCCATCGCCGCCTCGGCGTTCAGCCGCACGATCACGTTGATCTGGTCCAGGCACATCGCGGTGTCGCGCAGGCCGTTGGCGCTGTTTTCCGTGCGGCTCATCAGCTCGCTGCCGCTGGCGTCGAGCTCCCGTGACACCTGCTGCACGCCCCGGGTCGAGCGGGCGACCTGCAGCATCGCGGCGGCCATGCGGTCGTGGGTGTGCTTGAGCCGCGCGCCCAGCGTGGACTCCGGCTCGAGCACCTGGAGGTTCAGCCGGATCGGCCCCTCGCGCCCGATCGCCGCGATCAGGAAGGCCATGTCGAAGCGTTCGATGTCCTCGATGCGGATCCGGCGCGCGGCGGGCAGCAGGGCCGCCGTGAGCGCGGCCAGCAGCACGGCCAGGCCCCAGGACTCGAGGCCGGCCGTGGTGGCGCTGGCGGTGCCGGCCTGCAGCGCGCAGGCGAGCGACAGCGTGGCGCCCAGCACCAGCGTGTGGCGCCAGCGGCCCTGATGGGCGCTGCCGAACACCAGGGCGGCGAGCAGCGCGCCGGTCGTGGCCTGCAGGCCGGACTGGGTGATCAGCGCGATGCCGGCGGTCGCGGCCGCCAGCGTGGCCAGCCAGGCCGTGCGGACCGTGTCCTGCCGGCGGGCCCAGGGGCTGAGCCGCCACAGGGCGGGCAAGCCGGCCAAGGCGGTGACTGCCGTGCGGGCGAGCTCCTCCACGGAGGCGCCGTTGCCGGTCGCCAGCCCCACGGCCACGGTGGCCAGGGTGATGCCGGCGAGCCGGACCCCGGCCTCCTGGCCGGGCAATGACGGATGCTGTAGTGCTGATGCTGACATGCCCCACCCTGAGTTCTCTATGGACCGATGCCCGTCACGGTAGTGGTGCATCGAGGTACCTTCGTGGAAATAACGGGGCCTATCCCTGGCCATTTCGCTGAGGTCCTCACAGGGCCTCGGCCTAGAGTGCGCAGGTGTCCCCCGTCCGGCGCGTTTTGTCCGCGATCCGTCCATGAAGCGCATCCTCATCGTCGAAGACCAGATCGACAGCCGTGAACTCATCCGCATGACGCTGGAGCTCGGGACCTACGAGATCCACGAGGCGGTGGACGGCCCTGCCGCGCTGCAGACGGCCGCCCGGATCGTGCCCGACCTGGTGCTGCTCGACGTGCGCCTGCCCGGCGGGCTCGACGGCCTGTCGGTGTGCCGCCGGCTGCGAGCCGACGAGCGCCTGCGCCGCATGCGCATCGTGATGCTGACCTCGTGCGACCACGCCGCCGAGCGGGCCGAGGGCCTCGAGGCCGGCGCCGACGAGTACCTGGTCAAGCCCTTCGGGCCGCGCCAGCTGCTCCAGACGCTCGCGCGTTACGCCTGATCCGCGGGTCTGGCCAGCCAGGCCAGCACATGGGTGCGCAGCGGCGGCAGCGCATTGAAGACGCCGTAGAGCCCCGGGTGCAGGGCGCAGACGCGCCGGGCGATCGGCGGGGCCAGCGTCACCCGCGTGGCCTGCACCACGGCCTGCGGGAACAGCTCGCGCACCCGCCGCAGCGGCACGCCCCGCACGTCGCGGTTGTGCGGGTTGTCGACGGTGAAGTCGTACCAGAGCACCGCGCCGCCCGGCTTCAGCCAGCGCCACATCGCCCCGGCCAGCTGCCGCTGGAATCCGTCGTCGAGCAGCGACGAGAACACCGTCGCCTGGAAGACCAGGTCGCAGCTGCCGTCGGCGATCGGCGCGACGCTCGCGTCCCCGAGGTGCAGCGCCACCGATCCGGGCAGCACCTGGCGGGCCTGGGCGTGGCGCTCGGGCAGCAGCTCCAGCCCGGTCAGGTGCTCGGGCCGGAAACCCATGCGCAGGAACTCCAGCAGGTTGCCGCCGCTGCCGCAGCCCACCTCGACGACCCGGCGCTGCGCCAGGTCGGTCCAGCCCTGCCGGCGCAGCCGGCGCAGCAGGACGCGCTGGCGCTCCTGCACCGTCTGCCACACGTCGGGCTGCAGCAGGCTGTAGCGATCCAGCGGGCCGGGGGACGGCGCCCGCCGGGCGTAGCGCCGTTCGATCCTGAGGGTTTCCTCGTGCGGGGGGGCGGTGCGGGGCATGGCGGCGGCTCGGGTGCGGGCGGCGTCAACGGAGGGCGTGGCGTCGCATCCTGTCACATCCGCGCGGGCGCGGCGAGTGCCGGGGCCGGTCCGCAGGCGTCCAGGAAACGCTGCGCCAGCACCGGATAGGTGTGGCGGGCCAGCACGAAGGCCCGGCCGCGCTCGCCCATCTCCCGGCGCGTGCCGGGCGGCAGCGCGGCCAGCTGGCGCAGGCCGGCGGCGACCGCCTCGGGCGATTCAGGCGGCACGGTCAGTCCGCAGCCGGCTTCGGCCACCGGGTCGTTGCCCGCCTCCACCGAGTGCAGCACCACGCAGCGCGCCATCAGGTAGTCCATCAGCTTGTTGGGCGCGATGCCGAAGCGGTAGATCGGCACCCGCTGCCAGCCGATGTAGGCGATGTCGACCGCGGCCAGGAAGCTCGGGATCTGCGCCTTGGGGATCGGCGGCAGCAGCTGCACGTGCGCCAGCCCTTCGGTGGTGATGCGCTGCGCCAGGCGATCCCGCTCGTGGCCGCTGCCGACCATGACGATCGCCAGCGGCTCGTCGCGCAGCAGGCGGGCGGCGTCGAGCAGCGTGTCCAGCGCGTTGGGCCGGCCCATCGAGCCGGCGTAGCCGACGACGGTGGCGCCCCGTGCCCGGGCGGTGGCCACGGCCTGCGCCACGTCCTCGCGCAGCGGCGGCGGCTCGCCGCTCCACTCGTCGAGCGTGATGCCGTTGGGCACGATGTGCAGCTTCTTCAGGTCCAGCCCGCGGCTGGCCATGTAGTCGTGCACCTTGGGCAGCATCGAGATCACCACGTCGGCATCGCGGTAGGCGTCGTCCTCGGCCTTCTGCACCAGCTGGATGAAGGGGTGGCGCCGCGACATGCCCGACAGCTCGATCGGCGACAGCGGCCACAGGTCGTGCACCTCGAAGACCAGCGTCGCGCCGGTGCGCCGCGCGAGGCGCCGGGCCACCCAGATGTCCATCGGGTAGGTGCTCGAGGCGATCACCACGTCCGGCCTGCGGTGGGCGATCAGCGTGTCGGTGGCGCGCCAGACCTGGCTCAGGAAGGACCAGATGTTCTTCACCCGGCCCAGGCCGTTGCCCTCGTAGGGCGGGGTGGCGAACCAGCCGTAGTCGATGCCGTCGATGGCCTGCCAGCACGGGCCCGTCGCCCCGGCGGGCAGCTCGGGCTGGCGCGCCCGCACGTGCGAGTGTGCCGAGGCGATCATCTGCACCCGGTGGCCGGCACGCACCCACTCGCGCGCCAGGTAATAGGGCCGGTACTCCATGCCCAGCGTGGGCGAGCCGGCGTAGTGGTTCAGGTAGAGGATGTTCATCGGGCAGGCATCAGTTCGGACAGCCGCTGCAGCAGCCCGTCCACCGCCGGGGCGAACAGGCCGTGCCGCTGCACCCAGGCGCGGTTGGCGCGGCCGATCTCGCGGGCGCGTCCGGCCAGCGGGTCCAGGTCGGCGAGCGTGGGCAGGGTGTCGTCGGGCAGGATCAGGCCGTTGTCGCCCGGGCGCACCAGCTCGCGGTTGGCGGGCAGGTCCGACAGCAGCGGGATGCAGCCGTGCCCCAGCGCCTCGAGCACCGAGACCGACACCGAGTCGCTGGCCGGCAGGCTCAGGTACCAGGTGGCGCGGGCGTAGTGGCGGTCCTGCGCGGCGGCGTCCAGGCGGCCGACGAACTCGACCCGCCCCGCCAGCCCGAGCGCCGGCACCATCGCCTCGAGCGTGGCGCGCAGCGAGCCGTCGTGGGCCACCACCAGCTGCGCCTCGGGCTGCTCGCGGGCGATGGCCGCGAAGGCCTGCAGCACCCGCTCGGGCCGGTAGATCGGCTCCAGCCCGCGGTTGGCGAAGAAGCCCCAGGGGGCCTTGGCCGGCGAGGGCGGCGGCAGCTGCTCCAGGCCGAAGGGGAAGACCTGCACCTCGCCCGCGCCCAGGGCACGCATCTCGGCGGCCATGTGCGCGGAGTCGCTGGTCGTCAGCGCGCAGGCGCGCAGCACCCGCCGGGTCAGCCAGCGGTAGAGGCGGCTGTGGCGCGGGGTCACCAGGATGTCGCTGCCCCAGGCCGAGCCGACGATGCGCGCGCGCAGCCGCCAGCCCCGCTGCGCGCCCCAGGCCAGCGTGCCGTGCGAGGTCAGGTAGTGCGGGTGCAGCCAGTCGGCGTCGACCTGCTGCAGCCAGCGGCCCAGTTCGGGCAGCCGGGTGATCAGGCCGATGTTGCCCCCGCCGTGGCGCACGTCGGCGCCCAGCGCCAGGCGGCGCTCCGGCGGCACCAGCGCGTCGAAGCCGGGGGCGAAGCCCCGGCTGGAGACCGCCCACAGCTCGACCCGCGGCGCCAGCGCGCGCGCCCACTTCAGCAGGTGCGGGCTCTCGGCGTCGCCGATCAGCACATGGCGCCAGCGCCCCGGGCGGGAGGCCGCCTGGCTGGCCGCGCGCCGGGCGGCGGAGGGGGCGGGGCGGGACGGGATGTGCCGGTTCGGTCGGGCCATGGGGAGATCCGGGGTGGTGCGCGGGTCAGCGGCCGTCGGCGGGCGGACAGGCCCAGGCGTCGTAGTGCTCGCGCAGTTCGGGGTAACGCGCCAGCAGCTTCTCGTCGGTGCGGCGGCTGTCGCCGACGACCCGTGCGGGCACGCCCTCGAGGATGGCGAAGTCGGTGAACTCGCCCCGCACCTGGCTGCCGGCGCAGACGATGGTGCCGCGGCCCAGCCGGGTGTTGGCCTCGATCAGGCTGTGCGGGCCGATGAAGCTCCAGGCGCCGATGTGCACCGGGCCGGCGATCCAGCCCGGCCGCTGCGCACCCGGCTCGGCCAGCCAGGCCGGCATCGCGGCCGGCCAGCTCGTGAAGGCCCGCCCCAGCAGGCGCTGGGCGCGGTGCGAGCTGTGCGTGACGATGCTGACGTGGTTGGTGATCTGCACGCCTTCGCCGATCACGATGCCGCCGCTGGCCTCGATGAAGTTGAAGTGGCCGATGAAGACGTGGTCGTGCAGCGTCAGGCGCTCGGGCGACTCGATGCAGGTCGACGGCGAGATCCGGGTGTGGGGCAGCCAGTGTCCCTGCGAGGTCTCGCCGAACACCATGCGGAACATCCGGCGGTGCAGGCGACGGCGGCGCCAGCGGTTGAACGGACCACGCCAGCGCGAGAGGAACGGCAGCATCAAGGGGAGGACTCCGGAGTGGGGGCGGTCGGTGGATCGATCGGCTCGGTGCAGGGCCAGGTGGCCAGCCGCCAAAAATACCATCCGAAGTAGACCAGCATCGCCAGAGAAACGGCGCGGCCCGCGCCCTGCAGTCCGCCCAGGTGCAGGCCGAGCGCCAGCGCGCCGACGAAGGCCGCCTGGCCCCACAGCGCCAGCCGCAGCGCCCAGGCCTGCGCGCCCCAGGCCATCGTCACCACCGCCAGCGGCGCGGCGACGAAGTGGGCGCCGATGTAGGGCGCCAGCACCCGGGCGAGCTCACCCGCCTCGCGCCAGCCGGCGCCGAACAGCCGCTCGAACAGCCACGGCCCGGCGGCCGCCAGCACGATGGACAGCAGCAGGGCCAGCGCGCCCAGCAGGCCCATCACGCGCCGCACCGCCGCCCGCGCGGCCGGGGTCGGCCCCGGTCCCCGGGCGGCCAGCTGCGGGTAGAGCACCTGCGAGACCGCGCTGCCCACCAGCGTCGCGGGCGCTTTCAGGTAACGCAGCGCCAGGCCCCAGAACCCGGCGGCGGCCGGCCCCAGCGTCGCGGCGATCAGCGCCAGCGAGGCGGTGTCCTGCAGCGCGCCGAGGAAGGCGTGGGGCGTGTTGAGCAGCGGGAATTCGCGGAACTGCCAGGCCGTGGTCCGCAGCGTGGGGACCGGCGCGGCCGGGGTGGCGGGGGGGCCGGCCGACACGGGGGCGGCCGGCCGGGCCCGTCCACCGGCCCACAGCAGCAGCACGGCCAGCCCCTGGGCGGCGATCGGCGCGACCACCAGCCCGAGCACCCCGCCGTGCAGCGCGCCGGCCACCGCCTGCGCCAGCGCCGCGCCGCCGTACTGCAGCACCCGCGCCACGGCCAGCGCCTGGAAGCGCCCGGCCCGGGTGGCCCACATCGTGGCCAGCGACAGCGCCCCGCCGACGGCCACCGCCGGCCCCAGCCACAGCGCCCAGCCCAGCCCGCTCCACCACGCCCAGCCCAGCCCGCCCAGCGCCGACAGGCCGGCCGCCAGGCCGAGCAGCCGCCCGCACAGCCGCCGCAGCAGGGTCGCCTCGGCCGGCGTGCGCGCCAGCGGCAGCGCGAACTCGTAGCGCCCGCAGGCGACCACGGCCAGGTTGCCCGCCACCGCGGCGAACAGGTGGAAGGCGCCGAACTCCTGCGGCGCATACAGCCGGGTCAGCAGCGGGCCCAGCAGCAGCGGCAGCGCCTGCGCCAGCGCGCCGCCGGCCAGCAGCGTCAGCGTGGCCCGCAGCAACTCAGGCGCCTGCGCCGTGGGAGGGCAGCGTGGCCAGCGCCTCGGCCAGCACGGCGACGACCCGGTCCTGGTCCGCGTCCGACAGGTCCGGGCTCATCGGCAGGCTCATCACCCGTGCCGCCGCCGCCACGCTGTTCGGGCAGCAGTCGGGGCAGCAGAACGCGGCGTAGGCGCCCTGGTGGTGCAGCGGCTTGGGGTAATGCACGGCGGTCGGGACGCCCGCGGCCTGCAGCGCCGCCTGCACCGCGGCGCGCTGCGGCACGAACACGGTGTACTGGCCCCAGACGCTGTCGCGGTCCGGCCGCACGCTGAGCAGGCCGAAGCCGGGGTGGCGCTCGGCCAGCGGCGCGAGCAACTGGTGGTACCGCGCGCCCAGTTCGCGGCGGCGCTGCAGCTCCCAGTCGAAGCGCGGCAGCTTGGCCAGCACGACCGCGCACTGGATCGTGTCCATGCGCCCGCCCAGGCCGACGCGGGTGTGGGTGTAGCGCGCGCTCTGGCCGTGCACGCGGATCTCGCGCGCGGCCTGCGCGAGCGCATCGTCGTCGGTGAACAGCGCGCCGCCGTCGCCGTAGCAGCCCAGCGGCTTGCTCGGGAAGAAGCTGGTGCAGCCGAAGGTCGACAGGTGGGCGCTGTGGCCGCCGCGGTAGGTGGCGCCGAAGCTCTGCGCGGCATCCTCGATCACCGGCAGGCCGTGGCGGGCGGCGATGGCGTTGATCCCGTCCATGTCGGCGACCTGGCCGTAGAGGCTCACCGGCATGATCGCGCGGGTCCTGGGCGTGATCGCGGCCTCGATCCGCGTCACGTCGATGTTGCAGGTGTCGGGCTCGATGTCGACGAACACCGGCCGCGCGCCCAGCAGCGCGATGACCTCGGCGGTGGCCGCGAAGGTGAACGGCGTGGTGATGACCTCGTCGCCCGGCTTCAGGTCGAGCGCCATCAGCGCGATCAGCAGCGCCTCGGTGCCGCTGGAGACGGTGACGCAGTGCCTGGCGCCGACCCGCTCGGCCAGCACGGCCTCCAGCTGCCTGACCTCGGGGCCCATGATGTACTGGCCGTGATCGAGCACGCGCTGGATCGCCGCGTCGATGTCGGTCTTCAGTGCGGCGTACTGGACTTTGAGGTCGATGAATTGCATGCCGGGATTGTTGCAGACCGCCGCGGCGGGCCCGGCCCGCCGTCAGGCGTAATCGACCCAGACCGCGCCCGCGTCGGCCGAACGCACGCAGTGCTCGACCCAGCGCACGCCTTCGACGCCGGCGTCGATGCCGGGGTAGTGGAGGGCAGCGAGCGCGGCGGTGTCACCGCGGTCGCTGGCGACCATGGCCCGGGCGTAGCGCACGTAGAGGTTGGACCAGGCCTCGAACAGGCCCTCGGGGTGGCCGCCGCCGATGCGGTCGTCGGCCAGCGCGTGCGGGTGCAGGTAGCCCATGCCGCGCTCCAGCACCTGCAGCGGTTTGCCCTGCACCTCGAAGCTCATCTGGTTGGGCCGTTCGTCCCACCACTCGAGGCTGGCCTTGCTGCCGATCACGCGGATCTTCTGGCCATGCATGGAGCCGGCGTTGACCGCGCAGGACCACACGCAGCCGACCGCGCCGCTGTCGTATTCCATGAGGGTGAAGGCGTTGTCTTCCAGCGGCGCGCGGCTTTTCACGAAGCTCTGGCGCGAGCACATCAGGCGCCTGATCTTCAGCTGCGGCAGCATGACCTCGCTCAGGTACAGCGGGTGGGTGCCGATGTCGCCCAGCACGTAGCTGGGGCCGGCCATCTTCGGGTCCACGCGCCATTTCGTGGCGGGGTTGGCGGCCTCGACCGCCTCGTTGTGGAAGCCGTGCGCGAACTGCATCTGCACGATGCGGATCTCGCCCAGCTCGCCGGCCGCGATCATCTCGCGCGCCTGCTCGATCAGCTGATGGCCGGCGTAGCCGTAGGTCACGCCGACCACGCGGCGCTTTGCCTCGGCCAGCTCGCGCAGTTCCTCGGCCTCGGCGGTGGTGAAGCACAGCGGCTTCTCGCAGACCACGTGCAGGCCGGCTTCGAGCGCGGCCTTGCAGATGGCGAAGTGCGTGCCGTTGGGCGTGGCGATGGACACGGCCTGCAGGCCGTCGGGGCGCTGCGCTTCGGCGGCGAACATCGCCTGGTAGTCTGCGTAGCAGCGCTCGGCCGCCACGCCGATGCCGGTGCCGAAGGCGCGGCCGCGCTCGGCGTCGAGGTCGAACGCGCCGGCGACGAGGGTGAACACGCCGTCGCGCAGCGCGGCCGAGCGGTGGATGTAGCCGATCTGGCTGCCGCGGCCGCCGCCGACCATGCCCCAGCGGATGGGGGCGGGCACGAGGTTTTCTCCGTTGATCATGATGAAGTGCTTTCCGAGGATGAAGGGCGGGTCCGGTGCCGGGGTTCAGACGAAGCCGACGCCGCGCAGGAAGTCGCGGCTGGCCTGGACGTCGGCCAGCACCGAGCCGGTGTTGCGCGGGTCGCGCTCCTGCTCGACGGTGATGTAGCCCTGGTAGCCGATGTCGGTGAGGGCCTGGCGGATGCCGTCGTAGTCCAGCACGCCGCGGCCGATCGGGCACATCACGCCCTCGCCGCAAGCGGCGAAGAAGCGGATGCGTTTGGCGAGCACGGCATCGAACACGTCGGCGTCGATGTCCTTGAAGTGCACGTAGTCGATGCGGTGGGCGTACTGGCGCAGCGTGGCCACCGGGTCCATGCCGGCGTAGTGGGTGTGGCCGGTGTCGATGCACAGGCCCGCGACGGCGGCCGGGATGTCGGCCACGATCTGCGCGACCTCGTCGGCGAACTCGATGTGGCCGCCCGCGTGCGGGTGGATCACGGTGCGCACGCCGTAGGTCTGCCACGACAGCTCGGCAATCTCGGTGATGTGGCCGACCATGGTCTGCCAGTCGGCGGCCGGCAGGCGCACCGCGCGGTCGCCGTGGCCGGCGGCGTAGTCGCGCGCCACGTGGCGCTGATCGCTGCCCCAGTCGATCACGACCAGGTAGGGTGCCTCGAAGCGCTGGCCGGCCTCTGTGGGCAGCGGCGGCAGCTGGCGCAGCAGGGCGCAGATCTGATGCGTCTGGCGCAGCAGGGACTCGCGGTTGGCGGGGCTGACCAGGTCGTCGAAGATGGTGCCGGCCACCACGCGCAGGCCGTTCGTATCCAGCTCGGCCGAGACGGTGGCCACGTCCAGCGGCAGGTAGCCGTAGGGGCCGAGCTCGATGCCGCGGTAGCCGGCGCTGGCGGCCTCGCGCAGCACCGTGGTCCAGGGCGGCAGGTGCGGGTTCTTGGGGTCGTCGACGCCCCAGCTGCAGGGGGCTCCGGTGATGTGGATGGCCATGGTGGCGGGTCTTTCGGTCGCGGATGGACGGGCTGCCGCGCACCCGCCGCGCAGGGGCGGTGGGTGGGCGTGGTGGGGTGAGGTCGGGGGCGTTCAGCGCGCGGGCAGGGGCGCGCTCATGGACGAGGTGAGCGGCGTGAAGGGTGACGCGTCCGGACGCCTGCTCAGCGGGCGCAGGCGTGCCGCTCGAGGAGGCGCTGGATCTCGCAGCGCATGAAGCGGCTGGAGTCGGCGGCGCGCTCCTCCCAGGCGAACACGCAGGACGACATCACCCCGTCGAAGCCCACCTCGGCCAGCGTGCTGAAGAACAGGTCCCAGTCGATCTCGCCCTGGCCCATGTCCAGGTGCTGGTGCACCCGGATCTGCGTGGAGCCCGGCGGGTTGACGATGTAGCGCAGCTGGCTGCTCTTCTTGTGGTCGAAGGTGTCGGCCACGCGCACGTGGGCCAGCACCGGGGCCGCTTCCTTGATCATCGCGGCCATGTCGTCGCCGTAGTAGAAGGTGTGCGGGGCGATGTAGCTGAGCTTGAGTGCCTTGGAGCCGATGTTCTTGACGATGTCGGCCGCCGGCTGCATCGTCTCGATCCAGTCCTCCGGGTGCGGCTCCACGCTCAGCGTGATGCCCTCGCGCTCGAGGATGGGCAGCAGCTCGTCCATCGAGCGGAACCAGGCGGCTTCGCACATCTCCTTGGTGTTGGCACCGGGGCGCTCGCCGACCGAGCGCTCGGGGGAGGCCCCCCGGCCGAACTCGGAGATCATCAGCGGGCAGTCCATCTCCACCGAGACCTCGATGGCCTTCTTCCAGCAGCGCACGGCCCAGGTCCGCTCGTCCTCGAAGGGGCTGGCCCAGCGGTACATGGGCTGCAGCGTGGCCAGGCCCACGCCGGCCGAGCGCAGGGCGGACTTGAAGGCGGCCATGCGCTCCCGGGTGGCGCGTGGCATGACCCACCAGTCCAGGAAGTCCGACCGGGGAGAAAGCTCGATCTGGTCGTAGCCGAGATCGGCCACCACGGCGGGCAGCTCGGTCAACGGCAGGTGGCGGATCATGTACGGGTCCAGCGCGATCTTCATGTGCGGGTGTCTCCAGTGGGCGGATGGGGCGTCTGCGCGCCTCGGGAAATCGTGGGCTATCAATGTTCTTGATAGATCCGGCCTGACGGACGCTGGCCGTTCCCTTTCGAAATCGTTCGATGGATTATTGGTTTGTGGCTGATCAGGGTCAATCCACGGGGTGAATCGCCTATCACCTCTATCATGTGGATCCACCATTCCTGATAGATCCATCATGAAGCCGCCCAAGCCGACGGAACCCACCATGGCCGACGTGGCCCAGGCCGCGGGCGTGGGCGTGGCCACGGTGGACCGGGTGATCAACCGCCGTGCGCCGGTGCGCGCCGAGACGGCGCGGCGTGTGCTCGAGGCCGCGCAGGCGCTGGGTTTCCGCCGCACCGGCCTGATCCAGCGCCGCCTGGGCGAACCGACCCGCCCACCCGTCCTGGGCGTGCTGCTGCAGACCGAACGCTCCCCCTTCTACCGGGAGCTGGCCGAGGCCTTGCGCGCGGCGGTGCGGGTGCTGCCCGAGCCGCCGCCGGAGCTGCTCATCGTGCACCTGGGCGACCTGACCCCGCGCAGCGTCGCGCACCACCTCGCCGCGCTCGGGCAGCGCTGCGACGCGGTGGCGCTGGTCGCCGCCGAGCACCCGCAGATCACGCAGGCCGTCGAGGCGGTGAGCGCCGACGGGGTGCCGGTGTTCGCGCTGGTGTCCGACCTGAGCTCACCCGCGCTGGCCGCCTACGTGGGCGTGGACAACCGCAAGATGGGCCGCATGGCGGCGTGGACGATGGCGCACCTGAGCCGGGGCCCCGGCAAGGTGGGGCTGATCCTGGGCAGCCACCGCTACCTGTGCCAGGAGCAGTGCGAGATCGGCTTCCGCTCCTACCTGCGCGAGCATGCCCCCAACTTCCACCTGCTGGAGACGCTGGTGAGCCTGGAGGACGTGCAGGTCGCGCAGACGGCGGTGCTCGAGCTGCTGCACCAGCACCCGGACCTGGTCGGCATCTACATCGCCGGCGGGGGCATCGAGGGGGTGCTCGAAGGCCTGACGGCCGGCCTGCCGCCGCGCCTGGTCACGGTCTGCCACGACCTGACCGACGTGACCCGTCAGGCCCTGCTCGACGGCCACGTCAGCATGGTGCTGTCCCATCCGCGCGAGGGCATGGCCCGCCGGCTGATCGAGCTCATGGGCGCCGCCGTGCGCGGCCCGCACCCGCCGCAGGGCCGGGCCCTGCCGCCGCTGCCCTTCGACATCCACACCGTGGCCAACGTCTGACCGGCTCAGGCCGGCGCCAGCACCCGGTTGTAGATCAGGAACACCTCGTCACGCTGCCAGCCCAGCGATTCGTACAGGCGCTGCGCCGGCAGGTTGCTCTTGGCGGTGGTCAGGTCCAGCCGGGCCTTGCCCTGGCGACGGGCCTCGTGCTCGGCGGCCCGCATCAGCGCCCGCGCGGCGCCGAGTCCGCGGGCCTCGGGCACGACGAACAGGTCGTAGAGCGCCAGGACGGGCTCGGCGATCACCGAGCAGAAGGTCGGATAGCACTGGCACAGGCCGATCGCCTGCACGGCCTGCGCCGGGCCGGTCTCGGCGATCAGCAGCAGCGATTCGTGGCGCTCCAGCCGCTCGGTCAGGAAACGGGCCGCCCGCTCCAGGTCGGCGGGCTGCTCGTAGAAGCGCCGGTAGGCGTCGAACAGCGGCGCCAGCACGGCCACGTCCGGCAGGCCGGCGCGGCGGATGCGCACCGGCGGTTGCCCGTCGTCGCCCACGTCGCCCACGTCGTCGTCGTTCACGCCGGTGCTCCGGGCGTTCGCAGCGTGGGGTGGTCCATGGCGCCATCGCCGTAGCTGCGCAGCACCTTGGCGATCACCACCTGGTAGCCGTTCAGCCAGCGCTCCTGGCTGGCCTTGGCCTGCAGGTGGCGCGGGTGGCGGATCAGCTCCTGCAGGCCGAGCTCGTCGGACCAGTAGTAGACATTGCAGATCCGGCCGGTCCCGGGGTTCTCCCACGACTCCTCGCCGAGGTAGCCGGTGCTGAGCCGGGCCGCGGCGGCGATCTCGAGGTCCAGGGCGTGGAACTCCGGGTCGAACTGCTTCTTGTCGAAGATGAAGGTGGCGCTGTACATGCGGGGCGTTCTCCGGGGTCTAGGCGGTGGGTGTGGCGCTGTCCATCACCCGGGTCACGACCTCGCCGCGCAGCCGGTAGCGCTCGCCGGTGGCCGGGCAGGTGGCTTCGCCTTCGCCGCGCAGGGCCAGGCCGAGCCGCTCGCCGTGGCGGCTCATCCAGCCGATGCGCCGCGCTGGCACCCCGACCATCAGCGCGTAGTCGGGCACGTCGCGGTTGACCACGGTGCCCGCGCCGATGAAGGCGTACTGCCCGACGGTGGTGCCGCAGACGATGGTGCAGTTGGCCCCCAGCGTCGCACCCTGGCGGATGAGCGTGCGCAGGTACTCGTTCCTGCGCGAGACCGCGGCCCGCGGGTTGTAGACGTTGGTGAACACCACGCTCGGGCCGCAGAACACGTCGTCCTCGAGCGTGACCGCGTCGTAGACCGAGACGTTGTTCTGGATCTTCACGCCGTGGCCGATCTCGACGTCGTTGCCGACGAAGACGTTCTGGCCCAGCGAGCAGCCTTCGCCGATGCGCGCTCCGCCGCAGACGTGGCTGAAGTGCCAGACCTTGCTGCCCGCGCCGATCTGCGCGCCGGCGTCGATGATGGCGGATTCATGCTGCCAGGCGGGGGAGGGGCTGCTCATGTCGGGGCTCCGGTCAGGGGTCGGGGTCTCAGAACACCAGCGGCAGGCCGACGCGCACGCCGTCGCGCGCCGAGCGGTAGCCGGCGATCAGCACCTCCAGCGAGCGCAGGCCGCTGTAGCCGTCGACCTCGGCGTGGGCCTCGCCGCGCAGCGTGTCGATGACGTTGGCGTAGTACAGCGGGTGGCCGAAGCCGTAGACCGAGGTGGTCGCGTAGCTGGCGGCCTTGATCTGCTCGTCCTCGGGCGTGGGCTGGTCGAACTCCCAGTGCTGGATGTCGTTGACCGCCACGCCGCCGATGCGCACCGTGCCGCGCTCGCCGAGCACGGTGATCGAGCCTTCGAGGTTCTTCGGGTAGGTCAGCATCGTCACGTTGATGCTGGCCAGCCCGCCCGCGCGCAGGCGCAGGCTCATCACGCCCGAGTCCTCGGCCTCGATGTCGCGGCCCTGCGTGGCGGTGTAGGCGTGCACGTTGTCGACCGGGCCGACCAGCCAGTCGACCATGTCGACGTAGTGGCTGGCCTGGTTCATGAAGGCGCCGCCGTCCATGTCCCAGCGGCCGCGCCACGGTGCCTCGTCGTAGTAGCTCTGCGGGCGGGTCCAGAAGACGTTGACCGTGACCATGTGGATGCGGCCGAAGCGCTTCTGGTCGATCGCCTTCTTCAGCAGCTGCATCGTCGCGTTCAGGCGGTTCTGCTTGACGACGAAGAGCTTGACGCCGGCGTCGCGGCACTCGCGCACCATCGCCATGCCTTCGTCCCACTTGGTGGCCATCGGTTTTTCGCTCAGCACGTGGCGCCCGGCGCGTGCCACCCGCACCGCCTGCTGCGAGTGCAGGCCGCTGGGGGTGGTCAGCACGACGATGTCGGCGTCGCTGCCGGCGAGCAGCGTGTCCAGCGAGGTGTAGGCCTGCGCGCCGCAGGCGGCCGCCGCGGCCTGCGCCCGCTCGGGCACGGTGTCGCAGACGGCGACCAGCTCGGCGCGGTCGGCGTGCTGCTGCAGCGAGGCGAAGTGGTTCTTCGCGATGCGTCCGCAGCCCGCCAGGGCGAAGCGGATCCTGCGATCTGTGATGGGGTGCTGCGGAGCGCTCATGGGGAATATCCGGGGCCGGCCAAGCCGACGATTCTAGAACTGCGCTCCCGCGGCGCCGGGCGACCCGTCCCGACAGCCTAAAATTGCGGCAGACCTCACGAGCACAAGATGACCAACGCCCCCACCCCCCACGCCGCCCCTGCCGTCGACGACAACCAGCTGATGGCCGAACGCCGCGAGAAGCTGGCCGCCATCCGCACCCAGGGCGTCGCCTTCCCGAACGACTTCAAGCCGCGTGACCACGCGGTCGACCTGCACCGCGTGCACGAGCCCAGGGACAACGAGGCGCTCGAGGCCGCTCCGGTGACGGCCTGCGTGGCCGGCCGCATGATGCTCAAGCGGGTGATGGGCAAGGCCTGCTTCGCGACGCTGCAGGACGCTTCGGGCCGCATCCAGCTCTACGTCACCCAGGACAACGTCGGGGCCGACAAGCTGGCCGCGTTCAAGCACTGGGACCTGGGCGACATCCTGGGCGCCGAAGGCACGCTGTTCCGCACCAAGACCGGCGAGCTGTCGATCAAGGTGACGACGATCCGCCTGCTGACCAAGGCGCTGCGTCCGCTGCCCGACAAGTTCCACGGCATGACCGACCAGGAGCAGAAGTACCGCCAGCGCTACGTCGACCTGATCACCGACGAGTCGGCCCGCGACCGGTTCCGTGCGCGCAGCAAGGCGGTCTCGAGCATCCGCCAGTTCATGATCGAGCACCACTTCCTGGAAGTGGAGACGCCGATGCTGCACCCGATCCCGGGCGGCGCCAACGCCAAGCCCTTCATCACGCACCACAACGCGCTGGACCAGGAGATGTTCCTGCGCATCGCGCCTGAGCTCTATCTCAAGCGCCTGGTGGTGGGCGGCTTCGAGCGCGTGTTCGAGATCAACCGCAACTTCCGCAACGAAGGCATCTCGGTTCGGCACAACCCCGAATTCACGATGATGGAGTTCTACGCGGCCTACTGGAACCACCACGACCTGATGGACTTCACCGAGCAGCTGCTGCGCCACGCGGCCCGCTCGGCGACCGGTTCGGCCCGCCTGAGCTATGCCGGCAAGGACGTGCACCTCGACGAGCCTTTCGCCCGCCTGTCGGTGCGTGACTCGCTGGTGGTGCATGCCGGCCTGAGCCCGGAGCAGGCCGACTCGGCCGACGCCGTGCACGCCCGCCTCAAGGAGCTGGGCGAGGAGCCGCCCAAGCACTGGAAGCTGGCCCAGCTGCAGTTCGGCCTGTTCGAGGCGGTGGTCGAGGAGAAGCTCTGGCAGCCGACCTTCATCATCGACTACCCCGTCGAGGTCAGCCCGCTGGCGCGTGCGTCCGACAGCAACCCGGCGATCACCGAACGCTTCGAGCTCTTCATCACCGGCCGCGAGTTCGGCAACGGCTTCTCGGAGCTCAACGACGCCGAGGACCAGGCCGCCCGCTTCCACAGCCAGGTGGCCAACAAGGATGCCGGCGACGAGGAGGCGATGTTCTTCGACGCCGACTTCATCCGTGCGCTCGAGTACGGCATGCCCCCGACGGGCGGCTGCGGCATCGGCATCGACCGCCTGATGATGCTGCTGACCGACTCGCCCAGCATCCGCGACGTGATCCTGTTCCCGGCGCTGCGCCGCGAGGGCTGAGCACGGTCACGGCCCCCGTCGATCGACGGGGGCGCCGCCGGCTCGCACCGGCTTCGCTCGAAAACCCTGTCGCCCCGCGACCCGCACGCGGTGTACGTTCGCAGTCACGCGAATGAATGAATGAAGTCGGGGGTGAATCATGCGCACAGGCAGGATGGCGGGAGTGGTCGAGGCGGAGGATGGGCAGACGGACCGGCTGGAGCGCATCGAGGCGGCGCTGTGGTCCGAACTGGCCCGCGCGGCCGTGCAGCCGGCCCATGAATGGCAGCACCTGACGCTGGCCACCCAGGACGACGAACACGGCCCCGACGCCCGCACGGTGGTGCTGCGCGAGGTCCAGGTCGATCGCCATGAGCTGATGTTCTACAGCGACACCCGGGCCAGCAAGATCGACCAGCTGCGCCGCCAGCCCGTGGCGATGGTGGTGTGCTGGTCGCGTGCGCTGAGCTGGCAGCTGCGCCTGCGCTGCCGCCTCCAGGTGGCCACCGACGGCCTGCATGTCACGGCCCGCTGGGCCCGCCTGCGCCACAGCCCGTCGGCGCAGGACTACCTGGCCCCGAGGGCGCCCGGCACCGTGCTGCTCGAGGGGTCGCAGGGCCACGCCACGCCGGGCCGGGAGTGCCTGGGCGAGCGGCGCACCCGCCAGCACTTCGCGGTGCTGACGGCCCAGGTCGAGTCGGTCGACTGGCTGGAGCTGCGTCCCGAGGGCCACCGCCGGGCGCGCTTCGACGCCGGAGGGGCCCGCTGGATCTCGCCCTGATCGGGCTTGTGGCGGTTTTGTGCGGCCGCGGGCGGCTGCGGCGACAATGTGCCCAGCTCGGCCGTTGCGGCCGGTGACGTCGGCCGGGGTCGCGGGCAGCCTGTCCCGGTCCGGCCACGCACCGGCGGGCAGTGGCTGTCATCGACCCCCAGCCTGAAAACACCTCGCCGTGTCCGCCTTGACCCCCTCCTACCGTGTTGCCGAACCGCTCAACCCCGTCGCGACGAAGCTCTGTTACGCCGGGCTGATCCCCTTCGTCGGCGGGGCCTTCCTGTCGCTGGTGGTCTGGGACGACGTGCATCCCTACGTGGTGCTGATGCTGGCCGGTTATGCCGCGGTGATCCTCTCCTTCCTGGGTGGCATCCACTGGGGCATGGGCATGAAGGGCACGGTGCCGTCGCCGGCGCCGTTCGCCTGGGCCGCGGTCGTGTCCTGCCTGGCCTGGATCGCGGTGGTGATGCCCGCCCATGCCGGCCTGGTGATCGACGGCCTGCTGCTGGTGGGCTGCTACCTCTTCGACCGCCGGACCTATCCGGGCTACGGGCTGTCGAACTGGCTGACGATGCGTTTCCGCCTGACGGCCATCGCGACCCTGAGCTGTTTCCTCGCCGCCGCCCGGACCTGAGCCCATGGTCCGCTACCACCTCGAGATCGTCGACCTGCAGGCGCACCTGCTGCGCGTGACGCTGACGCTGGACTCGCCGGCCGCCCTGCAGCGCCTGTCGCTGCCGGTGTGGATCCCGGGCAGCTACCTGGTGCGCGAGTTCGGCCGGCACCTGCAGTCGCTGCAGGCCTGGCAGGACCACCACGAGGTGCCGCTGACCCAGCTCGACAAGACCACCTGGCAGGCCGGCTGCACCGACGCCCGACCGCTGACGGTCAGCTGCCTGGTCTATGCCTTCGACGCCTCGGTGCGCACCGCGTGGCTCGACCGCCAGCGGGGTTTCCTCAACGGCACCAGCACCTTCCTGCGCTGCGAGGGCCACGAGCACCGGCCGCAGCGGCTGACGCTGGGCCCCTTGCCTGAAGGCTGGCAGGTGGCCACCGGGCTGCCGGCCGCCGCCGAGGGCGGCTGGCTGGCGCCGGACTACGACGCGCTGATCGACCACCCGATCGAGCTCGGTCCGTTCTGGCGTGGCGAGTTCGTCGCCGGTGGCGTGCCGCACGAGCTGGTCGTCGCCGGGGCGCTGCCCAGCTTCGACGGCGAGCGCCTGCTCGAGGACACCCGCCGCCTCTGCGAGGCGCAGATCCGCTTCTGGCATGGCGAAGGGCGGCCGCCCTTCGAGCGTTACGTGTTCATGCTCAACGCGGTCGACGACGGCTATGGCGGGCTGGAGCACCGCAACAGCACCGCGCTGATCGCCGGGCGCCGCGACCTGCCGCGCCGGGGCCAGCCGCCGGGGGCGGGCAGCGACGGCTACGTCACGCTGCTCGGGCTGATCAGCCACGAGTACTTCCACACCTGGAACGTCAAGCGCCTCAAGCCGCGCGAGTTCGTTCCCTACGACCTCACGCGCGAGAACCACACCGAGCTGCTGTGGTTCTTCGAGGGCTTCACCAGCTACTACGACGACCAGTTCCTGGTGCGCACCGGGCTGATCGACGAGGCGCGTTACCTGAAGCTGCTCACCCGCACGATCAACCAGGTGCTGGGCACGCCCGGGCGCCATGTCCAGAGCCTGGCCCGCGCCAGCTGGGACGCCTGGGTCAAGTACTACCGCCCCGACGAGAACACCGTCAACGCGACGGTCAGCTACTACACCAAGGGCGCGCTGGTCGCGCTGGCGCTGGACCTGAGCCTGCGCGAGGCGGGCACCGGCACGCTCGACGACGTCATGCACCTGCTGTGGCAGCGCAGCGCCCCGGCCGGGCAGCCGGACCACGCCGGCGACCGCGGCATCGACGAGGCCGACATCGTCGCGGCCGTGCGGTCGGTGGCGCCGGGGGTGGCCGAGATGCTGCCGGCCTGGGTGCATGGCACCGACGACCTGCCGCTCGAGCGCCTGCTGGCGACCATGGGCGTGGCCTGGAGCCGCGAGGCGCCCACGCTGGCCCATCGCCTCGGCGCGCGGGTGCAGGACAGCCTCAAGGTGCAGTCGGTGCTGCGTGGCGGGGCGGCCGAGCAGGCCGGCCTGGCCGCCGGGGACGAGCTGATCGCGCTGAACCAGTGGCGCCTGGGCAAGCTCGACGACCTGCCGCTCTACGGCGCCTTCGAGCAGGCGGCCGAGCTGCTGGTCAGCCGGGACCGCCGGCTGCTGAACCTGACGCTGCCCGCCGTCACGGCGCTCGAGGGCGCCGTCGCGCTGGGCGTGGGCGCCTCCACCGAGGCCCGGACCCGCGACCGCACCGCCTGGCTGCGTCCGGCCGTGGCCGATCCGGCCTGATGCGCTGATCCCGGTGTCGCGGCGTCACCCGCTGTCCGTGTCGTGCGGCTCGGCCGCATGCTGAGCCGGCGGCGCCGTGCCGGCGCGCTGGTGGCGCTGCTGCTGGCGGTGCTCGCCGGCCATGCGCTGGTGATGGCCTGGCTCGAGCGCCAGGTCGAGGGCCTGGACCCCCAGCCCGCCATCGAGCGCATGAGCGTCAGCTACACCCGCCTGCTGCAGCCCGCGGCACCACCCCAGGCTCCCCGGCCGGGGC
This sequence comes from Sphaerotilus hippei, assembly GCF_003201595.1. GTDB lineage: Bacteria > Pseudomonadota > Gammaproteobacteria > Burkholderiales > Burkholderiaceae_C > Sphaerotilus > Sphaerotilus hippei. Next base: position 44,410 of record NZ_QJJS01000019.1, on the reverse strand, counting down.
CGCCGCCTCGCTCCCGCTCGGCCCCGCCGGCCGTGGCGGGTGCCGAAGCCGCCGCCTCGGGCGTGGACGAGGCCGCGTCGGCGCCCGAGCCGGCCTCCGCGCCGCAGAGGGCTGACGCCGCCGCTGCGGTGGTGGCGGGCGCCTCGGCCCCGCCGGCCGTCGACCTGCTGCCCGGGGCGGCCGCCAGCGCAGTGCCGCTGCCGGTGGCCGAGGCCGCGTCCGGTCGCCCGGCGGCGGTCGTGGCATCGGCATCGGCGGCATCGGGCGGGCCGGCGGTGGTCTGGCCCCGTTCGTCGCGGGTGCGCTACGACCTGCAGGGCTGGTACCGCGGTGATGTGCAGGGCAGTGCCCAGGTCGAGTGGCTGCGTGAGGGCGAGCGTTACCAGGTGCACCTCGAGGTCGCGATCGGCCCGTCGATCGCGCCGCTGGTGACGCGGCGCATGAGCAGCGAAGGCCGACTGGGCGAACAGGGGCTCGAGCCGCAGCGCTACGAGCAGCACACGCGCCAGATCATCGGGGCCGACAAGCGGGTGCGCATGAGCTTCGATGCCGACGGCGTGCGCCTGGCCAACGGCGACCGGGTGGCGACGATGGCCGATGTGCAGGACACCGCCAGCCAGTTCATCCAGATGATCTTCCTGTTCACCACCCGGCCGGAGCTGGCCCGGGCCGGGCAGCGCATCGAGTTCGGCCTGGCGCTGCCGCACAAGCTCGAGCGCTGGGTCTACGATGTCGGCCAGCGCGAGCGCCTGGAGACGCCGGTCGGCGGGCTGGACACGGTGCACGTGCGTCCCCGCCGCGTGCAGGTGAAAGGCGCGCTGTCGGCCGAGATCTGGTATGCCCCGTCGCTGCAGTGGCTGCCGGTGCGCATCCGCATCCAGCAGGACGAGGACACCTGGGCCGATCTGCGCCTGGCGGCCGCGCCGGAGCAGGGCGGGCCCTGAGGCGCACTGTCGCGCAGGTGCCAGCCTGGCGTCATGCCCTCTGCGTACAGTCGATGGATTCCCAAGGAGACCCCCGCATGAGCACCCCCTACGAGAACATCCTGGTCGAGACCCGCGCCGGCACCGGCGAGGGCGCGCTGAGCTACGGCTGGATCACGCTGAACCGCCCGAAGGCGCTGAACGCGCTCAACGACGCGCTGATGGACGAGCTGGGCGCGGCGCTGCGGGCCTTCGACGCCGACGACGGCATCGCCTGCATCGTCGTCACCGGCAGCGAGAAGGCCTTTGCCGCCGGGGCCGACATCTCGATGATGTCGACCTTCGATTACGCCCAGGCCTACCGGGGCAACCTGATCTCGCGCAACTGGGACACGCTGCGCGAGGTGCGCAAGCCGGTGATCGCCGCGGTGGCCGGTTTTGCGCTGGGCGGAGGCTGCGAGCTGGCGATGACCTGCGACCTGATCATCGCCGCCGACAGCGCGAAGTTCGGCCAGCCCGAGATCAAGCTGGGCATCATCCCCGGCGCGGGCGGCACGCAGCGCCTGCCACGCTCGGTGGGCAAGAGCAAGGCGATGGACCTGGCGCTGACCGCCCGCATGATGGATGCGGCCGAGGCCGAGCGCAGCGGGCTGGTCTCGCGCGTGGTGCCGGCGGCCGAGCTGCAGGCCGAGGCCGACAAGGCGGCCCAGGCGATGTGCGGCTTCTCGCTGATCGCGCTGATGGCGGCCAAGGAGAGCGTCAACCGCGCCTACGAGGCGCCGCTGACCGAAGGCCTGCTGTTCGAGCGCCGTGCCTTCCACGCCCTGTTCGCCACCGACGACCAGAAGGAAGGCATGCAGGCCTTCCTGCAGAAGCGCGCCCCGAAGTTCACGCACCGCTGAACCGGGAGCCTCAGGACTTCGAGGCGAGCCGCTTCTCGATCTCGGCGGCGGGGATCGCCCCCGGGGCCCGCGAGCCGTCCTCGAACACGATCGCCGGCGTGCCGGTGACCTTGTACTTGCGGGCCAGGGCGCTGTTGCGCTCGATCGCCGAGGCGTCGCACTGGCCCATCACCCGCGGCGGCGTGGTGTTGTCGACCATCCAGTTGCGCCAGGCGGCGGTGTTGTCGCGGGCGCACCAGATCGACTTCGACTTGTCGGGCGAGTCGCCGCCGAGGATGGGGATCACGAAGGTGTAGACCGTCACGTCCCGGACGTTGAGCAGGTCCTTCTCCAGGCGCTTGCAGTAGCCGCAGTTCGGATCGGCGAACACCGCGATGCGGCGCTTGCCGTTGCCGTTCTTCCAGACGATGGCGTCCTTCAGCGGCAGGTCGGAGAAGTCGATCGCGGTCAGCTTGTCGATGCGCTCCTCGGTCAGGTTGCGCCGGGTCGTCGTCTCGATCAGCGAGCCCTGCAGCAGGAACTGTCCGCGTGCGTCGCTGTAGACCAGGTCGGTGCCCATGCGGACCTCCCAGACGCCGGTCATCGGTGTCGGGCGGACCTCGTCGATGCGCGGCAGCTGCGGGAAGCGCTCCTGCAGCGTGCGACGGATGGTCGCTTCGTCGGCCACGGCGGCGCCGGTGGCGACGGTGAGCAGGGCGGCGGTGAGGGCGTGACGCAGCAGCATCGGGGAATCCTTGGGGGTCGGGGTGGTGTCGGGCCGCGCGGCGGCGGCCGGTTCAGCGTGGCGGGCTCGAGTCCAGGGCCTGATGGCCCAGCCAGCGCTTGAGCGGGCCGAGCCGGTGGATCAGGTCCATGCCGTGGTTGCGCAGCTCCTTCAGCGGGCCGGCGGGCGTGGCGAAAAGGTTCAGCAGGCCGTCGGTCAGCCCGCCCATCGCCAGCGTGGGCAGGCGGCGCTCGCGTGCATAACGGCGCAGCACCCGGGCGTCTCCGGGCGAGCGCCACGGCGTGCTGCGGCGCGCCTGGGCGATCACCCGCACCAGGCAGCTCACGTCACCCAGCCCCAGGTTCAGGCCCTGGCCCGACAGCGGATGCACCGCGTGGGCGGCGTCGCCCACCAGCACCCAGCCGTCGCCGGACCAGCGCTGCGCGTTGGCGATCATCAGCGGCCAGCCGGCGCGTGCCGAGGCCAGCTGCAGCGTGCCGAGGGTCTCGGCCGCGTCCAGGCCCTGGTGCGCCAGCCCTTCCTGCACCGCCAGGTTCAGGCGGGCCTCGAAGCTGCGGTCGTCGTCGGCCAGCAGCGCCTCGGCCTGCGCCTGCGGCAGCGACCAGACCAGCCCGAAGGAGCGGCCCGGCTCGGGCTGGTCGAAGGGGAGCAGCGCCAGGATGTCCGGGCTGCGGAACCACTGCCAGGCGGTGGCGCGGTGCGGCAGGTCGCAGACCAGCCGGGCGGCGATCGCGGTGTGGCCGTAGGGGCGGGCCTCGTAGCCGGCGCCCAGCGCCTCGCGGGTGGCCGAGGCCCGGCCTTCGCAGACGGCCAGCAGCGCCGCCGGAGCCGCCTCGTCGAGGCGCTGCACATGCGGGGCGTAACGCAATGCCTCGCCCAGCACCCGGTCGAGGGCGGCGGCGTCGACGATCCACGCCAGGTGGTCGACCTGCTGCTGCCAGGCGGAGAAGCCCAGCTGGCCACGCTCGTCGCCATGCACCCGCATCTCGTCGACCGGGGTGCGTGCGGTGTCGGGCAGCGCATCCCACACCCGCAGGCTCTGCAGCAGCGCGACCGAGCCGGCATTGAGCGCGTAGGCGCGCAGGTCACCCGTGCCGGTGCGGGGCGCGGGCGGCGCCACCAGGCCGACCTGCAGCCCCTGGCGCGACAGCGCCAGCGCCAGGCTGGTGCCCACGGCGCCGCCCCCCCGGATGCACACGTCCAGTGCCGGACCCGCCGTGAAAGATGCTGTTGAGCTCATGGCGGTGAATTGTAGGGAGGGGGCCACCTACAATCACGCATCCCCTCCCGAGAACCACCCATCATGAGCCTCAAGTGCGGCATCGTGGGCCTGCCCAACGTCGGCAAGTCCACCCTCTTCAATGCGCTGACCAAGGCCGGCATCGCCGCCGAGAACTATCCGTTCTGCACCATCGAGCCCAACGTCGGCGTGGTGGAGCTGCCCGACCCGCGCCTGCAGGGCCTGGCCGAGATCGTGCAGCCCGAGCGCATCCTGCCGGCCATCGTCGAGTTCGTCGACATCGCCGGCCTGGTGGCGGGCGCCTCCAAGGGGGAGGGCCTGGGCAACAAGTTCCTCAGCCACATCCGCGAGACCGACGCCATCGTCAACGTGGTGCGCTGCTTCGAGGACGAGAACGTCATCCACGTCGCTGGCAAGATCGACCCGATCAGCGACATCGAGGTGATCCAGACCGAGCTCTGCCTGGCCGACCTGGGCACCGTCGAGAAGACGATGCACCGCTCGCTCAAGGCCGCACGCTCGGGCAACGACAAGGAAGCCGCCGCGCTGGTCAAGGTGCTCGAGAAGTGCCAGGCCGCGCTCGACCAGGCCCAGCCGGTGCGCAGCATCGAGTTCAGCAAGGAAGAGCTGGCCATCCTCAAGCCGCTGTGCCTGATCACCGCCAAGCCGGCGATGTTCGTGGGCAACGTCGACGAGAACGGCTTCGAGAACAACCCCTTCCTCGATCGCCTGAAGGAGTTCGCCGCGAAGCAGAACGCGCCGGTCGTGGCCATCTGCGCCAAGACCGAAGCCGAGCTGGCCGAGATGAGCGACGAGGACCGCGAGATGTTCCTGGCCGAGATGGGCCAGGACGAACCCGGCCTGAACCGCCTGATCCGCGCCGGCTTCAAGCTGCTGGGCCTGCAGACCTACTTCACCGCCGGGGTGAAGGAAGTTCGCGCCTGGACCATCCACATCGGCGACACCGCGCCGCAGGCCGCCGGCGTGATCCACACCGACTTCGAGCGCGGTTTCATCCGCGCCCAGACCATCGCCTACGAGGATTTCATCCAGTACAAGGGTGAGCAGGGCGCCAAGGATGCCGGCAAGATGCGCGCCGAAGGCAAGGAATACGTCGTCAAGGACGGCGACGTGCTGAACTTCCTGTTCAACGTGTAAGCGCCAGCGATGCCCCGCGGCACCCGCGCCGTGCCCGTGCCGCCGCGTCGCGGGGGTGCGCGCCGCGCGCTGACGGCCCTGCTGCTGGGCGGGCTGGCCACGCTGGCCGGCCTGGTGCCGGCGCCGGCGCGGGCCTGGAGCGAAGGTGGCCACCGGGCCATCGCGCTGGTCGCCCAGCACTACCTGCACAGCCGCACCCGCGAGCGCATCGAGGCGCTGCTGTCGGGCGACGACACCGCGCTGGTGCCCGACCGGGGCCTGGCCAGCGAGTCGGTCTGGGCCGACCGCTGGCGCGACGCCGACCGCTACGGCAGCAAGGTGAACTACCTGGGCACGCGCCAGTGGCACTTCGTCAACCTGCCCCTGCTGCCCGCAGGCCAGCCGCCCGACCTGTCCGCCGCGTGTTTCGGCCGCCCGCCGCTGCCCGAGGGCAGCCGGGCGTCGACCGGCCCGGCCCGGGCCTGCATCGTCGACAAGATCGAGCAGTTCCGCGCCACGCTGGCCTCCCGCGAGGCCCCGCGCGACGAGCGCCGCCGTGCGCTGCAGTTCCTGCTGCACCTGGTGGGTGATGTGCACCAGCCGCTGCACACCATCGACGACGGGGACCACGGCGGCAACGACCGGCAGGTGCTGGTGGGGCGCAGCACCCGGCCGATCTCGCTGCACAGCCTGTGGGACCACCACCTGGTGCGCTCGATCAGCCGCGATCCGCAGGTGATCGCCGATCGCCTGGTGCAGCGCATCCGGCCGGCCGACCTGCGCCTCTGGCGCTCGCAGCGCTCGGCCGACGCGTGGGCGCTCGAGTCCCACGAGGTGGCGCGCCGCGAGGTCTATGCCACGCTGCCGGCGCCGGGCGAGGCGGGGGCGAGTCGCCTGACGGCCGCGCAGTACCAGGCCGCCCGCGAGCTGGCCGAGGCGCGCCTGCAGCGGGCCGGCGTGCGACTGGCCCTGCTGCTCAACGAGACGCTGGGGCGCTGAGCCCGGCCGGTTCGTGGCGGCTCAGCGGCCGTAACCCGGCTGGCGCTCGCGCCGCTGCGCCATGTCGCGCACCAGGTAACGCACGGCCCGGCGCCAGGACTCGTCCTCGTTGCCGCGCAGGTCGACCGACTTGCTCAGCAGCACCCGCCCGGTGCGGCCGTCGTGGACCTGCACGTTCAGGTTCAGGATCAGCTCGCTGACCTTCTGCACCCAGGTCGACATCACCAGGTCGGCGCCGGTGAGCTGGCCGATCTGTGCCGCGCAGTCGTCGCAGCGGTACAGGTAGGCCTGCTGCTCGCGCAGCTGGCGCTGGCGCACGGCCGAGGCCTCGGGATCGATCACCCGGTAGAGCTGGCGCTGCGCCAGTTCCTGCTGCAGCTGCGCGGTGGCCCGCTGCAGGCGGATCACCTGGGCGGCCTTCGTCAGCGGGTTGTCCTGGTCGTCGACCAGCTCGAAGTCGAGCACGACCAGCGTGGGCAGCTCACTACCCGTCTGCGTCTGCGTCTGCGCCCGCGCCGCCCGACCCGGGCCCGCCAGCACGCACAGCGCGGCCATGTCCATCAGCCAGTGTCTGCGATCCATGCGGAGGTCCTCGCGGTGCCGGGGGCCGGCGGTCGGTCGATTCTCGAGGGCCGGCGCCGTCGGCGGGCACGGGTTTGCACGCAGCTTGACGGCGCCCCGCGCGTGCCGTCGCCGGAACCGGGTAACCTGTGCGGCTCTACACCCACCATGCCGAGGAGATGTCCATGCCCAAGGGTCAGCGCAGCACCAAAGAAGCCAAGAAGCCCAAGAAGGACCAGACGCCGTCCAAGCCGGTCTCTCCGGGCGCCGTGATGCCCACGATCACGACCATCGTGCCGGACCGCTCGAAGAAGAAGTGAGCCCGAGCGACATCGACCGCCGCCTGACCGACCTCGAGGTCAAGGCCAGCTTCACCGAGGACCTGGTGGATCACCTCAACCAGGTCGTCGTGAGCCAGCAGCAGCAGATCGACCGGCTGCTGCGCGAGGTCAGCCAGCTGCGCCAGCAGGTGCCCGACGGCCCGACCAGCTCGGAGCGCAACCTGCGCGACGAGCTGCCGCCGCACTACTGATCACGGATCGGCCGCCGGCGTCGCGTCAGCGCGGCCCCAGCATGTGGCGCGGGTCCACCCAGGCGTCGAACTGCTCGACGCTCAGTCCGCCGACACTCAGCGCGGCCTCCTGCAGGCTGGTCCGGTGGGTGCTGGCGTGCTTGGCGATGCGCGCGGCGCGGTCGTAGCCGATGTGGGGCGCCAGCGCGGTCACCAGCATCAGCGAGCGGCCCAGCAGCTCCTGCATGCGCGGCAGGTCGACCTCGATGCCCTCGACACAATGGGCGGCGAAGCTGTCCATCGCGTCGGCCAGCAGCCGCAGGCTGTCGAGCACGTCGAAGGCGATCAGCGGCTTGTAGACGTTCAGCTCGAACTGGCCCTGGCTGGCGGCCACGCCGATGGCCACGTCGTGGCCCATCACCTGGGCGCAGACCATCGTCAGCGCCTCGACCTGCGTGGGGTTGACCTTGCCGGGCATGATCGAGCTGCCGGGCTCGTTCTCCGGCAGGTGCAGCTCGCCCAGGCCGGCACGCGGGCCGCTGCCCATCAGCCGGATGTCGTTGGCCACCTTGGTCAGCGCGATGGCCAGGGTGCGCAGCGCGCCGTGCAGCACGACCAGCGCCTCGTGCCCGGCCATCGCGGCGAACAGGTTGTCGGCCACCACGAAGGGCGCATCCAGCCGCTGCGCCAGCGTGGCCGCGACCCGGCGACCGAACTGGGCGTGGGTGTTCAGGCCGGTGCCCACCGCCGTGCCGCCGATGGCCAGGGCGTGCACGGCGGGCAGGGCCTGCCGCAGCGCGTGCTCGGCGATCGCCAGCTGGGCGTCGTAGCCACCGAACTCCAGGCCGAGCGTGATCGGGGTGGCGTCCTGCAGGTGGGTGCGGCCGATCTTGATCGTGTCCGCGAAGGTGACCGCCTTGGCCTGCAGGGCGGCGCGCAGCCGTCCGAGCGCGGCCAGCAGCGGGCGCGTGCGCAGCACGGCGGCCACGTGCATCGCCGTCGGGAACACGTCGTTGGAGGACTGCCCGAGGTTGACGTCGTCGTTGGGATGCACCGTGCGGTCGGCGCCGAGGCCACCGCCCAGCGCCAGCGAGGCCAGGCTGGCGATCACCTCGTTGGTGTTCATGTTGCTCTGCGTGCCCGAGCCGGTCTGCCACACCGACAGCGGGAACTCGGCATCGAACTCCCCGGCCGCCACCCGGGCGGCCGCGGCCGACACGGCGGCCGCCTTGCCGGCCTCCAGCAGGCCGAGTTCGCCGTTGACGTCGGCGGCGGCCCGCTTGACCTCGGCCAGCGCATGCACCAGCTCGATGGGCATGCGCTGCGTGCCGATCGCGAAGTGGCGCCGGCTGCGCTCGGTCTGCGCGCCCCAGAGGGCCTCGCCGGGCACCTCGATCGGGCCGAAGCCGTCGGTTTCCGTGCGTGTGGACGACATGTCGCTCTCCCTGATCTGCCGCTGGACCGTCAGCATGACACCGGATGGGGCGCCATGGTGGTCACGCGGTCGATTCCGCTGAGCGAGCGCAGCAGTTCGGGGAAAGCGTCGGCCGGCACCGGACGGCTGAACAGGTAACCCTGGATCTCGTCGCAGCCGTGCTGCTGCAGGAACTGCAGCTGGTCGCTCGTCTCCACGCCCTCGGCGATGGTGCGCAGCCCGAGGCTGCGCGCCAGGCTGATGACGGTGTCGACGATGGCCTCGTCCTGCGGGTCGCGGTTCAGGCCGCGCACGAAGGACTGGTCGATCTTCAGCTTGTCCACCTTGAAGCGCTTCAGGTAGCTCAGCGAGGAGTAACCGGTGCCGAAATCGTCGATCGACAGCGACACGCCGAGCTGCTTGAGCCCGGCGATCGTGGTGACGGTGAAGTCCGAATCTTCCATCGCCACGCTCTCGGTGAGCTCGAGCTCGAGCATGTGGGCGGGCTGGCCGCTGTGGCGCAGCGCCTCGGCCAGCGTGCCGTGCAGCAGCGGATGGCGGAACTGCGCCACCGACAGGTTGACCGCCATCGGCACGATGGGCAGGCCGGCGGCCTGCCAGGCGCCGTTCTGGCGCAGCGCCTCGTGCAGCACCCAGGTGCCGATCTCCTGGATCAGCCCGGTGTCCTCGGCGATCGGGATGAAACGTGCCGGCGACACCAGGCCCCACTGAGGGTGCTGCCAGCGCACCAGCGCCTCGACGCCGACCAGGCGGTGGGTCAGGGCATCGACCTGCGGCTGGTAGTGCAGCACGAGCTGCCGGCGCTCCACCGCCCAGCGCAGGTCCCGGGCGATGGCCAGCGTCTCCTGCACCTGCTGCTGCATGCGCAGCGAGAACAGCCGCATCGTGTTGCGCCCCTCGCGCTTGGCCAGGTGCACGGCCAGCTCGGCCGCCTGGGTCAGCTGGGCGAGGTCCTTGCCGTTGCCCGGATACTCGGCCACGCCGATGCTGGCGCTCAGGCGCAGCGCCTGGCCGGCCACGGTCATCGGCCGGGCGACGGCTTCCATCAGCCGCAGGCCGATCGGCGCCACGTCGTGCACCGCGCTGCCGGGCAGCAGCAGGATGAAGTCGTCTCCGCCCAGGCGGCAGAGGATGTCCTCCGGCTTGAGCGCGCGCGACAGGCGCTGGGCCAGTTCGCGCAGCACCTGGTCGCCGGCGTCATGACCGAGCGATTCGTTGACGCCCCCGAAATGGTCCACGTTCAGGTGCATCAGCAGGGCGGGGCGGTCCTGCTGGTGCGCGGCGGCCAGCACCACGCGGGCCCGCTCGGCCAGCAGGGTGCGGTTGGGCAGGTCGGTCAGCGTGTCGTAGTTCGACAGGCGCAGGATGCGCTCCTCCGCCGCCTTGCGGTTGGAGGTCTCGGTGAAGATGCCGAGGTACTGCTGCAGTGTGCCGTGCGAGTCCTGGATGGCGCTGATCGTGAGCCACTCGGGGAAGATCTCGCCGTTCTTGCGGCGGTTCCAGATCTCGCCTTCCCAGCGGCCCTCGGCCTTGATGCGGGCCCACATCTCGGCGTAGAACAGCCGGTCCTGGCGGCCCGACTTCAGCAGGGCCGGCGTGTGGCCCTGCACCTCGGCGTCGCTGTAGCCGGTGATGCGGGTGAAGGAGCCGTTGACCGACAGGAAGCGGGTCTGGGCATCGGTGATGAAGATGCCTTCCTGGCTGGACTCGAACACCTGGGCGATCAGCCTTGCATGTTCCTGCGCGTCGAGGCGGTCGGTGAGGTCGTGCACCAGCACCAGCTGCACCGCACGGCCCTCGCGGTCCAGCGTGCGGGTGCTCAGCTCGGCCCGGAAGCTCGTGCCGTCCCGGCGCCGGTGCATCGACTCTCCGGGCGGCAGCGCCGTGCCCGGCGCCTCGGGCTGGATGTCCTCCAGCGTCATCGTGCTGAACTCGGCGTGGCTGTAGCCATACCGCGCGGTCGTGGCCGCGTTCACCGCGACGAAGCGCCGGGTCTCGAGGTCGTGCACCCACATCGGCAGCGGGTTGAGGTCGAACAGCTCGTGGTAGCGGTGTTCGGAGGCCTGCGTGGCCAGCTCGGCCTGCTTGCGGTCGGTCACGTCCAGCCAGGCGCCGGTCAGCGTGACCGGCTGGCCGGCCGCGTCGCGCAGCAGGGTGACGGTGTCGTTGATCCAGCGCCAGCGGCCGTCGGCGTGCCGGAAGCGGTACTCGTGCTGCACCGTGCCCTGCTGCATCAGCCGCTGCTGCGCGAGCTCGGCCGGGGTCCGGTCGTCGGGGTGGATGTGCTCACGCCAGAAATCGGCCCGGGAGGACCAGCGGGCCGGTCCATGGCCGGTGACCTGCTCGACGTTCTGGCTGATGAAGTCGACGTCCCAGCCGGGCTGGCCATCCTGGCGCCTGCTCAGCGTGTAGATGACGGCCGGGGAGACGTCCAGGATGTGGGCGAGCCGGTCGCGCTGGCGCACGGTCTCGGCCTTGAGGGCCGCCTGGGAGCGCTCCGCATGGCGCACCAGCACGTAGATGAGCAGGGCGCTCAGGCCCACGAAGACCAGGCCCTTGGCCGACTGGATCGACGAGACGATCGCCGCGTCCCGGGTGATCAGGTCGATCGCCCGGTCCGAGGCCAGGATCCAGGCCGTGCCGAACGCCAGGAAACTGGTCACGATGCGCTTGGCGCTCATCCGGTACACCTCTGCCGACTCTGATGGAAAGAATCGGCCGATCCTACGCAGATCGGGTCACCGGGAATCGGTCAAGTGATTGTCGAAAACCCGTTATTTGGCATTCTGGCCGCTGCAGGCTCCGCCGGGCACAGGGGCCGGCGGAGCCCGGGAGCACCGTTCAGTGCGGGATCATGCCTGTCAGGTAGTAGGCCTGCAGGTAGGTGATCACGCCCACGATGGTGGCGAAGAACAGGCTGTGCTTGAGCGTGAAGCGGAACAGGTCCGACTCCTTGCCCACCAGGCCCACCGCGGCGCAGGCCACGGCGATCGATTGCGGCGAGATCATCTTGCCGGTCACGCCGCCGGTGGTGTTGGCCGCCACCAGCAGGGTGTCGCTGACGCCGATCTGGTGCGCGGTGGTCGCCTGCAGCGAGCCGAACAGCGCGTTGGCCGAGGTGTCCGAGCCGGTCAGGAACACGCCCAGCCAGCCCAGGAAGGGCGAGAAGAACGGGAACGCCGCACCCGTGCCGGCCAGCACCAGCGCCAGCGTCGACGACAGGCCCGAGTAGTTGGCGACGAAGGCGAAGGCCAGCACCATGCCGATCGAGTAGATCGGGCGCTTGAGTTCCATCACCACTTCACCGAAGGTGCGCAGGCCGTCCAGCGGCTTCATGCGCAGCACGATCATCGACAGCACGGCGGCCAGCAGGATGGCCGTGCCGGTGGCGGAGATCAGGTCGAGCTTGTAGATCGCCTCGTAGGCCTTGTCGGCGCTGACGATGGGGGTGGTCTTGATCACCAGGTTGTGCAGGTGCGGCACTTCCACCTTGAAGACCCAGCCGGCCATCGCGCCGCCCTTGTCGAACAGCATCTTGAAGGGCTTGAGGCTCCAGATCGTGACCAGCACGGTCAGGATCACGAACGGCGACCAGGCCTTGAAGATCTGGCCGGCGCTGTAGCCCGAGGGCTTGCGCTTGCTGCCGCCGGCCACGTTCAGGCCGGCACCGGCCACGGCCGAGGCGCCCACGCCACCGGCGGCGGCGAAGCGGAAGGTCTCCTTCGGGTGCCAGACCTTCAGGAACAGCGTCAGGCAGACCAGGCTGACCAGCGCCGAGGTGATGTCGGGCAGTTCGGGGCCGAGGTAGCTGGCGGTGAAGAACTGGGTCACGGCGAAGCTGCCACCGGCGACCAGCACGGCCGGCCAGGTGTCCTTCACGCCCTTGAGGCCGTTCATCATGAACACCAGCCAGAAGGGCACGAACAGCGACAGCAGCGGCAGCTGGTGGCCGGCCATCTTGCCGATCAGGAAGGGGTCGATGCCGGTGACCTTGCCCGCCACCAGGATGGGGATGCCCATGGCGCCGAAGGCCACCGGGGCGGTGTTGGCGATCAGGCACAGGCCGGCCGCGTACAGCGGGTTGAAACCCAGGCCCACCAGCAGCGCGGCGGTGATGGCCACCGGCGCGCCGAAGCCCGCCGCGCCTTCCAGGAAGGCGCCGAAGGCGAAGCCCACCAGCAGCATCTGCAGGCGCTGGTCATCGGTGATCGACAGGATCGACGCGCGGATGATGTCGAACTGGCCGGTCTTGACCGTGACCTTGTAGAGGAACACCGAGCACACGATGATCCACGCGATCGGCCACAGGCCGTAGACGAAGCCGTAGCCGGCCGAGGCCAGCGCCATGTCCACCGGCATGCCGTAGAACAGGATGGCGATGCCCAGCGCCAGCGCCACGGTGATCGTGCCGGCGATGTGGCCCTTCATGCGCAGCACCGCCAGCGCGATGAAGAAGAAGACGACGGGGATGACCGCGACCAGCGCTGACAGTGTCAGGTTGCCGAGCGGGTCGTAGGTTTGAAGCCAGGTGGGCATGGGTGGATCTTTCCGGGTAGGCGGGGGAAGTTCGAAGGGCGGCGTTCAGCGGGCGCTGTCGGACGGAGTGGCGCAGTCATCGAGCAGCGCCTCCAGGCTGCGGTAGGGCAGGCCGGAGTGGCCGCTCAGGCCGATCTGGCAGGTGCGGCTGCACGACACCCCGGTGCCGCAGCCGGCGGGCAGGGCGGGCGCCAGTCGCTTGAGGCTGTTGGCATTGAGTTCGGGCAGCGTGAAACCCTTGTCACCGGCAAAGCCGCAGCAGGCGATGTCGGGCACGGTGACTTCTTCGGCGCAGCGGCGCGCCAGCGCGACGAGCTTGGCGGCCGAGCCGATCTTGCTGGTGCTGCACGGGATGTGCACCGCCAGCTGCTGCAGCTGGGGCGTGATGTGCAGCCGCGGCGCGACCACGTCGGCCATGAAGCTGGTGGCGTCGTGCAGCTTCAGCCGCGCGTCGAGCTGGCCTGCGCGCTGCGCCTCGACCAGGCGCAGCGCGCAGGGGGCGTTGTCCAGGTAGACCGGAATGCGGCCGCCGTCGCTGGCCGCCAGCAGGGCCTCGCCGGTGCGGCGCAGCGCCCGCTCGGCCGCCTGGCTGGCGCCCTTGCTCTCGAAGGGCTGGCCGCAGCACAGGCCGTCGCAGTCCGGCGGGTAGATCGGCGTCAGGCCGGCCTTGGCGAAGAGGCTGAAGGTCGACTCCGCCAGGTTGTCGCCGCCCTGCGGGCTTTCGGCGAAGACCCGGTTGACGCAGGACGAGAAGTACACCACCGACGACTCGGCGCTGCCACCGGCCGGTGCGGCGGGTGCCGCCGGCAGCGCCGAGGCGGCCCCCGGCGTCGCCGCCGGGGCGACCGGCAGCACCGGGATCACCCGGTGCACCGCCCGGTTCAGGGCGGTGGCCGTGTCCGGGCCGAGCACGCCACGGGCCAGCTTCAGCACGCCCAGGCCGGCCCGTGCCGTGCCCAGCACCGCGCCCAGGTGTGCTTCCACCGTCGAGGCCACGCCCGGGTGGCGGGCCTCGCCGCGCAGCTGGCGCACCAGGTCACCGGTGTTGATGCCGACCGGGCAGCGCGTGGCGCACATGCCGGTGGCCGCGCAGGTGTCCAGGCCGGCCCACTGGTAGTCGGCCTCCAGCTGCGCCAGCAGGGCGGCATCGCTGCCGTCGCGCCGCAGCTGCTGGATGCGCCGCCACAGCACGATGCGCTGGCGCGGCGTCAGCGACAGCCCGTTGGACGGGCAGGCCGGCTCGCAGAAGCCGCACTCGATGCAGCGGTCCACCAGCGCGTCGGCCGCCGGCATGCGCTTGAGGTCCTGCAGGTGGATCTGCGCGTCGCTGCTGATGATGACGTCGGGGTTGAGCAGGCCTTCGGGGTCGAACAGCCGCTTGATCTCGCACATCACCGCGTAGGCCTCGTCGCCCCATTCGAGCTTCACGAAGGGCGCGACGTTGCGGCCGGTGCCGTGTTCGGCCTTCAGCGAGCCGCCGAACTCGACCGCCACCAGCGTGCTGACCTCGTCCATGAAGTCGCTGTAGCGCTGCACCTCGGCGGGGCTGTCGAAGCCCGGCGCGAAGACGAAGTGCAGATTGCCCTCCAGCGCGTGGCCGAAGATCAGCGCCTCGTCGTAGCCGTGCTTGTCGAACAAGGCGGTCAGGCGCAGCACGCCTTCGGCCAGCAGCTCGACCGGGAAGGCCACGTCCTCGATCACGCAGGTCGTGCCCACCGCACGCTGCGCACCCACGGCGGGGAACAGGCCCTTGCGCACGGCCCAGTAGGTCTCGCACACGGCGGCGTCGGTCGAGAAGCCGCTGTCGGCCGCGGGGCGGCAGGCCGCCAGCGTGGCGCCGATGGCGGCGCAGCGCGCGGCCAGCTCCGCCGCGTCGGCGCCGCGGGTCTCGATCAGCAGCGCGGCCGCCTGCGGCGCCGGCTCGCCATAGAGGAAACCGGGCAGGCCCTTCTTGCCCTGCACGGCCAGGATGCTGCGGCGGTCCACCAGCTCGACCGCGTCCACCGCACCGCCGTCCTTCAGCGCCGTGACCGCGCGGCAGCAGTCCTCCAGCTCGTCGAACAGCACCAGGCACGAGGCCTTGTGCGCATGGTCGGCCACCGTGCGGTAGGTGATGCTGGAGATGAAGCCCAGCGTGCCCTCCGAGCCGATCATCAGATGCGCCAGCATGTCCACCGGATCGATGAAGTCGATCAGCGCGTTGATGCCGTAGCCCGTGGTGTTCTTGAGCCGGTACTTGCGCCGCACCCGGGCTTCCAGCTCCGGCTGGCTGCGGATGCGGTCCGACAGCGCGCTCAGCCCGTGCAGCAGCCCGGCGTGCGAACGCCGGAAGGCGGCCACGCTGATCGCGTCCGAGGTGTCGAGCACCTGGCCGTCGCGCAGCATCACGCGCAGCGCGGCCAGCGTGTGGTAGCCGTTCTGCGCCGTGCCGCAGCACATGCCCGAGCTGTTGTTGGCCGCCATGCCGCCGATGCGGGCCGTGGCGATGGACGCCGGATCCGGGCCGATCTTGCGGCCCAGGTGGCGCAGCGCGTCGTTGGCGTGCTGGCCGATCACGCCCGGCTGCAGGCGGATGCGCTCGCCGCCGTCCAGGATCTCGATGCCCGTCCAGCCCTCGCCGATCACCACCAGCACCGAATCGCTCACCGCCTGCCCCGACAGGCTGGTGCCTGCCGCCCGGAAGGTCACCGCCACCTGATGCGCGTGCGCCAGCGCCAGCACGGCCGAGACCTCGGCCTCGTCCCGCGCCAGCACGACGATCTGCGGCACCAGGCGGTAGAAGCTCGCGTCCGTGCCGTAGGCCAGCGTGCGCAGCGGGTCGGTGACGAGCCGCTCGGTCGTGATGCGCTGGCTGAGTGCCTTCAGGAAGGCCTGGTGCTGGGGTGACATGGGCGGCCGCAGTCTTGGTTAATTGGTCAGGCCAATAAATGGCGCGATGGGGCGGAAATTTAGAGCGACCCATCCGACCGGTCAACGAAAAAAGATCGGTGTTAACCCTTGGTTCAGTCAATTTAGTAAATTGGTCTGACCAATAAATGGCGTTGAACTGAATTTTCCGGACAGGCGCTATCATTGGTAAGACCAATTCAGATTTGGCTGCGACTGCAGCCGATTGCCTGCCATGCCCGCATCGACCGCCGTCCCGATCAAGCCGTTGAACGTCACCCGCCTGTCCGACCAGATCGTCCAGCAGCTCGAGACCATGATGCTGGAGGGCTCGTTCAAGCCCGGTGACCGCCTGCCGCCCGAGCGTCAGCTGGCCGAGCAGCTGGGCGTGTCGCGGCCGTCGCTGCGCGAGGCGATCCAGAAGCTGGCCGCGCGCGGCCTGGTCACGTCCCGCCAGGGTGGCGGCACCTACGTGACCGGTCATCTCGACAGCGGTTTTGCCGATCCTTGGCAGGAGATGCTGGGCAAGCACCCCGAACTGCACCGTGACGTGCTGGAGTTCCGGCGCATGCTCGAAGGCACGGTGGCGCAGATGGCCGCCGAGCGGGCGACCGATGCCGACATCGAGCGCATCGGCACGCTGTTCGCGCAGATGGAGGCGGCCCACCGCCAGGGCGGGCTCGACCTGACGTCACGGATCGACGTGCAGTTCCACCAGGCGCTGGCCGACGCGGCCCACAACGCCCTGTTCACCCACCTCAGCGCCAACCTGCTGACCATGCTGCACACCCATGTGCACGACAACATCGCCAACCTGTTCGCCGCCGGCACGGTGTCGGCCCAGCTGCTCGATCAGCACCGCGCCGTCTGGCTGGCCGTGCAGGCCCGCCAGGGCGCGGCCGCCCGCGCCGCCGCCGAAGCGCACATCGACTTCGTCGACCGCACGCTGACCTCGCTGCGCGAAGAGTCGGTGCGGCGGGAGCGGTCGATGCGGCGTGGCGCGGTGTGAGTTCAGAGGTGGACGGGCAGGCGGTATCGCAGGCCTTCCGGTGTCCGATCGGCGTCCGTCAGCGTCGCCCAGGTCATGCCCTCGTGGGCGCACAGGTCCAGCCAGCGGGCTGAAGTCAGCGGGCCCGCCATCCAGGCGGCCAGCGGCTCGAAGCAGTGGTCGAGCCACAGCGCCTCGCGCGTCGGCCAGGTCTGCTGCTGGTCAAGGCAGAGGTCGCAGTGATGGCCATCGGGCCGGTGCCGGGCGACGGCCTCGAAGCAGCCGAGCATGTCCCAGGAGCGGCCGGCGTGGTGGATGTCGACGCAAACCTCTTGTCGCCCGACGACCAGCACCAGCGCCGGGTGGATGCCCCTCATCGTGAAGGTCAGGTGGTCATCCCGTCTCAAGGTGGTTCGCAGGCTGAAGGGCAGGTCGGCGCGGTGGTGTTGGGCCCATCGGACGAACGCGCGCAGGAACTGGCGTCGCGGCAGCTTCATCGAAGTCCGACGGTGGTTGTGCGCGCGACGACCGCATGATCAGTCTTCATCACGATGCCTTTGAACGATCTCTTCCAGCGATGGCAGTCCCTCGATCAGCATCCACGCCACCGATGGCGTGTGGTCATCCCAAGGCACTGCCGTGCGGTAGTGGTAGCGCACCGTCGGGCAGTCATCTCCGGCGCCCGGCACCAAGAACTCGCCGGCCTTGCCGCTGGCCACGCTCCAGATCGTCCGGTCGCGCACCATCTGCTCGATCTCGGGCGAGCCCCTGAGAAAGACGACGTAGTCATGAGTGCCCGGAAAGAAGCAGTCTTCCGAGGGTGTCGTG
This sequence comes from Sphaerotilus hippei, assembly GCF_003201595.1. GTDB lineage: Bacteria > Pseudomonadota > Gammaproteobacteria > Burkholderiales > Burkholderiaceae_C > Sphaerotilus > Sphaerotilus hippei. Next base: position 26,740 of record NZ_QJJS01000019.1, on the reverse strand, counting down.
AGCGGACGAAAGTCGGCGGACCAGTCGTTGGCGCTCATGAGCCTCCTCTGGAAGGCAAACGTCCGACAGCACCTGCAGGTCAACGGGCGATGCCTGGTGGCGGGCGGGGTGGCGGAGGAGGTCATGCGCGGCACTTCGAGGGTGATCCGTCGTCATCGGCGCCCGGCCCGAAAGCTTGAGTCGTCGAGGCGGCATGTCGCCGAAGGGGCATGCACGGCGCCGAGGTCGATTCGCTGCTGGCGCGGCGTGGCGGTGCCGGATCAGAAGTCCGTCGGACGCAGCACGAAGATGCTCCGGGCGCCCGAGGCGAAGCGGCGGGCGATGGCCGCGGTGATCTGTTCGGCGTTGGTGACCAGCAGCTCGGCGAAGCTGGGGTCCTGGTGGGCGGGCTTGAAGCGCGCCCGGCACACGGATTCACTCAGGTAGGCGATCACCTGGGTGTGGGCAAGCCCGAACTGGGCGAGGCCGGCCGATTCGTTCAGCTGGAAGGATGCTGCTGCGGGGTGAAGACTTTGGATGTGGGATCCTTGAGAGGGAAATGAGGCGCGAACCCGATGGAGGGAAGGGCGCGGTCTGCGACGAGAGAAGAAAGACGGGCCCGATGCATCGGCACCGATCCGTTGATTTCCGTACGGAAATTTGATGAACCAGGCGCTTCTGCCCCGTCCGGGCGACGAAGGGCGGAAATTTCAGGCCAGTCCATCGCTGCCGGACTGGATGCGGATTTCGTGCCGGCCGTGTCTGCCGTTGGCTGGCCGTGAGCCGTGCGGCCGATGGGGGCTGTCGTCGGTCACGAAGTGCTCGGGTTGCGGTCGGCTTCGTGGCCAGAGAGCGACCGCAGAGTGTGGCCTGCGGACGTGTCTGCGTCACGAAGCAAAACGCCAGCCCGCTGGGGCTGGCGCTGCTTGATGCGCATGGAGCGGGATAAGAGACTCGAACTCTCGACCTATACCTTGGCAAGGTATCGCTCTACCAACTGAGCTAATCCCGCATCGTGCCGAATCGGAAGCGGTGCCGGTCGGCGTCCGCTTCGCTGCAGTTCCGCCGGGAGACCGGACAGGAACCGGACTCGTGGGCTCTGACTGCACAAACAAAAACGCCTACTGGCTCAAGTAGGCGTCAATGCTTGAAAAATTCTGGTGGCCTGGGGCGGAATCGAACCACCGACACGCGGATTTTCAATCCGCTGCTCTACCAACTGAGCTACCAGGCCATCAAGAACGCTAGTATAACCAGCTTTTCTGAGTTGTCCAAGCTTTTCGGGCTGATTTTTTTGAAAGGGTCCGGATCGGCTCAGTTGCCGCCGCGCTTGTTGCGGGTCAGGTCGACGCCGAGCTGCTTGAGCTTGCGGTAGAGGTGGGTGCGTTCGAGGCCGGTGCGCTCGGCCACGCGGGTCATGCTGCCGTTCTCGCGGGCGAGGTGGAACTCGAAGTAGGCCTTCTCGAAGGCGTCACGGGCCTCGCGCAGCGGGCGGTCGAGTGCAAAGCTCTGTTCGGGGATCGGGCCGCTGGGGGCGAGGATGCTGGTGGCGTGGTGGTTGCCGTGGGGCGGGTGCGGGTGGCTGCTGAAGCCGCCGCTGCCGTGGTTCAGCGGTGCGGTGCTGGTCTGGCCATGGCTCGGGTTGTAGACGGGCGCGGCCAGCGTGGCGGTGTCGCTGCTGTGCTGGTAGGTGCCGTAGCCGCGTTCGGCGCGCAGCGGCAGGGCGCCGCCGCCGGCCTCGGCGGGTGCGGCGCTCTTGGGCGCCGGCTTGGCCAGGCCCTGCTCGACGGCACGCAGCAGCTTCTGCAGGGTGATGGGCTTCTCGAGGAAGGCCATCGCGCCGTACTTGGTGGCCTCGACCGCGGTGTCGATGGTGCCGTGGCCGGACATCATGATCACGGGCATGCACAGCTGCGAGCCCGAGCCCCATTCCTTGAGCAGGGTGATGCCGTCGACATCGGGCATCCAGATGTCGAGCAGCACCAGGTCGGGCTGCATCTGCTCGCGCTTGGCACGGGCCTGAGCGGCGTTTTCGGCCAGCTCGACGGTGTGTCCTTCGTCCGTCAGGATTTCCTGCAGCAGGGCACGGATGCCCATTTCATCGTCGACGACAAGAATATTGGCCATGGAAGGATCGAAGCTGACTCGTTTCAGGGGTACGGGCTGTAGCGTTTTTGCTCAAGCCGTCAGGCTTGGCGCAGGGTCAATCACCGGTACCCAGCGGGAAAATGATATAGAAACTTCGGCGCCGTGCTGCGCGCCGTCGAAAGTGGTGTCCTGAGTCTGCTCGTTGCGGTTGCGCAGACGGATCCGGGCACCGTGCTCCTCGACGATCTTGCGCACCACCGCCAGGCCCAGTCCGGTGCCACGCGCCTTGGTGGTGACGTAGGGCTCGAAGGCCCGTTTCAGGACCTTGTCGGAGAAGCCCGGGCCGTTGTCGATGACCTTCAGCCGCACGCTGCGCAGGCGCCCGTCGGGGTGCAGGCAGAGGTCGGTGCAGACCTCGACCTCACCTTCGGGCTGGCCGTCGATGGCGTCGAGCGCGTTCTGCACCAGGTTGTGGATGACCTGGCGCAGCTGGGTGGCATCCCCCTCGAGCGCGGGCAGGTCCGCACCCAGGTCGGCGCTGAGCACGCCACGTTCCTGCTGCACGGCGTAGAGCCCGAGCACGTCGCTGACGAGGCTGTTGAGGTCGAGCGGCGCGAGGCTGGCCGCAGGCAGCCGGGCGTAGTCGCGGAATTCGTTGACCAGGGTCTTCATCGCCTGGACCTGGGTGACGATGGTGCCCACCGAGCGCACCAGCATCTGCTGGTCGGTGCCGGTGAGCTTGCTCTCGAGCTTGTGCTGCAGGCGCTCGGCCGACAGCTGGATGGGGGTGAGCGGATTCTTGATCTCGTGGGCGAGCCGGCGGGCGACTTCGGCCCAGGCGACGCTGCGCTGGGCGGAGACGACCTCGGTGATGTCGTCGAAGACGATCAGCGGCTGCATCTCGGGCAGCAGCGCGCCCCGCACCAGCAGGGTCACGGTGGCGCTGTCGGTGCTGGAGGTGATCTCGAGCGTGTCCTGCCAGTGGCTGTGCTCGCTGCGCTCGGTGTCGAGGTTGGCCTTGGAGAAGCGCTGCGCGACGGCGAGCGCGAAGTCGGCCAGGCCGGGCAGCTGCGCCAGCGTGCGGCCGTGGCCGAGGTCGGGTGGCAGGCGCAGGATGCGCGCCGCGCCGGGGTTGGCCATCTCGATGCGCCCCTGGGCGTCGAAGACCAGCACGCCGGCGTTGAGGTTGTCGAGGATGGTCTGCAGGTGGGCCTTGGCGCTCTCCACCTCGGCCAGGCTGCGCTGGACCAGCGAGCGGGCGTCGGCGAGCTGCTGGGTCATGTCGGCGAACGAGCGGGTCAGCCCGCCGAGCTCGTCGCGCGAGTCGAACACGGCCTTGGGCGTGAGGTCGCCACGGGCGACCTGGCGCACGCCTTCGGCCAGCACCAGCAGCGGCCGCGCCAGCTGGTGGCCCAGGGCCGCGGCCATCAGCAGCGCGCTGAACACGCCGAGGATGAGCGCCAGCGTCAGCGTGCCGATGTACATCCGGCGCAGGCCTTCGCGGCCGAGCGCCCGCTGCTGGTATTCGCTGTAGGCGGCCTGGACCCGCAGGGCATTGGCCGAGAGCTCGGCGGGAATGGACTGGGTGACCTGCAGGTAGCGGTCCTCGTTGCCGAGGCTGAACTCGGGCGAGGGGATCCACGCCAGGGCGCGGACGCGGGCCTCGGGGGCTGCGCCCGAAGGGTCGCCGGGATCGGCGTCCAGGCCCTCGAGCACGGAGGTCACGCGGGCGTTGCGGGTCTGGCGCAGCAGCAGCGCCGAGGGGCGGTCGGGCAGCAGCACCACGCCGATCGAGCCGCCGGCCGAGGCCATCACCTGGCCGTTGCTCGACAGCACCGCGACGCTCTGCGCCGACAGCTGCTCGCGCAGCCGCTCCAGCGCCAGCACCTGCAGGCGCTCGTGGTTGTCGGCCGCACGCTCGGCGGCCGTGCGGGTCTTGGTGCCCAGGTCGGTGACGAGGGTCTGCAGCGTGCTGCGGCCCAGGTTGAGGCCGGATTCGAGCGCGCCTTCGACCTCGACGTCGAACCAGCTCTCGATGCTGCGCGAGACGAACTGGTAGGACACGCCGTAGATCAGCGCGCCCGGCACCACGCCGACGAAGGCGAAGATGGCGGCCAGCTTGAACAGCAGCCGGCTGCCGAACTTGCCACGCCGCATGCGCCGCGTCAGGTGCAGCAGCGCGATCAGGATCACCAGCCCGAGGGCGGCGGCCACGCCGATGTTGACCCACAGCAGCCAGCCGAAGTGGTGCTCGTACAGCGCCCGGTTGTTGGTCGCCACGGTCAGCAGGAAGACCAGCACCAGCACGGTCGCACCGGTCGCCAGCAGGGCGATCAGCAGGGTCCAGCGCAGGGAACGACGACTCATGGGAACAGGGGAAGGCAACGGCGAGCAGGAGCGTCCGCCCGACGGGGCGGCCGGAGCCTGATCAGCGATTGTCGGCGCTCAAGCTGACAGTTCGGTCCACGCGCAGATTCCATTCAGGTTGGGAGCCGATGCCGATCTGCAGCGGACGCGGCAGCTGGTCGGTGTCGAGGCGGTAGCTGAACTCGAGGTGGCAGCTGCCTTCGTCGCCGCCCGTCAGGGGCTCGGCGATGCGCCATTGTGCGCTGCTCTGCACCGCCCGCAGCGCCTCGCTGAGCGAGCGGTAGGTCTGCGACAGCCCGCCCAAGCTGACCCGGTAGCTGAAGGTCAGTGGCTGGTAGGACAGGCGCCAGAGCCGCGTGGCCTGGGCGATGCGCTTGTCGCGCCAGTACCAGCGGGGTCGCACCACCTCGGCGGTCGCCACGAAATGCAGCGCCACGCCCTTCTGCAGGGCCTCGCTGACCCCGGCGGGCAGGTCGAAGCGGGTCTCGAAGGTCAGCATCACGCCCTGCTCGCTGTCCTGGGCCTGCAGCAGCGGCAGCTCCAGGGCCGCCGCGTGGCACGGGCGGGCCGCCACCAGCAGCAGCGCCAGCATCAGCAGGCCGGCCCGCAGGGCCGCGTGCATCCGGCGGGCGCCTGCCCCGAGGGCGCAGGCGGCGGCCGTGGCGAAGGCCCGGGAGGTGTCGATCGACGAGGCGAGGCGCGGCTGCACGGCCATGTGGTGGTGATGGGTTGTTCTTGTGCTCGGGCGCCCCGGCGCCCGTCGGGTTCAGGTGCGCTTGTCCAGGCGGGCGTAGTAGAAGCCGTCACCCACGCCGGCCGCGCTGGATCCGATGGAATTGTCGACCAAGGGCAGCAGGTGACCGGGGGCGTTTCGTCGCTCGGCGTCCACGGTGCGTTGCAAAAAGGCTTCAACCTGGTCTTCCCCCTCGGCCTTGAAGATCGAGCAGGTGGCGTAGATCAGGCGTCCGCCCGGGCGCAGCAGCGGCCACAGCCGGTCGAGCAGGCGGGCCTGCAGCCGGGCCAGTTCGGGGATGTCGCCCGGGCGGCGCAGCCAGCGGGCGTCCGGGTGGCGCCGCACGATGCCCGAGGCGCTGCAGGGCGCGTCCAGCAGGATGGCGTCGAAGGGCTGGCCGTCCCACCAGCGCTCGACGTCGCCGGCGTCGGCGGCCTGCAGCCGGGCGTGCAGCTGCAGGCGCTGCAGCGTGCCGGCCACCCGTTCGAGGCGGCTGGCGTCGGCGTCGAGCGCGGTCAGGTCGAGCGTGGCCAGCTCGAGCAGGTGGGCGGTCTTGCCCCCCGGGGCCGAGCAGGCGTCGAGCACCCGGGCGCCCTCGGGCAGGCGCTCGTCGCCCTGGCCCAGCACCAGCAGCGCGGCCCGCTGGGCCGACAGGTCCTGCACCGACACCCGGCCTTCGGCAAAACCGGGCAGGCGGTCGACCGGCACGGCCCGGTCCAGCACCACCGCGTGCTCGCCGGCGGCGATGGCGGGCAGGTCGATGCCGGCGAGCTCGGCCAGATAGCGGCTCGCGTCGCCGTGCCGGGCGTTGACCCGCAGCGCCATGGGCGCGTGCACCTGGTTGGCCGCCAGCAGCGCCTCGGCCTGCTGCGGCCAGTCCTGGCGCACCCGGGCTATCCACCAGCGCGGGTGCTGGAAGCGGGCGACCGGGTCGCTTTGCTCGAGCCTGGGCACCAGCGCGGCCCGTTCACGCAGGAAGCGGCGCAGCACGGCGTTGATGAAACCGGCCTGGGCGGGGGTGCGCTGGCGGGCGCAGCGCACGGTCTGGTCGACCAGCGTGTGTTCGCCGTAGGGTGGCTCGCCATCGGGCCACAGCAGGGCGAGCGCGCACAGCAGCAGCGCCTCGACCTCGGCCGGGGGCTGGCGAGGCACGAGCGCGGCGCGGGCCGCCTGGGCCCCGCCCAGGTGTTTCATCACGTGGAAGCTCAGCGCCTGGCAACCCGGGCGTGCCGCCGGCGGGCAGTCGGCCAGCGCATCGGTCAGCGAGCGTCCGGCGCGCACGGCGGCGACCGCATGTGCGGTGTGCTCGAGCAGGGTCGCGAGCGGCAGGGCCTGGCCCGGCGCGGGGCGGCCGGTCGGCGTGGAGGGGCGAGGGGAGCGGTCGGGTTTCACGGCCGCGAGTCTACGGGGCGGCGTGGCCGGACTCACGCGGTGTCGTCGCGGGGCCCGTCGTCCGGCAGTTCGATGAAGGCCGGCCCGAGGTCGGGCGGCAGAGGGGTGTCGAGCAGCACGCAGGCGCAGCGCAGGCTGCGGGCGGCCACCAGCGGCAGGCGCCGCCCGTGGTGGGCCAGCGCGGGCAGGGTCCAGGTGCGGGCCAGCAGCGGTCGGTGGTGCCAGGACAGCGCCGTCAGCGTGCGCAGGGCCCGCACCAGCGTGTCGCCGTCCGGCACATGGCAGGCCGGCGCTTGGCGCGGGTCCCGCCACAGCGCCGTGACCACCGCCTGATACCACGCGGTGCCGGCCAGCCCGACGGTGGCGTGGGCGTCCGGCTCCGGCACGCAGCGGGCCATGAAGGCCGTCAGGCTGGCGATCGCCTGCCGCAGCGCCAGCGGCAGGCTGGTCAGTTCGTTCCACTCCCGCAGGCCGCCGCGGTGCAGCGGCGTCGGTTCGTGCAGCAGGTGGCGCAGTTGCAGCAGGTGGAGCCGGTCCAGCGGGCTGACCCGCTGGTCGGCGCACATCAGCCGGCGGGCACCGGCCAGCGTCTCCTGCCGGATCTCCAGCGGGTGGCTGGCCAGGCGACGCGAGAAGGCCTCGGTCAGCGCGGGGTGAGCGGCCGCCGGCAGGCTGACGAGCAGCGAGCGGGTGTCGGCCGCTCCGGCCACCCCCCGGGTCTCGAGCTGCCAGGCGTCGTGCTCGGCCTCGTCGTGTCCCGACATCAGCAGGGACAGCACGGCCGCGCGCAGCTCGCCGGGGCCGTGCAGGCGATCCAGCACCGGCCAGGCGGCCTGGACCATGCGGACCTCGTCCGCCCGGGCGGTCGGGACCATGGCGGCGATGGCAGGGCTCATCCGGACGGTGCCTGGCAAGGTGCGGCCCGAGACAGGGCGATGCACCATCGTGCCCGCCTGAATGGGGGGTTGTCCAGCGTCGGGATGAAAAATCCGGATCGTGCGCCCTGGTACGCCTCAGATCAGGTCGCCGGGGCGGCTGGGTGTGCCGGTGGACGGGTCCACCGCGATCAGCAGGGCGGGCGTGACGACGATCTGGGGGAAGGTCGGCGCGGGGTCGAAGCGCAGCAGGCGGGCCGCCAGCGTCGTCGGGAACAGCGCCAGCGCGTCGTTGTAGAGGCGGGCGCTGTCGTTGTAGACCTGCCCGGCGAACAGGATCTGGCCCTGCAGCGCGTGCCGCTGGCGCAGCAGCTCGCTGATGGCCGGTTCGGGCGCGTCGCCGTAGCTCATGTCCTGCAGCGTGTTGCAGAGCTGGTCGAGCACCTGGCCGAGCCGCTCCTCGGCATGGGCCACCCGCTGCAGCGCGAGGGTCCGCAGCGGCCGGGTGGTGGCGCCGTCGCTGGCGCTGCCGGCCTCGCGTGTCGCGGTGAGCACGTCCTCGATCTGGTCGTGGTCGCTGCCCGACAGGTGGCGGGCCGATTCGGCCAGCGTCAGGGCGACCGCATGGCGCTGGCGCAGCGCGGCGGCCAGCGGCGTGAAGTGGTTGTGGTGCCGGTGGCGCAGCTTGACCAGGCGGTTGTGCGCCCCGAGCAGCCAGAACGACAGGATCGCGATCGCGACGAGGGTCAGCAGCGTGGACACCGGCGTGCCCCCGCTTCAGCCTGCGGCCGGCCCGGGCCGGGTGCCGATCCAGGTGGCGTGGCCGCTGGCCCGCAGCGCACAGGCCGGGCAGTGGCCGCAGCCATGGCCCCAGGCATGGCGCCGGCCCCGCTCGCCGAGGTAGCAGGTGTGGGTGTGCTCGATCATCAGGTCGACCAGCGCATCGCCGCCGAGCTCGTGCGCCAGCGTCCAGGTCTGCGCCTTGGTCAGGAACATCAGCGGCGTCTCGACCGTCATCGGCGCATCGAGCCCGAGCGACAGCGCGACCTGCAGCGCCTTGAGCGTGTTGTCGCGGCAGTCCGGGTAGCCGGAGTAGTCGGTCTCGCACATGCCGCCCACCAGCACCGAGGCGCTGCGGCGGTAGGCCAGCGTGGCCGCGAAACCGAGGAACAGCAGGTTGCGACCCGGCACGAAGGTGTTGGGCAGGCCGTCGGCCTGCAGCTCGATGGCCCGCTCGGAGGTCAGCGCGGTGTCGGAGATCTGGCCGATCAGGCTCAGGTCGAGCACGTGGTCGTCGCCGAGCCGGTCGGCCCAGTGCGGAAAGCGGGCGCGCAGCTCGTCGAGCACGGTCAGCCGGCAGTCGAGCTCGATGCGGTGGCGCTGGCCGTAGTCGAAGCCCAGCGTCTCGACGCGCGCATGGCGCTCCAGCGCCCAGGCCAGGCAGGTGGTCGAGTCCTGGCCGCCCGAGAACAGCACCAGCGCCGTGCGGGGATCGGTCATCGGCGGATCTCGCCCTGGCCCAGCACGATGTACTTCAGCGAGGTCAGTCCTTCCAGGCCCACCGGGCCGCGGGCGTGGAACTTGTCGGTGGAGATGCCGATCTCGGCGCCCAGGCCGTACTCGAAGCCGTCGGCGAAGCGCGTGCTGGCGTTGACCATCACGCTGGCCGAATCCACCTCGCGCAGGAAGCGCATCGCGTTCGGGTGGTTGGTCGTGAGGATGGCTTCGGTGTGGTGCGAGCTGTAACGGTTGATGTGGGCGATGGCCTCGTCCAGATCGGCCACGACCTTCACGCTGATGATCGGGGCGAGGTATTCCTCGGACCAGTCGGACTCGACGGCGTCCACGACCTTCGCGCCCGGGACATCCGCGAGGATCGCCTTGGCGGCGGCATCGCAGCGCATCTCCACGCTCTTGCGCGCAAAGATCTCGCCGATGCGCGGCAGGAAGGCCATGGCCGCGTCGCGGTGCACCAGCAGCGACTCGGTGGCGTTGCAGGGGCTGTACTTCTGCGTCTTGGCGTTGTCGGTGACGACCAGCGCCTGTTCCAGGTCGAACTCGGCGTCGACGTAGGTGTGGCAGTTGCCGTCCAGGTGCTTGATGACGGGCACCTTGGCCTCGGCGCTGATGCGCTCGATCAGGCCCTTGCCGCCGCGCGGGATGATCACGTCCACAAATTCGGGCATCGCGATCAGGCGGCCCACGGCGGCGCGGTCGGTGGTCTCGACCAGCTGCACGCCGTCGGCGGGCAGGCCGGCTTCGAGCAGGGCCTCGCGCACCAGGCGGGCCAGCGCGACGTTGGAGTTGATGGCCTCGGAGCCGCCGCGCAGGATGCAGGCGTTGCCGCTCTTGATGGCCAGCGAGGCGGCCTCGATGGTCACGTTCGGGCGGCTCTCGTAGATCATGCCGAACACGCCCAGCGGCACGCGCATCTGGCCGACGCTGATGCCCGTGGGGCGACGGCGCACGTTCAGGATCTCGCCGATGGGGTCGGGCATGGCCGCGAGCTGCACGCAGCCCTCTGCCACCGTGGCCAGGCTCTTGGCGTCCAGCTTGAGGCGGTCCAGCAGCGGGCCTTCGAGGCCGTTGGCGGCGGCCCGGTCGAGGTCGAGCTGGTTGGCGGCGGCCAGCAGCGGGCGGTGCGCTTCCAGCTTGGCGGCCAGCAGGCTCAGGGCCTGGTTCTTGGCGGCGGTGGAGGCGGCGGCCATGGCGGCTGCGGCACCCCGGGCGGCGGCGCCGACCCGGTTCATGTAGGCGATGACGTCGGTGGAATCCATGCCCGATTGTCGCAGAGGCGTCCCGGGCGTGGGGTGGCGGGCCGTGGCCCGCCGGGCGTCCTCAGGCGGCCGGCTCGAAGCCGTTCGGGTTCTGGCTCTGCCAGCGCCAGCTGTCCTCGCACATGGCCTTCAGGCCCAGCTTGGCCTTCCAGCCCAGCAGGCGTTCGGCGGCACCCGGGTCGGCGTAGCAGGCGGCCACGTCACCGGCGCGGCGCGGCGCGATCTGGTAGGAGATCGGGCGGCCGCTGGCGGCCTCGAAGGCCTTGATGACATCAAGCACGCTGTAGCCCTGGCCGGTGCCGAGGTTGACGGTGACCGACTTCTGCTGCTCCTGCAGGTAGCGCAGCGCCGCGACGTGGCCGTCGGCGAGGTCGACCACGTGGATGTAGTCCCGCACGCCGGTGCCGTCGTGCGTGTCGTAGTCGCCGCCGAACACGTTGAGGTGGGCGCGCTTGCCCACGGCCACCTGGGTGACGAAGGGCATCAGGTTGTTCGGGATGCCGCTGGGGTCCTCGCCGATGGTGCCGCTCGGGTGCGCGCCCACCGGGTTGAAGTAGCGCAGGTAGGCGATGCGCCACTCGGGCTTGCAGCGCTCCAGCTCACGCAGCAGTTCCTCGCCCAGCAGCTTGGTCAGGCCGTAGGGGTTGGTGGCGGTCAGCGCCGAGCCTTCGGTGATGGGCAGCGCCTCGGGCTGGCCGTAGACGGTGGCCGACGAGCTGAACACCAGCGTGTGCTTGCCGGTGTTCTCCAGCGCCTGGGCCACGCTGATCAGCCCGCCCAGGTTGTTGCGGAAATATTCCAGCGGCTTCTGGGTCGACTCGCCCACGGCCTTGTGCGCGGCGAAGTGCACCACGCCGTCGACCTGGTGGCGCGTCATGATCTCCTGCATCGCGGCGCAGTCGTTGACGTCGGCCTTCTCGAACACCGGCGTCTTGCCCAGCAGCGCGGCCAGGCGGTCGAGCACCTTCGGCGAGCTGTTGGCGTGGTTGTCCACGCCGAGCACCTGGTAGCCGGCGGCGTCCAGCGCCAGCCAGGTGTGGGATGCGATGTAGCCGGTCGCGCCGGTGAGCAGGATGGTTGCCATGTGGATGTGTACGCTCTTCCCTGTGCCGGGCCGGGTCCGCACCATGCGGAGACCGGTCTCCATGCCGTTGCTGCGGATTCTGGCAAACCCTGAGCCGCTTGCGTTCCGGGCGTGGCCTGCGGGGGACAAAAACGGGTGCACATCACGGTCAAACGGACCAGCCTCCTACAATCGCGGGATGTTGCAAGCGCTGCTCGATCCGCTCGGCCGCGAGGCCCTGGCCCGCGTCACCCTCCTGCTCAACCACGTGATCCATGCGGAACCCGAGGCGCAGCGTCGCCTGGGCACGCAGATCGGCCGCACCATCGGGGTGGACTGGCAGCAGTGGCCCCGCTTGCTGCCGCCCCCGCCGGCGATGGTCTGGCGCATCACGCCCGCCGGCCTGCTGGAGCTGGACGACGGCGCCGCCGAGGGCGCGCTGCCGGCCGACCAGGCCACGCTGACCGTGACGCTGTCGGCCACCGAACTGCTGCGCTGGAGCCTGTCGGGCGCCGATGGTCGCCCGCCGCTGGACATCCGCGGCGACGCCGGCCTGGCCGCCGAGGTCAGCTGGCTGGCCGAGCACCTGCGCTGGGACATCGAGGACGACCTGGCCCGCATCGTCGGCGACGGACCGGCCCGCCTGCTCGGCGGCGTGGCCCGCGCGGCGGCCCAGGCGCTGCGTGCGCTGCTGCAGCGCCTGCCCCGTGCGGGCGGCGCGCTGTCGTGATCCGCGGGTCCCGATCCTCCTTCCACCGGCTGCCTTCATGAAACACGCCCTGCGGCTGGCGCTGATCGCCTGGGTCTGCCTGCGCAACGGACTGGACCAGATGGTGCTGCAGCAGCTGCGCTACCCGGGCCTGATGACGCTGGCGCGGGTGCTGGTGCTGGGCCGGCGGCTCGACGCCCCCCGGGGCGTGCGGCTGCGCCTGACCTTCGAGCGCCTCGGTCCGATCTTCGTCAAGTTCGGCCAGGTGCTGTCGACGCGTCGCGACCTGATCCCGCCCGACATCGCCGACGAGCTGGCCCGCCTGCAGGACCGGGTGCCGCCGTTCCCGAGCGAGCAGGCCCATGCGCTGATCGAGCGGGCGCTGGGCCGCCCGATCCACGAGGTCTTCCGCCAGTTCGACGCCGACCCGGTGGCCAGCGCCTCGATCGCGCAGGTGCATTTCGGCCAGCTGCACGACGGCCGCGAGGTCGCGGTCAAGGTGCTGCGCCCGGGCGTGCTCGACATCATCGACGCCGATCTCGGCCTGCTGCGCAGCGCCGCCCGCTGGGTCGAGCGCCTGTCGGGCGACGGCCGCCGGCTGCGCCCGCGCGAGGTGGTGGCCGAGTTCGACAAGTACCTGCACGACGAGCTCGACCTGGTGCGCGAGGCCGCCAACGCCACCCAGCTGCGCCGCAACATGGACGGGCTCGGCCTGGTGATGATCCCGGAGATGATCTGGGAGCTCAGCACCGCCGAGGTGCTGGTGATGGAGCGCATGGTGGGCATGCCCATCAGCCAGGTCGACCGGCTGCGCGAGGCCGGGGTCGACATCCCCAAGCTGGCCCGCGACGGCGTGACGATCTTCTTCACCCAGGTGTTCCGCGACGGCTTCTTCCACGCCGACATGCACCCGGGCAACATCATGGTGTCGACCGCGCCGCAGACCTTCCAGCGCTACATCGCGCTGGACTTCGGCATCGTCGGCACGCTCGACGAGCGCGACAAGGACTACCTGGCGCAGAACTTCCTGGCCTTCTTCCAGCGGGACTACCGCCGGGTGGCCGAGCTGCACGTCGAGTCCGGCTGGGTGCCGGCGAGCACCCGCATCGACGAGCTCGAAGGCGCGGTGCGGGCGGTCTGCGAGCCGCACTTCGACCGGCCGCTCAAGGACATCTCGCTGGGCCAGGTGCTGCTGCGGCTGTTCCAGACCTCGCGCCGCTTCAACGTCGAGATCCAGCCTCAGCTGGTGCTGCTGCAGAAGACGCTGCTCAACGTCGAGGGCCTGGGGCGCCAGCTCGATCCGGAGCTCGACCTCTGGAGCACGGCCCAGCCTTTCCTCGAGCGCTGGATGAACGAGCAGGTCGGCTGGCGCGCGCTGGTCCACCAGCTCAAGAGCGAAGCGCCGCGTTACGCCCGACTGCTGCCCGCGCTGCCCCGCCTGCTGCATGACGCGCTGCAGGCCCAGGCCGGTGCGCCGGCCCAGCAGGCCGGCCCGTCGCGCGAGCTGATGCAGGCGGTGCTGGTCGAACAGCGCCGCACCAACCGCCTGCTGCAGGCGCTGCTGCTGATGTTCTTCGGCTTCCTGGTCGGCGTGCTGGGTGCGGCCCTGCTGCTGCGCTGGCAGCTCTCAGGTTGACCGCCCGCAGACGCGGACAGACCCCCTAATTTACAATCCCGTTTTCGAATCAAGGGTTTAGACATGCCTATCTACGCCTACCGCTGCAGTGCCTGCGGCCATGCCAAGGACGTGCTGCAGAAGATGTCCGATCCGCTGCTGACCACCTGCCCGGCCTGCGGGGCCGAGGCCTTCTCCAAGCAGCTCACCGCCGCCGGCTTCCAGCTCAAGGGCTCGGGCTGGTATGCGACCGATTTCCGCAATGGCTCGGGCAGCGCGACCAGCGCCGCCGCCGTGCCGGCCGCGGGTGCGGCCGCTGCGGCACCGGCGCCTGCGGCGGCGCCCGCCGATGCCGCACCGGCCGCTTCGGCCGGTGGCAGCACGCCGTGCGGCGGCTCCTGCGCCTGTCACTGAAGCCCCGTCGGCGCTGCGGCCTGCCGCCCGGTTGTCACGGGCGCCGGGCCCGGCGCTGTTAATCTTGCGGGTCGGGCGTCTGCGAGGCGCAGTGCCCCTGGCCCCCTGCTTCGAGTACACGTGAAGAAATACATCATCGCCGGACTGCTGGTCTGGCTGCCTCTGGCGATCACCATCTGGGTCCTGCTGTGGATCGTGGGGGTGCTCGACGGGGTGTTCCAGGCCCTGCTGTCGGCGGCCGGCGCCGTGCTGCCCGTCAGCGCCCAGCATGCGCTGAACGTGCTGGGCGACGTGCCCGGTCTCGGGGTACTGCTGCTGGTGCTGCTGATGCTGCTGACCGGCATGTTCGTGGCCAACTTCGTCGGCCAGTGGTGGCTGCGCCAGTGGGACCGCATCCTGACGAACATCCCGATCGTCAAGTCGATCTACAGCTCGGTCAAGCAGGTCTCGGACACGCTGTTCTCCAGCAATGGCAACGCGTTCCGCGAGGCGGTGCTGGTGCAGTACCCGCGCGAAGGCTCCTGGACCATCGCCTTCGTGACCGGCAAGCCCGGCGGTGAAGTGGCCCAGCACCTCGACGACGACCACGTCAGCCTCTACGTGCCGACCACGCCGAACCCGACCTCGGGCTTTTTCCTGATGGTGCCGCGCCGCGACGTGCGCGTGCTCGGCATGAGCGTGGACGAGGCCCTGAAATACATCATCTCGATGGGGGTGGTCGGTCCGGTCGAGGCCCCGGCGACCGTGCCGGTCGCCCTCAAGTGACCCCCTCCCCGCGGGCGCCCTGACGGGGCGCCCGTGCCCGTGCCGCCCCGTCCCGGGCGCACGGGCCCCAAGAACCAGATTCCCGGAGAACACAACATGCGCAGCAGCTATGCCGGCCTCGTCAGCGAAGCACTGACCGGCCAGACCGTTACCCTGATGGGCTGGGCCCATCGTCGCCGCGACCATGGCGGCGTGATCTTCATCGACCTGCGTGACCGCGAAGGCCTGGTCCAGATCGTCTGCGACCCCGATCGTGCCGAGATGTTCAGGATCGCCGAAGGCGTGCGCAACGAGTTCTGCCTGAAGGTGGTCGGCCTGGTGCGCGCCCGCCCGTCGGGCACCGACAACGCCAACCTGGTGTCGGGCAAGGTCGAGGTGCTGTGCCATGAGCTCGAGGTGCTGAACCCGAGCGTCACGCCGCCGTTCCAGATCGACGACGAGAACCTGTCGGAGACCACCCGCCTGACGCACCGCGTGCTGGACCTGCGCCGCCCGCAGATGCAGAAGAACCTGATGCTGCGCTACAAGGTCGCGATGGAGGTGCGCAAGTTCCTCGACGAGAACGGCTTCGTCGACATCGAGACCCCGATGCTGACCAAGTCCACGCCCGAAGGCGCGCGTGACTACCTGGTGCCCAGCCGCGTCAACGACGGCCACTTCTTCGCGCTGCCGCAGTCGCCCCAGCTGTTCAAGCAG
Source organism: Sphaerotilus hippei (assembly GCF_003201595.1). Classification (GTDB taxonomy): domain Bacteria; phylum Pseudomonadota; class Gammaproteobacteria; order Burkholderiales; family Burkholderiaceae_C; genus Sphaerotilus; species Sphaerotilus hippei. Next base: position 11,267 of record NZ_QJJS01000019.1, on the reverse strand, counting down.
CTGCTGATGGTGGCCGGCTTCGACCGCTACTACCAGATCACCAAGTGCTTCCGTGACGAGGACCTGCGCGCCGACCGCCAGCCCGAATTCACGCAGATCGACATCGAGACCTCCTTCCTGACCGAAGAAGAGATCCGTTCGATGTTCGAAGGCATGATCCGCCACGTCTTCCGCAAGACCATGAACGTCGAGCTGGGCGACTACCCGGTCATGGCCTACGCCGACACGATGCGCCTGTACGGCTCGGACAAGCCCGACCTGCGCGTCAAGCTCGAGTTCACCGAGCTGACCGACGTGATGGGCACGGTCGACTTCAAGGTCTTCTCGACGCCGGCGACCACCCCGGGCGGCCGCGTGGTGGCCCTGCGGGTGCCGGGGGGCAGCGCGATCAGCCGCGGCGAGATCGACAGCTACACCGAGTTCGTCAAGATCTACGGCGCCAAGGGCCTGGCCTGGATCAAGGTCAACGACGTGGCCAAGGGTCGTGACGGCCTGCAGTCGCCGATCGTCAAGAACCTGCATGACCAGGCGCTCGCCGACATCCTGGCGCGCACCGGTGCGCAGAACGGCGACCTGCTGTTCTTCGGCGCCGACAAGGCCAAGATCGTCAACGACGCCATCGGCGCGCTGCGCCTGAAGGTCGGCCACAGCGAGTTCGGCAAGAAGAACGGCCTGTTCGAGGACCGCTGGGCGCCGCTGTGGGTGGTCGACTTCCCGATGTTCGAGCACGACGACGAGGGCGACCGCTGGAACGCGGTGCACCACCCGTTCACCGCGCCCAAGGACGGCCATGAGGACTACATGGACACCGATCCGGGCCAGTGCATCGCCAAGGCCTACGACATGGTGCTCAACGGCTGGGAGCTGGGCGGCGGTTCGATCCGCATCCACCGCGCCGAGGTGCAGAGCAAGGTGTTCAGCGCGCTCAACATCAGCAAGGAAGACGCGCAGGTCAAGTTCGGCTTCCTGCTCGACGCGCTGCAGTACGGCGCCCCGCCGCACGGTGGCCTGGCCTTCGGCCTGGACCGCCTGGTCACGCTGATGACCAAGGCCGAGTCGATCCGCGACGTCATCGCCTTCCCGAAGACCCAGCGGGCCCAGTGCCTGCTGACCGGCGCACCGTCGGTGGTCGAGGACAAGCAGCTGCGCGAACTGCACATCCGCCTGCGCAATGCGCAGGCCGCGGCCGCCAGCTGATCCGGACACCGTCCGGGCCGGTCTGCACAGGGCGCCTTCGGGCGCCCTTTGTCCTGGTGCCGCGGCACGGCGGGGCCCGTGTCGCCGGCCGGCAGCCGCTTGACGGCCGTCAAGGCGGCTCGGGCGGCCAGCGGGCACGCTCAGGGGCATGTCATGGCACGAGTCTCTCGCTTCCGTGGGGCGCTGGGTGGTGGCGTCCCGCCCGGGTTTCCTGGTGGTCACGCTGGGGGCGGTGCTCACCGGCATCGGCTCGGCCGCCGCCTGCGGGGTGGTGATCGATCGCCCGGCGGCGCTGGCCACCGTCGTGCTGGCCCTGCTGGCCCATGCGGCGGTCAATCTGCACAACGACTGGGGGGATGCGCTGATCGGCTCGGATGCGGCCAACACCGAGCGCATCGGGCCGTTCACCGGCGGCTCGCGGGTGGTGCAGGACGGCGTGTTCAGCGCGGCGCAACTGCGCGACATGGTGCAGATGCTGGGCATGGTCGTCGTCGGTGGCGGGTTGCTGCTGACCGCGCGCGCCGGGCCGGGACTGCTCGCCATCGGTCTGGCGGGGCTGGCGCTCGGCTGGGCCTATTCACATCCGCGGCTGGCGCTGATGTCGCGCGGGGTGGGCGAGCTGGCGGTCGCGGCGGGCTGGTGGCTGGTGGTGATCGGGGCGGACTACGTGCAGCGGCGGCACTTCGATGCCGCACCTGCACTGGCCGGGGTCAGCCTGGCGCTGCTGATCGCGGCGATGCTGTGGGTGGCCGAGTTCCCCGACGCCCGCAGCGATGCCCAGGTCGGCAAGCGCACGCTGGTCGTGCGGCTCGGCCCGGTGCGGGCTGCCTGGGGACATCTGGTCCTGGTGCTGTCGGCCCATGCCTGGCTGGCGGGGTGGTGGCTGGCGCTGTGGCTGCCGACCACCGCCTGGTGGGCGCTGGGCTCGGCGCCGCTGAGCCTGGTGGCGGCGATCGGGCTGATCGTGCGGGCCCGGCAGCCACGGCGCCTGCGGCCGGTCATCGTGCTGACGCTGGGCGCCGTGGTGCTGCATGCGGCGCTGCTGATCGCCGCCTTCGTGTCGGTGATGCGGCAGCGCTGAGCCCGAGGGACGCGCTCAGCGGCCGCGCCAGCGCTCGCGCAGCGGCTGCTCGACCCAGCGGAACGACAGCCAGGCCACGCCGATCACCGCCAGCATCGACACGCCGATGCCCAGCCCGGGCGCGCCGCTCAGGCGCTCGACCCCCTTGCGCACCGGGTGCATGACGAAGGGGTGGTAGAGGTAGACGCCATAGGAGATCTGCCCCACCAGCACCATGAAGGGCAGGTTCAGCAGCCTGGCCGGCCAGCCTTCGCCCTGGGCCGCCAGCACCACCAGCGGCAGCAGCAGCGCGACCAGCACCGGCTCGATCGAATAACCCAGCAGGTACTTGGCCACCATCGAGTCGCGCAGCAGCGCGGTCGACGCCAGCAGCGCGACCAGCACGGCCCCGGCCACCCAGCGCCGCCGGGCCTGCCGCTCGAACCAGTGCCGTCCGGCCGCCGACTTCAGCAGCACGGCCAGCAGGCAGCCGACCAGCAGCTGGTCGGCCCGCATCTCCAGCGCCCGGTAGGCGTATTCGTCGCTGATGCCCACGCCCAGCACCAGCACCACCTTCAGGGCCCACAGCCCCAGCAGCGCCCCGGCGAGCACACGCGCCAGCGGCCAGCCCCGGCGCAGCAGCACCAGCAGCAGCGCCGGCCAGAGCAGGTAGAACTGCTCCTCGACCGCCAGCGACCAGCAGTGCGACAGGTAGTGCGAGGCCGCGCCGGTGAAGGCCTGGTAGTAGTTGACGACGTGCAGCGTCGTCGAGGCCACGGCGCCCCAGGGCACGGGCCGGCCGGTGGCCAGCAGCAGCGCCATGCCCACGGCCATGTAGAGCAGCATCGCCGGCATCAGCCGCGCGACACGCCGGCGGTAGAAGGCCAGCAGGGTGATGCGGCCGCGGGCTTCATGCTCGCCCAGCAGCAGCCAGGTGATCAGGAAGCCGCTGATGACAAAAAACGCCTCCACCCCCAGGCCGCCGTCGATGATCGCCAGCGGGCCGACGTGGGTCAGGCCCGAGTGGTCGGCCAGCACGAGCAGCACGGCCACCGCCCGCAGGAAGTCCAGTCCGGCCACCCGCGGCCGCGAGAGCGCACGGGCCAGGTCGGGGGCCGGTGTCGACCGGGCCCGGGCTCCTGCGGGTGTCGCAACAGACGTCATGCATCCCTCCTTGAAAACTCTGGTTACATTTTAGGAGCCGAAAGTCGTTCGCCGCCTGCGCGGTGGGCAACCCGGGCAAAATCGGCTCGAGTCCTCCGCTGACCGGCCCCGCCGGGACCCCCGATGCCCACTGCGCCCGTTCCCCGTCCCCCCAAGATTCCCACCTCGGTGCTGGTCGTGATCCACACCGCCGCGCTCGACGTGCTGCTGATCGAGCGGGCGGACAAGCCCGGCTTCTGGCAGAGCGTCACCGGCTCGATGGACTTCGTCGACGAGCCCCCGCGGGCCACCTGCATCCGCGAGGTCGCCGAGGAGACCGGCATCGTCGTCGGCAGCCCCGGGGTGCCGCCGTCGGCGCTGGTCGACTGGGACCTGCGCAATGTCTACGAGATCTACCCGATGTGGCGCCACCGCTACGGGCCCGGCGTGACGCAGAACACGGAACATGTCTTCGGCCTGCAGGTGCCGGCGGGCATCCCGGTGACGCTGGCGCCGCGCGAGCACCTGCAGCACGTCTGGCTGCCCTGGCAGGAGGCGGCCGGGCGCTGTTTCTCGCGCAGCAATGCCGAGGCCATCCGGGCCCTGCCGGCGCGCTGCGGGGCCGCCCGATGAGCACGCGCCGCACCGGTGCCGGACGCCTCTGGAGCACGACCGCCTGGCGCGATCTCGGCCCCTCGGGCGAGGAGGGTGAGAGCGCCCCGGCGCGGCGCCTGCGCATCGTCACCTACAACATCCACAAGGGGGTGCGCGGGGTCGGTCCGGGCAAGCGGCTGGAGATCCACAACCAGGGTGCGGCCATGGCGGCGCTGCAGGCCGACCTGGTCTTCCTGCAGGAGGTGCGGCTGTTCCATCAGCGTGATGCGCGCCGCTTCGACCGCAGCACCTTCGGCTGGCCCAACCAGGGCCAGGCCGAGTTCCTGGCGCCCGACGGCTACGAGTCGATCTACCGCAGCAACGCCATCACCCGCGATGGCGAGCACGGCAACGCGCTGCTGAGTCGCTGGCCCACGGGCGAGGTCGGCCACCACGACGTGTCGGACCACCGCTTCGAACAGCGTGGCCTGCTGCACGTGCCGATCTACTGGCAGGGCCTCGAGATCCATGCGGTCGTCGCGCACTTCGGCCTGATCCACGCCAGCCGGCTGCGCCAGGCCGAGCGCCTGGGGGCCTACCTGAACGAGCGGGTGCCACCCGAGGCGCCGATCCTGGTGGCCGGCGACTTCAACGACTGGGGCGAGCGGCTCGATCCGGTGCTGCACGCCTGCGGCCTGCTGCGTGCCGGGCTGGACAGCCAGGGTCGTGCGCCGCTGACCTTCCCGTCGCGCCTGCCGCTGTTCTCGCTCGACCGGGTCTACACCCGCGGCCTGCGCTGCACCGGCCTGGCCGTGCCACGCGGCCCCGCCTGGGCGCGCCTGTCCGATCACCTGCCGCTCATCATGGAGCTGGAGCCGACGTGAGCGGGCCCGCGGCGGCAGCGCCCGGAGCGGACGGCAGCGACCTGCCGCCCTGGTCCTGGTACCTGATGCCCCGGCCGGTGTTCCGGCCCGGTCACCGGCTCGACCTGATGCGCGGCGGGCGCGAGCTCTTTCCCGCGATGATCGAGGCGATCGGCCACGCCCGCCACGAGGTCTGGCTGGCGACCTACATCTTCCACACCGATGACGCGGCGCTGCAGGTGGCGCAGGCGCTGGAGCAGGCGGCGCGCCGCGGGGTGCGCGTGAGGGTAGTGATCGACGGCTTCGGCGGCCACGACGGCCTGGCGCAGATCGAGCCGCGCCTGAGCGCGGCCGGCGTGGCGGTGACCGTGTTCCGCCCGCTCGAGCGCTGGACCCACTGGCTGCAGCCCGGCCAGCTGCGCCGCCTGCACATGAAGCTCTGCGTCGTCGACGGTGACGTCGGGTTCGTCGGCGGCATCAACCTGATCGACGACTGCCACGACCTGCACCACGGCCGCAGCACGCAGCCGCGGCTCGACTACGCGGTGCGTGTGCACGGCCCGGTCGTGCTGGCCATGCAGCAGGCGGTGCGGGCGATGTGGTCCCGCGCCTGGTTCGGGCAGGACTGGCGCGAGGAGGCTCGCGCGCTGGTGCGTGCGCCACGCTCCTTCGAGCACCTGCGCGGCATGATCCGCGGACTGAGGCTGCCGCGTGGCAGCCGTCGCCATGAGGCGGTGTCCCGGCGTAGCGAACACGGCACGCCCGCGCTGGCCGCCTTCGTGCTGCGTGACAACGTGCGCCAGCGCCGCACCATCGAGCGCGCCTACACCCAGGCCATCGAGTCCGCGAGCGAACGCATCTGGCTGGTCACGCCGTACTTCTATCCGGGGCGCGATTTCCGCCGCGTGCTGCGCGAGGCGGCCGAGCGGGGCGTGCAGGTGCGCCTGCTGATGCAGGGCAAGCCCGACTACCGCTTCGCGGCCATGGCCGCCCGGGTGCTCTACGACGACCTGCTGCGCAGCGGCATCGAGGTCTACGAGTACCTGCCGGCCTTCCTGCATGCCAAGGTCATGGTCGTCGACCAGGCCTGGGCCACCGTCGGCAGCTCCAACATCGACCCGTTGTCGCTGCTGCTCAACCTCGAGGCCAACCTGATCGTGCGCGACGTCGACTTCAGCCTGGCGCTGGCCAGCGAGATCGAGCAGGCCTTCACCCAGGCCGACATGATCACGCCGCAGCGCGTGCGCGCCCAGGGCTGGACGGGGCTGGCGCGCCGCACCTTCATCGCCTGGTGCGCATCGCTCTACCTGCGCCTGGCCGGGGTGACCGGGCGCTACTGAGTCGGGTCGGCGCGTCGGGCCGGGGCGGCTCAGCGGGCGTCGCGCAGCGCCTGGATCCGCTGCTCGATCGGCGGGTGGCTCGACAGCAGCGCCATCAGGCCGCCGGGCCGGCCGGTGATGCCCATGGCCTGCACGCTCTGGGGCAGGTCGCCCGAGTCGATGCCGCCCAGGCGGGCCAGGGCCCGCATCATCGGTGCGCGGTCGCCCATCAGCTGCGCGGCGCCGGCATCGGCGCGGAACTCGCGCTGGCGCGAGAACCAGGCCACGATCATCGAGGCCAGCACGCCCAGCACCATCTCCAGCACGAAGGAGGTGACCATGTAGCCGATGCCCGGGCCGCTGTGCTCGCGGTCGTCGCCGCGCGAGAGCATGCGGTCGACCGCGTAGCCGATGACCCGCGACAGGAAGATCACGAAGGTGTTGGTCACGCCCTGGATCAGCGTCAGCGTGACCATGTCGCCGTTGGCGACGTGGGCGACCTCGTGGCCGATGACGGCCTCGACCTCCTCGCGGGTCATGCCGTGCAGCAGGCCGGTCGAGACGGCCACCAGCGCCTCGTTCTTGAACGCCCCGGTGGCGAAGGCGTTGGGCTCGCCTTCGTAGATCGCCACCTCGGGCATGCCGATGCCGGCCCGCTCGGCAAAACGGGCGACGGTCTGAACGATCCAGCGGTGGGTCGGGTCGGCCGAGTCGTTGATGATCTGCGCGCCGGTGCTCCACTTGGCCATCGGCTTGCTCATCAGCAGCGAGATGATCGCGCCGCCGAAGCCCATGATCAGCGCGAAGCCGAGCAGCGCCCCCATGTTCAGCCCGTTGGCCGTCAGGAAACGGTCGACTCCGAGCACGCGCGCGGCGATGCTCAGCACGATCATCACCGCGAAGTTGGTCAGCAGGAACAGGAAGATGCGTTTCATGGCGTGGGGCAGCGTCGTGGGATGGCGACCATCATGAAGTGAGGGTGTGTCCCCGTGACTTCAAGGGGCATGTCGTCACGGGGGTGCCCGGCCTCGGCGCTAGCGGCCCGTGGGCGGTGCCGGTGCCGGGGCCAGACCGGCCAGCAGCTCGTCCAGTCGGTGCACCGGCGGCAGGCACTGCGTGCCGCTGCAGACCCAGGCCGTGGTGCCGCCTGCGGCCGGCAGCGGGTGGTCCAGCGGTGCCGGCAGCCCGGTGGTGGCGTCGGGCGGGGCCAGCACCAGGGTGTGCGGCAGGCAGCGCTGCAGCAGCGCATCCCGCCACTCGCGGGCCTGGGGCCCGCGCAGCACGATCAGCGCCGGCGGGCACTGCTGCTCCACCGCGGCCTGCAGCAGCCGGGACCACGCGCCCGGCTGGTGGGCCACCTCGGCTGCGAAGAGCAGCAGGGTGCGCTCGGCCGCCCGCAGGTAACGCGGCTCGCTCACCAGGTGTCCGAGGCGCTGCAGCGCCCAGGCGGCCGAGGCGTTGCCCGAGGGCAGGGCCTGGTCCCGGCCGGTCTTGGTCCGGTGGATCAGCCGCTCGTGGTCGTGCCGGGTGAAGAAGAAGCCGCCCTGCGCGGTGTCCTCGAAGCCGTCGAGCAGCTCGTCGGCCAGCGCCTGCGCGAACCGCAGGTCCTCGAGGCGGAAGTCGGCCTGCAGCAGCGCCAGCATCGCCTCGATCAGGAAGGCGTGGTCGTCGAGGTAGGCGTCGAACCGGGCCTGGCCGTCCTTCCAGGTCGCCAGCAGGCGGTGCCGTCCCTGGTGTTCGATCCACAGGTGGTCGTGGATGAAGTCGGCGGCCCGGCGGGCGGACTGCAGCCAGTCGGGCCGGCCGGCCAGGCCGGCGGCGCGGACCATCCCGGTGATCGCCAGCGCGTTCCAGCTCGTCAGCACCTTGTCGTCGCGTCCGGGGGGCAGGCGCTGTTCCCGCCGCGCCAGCAGCTTGGCCCGCACGGTGGTGATGATCTCGTCGATCGCGGCCTGCGGCTGATCGAAGGTCGCGGCCAGCTGCGCGGTGGGCCGCACCACGCCGAGGTGCCAGTGGCGCGCCTCGAAATTCGGCGCGGCGATCAGGTCCCAGTGCGCCGACGCCAGGTCCCATTCCAGCGGCGTCAGCGCCGCGCGCACCTCCTCGGACGTCCAGACGTAGTGGCGCCCCTCCCGTCCCTCGACGTCGGCGTCCAGGGACGACAGGTAACCCCCTTCGGGCGCCTGCATCTCCCGCATCAGCCAGCCTGCGCCGTCCTCGACCGCCCGCCCGTGGAGCGGATCGCCGGTCAGCGCGGTGGCCTCGGCGTAGAGGCCGAGCAGCAGACCGTTGTCGCTGAGCATCTTCTCGAAATGGGGGATCTGCCAGCGCTCGTCGACGCTGTAGCGGAAGAAGCCGCCGCCGAGCTGGTCCTGCAGCCCGCCCTGCGCCATGCGGGTGAGCGTGAGCAGGGCGATGTCCCGGGCGTCGCCATCCCCTTCGGCCACACCACGCTCCAGCAGCCAGGCCAGGTCGGTCGCATGCGGGAACTTCGGGGCGCCGCCGAAGCCGCCGTGCTCCCGGTCGTGGCGCTGCGCCAGCCAGGCGCCGGCGACGGCCTGCAGCGGCCCGCCCAGCGCGGCGAGCACGGCGGCGGGCTCCGACGCCGTCGCCTGCGGCGTGGTCCGCGCGAGCGCCTGGCGCACCGCCTCGCCCTGCTGGTCGATGGCGCCCCGCTGCGACTGCCAGGCGGCCGCGACCGACTCCAGCAGGTCACGCCACGCCGGCCGGCCGTGCCGGGCCTCGGGCGGGTAGTAGGTGCCGCTGTGGAACGGCGTGCCGTCCGGTGCCAGGAAGACGGTCAGCGGCCAGCCCCCGCCCTGGCGGGTCAGCAGCTGGTGGGCCGTCTGGTAGATCTGGTCGAGGTCGGGCCGTTCTTCCCGGTCGACCTTGATGTTGACGAACAGCCGGTTCATCAGCGCCGCCGTGGCCTCGTCGTCGAAGGACTCGTGGGCCATCACATGGCACCAGTGGCAGGCCGAATAACCGATCGACAGCAGGATGGGTCGGTCGTCCCGGCGCGCCCGCTCCAGCGCGGCGGGGCCCCAGGGAAACCAGTGCACCGGTTGCCCGGCATGCTGCAGCAGGTAGGGCGAGGTCTCGCCGGACAACAGGTTGCTCATGGCGTGTCGCGATCAGGGACTGCAGGCGCTGCAGCGGCGCTCCACTATTGCAGCTGCGGCCCGGCTGCGCATCGGCCGCGGAAATCGGTGCAGTGCTTTGCTGCGGATTGCGAAGTGCCCCGAAGCCGCCGGCCGGAGATGGTCTTCAATGGAGCCCATCGAACCGATGCCGACAGGAGCGGACCATGGCCTTCCAGACCCTCTGCAAGCAGCGTTACCTGGGCGAGGGGGAGTCCACGCCTTTCCTGGTCGATGGCCACGAGGTCCTGGTGCTGTGGCCCGACGGCGGTCGGCCCCGTGCCTTCCAGGGCGTGTGCCCGCACGAGCAGCAGTCGCTGGTCAACAACTCCGAGTTCAACGGCCGGGTGCTGGTGTGCACCGCCCATGGCTGGGTGTTCGACGGCCGCAGCGGCGCGGGCCTGAGACCTGCCGGCTGCCAGCTGGACGAATACCCGCTGCGCCAGGTCGACGGCCTGTTCGAGATCGACCTGGCCGGTCCCGCCTGAGCCGGGGCCGGCGGCGGGGATGCCAGAATCCCGCCATGTCCTCCGCGCCGCCTCCCACGTCCGCTCAACCCCGCAACCCGCTGCACGGCGTGACGCTGGAAGCCCTCGTCACCGCCCTGGTCGCCCGTTACGGCTGGGCCGGCCTGGGCGAGCGCATGCCCGTGCGCTGTTTCACCAGCGACCCGAGCATCCCGTCGAGCCTGAAGTTCCTGCGCAAGACGCCCTGGGCCCGCGAGCAGGTGGAGGCGCTCTACCTCTTCATGCTGAGGGAAGAGCGCCGCGCCGGGCGCTGAGGGGTGGCCGCGCTCAGTCGACCTGTCGCCAGGCCAGCGTCTCGCCGCCGCCCAGCGGCTTGATCAGGGCTTCGCCGAAGGGCAGCGTCTCGGGCAGGGTCCAGGCTTCGCGCTTCAGGGTCACCGTGCCGGTGTTGCGTGGCAGGCGGTAGAAGTCCGGGCCGTTGAAGCTGGCGAAGGCTTCGAGGCGCTCGAGCGCTCCGGCCTGCTCGAAGGCCAGGGCGTAGAGCTCCAGCGCGCTCAGCGCGGTGTAGCAGCCGGCACAGGCCGCGGCATGTTCCTTCAGGTGCGCGGCGTGGGGCGCACTGTCGGTGCCCAGGAAGAAGCGGCGGCTGTCCGAGGTCGCGGCCTTCACCAGGGCCTCGCGGTGCAGCTCGCGCTTGAGCACCGGCAGGCAGTAGTAGTGCGGGCGCAGTCCGCCGGTGAAGATCGCGTTGCGGTTGTAGAGCAGGTGGTGGGCGGTGATCGTGGCGGCGGTGTGCTCGTCGGCGCTGGCCACGTATTCGGCCGCTTCGCGGGTGGTGATGTGCTCGAACACCACCTTCAGCTCCGGGAAGTCGCGCCGCAGCGGGATCATCACCTGGTCGATGAAGACCGCCTCGCGGTCGAAGATGTCGACCGCCGGGTCGGTGACCTCGCCGTGCACCAGCAGCAGCAGGCCGGCGCGCTGCATCGCCTCCAGCGTCCGGTAGGTCTTGCGGATGTCGGTGACGCCGGCATCGCTGTTGGTCGTGGCGCCGGCCGGGTACAGCTTGAGCGCGACCACGCCGACCGCCTGCGCCCGGGCGATCTCTTCGGCCGGGGTGTTGTCGGTCAGGTACAGCGTCATCAGCGGCGTGAAGTCCACGCCGGCCGGCACCGCGGCCTGGATGCGCTCGCGGTAGGCCACCGCCTGCTCGGCCGTGGTCACCGGCGGGCGCAGGTTGGGCATGATGATGGCGCGGCCGAACTGGCGCGCCGTGTGCGGCACGACGGCGGCCATCGCGGCGCCATCGCGCACGTGCAGGTGCCAGTCGTCCGGGCGGGTGATGGTGAGGGTCTGGGTCATGCACGAATTGTCGCTGCAGGACCCGTCGCGCTCAATGCTGGAGGATCTTGGAGAGGAAGTCCTTGGCGCGAGGGGAACGGGCGTCGGGGTTGCCGAAGAAGTCTTCTTTCCTGCAGTCCTCG
>NZ_QJJS01000018.1 GCF_003201595.1 Sphaerotilus hippei | reverse complement strand
GACTTCGACGCGATGCGCGAGGCCGTGCAGGACCGCGTCGTCTTCGACGGGCGCAACCTCTACGAGCCCGCGCTCATCCGCGGCTTCGGGCTGGAGTACTTCTCGATCGGGCGGCGCTGAGCGCTGCAGGGACGCCGTGCACCAGGGCGGCGGTCCAGCGCCCTCAGGTCCCCGAGCCCCCGAGCCCTCAAGGCAAGAAGGACGGCCGAGGCCGTCCTTCTTCGTCTGCGTCGGCTGCAGCCGACGCTGCAGCGCACCGGTTCAGCGCAGGTAGATCTGGCCGAAGCAGCCGAAGGTCTTGGCGTTGTAGGCGTAGGTCTGGGTGATCTGCTCCTGGACCGAGCGCTCTTCCCAGTTCAGCGCGCAGCCCAGGTCGACGTTGCGCAGCAGCGCGTAGTCGAGCGACAGGCCGGCGCGGCGGAACGAGTCCTTGGCATCGGTGATGCGGGCGCCGGTGGCGATCAGGTTGCCGTCCAGCGTGCGCTGGGCATAACCCAGGGTCGCGTTCAGGCGGATCTTGGCGGTGGCCTGCCAGGTGCCGCGCACGGCCAGCGAATTGGTCAGCGTCGTGTTCGCGTCGCTGGCCGAAGCCACGGCGGTGGTGTCGTAGGAGCCGACGCTGCTGTCGCGGCTGAGCACCACGCCCAGGCTCGACTTGCCCGAGGCCTGCCAGGTCCAGCCCAGCGAGCCGGTGAAGCCGTTGACGTCGGTCTTCGTCGCGATGCTGTGCTTCTCGCTGGTGCGGCTCAGGCGGGCGTCGACGACGCTGGCGCCGCTGAGCTGCAGGCGGGTGGTGACGTCGAAGTCGTTGCGGCTGAAATCATCCTGCACCGTCGCGTCGGGGTACTTGCCATCGGTGCGGCGCACGCCCAGGCGCACGTTCCAGTCCGGCGAGGGCTGGTAGCGGGCGCCGGCGCTGAAGGTGTGCTGCGACAGGTTGGAGGCGCGATAGATGTCGTCCGAATAACGCACCCGGCCGGCCGACAGGCCGGCGTCGAAGCTCCACAGCGTGACGGTGCCCAGGCGGGCCTCGAAGCCGGCGGTGTCCGAGCGCACCAGGCTGCGGCGCACCAGCACCTGCGAGGTGTCGCGGTAGAGGCTCTGGCGCGAATCCAGCGACAGCTTGCCCGACAGGCGCTCGACGGTTTCCCAGTCGAGGCCGGCGCCGACGGCGTAGCTGGTGTGGTTGAGTTCGCTGGTCTTGTTGTAGCGGTTCGAGTCGACCGACAGGTTGGCGAACAGGCGCTGGCGGCCCAGCGGCTGGTCCAGCCCGGCGCGCAGGCCGGTGGCCGAGATCACGTCGCTGCTCTCGTTGCCGGTGGCCGCGCGGCGCACGTTGCTGTCGCTGGTGAAGGACTGCGAGGCCCCGATGTAATAGGGGCTGGTCTCGGCCTGCGCGCTCACGCTGCAGGCCAGCAGCGCGCCCAGCGCGATCAGGGACGGGAGGGCCGGAACGGGACGGACGTGTTTCATGGTGATGGCGGCTGGGTAAGCGTTGCGGTCGAACGGCATCGATCGGGCCGTCCTGGCGACACTGCGCAGCGCGGGGCGCGGCGCAGGCCTCTTGCATGGACAGCCGCTATCGTATGCGACAGACCGGACGCTCCGGACTCAGCCATCGATCCGGGGGGTCGCGCCGCACGCCGGCACCCGGCGTGGGCGGTGAGAGATCGCGGATGCCCAGTGGCGGACAAACAACAGCCGCCACGCCACCGGTGCGCCGCTCCCTCGGCTCAGCAGATGCACGTGCGGTTCTTGCCCGACCGTTTGGCCTCGTAGAGCGCCTCGTCGGCCCGCTGCAGCGCGGTCTCGATGCTCTCGCCGACCCGAAACAGCGTCACGCCGGCCGAGAAGGTCACGAAGGCCTGCTTGCCCTCGTACATGAACAGCTCGGCCGACAGCGCGCGCTGCACCCGGGTCAGCACCCGCTGGCCCTCGTCGACCGGCGTGCCGGGCAGCAGCACGACGAACTCCTCGCCGCCGTAGCGGGCCAGCGTGTCGGTGGGGCGCAGCGCCGCACCGACCCGGGTGGCCAGGAACTTGAGCGCCTCGTCGCCGGTCTGGTGGCCCAGGCTGTCGTTGAGCTTCTTGAAGTTGTCGATGTCGAGCAGGCCGATGGACAGCTCGGCCTCGCCCCGCTCGACCCGCGACTGCTCGACCTCGAAGCAGCGCAGCAGCCCGCGGCGGTTGGCGATCTGGGTGAGCTGGTCGGTGCTGACCTCGTGGGCGAGCTGGCGCAGCTCGTCCTCGAGCGAGCGGATGCGATCGGCCATCTCGCTGGCGCGGCTGTGCTCTTCCTGCAGGCGGGCGGTGGTCTGGCTGACCAGCCCGTGCACGGTGCGGGTCTCCTCGACCATCTCGCGCACCACGCCGGCCAGGCTCTCGAGGCTGTCGGCCTCGCCGATGACCTGGGCGTAGCGGCCCATGCTGTCGTGGAAGCGCCCGGTGTGCTCGCCCAGCGAGCCCAGGTCCTGCAGCATCTGGTGGATCAGGTGCTTGAGGGCGTCGCGGGCCTGCGCGCGCTCCTGGCGCAGCGTCTGCTGGCGCAGCCGGGTGTCGCGCAGCAGGTCGCCGACCGCCCGCACGCCCCGGGTGCTCAGGCCGAGCTCCAGGTGGTCGCGCATCGCGGTGCACTGGCCCTCGACCCAGGAATCGTCCTCGGCCAGCTCGCCCAGGCCGTCGGTGAGCTCGAGCACCAGCCCGCCCAGCTGCGAGACCAGGTGGTGGCGCAGCTGCAGCACCCGGCGCACGTCGTCGCAGACCTGCTCCAGCGGCTCGAGCCAGGGGGTGGCGGGATCGGGCGCACCGGTCAGCCCGGCGGCGGCCTCGTGCAGCTGGCCGCCGACCTCGTCGGCACGCGGATCACCGGTCGGCAGGGCCTCGCGCACCGTCAGGTGCAGGGCCTGCACGGCCCGCACCCACGACTGGCGATGAACCTCGAGTTCGGGCGGACCGTCCGGTTCGGCTCCGGCCGCGGGCTCGGCCACGAGCTCGGCCGGCACGGCCGCGGCACCGATGCCCGCACCGGCCTCGACAGCCGTCGGCGCGCCGACCGATGGCGCCGCCGCGACCGCTGCTTCAGGCAGCTCCGCCTCGGGTTCGGGCTGGGTGTCCTCGGACCAGCTGGTCAGCAGCTGGCGCAGGCGCTGCTGCAGGCGCTGGGTGTCGCTGCGTGCGGAGTTCAGCACGTGCTGGAAACTGTCCTTGCGCCGGCCGGTCGGCCAGAGCCGGGAGCTGCGCTCGAGCTGGCGCACCGACTGCTCGATCAGCTCGGCCCAGGTGCGGGCCTGCTGGGCGTTCGGTGGCACCTCGGCCTCGAGCAGGGCCTGCAGCTCGGTCCAGCGCTGCGCCATGAGCTGCTCCTGGAAACGGCTGCGCGCCGGCCCCGACGGCAGGAAACGCTGCGCCATCTGGTCGATGGCCGTGCGGGCGGCCTCCGGCAGCGGCTCGGCCACGTCGGCGCCGCCCTCCTCGCGCCAGGCGCGGGCGTAGTTCGACGGCGTGGGCTCCAGCCGCGCCATGGCCAGGCGCCGCAGCGTGGCCTTGGCCAGATCCGCGACCGACGGCGTCGGCGCAGGCACAACATCCTTGCGAGGTTTCTCCATATCCGGCACTCGTGAAGTTGCCCGCAGGATGACAGAGGCCGGCCCGCGACGAAGGCTGGAAAACCGCCCTTCTCCCCCGCCTAACCGTGCGCTGGACGGGCCGACGCAGGGCCGCGCCGGACGCCCGGCGCGTCAGGCGCGCTCACGCGGCGAGCGGGCCCGCAGCCACGGCGTGAGGTCGGCGGCCGACAGCGCCCCGGCGAACAGGAAACCCTGCATCGTCCTGCAGCCCAGGCGCAGCAGCACGTCGCGCTGGCGCTCGGTCTCGACCCCTTCGGCGATCACGCGCAGGCCCAGCGAGCGGGCCAGCGCCACGATGGCGTTCACCACCGCCGCGCTCTGCTCGGTGACGCCCAGGTCACGGACGAAGGAGCGATCGATCTTCAGCTCGCTGATCGGCAGCTGGGTCAGGTAGGCGAGCGAGGAGTAGCCGGTGCCGAAGTCGTCGATCGAGATCTCGACGCCGTTGCGCGTCAGCCGCTGCAGGGCGGGCATGACGTCCTGCAGGTCCTTCATCAGGCCGGTCTCGGTGATCTCGAGCTGCAGGCAGCGCATCGGCACGCCGTGGCGGCCCGCGGCCGCGCGGATCTGCTCGACCAGATCGCAGCGCTCGAAGGCGACGCTGGGCAGGTTGACGGCCACCGTCAGGTCGATGCCGGCGCTGTCGCGCCATTGGCGCACCTGGCGGGCCGCCTCGTCGATCGCCCATTCGCCCATCGGCACGATCAGGCCGGTCTCCTCGGCCACCGCCATGAAGTCGGCCGGCTGCAGCAGCTGGCCGTCGCGCTGCCAGCGCATCAGGGCCTCGACCCCGACCACACGCTGGTCGGAGACGTCGACCTTGGGCTGGTAGTGCAGCGTCAGGCCGCCGCGCTCGATCGCGCGGTGCAGCGCGGTCTCCAGCACCAGCCGGTCGCGGCCGCGGGTGGCCAGGTGGGGCCGGAAGGCCTGCGTCGCGTTGCGCCCGGCCGCCTTGGCCGCGTACATGGCGAGGTCGGCGCTGCGCAGCAGCTCGAGCACGGACGTGCCGTCGCGCGGGTAGACGGCCACGCCGACGCTGGCGGTGACGAAGTAGTCCGAACCCTCGAGGTCGACCGGCTCGCGCAGCGCCTCGAGCATGCGGGCGGCGATGCCGGCGGCCTCGTCCTCGCCGCCGACCTCGGGCAGCAGGGCCACGAACTCGTCGCCGCCCAGGCGGCCGACCGACTCGAGCAGCTCGTGCGAGCCCATCGGGGTCGTGTCGACGCGGCCCTCGAGCACCAGGTCGCTGTGGGCGACGCAGGCGCGCAGCCGCTGGCCGAGCACGACCAGCACGTCGTCACCGGCGCGGTGACCCAGCGTGTCGTTGATGACCTTGAAGCGGTCCAGGTCGATCAGCAGCAGCGCGCACTGGTGGCCGCTGCGGCGCGCCTCGTCCAGCGCCCGCTCGGCACGCCACAGCAGCTGGCGCCGGTTGGGCAGGCCGGTGAGCGCGTCGAAGTTGGCCAGCTGCAGCACCCGGTCCTCGATCAGGCGCCGGTCGGTCACGTCCTGGATGACCCCGGTGTAGGCACACAGGCCACCCTGCACGTCGAACTCCGGCTCGGCCTCGATGTGCAGCACCCGCTCGCGGCCGTCGGGCAGCTGCACGCAGGCGTCCGCATCCAGCACGGTCGCATGGTGGATCACGTCACGCACCAGCCGCAGCAGCCGCTGGCGCTCGGGCAGGCCGAGCAGGCGCAGCAGCTGCCGGGCGCTGGCCTGCACCGGCACCGCATGGCCCAGCACCCGCAGCGCCTCGGGCTCCAGGCGCAGGCCGGGCGGGCCGACGCGCCAGTCGAAGCTGCCCATGCGGGCCAGGTCCTGGGCATGGGCCAGGCGCACGCGGCTGCGCTCGAGCTCGAGGTGGGTGCGGGCGTTGCGCAGCAGCTGGCGGATGCGCCCGAGCAAGGCGCTGGGCGGACTCGAGCACGACAGGAAATCGGACGCACCGGCCTGCTGCACGGCCTCGATGGCCGCTTCGTCCTGCCGCTCCATCAGCACCAGGATCGGCACGCTGCGCGAGGCGGCCCCGAGGCGCAGCTGCCGGCAGCCCGCCTCGGCGGACGGGCCGGCGGCCGACTCGACCAGCACGATCAGATCGGCAGGGCGCTCGACGGGAAGCATGGAGCGCAGCGCGTCGACGCCGGCGAGCTCGCCGACCTCGAAGCCACGCTGGCGCAGGCCGGACGCGATCGCCGCCCGCGAGCGCTCGTCGGCGTCGAGCACGAGCAGCCGGCGCGCCGGCGTGTCGGGGGTGGAGGCCGGGACGATGCTCATGCGCACCCTGGCCACGATCGGGGGAACGTCACCAAGCGGCAGGCCGCAAGCGGTGGGCGGGCAGGGGGTGGCGGCAGCGCGGATCGATACACGGTCCGGCATTCTGCCCCGGGGCCCGGGCCGATCCGGGCCCGTCGACGGGGGTCGGCCGCGGCCGGGAACACCCTGTCCACTCCGTCACGCCGGACCGGCCCCGCCGCCGCCGATCCCGGCCCGCAGGGTGTTGCACACGGACCTCAGGCGCCGCCCCCGTGCCGGATTCGGCACCCCGGGGGTCGACGAAGTCGCGCAATTTGCCCGGCCTGGCGCCGCCGGCTCGACGGACCTCCACGCGCCCCCTCGGATCGAGGGATGCGATCCCTACAATCGGCGCCATGTCCTCAGGCCCCGTGTCCCCGAGCTTGCCTCGCCCCCTTCCCACGAGGCAGGTCGGCGAGCCCGCGTCGACGGCAGCCGGCCGGCGCGCCACGCCGCTGTTCCTGACGATCGGACTGGCCGCGGGGCTGGTCGGGCTGTTGTGCGGCGCCGTGGTGCTGGCGCCGCTGCTGCGCCTGCCCGATGCCGCCTGGTGGGCCATCTCGGCCAGCTCGCTGGTGATGAGCATCGCCTGCGCGGCCCTGCTGGTCGGCCGGCGCCAGCAGGGCGTGCCCGGAGGGCGGTCGACGATCGAGATCTTTCAGGCCTGGGCCGAGACCCAGCCGGCGGCGCTGCCCGAGGCCCTCGAGGCCTCGAGCGACGCCGAAGCGACGCCCGCCCCGGCCGCAGCGGTGCCGCAGCGGCACGACACCCCGCCGCCGATGGCGCTGGTGAACGCGCTGCCGGGCTGTGCCCTGGTGGCCCGCGAGGCGCCGGAAGGCCTGCTGATCGTCGAGGCCAGCCGCAGCGCGCTCGAGCTGCTGGCGCGTGCCCAGGCCCCCGCGCTGCCGGCGCGCCTGGGCGAGCTGCGCACCGCGCTGCCCCGGCAGGCCGAGGACCGCGGCATCTGGCTGCCCTGGAACGACGACTGGCGCATCCTGTGGCTGCAGCCGGAGAGCAGCCAGGACGACGGCGCGCTGCGGGCGACCGCCGATGACCGCGAGGCCATGGCCTACGCCGTCTCGCACGACCTGCGGGCCCCGATCCGGGTGGTCGAGGGTTTCACCCGCATCGTGCGCGAGGACTACGGCCACCTGCTCGATCGGGTCGGCAACGACCACCTGGAGCGCATCCTGGGCGCGGCCGCGCGCATGAACAGCATGATCGACGCGCTGCTGGCGCTGTCGCAGCTGTCGACCCAGCCGTTCCGGCGCCAGCCGGTGGTGCTGTCGGACATCGCCCGCCAGGTGCTCGACGAGCTGCGCCTGCCCTCGCCCACCCGGGCGGTCGAGACCCGCATCGCGCCGGACGTGCGGGTCCAGGGGGATCCGACGCTGCTGCACTGCCTGATGGAGAACCTGCTGGTCAACGCGTGGAAGTACAGCGCGCGGCGCGAGCTGGCGCGCATCGAGTTCGGCGTGATGGAGCGCGACGGGGTGCCGGTGTATTTCGTGCGCGACAACGGCGCGGGCTTCGACATGCGCTACGCGGAGCGCCTCTTCGGTGCCTTCCAGCGCCTGCACAGCGCCAGCGAGTTCTCTGGCACGGGCGTGGGGCTGGCCTCGGTGCAGCGCATCGTGCGCCGCCACGGCGGTCAGGTCTGGGCCGAAGCGGCGGTCAACGCCGGGGCCACCTTCTACTTCACGCTCGGCGCCGGCTGAGGCCGGCCCCGCTCACAGCCCGCCGGGCAGCGCCAGCTGCTCGATCGCCCCGACCATGGCGCGGCAGGTCTCCTCGAGCGGGCGGCCCTCCTGCTGGGCCAGGCGGCGCAGGCGCTCCAGCGCCGGGCCACGGGCCAGCGAGTAGCGGTGCATCAGCACGCCCACGGCCAGCGGCACGACCTGCTTCAGCGGATCGACCGCCTCGGCCACCACGGCAGGCGCCGGCTCCGCGACCGCCGCCGGCGTGCCCGTGCGGGCCGGCTGGCGCTCGCGCACCTGGGCGAACGCCGCGGCCACCGCCGGCACGATCTGCCCGACGTCCAGCGGCTTGACCAGGTAGGCCAGCGCGCCAAGCGCGCGGATCTGCGCCACGGTGGCCTCGTCGGAGAACGCCGACAGGAACATGAACGGGATCTGCAGGTGGTCGCGCAGGTAGGCGGCGACGTCGAAGCCGCTCATGCCGTCCATGCGGATGTCCAGCAGCGCCAGATCCGGGCGGTGCTGGCGGGCCAGCAGGATCGCGTCGTCGCCGTTGTCGGCGTCGTAGATCTCGAAGCCGGCCTGGGCCAGGCCGTGCACCACCGTGGCCAGCACCAGGCGGTCATCGTCCACGACCAGGATACGACCCTGGCAGGCAGGTGCGGATGCGGGGGAAGAAGAGGAATGGAGGGCCACGTCGAGGGTCACGGTTGGGTCATGCTGCGCCGGGTGCAGCTGCGGCATTGTGTAACAAACGGATCACCACCGGCATCGACAGCGTGACCGTCGCGATCACGCGCGAGCCCAGCTGCTCGATGCCCAGGCTCGCGTGGCGGCGCGGCAGCAGCGCGCGCACCAGCCCGAGCCCGGACACCGCGGCCGGGCGATGATCGATGCGGAAACCCGGCGACAGCTGGCCCTGGTTGGAGATCTCCACGCGCACGCCGCCCTCCTCGGTGACCAGGCGGCAGCCGATCGTGGTGCCGGCGTCGCTGTGCTTGATCGCGTTGGTCAGCAGCTCGTTGAGCGTCAGCGCGATCGGGATGGACTCGGCCTCGGGCAGCGCCCACTGCTGGGGCGACGGGCCCTCGACCTCGAACTCGATGCCACGCCCGAAGGTGCGCTGCACCGACTGGGCGATGGCCTCGACCACGTTGCGCACCCGCAGCGGCCCCATCGCGCCGACCTGCAGCCCGTAGACCTGGGCGATGGCCTGCACCTGGCCGACCACCTCGGCGATGATGGGCTGGACCTCGGGCCGGCGCGCCGCGACCTGCTGCATCAGGCCGGCCACCCCCTGGAGGTTGTTCTTGATGCGGTGGTGCACTTCCTGCACCAGCATCTCGCGCTGGGCGATCGCGGCCTGCAGCTCGGCCCGCTGGGCCGCCCGCTGGGCGGTCACGTCGGAGGCGACCATCAGGATCTGGCTGACCTGGCCAGCCACGCGCGACAGTGGCAGGTAGCGGGCATCCCACACCTGCACGCCCCCCAGCTCGGGCGACTCGAAGCTGTACTCCCGCTGCGTCACCGCCTCGGTCCCGGACAGCACGGCCTGCAGGTCGGCACGCACGCGCTGGGCCTGGTCGGCCGAATAGAGCTGCTCGGGCAGGCGGCCGATGGCCTGGTCGGCCCCGACCCCGCTGAGCGCGGCGGCCACCCGGTTGAGCTGCAGCACGGCCAGGCTCTGCGCGTCGTAGAGCGTGATGGCCATCGGCGCGACCTCGATGATGCGCTGCAGCGAGGCCCGCGCCTCGGCGATGCGCGCCTCGGCCTGGCGGCGCTGCTCGATGTCCATCAGCGCATAGGTCAGCTCGCGCGCGCCGCTGGCGCCCACGGTGGCCACGGCATTGCCCACCACCCAGAAGGTGCGGCTGTCGCGGGCCTGCAGGCGGCACTCGAACTTGACCGCCTCGCCGTCGCGCAGCTCCTCGAACAGGTCGAGGCAGTGCTGGAAAGGATGGGTCTGGTCGCCGTTGGCCACCGCCACCAGCGGCTGGCCGAGGAAGTCGCCCAGGTCGCCGCCGAACATGCGGCGCGCCGAGCGGTTCAGCCAGGTGATGTCACCCTGCTGGTTGACGGTGACGATGCCCACCAGCACCGAGTCGAGCACCGCCCGGTTGCGGTCGGCCTGCTGGCCCAGCACCTGAGCCATCTGCTCGCGCTCGCGCGCCAGCGCCTCGAGCTGGGCCTGCTGCACCTTCAGCCGGGTGATCTCCGACAGCAGCGCGATCGACTGCGGCGCCGAGCCGCCCGGGGCGGTGCGGCGGATCGACAGCGCATACCAGTGCTGCTGGCCGTCGTCGCCGCGCACCTCGAGCTCGGCCTCGTAGAGCACGCCCTGGTCGAGCGTGTCGTTGAGCGCGTCGGGGGCGTTCATGCCGGTGGCCTGGGTGGCCAGCAGCGCACGGATGTCCGAGCCCACCGCCGCGCCGGCGGGCAGGCGCAGCATGCGCTCGAAGCGGCGGTTGCAGTGCATCAGCGTGTAGCCGCGCATCGAGGCGATGCCCGCGGGCGAGCTCTCGAGGATGGTCGACAGCTCGGCCAGCACCTGCTCGGCACGCTCCTGGGCGCTCTGCTGCTCGGTGATGTCGAGCGTCACCACCGAGGTGGTCGGGCGGCCCGAGGCCAGCTGGCCGGGCTCGACCCGCGTGACCAGCCAGCGCTGCCCGAGCTCGGGGTGCTGGATGGCATAACGCACCTCGCAGCGGTCGCCCTGCTTGAGCGCACGCTGCAGGCGCTCGAACTCGGGCAGCGACGAGGCCAGCACCAGCTCGCGCCGCACCCCCTGCAGCGGCGCCTGCTGGCCGTTGCTCAGCGCGGTGCGGCCCGACAGCGCCATGCCGCGGTAGGTCGCCAGGCCGACCCCGGCGGTGTCGACCAGCGCGCCCAGCTGCAGCTGGGCGAGGTCACGTTCCTCCTCGGCGGTGCGGTCCTCGAGCATGCACATGCAGCGCCGCTGCGCGCCCCGCACCTCGATGCGCCGGCACAGCGCGCGCACCCAGCGGTTCGAGCCATCGGCCTGCTGCAGCGGACCCTCGCTGCTGAACCAGCCGTGGGCGGCGCCGTCGGGCGCACCGCGCTCGTCACCGTCGGGCACCGGCCACTGCAGCAGCGTGCGCACCTCGGGCGAGGTCTCGCGCAGGTCGACCACGGCCTGGCCGATCAGGTGCTCGAACGCATGGTTGGAGCGCAGCACCAGCCCGGCCTCGTCGAACAGCACCATGCCCAGCGGGCTGAGGTCGAACCACTGGTCGAGCTCGCGGGAATAACGCTCGGCCTGCTCGCGCGCGGCGTGTTCGGCGGTGGTCTCCTGCATCAGCGTCAGCAGCAGGCGGCGGCGGTCGGAGGTCAGCGTCAGGTAACGCGCGGCCCGCACCCAATGCACCTGGCCGCGGGCATCGACCAGGCGCTGCTCCATCAGCACCGGCACGTCGGCCTGCTGCGGATCGGCCAGCAGGCGCCGGCGGTCGGCCAGCGTGGCCGCATGTTCGGACTCGGGCTGCAGCGCCATCAGGTCCAGCCCCGCCAGGCCCTGGCGCGACCAGCCCCCCAGGTCGGCAAAGGCCTGGTTGGCGTCGATGATGCGGAAGGACTCGTCCTGCAGCAGCGCCGGGAAGGGCGCACCCCAGAGCATCGAGTGCAGTTCGCGCAGGGCCCGGTCGTCGACGGGATTGACCTGCGGCGGCGGCGGCGCGACCACCCGCTGGGGCGGCGGCTGCAGCGCGCCGGTGGGCAGCATCAGGGCCCAGAGGCTGCGGTCGATCGGACTGAGCAGCGGCAGCACCCGGCCCGGCGCGGCCACCGGTGCGGGCTGGTCGCGTCCGCGCAGGCAGGACTGCAGCCACGAGACCACCTCGCCGCCCAGCACCGGCACCAGCTCGCGCAGCACCGAGCCCGGCTCGCAGGTCAGCAGGCGCAGTGCGGCCTGGTTGGCGAACTGGATCACCCCGGTCGCGTCCAGCACCAGCACCGGTTCGACGAGGGCGTCCAGCAGGGGCTGGGGAAGTCGCAGGACAGGTGGGATGACGCTCATGGAGCCGCACGATCGGAGGAGTGCGCAGTGTAGGAGCGCGACTGCACCGCCACGCCGCGACGGGTGACGCAAAAACGTGAGGAAACGTTTCCTGAGACCGATGTCACGGCCGAGGCCGCGACATCGGCCCTCAGCTCAGCTGCAAGGCGCCGGACAGCGACTTCAGCAGCGCCCGGTTGACGGTGCGCATGTCGAGCATCGACTGTTCGGCGTGCTCGCGGATGTCGTGCATCGTGCCGCCCTCGATGGCCCGCACCAACTCCAGGCTGCCCATGTAGGGCCCGTCGCCATGGGCCAGCGCCCGCACGACCTGCTCGGGCACCGGAATGGTCTTGAGCAGCTCGGCGAAAGGCTGCTGGAAGATGCGGTCGAGCAGCGAGAACACGCCGCAGATGAACATCTCGCTGCGCATCGTCTCGTCGGCCGTGCCTTCGGCCAGCGCCTCCATCAGCAGGCCGCGCCGCACCGCGGCGAACATGACCGGGCGCAGGTTGACGTCGTTGCCGGCGGTGACCAGCAGCAGCGCCAGCCAGCGCTTGAGGCGCTGGTAGCCCAGCATCATCACCGCGTGCGTGAACGAGCTGATCTCCACCCGCAGCCCGAACAGCGGCGAGTTGATGTAGCGCATCAGCTTGTAGGCCAGCGTCGGGTCCCGCTTGAGCGCGGCCTCGATCTGCGGCAGCGGGGCCTCGTCGTCGACCAGGTTGATCAGCTCGATCGTCACCTGCAGGTCCGGTCGGGTGGCCGAGCCGGTGCGCGAGGCCTTGCCCTGCACCACGTCGTCCATCGGCCAGCCCAGCACCGCGATCGCGCCGCGCCGGAAGGCGCCTTCCATGTCGGCCAGCGAATGCACGCCGTCCTGGAAGAAGCCGATCGAGCGCTGCACGCCCGCCGGCAGACCGTTCTCGTGCAGGCGCCGGTCATCGGCCAGGTCGATGATCGAGTAGCGGAACGCGGGCAGCACCTCGCGGGGCAGCGGCAGGTCCGGTCGCCCCGACAGCAGCAGCATGTTGCCGTTGGCCGCGAGCTTGAGGATGTCGTCGCGATGCACCGGATCGCTGGCCATGAACTTCGGGATCTCGATGATCACGTTGGCGGTGGGCTGCACCGCCAGCAGATCGGCCAGCAGGCTCTCGCTGCGCACCGACAGCGAGACCCGCGATCCGTCGGCCGGCCAGACCCCGCTGACGGTCTCCAGCAGCTCGTCGACGGCCAGGCGCTGGCCCGGGTTCAGCGGCGCCACGGTCAGGCGGGTGGCCATGACATTGCGTTCCCGGTCGATGATCGGGGAGTAGCTCAGCGCGATCTGGCCGAGGATGGAGGCGTCCATGAGCGGGTTCTCTTGCGGCGTCAGTTGCCGATGTAGTTGAAGAGCGACAGCTTCTGCACCATCGTGTAGGACTGCAAGGCGGCCTGGTAGCTGGTCTGCTTGTTGGTGAACTCGGAGACGGCCTGCACCATGTCCAGGTCCTCGATGTTCGAGCGTTCGGTCTGCGCCCCCAGGATTCTGGCGCCGGTGCGGTCGCCCAGGCCGTCGAGCTGGTTGAGGGTTTCGCCCACGACGGCACGACTGGCCTCGAAATTGCCGAGCACCCGGTCCAGGTCGAGCAGGCCGGACTGCACCGACTGCATCACCTGGCCGTTGTTGGAGGACTCGTCGCCGAGCACCGCGATCGCCTTGTCCAGCGCATCGAAGACGCTCAGGTCGGTGGTCGAGGCCTTCAGCGTGAAGGTGTCGCTGGGGTCGGGCGTGCCGCTGATCGTGAACGACGCGCCCGGGACGTCGGTGATGGCCTTCCCCGCGACGTAGTCCGTCGGGCCGTAGCTCGCCGCCGGCGTGCCGTTGCCGGTGATCGTGTACTGCAGCTTGCCGGCATTGGTGCTGAAGGCCAGCGAGAAGTCCTGGCCCAGGGCCTTGTAGGCCGCCGAGTCGGTGGCACTGCCGTCGTCGATCCAGGCCTCGCCCTGGTTGGCGGCCCCGGCGGACGTGGCGAAGGTGCCGTTGCCGGTGGGCGCACGCAGCCAGGTCTGCAGGCCGTCGATGGTCAGCGGCACGTTCTCGGTCAGCGAGCCGTTGATCTGGCCGTCGCTGTAGCCGGTCTGCACCGCCCCGCCCTGCTGCCACCAGTCGACGCCGCCGACCAGGTCGAGGAAGGGGGCGGTCGTCGCGCCCTGGCCGCCGAACAGGTGGTTGCCGCCGCCGTCCTTCTGGTTGGCCACCGTCAGCAGCTGGCCGCGCAGCTGCTGCAGCTGCACCACCAGCGCCTTGCGCTCGGCGAAGGTGTAGCTGCCGTTGCCCGCGGCGACCAGCGCCTCGCGGGCGGTCTGGGTCAGCCCGACCGCATCGCCCAGCGCGGTCTCGGCCTGGGTCATCACGGTGCGGCTGGTCTCGACGGTGCGCATCAGCGCCTTGCCGCGCGAGACCTCCACCATCGCCCGCTCGGCCCGGGCGATGCCGGCCGGATCGTCGCTGGCCTGGCTGATGCGCTTGCCACTGGTCATCTGCTCCTGGGCCTGCGACAGCTCTTCCTGGCGCCGCTGCAGGGTGCCGACCGACGAGGCGTAGCTGGTGGCGGTGGACAGTCTCATGATCAGCCTCTTCAGTTCGCCAGGGACAGCACGGTGTCGAACACCTTCTGCGCCACCTGCAGGATCTTGGCCGCCGCCTGGTAGGCCTGCTGGTACTGCAGCAGCTTGGCGGCTTCTTCGTCGAGGTTGACGCCGGTGCTGGCACCGAGCTGCTCCTCGGCCCGCGTGGCCACGCCACTGGAGACCTCGTAGGCGGTCTCGGCCGTCTGCACCCGCGCCCCGATGTCCGACAGCAGGTGCGAGAACGCGTCGGTGAAGGTGCTGCCGTCGACCAGCTTGCCGTTGGCCAGGTCGGCCAGCGCCAGCGCGTTGCCGTTGTTGGCCCCCCACTGGCTGGTGGCCTGCGTGGTGAAAGTGTCGCCCTGGGCCGGCACGCCGTCGAAGGTCACCGTCATGCCGTCGTAGCTGACCGACTCGCCCGCCTTCCAGCTGCCGCTGACCGTGGTCGCCGGCGTCGTGCCGCTGTCGGTCAGGGTGTAGGCCCGCGCCCCGTCGGCCGTGGCGGCCCCGAAGGCGATCGACACCCCGGTGGGCGTCGAGCTGCCGTCGAGCAGCACCGACTTGATCGTCGCCGTGCCGGTGTTGGACGAACCCGCCTTGAGCACCACGCTGTTGGCGCCCGCGACGTCGTCGGGATCGTTGAGCACCTGCCTCATCTTCTGCGCCGCCAGCGAGACCGGCTGCAGCAGGAAACGGTCGCCTTCGACCACCGCGGGCGACGTGGCCGCCGACAGCTCCAGCGTGAAACCGTCGATCTCCTGGCCATCGGTGACCGTCTCGGGATCGCCATCGGGCAGCTTGCGCAGCGTGAAGGTGCCCGAGGCGCCGGCCTTGAGCTCGTACTCGGCCGCCTGCAGCGCCGACGGCGTGCTCAGGCTCATCAGGCCCTGCAGGCTGGCCAGCCCGCTGCCGGCGTTGTCGCGCGAGGCGATCACGTTGCCGGCCAGTTCGGTGAACATCGCCGAGCCCGCCACGCCGTCGAGCGTGAAGCCGGCGCGCTGCTGGCCGTTCACCGCGGCGGTCAGGCCGGCGCCCAGCTGGCCCAGCTGGGCGCGCGCCGCGTTCAGGTCCTGCTCCTGGAAACGCATCAGGCCGGCGAGCGAGCCGCCGCCGAGCGAGGCCTCCGAAAGCGGCCGGCTCACGCCCGAGACCTCGACCTCGATCTGCACCCGGGTCGCGTCGAAGGGGTCGAGGCTGGCCTTCAGCCCGTTGGACTGGTTGCCCAGCACCAGGCTCTGGCCCCCGCCGATGAACAGGTTGACCGAGCCGTCGTCCTGGCTGATGCGGCTGACCTGCACATACTGGCTGAGCTCCTTGATCAGCTGGTCACGCTGGTCCAGCAGGTCGTTGGCCGAGTGGGTGCCGCCGTTGGTGCCGGCGATCGCGCCGTTGAGCTGGGCGATGCGCTCGGACAGCTCGTTGACCGTGCCCACGGAGTTCATCACGTCCTGCGTCACCGAGGACTGCAGCGACTCGATCTGGTCGCTGGTCGAGCGGAACATCGACGCCAGGTCGTCCGCACGGGCCAGCGCCACCTGGCGCGCCGAGGTGTCGGAGGGCAGCGCCGCGACGTCGTTGAGCGCGTTGAAGAAGCTGGTGGCCGCCTGGCCCAGGCCCTGCTCGCCGATGCCGATGCTGTCCTGCAGTTGAGCGAGCAGCGTGCTGTGGGCCTTGTCGGCCGCCGCGACCGAGCTGGTCTGCGCGGCCGCGTCGGTCAGGAAGCTGTTGACCGCACGGGTGACGGTCTGGACCGACACGCCTCGACCGACATAACCGGAGCCGGTGTACTGGCCCTGGACCGTCGAGAGCTTGGCCTCCTGGCGCGAATAACCCGCCACGCTGGCGTTGGAGATGTTGTGTCCCGTCGTCTGCAGCTGGGACTGCGCCGCGAACATCGCGTTCGCGCCGAGTGACAGCAGGGAGGACGTGCTCATGGTCGCGTCCGCCTCAGGTGGTCAGGTTCCGGGCGGTCTGCACCGACGCGGCGGCACGCTGCAGCCGCTCGGTGGTCTGCATCACGCGGCCGAGCTTCTGCGCGTATTCGGGATCGGTGGCGTAGCCGGCGCGCTGCAGGCCGCGGGCGAAACCCTGGGCGTCACCGGTCGACTCCATCACCTTGGCGTAGCGCGGGCTGCTGCTGATCATGCGGGCGTAGTCCTGGAAGCTCTCCTCGGGCGAGCTGTAGGCCCGGAAGCGCGCCTGCACCTTCTGCGCCTGGCCGTTGATGTATTCGGTCGTCGTGACCGTGACGGTCGGCCCGTTCCAGCCCGCACCGGCCTTGATGCCGAAGAGGTTGTTGGAGTTCGTGCCGTCCTGGCCCTTGATCTCGCGCCGGCCCCAGCCGGTCTCGTGGGCGGCCTGGGCCAGCATGAACTTCGCCGGGATGCCGCTGCTCGCCTCGGCCGCCGCCGCCGCCGCGCCGTGGCGGTTGACGAAGGTCTGGGCCGTGCCGCCCGACGAGGCCGGCACCGTTGCCGCCGGGGTCACGGCCGGTGCGGCGGCCGCTGCAGCGGCCTGGCGGGTCGCCGCGGCCGCGCGCAGGTCACGCGACGAGGACAGCGAGGCGCTGCCCGCCGCCGCCTCGGTCGTGGCACCGCCCATCTGCCGCTCGAGCTGGCGCACGATGGCCTCGGACAGGCCGCCGCGCCCGCCGCTGAGCTGGGTCGCGTACTGCTGGTCGAGCATGCCGGTGGCCATCTCGGTGCCGCTGTTGTCGAGCATGCCCGAGGACATGCTGCTCGAGCGCATGCTCTTCATCAGCTCCTGCATGAACAGCGCCTCGAACTGCTTGGCCGCTTCCTTGATGGCGCCCTTGGGGTCACGCTGCGCGCTCGCGCGCAGCCCGTTCAGGGCCGTCGAGCTGGCCGCCAGCTGCTGCTGCGAAGAAGACGATTCGGTCCGCATGTCAGATCACCTCCAGCTCCGCGTTGAGCGCACCGGCCGCCTTGATCGCTTGAAGGATGGCCAGCAGATCGGTGGAATTGGCCCCCAGCGCGTTCAGCGCCTTGACCACGTCGGTCAGCTGCGCCCCGGCGGGCAGGACCGCGAAGTTGCCCGGCCCCTGGTTGAGCTTGATGTCGACCTGGTCGGTGACCGTGGTCTGGCCCTGCGACAGCGGGGCGGGCTGGCTGACCTGCGGGTTGCTGGTGATCGTGACCGACAGGTTGCCGTGCGCGACGGCACAAGGCCCCAGCGTCACCGCCTGGTTCATCACGATGGAGCCGGTGCGGGGATTGAAGATGACCCGGGCCGACGGCTTGGCCGGCGTGACCACCAGCTCCTCCATGTCGGCCAGGAAGGCCACGCGGGCATCGCTGCTGCCGGGGGTCTTGACGCGCACCACGCGGCCATCGACCGCTGCGGCCGTGCCGGTGCCGAAGCGGTCGTTGATGGCCTTCACCACCTCGCGGGCCATGCTGTAGTCCGACGAGCGCAGGTCGAGCTGCACGGTGTCGCTCTGGCCCAGCGCGGTCGGCACGGCCCGCTCGACGGTCGCGCCCTCGGGGATGCGTCCTGCCAGCAGGTGGTTGATCTGGACCTTGGAGCCCCCGGCGGAGGCGCCCGCGCCACCGACCACCAGGTTGCCCTGGGCCAGCGCGTAGATCTGGCCGTCGGCGCCCCGCAGCGGCGACGCGATCAGCGTGCCCCCGCGCAGGCTCTTGGCGTTGCCCATCGAGGCCACGGTGACGTCGATGGTCTGGCCGGGCTGGGCAAACGGGGGCAGCACCGCGGTGATCATCACCGCCGCGACGTTGCGCAGCTGCATGTTGGTGCCCGCCGGCACGGTGACGCCGAGCTGCTGCAGCAGGCCGTTGAGGCTCTGGGTGGTGAACGGCGCCTGGGTGGTCTGGTCGCCGGTGCCCTCCAGGCCGACCACGAGGCCGTAGCCGATCAGCTGGTTGTTGCGCACGCCCTGCACGCTGGCGACTTCCTTGATGCGCGCGGCATGGGCGCCCAGCGGCCACCACAGGGCGGCGCTGGCCAGCACCAGGGTGAGCCAGACGGCCAGCTTGAGTAATCGTTCCTGCGTTTCCATGGGGCGCTCGATCCTTGAAGGGACAGCCCCATTGTGCGAGGCGATCAGATGGGCATGACCGTCAAAAAGAAACGCGACAACCAGCCTATTTCCTGCGCATCGGCCTGGGCACCCCGGCCACGCTGCTCGAGCCGCACGTTGGCGATCTGCGCCGAGGCGACCGTGTTGCCCGCCTGGATGACCCGGGGATCGACCTGGCCGGAGAAGCGCAGCACGTCGACGTTGTCGTTGACGCCGATCTGCTTCTCGCCGGCGATCACCAGGTGGCCGTTGGGCAGCAGCTCGATCACCGTCGCGGTGATCGTGCCGCTGAAGTCGTTGGAGTTCTCGGTGCCGCCCTTGCCGCTGAAGGTGTTGGCGCTGTTGCCCCCGGCCTGCAGCTTGTTGAGCGCGGTGGCCGGCAGGAAGGGGAAGGCCGTGACCGCGCCGGAGACCGAGCCGCTCTTCTCGGCCGAGCTGGTCGACTTGGCGCTGGCGCTGACCTTCTCGATGATCTGCACCGTCACCGTGTCGCCGACCATGCGGGCGCGGTGGTCCTCGAACAGCGGCCGGTACTGGCCAGTCTGGAAGATCGATCCGTTGGCCTGCACCACCGGCGCGACCGGGACGGGCCGGGCCGACGTGGGCTCGACGACATCGACCTTGGCCACGGTGGGCATCAGCCGGCAGCCGCCCAGGCCCAGTGCCAGGGCCGCGCCCAGCAGGGGCAGGATCAGGCGCCTCACAGCTGTCCCAGACGCGCGAGCATCTGGTCCGAGGTGGAGATCGCCTTCGAGTTCAGCTCATAGGCCCGCTGGGTCTGGATCATCGCCACCAGCTCCTCGACCACGTTGACGTTGGAGGTCTCGAGGAAACCCTGGGCCAGCGTGCCCATGCCGTTGCTGCCCGGCGCGCCGGTGTTGGGCGTGCCCGACGAGGCGGTCTCGGCGAACAGGTTCTGCCCCTTGGGGTCGAGGCCAGCCGGGTTGATGAAGTTGCTCATCTCGATCTGGCCCACGCCCTGCGGCGCGGTCTGGCCCGGCACCTGCACGCTGACCGTGCCGTCCGCGGCGATGGTCACCGACTGGGCGTTGGCCGGGATGGTGATGCCCGGCTGCACGGTGAAGCCGTTGTTGGTGACCAGCTGGCCGTTGGCGCTGACCTGGAAGGAGCCGTCGCGGGTGTAGGCCGTCGTGCCGTCGGGCATCTGGATGTTGAAGAAGCCACCGCCCTTGATCGCCACGTCCAGCGTGTTGCTCGACTGCTGCAGCGTGCCCTGCGTGAACTCGCGTGAGGTCGCCACCGTGCGCACGCCCAGGCCGACCTGCAGGCCGGTGGGCAGCTGGGTCTGCTCGGAGCTGGCCGCGCCGGACTGGCGCAGCGTCTGGTACATCAGGTCCTCGAACACGGCCCGCGACTTCTTGTAGCCGTTGGTGCCGACGTTGGCGAGGTTGTGGGAGGTCACGTCCAGCTGGGTCTGCTGGGCCTCCATGCCGGTCTTCGAAATCCAGAGCGCGCGCATCATGGCGGGAGTCCTTGCTTCAGCTTCAGTTCATCGACAGCAGCTGGGCAGCCTGCTGCTCGTCCTTCTCGGTGGTCTGCATCGAGCGCATCTGCATCTCGAACTGCCGGGCCGCCGAAATCATCGCCACCATGGTCTCGACCGCGCTGACGTTGGAGCCCTCGAGCGCCCCGTCCTGCACGCGGGCGGCGGGGTCGGCCTCGAGATCTCCGGCGGGCGCACGGAACAGCCCGTCATCCCCCCGCTTGAGCGGCGCCTCGGGCGTCACCAGCTTGAGCTTGCCGATCGCCTGGGGCCGGCCTTCGCCGACCTTGGCGGTCACGGTGCCGTCGGGCGCGACCTGGACCTGGGCGTTGGCCGGCACGGTGATCGGCCCGCCGTCCCCCTGCATCGGCAGGCCGGCCGAGTTGACCAGCGTGCCGTCGGGCGACACCTCCATCGCGCCGGCGCGGGTGTAGGCCTCGGTGCCATCGAGGGCCTGCACCGCCATCCAGGCGTTGCCGCGGGCGGCCACGTCCAGGTTGCGCCCGGTCGCGGTGATCGGGCCGGGCTCGGGGTTGTAGCCGGTGGTGGTCTCCAGACCGTAGGCACGGGTGCTGGCGCCATCGCCCTGCACCGGCACCGAACGGAAGGCCTGCATCTCGGCGCGGAAGCCCGTCGTGGACGCGTTGGCCAGGTTGTTGGCCAGCGTCTCCTGACGCTGCATCGCGGCCTTGGCGCCGCCCATCGACAGGTAGATACGACGGTCCATGGCGTGTCCTCAGCGGTCGATCAACGCAGGCTGACCAGGGTCTGCAGGACCGAGTCCTGCGTCTTGATGGTCTGGGCATTGGCCTGATAGGCCCGCTGGGCGGTGATCATGTTCACCAGCTCGCCGGTCAGGTCCACGTTCGACTCCTCGAGCGAGCCTTCCTGCAGCGAGCCCATCGTGCCGCTGGTGGGCGTGCCCACGACCGGGTCGCCGGACGCGTAGGTCTGCACCCAGACGTTGCCGCCCACGGCCTGCAGCCCCTGCGGATTGCGGAAGGTCGCCAGCTCCAGCTGACCCGCGTCCTTGGTCAGGCCGTTGGAATAGTTGGCCGAGATCACGCCGGTGTCGTCGATCGACAGGCTCGACAGCGAGCCCGGCGCGTAGCCGTCCTGGGTCAGGTCGGTGACGCTGAACTTGGCGCCGTACTGCGTGGCCTGGCTCATGTCCAGCGCGATGTTGCTGATGGCCTGGTGCGCGCCGGTGGCCGAGGCCGGGATGTTGAGGAACTGGCCCGCCGCCGGGATCGTCGGGGTGGTGCCGTCGGCGGCAAATTCCATCGTCGTGTAGGGCGAGGTGCCCGACAGCGACGTGCCGTCCGCGGTCACGTAGACGTTCCAGGTGTTGGCCGTGGTGCTCTTCTGGTAGTACATCGACAGCGAGACCGGATTGCCCTGCTGGTCGTACACCGTCGTCGAGGTGGCGTTGTTGTAGGTGTTCGGATCGTCGAAGTCGATCACCGCCGGAGTGCTGGTCTGCGTCGCGTCGCCGCGCGAGTCCAGGTTGAACTCCATGGCCACCTCTTCGGTGAACTTGGGCGCGATCGGCGCGGTGGGCAGCTGCAGCGCGGTGGCCGCACCCTGGATGATCTCGCCCGACGCGTTGGCCTTGTAGCCCTGCAGCTGCTGGCCGGCGTTGTTGACGATGTAGCCGCTCTTGTCGAGCTTGAACTGGCCGTTGCGGGTGTACGAGATCGAGCCGGCCGAGTCCTTGACCTGGAAGAAGCCCGAGCCGTTGATGGCCAGGTCCAGCGGGTTCTCGGTGCTGGTGATCGTGCCCTGGGTGAACTGCTGGGCGATGTTGGCCACCGTCACGCCGATGCCCACCGAGCCGCTGCCCGCGCCGTTCATCGCGTTGGCGTACAGGTCGGCGAACTCCGCGCGCGAGGACTTGGCACCATAGGTGCCCGAGTTCGCGACGTTGTTGCCGATGACATCCAGGTTCTTGCTGGTGGCCTGGAGACCGGAGAGGCCGGACTGGAAGTTCATGTCGGATTCCTTCGGTGGGTTGCGTGCTTCATTCGGAGATGGCCCTGACCTTGCCGTAGGCGACCGTGGTGCCGCTGGCCAGGTTCAGGTTGAGGTCGCTGCCGCTGGTGCTGATCGACTGCACCGCATCACGCATCAGCGCGGTGCTGGTGACGGCCGCCGTGCCCTGGGTCGCGGCGACGCGGAAGGTCAGCCCGGTCGTGTCGGCCAGCGAGGCGGGCGCGGACCAGTCGAAGTGGTGCTGCCCGCTGGTCTGCGTGCCCAGGTCCACGGTGTCGATCACCCGGCCGGCCGACGACAGGACCTCGACCTTGACGCTGTCGGCCGCACCGGCGAGCTCGAACGCGCCGCTGCCCTTGCCCGCGTCCAGCGCCAGCTTGCTGCCCTCGACCAGCACGCCCTTGCCCACCAGGCTGGCGCCCTGCAGCGTCTGCGACTGGATCAGCTGCGAGCCCAGCGAGGTCACCGAACCGTTGAGCTTCTCGATGCCCGACACCGTGTTGATCTGCGCCATCTGGCTGGTGACCTGGGCGTTGTCCATCGGGCTGAGCGGGTCCTGGTTCTTCATCTGGGCCACCAGCAGCTTGAGGAAGCGGTCGGAGGTTTCCTGGGCCGACTGGGTCGTGTTCGACCCGCTGGTGCCCGAGAGCTGCGAATAGATGGAGTTCGTGCCGCTCGAGGTGGTGCCGACCGTGGAGGTGGTGCTCATGAAGGATCCCGTGGAGAAAATGGAGACGGGCCGGCCTCAGGCCGGCCGCGGTGTTCAGCTCTGGCCCATCTGCAGGGTCTTGAGCAGCAGGCTCTTGGCGGTGTTCATCACCTCGACGTTGTTCTGGTAGGAGCGCGAGGCGGAGATCATGTTGACCATCTCCTCGACCGCGTTGACGTTGCTGTAGGTCACGTAGCCCTGCTCGTCGGCGCTCGGGTGCTTGGGGTCGTGCACCCGCCGCCCGGCGGTCTGGTCCTCGCGGATCTCGGTGACCTGCACCCCCGCGCTGCCCTTGTCGCCCATGGGCACGGACTGGAACATGACCTGACGGGCCTTGAAGCTCTTGCCGTCCGGGCCGGCCACGGTGTCGGCGTTGGCCAGGTTGGTCGCGACCGTGTTGAGCCGCTGGCTCTGGGCGCTGACGGCGCTGCCCGACACGTTGAAGATGTTCATCATGGACATGGGATGGCTCCTGCGCTCGTCTCAGGCCTCACTGGCCCTTGATCGCGTCGGTGAGGGTCTTCATCTGGCCGTTCACGAAGCGCAGCGTGGCCTCGTACTTCACCGTGTTGTCGGCGAAGGAGGCGCGCTCGCGGTCCATGTCGACGGTGTTGTTGTCCAGGCTGCTCTGGCTGTTGAGCGCATGCCTGAGCGGATCGCCGGAGGCGCCGAGGGTGGGCACCGGAATGTGCGCCCCATGGGTCGTCTGCAGCCGGCCCGTGACCGAGCCCGTGCCCGTGGCGTCACGCAGCGCGGAGGCGAAGTCGAAATCGCGCGCCTGATAACCCGGCGTGTCCGCGTTGGCGATGTTGCTGGCGATCAGGCGCTGGCGCTCGGAGCGCAGCACCAGCGCCTCGGACTGGAAATTCAGCGTATTGGTGATTCGATCCAGCATGTCGGGCTCTCCCGCGTCGTCGCTGCCCCGCCGGACTTGAGTGCACCGGGCTGGGCGATGACGTGAATTCTTGACGTCATGCCCCCCGCACCAGGGCCCGATAAGCAGGGGCAACACCGCGCATCTCCGCCGTCGCCGGGCGGCGTCGACGTCCTACAGTGCACCCATGACCACCTGCCACGTCGCCCTGGCTGCGCTTCTCGCGACCTCGTCGCTCGCGCCCGCGCGAGCCCAGACGACGCCTGAAGGCGTCGACACCGAGACGAGTGTCCAGGCCGCCGTCGAGCTGACCCGGCAGGCGATGAAGACCCCCGACGGCACCCGGGTCGAGGTCGTGCCGGGGCGACTCGATCCCCGGCTGCGCCTGGCGCCCTGCCGCAAGGTCGAGCCTTACCTGCCCCCCGGATCGGCCCCCTGGGGCCGCACCCGAGTCGGGCTGCGCTGCACCTCCGGCACGGTGGCCTGGAACGTCTACCTGCCGGTGACCGTGCATGTGTGGGCGCCCGCCTGGGTCAGCCGCACCGCGCTGGCCGCCGGCGCGACGCTGGAGGCCGGCGACCTCGAGCTCGCCGAGACCGACATCGCCGCCCACCCGAGCCCGACCCACGACCGGATCGAGGCCCTGGTGGGCCGCCAGCTCAACAATGCACTGCCCCCCGGAACGGCCGTGCGCGAACAGCACCTGAAGGCGCGCCGCTGGTTCGCCGCCGGCGAGACCGTGACGGTGCTCGCCGGTGGCCAGGGTTACGCGGTGAGCGTGACCGGGCAGGCCATGTCCGCCGGCCAGGAAGGCCAGCCCGTGCGCGTGCGCACCGACGGCGGCCGGGTCCTGCTGGCCTGGCCGGTCGGCGACAACCGCGTGGAGGTCCGCCAGTGAACCGCCGCCGGTCCGGACATCATCCGTTGACAAACCATCAAGTCCGCCCGCGCGGCGCCGAAAACAGGACAGGAAGAACGACGCACAGTTCGGCTGACGAAGTTCCTCAAGTTCTTCCGGGATGGACCGATAAGATACTGGAGAGCGCACAAATGCCCATTGCGTCGCGTTCCGGGACCCGCCGACAGCCACCTGCACCGGTCGCTCGAAGCAGTCTCGCGTCAGGCTGACGCAGAATCGGCAGATTCGACAGTCACTCTCCGGATCTCATCGCGGTTCCCCTCTCGGGCCCAAGGAGTACGTCATGAAAATCGGCAATACGACATCACCCGTCGCGACAGGTCAGGTCGGTGGCGCGGCGGCAGCCCCCCGCGAAGCCTCCGAAGCCGCCAAGGGCGGCAGCACCCGCGGCACCCAAGGCACGGAAGGCAGCACCACCGTGAAACTGTCCAGCGCAGCCACCGCCCTGCTCGATGGCGCCGACGGCGGCTTCGACGCCGAAAAGGTCCAGCGTGTGCGCCAGTCGATCTCCGACGGCACGTACAAGGTCAACGCCGACGCCATCGCCGACAAGCTGATCGCCAACGCACAGGAAGTGCTCGGCAAGATCGACGCCTCGCGCTGAATCCTGCACACCTGAATTCCGTGTCCACGCCCACCCCTCGGGAGCACCGCACCATGACCACCTCGACCCAGTTCGCCCCCGGCCGCGCCAGCGTGAGCAGCGCCGTGATGGACAGCGACCTGGAGGAGATGCTGTGCGGGGTCGAAGACCAGCTCGGCGCGCTGGGTGACGCGCTGCGCCTGCGCGACAGCCACGCGATCGAGGGCCACGCCCAGCAGCTGCACCGGGCGCTCGAGCGTGCCGTGGCCGGCTTCAGCCTGGCGGCCCGGGTCGGCGAGATCCCGCCCCCGCTGCGCCACCGGCTGGTCAAGGCCAGCGGCCAGGTCGCCGCGCAGCGCGAGACCCTGGTGCGCGCCACGATGGCGCTGGACCGCGCCATCGACATCCTGCTGCCCGAACAGGCGAGCGCCGCCGCACCGGTCTACAACAACCGCGTGGCACGGGGCCTGAGCCTCTACTCGAACTGACGGCGGACCCGGCCGTCGGGCCGGAACCGACGCCGGTGATTCAGTCCTCCCGGACCAGCCCCGCGGCCACCGCCGCCAGGGCAAGGTCCTCGACGAGCTCGATGTCC
This sequence comes from Sphaerotilus hippei, assembly GCF_003201595.1. Classification (GTDB taxonomy): domain Bacteria; phylum Pseudomonadota; class Gammaproteobacteria; order Burkholderiales; family Burkholderiaceae_C; genus Sphaerotilus; species Sphaerotilus hippei. The sequence goes on along the minus strand of NZ_QJJS01000018.1, from coordinate 73,466 downwards.
AGCGGCATCGAATACCGCAGCTTGACGTGGCGCAGCCCCTTGCCCGCGCCTTCGAGTTGCGGGAAACGCTCGGTCAGCAACACCCCGTTGAACACCTGCAGGTGCGCATGGCCCTTGTGCATGACCAGGGCCAGCACATTGCGCCCGGCCAGCTGGAAGGTCAGGTTGCCCCACTTCACGGCCTGCTCCAGCTCGGGCACGGCAGCCATGATGGTGCGCGACACCGCCCGTGCGGTCGGCTCCTGCACCGGCTGCAGGGTGTCGAAATAAGTGGCGACCAGCGCGGCCGGTCGAATCAGATGGCGCATGACTGCAACCTTTCATCCCAGGTGACTGCAAAGGGATCGGTGAGCCCTGCACGCCGCCCCGCAGTACCGGGGCAGCGCCTGCTCGTTCAGTGCCTGCCCGCTTGGGCGTCGAACAGGCGATAGAGTTCCAGCGACAGCCGCTGCAGATCCCGGTCCCCCTGAAGGTGGCCCAGACTCAGCATCTCGCGCGCATAGTCGTGGTCGTAGTGCATGCGGGTGCGCTGCACGTCCCAGCCCGCTTCGGCCATCAGCCGTGAAAAACGCTCGCACTTGCGCAGCTGCAGCGTCGGCGCCGCCAGGTGCCAGGGCAACGAGGCGATGTCGGCATCCTCGGCCAGCGACTCGTCGGCCTGCGGGCCGGCTTCCTGGCGCCAGCGATCGGCCAGCGTGGCGAAGGCGCTGCGCAGCACCGTCGAATCGCTCGGCGCCGCCTCGGCCACGTCCCGCTCCTGGGCGCGCGGCCGAGGCCTCTTGCGACTGTTCATCGTGTCTTTCCTGTCATCGAACCGGGTGGCCTGAAGATAGTCAGGCACAGGGCGGTGCGATCCCCGGAAAAACAGGCGGTCCACCGTTCAGGTCTTGGGCAGGGTCACGCCCACCTGGCCCTGATACTTGCCGCCGCGGTCGCGGTAGCTGGTCTCGCAGACCTCGTCGCTCTCGAAGAACAGCACCTGGGCACAGCCCTCGCCCGCGTAGATCTTGGCCGGCAGCGGCGTGGTGTTGCTGAACTCCAGCGTCACGTAGCCTTCCCACTCGGGCTCGAAGGGCGTGACGTTGACGATGATGCCGCAGCGGGCATAGGTGCTCTTGCCCAGGCAGATGGTCAGCACGTTGCGCGGGATGCGGAAGTACTCCATCGTGCGCGCCAGCGCGAAGCTGTTGGGCGGGATGATGCAGACATCGGCCTCGATGTCGACGAAGCTCTTCTCGTCGAAGTTCTTCGGGTCCACCACCGTCGAGTGCACGTTGGTGAAGACCTTGAACTCGCGCGCGCAGCGGATGTCGTAGCCGTAGCTCGAGGTGCCGTAGCTGACGATCTTCTGGCCGTCGGCCGACTGGCGCACCTGGCCGGGCTCGAAGGGCTCGATCATCCCGGTCTGCTCGGCCATGCGGCGGATCCACTTGTCGCTCTTGATGCTCATGTTCTGGCAGGCCGTGCGGCCCCACTGCTGGCGTAACCGGCCATTTTAGGCGAAGCCGCTGCTCAGGCGCTGAAGTCGACCAGCTTGCCGAGCTGGTCCAACCCCTTGCTGAAGGTGCTGGAAACCGCCGAGGCCGCATCCCCGACCGTGTCGGCCACGGTGTAGACGGCCGACTCGATCGCCTCGCCCGCGTCCTCGGCCGCCTCGCCGATGTCCTCGAAGGCCTGGGTCGCGGCCTTCAGCGCGGTCTGCGCGCCCTGGTCCAGCTGCTGCACCCCGTCGACCGCGGCGGCATAGGCCGCCTTGGCCACGTCGCTGAAGGCCTCGCCGGTGGCCACCGCCGTGCCCAGCGTCGGGCCGAGCTGGGAGATGCGGGCGGCGAATCCGGTCTCGTTGCGGGCGGCCTTCAGCTGCGTGTTGCTGTGGGGCGTGGCACGCGTCGAAGAAATGGAACCGATGCTCATGCTGATACCTCCGATGTGTCTGATGCGCTGGAAAATGCAGGCTGCGGCGCCATTGCAAACACCCCGCGAAGTTGTGTGAAGAATTGATTCCATGCGACCGACCGACCTTTCCGGCGTGAACAAGGACCAGCCCCGGAAACATGGCCGATACCGCCCCGATACCATCGGGACACCACCACGGACATTCCAACTGGAAAACTCTGTCGATACGCCGACCAGAACCGGTGACGAACTTCAATCGAGTTTGCAGGGTTTTCACTTATCTTTGCAAAGCGACTAAATCACCGCACGCCAGCGCCAGCAACATGCCTGCATGCCCCGACACAGGAACTTGACCATGCCGCTGCGCCACACCCCCCGCCCCGTCCCCGGCCTGCGCCGTGCCGCGCTGCTGGGGCTGACCGCCCTGCACGGCCTGCTGGCGGCCTGCAGCTCGCCGCCCCAGGTGGTCCAGGGACCGACCTCGGCACCGCCGGTGCAGGCCATGGCCCAGGTCGAACGCCTGCACACCGGCGCGATCTTCCAGCCCAATGCCAGCACCAGCTGGCTGTTCTCGGACCAGAGCAAGCCCCGCCGCATCGGCGACACGCTCAAGGTCGACATCGCCGAGAGCCTCAGCGCGAGCAACCGCCAGACGATGGAGACCGGCCGGGAGAACAAGGTGGCCTCCAAGGGGCCGGGTTCGGGCGACACCTCGCTCAACGGCATCCTGACCGGCCTGCTGAACATGGACGCCAGCGCCAGCGGCAGCGACTCGTTCAAGGGCAACGGCAAGCTGGAGAACGCCAACCAGCTCAAGGGCAAGCTGGCCGCCACCGTCATCAACGTGCTGCCCAACGGCAACCTGGTCGTGGCCGGGGAACGCCGCATCGGCTTCAACGGCAACGTGAGCACGCTGCGCTTCTCCGGGGTCGTCAGCCCGCGCGACATCCAGCCCGGCGGCATCGTGGCCTCGACGGACGTGGTCGATGCCCGCTTCGAGCACCTCGGCCAGGGCGACATGGCCGACGCCAACACCCGCGGCTGGCTGCAGCGGGCCCTGACCAACGCGCTGACGGTCTGGTGAGGCGGCTCAGCCCTCGAAGCCCGTGACCAGGGCCTTCACCACCGGCGCGAGCTTGCGCCGGGTGCTGGCCCACTTGCCCATGCCGAGGGCATTGATCTCGAAGCCGCTGCTCGACAGCACCCGGCCGTCCGCCCCCCTCAGCACGAGCTGGGCGCGGCTCAGGTAGGGCCGGTGCTCCGAGGCCAGCGGCGGCACATCCCACTCGATGCCGGTGCTGTAGTGCAGCCAGACGGTGCAGTCCGCCCCCAGGCCCGCACCGTCGTAGACCCGGCTGGACACCCCCTGCTCCCGCAGCTCGAGCTGCAGCGCCGGCACCACGTCGGCCAGCAGCACGTCGGGCTCGAGCTGGATGCAGATCGACTCGATCCGTCCCTGCAGGTGGTGCACGGTATCGCGCGCCGACGGCGAGGCCACCGTCACCGCCGTGCCGACCGCCCCGCCGACCCCCTTCAGCAACTCGAGGGTCGGGGCCGGGCTGAGGATCGAGCAGCCCCCCTGCAGCAGGGCCAGGACGGCCCAGGGCCACCGGGTCGGTCGAAACTTGGAAAAGGGCGGCACAGAGGTATTCCGGGTGATGGCGGGACGGCATCAATTCTATGAACCGGCCCGCCGGGCGATCCCGGGAAAACCGGGGAAATACCCCGCAGCGGCGACGACCGGCCTCACCGGTCGATACCCGCCAGGAAAATCGCCTCGAACTGTTCCGCCGCCACCGCCGGACTGCACAGGAAACCCTGATAACCCCCGCAGCCGAGCCGGGCGAGTGCGGCCAGCTGCTCCGGTCGTTCGACCCCCTCGGCCACGACCTGCATCTGCAGGGTGCGCGCCAGCGAGATGATCAGGTGCACGACATCGACGCGCCGGCCGCCCTGCGCGAGGTCGACGACGAAGCTGCGGTCGATCTTCAGGGTGTCGACATCGAAGGTGCTCAGGTGCGACAGGCTGGAGTGCCCGGTGCCGAAGTCGTCCAGCGCCACCCGCACGCCGAGCTGGCGCAGCTGCCGGACCACGGCGATCGCCTGCTCGGGGCGGTCCATCATCACCGACTCCGTGACCTCCAGCTCCAGACAGGACGGCGGCAGCTGGTGCTGCGCCAGCAGCCGCTCCACCAGCGGGCACAGGTCCGGATCCGCCAGCTGGCACGGCGACAGGTTGACCGCCATCCGGAAACCCGGCTGCAGCCGCTGCCAGCGCTGCGCCTGCGCGCAGGCGCGCTGCAGGGCCCAGGCCCCCAGCGACAGGATGTCCCCGTTGGCTTCGGCCATCGCGATGAAACGGGTCGGCTCGACCCCCCGGCCATCGGCGCGGGTCCAGCGCATCAGGGCCTCCGCCCCCCGCACGCGGCCCGACACCAGGTCGACCTTGGGCTGGTAGTGCAGCGTCAGCTCGCCACGCTCGAGCGCATGGTGCAGCGACACCTCGAGCTCGTGGTGTTCGGCCACCTCGGCCATCCAGCTCGCGCTGTAGAAGCAGCAGGCCACGGCCCCCTCCTCCAGCGAGCGCAGCAGCGCCCGTTCGGCCTGCTGCAGCAGCTCGGCCGGCGTGCCCAGCCCGGGGGCGGACCGGGCCACGCCGATGGCATGGTGCAGGCCCGCCATCGGCGAGCCCTCGACCGACAGCAGGCGGCGCAGTCGATCCAGCCGCCCCTGCAGAGCCTGGGCCTGCGGCAGCCGCCACAGCAACGCCAGCGTGTCGCTGCCCAGGCTGGCCAGGCCTTCGTCCGGCCCCACCAGCTCGTGCAGGCAGACGACCAGCCGCCGCAGGCCCTGATCGAAGCGGTCCGCGTCGAGCAGCCGGCGCCAGGGCTGCAGGCTGACGGCCACCAGCACGACGGGTTCAGTCCGCGGACCGGGGTCGGCGAGCATCGCCCGGAGCCGCTCGTGCAGCAGGCGACGGTTGGGCAGGCCCGTGACGGCATCGTGCCAGGCGAGAAAGGTCAGCCGGTCCTCGCAGCGGGCCAGCCCGTCCGCGTCACGCACCAGCAGGCAGGCCGCGATCGGCGAGCCCGCCAGGCGGGTGACCGTCAGCTCGACCGGAAAGGCCCGTCCGTCGAGACGACGGGCCATCCGCAGCGGCGTGGGCCAGCCGGCCGTGCGATCGGATCGCTCAGGTCGATCGGGGTGCCGGCCGCCCCCGAGGCCCCCGGGCAGCAGCCAGACGAGGGCCGCAGCGCCCAGCTCGCCGGGACCGGCACCGAAGAGCGCCTCCGCGGCCGCATTGGCTGCGATCACGGTCATCCGCTCATCGAGCAGCAGCATGCCATCGCTGGTGGACTCGAACACCTGCAGCAGCGCCGGGAGCAACCCGATCACACCGGGTGACACGGACGGGAGAACGGACTGACTCATGGGAATCATGGGAAGGACACCGAAGTGGACCGCTTCCTCCGGCGGCAACCCTTCGATTATGCGTTCGCGTAGATCATTTTTATCAGTAACGATTTGTGCAACAAACCCACGCTCAAGCGTTACCAAGATCACAAAAAGCCGGCATAGTTGTATCCATGAGTGACAAAGCCGAATCGCCGTCGACCGACAGCAAGCCCCCCGCCAGCCGTCGCCGCGGAGAGGCCGCCAAGGCTCTGTTCAGGGAAGAACTGGTCCGGATCGCGCTGGAGCTGTTCAACCGCGAGGGCTCGAAAGGCGTGTCCATCCGGGCCATCGCCAGCGCGGCGGGCATCTCGCCGATGGCGGTCTACCGCTATTTCCCCAACCGCATGACCTTGCTAAGCCAGCTCTGGGACGACGTGTTCCATGAACTGGCCGCCTTCATGGAGGAGGCCGTCTCGGCGCGCAGCCGGCCCGAGGACCGCCTGCTGGCGGTGCTGGATGCCCATGTCGCCTACTGGACCACCCGACCCGAGCAGTTCCGCATGATCTACGTGGAACCGGCGCTGGACCCCGAAGGCGAGTCCGAGCTCGATTTCTGGCGCACCGCGCCGGGGCCGGCGCGGGTGCGCGGACTGATGGGCTCGCTGCTGATGGACTGCTGGCACAGCCGCTCGATCCAGGGCGCCGATCCGGCCGCGGCGATCGAGCAGCTGAGCATCTACCTGCGCGGCCTGCTGCACACGCTGCTGAGCACCGCCGGCAGCGACTGGCTGCAGCCCGAACGCGCGCTGCAGGGCGCACGTTCGGTGGTGCTGGCCCTGGCCGCCCATCACCCGTCGTTGCAGCCGGCCGATACCGTGGCCTGAACCGGGTCGCCGCTCTGCTCAGACCGGGCTGCGCACCCGCCACGGCTGGCTGTAGAGCACGCTGCGCCGGCCGCGCGTGAAGCCCGCGAGCGTCAGGCCGGCCGCCTCGGCGGTGCGCACCGCCAGCGCGGTCGGCGCCGAGATCGCCACCAGCAGACCGACCCCGGCGCTGGCGGTCTTGTGCACCATCTCGTAGCTGGCCCGGCTGGTCACCGCAACGAAGCCCGAGGCCGGATCGATGCGGGCCCGCGCCATCGCGCCGACCAGCTTGTCCAGCGCGTTGTGGCGGCCCACGTCCTCGCGCACCAGCCGGACCTCGCCGTCCAGGTCGCACCAGGCCGCGGCATGGGTCGCCCCGGTGAGCTGCTGCAGCGACTGCCCGGCGGCCAGCCCCGCCATCGCCCGCTCCAGGGCCGATGCGTCCACCGCGCTGGTGGCGACGCTGCGGCACACCGGACGCACCGCCTCGTCCAGGCTGTCGGTGCCGCACAGGCCGCAGCCGGTGCGCCCGGCCATCGAGCGCCGGCGCTCCTTGAGCCGGACCATGCAGCGCTGCGTGACCTGCAGCGCCAGCATCAGGCCCGCGGCGGTCTCGCCGGACCCGTGCGCCGGCCCATCGGCCGGATCGGGCGACTGCAGCTCGCAGTCGAGCAGGTCCTCAGGGCGATCGATCAGCCCTTCGGACAGCGAAAAACCCAGCGCGAAGTCCTCCAGGTCCTGAGGCGTGACCAGCATCACCGCGTGGGACACGCCGTTGTAGACCAGCGCCACCGGCACCTCCTCGGCCACCCATTCGTCGGCGGGCAGGCGGGCCCCGGCATCCAGGCGCGTCACGGCCAGGCGCGAGGCCGGGGGCGTGGCGCAGGCAAGGGAATCATCGAGCGACATGCCGGCGATTCTGGCACCTGCGGCCCGCCCTCGGCGACCGGACCGGGGGCCGGCTCAGCGCAGCGCCACCAGATGCCAGGCGGCCTCGACGTGGATGGCCAGCAGCAGCACCGTGCTCAGCACGGCGACGGTGAGGCGCGAGCGGTGCGAAGGCCGCGCCAGGCCACTGGTGCGCTCGGCCCGCAGCGCCTGCCAGCCGGCGGCGGCCAGCACGCAGATCAGCGGGCCGAGCCCCGCACGGTACACCGGCGAGGAGAACGCGACGACATGCGGCAGCTGGTAGAGCAGGCAGACCAGCAGCACGCCGCCGACCCAGCGCCCCTGGCCCTGGCGCACCAGCGCGGGCAGGCCGAGCACGAACAGCCAGACCAGCGCGGCCGAACCCAGCGCCTGCAGCACGGCAGGCACCCACGACACCGGACCGAGCGCCGCCAGATGGATCTGCAGCCGCCGCCCCTGCTCGTAATCGAAGGCCCAGTAGTTGCGGAAGCGGCTGGCGCAGCGCTGCACGAAGGCCCATGGCGCCTCGCGCAGGTAGGCCAGGCTGGACTGCATCATCGCCTGGCGCGGATCGGCCGCCTCGTAGTGCCGCCGCAGATAGGCCTGGGTGTCCGCCGGCAATGCCTCCAGCGGGCGCCACGCGAGGTGGCCGGTCTTGTAGGCCGGGGTGTGGGGGTTGTTGCCGATGAAGAAGTTGCGCTCGTTGTTGGTCGACAGCACCCAGCCCGCGCCCCGCGCATGGTTGAACTGCAGCACCGGCAGCAGGAAGACCAGCGCGACCAGCAGCACCGCCGCCGTCTGCGGCAGCACCAGCGGCCAGCGGCGCGTGCGCACCAGCGGCAGCGCGGCCAGCAGCAGCAGCAGCGGCGCGGAACCCGGGCGGGTCAGCACCAGCGCGGCGGCGTAGACCGCGGCCAGCAGCAGGTCGGTCCAGGCCCCGCGGCGCAGGAAACGCACGGCGAACAGGCTGGCCGCGGCGATCCACAGCGCACAGAAGGTGTGGGTCTCGGTCTGGCGGGCCATCCACAGCGTGGTCGGGCTCAGGCCGTGGAGCAGCGCCGCACCCCAGGCGACCGACCGGCGCCCGCGACACTCGTGGGCCAGCAGGAACACCAGCACGGTCGTCAGCGCGCTGAGCACCGACATGAAGACCTGCGCGATCGCCATGTCGGCACGGCCCAGCAGCGTGAACAGCCCCGCCAGCACCAGCGGCGCCCCGGGCGGCCAGTAGTGCGGCAGGCCGTCGTCCTCGCCACGGAACAGCTGGCGCGCCCGCTCGAGGTACTGCAGCGCATCACCGATCACCGGCGCGTCCTGCAGCAGCCAGGTGCCGACCAGATGGTTCAGCAGCAGGGCCGCGACGAACAGCAGCACGATCTGCCGCACCTCGACGCTCGAGGCGCGGTCATCCGGGCGCACCCGGCCGCCACGGTGCAGGGGCAAGGACGTGGCAGGCAGGCTCATGGCGGATCCGTGGGGCGCAGGGGGAACGGCGGCAGATACATCAGCTTACATTATCAGCCCCACCGTGGCCGACCGGCCCCAGCCATCCGGTGGTCCGTCGCGTCAGCGCTCGACGATCAGGTCGATGACCCGCTGCACGTCCAGGTCCTCCAGCGCCGGATAGATCGGCAGGCACAGCACCTGCTGCGCCGCCAGGCGGGCGTTGGGCAGGCGGTCGCGGGCGGCCGAGGGCAGGCCGCGGTACATCGGCATCTCGCTGAGCAGCGGGTAGAAATAGCGCCGCGCATGCACGCCGCGGGAGCGCATGCGCTCGTACAGCGCATCACGCGACAGGCCGTACTGCTCGTCCACGAAGATCGGGAAGTAGGAATGGTTGGCCACCGTGTGCGCCGGCACGTCCAGCACGCGGATGCCCTTCACGCCCGACAGGTGACGGCGGTAGTGCGCGGCGATCTGGCCGCGGCGGGCGATGAAGCGGTCGACGTGCTCGAGCTGCATCAGGCCGAAGGCGGCCTGGATCTCGTTCATCTTGCCGTTGATGCCCGCGGCCATCACCGTCACCTCGTCGGCGATGCCGAAGTTCTTCAGGTAGTCGATGCGCTGCTTGGTGCGGGCATCCGGGCAGACGATCGCCCCGCCCTCGACGGTCGTGAAGACCTTGGTCGCATGGAAGCTCAGCACCGACAGGTCCCCGCGGTTGAGCACGCTGTCGCCCTGGTGCTTCACGCCGAAGGCGTGGGCGGCGTCGTAGATGACCCGCAGGCCGTAGGTGTCGGCGATGCGCTGGATGCGATCGACGTCACAGGGCGTGCCATAGCAGTGCACCGGCATGATCGCGGTCGTCTGCGGCGTGATCGCCGCCTCGATCTGGTCGGGGTCGAGGTTCAGCGTCAGCGGATCGATGTCCGCGAACACCGGCTTCAGGCCGTTCCACAGCAGCGAATGGGCCGTGGCCGCGAACGAGTACGGCGTGGTGATGACTTCGCCCGACACCCTCAGGGTCTGCAGCGCCGTCAGCAGGCCGAGCGTGCCGTTGGTGAACAGGGCGATGTGCCTGACCCCCAGGTACTCGGCCAGCGCCGACTCCAGGCGCTGGTGGAACGGACCGCCGTTGGTGAGCACCTTGGCATCCCAGATCGCCCGCAGCGAGGGCATGAACTCCTCGAGCGGCGGCAGGAAGGGCTGGGTGACGTAGATGGGCGCCTTCGGCGGCAGCACGGGATTGGTGGTCATGGCGTTCAGGTCCGCCGGGTCACGCTGGGGGTGTCGATCAGGGCGTGGTGCCCGGCGGTCACGGCCGGGGCGGCCGGACGGCGGCGCACCAGCGCACCGGCGCGCTTGCGATGCAGTCGGGCGACCTCGAAGGCCATCGACATCGGCAGGAAGGCGACCCCCAGCACCCAGGTGCCCAGCACGGCCTTGCGCGCCAGCGACAGCGAGGGCCACTGGCGGATGGAATCGAGCAGCAGCGGCCACAGCCGCGGATGGTCACGGCCGATCTGCTGCGCCAGCGCATCACCGCCAAAACGCAGGCACAGCACGAGCGTGCGGACCTCCCAGGGCGCCAGCAGCAGCGGATGCTGGCGAGCCACGCCGGCCCGGTCGAGGCCGGCCTCGACCATGACCTTGGCGCTCTGCATGCGTTCGTACTCGGAGCGCAGTCCGGTGGGCGAGTTGTTGAAGATCAGCGAGCGGTCATCGGCGCTGCGGTGCACGCGGTAGGCCCCCTGGGGTTCAGCCAGCGACACGATGTCGCCATAGGCCGGTGCCAGCAGGATCGGCACCGAATCGGCACCGATGCGCCACGGCCCCTCGTCCATCGGCAGCACCTGGCGCAGGTAGTCGACGTGGTAGGCATTGCCCGACCCCGGCGGCGAGCCGTAGGAGCCGAAGCGGCTCACCCGCTCGAGCGCGTCGCGGTCGTGCAGGTCGGTGGGCAGGCGCCGGCCGGTCGGCCGGCCCTGGTCATCGACCATGTCCATGCGGAACTGCAGCTTGCTCACGCCCGGGCGCCAGGCCGCCACCAGGGCCGCCACGGCCCCGGGGTAGAGCCAGTCGTCCGCATCCAGGTACATCACCAGCTCGCCGCTCACCAGCGTCACGCCGAGGTTGTAGGCCGACGCCTGTCCGCCGTTGGGCTTCTCGTGGATCCTGACCCGGTCGGCATAACGCCGCACCACCTCCATCGACCCGTCGCGGGAACCATCGTCGATGACGATGACCTCGACATCGTCGTGGGTCTGGGCCAGCGCGGATTCGATCGCCTGGGCGATGAACTGCTCATAGTTGTAGTTGTCGATGACGACGCTGACGCGCATTGGATCTCCCCCCTCACCCTGAACGACACGACCTCGGCGACCCGCTCCACGACATGTGCGAGGGCACCCGATCACTTCGGCCGAGCCCTGTCGTTGGAATGGGTACCCGTACCGGATGTGTTCATTTGTATCTCAGGATACCGAGCAATTCGTGACATTTCGCACCGTTCCATCACCTTGCAGCAGCAGCGCAATAAAACAACCATTTGCGGGGGTGCCGGTCTTTCGGGCGCAAAAAAGCCCGGTCATGCCGGGCGGGGTGTCACGGACGGAGGCTGGCGAAGTCAGCGAGGCAGCGACGGCTCCCGGTCGGCGGGGGCCAGGATGCCGCGGGCGCGGATCACCGCCTCGCGCACCAGATCGCTCAGCCCGGCCCCGCCGGCCGGGCCGTCCAGGTAGGCGTAGAGGCGGCGGCGCATGCGGGGCTCCCAGAACTTGCGCAGGTGCTGGGTGACGCCGTCGATCGCCTCCTCGTGGTCGGGGAAGGAGGCGAAGAAGTCGCCGATGCGGTTGGCCAGCCGGACCAGGGTGAGGTCCGGGTCGTGGTGCACGTCGTCGGGGTCCGTCACTTGGCGACCTCCGGCTCGGCCGCGCGGGCCCGGGCGAGCAGGTCCTGCTGCTCGCGGCTGAACGTGGCGAAGTCCTGCTGCCAGCCGCTGAGCTGGCTCACCTTGCTGACCTGCACCGCCGTGACCTTGTACTCGGGGCAGTTGGTGGCCCAGTCCGAGGAGTCGGTGGTGATGACGTTGGCCCCCGACTCGGGGAAGTGGAAGGTGGTGTAGACCACGCCGGGCTGGACCCGCTCGGTCACGTCGGCGCGCAGCACGGTGTCGCCCGAGCGGCTGCCGATGCCGACCCAGTCACCGTCCTGGATGCCACGCTCCTGGGCATCGTGCGGGTGGATCTCGAGGCGGTCCTCCTCGTGCCAGCGGCTGTTGTCGGTGCGCCGGGTCTGGGCGCCGACGTTGTACTGGCTCAGCACCCGACCGGTGGTGAGGATCAGCGGGAAGCGGCGCGTGACCTTCTCGTCGGTGGCCACGTACTGCGTGATCAGGAAACGGCCCTGGCCGCGCACGAAGTGGTCGACGTGCATGATCGGCGTGCCGGCCTCGGCGGTGTCGTCGTTGCAGGGCCACTGCACGCTGCCCAGCCGCTCGATCTTCTCGTAGCTGACGCCGGCGAAGCTCGGCGTCAGCGCCGCGATCTCGGCCATGATCTGCTCGGGATGTTCGTAGTGCATCGGGTAGCCCAGCGCGTTGGCGAACTTCTGCGTCACCTGCCAGTCGGCCAGGCCGGCCAGCGGCGGCATGACCTGGCGCACCCGGCTGATGCGGCGCTCGGCGTTGGTGAAGGTGCCGTCCTTCTCCAGGAAGGACGCGCCCGGCAGGAAGACGTGAGCGTACTTGGCGGTCTCGTTGAGGAAGAGGTCCTGCACCACCACGCACTCCATCGCCGACAGCGCGGCGGCGACGTGGCGGGTGTCGGGGTCGGACTGCGCCGGGTCCTCGCCCTGCACGTAGAGCGCCTTGAAGCTGCCTTCCAGCGCGGCATCGAGCATGTTGGGGATGCGCAGGCCCGGCTCCGGGTTCAGCGTCACGCCCCAGGCGGCGTCGAACTGCGTGCGCACCGTCGTGTCGGAGATGTGGCGGTAGCCGGGCAGCTCGTGCGGGAAGCTGCCCATGTCGCAGCTGCCCTGCACATTGTTCTGGCCGCGCAGCGGGTTGACGCCCACCCCTTCGCGGCCGACGTTGCCGGTGGCCATCGCGAGGTTGGCGATGCCGATGACCATGGTCGAGCCCTGCGCGTGCTCGGTCACGCCCAGCCCGTAGTAGATCGCGCTGTTGCCCCGGCGGGCGTAGAGCCGCGCAGCGCCGCGCAGCTGCTCGGCCGGCACGCCGCAGACCTCGGCCATCGCCTCGGGCGAGTTCTCGGGGCGGGCGACGAAGTCGCGCCACTGGGCGAAGCTCTTCGGGTCGCAGCGCTCGGCGACATAGGCCTCGTCGACCAGCCCTTCGGTGACGATCACGTGCGCCAGCGCGCTGATCACCGCCACATTGGTGCCGGGCCTGAGCTGCAGGTGGTGGTCGGCGTGCACATGCGGGCTGTCGACCAGCTCGATGCGGCGCGGATCGATCACGATCAGCCTGGCCCCCTGGCGCAGGCGCTTCTTCAGGCGCGAGGCGAAGACCGGATGGCCTTCGCTCGGGTTGGCGCCGATGACCATCACCACGTCGCTGTGCTCGACCGACTTGAAGGTCTGCGTGCCCGCCGAGGTGCCGAAGGTCTGGCCCAGGCCGTAGCCGGTCGGGCTGTGGCAGACGCGGGCGCAGGTGTCGACGTTGTTGGTGCCGAAGGCCGCGCGGATCAGCTTCTGCACGAGGTAGGTCTCCTCGTTGGTGCAGCGGCTCGACGTGATGCCGCCGACCGCATCGCGCCCGTAGGTGCCCTGGATGCGGCGGAACTCGCCGGCCGCGTGGTCCAGCGCCTCGTCCCAGCTCACCTCGCGCCACGGGTCGGTGATCTTCTCGCGGATCATCGGCTTCGTCAGGCGGTCCTTGTGGGTCGCGTAGCCCCAGGCGAAGCGGCCCTTGATGCAGCTGTGGCCCTCGTTGGCCTTGCCGTCCTTCCAGGGGGTCATGCGCACGACCTGGGTGCCCTTCATCTCGGCCTTGAAGCCGCAGCCCACGCCGCAGTAGGCGCAGGTGGTGATGATGGCGTGCTCGGGCTGGCCGAGCTCGATGACGGTCTTCTCGGTCAGCGTCGCGGTCGGGCAGGCCTGCACGCAGGCACCGCAGCTGACGCATTCGCTCTGCATGAACGGCTCGTCCATGCCGGCCGACACGCGCGACTCGAAGCCGCGGCCGGAGAGGGTCAGCGCGAAGCTGCCTTGTGTCTCCTCGCAGGCGCGCACGCAGCGGTTGCAGACGATGCACTTGCTCGGGTCGTAGGTGAAATACGGGTTCGACTCGTCCTTGGCGTGCGCCAGGTGGTGCCGGCCGGTGATGCCCGCCACCGCGGTTTCGCCGACGCCATACCTCACGTTGCGCAGGCCGACCACCCCCGCCATGTCCTGCAGCTCGCAGTCGCCGTTGGCCGCGCAGGTCAGGCAGTCCAGCGGGTGGTCGCTGATGTAGAGCTCCATCACGCCCTTGCGCAGGTCCTGCAGCTTCGGGCTCTGAGTGCGCACGTTCATGCCGGCCTCGGCCGGCGTGGTGCACGAGGCCGGGTAACCGCGCCGGCCGTCGATCTCGACCAGGCACAGCCGGCAGGAGCCGAAGGGCTCCAGGCTGTCGGTGGCGCAGAGCCTGGGCACCTGGATGCCGGCATCGACCGCCGCGCGCATCAGCGAGGTGCCCCGGGGCACGGTGACCTCGAAGCCGTCGATGGTCAGCGTGAGCGACTCGCTCGAGGTGCTGGCGGGCGTGCCGTGGTCGACGTCGTGGCACGTCGCCGTGCGCGGACGCACGGGATGGAAATGGATCGGGCGGGCGGGAGCGTTCATGGCGTTCTCCTCAGTGGGCCGCGGGCGCTGCGGCCTCGGCGGGCGCCAGGCCGAAGTCGGCCGGGTAGTGGTTCAGCGCCGACAGCACCGGATAAGGCGTCATGCCGCCCATCGCGCACAGGCTGCCGCCGAGCATCGTGTCGCACAGGTCCCGCAGCAGCAGGACCTGCTGCTCGCGGACCTGCGGCTGGTGGCGGGCCGCGCCGATGCGGTCGATCACCTCGACCCCACGCGTGGAGCCGATGCGGCAGGGCGTGCACTTGCCGCAGCTCTCCAGCGCGCAGAACTCCATCGCGTAGCGGGCCAGGCCGGCCAGATCGGCGGTGTCGTCGTGCACCACCAGGCCGCCGTGGCCGACCACCGCGCCGATGGCGGCGTAGGCCTCGTAGTCGAGCGGCACGTCCCACTGCGATTCGGGCACGTAGGCGCCCAGCGGGCCGCCCACCTGCACCGCCTTGATCGGCCGCCCGCTGGCGGTGCCGCCACCGAAGCCGTGCAGCAGTTCGCGCAGCGTCAGCCCGAAGGCCTTCTCGACCAGTCCGCCGCGGCGGATGTTGCCCGCCAGCTGGAAGGGCAGCGTGCCGTGCGAGCGGCCGACGCCGAAATGGCGGTAGAACGCGCCACCACGGGCGAGGATCAGCGGCACGGCGGCGAAGGTCAGCACGTTGTTGATGACCGTGGGCTGGCCGAACAGGCCCTGCAGCGCCGGCAGCGGCGGCTTGGCGCGCACGATGCCGCGCCGGCCTTCCAGGCTCTCGAGCATCGCGGTCTCCTCGCCGCAGACGTAGGAGCCCGCGCCCATGCGCACCTCGAGGTGGAAGGACCGGTCCGTCCCCCCGATGCGCTCGCCGATCCAGCCCGCGGCGGTGGCCTGCGCGATGGCCTCGGCCAGCGTGGCCACGGCGTGTGGATACTCGGAGCGCACATAGACGTAGCCTCGTTCGGCACCGACGGCCAGCGCGGCGATCGCCATGCCCTCGATCAGCATGAACGGATCGCCCTCCATCACCATGCGGTCGGCGAAGGTGCCGGAGTCGCCCTCGTCGGCATTGCAGACGACGTACTTGCGCTCGCTGGCGGCCCCGGCCACCGTCTTCCACTTGATGCCCGCCGGAAAGGCCGCTCCGCCGCGGCCGCGCAGGCCGGAATGGGTGACCTCGTGCAGGATGTCCGGCGGGGCCATCGCCAGCGCCGCCTTCAGGCCGGCCCAGCCCTCGTGGGCCTCGTAGTCGGCCAGCGACAGCGGATCGGTCAGGCCGACGCGGCGGAAGGTCAGGCGCTCCTGCAGGGCCAGGTAAGGGATCTGCTCGGTCACGCCCTGGCGCAGCGGGTGGCTGCCGTCCTGGCCGCCCGCTTCGGCCACCAGCGCCGGCCACAGGCCGGGCACGTCCTGCGGCGCGACAGGACCGTAGGCGACCCGGCCCTGCGGGGTCGTCACCTCGACCAGGGTCTCCAGCCAGAGCAGGCCGCGCGAGCCGTTGCGGATCACGCGGGCCTCGAGGCCGTGGGCCAGCGCCTGCGCGCGCAGGGCCTCGGCGACGGCATCGGCGCCGACGGCCAGCGCGGCACTGTCGCGCGGAACGTGGAGGGTGAGGCTCATGCGGGCGCTCCTTCGGCCGCGGGGGCCACGGCCAGCAGCGTGTCCAGGCGCTGCGGTGTCATGCGGGCATGGGGCTGGCCATCGATCACCAGCGCCGGCGACATCGCGCACAGGCCCAGGCAGTAGGCCGCCTCGACCGTGTGGCCACCGCAGGCGCTGGTCGGCTCGGCCTCGCTGCAGCCCAGCGTCTGGCGGGCCTGCGCCAGCAGCGCCTCGGCGCCCATCGAGCGGCAGGCCTCGGCACGGCAGACCTGCACGACCCGGCGCCCCGGCGGGCGGCTGCGGAAGTGGTGGTAATAGGAGACGACCCCGTGCACCTCGGCGCGCGACAGGTGCAGCGCCCGGGCGATGCGCGGCAGCGCGGCCGGCGGCACATGGCCGAGCCGGTCCTGGATGCCGTGCAGGATGGGCAGCAGCGGGCCTTCCAGCCCGGCACACGCCGCGAGCACCGCGTCGACGACCTCGGCATGGGCCGGATCGAGCGCACCGGCCGGGTCGGTGCCGTCGGGCACGGCCACGGCGCCGGGGCGCCGCTGCGGTGCGTGCTGCTGGGGGGTGCTGGGCATCACCGGTCTCCTCTGTCTTTTCAGGCGGCCACTATCGGCCGGCCGGCCGGCGGCGTCCAATGGAATCGGGAAACGGGTCGATTCAATCCTTGAATGCTGCAGCGCAACAGCGCCCTTCAGGCCGCCGGTCGAGAGAACTCGTTGCGCCAGTCCCCGCCGATGGCCAGCGCGATCGCCGCCTCCTGGGCCAGCGACAGCCGGGCCAGCGCCGGCACCATCAGGCCCACCGGCGTGGTCTGCTCGGGCTCGATCAGCGGATGCAGCGCCAGCCCCGCGTGCTGCAGCACCAGCGCCGCGAGCGAGCCGGGCACGACGCTGCACAGTTCGCCCGACTGCACCGCCAGCAGCAGCGCCAGCACCGAATTGGTCTCCATCACCGGCTGCACCGCCGCCCCCGCGCGCACGAAGGCGTCGTCGATGATGCTGCGGTTGTGCATCTCCCGGGTCAGCAGGCACAGCGGCTGGCGGGCGGCCTCGCGCCAGCGCCAGGGCTCGGCCAGCCCGCCAGCGGGGGCCCCGTCGGCGCCCGCGCGGGTCAGGAAAAAATAGTGCTCGGTGTACTGCGCCACGACCCGCGGAGCGGCGGCTCGGGCGGTGCCCGGGTCGCCCTGGCGACCCGGGCGATCGACATAACCGAAGGCCAGGTCCAGCGACAGGCTGCCGATGCCCTGCTCGATCTCGGGGGAGCTCAACGAGCGCACCACCGGCTGCAGGCCCGGATGGCGGCGGTGCAGGTGCGCGGCAAAACGGGTGGCCACCGGGATCGCGGTCGGCACCGCGCCGAGCACGAGGCGACCGCCGGGCTGCTCACGCGCGGCACACAGCTCCTGCGACAGCGCCTCGCACTCGTGCAGCAGCCGGTGCGCGCTGGCCAGCACACGCTCGCCTTCTTCGGTCAGCCCCTCGTACTGCCGCCCCCGGCGCACGATCGTCACCCCGTAGCGGGCCTCGAGCGCACGCAGCGCGTTCGACAGCGCCGGCTGGGTGATGTGGCAGGCCTGGGCCGCGCGGCCGAAATGGCGCTGCTGCTCCAGCGCCACCAGGTAGCGCATGGCGTCGAGCAGGTTCATCGGGCCACCCCCGACCGGAGCCGGCTTCGGCCGGCTGGCGCGGCCATCACCCCGTCAGGAGCGCCGCATTCGGCAGTGATATAACCACGATAAGTATGCATTTATTCACGAAATCCATGCTGGCCCGTGGTGCCAGAGCCGCCGGAACCGCCTCCGGCATCAGACCCGACACCTCCCGCCATCATGACCGTCCACCCGGGCCGAGTCCACGCCCGCGCCGGGCCGCAGGCCTGGGGTACAGTGCGCCGCTCAAGGGCCGGGGCCATGCCCTGCGTCCAGATCGTGCCGGATTCCGGGCCCGTGGGCCGGAGCCCGGCTCCACCGCCCCACGCCGGATGCTCACGACTTCCCTCTTCTTCTCCCTGGTGCAGGGTGCCAGATGGCTGAGCGCACTCGCCGTCGCGAACGCCGCGCTGCTGGCGGGTGCACTGCTGACGGCCTGTGCGCTGCCGAGCCAGGCGGCCAGCGGCGAGGCCACGCCGCGCCATGTGCGGGTGGTGGCGAGCCAGTTCCATGCGCAGTGCCCGCTGGCGGGCAAACGGCGCACGGTGCTCAACATCGACTCGCAGAAGGAATGGGACAGCACGCTGCCCGACAGCACGATCGAGGCCGCCGCCGGGCGCAAGGTGCACTGGTCGCGCCAGCAGGTGCTGCTCTACGCGACGGCCCCCGGCAAGCACGACGTGCGGCTCACGTCGCCGGCCCGGGGCCTGATGCTGTCGGGCGGGGTGCTGTACTGGCCGGTCGACGAACAGGTCGACACGGCCACGAAGGCCAGGGGATCACGCTCGTGCCTGATCACCATCGTCACCCCGCGCAGCTACTGGCAGCGCATCAAGGTGATCGACCCGGACCAGATGCGACGCCGGGCCGACTGAGCCGGCTCAGGTCCCGGCCGACACCGTGATGGTCGGGAAACGGGCCGAGTAGTCCTTGGCGCTGCGCGCCACGCTGACCGCGACCCGGCGCGCCAGCGCCTTGTAGAGGCCGGCGATCTCGCCGTCCGGCTCGGCCGCGACGGTCGGGCAGCCGGCGTCGGCCTGCTCGCGGATCGACAGGTTCAGCGGCAGCTCGCCCAGGTGCGCCAGGCCGAACTCGGCGGCCATGCGCGCGCCGCCGCCGTGGCCGAAGATGTGCTCGACGTGGCCGCAGTTCGGGCAGCAGTAGACCGCCATGTTCTCGACCACGCCGAGGATGGGCACGCTGACCTTCTCGAACATCTTCACGCCCTTGCGGGCGTCGAGCAGCGCGATGTCCTGCGGCGTGGTGACGATGACCGCGCCGGTGACGGGCACCTTCTGCGACAGCGTCAGCTGGATGTCGCCGGTGCCCGGAGGCATGTCGACGACCAGGTAGTCGAGGTCGTGCCAGCGGGTCTGGCGCAGCAGCTGCTCGAGGGCCTGGGTGGCCATCGGGCCGCGCCAGATCATCGCCTGGTCGTTGTCGACCAGGAAGCCGATCGACATGACCTGCAGGCCCAGCGCCTGCATCGGCTCCATCGTCTTGCCGTCCTCGCTCTGCGGGCGGCCCTGCGCGCCCAGCATCGTGGGCTGGCTGGGGCCGTAGATGTCGGCATCGAGCACGCCGACCCGCGCCCCTTCGGCGGCCAGCGCCAGCGCGAGGTTGGCCGCGGTGGTGCTCTTGCCCACCCCGCCCTTGCCAGACGCGACGGCGATGATGTTCTTCACGCCGGGCAGCAGCTGCACGCCACGCTGCACGGCGTGCGCGACGATGCGGGTGTCGAAGTCGACCTGCACCGAGCGCACGCCGGCGTCGGCGGCCTTCACCGCCGACTCGACCAGCGCCGCCAGCGCGGGCCAGGCGCTGCGGGCCGGGTAACCCAGCTCCACGCGCAGGGAAACGGCACCGGCACCGGCATCGGTCTTCAACGTCTGCAGCGCCTTGGCCCCGACCAGCGGCTGGCCGGTGTGGGGATCGATCACCGCCTGCAGGGCAGCGCGCACGGCTTGTTCATTCAGGGACATGGGGCGACACGGACTCATCGTTCAGGATGGCCACAGTCTAGCGAAGCCGCCGCGCCGGCGTCGGCCATGGGGCCAAGCACCGGCGTCGCCCCCGGTCAGCCCGCTGGCGTCAGAAGCTGTAGCCCAGCGACAGCGAGTAGACCACCGGCCTGAAATCGATGCGGGTGGTGCGCACCACCTCGCCGGAGGCGGTGCGGGTGGTGGCGCGCAGATCACTGCGCACGTCGGCCGCCGCCACCGTGCCGACCACCGACCACTGCGGATCGAGCTGCCAGACCGCGCCGGCGTGGGCGGCCAGGCCCCAGGAGTCGCTCAGCTCGATGGTGGTGGGCCCGCCGCTGGCCGCATCCCCCGACGCCGTGCTGCGCATCTTCTGGAAGCGCGTGTGGTTGAGTCCCAGCCCCACCAGCGGACGCACCCGGTCACCGGGCTGGCCGAGGTGGTAGTTGACGAACACGGTCGGGCAGACCTGGCCGACCGAAGCGATCTGGCCGAAGGGCTGGATGACCCCCTCGCCGTAGACCTTGTGGGCCGGCGGCACGCCCAGCGCGAGCTCGACCGCCCAGCGGTCCACCGGGCGGTAGACGTAGCCGAATCCGACGGTGGCCGCATCGCCAACCCGCAGGCGCACGCCGGGGGCGGGCGTGGCCGGCCCGCCCTGCAACGCGTCGGCCTTGCTGGCGATGTCGAAGTAGGCGCCGCCGATGTAGAGACTGTGCTGGGCGGCCGCCGGCAGCGCCGTCAGGGCCGGCAGCAGCGCGAGCGCCAGCCGGAGCGACGAACGCGGGGACAGGGGAAGCTTCATGGGTTTTCCTTGCTCGATCACGTCACAGGCCCGCGGCCAGCACCTGCTGGAAGTAGCCGCGCGCCAGCGCGTTGCAGAACGGCGGCACCAGCGTGCCGTGGTAGGCCGACCGCACGGCAGCCTGCCCGCCGTCGGTGGCTCCGGCGGCGACGGCCGCCGCGGCGGTGGCCGCCTTGGCCTGCGCGAAGCCGGCATAGACCGGATGGGTCGCGTCGCTGGTGGCGGGGGCGGACTCGAGGTCCCAGGCCGGCACGCTGACGCCGCGGGTGGCGAAGTCGGCCTGGACCGCCGGCGCGTTGAGCGCCCAGAACACGCTCGGGTCGCCGGCACCGCCGCACAGGGCCATCGGCCGGCGCGGCGTCCAGCCCAGCAGCGTGTTGGCCTGCAGCGCGCGGCGGAAGGCGGAGCCGGCATAAGCCGCGCGGAAACCATCGGTCAGCAGGCCGCCGCTGCCCCACAGCGCCGTGAAGGTCGGGTCGGCCGGCAGCTTGCCGGCGGCGATCAGCGTGCTGACGCTGTCGTCGGACGGCAGCAGCCCCTCGATCGTCGTGGCCCAGGGGCTCTGGTAGGCGTCGGTCGGCTGGCCGTACATGCCGCCGTAGGCGCGCTGGTAGCTGGTCAGCAGCAGCGGCGCGAACAGCGTGGCCCCCGCGTTGACCGTGCCGCCGGTGGCCGTGACGGCGTCGTTCATGCCCACCAGGTTGTAGGGGCCGGACAAGGCGGCGGTGGCCGTCACCGTGAACTCGCCGGCATGGTCACGCTCGATGACCTTGTGCGTGGCCATCGCCACGTGGCCGCCCTGCGAATACCCGGTCAGCAGCAGCTTCGACGAGGCCTGCGTCGTCGAGCCGGAGTCCGTGATGTGGGCCTTGGCCGCCCGCAGCGCGTCGACCATGTCCAGCGCCTGCGCCTCGGCGTTCAGGTAGGGGTGGTAGGTCAGCGACGAACGCTCGTAGCCCTGGTAGTTGGGGGCCACGACGATGAAACCCTGCGCCGCATACATCGCCATCACCAGCGCGGCCTCGCCGTCGGTGCTGACGGCGGCCATGTTCTTCGAACGGGAGGTGCTGGTGCCGTGGGCATAGAGCACGACCGGCCGCTCGCCGGTGCAGGCGCCGTCGCTGCCGGTGGGCACCAGCACGCCCGCCGAAGCGGTGGTCGGCGCCCCGAGCGGGTCGCGGGTGATGTAGTGGACGTAGCGCACGGTGACGTCGCAGCGCGCCGCACCGGTGAGCGCCTGCGCGCCCGAGGCGCTGGTGCCCGCGTCGATCTGCGCGCGGGTCGCCTGGCCCACCTGCTGGGCGATCACGATCGTGGCGCGCGCCGGCGGCGCATCGTCGTCCTCGCGGCCTCCGCCGCAGGCGCCCAGCAGCGTGGCCGCGGCCAGCAGGGCCAGCCGGAAAGGGCGATGGGGAGTGGTACGGGGCATCTCGTCTCCTTGAAAAGCACGATCGTTCTTTTTTTCCGGAAGCGATGGTAGGCGGATCACCAGGGGGCCCATCGAGCGGGCAAACCCGCCTCCGGCATGGAGGCCTGACTCTAGAAAGCGGCTTCCACCCGGTTGCGACCGGCCCGCTTGGCCCGGTAGAGCGCGGCATCGGCGTCGCTCAGCATCTGCAGGCCGTCCTGCAGGTCGACCGGGATGCGGCCGCACACGCCCAGGCTGGCCGTGATCGGCAGCTGCAGGCCCTCGAAGGCCACCGGGTGGGCGGCCAGCGCCTGGCAGAGCTGCCGGGCGACCTGCATCGCGCCGTCGAGCTCGGTGCAGGGCAGCAGGATGACGAACTCCTCGCCGCCGTAGCGGGCCACCACGTCGGACTGGCGCAGCGCCACGCCACGGGCGCGCCGCGCGGTGATGCGCAGGCACTCGTCCCCGGCCTGATGGCCATGCTCGTCGTTGAGCCGCTTGAAGTGGTCGAGGTCGAGCAGCACCAGCGCGAACGGGCGCTGGCTGCGCATCGAGCGGCGGATCTCGGCCTGCAGGCACTCGTCGAAATGGCGGCGGTTGTAGACCCCGGTCAGGCCGTCGGTGCGGCTGACCTCGTCGAGCCGGCGGTTCAGGCCCTCGAGCTCGCTGGTGCGCTCGGCCACCCGGGCCTCCAGGCGCTCGTTGGCCTCACGCTGGGTGACGATGACCTCGGCCTGCGCCGCCTCGCGCAGCCGGCGCTCGTTGTTCAGGCGTGCGGCCAGGCCCAGCGACAGCAGCACCACCTCCACCGCTGAGCCGATCTGCGAGCCGCTCTCGGTCACCAGGTTGCGCGGCAGCAGGCCGAACTTGTTGAGCGCCAGCAGCATGCCGCCCAGGAAGACCAGGCCCCAGGCGATCATGAAGACCCGGGCGGGCGCGAAGCCCTCGCGGGAACGGGCGGTCGAGACCACCATGGCCACCGCGATGTTGAGCATGGCCAGGCTGATCAGCAGCACGATGGCCTGCAGATACGGCAGCACGAAGGCCAGCGCCGCCGACAGGAAGGTCAGCACCTGGAAGACCTGCATGACCCGCAGCATCCAGCCGCGGCGCTGGCCCAGGTCCATGAAGACCATCATGAAGCGGCCGGCGAACGCCATCGCCAGCGCCAGGAAGAACACGATGGCGGTGTCGTTCCAGCCCACCGCCTCGGGCCACAGGTACTGGAAGCTCAGGCCGTTGAGCGAGCCCAGGAAGGCCGTCATGCAGGCCACCCAGAGCACGTACCAGAGGTAGACCCGCTCGCCCAGGCCGAAGAACAGGAAGAGGTTGTAGGCCAGCATGCCCAGCATCACGCCGAAATAGAGACCCTGCACGAGCAGGTCGGCCTGGCTGTGGTCCTCGAACTCGCTGCGCTGCCACAGGCGCGAGGGAAACTGCATCGAGCTGGTGGTCTGCACCCGCACCAGCACCTGCCGGGCCGCGGGCTGATCGATCGGCAGCAGGAAATGGCGATGGGCGACGGCGCGCTGCACGAAGGGCAGCGCATCGCCGGTGATCTGGCGGCGCAGCACCCGGCCCTGCTCGTCGAGCAGCACCATGTCGACATGGTCGAGCACCGGATAGGCCACCTCCAGCAGGCGCTCGGCCGCGCCCGGCGCCGGGCCGGCGGGCGGCAGGTCGATCAGGAACCAGTAGGCCGCCGAGGTGTAGCCCCAGGTGATGCGGTCCGAGGCCACCGGATGCCACCAGCGGTCCTCGCGCAGGCGCGACAAGGCCTGGTCGAGCGTGACGGCAGCGCGGTCGTCGATCATCAGGCGCAGGCGTGGGGTGGGCGTCGAGCCCGCCTCCACGGGCAGGCACAGCACCAGCCACAGCAGCGGGACCAGCACGCCCGCGAGCACCAGCGTGCGCCTCAGCAGGCCACGGGCCAGGTGACGGCCATGGCGCAGGCCTCGCCACATCAGCGGGTCGAGTCGACGACGACGGACGGAGAAGAACATGCACACACCACCAGGAGAGCCGGACACGGGTCCGGGGCATGAGTGGGATTGGGCACCGATCGCCGGGCGGGCGATCCCCGGAACAGCACGGGGTCCGGCCCCGTTCATCGGGTCCGCTGCGCGCCGCCGGGTCAGCGCCGCCGGGCGCCGGGCACCTGCAGCACGACGGCGCTGCCGGGCCGGGCCACGCAGGGCAGCACGTCGCCGTCCGCATGCTCCTCGGCGCTCAGCCCGGGCCAGTCGACGGTGTAGTGCACCCGGCCCTCGAGCAGCCGGCAGCGACAGGCGCGACAGGTGCCGTTGCGGCAGGAACTGGGCAGCACCAGGCCCGCCGCCTGCGCGCTGGCCAGCAGGGTCTGATCGGCCGGGGCGGCCCATTGCACGTCCAGCGGCAGCAACCGCACCGGCCAGCTCGAGGGAAAAGCGTCCATGCCACGATCGTAGCCGCCCTAAAATCGACGGCTTCGCCGCATGGCGCGCCGCCCGGCGTGCCCGGCCACCCGATGCGCCCCCACATGACCCGCCAGCTCTTCGTCACCACCGCCCTGCCCTACGCCAACGGCAAGTTCCACATCGGCCACATCATGGAGTACATCCAGGCCGACATCTGGGTGCGGTTCCAGCGCATGCAGGGCCATCAGGTGCACTTCGTCGGCGCCGACGACGCGCACGGCGCGCCGATCATGATCGCCGCCGAGAAGGCCGGCATCACGCCGCAGCAGTTCGTGGCCGACATCGCCGCGGGCCGCAAGGAATACCTCGACGGCTTCCACATCAGCTTCGACAACTGGCACTCGACCGACGGCGTCGAGAACCACCAGCTGGCGCAGGACATCTACCGCGCGCTGCGCGACCGGGGCCTGATCGAGGTGCGCTCGATCGAACAGTTCTTCGACCCCGACAAGGGCATGTTCCTGCCCGACCGCTTCATCAAGGGCGAATGCCCCAAGTGCGGCGCCAAGGACCAGTACGGCGACTCCTGCGAGTCCTGCGGCGCCGTCTACGCGCCCACCGAGCTGAAGAACCCCTACTCGGCGCTGTCCGGGGCCACGCCGGTGCTGCGCACCAGCGACCACTATTTCTTCAAGCTGAGCGACCCTCGCTGCGCCGACTTCCTGCAGCAATGGACGCACGAGTCCGAGCGCCTGCAGCCCGAGGTGCTCAACAAGATCAAGGAATGGTTCACCAAGGACGAGGACGGCCAGGGCGGCCTGGGCGACTGGGACATCAGCCGGGATGCGCCCTACTTCGGCATCGAGATCCCCGACGCGCCGGGCAAGTACTTCTACGTCTGGCTGGACGCGCCGATCGGCTACCTGGCCTCGCTGAAGAACTGGTTCGACCAGGGTGGCCCCAAGGCCAAGTACGGCGAGGCTCGCAGCTTCGACCAGTTCATCGCCGACCCGGCCGTCGAGCAGTACCACTTCATCGGCAAGGACATCACCTACTTCCACACGCTGTTCTGGCCGGCGATGCTGCAGTTCAGTGGCCGCAAGACGCCCAACAACGTCTTCGTGCACGGCTTCATGACCGTCAACAACGGCGAGAAGATGAGCAAGAGCCGCGGCACCGGCCTGGATCCGCTCAAGTACCTGTCGCTGGGCATGAACGCCGAGTGGCTGCGCTACTACATCGCCGCCAAGCTGAACTCGCACGTCGAGGACGTGGACTTCAACCCCGAGGACTTCGTCGCCCGCGTCAACTCCGACCTGGTGGGCAAGTACATCAACATCGCCTCGCGCGCGGCGGGCTTCATCGCCAAGCGTTTCGGCGGCCGGCTCAGCGGCGACCTGGGCGTCGAGGGCCGCACGCTGCTCGACACGCTGCGCGCCCACCGCGACACCATCACCGGCCTGTACGAGTCGCGTGAACTGGGCAAGGTGCTGCGCGAGATCATGGCCCTGGCCGACCGCGTCAACGAGTACGTCGACCAGAACAAGCCCTGGGAGCTGGCCAAGAAGGAGGGCCAGGACGCCGTGCTGCACGACGTCTGCTCGGTGTGCATCGAGGCCTTCCGCCTGCTGACGATCTACCTCAAGCCCGTGCTGCCGGCGCTGGCCGCCCACGTCGAGGCCTTCCTGCAGGTCGAGCCACTGGACTTCCACGGCGCCAGCCGCGCGCTGGGCGCCCACACCATCGGCGCCTACCAGCACCTGATGCAGCGCGTGGATGCCAAGCTGCTGGAGGAACTGTTCGCCGCGCCCGAGCCCGAGAAGCTCATCCCCGGCGGCGAGGCGCTGGCCCCCGAGATCAAGATCGACGACTTCACCCAGGTCGACCTGCGCATCGCCAGGATCGTCAAGGCCGAGCATGTGGACGGCTCCGACAAGCTGCTGCGCCTGACGCTGGACGTCGGCGAAGGCCGGCTGCGCAATGTCTTCAGCGGCATCAAGAGCGCCTACAAGCCCGAAGACCTCGAAGGCAAGCTGACGGTGATGGTGGCCAACCTGGCGCCGCGCAAGATGAAGTTCGGCATCAGCGAAGGCATGGTGCTGGCCGCCAGCGACGCCGACGAGAAGAAGAACCCAGGCGTCTTCGTGCTCGAGCCCTTCCCCGGCGCGCAGCCCGGCATGCGGGTGCGCTGAACGCCCCTCAGCGATGGCGCAGGCGTGAACCGGGTCGGTCGGTGAGCGGATCGGCCGCCCAGGTGGCCCGGCCGCTGCCGATGGGCCCGTCGACCTGATCGAACGGCAGCGCCAGCGTGGTGTCGACGTTCGGCCCGCCCGCGTGGGCGCAGAAGGTGGCGGCCAGCCCGGGCAGCTGCGCCGCGTGCTGCAGTCCGCGCGTGGCGGCCGCCCACCACTTCGAGAACGAGGCGCAATCGGCGGACACCGGCGCGAACAGCGCCGGCGGATCGTGGCGGAACCACGCCGGCGCGCCGGGTCCGGGCGGCAGCAGCGCCTGCACGGCAGGCCCCAGGTGCAGGTCGTCGACCAGGTGCACCGAGCGGGCCGTGCGCAGCGCCGCCGACCAGTCGGCGGCCGATCCGTGCCAGCGGGCGGCGCCCAGCTCCTCCATCAGGCCGGCCACGAAAGCCCAGCGGGCATCGCGCCAGGCCTGCGGGTGCAGCTCGTCGATGACCGCGCCCACGGGCACCGCCTGCGCCGGCAGCGCCTCGGGGCGGCGACCCAGCGACCACGGATGGACCAGCCAGACGTCCCGTCCGGCCAGATCGCCCGCCAGCCGGTCCGGGGCGTCGGCCAGCGCGGTGAAACCGGCCTGCGGCGGTGGCCGCCGGGAACAGGGCGGCTCGATCACGCCATCGTCCGTCGGCGCCACGACCGGCATGGCGGCCCGGTCGCGGGCCACCGCCTCCAGCGTGGCGTAGTCGGTGTCGAGGGGCGTGCCGGGGCTGTGCCACGACGGCGGCGCGAAACGGGCCACGTTGTCGGCGTTGAACAGATAAGGCTTGTGGCTGCCGGTGGCCGCCACCCACTGCCAGCTGAGGTGGTTGCTGGCGACGTCGCCATCGAGCAGGTGGCCGATCAGCCAGTCCGCGCCCGCACGCCAGTGCACCTTGCGCAGGTGCACCAGGTAGCTGGCCAGCCACAGGCGGGCGTGGTTGTGCAGGTGGCCGCAGGCGTAGAGCGAGCGCACCGCCTGGTCGATCACCGGCACGCCGGTGCGCGCCTGCCGCACGTCGTCGGGCACCTGCGGGGCATAGGCCTCATCGGGCAGCAGGCCGGGGTGGAGCGACTGCAGGATGGCCTCCCCGCGCCGGGCCCGCACGTGCTGGAAATACGCCCGCCAGCCCAGCTCGTAGACCAGCTTGTGCTGCACCTCCAGGCGCGCGGCGTCACCCGGCCCGGCCAGCACGGCCCCGAGCACCTCGGGCAGGCTCAGCACCCCATGGGTGATGTAGGGCGACAGGCCGGTGGCCGCCCCGTCGAGGTGGTTGCGGCTGCGGGCATACGCGGCGGGCTGCACGGCCCGCAGCCGCTGCCAGGCCGCATCCCGGCGCGGCTCGAAATGCCGCAGCGACTCCAGTCGCACCGACATGCCCATGTCCAGCGTCCCCATGCCCAGCCCCCTGTCCGGCGTGCCCGGCGTCATGGTCGCGCCCCCGCGCCAGGGGCCGATCCGCCCCGCTGGCGGCGGCAGGCCTCGGAGCAGTGGCGCACCTCGTCCCAGACCCGCGCCCAGCGACGGCGCCAGCTCATCGGGCGGCCGCAGGTCGCGCAGGGTTTGCTGGGCAGCTCGGCCTTGTTGCCCTTGAATCCGGTCGCACGGCTCATGTCGACCTCAGCGCAGCATCGCCTCGGCCATCGCCTGGCCGGACAGGAAGGCGGCCTCCACGCGCGGGCCGCCCAGGCCGTCGCCGCACACGCCCAGCCCGCTGCGCCCGTCCCACCAGGCCGGTGGCGAGCCGGCCGGCCGGCGGGGCGCCAGCGCGTAGCGCCAGCGGTGCACCGTCCGGTGCAGCCAGACCACCGGCGACGTGCCGCCGACCTGATCAGCCAGCGCCTGCAGCAGCAGGGCCTCGACGGTGGCCGCATCGTGCTCGAGGTGCTGCCGGCTCCAGACCGGATCGGCCTGGGCCACCCAGTGCACCTGGCCCGGCACGACCGTGCGCCCCGGCTTGCGGTCGTTGCGGGCGATCCAGCTCAGCGGCCCCCGGGCCGGCCGCACGACCTCCCAGGGCGCGGCCTCGCCGCCGGGGTCCTGCGCCACGGCCATCAGCGTCCAGCAGGGCTGCAGGTCGATCGCCGCGAGCTGGCGCGCCCAGTCGGCCCGCACCGGCTGCACCAGCGGCACCGCCTGCCACGGCGGCACGGCCACCACCACCGCGTCGAAGCCGTCGGCGACCGGCTCGTCCGGCCCGAGGTGCAGGGCCCAGCCGCCCGCCCGCCGCTCCAGCGCCGTCACGGCCTGCCCGAGCTGCACCGGCACCCCGTCGGCCAGCGCCCGCACCAGCGCCGGCATGCCGGGCACGGCCACCTGCGCGTCGGCGGCCTCGAGCACAGCCGAGCCATCGGCCGCCCGCACCCGCAGCGGCCACGGCGCGACCCAGCCCTCGCGCCGGCCCCGCTCGAGGCAGGCGGCAAAACGGGGATCGCGGGCGGTAAAGTACTGCGCGCCATGGTCGAACACGCTGTCGTGCCGGGCGCCTGCGGCGTCGGTCCAAGAGGCCCGCCGGGTGCACAGCCGCCCGCCGATCCCGCGTGACTTGTCCAAGAGCGTCGGCGTCCAGCCGGCCTGCCCCAGGGCGGCGGCGCAGGCCGCTCCCGCCACGCCCGCCCCGACGATGGCCACCCGCATCACGCCCTCCCGGCCGACGCCAGGCAAGCGGCGCCCGCACCGGCACGCCCGCCTCCAGCCCCGCCCCTGATCGATCTCGACACACGGCATCCGGTCATCGCTGCACTCCATTCATGGTCGCAAACCATAGTGGAAACTCGGCCATGACACCGCATTGAATCGATTCACCCGCCAATCCGCTGCGACATTGCGATTCAAAGCCGATTCAGACACGAGGTCCTGCCGTGCAGGTGCGGACCCGGTGCCTCGGCTCGAAGGCGCCCGGAGCCGCCGGGCCGCGGCGGCCGCGCTCAGGTCAGGATGAAGTCCACCGGCACCGGGGCCACCGGCAGGTCGACGTCGCCCAGCAGCTCGCGCACCGAGATCTCGATGCCGATGGCCATCGCGTCGAGCGCCAGGTCGTTGGGTTCGAGGCCGAAGGGCTCCTCGATCTCCTCGCCCAGCGCCTCGACCGAGAAGAAGGTGTAGGCCACGAAGGTGACCATCAGTGGGGTCATCACGCCGATGGCGTCGAGCAGCCCGAAGGGCAGCATCATGCAGTAGAGGTAGACGGTGCGGTGCAGGATGACCGAGTAGGTGAAGGGCAGCGGCGTGTGGGCGATGCGCTCGCAGCCGCCCAGCGCGTCGTTCAGGCCGGTCAGGCCGCGGTCCATCTCGACGGCCAGCAGCGGGTCGAGCCGGCCGCTCTCGCGCTGCTGGCGCAGCCAGTGCGCCAGCCACAGCAGGATCTGCATCGGCGGGTGGCGGGCGTCGCCGACCTGGGCCAGCACCTCGGCGGGCAGCAGGCGCTGCAGGTCGGCACGGGCCGGACTGCCGCGCAGGCGGTGGCGCACCGCGTGCACGAAGGCGGCCAGGCCGAGCACGAAGGGCCGCACCAGGTCGGGGTCGCGGTCGGCGCCGGCCACGAAGGTGAGGGCCTGGCGGGTCAGCGTGCGGCTGTCGGTCAGCAGGCGCCCCCACAGCCGGCGCGCCTCCCAGTAGCGGTCGTAGCTGGCGCTGTTGCGAAAGCCCAGGAAGATGGCCAGCGCCACGCCGACGAGCGAGAACGGCACGGCGGTGAGCGTCACCTTCCAGTGCAGCAGCTCGCCGTGGAAGCGCACCACCAGCGCCGACAGGGCCGCCACGAACAGCAGCTGCGGGGCGATGCGCTTGAGGATGGAGCCGCGCCAGACCAGCAGCATGCGCCACCAGTTGAGCCGGGGGCGCAGGATCATGAGAGCCAGCCCACCCGGCCCTGGCCGATGTCGTTGATGCGCTGCACGAAGGCGGCGGCCTCGGGCTCGGGCAGGCTCAGGTCCAGCTCGACGAGGCTGCCGTGGCGCACCTCGAGCAGCTGCACGCCGGCGGCCTCGCTCTCGCGCCGCAGCAGCCCCTCGAGCGCATACGGCACCGTGCAGCACAGGCGCTTCATGCGCTGCAGCGGCACCTTCCGCGCGGTCAGCAGCGCCTGCGCCACGCAGTCGGTGTAGGCCCGCACCAGCCCGCCCGCGCCCAGCTTGACGCCGCCGAAGTAGCGCACGACGGTGGCCACCACGCCCTCGAGGTCCTGGTGGCGCAGCACGTCGAGCATCGGCCGGCCGGCCGTGCCGCCCGGCTCGCCGTCATCGACCGCGGCCGACTGGCCCCCGGCCAGCAGGGCCCAGCACACATGGGCCGCCCCGGGGTGCAGCGCCCGCAGCTCGGCGACGCGCCGCTGGGCCGAGGCCCGGTCGGCCATCGGCTCGACGCAGCCGATGAAGCGGCTCTTGCGGATCAGCAGGTCGCTGTGCACCGGCGCGCAAAGGGTCTGGGCCATCCGGTGGTCGGGTCTGGATGAGGTGGGGCGATGCGGCGGGAGTCGGTGGTTTCAGGCGCCGAGACCGGCCATCGCCTCGCCCAGGCGGACCGGGCGGGTGGCCGCCCAGTCCGGCGTGAAGGCGAGCGGGCCGGCCGGGAACAGCGCCACCACGGTCGAGCCGAGCAGGAAGCGTCCCATCTCCTCGCCCTGCTTCAGCACGATGGACTGGTCGTGGTAGTGCCACTCGCGCACCTGGCCCACGCGCGGCGGGTTGACCACGCCGTGCCACACCGTGGCCATGCTGCCGACGACGGTCGCGCCCACCAGCACCAGCACGAACGGGCCCAGCCGGGCCGACTCGAAAAGGCACACCACCCGCTCGTTGCGGGCGAACAGGCCCGGCACCCCGCGCGCGGTGGTCGGGTTGACCGAGAACAGGTCACCCGGCACGTGGATCATGCGCAGCAGCCGCCCGTCGCAGGGCATGTGGATGCGGTGGTAGTCGCGCGGGCTCAGGTAGAGGGTGGCGAAATGGCCGTTCTCGAAGCGGCCGGCCAGGCCCGCGTCCCCGCCCACCAGCGCCGTGGTCGAGTAGTGGTGGCCCTTGGCCTGGAAGATCCGGTCCCGCTCGATGCGGCCGAACTGGCTGATCGCCCCGTCGACCGGGCAGATCAGGTCGGCCCGGGCCAGCGGGCGCGCGCCGGGGCGCAGCGCCCGGGTGAAGAACTCGTTGAAGCTGGCGTAGTGCGCCGGGTCCGGATCGGCCGCCTCGTTCATGTCCACGTCGTAGCGGCGGATGAACCAGCGGATCAGGTCGGCCGTGCGGGCACCGTCACGGCGTGATGCCACCCATCCGGCAAACGCCGTCAGCGCCTTCTTGGGCATCAGGTACTGCGGCAGCACCGCGAGGCGATCGGACATGGGCATCGAGGGCAAGCAGTGAAGGACGCGGATTGTATCGAGCCGACTGTCGCGTGGCCGCACAACCGCGGCTCGCCGCGGCGGCGCCGGCAGCGCACAATCGACGACATGCCGCGTTCGTGCAACCGCCCTCCCCGCCGCGCCGCGCCGCCGCCCAGCCGGCGGCGCCGGCTGCATGTGCGGCTGCACCACTGCGGGCCCCCCGCGATCGACACCTGCCTGGCCGCCTGACCTCGTCTCCCGTCAACCGACGGGCCGGACCCCCTGCTGGAGCCCCCGTGTCGTCCCCCCCGTCTTCCGAATCGTCCCCCGTCAGCCTGACCGACCGGCTGCACCGTTTCCGCCCCCGCCTGCTCGACACGCTGGACGGCTACGACAAGGCCCGCTTCGGCGCCGACGTCGGCGCCGGGCTGACCGTGGGCATCGTGGCCCTGCCGCTGGCCATGGCCTTCGCGATCGCCAGCGGCGTCAAGCCCGAGCAGGGCATCTACACCGCCATCAT
The DNA here is from genome assembly GCF_003201595.1 of Sphaerotilus hippei. Lineage (GTDB taxonomy): Bacteria > Pseudomonadota > Gammaproteobacteria > Burkholderiales > Burkholderiaceae_C > Sphaerotilus > Sphaerotilus hippei. The sequence goes on along the minus strand of NZ_QJJS01000018.1, from coordinate 41,222 downwards.
CGCGGGCTTCCTGATCTCGGCGCTGGGCGGCTCGCAGGTGCAGATCGGCGGGCCGGCCGGGGCGTTCATCGTCATCGTCTACGGCATCGTCGAGCGCTACGGGCTGGCCAACCTGCTGATCTCGACCATGATGGCCGGCGTGCTGCTGATGCTCATGGGCTGGCTCAAGCTCGGTGCGCTGGTGCGCTACCTGCCGGTGTCCATCGTGATCGGCTTCACCAACGGCATCGCGGTGCTGATCGCGCTGTCGCAGGTGCGTGACCTGCTCGGCCTGGACATCGACAAGCTGCCGGCGGACTTCTTCGCGCAGATCGGCACGCTGGCCCGCCACGCCGACAGCTTCAACCCGTGGGCGCTGCTGCTGGGCACGCTGTGCGTGGCCGGGCTGAGCTTCTGGAGCACGCTCTTCAAGTCCGCCCGCTTCCTGCCCGCGGCCCTGCGCGAGGGCCCGCCCGCGCGGGCGGTGCAGCGCATTCCGGCGCCGATCGTCGCGCTGGTCAGCCTGACGCTGCTGGCCAGCCTGCTGGGTCTGCCGGTCGAGACCATCGGCTCGCGCTTCGGCGGCATCCCGCAGGGCCTGCCGGCCTTCGCGCTGCCCGAGTTCACCTGGAGCACCGCCAAGCAGCTGCTGATCCCCACGCTCACGATCGCGCTGCTGGGGGCGATCGAGTCGCTGCTGTGCGCCCGGGTGGCCGACAACATGATCGAGCACCGCGCCCATGACCCCAACCAGGAGCTGATGGCCCAGGGCGTGGCCAACCTGGTGGCGCCGCTGTTCGGCGGCATCCCGGCCACCGGCACGATCGCACGCACCGTCACCAACGTGCGCGCCGGCGCCGCTTCGCCGGTCGCGGGCATGGTGCACGCGCTGTCGCTGCTGCTGGTCATCCTGGTGGCCGCGCCGCTGGCGGTGCACGTGCCGCTGGCGGTGCTGGCCGGCATCCTGCTGGTGGTGGCCTGGAACATGGGCGAGTGGCGCGAGTTCGCCCACCTGCGCCACTTCAACCTGACCTACCGCATCGTGCTGGTGGGCACCTTCCTGCTGACGGTGATCTTCGACCTGACGGTGGCGGTGGAGGTCGGGCTGATCCTCGCCTGCGTGTTCTTCATCTGGCGCATGGGCCAGCTGTTCCGGGTCGAGCCGGCCGCGCTGAACCGCGACGACGGCGTGATCGTGCGCCGCATCTACGGCGCGCTGTTCTTCGGCGCCGTCGACAAGATCGAGGCCCTGCCCGAGCAGATGCCCGAGGGCAGCCGGGTGCTGATCCTCGAGGCCAGCCGGCTGATCGCGATCGACAGCTCGGGCCTGGATGCGCTCAAGGGCCTGCACCGCCAGCTGCAGCGCCGCGGCGTGCGCCTGCTGCTGGCCGACCTGAACGAGCAGCCACGCTCGCTGATGGAGCGCGCCGGCTTCGACCACCTGCTGGGCCAGTCGCCGGCGACGGACACGCTGGAGGAGGCGCTGCGCCGCGCGCGGCCCGAGGCGACCACGGCCGGCACCGTGCCCGCCTGAGCGAGGCGGGCGGCAAGCGCGTCGAAGCCCGGCCGCCAGGCCCGAGCCCGGGCCTGACGGCCGGGCGCTCAGTGCCGGCGGCGGGCGCTGGCGCGCCAGAAGCGTTTCACCTCGACCAGCTCGGCCAGGATCGGCGCCGCCTCGGCCACCACGCGGTCCCGCTCGGCGCTCAGCCAGCCGACCGCGAACCAGGCCTCGGGCTGCTGCGCCACCACCGACAGGAAACGCTCGCGCGCCACGCTCAGGTCGTTGCAGCGGCCCAGCACCTCCTGGGCCGCCCGCAGGCCGTCGAGGTAGGCGCGGACCGCCTTGGGCGCGTACAGCGCCGCGACCAGCTCGGCGCTGTAGCGCAGGCGCTTGAGGCGCTTGCGCAGGCCGTGGCGCCCGGCCTCGTCCAGCGCCAGGAAACGCCCGGCATCGCGCAGCACCCGCCGGTGCTGCGCCTTCAGACCGGCCCGGGCCGCCGGCTCCAGCGCGGGCACGGCTGGCGCTGCAGCGGACACCTCGGCCGCCGCACCGGCGGGCACGTCGACCGGCCGCTCGGCCACGGGCGCGCTCGCCAGCGCCAGCACCTCCAGCCAGAGCCGCTGCGTGGCGACGCCGCGCAGCAGCCCGGCCGGCTCGGCCATGACCGGTGGCGTCGGCAGGCGGCCCACCGGCGAGCCGGCCGCCACCAGCGCCGGCAGCACCGACTCGGCCAGCGCATCCTGGTCACGCGCCGTGCCCAGCGTGGTGAACAGCGTGGCCAGGCCGGCCTCGAGGCCGGCCAGCCGGGCCGGGTCGTCCACCGCCAGCCACGGCCCGTGCACCTTCAGCACCGTGCGCAGGCGCCGCAGACCGACACGCAGCTGGTGCAGGTGCTCCGGCGTACCCAGGCCGTCGGCCAGGTCGGACGCATTGGGCAGCACCTGGCGCATCACCGTCAGCATCATGCGGCGCACCGCCTCGGCCGCCGGCGTCTCGCGCGACAGCTGCACCGTCCGGGCCCGGACGGCCGGGCCGTGGGTCAGGCCCCGCACGAGGCGGTCACCCCGTTCGGCCTTGGTGCGGCTGTCCAGCCACAGGCCGTGGCGATCGACCCAGCGCCGCGCCAGCGACAGCAGCGCCGGCACCGGCCCGCTGACCAGCTCGAACTCGAGCTCGAACAGCTCGACCGCCTGGTCACCCGACAGGATGTGGCCCTCGTCGAAGGCCAGCTCGACCACCGCGCCCTCGTGGCGCAGCAGGCGGTGGGTGCGCCGCACGTCGGTGCCGTACTGGCGCTGCAGGTCGGCCGCCCCGATGCCCTGCTGCTTGAGCAGCGCCTCGAGCGCGTCGCCGGCGGGCGTGCCGACGTGGCGCGACAGGTCCAGCCCCGGCTCGCCCTCGGGCGGCGTCGCCACTGGCGCGTTGTGCTCGAGCCGTTTCATCAGCCCGTCGCCGCCGCCCTTGAGCGTCTGCACCCACTGGGCGTTCTCGCGCCGCAGGCGCACGGCGAAGCCCGCGCGGGCCAAGTGACGCTGCGGCGTGTCGAAATAACGCGCCTGCAGCTCGGTCACCTGCGCACGGCGGGTGGTGACGGCGCGGCGCAGGGCCGACCGGTGGCCGGCAGGCACCTGGAACTTCAGCTCGACTTCTTGCATGGCTGTGACGGAAGGATGACAGCACCGATTCTCGCGGCGCGCCCGCCGGATTTGATGACAAGGCGCACTAGAATCCGCGGTTGCCCGGCCGTGCCGCGGCGCGCTCGTCGACGCACCGTCGATCCCTGCACCCGTCCGAGAGAAGACCCGCCATGCCGCTGTTCTGGAAACCGTACCAGTCCGATGCCACCCAGTTCATCGAATCCCTGAAGAAGAAGGACCCGCAACTCGAGGCCCGCCAGCGCGAAGGCCGCAGCCTGCTGTGGGACCGCCCGGTCGACCGCTCGACCCAGAAGGAATTCGAGGCCGCCAAGGTCGCCCAGCAACCCTACGTCTACCAGACCAAGGGCTGAGCCCCGGGCCCCAGGCGCTCGTCCCGGTGTCGGTCGCGCCCGATCACGAGGCCCCGCCGGACGAGCTCGATCCGGTGGCGGTCGCGCGGCTCTATGGCGAGCCGATGTTCGCGCTGCCCCAGGACCTCTACATCCCGCCCGATGCGCTGGAGATCTTCCTCGAGACCTTCCAGGGCCCGCTGGATCTGCTGCTCTACCTGATCCGCAAGCAGAACTTCAACATCCTCGACATCCCGATGGCGGATGTCACGCGCCAGTACCTCGCCTACATCGAGCAGATCCGCAAGCACAACCTCGAGCTGGCGGCCGAGTACCTGCTGATGGCGGCGATGCTCATCGAGATCAAGTCGCGCATGCTGCTGCCCCCGCGCCGCCACCCCGACGGTGACGAGCCCGAGGATCCGCGCGCCGAGCTGGTGCGACGCCTGCTGGAATACGAGCGCATGAAACAGGCCGCCGCGGGGCTGGACCGGCTGCCGCTGGCGGGCCGCGACTTCCTGAGCGCCCAGGTGCACGTCGAGCAGTCGGTGGCCGTGCTGTTCCCGGACGTCTCGCCCGACGACCTGCGCTCGGCCTGGGCCGACATCCTCAAGCGCACCCGGCTGACCCAGCACCACCGCATCAGCCGGGAACAGCTGTCGGTGCGCGAGCACATGACGCAGCTGCTGCGCCGCCTGCAGAACGAGCGTTTCCTCGAGTTCGGCGAGCTGTTCGACCCGACCCGCGGCGCCCAGGTGCTGGTGGTGACCTTCATCGCCATGCTGGAACTCTCGCGCGAGCGCCTGCTCGAGCTGACCCAGGCCGAAGCCTTCGCGCCGATCTACGTGCGCCTGGCCTACCAGCCCTGCTGAAGCGCCAGCCTGTCCGGTACCAGGGCACCCGCCGCCCGGTGTGGTCAGGACGCGGCACCACAGTCGAGGGCCCGACCCCGCAGGGGCCAACGCATTAATCCAGTCCGGCGTTTGATATGTCTCAAATTAGCGTTCGAGTACACCGCTTGTTTCATCTTTGCTGCCGGATTGATCATTTCAGGACGTGAGTGTGGATTTCGGGCAGGTATGCTTTTGTCGTTCCAGCAACAGAACCAGACAGTACCTGACCGGAGCTCGCGGGGGGCGAAGCATCGGAAGGTCGTCTCTGTGGCCCTTGCCTGCACCTCAGCCTTCGTGGCTTGACCGAGACATGAACGTCCGCATCACCTTCGCTCCCCCCCCGCTGCGCATCACGCTGGTCGCCTTCGTCACCCTCGTCGCCACCCTGGCCAGCCCGGTCCGGGCCGACGAGCTGCGCTACACGGTGCGTCCAGGCGACAGCGCCGCCAGCGTGGCCGGTGCGCTGCTGCTCGACCCGAGCTACCGCAGCGCCCTGCTGCGCCACAACCAGCTCGCCGACGAGCAGCCGCTGACGCCCGGCAGCACCTTGCAGCTGCCCTGGTCGTGGCTGAAGCCGCGGGCCTCGATGCTCACGCTCGGTGCGGTGACGGGGCCGGTCGACTCCGATCTGCAGGGCCCCTGGACCCGGCTGGCCGAACAGGCCCGGACCACGCTGACCCTGCGCGCCGGCCAGTCCCTGCGCACCGGCGAGCGGGGCAGCGTGCTGCTGCAGCTGCCCGACGGCAGCACGATCCAGGTGCGCCCGCAGTCCGAGCTGCGCCTGCTCGGCGCCGACGTGATCGGCCTGGACACGCCGCTGGTCGCCATCGAGCTGATGCGCGGGGCGCTGGAAAGCGGACACCGGCCACCGATTCCGACGGGCGGGCGGCTGCTCGTCACCACGACCGCGACCGGCGCCATCCTGCACGGCAGCCGCTTCCGCATCACGGTGGACGACGAGGGCACGCGCACCGAGGTGCTCGAGGGCACGGCGCGCCTGCAGTCGCCGGCGGGCGAGGTCGAGCTGGGCCCGGCGCAGGGGGTGCTGGCGCGCCCCGGCACCGGCCTGCCGCCGGCCACCACGCTGCTGGGCGCGCCGGACCTGTCGGCCCTGCCGGTGACGGTGGCACGGCTGCCGCTGACGGTGCACCACGCCCCGGTCGACGGCGCGGTGCGCTACCGCACCCGGCTGCTGCGCCCGCCCGCCGGCGCCGAGGACGGCACCGCGCCGGAACTGGTGATGGAGCGGACCGGCCCCGAGGCCACCGTCATGCCCCCCGCGGGCGCACCGCTGCCGCCGGGGCCTTACATCGTCCAGGTCCGGGGCATCGACCCGCTCGGGCTGGAGGGCCGCGAGAGCGCGCGCCCGATCGAGCTGCTGCTGCCCTCGTCTCCACCGACCCCACGCTGGCCGCCCGTGGACGCCTGGGTGGTGTCGGGCGCCACCCGGCTGGAATGGCAGGCCCACGCCACGCCGGGGGCCGACCAGCCGGCCACCTTCCACGTGCAGCTGGCCCGTGATGCGCAGTTCCAGACCCTGGTCGCCCAGGCCCGGACCGGGCTGACGACCTGGTCGACCGGCCCGCTCGAGCCTGGCCTCTACCACTGGCGGGTCGCCCAGCTCGATGGCGACCGGATCGGTCCGTACGGCGAAGCCCGCACGATGCATGTGCCCGATCGCATCCCCAGCCTGGCCGAGCCCGAACTCGGCGAGCGGCTGCGGCTGCGCTGGACCGATCCGGGCGGCATCGGCGCGCTGCGCCTGCAGATGGCCCGTGATGCGGAGTTCGCCCAGCCGATCATCGACCAGCCGGTGAGCGGCAGCCAGCTCGAGCTGCCCCGGCCACCGGCCGGGCAGTACCTGCTGCGGCTGCTGGCCATCGATGCCGAGGGCCGCTCGATGCCGTCGGGCGAGACCCGCGAGCTGATCGTGCCGGCCCAAGCCCGTGCCACGCTGGCCAGCCCGCTGGAGTGGCTGAGCCGCGCGAAGGTGGCCCGCAGCGGCCCGGACGGCAGCCAGCGCCCGTCGACCTCGAATCCGGCCGCCGCACGATGAGCCCGGTGCGCGCCGTGATCCACCGCCTGCTGTCGCAGCCCTGGTGGGGGGCCGTCGTGGTCCTGGCCGGGCTGCTCACCTTCGGCGATGCGCTGCTCGTGCGGATCGACACCAGCCTGCTCGACCTGGTGCGCCAGCATCTGGTGCGGCCCTTCCAGCCGGCGCCGCCGGCACGCAGCATCATCGTCGCCCTCGACGAGCGCAGCCTCCAGGAAGCGGGCCACTGGCCCTGGCGCCGCAGCCTGCAGGCCGATCTGGTGAAGGCGATCACGCATGCCGGGGCCCGCGTGATCGCCTACGACCTGCCGGTCACCGACCTGTCGGCTCCTCAGACCGCCGCCGACGACCACCTGCTGGCCACCGCGCTGCGTGAACACGGCCGGGTCGTGCTGCCGGTGGCCTCGCCGCGGCGGTCCGGCCCGGACGTGCCGGACTTCATCACGCCGCTGCCGGCCCTCGCGGCCGTCACGACGCAGGGGCATGTCGACACGGAGCTCGACCACGACGGCATGCACCGGCGGGTGTTCCTGCGCACCGGCCAGGGTGCGCGGCCATGGGATCTGCTGGAGCTGGCGCTCTGGCGGGCGGCGGTGCCCGTCATCGGGCCGGGCCGGGCTGCGGGCGCAGAGCCCGGACCGGATCGGGGGCCGGCCTGGCACGAAGGCGAACGGCTGCTGCCCGCGACCCCGGCCGAGGTGCCGGTGGTGTCGGCGATCGACGTGCTGCGCCGCCGGCCGCTGGACTCGCCGCTGGCCGGGCGGGTGGTCTGGGTCGGCCTGACCGCCGCCGGCCTCGGCCAGCCGGTGCCAAGCCCGGACGACCCCCGCATGCAGCACGGCTCGGCGGTGCAGCGCCATGCCCGGACCTACGAAGCGCTGGTGCACGATCGCCTGGTCCGCGTGGCCACGCCGCGCACGGTGCTGCTGCTGAGCCTGCTGCCCCTGCTGGCGCTGGCGGTCCTCGGCACGGTCCGGGGCCGCCCGCCCTCGCGGCACTGGCTGCCGGTCCTGACCCTGCTGCCGATCGGCGTCAGCGCCGTGCTGCTGCTGACCGCCCGGATCTGGCTGCCACCGGCCGCCGCCGTGCTCGGCGGCCTGGCCGCCACGCTGCTGTGGCACGTCCGCGAACTCCGGGCCGCCCGCCTGGCCCTGCAGCAGACCCAGGGACAGGCCAACACCACGCTGTGCGCGATCACCGACGCGGTGATCACCATCGACACCCGCCACGAGGTGCAGTACCTGAACCCGAGCGCCGAACGGCTGGTCGGCCGCCTGCTGGCCTCGGCCCGCGGACAGACGGTCGAGCGCCTGCTGCAGCTGCAGCCGGGAGACGCCCCGGCCTTGCTCGACGCGCTCGGGCGCTGCATCGGGCAGCACCGTGTCGTCGAGCTGGGCCAGCCGCTGCGGCTGCACTGCGGCGAACACGGCGAGCGCCTGGTCCGGCTGATCGCCAGCCCGGTGTCGGGCCAGCGCACCGGCGCGCGGGAGCGGCCCGGGCCGCTGGTGCGCGACGGCGCCGTGCTGGCGCTGACGGACGTGACCGACAGCCTGCGCGCCGCCGAACGGCTGCACCACGAGGCCACCCACGATCACCTGACCGGCCTGCCCAACCGGGCGCTGCTGCACCAGCACCTGCAGCAGGCGCTCGACCGGCGCCACGGCGCGGCGTCGACGGTGGCGGTGCTGTTCATGGACCTGGACCGCTTCAAGCGCATCAACGACAGCCTCGGCCACCACCAGGGCGACGAGGTGCTGCAGATCGTCGCGCAGCGCCTGCGCTCGCGCTGCGGGCCGCGGGACATGATCGCCCGCTGGGGCGGCGACGAGTTCGTGATCGTGCTGCAGGGCATGGCCGGCCGCGAGGCCGTCGCCGGCCTGGCCATGGCGCTGATCGAGGCGGTCGCGCAGGTGATCGAGCTCGACGGCGTCGAGGTCGAATGCGGCTGCAGCATCGGCCTCTCGATGACCCCGGAGGACGGCCAGGACGTCGACACGCTGCTGGGCTCGGCCGACACCGCCATGTACCGCTGCAAGGCCAAGGGTGGCCGGCGCTTCGAGTTCCACGCCTCGGGCATGCACGCCTGGACGCGGGAGTGGCTGACGCTCGAATCCCGCCTGCGCCACGGGCTGGAGGAGGAGAGCTTCGTGCTGCACTACCAGCCGCAGATCGACCTGGACAGCGGCCGGGTGGTCGGCCTGGAGGCGCTGCTGCGCTGGCGCCAGCCCGACGGCAGCGTCTGGGGCCCGTCGCGGTTCCTTGGCGTGACCGAAGCCTGCGGACTGATCCTGCCGGTGGGCCGCTGGGTGATCCAGCAGGCCTGCCGCCAGCTGGCCTGGTGGCGCGAGAACGGCGTGCCGCTGGCGCCGGTCTCGGTCAACGTCTCGGCCCGGCAGTGCCTGGACCGCAGCCTGGTGCACGACATCGCCCAGGCGCTGCAAGGCCTGGACCTGCCGGCGTCGCTGCTGAAGATCGAGGTGACCGAAAGCACGGCGACCTCCGATCTCGGCCAGCTCAAGGCGCTGCTGACCGAGCTGCGCGCGATGGGCGTGGGCGTGTCGCTCGACGACTTCGGCACCGGTTATTCGTCGCTGACCCACCTCAAGCGTTTCCCGATCGACCAGATCAAGATCGACCCGAGCTTCGTGCGCGACATCCTGCACGACCCCAGCGGGGCCGCCATCGTGCAGGCCATGATCGCGCTGGCCCATGGCCTGGGCGTGCCCGTCGTCGCCGAAGGGGTCGAGTCGGAGCAGCAGATCGCCTTCCTGCGCCAGCAGCGCTGCGACATCGCCCAGGGCTACCACTACGCCCGGCCGCTGCCGGCGCGCGAGGCCACCCGCTTCCTGCTGCAGCACCAGCACAGCCCGTCCACCGTCTACCGCGGCGCGGCGCAGACGCAGCCCGGCGACCTCGACGAACCGATGGCGCACTGGCGCTCGCGCGCGGCCTGAGGCCGGCGGCGCCGCGCCTGCATTACGTCTTGCTACACACCCGAGGCCATGGAGGGCCTCGGGCGGGCCCGGCCCACCTGCTGCAGGATGGACAGCCATGGCGCGCTGCGGTCTACTCGCCGGAAACAGCAATTCCCGCAAGGACCACGCCAAGGAGAGCATCATGGTGAGTCGCACCCAGGCCGTTTCCCCGTCCGGCAAGACCCCCTCGCGCAAGACGGCAAAAGCCGCCAGCGTGGTCGCCGCCAAGAGCGTCGCGCTCCAGCAGGCCACCGTCGCGACCCGCAAGCCCCGGGCGCTGTCGCTGCACATCGGCCTGAACGTGGTCAGCCCGGCCCACTACGGCGGCTGGAGCGGCGAGCTGGCCGCCTGCGAGTTCGACGCCGAGGACATGGCCACCATCGCGCGCTCGCGCGGCATCAAGCCCACCGTGCTGCTGAGCCGCGGCGCGACCCGGGCCAAGGTGCTCGCGGCGATGCGGGCGGCCGCCAAGGCTCTGGTCCAGGGCGACCTGTTCGTGCTGAGCTACTCCGGCCACGGCGGCCAGGTCAGCGACGTGACCGGCGAGGAGGACGACCGCAAGGACGAGACCTGGTGCCTCCACGACGGCCAGCTGATCGACGACGAGCTCTACCTCGAGCTCAGCCGCTTCGCCGCCGGCGTGCGCATCCTGGTGCTGTCCGACAGCTGCCACAGCGGCACCGTCACGCGCGACAGCATCCCGGTGCCGGCCCAGGCCCAGGCCCGTTCACGCGCGATGCCCCCGGCGATCGCCCGACGCACCTACCTGGCGCACCAGGACTTCTACGACCGCCTGCAGCGCGAGGTGCTGGCCGCCAGCGGCAGCCGGCCGCTGGCCGATCCGGATGCCGCGCTCGCCGCCCTGAGCATCGACAGCTCGCGGCTGAATGCGCTGGTCGGTGACTTCAAGCCGGCGGTCATCCTGATCTCGGGCTGCCAGGACAACCAGACCTCGATGGACGGCGAGCACAACGGCGCGTTCACCGGCAGCCTGCTGCAGATCTGGAGGGACGGGGCGTTCCAGGGCAGCTACCGGCAGTTCCACTCGCGCATCCGGGCCGGCCTGCCCGCCAGCCAGTCGCCCAACCTCTTCGTGCTCGGCGACGCCCGACGTTTCCTCGCCCAGACGCCCTTCAGCGTCTGGTGACTGTTCCCTCTCCGCTGTTCTTTCCCCGACGCCCGCACGGCCCCCGTGACGGGCGTCGACCGTGACGATGCCCCGACTCTCCTCCGCTGCCTCCGCCCCGCCCGATCTGTTCATCAGCTGTGCCAGAGAAGACCGCCCGGTCGCCCAGGCCCTCGCCCGGGCGCTCGAGTCCCAGGGGCTGGCCGTGTGGTGGGACCGTGAGGCGGCCGCCGGCCAGGACGCCGCCCCGGTCATCGCCGAACGGCTGGCCGCCGCCCGCATGACCTGCGTGCTGTGGTCGCCCGACTCGGTGCGCTCGGCCTTCGTGCGCGACGAATGCACCCGGGCCCGCGATGCCGGCAAGCTGCTGCCCATCCGCATCGCCGACGTCGAGGTGCCGATCGGCTTCGGCACGCTGCAGACGCTGGACCTGCTGGGCTGGGCGGGCGAGCCCGACGGCAGCACCTTCCCGGTGGTGCGCGAGGAGATCCTGCGGGCGGTGCGCAACAGCCACCTGTGGCTCGACAGCGTGCCGCTGAGCAGCCGGGTGCATCCACGGCGTGGTGCGGCGCGGTCGCTGGCGCGACAGGCCGAGGACAGCCTCACCGTCGGCTTCCGGCGCGCCGCCCCGCTGCTGACGCCGCTGAAACTGCTGCGGCTGCTGGTGCTGGTCGGGGTGCTGGCCTCGGTCTGGGGCGGCTACCGCTTCTACCAGGAGCACCAGGCCGGCCGGCTGCTGGCCGCCGGCCTGCAGGCCCAGTTCGCCGTCGACCCGGACCTCGAGGCCGCGCGCGACGCCTACCAGGACGCGCTGCGTGCCCGGCCGGGCTTCGGGGCCGCGCATTACCTGCTCGCCCATGTGCATGCGCAGAGCCAGCGCCCGAACCAGGCCCGCGAGCAGTTCCTGGCCGCGCTGCAGGACCAGGAGTCGCTGACGACCGGGCAGCGCGAAACCGCCCAGCGGCTGCTGAACACGCTGGACCTGGGCGAGGCCGAGGCGCTGGTCGCGCACCGGGGGGCCGAGGCCGAGGCCCAGGCGCTGGACGCCCGGGCCTCGCTGATGACGCAGGCCACGGCGGTGCCGCCCCACCTCGACCGGCAGCACCAGGCCCGCACGCTGGTGGACGGACTGTTCGACCCGGACCGGCAGCGCCATGTCGATGCCGCCAGCACGCTGGCGCTGACGCCGGGGCTGAACTCCGACGCGCTGCTGCTGGCACTGGATCTGGCCGACCGGCACTGGCGCACGGCCCCGGCGGCCGGCAGTACCCATCAGGGCCTGGTCGCGGTGCTCGGGCTGGCCCGCAGCGCCAGCCCGGTCACGCTGGCGCTGCAGCGCGAGGGCATCGAGCGCCTGCTCGCGCAGGCCGGTGCGCTGGGGGGCGAGGCGCGCACGCTGGCCGCGGCGCTGCGCCAGCGGCTGGAGACCCTGCAACCCATGCCCCGCCCGGTCGCCTACGTGCAGATCGCCCACGAACGCCAGCGGCCGCTGGCGCTGCAGTTCACCGCCGACCTGAGCTCGGCCGGTTACCTGGTGGCGCCGATCGAGCTGGTCGACACCGCCCGTTCGCCCCAGACCACCGAGATCCGCAGCCAGGGCAGCAGCCACCAGGGACTGGCCCGCTGGCTGCGCCGCAGCACGGCCCGCCTGATCGAGGACGACAACGTGCGCCTGGCCACGCTGGCGCGCGCCCATCCGCCCGGGGACACTTACGAGCTCTGGCTGGCGCGTGACCTGTGCGCGCTGGGCAACGAGCCGGCCGAGTGCGCCCCCTGAGTCACCGGGCCCCTGCCCGTCGGCCCGCGGGGCGGTGGATCAGTCCTCGTCGTCGTCCCGGTCGCCCGGGCGGCCGCCGCCGTCCAGCCACGTGGCCGTCGTGAGCGAGTCCGGTGGAGCGTCGCGCCACTGCAGCGTCCAGAAGGCCAGCACCGCGGTCAGCAGCAGCACCGCCATCCACCCGTGGTTGTGGCGGGCCAGGTCGGGCCCGGCCCCCGGGATGCGCCCGCCGAGCATCGGGCGGGCCTGGTTGCTGCCCCGCAGCAGGCTCAGGCCGGCGACCAGGGCGATGTGCAGCAGCACCATCGCCAGCATCGCGTCGGCCGCCAGCTCGTGGATCTCCTCGAGCCACTCGCCGCCCCAGTCGGCGTCCGTGGCGTAGCCACTGAGCGTCAGCGGCACGACGCTCACCAGCAGCAGCAGCACGGCCGCCGTCATCAGCAGCCCCTGCGCCTGGCGCCAGTTCGGCCGGCCCTGGCGCAGCCCGTCGAGCCAGGGGCCCAGCCCGGCGAGCTTGCGCAGCATCGGGCCCAGCCGGGCCTGCCGGGGGCCGGCCAGGCCCCACAGCAGCCGGAAGACCAGCAGGCCGGCCACGGTGTAGCCCAGCGTGACGTGCACCAGCCGCCAGTGCTCGGACTCGGCGCTCAGGTAGGCCCCGGTGAAGCACAGCGCGAACAGCCAGTGGAAGGTGCGCGTGGGGGCGTCGGTGACGCGGCGCGTCGGCGCGGTGGCCGGGGCGGTCGAGCCCCCCGCGGGGGCAGGCGCGGAAGAGGCGGAAGAGGCGGAAGAGGCGGGAGAAGTGGAAGAGGCGGTCATGGGGTCGGGCTCCGGCGGGGCTCAGCGGGGAATGCGGACACGGTCCTCATCGAAGTCACCCCGGTCGGCTCCGGCGTGGCAGGCGATGCAATGGGCGGGGCTGCCGATCGACGCCCGTTTCCAGACGGCCGGGGCGACCTCGTCGTGCTGGCGGACGAACCAGGCGCTGCGGGTGATGCGATCCTCGGGCGGGCGCTCGAGGACACGCCTGCCGGTGCCGGCATGGGCCTGCAGCCAGCGGCTGATCCGGGTGATCGACGCCTCGTCCAGCGAGGCGTCGGTGCCGTAGTGGCGATCCAGCCCGCCCATCAGGCGACTCCAGGAGGCCGCCGGCAGCAGGCCGGGGGGATAGGCCATGTGGCAGGACGCGCATTCCTGCTGGTAGAGGGGCAGCAGCGGCACGGCGAGCCGGCGGTCGTCGTCGGCCCGCACCGGCGGCGGGGCCAGGCCGGCCAGCGCCAGCATGAACAGGGGCAGCATCCGCCGCAGGCGGGTGGACGGCAGCAGGGGATGGATCACGGTCATGGCTTCAGGCGGGTGAGGTAGGTGAGCACGTCGGCCTTCTCCGCCGCGCTGCATTCGCGGTCGAGCACGTCCTTGCAGTTGCGGCGGAACCACTTGTCGACCTTGGCGGTGTCGGTGAAGGCGCGGGCATTGAAGGCCGGCGCCAGCGGGTGGATCGACTTGCCGGTCGCGGCATGCCGGCCCGGGTCGGTCGGCGGACTGCCGTGGCACGACGCGCAGGACCACTCGCCACCATGGCGGCTGGTGAAGAACACGCGCCCGCGCTCGGCGTCGGCGGGCCGGCCGGCCTGGGCCGTCCAGAACTGGCGCTGGGCCTCGGGGCTGGTGTCCTGGGCCCGGACGGCCAGCGGCACCAGGCCGCCGGCCGCGAGCAGCAGCGCAGCGCCCGGGAAGGTGAAGAATCGATGCAGGTTCATGGTGCGGGGGCCGGGCGACGGGGGCCGCAGCGGCGCAGGGGTCGGGATGCAGGCATTGTGGAAAGCCGTCGCTGTACTGAAGCTGAACCGGGCGTTTGGCTGCCGTTCAGCTTCATCGCCGCACAATGCACGCCACAAGCACCACGCCGTGGTGCACACCTGCGCAGTGGCAGACATGCTTCGATCCCTGATGCACCGGCACACGATCGGGCCCCTGGCCCTGGGGGTGCTGGCGCTGTTGATGCTGGCCGGCGCCCCCGCCGCCCGGGCGCGTGAACCGGGCGACCACGACCGGGCGCTGCAGGCGGTGGCCGCCGGCAGGATCCTGCCGCTGAAGACGCTGCTGGCCCAGGTCGAGCGCGACCATCCCGGGCAGGTGCTCGAGGTCGAGCTCGAGGACGACGACGGCCTGTGGATCTACGAGATCAAGGTGCTGCAGGCCGGTGGCGTGCTCACCCGGCTCAAGCTCGACGCGCGCACCGGCGAGGTGCTGCGGCGCAAGGCCGGCCGGACCCGCCCGCACGACTGAACGCGACCCAGGAAAGACGACCCATGCGACTGCTCGTGGTGGAAGACGAACCGACCCTGGCGGCCCAGCTGTGCCGCACCCTGCGGGACGGCGGCTACACGGTCGACGTCGCCCACGACGGCCGGCAGGCCTGGGCGCTGGGGGACATCGAGGACTTCGACGCGGTGGTGCTCGACCTCGGCCTGCCGGAGCTGGACGGCCTGACGGTGCTGCGGCGCTGGCGGGCCGCGCGGCGGACCATGCCGGTGCTGATCCTGACCGCGCGCGACCACTGGAACGAGAAGGTGGCGGGCATCGATGCCGGGGCCGACGACTACCTGAGCAAGCCCTTCCACATGGAGGAGCTGCTCGCCCGCCTGCGGGCGCTGATCCGGCGCTCCGGCGGCCATGCCAGCGCGCAGCTGCAGTGCGGGCCGGTGCAGCTCGACACGCTGAGCGGGCGGGTCACCGTCGACGGCCAGGCCGTCACGCTGACCAGCCATGAATTCAAGGTGCTGGACTACCTGATGCACCACCAGGACCGGGTCATCTCGCGGGCCACGCTGACCGAGCACATCTATGCGCAGGACCACGACCGCGACTCCAACACCATCGAGGTCTTCATCGGCCGCCTGCGCAGGAAGCTGCCGGCCCGGCTGATCGAGACCGTGCGCGGCCTGGGCTACCGGCTCAGCGACGGCGCATGAAGGCCGACGGCCCCGTCGGGTGGAGGGCGGTGCTGCGCAGGCCGATCGCCTCGCTGCGGCTGCGCCTGTTCGCCGGCACGCTGGTGGGGGTCGTGGCGGCGCTGCTGGTCGCCGGCCTCGTGCTCTGCGACCTGTTCCGCGAGCAGGTCAGCCACCAGTTCGATGCCGGCCTGCGGGCCCGGCTCGACCAGCTCACCGCCAGTTTCGAGGTCGGCGCCGATGGCCGGCCGCTGCTGGTCAGCGAGCCGGCCGATCCGCGCTGGCGGCAGCCGCTGTCGGGGCTGTACTGGCAGATCGACGGCCCGCGGCAGGCCGCGCTGCTGCGCTCGCGCTCGCTCTGGGACACCACGCTGGCCGTGCCGGCCGACGTCGCCGCCGACGGGCAGGTCCATGTGCACGAGACGACCGGACCCGGCGGCCTGAAGGTGCGGGTGATGGAGCGCGCGGTGCGCTCGGCCGAACATCCGGGGCCCCTCTGGATGCTGCGGGTGGCCCAGGACACGCACGAGATGGACGAGGCGGTGAGCCGCTTCGTCGGTGCGCTGCTGACGTCGCTGGTGGTGCTGGCGGTCGCGCTGCTGGCCGCGGCCGTGGCGCAGGTGGCCGTGGGGCTGGCCCCGCTGCGCAGCCTGCAGGCGGCGGTCACCGGCCTGCGGGAGGGTCGCCTGCAGCGGCTCGACGGCGAGTTCCCGGCCGAGCTGCAGCCGCTGATCCAGGACTTCAACAGCGTGCTCGACCAGAACGCCCAGGTCGTCGAGCGGGCGCGCACCCAGGCCGGCAACCTCGCCCATGCCATCAAGACCCCACTGGCCGTGCTGGCCAACGCGGCCGCCCGGCCCGAGGCCGCGCCGGGCGAGCTGGCCCGGCTGGTCGAGGAGCAGGTCGAGCAGGCCCGCCAGCAGGTGAACTGGCATCTGGCGAGGGCACGGGCCGCCGCCTCGGCGGGCATGCCCGGCCTGCGCACCCCGGTCGCGCCCGTCGTGGCGGGCCTGGTGCGGGTGATGTCGCGGGTCCATGCCGAACGGGCGCTGACGATCGACCCGCACGTCGGCACCCCGCTGTCCTTCGCCGGCGAAGAGCAGGACCTGCAGGAGATGCTGGGCAACCTGCTCGACAACGCCTGCAAGTGGGCCCGCACGACGGTGAGCATCGACGTCAGCGCGCCCGCGGGGCCCGGTCCGGCCACGCTGTGCCTCGTCGTCGATGACGACGGCCCGGGCCTGCCGGCGCAGCAGCATGAACGCATGCTCGCGCGCGGCGCCCGCGCCGACGAGCAGCGACCCGGCTCCGGGCTGGGCCTGGCCATCGTGCACGACCTGGCCCGGCTCTACGGCGGCGCGCTGCGGCTGTCGGGCTCGCCACGCGGGGGACTGCGGGTGCAGCTGGACCTGCCGGCGATCTGAGCGTCGCTCAGGGCAGCGTGGCACCGCCCGGTCCGGCGACACGGCCTGCCGGCCCGAGCGGGTGCATCACGGAGATCGAACGCTACCCCTCATTCGCGGGGTGGCGTGCTAGGATGTTTCGGATCGTTGCCATTTTCCCGGACGCACACCTTGACCGGAGCACATGTTGTTCCATGAAAAATCTGCGCATCATCATCCTTGACGAGCCCGAGCCGGTGGGCGGCGGGGGACCGGCCCCTCGCGGCCCGTCGGCCCTGTCCACGCTGGACCTGCGCCAGCTCGAAGGCCTCGACGGCGCGGCCACGGCCGCGCTGCTGCGTCGCCATGCGGTCAGCCTGCCCTGCGTGGACACCCAGGCGGGCGAACTGCAGGACCCGGGCGAATCGCACGAGCACGAAGCGGTGCTGGCGCTGGCCCTGCAGGCACAGCGCCAGCTCGGCGGGCCGATGATGGTGCTGCTGCAGTCCAGCGACGGCACGACCGCGCCGATGCCGCTGGACCCGCTCGAACGGCTGAAACCGCTGACCCCCCCGCCGAGCCGGCCGCAGGCCGAGCTCGACGAGGCGATGGTCGCCTCCCGCCGCCGGGATGCGGCGCTGTCGGACCCGATCACCGGCCTGCCCAGCCGGGAGCTGATGCTCGATCGCCTGGAACAGGCCTGTGCCGCCGTGTCGCGCGGAGCGGCCCCCTTCTCGCTGCTCTGGATCCGGCTGGAGCCACGACCGACCGGCCGCGGCAGCGCCGCACCGGCGACGCTCGACCCGCTGCTGGTCGAGGCCACGGCCCACCACCTGCAGAGCATCGGGCGGCGCTCGGACAGCTACGCCCGCATGGGCTCGCAGAGCTTTGCCGGACTGCTGCCCGGCAACGGTTCGGTGACCGGCGCGATCACGCTGGCCCAGCGCATGGCCGACGCGCTCTGCCTGCAGGCCGAGCAGACCGGCGGCCACTGGCCGGTGCAGCCGCTCGAGGTCCATGTCGGCGTGGCGCTGTGCCCGCAGCATGGCCAGGACGCGATGCTGCTGCTGCGCCAGGCCCATGCCGGCATGGAACAGGCCCGGCGCAACCAGCAGCGGGTGGCCTTGTTCGACCCCCGCCGCCCCTGAGGACTCAGCCGCCGAGGGCGTCGTCCAGCGCCTCGATCCAGTGCTGCACCGGCACGTCGGTGCCGCTCTGCAGGTGCTGGATGCAGCCCACGTTGCCCGAGACGATCGACTGGGGCTGGCAGGCCTGCAGGTGGCCGACCTTGCGGTCCCGCAGCTGGTAGGCCAGCGTCGGCTGCAGCACCGAGTAGGTGCCGGCCGAGCCGCAGCACAGGTGGCTTTCCTGGGCCGCTAGGTGGACCTCGAAACCCAGCTCGGTCAGCGCCGCCTCGACCCCGCCCCGCAGCTGCTGGCCATGCTGCAGCGTGCACGGCGGGTGGTAGGCCAGGCGGGCCCGGGGACGGCCGTCGGACGGCGGGTGCGGCAGGCGCTGCTTGAGCGTCTTGACCAGCTGGGGCAGCAGCTCCGACACGTCACGCGCCACCTCGCTGACGCGCCGGGCCTTCTCGGCATAGTCGGGGTCATGGGCCAGCGCATGGCCGTATTCCTTGACCGTCACCCCGCAGCCCGTCGCGTTGAAGATGATCGCCTCGACCGGCACCACGCCGCCCAGCCCTTCGACCTGGGGCCACCAGGCGTCGATGTTGCGGCGCATGTCGGCCAGGCCACCTTCGCGGTCGTTCAGGTGCAGGCGCACCGCACCGCAGCAGCCGGCCTCGTCGGACACCACGGTCTGGATGCCGCAGGCGTCGAGCACGCGCGCCGTGGCGCTGTTGATGTTGGGCGCCAGCGTCGGCTGCACGCAGCCCAGCAGCATCAGCACCTTGCGGGCATGCTGGCGGGTCGGCCAGCGGTGGGCCCGCGCGAGCTGGTCGGCGCTCGTGCGCTGCGGCACCTTGTTCTTCACCGAGGCCGGCAGCAGCGGCCGCACCGCCTGCCCGATGCGGATCGCGGTGCCGAAGGCCGGCGAGGTCATGCCCTTGCGCAGCGCCCAGCGCACGGCCTTCTCGGCCGCAGGCCGCTCCACCTTGGCGTCCACCACCCGCCGGCCGATGTCGACCAGCTGGCCGTAGGCCACGCCCGAGGGGCAGGTGGTCTCGCAGTTGCGGCAGGTCAGGCAGCGGTCCAGGTGCTCCTGGGTCTTGCGGGTGGGCTCATGGCCCTCGAGCACCTGCTTGATCAGGTAGATGCGCCCGCGCGGGCCGTCGAGCTCGTCGCCCAGCAGCTGGTAGGTCGGGCAGGTCGCGGTGCAGAAGCCGCAATGCACGCAGCGGCGCAGGATGGCCTCGGCCTCCTCGCCGTCGGGCGTGCCCTGGAATTCGGGAGCCAGGTGGGTTTGCATCAGAGGTCCGGGTAGAAGCGGCCGCGGTTGAACAGGCGATCGGGATCGAAGGCCAGCTTGAGCTCGCGGTGGATGCGGTCCAGCGGCTCCTTGAGCGGCTCGAACACCGGGGCGCCCTGCAGCACCGCCGCCTTGTCGCGGGCGCGGAACAGCGTGGCGTGCCCGCCCACGGAGCGGGCGACCTCGCGCACCCGTGCCGCGCCATCGCGCGTGACCCACCAGCGCAGCGCACCGCCCCACTCGATCAGCTGCTCGCCCTGCAGCGGCAGCGGCGGGGCGCCCGCGGGCACCGAGACGCGCCACAGCGCCGCCCCTTCGCTCATCAGCGACTTGCGCGACTCGACGAAGAACTCGTCGGTCTGGTCACGCAGGCCGGTCCAGAAACGGTCCGACAGCGGCGGCTCGATCACCTCGCCGTGCAGCTGGCGCTGCGCGGCGATGACCGCGGCGGCCGCCCCCGACAGCCGCAGCACCAGCGAGCCCTGCCACCAGGCGCTGGCATTGATGGGCAGCGGCTGGCCGCCCAGGCGCTGCAGCGCATCGATGGCCTGGGCCTCGTCGCACTCCATGCGCAGCGTCACCGAGGCGGCCGGCTCGGGCAGCACCTTCAGCGAGACCTCGCAGATCGCGCCCAGCACGCCCATCGAGCCGGCCAGCAGGCGCGAGACGTCGTAGCCGGCGACGTTCTTCATCACCTGGCCGCCGAAGCTCAGCACCTCGGCCTGGCCGTTGAGCAGCGTGGCCCCGAGCACGAAGTCGCGCACGCTGCCCACCGACACCCGGGCCGGGCCGGCCAGGCCGGCCGCCACGACGCCGCCGATGGTGGCGCCACGCACCCCCGGCCGCTCGGGGTCGGCATGGCGCGGCGGCTCGAAGGCGAGGCACTGGCCACGCTCGGCCAGCGCGGCCTCGACATCGGCCAGCGCGGTGCCCGCGCGCACGGTGATGACCAGCTCGCTGGGTTCGTAGCTGCTGATGCCCGACAGCTCGCGCATGTCCAGGGGCTCGCCCTGGATGGCTTCGCCGTAGAAGGATTTGGTGCCGCTGCCGCGGATCGCCAGCGGGGTGCCGCTCGCTCGGGCGCTGCGCACCCGCTCGATCAGCCGGTTCAAGGCCTTGCTCATGATGTCTCTCAGAATCGGGGCAGATCGGCGAAGGGCAGCAGGCCCTTCTTCACATGCATCTTTCCGTACTCGGCGCAGCGCTGCAGCGTCGGGATGACCTTGCCGGGGTTCAGCAGGCCGAGCGGGTCGAAGGCGCGCTTGAGCGCCTCCATCTGCGTGCGCTCCTCGGGCGAGAACTGCACGCACATCGACGACAGCTTCTCGATGCCCACGCCGTGCTCGCCGGTGACGGTGCCACCCAGGCGCACGCTGGTCTCGAGGATGTCGGCGCCGAACAGCTCGCAGCGGCGCAGCTGGTCGGGGTCGTTGGCATCGAACAGGATCAACGGGTGCAGGTTGCCGTCGCCGGCGTGGAAGACGTTGCAGCAGCGCAGCTCGTACTTGCGCTCCATCTCGGCGATGGCCACCAGGATGTCGGCCAGGCGCTTGCGCGGGATGGTCGAGTCCATGCACATGTAGTCGGGGCTGATGCGCCCGGACGCCGGGAACGCGTTCTTGCGCCCGCTCCAGAACTTCAGGCGCTGGGCCTCGTCGCGGCTGACCTCCAGCCGGCTCGCGCCGCAGCCGCGCAGCACCACGGTCATGCGCTGGATCTCCTCCTCGACCTCCTCGGGCGTGCCGTCGCTCTCGCACAGCAGGATGGCCGCGGCCTCGAGGTCGTAGCCCGCGCGCACGAAATCCTCGACCGCCGCGGTCATGGGCTTGTCCATCATCTCCAGGCCGGCCGGGATGATGCCCGCGGCGATGATGGCCGCGACCGCCTCGCCGGCGCTCTGCACGGTCGGGAAGCTTGCCATGATGCAGCGCGCCAGGCGCGGCCGCGGCACCAGCCGGACCGCGACCTCGGTGACGACGGCCAGCATGCCCTCGCTGCCGACGAGCACGCTCATCACGTCCAGCCCGGGCGCGTCCAGCGCCAGCGAGCCGATCTCGAGCGGCTCGCCCTCGACGGTGTAGCCGCGCACCCGCATCACGTTGTGCAGCGTCAGGCCGTACTTCAGGCAGTGCACGCCCCCCGAGTTCTCGGCCACGTTGCCACCGATGGTGCAGGCGATCTGGCTGGACGGATCGGGCGCGTAGTAGAGGCCGTGGGGCGCGGCGGCCTCGCTGATGGCGAGGTTGCGCACCCCGGTCTGCACCACGGCGACGCGGGCGCGTGCATCGATCTCGACGATGCGGTTGAACTTGGCCAGCGACAGCGTCACGCCCATGGCGTGCGGCATCGCGCCGCCGGACAGGCCGGTGCCCGCGCCGCGCGGCACCACCGGCACCTGCAGGCGGTGGCAGGCCCGCAGCACCGCGGCGACCTGGGTGTCGTTCTCGGGCAGCGCCACCACCAGGGGGCGCTCGCGGTAGGCGGTCAGGCCGTCGCACTCGTAGGGCACGGTGTCCTCGCTCTGCCACAGCAGGGCGTGGGTCGGCAGCACGGCCGACAGCGCCGAGACGACTTCCTGCTGGCGACGCACGCGCGACGAGGCACTGACGACCAGGGCCGCGACGGCCTGGGGCGCCAGCGCGCCAGGCAGCGTGTCCACGGCGATGTCCACGCTGCTTTCAGGCTCGGCGGCCTCGTGCGGCAGGGGGGCATTCATGTTCGGGTCTCCTTGGAGGCGGGGCGTGCGGCGCCGGACGCCGCACGGCAATCCGACACTGTAATGCCCCGGGCGGTGCATGCCGGCGTCGAAGGGCGGGGAATCGCACTCCGGCGGTGCGCGCAGCGGGCGGTCGGGCGAGCCGACGGGCGGATGCCGGGGGCATTTGCGCACCGGCCGCACGCCGCCCGGTCGACCGCGGATGTGGCGCATGCCCAACGCTCGCGCGCGGGGCGCCGGGGGCTCAGTCGCGCAGCAGCAGCGTCAGCACACCGGTGTAGCCGTAGAGGTGACGGCGGGCGATCTCGCCGCCGGCGAAGAAGCCGACCAGCGGCACGTCGCCCAGCGCATGCGCGATGAGCTGCAGTTCGGCCGAATCGGCACCGAAGTGCGGCCCGCCCCGCCCGGAGCAGCTGACGTAGATCGCCCCGGCCACGCGCTGCAGCGGATCGACCGGCGCATCCCCCAGCTCCTCGGGGCTGAGCTCCTCGCGCAGCTCGGCGCAGATGCGCACCAGGTCGCGGCGGGCGGCCTCGACGTGGCGGCGGCAGAACGCCAGGCGCTGGCCCGAGTCGACGTGGTCGGCCACCGCCACGCCCTGGCGGTGCGGATCGAGCCCGATCAGGTGGCGCACCCGGGTGTCGACCCCGAACTGCCCGCCCTGGCCCATCGCGTCGTCCTCGGCATCGGTCAGGCCCACCAGGGTCTGGCGCAGCCGGGGCATGGCCTCCTTGGGCTGGCCCAGGTCGATGTCGAGCTCGCGCAGCAGCACGTCCAGCGCCGGTTCGTCGTCCAGCGTCAGCACCACCTGCTCCTGGGCCCGCGTGATGGTGTGGGCCGGCCCGACCGGCTGGCACCCCTGGGTGACCCGCGACAGCAGGTGCACCGATTCGGCGAACGCCACGCCCGACACGCCGCCTTCATAGACCCCGGCATCGGTGCTGCCCGCGGGCGAGCAGATCTGCACCGTGCGCTGGCGCGAGGCGGCCAGGCCACCGAACAGGTAGCCGGCCCGGGTGCGGTCGGCCAGCTCGTGGATCAGCTCGGCCAGGTCGTGGGTGTGGCCGTCGGCATGCACCTGGGCGGTGTGGGCCGTGACGGCGCCCCGCCCCAGCGGGCGCTCGCCGCTGAACAGCTCGAAGCTGCCGGGCGGCAGGTCGCCGACCATGACGACCAGCCCGGGCTGGTCGAAGTACTCGACCCCGCTGGCGGCCACGCCCACCCCCACCGTGCCCACCCACGACACCTCGGGCCAGCGCAGCCTCAGGTCATCGAGCAGGGATTCGGCCTGGGCCGCGTGGTGGTCGGTCAGGTAGACCCAGCCCAGGCTCAGCGGGCCGAGCGTGCCGGCCTCGACGCGGGTGCGGCGTTGCGACTCGATCTGGGCGGCCACCATCGCCAGCGCCATGTGGGCGTCGGGATGGGTGGCGTGGGCATGCAGGAAGGTGTTCATCACCGTGCTCTCAGGCACCCGACGGGCGGCGACGCGGTGCCGCGGCCGCCTTCTTGGCCGCCGGTGCACGGCGTGGCCGCGGGGCGGTGGCCGGGGCCGCCGGCGCTGCGGCGGGCGGGGTGGAGGCCGCGCTCGCGGCAGCCTTCGGGGCCGCCTTCCTGGCGACGGGCTTGCGGGTGGGCGCAGCGGGCGCGGCGGGTGCCGGCGCGGCCTCGGCCGGCTCCGGACGGTCCGCCGGCGTGATGGCCTGGGCCATGCGCATGGCCTGGCGCGCGGCTTCCTGGGCGGCCTCGCTGAGCTGGTTGGCGGCCTGGGCCTGGGCCTCGGCCAGCGGCTCGGCGGCCTTGCTGGCGGCTTCGGCCGCTTCGGCGGCGGCGGCACTGGCCGCCTGCATCGCCTGGCTGGCCGACTGGGCCGCCTCGGTGGTGACCTGTGCCGCCTGGGACGCCAGCTGCGAGAACTGCTCGGTCAGCGCGCCCCACCACTGCATCGGATCGACGCCCAGGCCGGGGGCGGGCGCCTGCGCCTCGTCCTGCGGCGCCGGGGACGGGGCTGGCGACGCGGCGGGCGCGGCCGCCTCCGGGCGGGCGGCCGCGGGCGAGCTGCGCGGCCACTGCGCGTGATGCGGATCGGACGTCGGCGCGGCGGGCGCCGGGCCCGGCGTGGGCACCTGGGCCTTCAGCGCATCGGCCAGGTCACCCATCGTGACGTTCATGCCCTTGAGCGTGTTGAGCGTCATGCGCTGCACCTCCAGCGCCTGGATGGTCGCGGCGATCATGCGCACGTTCTGCTCCAGCCAGAACTGCACGGTGCGCAGCTCGTCGATGCGGCGCTCCAGCTCCTTGGGGTCGAGCGACGGCGCGATCCACTGGCCCATCTGGGGCAGTGCCTGGCCGGCGTTCTTCATCAGGCCCTGCAGGAAGTCGAAGCCCGGCATGAATTTGCCGAATGCCTCGCCGTACTGTTGTGCGTCGCTCATGGTGGTCTGCTCCGGAATCGTTGGTCGAGAAGGGTCCTCGTCGATTGTGCCCCCGGCCTCAGCCGCGAAACAGCACGCTCTGGTCGATCGCGCCGAACAGGCTCCGGCCCTGGGCGTCGAAGGCCTCGATGCGCACGCTGTCGCCATCGCGCAGCCAGGGCGTGACGGCCTGGCCGTCGCGCTCGCGCTCGATCGCCCGCTGGTCGAGCAGGCAGGCCGCGCCGGCCTCGGGCTGCGGCGAGGCGATCACGCCGGTGCCGACCATCGTGCCGGCCGACAGCCGCCGGTGGCGCGCCAGCAGCGACAGCAGCTGACCGAAGTGGAACTGCGCATCGGCCGCGGTGTCGAGCTCGCCGAGCGGGCGGGCGTTGACCTGCACCCGCAGCCGCAGCGCGGCCCGTCCGCGGGACCAGGCCTCGCCCAGCTCGTCAAGGCTGAGCGCGACCGGCGCGGCCGAAGGGGGCAGGCGTGCCAGTTCGGGGTCAAGGACCTCACGCTGGGCCCAGTCGTTGACCAGCATCACCAGGCGCACCCCTTCGAGCGCCTGCTCGGGGCTGGCCCCCTGGGCGATGTCGCCGCACAGCACGGCGATCTCCGGACCCAGGTCGAGCCCGACCTCGCCGGGGCCGGCATGCACGTCGTCGAGCGGGCCCAGCCACAGGTCGCCACTGGCCGCGGCCAGCTGCGGCTCGGTCTGCAGACGCGCCGGCAGCGCCCGGCCGGTGCTGGCGCACAGGCGCTCGACATGGGTCAGGCAGACCTGCGCGCCCACCCGGCGCGGCACCCGCGGCAGCGGCGCCATGCACTGGGCCGGGTCGAAGGGAAAGGCATGGCGGGCCTTGCCCTGGTTGAGCGCATGGGCCAGGTCCTGCAGCTGGGGCGCGATGAAGTTCCAGTCGTCGAGCGCCTGCTGCAGGCGGCTGGCCATGCCGGAGGCGTAGTGGGCGGTCGACAGGTCACGCGACACCACGACCAGCTGGCCATCGCGCGATCCGTCCCGGTAGGTCGCAAGTTTCATGGCGCCATTGTCGCGTCAGGGCCGGGCCGTCGCCGTCGCGCGGTAGAGTCGCCGCATGCTCGAGAACGCCGCCGAACGCCCCGCCCGCCGCCGCCGTCTGGGCCTGCTGCTGCTGACCGCGCTGCTGCTGACCGCCCATCTGTGGCTGGCGCGGCAGGTGTGGAGCCCCGGGGCCGTCACCGATGCCGGGCCCGGCACGGGCACCGGCAACAGCACCCGCACGCCGGTGCGGATCGTGACCTTGCAGGCCGCGGCCGATCCGGCCCCGACACCACCGACACCACCGACATCACCGACGCCCCCGGCAGAGCCGACGCCAGCCGAGCCCGCCCGCCCGCCGGCACCGGTCGCTCCCGCCGGGCGCGACGGGACGCCCGACGCCGCACCGGCCGCCGCCGTGACGGCCCAGGCCCGGCCGCCGGCCCGCGAGGTCCGCCCGGCCGGCCCGGGGGCGCTGCTGGTGCCGGCCCCGACGCCCGGAGGCACCTCGCCGGGCCAGCTCGACAGCGCGCTGCAGGCCGGCGCGGCGGCGGTGCCGGGCGCCGCGACCGCGGTGGCCCTGTCGGCCCGCCCGCCCTCGTCGGACCGAGGCGCAGCCGCACCGACCGAGCTGCCGCCCTCGGCCCAGCTGGTCTACGCGATGAGCCGCGGCTCGATCAGCGGACGCGGCGAGCTGACGTGGCGCCTCGACGCCGGGCACTACGAGCTGCGGCTCGAGGGCAAGGTGCCGGTGCTCGGCTCCATCCTGCTCCAGACCAGCCAGGGCGAGATCGACCGCCACGGGCTGGCGCCGCGGCGCCACACCGAGCGCCGCATCGGCCGCAGCGAACGGGCGGTGAACTTCTCGCGGCCGCCCGACGGGCCGGGCCGCATCAGCTTCTCGGCCAGCGAGGCGATCGAGCCGCTGGCCGCCGGCACGCAGGACCGGGTCAGCTGGATGCCCCAGCTCGCCGCCCGGCTGACCGCCTGGAACGAGGCGCGCGACGGCCACGGCGCCCCGCCGGCGGGCAGCGTGCTGGGCATGGACGTGGCCAGCACCAGCGGCACGGTGCGGCGCTGGCGCTTCAAGGTGATGGACGTGACGGACGAGGGCTGGGTGCACCTGGTGCGTGAACCCGAGCATGAGCACGACACCCGCTCCGAGGTGTGGCTCGACCCGGCCCGCCACGGCTGGCCGGTCAAGGTCGTGCTCAGCGACCCGGGCGGCGAGGCGCTGGTGCTGCTGCTGCGGGAACTGCGCCCGCTGTAGGGCACCGACCGACGCACGCCTGACGGGCCGCGCCCTACAGAAGCGGCGGCCGGCGCCGACAACCCTTGCAAGACCGCGGGGTTGAAAACTCCGCACGCATCCCCCAGCTATCGCGTCAAGGAGTACCGAACCATGCACATGCTCTACAACTCGGACAATTTCGCCGTGGTCCAGTTCGACGTCCCCGCGCCCACCGGCATGGAGCGGCTGACCCGTGGCGGCTTCGAGATCGTCGACAAGTTCAGCCGGCGCGAGATCTTCATCGAAGGCGCGCTGGCCGAGTCCTTCAAGGACGGGGTCGAGCAGCTGATCAGCCAGTCGCCGTCGGAGGACGACATCGACGATTTTGTCTCCGGCTTCGCCGCGATGGCCCAGCAGCCGGTGCTGCTGCACTGAGGCGCCCGGCGGGGCCGACTGCCTACAATCCGGGCCATGACCGCCCTGCCCGCCTCCTCGATCGCCTACACCCGCGCCACCCGCCTGCCCGAGCTGCTGCAGCAGCGCATCGCCATCCTCGACGGGGCGATGGGCACGATGATCCAGCGCTACCACCTCGACGAGGCCGCGTTCCGCGGCGAGCGCTTCGCCGATCACCCGGTCGACCTCAAGGGCAACAACGACCTGCTCGTGCTGACCCGCCCCGACGTGATCTCCGAGATCCACGAGCAGTACCTCGCGGCGGGTTCGGACATCATCGAGACCAACACCTTCGGCGCCACCTCGATCGCCCAGGACGACTACGGCCTGGGCCACATCGCCTACGAGATGAACGTCGTGGCCGCCCGCCTGGCGCGTGCGGCCTGCGAGCGCCACGACACCCCGGACAAGCCGCGCTTCGCCGCCGGCGCGCTGGGCCCGACGCCGCGCACCGCCAGCATCAGCCCGGACGTGAACGACGCCGGCGCGCGCAACGTCGACTTCGACCAGCTCCGGCACGCCTACCTCGAACAGGCCCGCGGCCTGCTCGACGGCGGGGTCGACCTGTTCCTGGTCGAGACCATCTTCGACACGCTCAACGCCAAGGCGGCGATCTTCGCGCTCGAGGAGCTGATGGAGCAGACCGGCGAGCGCCTGCCGGTGATCATCTCCGGCACGGTGACCGACGCGTCGGGACGCATCCTGTCGGGCCAGACCGTCGGCGCCTTCTGGCACAGCATCCGCCACGCCCGCCCGCTGGCGGTCGGCCTGAACTGCGCGCTGGGGGCCACGCTGATGCGGCCCTACATCGAGGAGCTGTCGCGCCTGGCCGGCAGCACCTTCATCTCCTGCTACCCCAATGCCGGCCTGCCCAACCCGATGAGCGACACCGGCTTCGACGAGACGCCGGACGTGACGGGGCGGCTGATGGAGGAGTTCGCCAGCGCGGGCTTCCTCAACATCGCCGGGGGCTGCTGCGGCACCACGCCCGAGCACATCCGCGCGATCGCCGAGCGGGTCGGCCGCTACCAGCCCCGCTGCGAGCACCAGAAGCTGTTCAGCACCCTGGTGCCGGCCGCGGACTGAAGCGCACGCTCACCGCATCGACCGCCGCCCGGTGATGCGCACCACCACCTCCGGGCCCTCGGTCGAGGCCGGCGGCAGGAAGCGCGAGGCGGCCACGCCCTGGTTGACCAGGTAGTCGCGCACCGCATCGGCCCGGTCGCGCGCGCGCCAGGGCTCGCGGCCGGGCGGCAGGTCGCCGGGGGCCTCCACCACGACGAGCCAGCGGGGCTGGGCCAGCAGCGGATCGACCAGCCGGTTCAGCCACTCCCGCGCCTCGGGCCGGATCAGCGAACGGCCGGGCTCGAAGATCAGCTCGCGGGAAAAGCGCAGGTCCAGGCCGGACAGGCCGGAAGCGCCGCCCTCCTCGATCAGCCCGGCCTGCAGCCCCGGCAGGCCGGCGGCGTCCTGCTGCAGCTGCACGACCAGTGCCGGCCAGGGCGACGGCTCCGCCGCCGCCGGGCCGGCTGCCGCGGCCGGCACGCGCGCGCCGCCCTCGACATCCGACGCCCGCCCGGGCGGACCCGCACAGGCGGTGCACAGCGCGGCCAGCGCCACACCGCGCAGCAGCGCTGGCACAGGACCTCGGCCACCGACAAGGATCGTGACTTTTTTCACGATCCGATTGTGTGCGCTCCCCTGCGGGCCCACAAGCCGGGCCGCCGCCACCGCGGCGGCGAGGCCAGTACAATCGGGGCCTCCCGAGGAGCGTTGCAACGGTCCGGCCCTGGTGCCGGCCGCCAGGCTCGGGACCTCGTCAACGACGCTCACCCGGCCTGATCGGCACGGCGGGTGAGCCGTGGTGTGCCGCTCAGGCCGGTCCGTCCCGACCTGCCTGCCGCCACGACGCCCATGACCTCCGAATCGACCTCCGCCGCCCGCACCTCCGTCGCCGCCGTACCGCCCCTGCGGCTGTCCGGCCTGGAGCCGGTGACCATCGGCGAAGGCAGCCTGTTCGTCAACATCGGCGAGCGCACCAACGTCACCGGCTCGAAGGCCTTCGCGCGCATGATCCTCAACGGCCAGTTCGAGCAGGCGCTCGCGGTCGCGCGCCAGCAGGTCGAGAACGGCGCCCAGATCATCGACATCAACATGGACGAGGCCATGCTCGACAGCCAGGCGGCGATGGTGCGCTTCCTGAACCTGATCGCCGGCGAGCCCGAGATCGCGCGCGTGCCGATCATGATCGACTCGTCGAAGTGGGACGTGATCGAGGCCGGCCTGAAGTGCATCCAGGGCAAGGGCATCGTCAACTCGATCTCGATGAAGGAGGGCGAGGCCGAGTTCAAGCGCCAGGCCCGGCTGATCCGGCGCTACGGCGCGGCCACCGTCGTGATGGCCTTCGACGAGCAAGGCCAGGCCGACACCTACGAGCGCAAGATCCAGATCTGCGAGCGCGCCTACCGGGTGCTGGTCGACGAGGTCGGCTTCCCGCCCGAGGACATCATCTTCGACCCCAACATCTTCGCGATCGCCACCGGCATCGAGGAGCACGACAACTACGCGGTCGACTTCATCAACGCCACGCGCTGGATCAAGCAGAACCTGCCGGGCGCGAAGGTGTCGGGCGGCGTGTCCAACGTGTCCTTCAGCTTCCGCGGCAACGAGCCGGTGCGCGAGGCCATCCACACCGTGTTCCTGTACCACGCGATCCAGGCGGGCATGGACATGGGCATCGTCAACGCCGGCATGGTCGGCGTCTACGACGATCTCGAGCCCACGCTGCGCGAGCGCGTCGAGGACGTGGTGCTGAACCGCCGCCCCGACGCCGGCGAGCGCCTGGTGCAGATCGCCGACAGCGCCAAGGGCGCGGCCAAGGACGAGAGCGCCCGCCTGGCCTGGCGCGGCACGCCCGAGCAGCCGGTGTCGGTCGACGAGCGCCTGTCGCATGCGCTGGTGCACGGCATCACCGACTTCATCGAGCTCGACACCGAAGAGGCCTGGCAGGCCATCGCCGCCCGGGGCGGACGGCCGCTGCACGTCATCGAGGGCCCGCTGATGGCGGGCATGAACATCGTCGGCGACCGCTTCGGCGCGGGCAAGATGTTCCTGCCGCAGGTGGTGAAGTCAGCCCGGGTGATGAAACAGGCGGTCGCCCACCTGCTGCCCTACATCGAGGCCGAGAAGCTGGCCCTGGCCAGCGCCGGCGGCGACGTCAAGCCCAAGGGCAAGATCGTCATCGCCACCGTCAAGGGCGACGTGCACGACATCGGCAAGAACATCGTCACCGTGGTCCTGCAGTGCAACAACTTCGAGGTCGTCAACATGGGGGTCATGGTGGCCTGCCAGGACATCCTGAAGAAGGCCAAGGAAGAAGGCGCGGACATCATCGGCCTGTCGGGCCTGATCACGCCCAGCCTGGAGGAGATGCAGCACGTGGCCGCGGAGATGCAGCGCGACGAGTATTTCCGCAGCAAAGGCACGCCGCTGCTGATCGGCGGGGCGACCTGCAGCCGGGTGCACACCGCGGTGAAGATCGCGCCGAAGTACGACGGCCCGGTGGTCTACGTGCCCGACGCCTCGCGCAGCGTGGGCGTGTGCTCCGACCTGCTCAGCGACGAGCGGGCCGCGCGCTACATCGCCGAGCTGCGCGCCGACTACGACCGGGTGCGCGAGCAGCACGCCGGCAGGAAGGCCACGCCGATGGTCACGCTGGCGCAGGCCCGCGCCAACCGCACGCCGATCGACTGGTCGACCTACCAGCCGCCGGCCCCGAAGTTCATCGGCCGCCGGGTCTTCCGCAACCAGGACCTGGCCGAGCTGGCCTCGTGCATCGACTGGGGCCCGTTCTTCCAGACCTGGGATCTGGCCGGGCGCTTCCCCGACATCCTGCGCGACGAGGTCGTCGGCGCCGAGGCCACGCGGGTGTTCAGCGACGGCAGGCGCATGCTGCAGCGCCTGATCGAAGGCCGCTGGCTGCAGGCCAGCGGGGTCATCAGCCTGCTGCCGGCCAACACGGTGGACGACGACGTGATCGAGATCTACGCCGACGAATCGCGCACCGAGGTGCTGCTGCGCTGGCAGCCGCTGCGCATGCAGAGCGAGCGCCCGGTGGTCGACGGCGTGAAGCGGCCGAACCGCTCGCTGGCCGACTTCATCGCGCCCCGGGGCGTGCGGCCCGACTACATCGGCCTGTTCGCGGTCACCGCCGGCCTGGGCGTGGAGAAGAAGGAGCTGCAGTTCCTGGCCGACCACGACGACTACAGCGCCATCATGTTCAAGGCGCTGGCCGATCGGCTGGCCGAAGCCTTCGCCGAACGGCTGCACCAGCGGGTGCGCACCGAGCTCTGGGGTTATGCCGCCGACGAGGCGTTGAGCAACGAGCAGCTGATCGCCGAGGCCTACCGCGGCATCCGCCCGGCGCCGGGTTACCCGGCCTGCCCGGACCACCTGGTCAAGCGCGGCATGTTCGAGGTGCTCGAGGCCACCGACATCGGCATGACCCTGACCGAGAGCATGGCGATGACCCCGGCGGCCAGCGTCAGCGGCTTCTACCTGGCCCACCCGCAGAGCACCTACTTCAACGTCGGCAAGATCGGCGAGGACCAGCTGGAGGACTTCGCCCGCCGCCAGGCGCTGGACGAGGCCGACGCCCGGCGCGCGCTGGCGCCGGTGCTGAACTGAGCCCCGCTCAGTCGGCGCGGTCGTCCGGCGGCAGCTCGCCGTCGGGCAGCGGCGCGCTGCGGTAGGACAGCGCGGTCGGATCCAGCCAGACGGTGTCGCCCATCAGGTTGACCGGGCGCACCACCATCGCGCCGCCGTCGCGCGTCAGCGGGCGCCACAGGAAGCTGGCGGTCAAGGCGCTGGAGCGGGGCAGGAAGGCATCGAAGGGAATGCCCACCACGATGCCCTTGTCGAAGGAGCCTTCACCGAACTGGGCCGCCGAGACGTTGGTGCGGGTGGCGAACGCCGCCATCGACACGCCGTTGGCGAACAGCTTCTGCAGCACCACGGTCGCGCCGCGGTCGCCGGCCAGGTAACGGCCGGCGCTGACGCTGGCCTTGACGCCGTTCCAGCCGGTGTCCCAGTACAGCGTGGCGTGGCCGGTATTGACCTGGTAGTCGCGGAAACGCAGGTCCTGATGGAAGTCGCGCTGGCGCACGCGGTTCGCGTCGACGCCGAACGCCAGGCGCGAGCCCGCCGGCCGGTACAGCCATTCGCCACCGACACCCCCGTACATCGACTCGAAATAACCACCGTAGACCGCGTAGTAGTGGTCCGCTCCCAGGCGGGCCGACTGGCTCAGCGTCAGGCTGTCGAGGGTCGCCCGCGACGTGGTGAGGTACTCGCGCAGGTGGGTGCGCACCCGCGGCAGGTTGCTCGGGCCGTCGTAGCGGAAGCGCTCGTAGTTGTCGAACAGGCGCAGGCGCACATGGCCGCGGGCCTGCCAGCCGGCCGGCAGGCGCAGCGACGCCCGCGCCGCGGCACTGACCTGGTAGAGCACGAAGCCGTCGGGGCCGCCGATGGTCTGGATCAGGTCGACGGTGGGACGCACCCCCAGACGCGGACGGTCGAACTCCGTGCGCACGGCCGCCCGGTCGGCGGGCGGCGGGCCGTCGGCCTGGAGGCCCTGGACCAGGCGCACCGGATCGGCCGGCCGGGCCGTGCGGGGCGGCTCGGTCATGGAGCGCACCCACTCGCTGCGGTCGGTGCGGGCGCTCATCTGCACCTCGTCCATCGAGCGCAGCCGGATCTCGAGCGTCTCGACCGAGGCCGGTGCGTCACGGTGCATCACCGCCAGCGCCTTGTCGAGCCGGTCACGGGCGTAGGTGGAATAGGCGCCGGCAAAGTCGAGCTGCAGGCGCTGCGCGTCGAGCGTCACCGCCTCGGGGGCCCAGCCGGTCTGACGGGCCACCTCGGCCGCGGTGCGCGACCAGTCCGGCGCGGCCGTCGGGCGTGTGGCCACCACGGGCACGGGGACCGGATCGAGCGTCTTGCGGGCACTCAGGCGCGACAGCGGCACCTTGAAGGCGATGCCCAGCGAGGCCTTGTTGCCACGTTCATAGCCGATGTTCAGGTCCACGCTCGGGTGCACCTGATAGACCAGCCCCAGGTTGATCGGCCACTTCTGCGCATAGGCCTTGCCATGCGGCTCGTTGCGGTAGTCGTTGCCATCCAGCTCGGCCTTGAGCAGCACGGGCCCGTCCGCAGGCTGCCACTGCACCCCGCCGATGAGGCCCACCGGCCCCCGGAAGAAGCGTGAGTAGCCGACGGTGCCGCCCTGCCCCATCAAGGAATTGCTGTCCGGGCGTTCCTTGAACCGGTCGCTGAGCCCCCCCAGCGGGTTGCCCATGTCCCCCCGTCGGCCCAGATAGCCCCAGGCCAGGCCCAGGCTGAAGTCCAGGGCGCCCCAGCGCTTGCTGGCCACCAGGTATTCGGAGCCGAACAGGCCGGTGCCGCCCAGGTCGAGCACGCCGACGGCCAGTTCGGGCGCCCAGCGGCTCTCGGACCACAGGCGCAGCTTGAGGTCGATGCTCTTGTCCTTGTAGGACTGGTCGCCCGACAGGCTTTCCGGCCCGTAGGCCACGTTGGCGACGTCGGTGTAGCGGAAGCCGACCTCCAGCGCCTCGAAGGGCTGCAGGAAGACGTTGCCATTGGTGTAGGGCCAGACCCGCTGGAAGCTCAGCGAGAAGTCGCCGGGCTCGCGCATGCGGGCCGTGGGGGTCTGCATCAGGCCGACGAAGCCCCAGTCGCTGGCGGTGGGGCGATTGCCGGCCTCACGCGAGCGCTCGCTGCGCTGCGCCTGCAGTTCGGCATCGGAGGACCG
This sequence comes from Sphaerotilus hippei, assembly GCF_003201595.1. Classification (GTDB taxonomy): domain Bacteria; phylum Pseudomonadota; class Gammaproteobacteria; order Burkholderiales; family Burkholderiaceae_C; genus Sphaerotilus; species Sphaerotilus hippei. The sequence continues at coordinate 7,510 of NZ_QJJS01000018.1, read as the reverse complement.
GATCGGCAGGATCTGACCGGCGGCCAGCGGATCGCCCGACGCGCCCTGCAGGGACAGCCAGCGGGCCAGTGCCTCGTGGGTGGCTTCGGCGTCGTGGTCGGCGGCAGGCGGGGCCCAGATCCACGCACCGGGAGCCAGCGACAGCGGTGACGTGGTGTTCCAGTCGGCCACCCCGGCCTTGTGCAGCCGGCCATCGGGCTGCACCACCCAGGCCCAGTCAGCCGACGCCCCTTCGGGGGTGCGGCAGCTGTCCAGATAGGTCCGGGCCGTGGCGGCCGCGGCATGCAGGACGTGGCACCAGCGGCCGTCCGAGCGCAGCACCGCCACCGAGCGCGGCCGCGGCGGCACATGCAGGCGGTCCCCCGGCTGCAGCATCGGGTCACGGGCCGGATTGGCCTCCAGCCAGCGGCCATCGACTGCCGCCGTGCGGACACGGCCGGTCGCGGGCAGCGCCCGGATCACCTCGAGCAGGCGATCGACGTCCCCTGGCTGGTAAGCGGGCGACTGGCGCAGGCGAGCCACCTGCGTGAGCAAGGCCTCACGCTCCTGCTGCTGACTCACCCGTTCGGCATCGACCAGCCACATGGCGCCAAGCGGATAACGATCGGCCAGCGCCGCCGCATGCGCCTCCAGCCAGGCACTGAGGCGCTGGGGCTGAGCGACCGGCTCGTCCGGCGAACCCGCCATGACGCGTGCGGGCGCGCACAGCAGGGTCGCGATGACCAGCGCCACGCCACAGGTCGGGGTGAACACACGAACAAGGATCGAATCGGTCATGCGCGGACGGAATGAGGAGAGGAAGAACGGGGAAGGCAGCATCAGCCCGCCGGCGGTGGCGACACCGGCGCCACCGGACGCAGCTGCACGCACCAGTCGGGCCCCAGGCACTGGTGGCTCCACAGCACCCGCCAGCGTCCCTGAGCCTGCGTCAGCGCAAACCACTGGGCATGCCGCCAGGGCTGGCCATCGGCCCGGGTGCTGCGCACGTCGTCGTGGACCCAGACCACCTCGGACGTGACGCCACGCGCCAGGTCGGCCGGCACCTCGTCGGGCATCGGGTCCTTGGCCGGATCGATGCGGCGGGTGCGGATCAGGTCGACCACGCCATAACGGTAGGCGGGCATCTCGTCGCGGCTGCGGGTCCAGGCCACCGGCGCCGCGCCGGGCTCGACCAGCGCCGACCAGCTCGGCCGGCCGGTGACCCGCTGGGCACGCCATTCGACCGGCGCCCCGACGACCTGATGCAACCGACCGTCTTCCAGGGCGAGCAGTTCGCGGCGGGCGCTGTACCAGTGTTCCAGCACCACCGGAGTCCCTGACGGTGCCACCGCGGGCACGACCGACTCGGAGCGGTAGCCCAGCGCCAGGTAGACCGTGGAGGCCCGCAGCGTCAGCGCCAGGTATTCGTAGTCCGGGTTGAGCACCGGAGGCGGATCAGCCCGGCCCGGCCAGCGTGCAAACGACTGCACGGTCTGCCACGTGGGGCTGGGCGTGACCTGGCAACCCGTCAGGGTCAGGGCCAGGACGGCGGCACCGAGCAATACCCGGCAGGTCGGTCGAGCGCGCAGCGACAACAGGAGATCTCCCCGGCAGACAGCAGCCGCACGACGGCGGCCAGAAATACAAACAGAAACAAAAAATGCCCCTTCCGGGGCATTTTTTTGACCGAGGCCGCTCAGCGCGAACCGGTCGTGCCAGTGCCGGTCGTGCCGGTGCCCGTGGTGCCGGTCCCCGTCGTGCCGGAAGTGCCGACGGCACCTTCGCCCGAATTGGAGATGCCGGTTGCCGTGGAGATCGCCGCCAGGCCCAGCACCGTGCCCGTGACCGCTGCGCCGGCGATGCTGCCGACCGCGCCACCTGCCGCGCCCGAACCACCCGCCGGAGCCTGCGCCATGGCGGACACCGAGGTCAACAGAACAGCCGAAGCCACCAGAGACATCAACGTTTTCATCATCAACCTTCCCAGAGAAAAAAGTGCGTTTGCATGCACCAGAACATGCCAAAGAAAGTCGATTCCAACCCTCTTCTCGATAAATCCTAGCATCAAACCCTCTAGGTGGATCGTATGGATTTGTGCTTGCGCAACCCTTCAATCGAATGGTTGTTGTGCATGTGCACAAAACACGAATCGGCCCCTGGAATCACGCTGCAGAGCAGCATGAACACCACAGCGACAAGGCTCAGACCAGCACCAGATTGTCCCGATGGATCAGCTCGGCCTCGTTGGCATAACCGAGCAGGCCCTCGATCTGGGCCGACGGCCTGCGAGCGATCAGGCGGGTCTCGCTGGCCGCATAGTTGGCCAGGCCACGGGCGATCTCCAGGCCGGCGAGCGAGCGCACCGCGATCACGTCGCCCCGCACGAAGTCGCCCGACACCTCGACGACGCCGATCGGCAGCAGGCTCTTGCCCTCGTCGCGCACCTTGACGGCCGCACCGTCGTCGACCACGACCGCTCCACGCATCTGCAGGTGGTCGGCCATCCACTGCTTGCGCGCCGCGACCTTCGGGGTCGTGGCCACCAGCAGGGTGCCGATGGACTCGCCAGCGACCAGCCGCAGCAGCGCGTCGGGCTCGCGCCCCCAGGCGATCACGGTGCTGGCACCGCTGCCCGCCGCGCGCCGGGCCGCCAGGATCTTGGTGATCATGCCGCCCTTGCCGATGGAGCTGCCTGCCCCGCCCGCCATCTGCTCGAGTTCGGGCGTGCCCGCCACGGCCTCGTGGATGAAACGGGCCTCGGGATCCTTGCGGGGATCGGCCGAGTACAGGCCCTTCTGGTCGGTCAGGATGACCAGCGCATCGGCATCGACCAGGTTGGCCACCAGCGCGCCGAGCGTGTCGTTGTCCCCGACCTTGATCTCGTCGGTGACCACCGTGTCGTTCTCGTTGATCACCGGCACCACCCCCAGACGCAGCAGCGTCAGCAGCGTGGAGCGGGCGTTGAGGTAACGCTCGCGGTCAGCCAGATCGGCATGGGTCAGCAGCACCTGCGCGCTGCCCAGCCCCTGCTGGCGCAGCGAGGTCTCGTAGATCTGGGCCAGGCCCATCTGACCCACGGCCGCGGCCGCCTGCAGCTCGTGCAGCTCCTTCGGCCGGGCCGCCCAGCCGAGCCGCTTCATGCCTTCGGCGATCGCGCCCGAGGACACCATCACCACCTCGCGGCCCTGGCGCACCAGGGCCGCCAGCTGCACGCACCAGGCGTCGATGGCCTGCGCATCCAGCCCGCGTCCCTCGTTGGTGACCAGGCTGGAACCGACCTTGACGACGATGCGACGGGCGCTCTTCAGGACCTCACTCATGGGACGACTCGACTGGGCTGCAGGACGGACACAAGGAACGAAAAGATCAGCGGAAACGCGGATCGGTCGGATCGGGCTGGGCAGCCGGGGCCTCGTCCAGCGCCGCGAAACGCACGTCAGGCACCTCGATCGGCGGCGCGTTCAGCGCGGCGACGTGGGTGTAGATCGCCCGGATCAGCTGCTCGCAGCCCTCGCGCGTCAACGCCGAGATCTCGAACACCGGACCCTTCCAGCGCAGGCGCTTGACGATGTCCTTGACCCGCGCGGCCCGCTCCTCGGCCGGCACCATGTCGAGCTTGTTGAGCACCAGCCAGCGCGGCTTCTCGTAGAGCGCCTGGTCGTACTTCTTGAGCTCCTTGACGATGGCCTTGGCCTGGGCGACCGGATCGACCTCCTCGTCGAAGGGCGCCGCATCGATCATGTGCAGCAGCACGCGGGTGCGCTGCAGGTGGCGCAGGAACAGATGCCCCAGGCCCGCCCCTTCGGACGCGCCCTCGATCAGCCCCGGCACGTCGGCGACCACGAAGCTCTGGCTCGGACCGACCCGCACCACGCCCAGATTGGGGTGCAGCGTCGTGAACGGATAGTCGGCGATCTTCGGCCGCGCGTTCGAGATCGCGGCGATCAGCGTCGACTTGCCGGCATTGGGCATGCCCAGCAGACCGACGTCGGCCAGCACGCGCAGCTCGAGCTGCACGTTCTTGATCTCGCCCGGCCAGCCGGGCGTCTTCTGCCGCGGCGCCCGGTTGGTGCTGGTCTTGTAGTGCAGGTTGCCAAAACCGCCATCGCCACCCTTGGCAAGGATGATGCGCTCGTCGTGGGTCAGCAGCTCGGCGATGATCTCGCCGGTCTCGACGTCACGGATGATGGTGCCCACCGGCACGCGCAGCGTGACGTCCTCGCCCGCGGCGCCGAACTGGTCGGAGCCCCGGCCCGCCTCGCCGTTGCGGGCCTCGTGGCGACGGGTGTAGCGGAAATCGACCAGCGTGTTGAGGTTGCGGTCGGCCACCACGTAGACATGGCCGCCCCGCCCCCCGTTGCCGCCGTCGGGGCCGCCGAAAGGAATGAACTTCTCGCGCCGGAAACTGGCGCAACCTGCACCGCCGTTGCCAGCGGCCACGTCGATGGTGACTTCGTCGACGAATTTCATGGACTGTCTCCCAGAGACCAACTCACCACACATGCGTCACGGCGCCGCAGGACCTCCTGGCGGACATCCGACGCCGTCACGCATGGCAGCGAGGCGGTGAAAAGCAAAAAGCCCCGGCAGGCCGGGGCTTGGTTCGTCAGGACGACGCGGTCGATCAGACCGGCGTGACGACGACCGTCTTGCGGCTTTGCGAGCCCTTCACGGCGAACGAGATGGTACCGTCGACCAGCGCGAACAGCGTGTGGTCGCGGCCCATGCCGACGTTCGGGCCGGCGTGGAAACGGGTTCCACGCTGACGCACGATGATCGAACCTGCGCTGACGACCTGGCCACCGAAGGCCTTGACGCCGAGCATCTTGGGTTGGGAATCGCGGCCGTTCCGTGTGGAACCGCCGCCTTTTTTCTGTGCCATTTATCAGCTCCTTGGTGACAGAAGGATCGTTCAGGCCTGGACCGCGCTGATTTCCAGCTCGGTGTAGGTCTGGCGGTGACCCTGGCGCTTCTGATAGTGCTTGCGACGACGCATCTTGAAGATGCGCACCTTGTCGTGCTTGCCCTGGGCCACCACGATGGCCTTCACAGTTGCGCCTTCAACCAAGGGCGTGCCCACCTTCAGTTCCGCACCGCTACCCACGGCGAGAACCTGGTCGATCACAATCTCTTGGCCAACTTCCGCAGCAATCTGTTCTACCTTGATCTTCTCGCCAGCAGCAACCTTGTATTGTTTGCCACCGGTTTTTATGACCGCGTACATATCAGCCCTTTCCAGCTAAAGAACAATCGCGCGGATGTGTCGCGCGCTGCATCACTCCCGGACCCGCCATCCACTGAACGGACGAGCCCATGATGCAGGCGCAACTCACACTTGACCCACGCGAAGCCCGACAGCATAGCACAAAATCCGACAGGTCCACGCGCCTGTTCTCGTGGACTGCGCAAGGATCGCACACGCCAGGTCGGGCCCGCAGGCGAGCTTCCTATAATGCCCGGTCCATCCGTGGGGGCGCCGACCGCGCCTTCGCCCCATATCCTGCCCGATCAGAACCCCCGTGAGCTCAGCCACCACCGACACCCTGACGCCTTCGCCAGCCGCCCTGATGGCGCACGAGATGGCGCAGGTCGACACCGTCATCCAGCAGCGCCTGGCCTCGGAGGTGGTCCTGATCAATCAGATCTCGCACTACATCGTGAGCGCCGGCGGCAAGCGCCTGCGTCCGCTGCTGGTGCTGCTGTTCTCGCGTGCGCTCGGCTTCGAGGGCCACGCCCGCTTCGAGCTGGCCGCCACGGTCGAATTCATCCACACCGCGACCCTGCTGCACGACGACGTGGTGGACGAGTCCCAGCTGCGCCGCGGCCGCGACACGGCCAACGCCCTGTTCGGCAATGCCGCCAGCGTGCTGGTGGGTGACTTCCTGTACTCACGCGCCTTCCAGATGATGGTGTCGGTCAACCGCATGCGCGTGCAGGAAGTGCTGGCCGACGCCACCAACGTGATCGCCGAGGGCGAGGTGCTGCAGCTGCTCAACATGCACGACCCCGACATCTCGATCGAGGACTACCTGCGTGTCATCCGCTACAAGACCGCCAAGCTGTTCGAGGCCAGCGCCCGCCTCGGCGCGCTGCTCGCGGACGCCAGCAGCGAGGTCGAGGAGGCCTGCGCGGCCTACGGGCGCTGCCTGGGCACCGCCTTCCAGCTGGTCGACGACCTGCTGGACTACGAAGGCAGCGCCGCCCAGCTGGGCAAGAACGTCGGCGACGACCTGCGCGAAGGCAAGCCGACCATGCCGCTGCTGCTGGCCATGTCGAACGGCAGCGCAGCCCAGCGCGAGGTCATCCGCCACGCCATCGAGCACGGCGAGGTCGAGCGCCTGCCCGAGATCATCGAGATCGTGCGCCTGACCGGCGCCCTGGAAGGCACGCGCGAAGCCGCCCGCGCCGAGGCGAGCCGGGCGGAATCACATATTTCTGCACTACCCCCTTCCCAATTCAAGAATTCACTGCTAAAGTTATGCCTCTCTGCAGTTGACAGGCAAAACTAAAAAATTGCCAAGAAGACAGCAGAAAAATCGGGGTGTAGCTTAGCCTGGTAGAGCGCTACGTTCGGGACGTAGAGGCCGGAGGTTCGAATCCTCTCACCCCGACCAGAATTTTCCTTGGCCATCAAGGGCAGACAAAACCCCACTCGTTGGGGTTTTGTCGTTTCTGGAAGAACCATCAACCTCGGCCGCGCACGCCGCCGATGCATTCACATCCACGCTGGATGGGCCACCGCCCCTCGGGCCAGCGTGACCAGGCTGCTCCGCCTGGATGTGGACAAAATTGGCCGACAGGCCGACAAAGGCCCGCTCGTCACGGAGTCGTCCGCGTCGGCCTGCACGCGGATCCATCACCAAGCTGACCGGGCCCCGGGCCCCGGGCCCCACGAGACATCAGCCGCCGGCACGTCGCGGACGTCGACCCAGGCAAAGCCGGGGACGGCCGCACGCAGGCAGGCAGGCAGACATGGCCGGCGAGACGTCGGGACGGCGAACCCGTTCCAGGACCCTTCCCCCGCGGATCTCCGCACCCCGGCACCAGGACGGCCCGCATCAGCGGCACGCCCCCCCACCCCTCACCCGAGGGTCATCACGCCCAGCCGGCATCTGAACGTCTGCTGACGCGTCAGGAGCCCCTCCGACGCTGAAATGTCGTGAAACTCAGACGCAGACCTACCCTGATAAACAGATACACGCACGACTAAACAAGCATCGCGACGCCTGGGAAGCGCCACGAATGCAGCGCGGGAGCGCCCCCCGGGCGTGGAACCCCCAGGTAATTGCCCAGTACACAAGGCAAACCCGCTCAGGCCTGATCGGAACTGACTTGCAGAATGCGTCAGCGGCGTGTCACCTCAAAGCAACAGCACACGCCGACACAAGGTTAACCCTGAATAAACAACAAGTTAACCGACGTTAATGTTCAGTGCACCGCGACAGCGGCACTTTCCCGCCCACACCACAGGAGACAAACCCATGAGCCGTTCCGCCACCCGCCTGGCCCTGACCGCCCTCGCCGCTGCCGC
>NZ_QJJS01000017.1 GCF_003201595.1 Sphaerotilus hippei | reverse complement strand
AGCAACTCCTCCAGCGGGTAGCGGCAACGCCGGCTGCGCGGGTCGTCGAGTTCGGCGAACGCCGCCAGGTCGCCGAGGGCTTCAGGCGCGGGGGGCAGGGGCTGGTTGTCGGGCATCGGGGGCGTCAAAAACTCGCTCTTGTAGCACCGATTTCAGGCAAGAGCTTCATGCAATCGCCCTGGTCCATCACAGGCACCAGGCATTCACGCGTCAAGCCGGTGTCCTGCCAGCGCAGGCGGACTTGTCGCGGTTTGCGTTCCAGCCAGCGGAAGCCCTCCGGCGTCCTCGCACACGGATTGCCCGAGGCATCAAGTACCGTCACATCCGGCTCTGGCGGCGATACCACCTGCAGCACACCGCCGACCTCGGCGTCGGCCCAACTCAGCCAAGCCACTGGCGGTGCGACGAAGGGTGCTCCAGGCTCAGGCATGTCACTACCCTCAGCCAGCGCGTGATCGCATTCGAACTCGGAGGCCCAATGGATCGGTAGCAGGTTGGTGATGACGCCCCGTGGATCGCATTTGCCCTGTTGATGCCACTCCAACCCCTCGGGGGCGAAAATTACGCCGGCTTCGAGATTGCCTCCTCTTGCGGACATGGCTTGGCTGAAGCCCGGTCCGGTCAGGTTGCCCGAGCCCAGGTAGGCCCAGGCACCGTTGCAGGCGTTGGAATTCCCTTGAGAACGTGCGCTGAAGATGAACTTGGCGTGCAGCATGCGTTGGGAATTCGGCCCAAACACGGGCTTCATCTGCGATGCGGGTCGTACCGACCAGTGTTTGGCGCGCATGGTCGCAAGTGCGCCGGCCACGGCTTGACACGCGTTCGGATTGACGAAGACGTCGATCTCGGTGGATGTTTTGCTGAGCAGCGCAGCGCTACGTAGCCGCTCGACAATTGCACCCAGCACCGACGGTACCGTTCCGTGGGTATTCAAGGAAGCTGACTCGAAGAAGCCCGACCCCATGGCTAGATAGTTGCGCCGACTCTCGCCGGCGATTTCCAGCACATTCGGCACCAATTGTTCGAGCAGTGCTTGGCGCCGGTTGTCGACAAAGCGCGGACGCGGGCGGGCGCAGGCAGTGCAGTCCTCGACCCAGTCGGCCAGTGCTGCGCGGGCCAAAACGGTTTCGCTGTGAAGTAACCCTTGCCCCGAATCCAGCAGGCGCAGGTCGAACAGGCCATGAAGAAAATCCAGCATCGACCAGGCGGCCTTGATATCGGCGCAGCGCTGCTCCACATCCTCGTTGGCTACAGCGTGATCGGGATTGACTTCTTCCGAGTCGATATCAATGCACCAAGCTAGGTCCAAGCTCTCTTCGATGGTCTGGCGGGTCCAGTTGCCTGTAGACACGATCAGCCGCAGTCGCCAGCGGCCATTTCCGGATTCGTGGCGAAAGCCCAGCAGTGCGACCTTCGCGTGCAGCAGCCGAAATGGTCGTTTAGTGGTTCGCTTCAGAGGCAGATGGGCCAAGCCGGGAACTTCCACTGGCTCGATGGCAGGGTGCCCCGGGTCGAGCAGCAGGGCCAGTGATACCTGGCCGCGATGCGCACGCTGCCCCAGTGTTTCGCGAGTGAAACGCTCCACGGCTTCATTCAAGAATGCTGGGTCGGCCGAGTAGCCACACATCCAGCCAAAGGAGCTGCGATAGTCGTCCGGCGCATCGAAATACTGAACCAGTGACCTGGGACACAACTTGTTGTCAGACATGAGCGGTCTCCTCGGTAGCCGGTACCAGCCAGTCGTCTAGTTGACCTTCGAGATCCAGTCCAAGCCACCATAGGTTGTGAATGCGCCGAGAAATTCCCGCCGGCCAGGCAGGGCCTTCTACTGAAGGTGCCGCTTCTGGGTTGGACTCATCCGGTTCGGTATGGCGCTCGCCACCCTGGAATGCTGGTCCGGCACACAGGTCGTTGCCGAGCCTCCGCAGAATCCGCCCGTCACGGCTTACCAGATGTCTCAGAACCTCGTCCTCCGAGGCAGACGCGCACTCCCGACAGAAAGTCCGTGCTTCGTCGGTTGGGCTCCCTGTGTCCAGAAATGCCTGTGCCGTCACACGCAGTGCGTCGAGGGCATTTCGTACGTGCTGTGGTACTGCGGCTCCGAGTGCAAGGCGCCGATCAGGGCTACCGATCTCGATTTCCAGTTCGTTCAGCACAGCCAGCGCGGCGTCTCGCGCAAGAAAGAACAAGGCACCGGCGTGCAGATCGGCCCAATGCTCTGCTGACCTGATTTGTGTGGGCCTGCTGGCCCAGGCGACAGGTACCGTCCCGCCCTGTCGTGACTTGATCCAATTAAGCGCGTCATCACGCCGCATCCGGTCTTCTGCCGGCTCGCTGGCGGCACCCTGTTGCAAACGGGCACGGAGTAGCTCACGGGCTCTGGGCGGCAAGGGTTGCAGCGGCGACAGTGCACGGCGTAATGCATTGCTGTCGACGTTATGGACCTCACCGCAAACCCACTTCACCAGGTAGTCGAGAACACTTTGGTTAAATGGCCGGGAGCCTTCGCAGACGGCCTCGACAAAAATCTGTCCCTCCGCGCTGCAGGTGAAGGAATTAAAGCGACTGCCCGCAGCCTCAACCAGTCCGAGGGCTGGCAGGGCGGTCACGGTGGTCATGCGCATCGGTTGGGTGACATAGAACCCCGGTCGACGGACTTTTTTAAAACTCAGATCGGTGTGCCCAACCAGCTTGGTACTGCCGCGCAAGCGACTGTCCCCACTCCGGTGCTCGCCGTGAAGGGCCAGCCAGCAGGCAATCGCCTCAATCGCGTTCGCGGCGGCGATATTCGTCACTTGGCCGCCTCGCGCATCGGCACGCTCTGCAACCAGTACGCCCAACGTCGCCAGGAAAAGTTGTTTGCCGAACCACACGCCGCCGAGGCCGGGTACTGCCCGCTCGTTGAAATGGCGCGTGGTGGCCGCCAGTCCCAACGTCCGGACGCGTCGAATACTCTCGATGCGTCCAGGGCCCAATACACCCCACTGAAAACTCATGGTTGCAACCTTGTTTTGATTAAATTGTTCGTGGGCTGGTGGTTGAAATTGCATTTCCAAAACTTCGAATCCACCACCTCAACTGCTCTGACCTCACCACGGTGGCTGTGAACGTCAGATGCGTTTTTCCTTCAACGCACGTCTGATCCTCCGACAACGGTGTTTCCAGCAAGTGCTGCCCGGCGGCTTTCTCGATGCGGAATTTCAACCGAATCTTCTCGCCCTCACCAAACCCGAACCTTCCGTCTTCGTCATACCTCTGCAGGTCGAATCCCGGCGGCGGATCAAAACGCGACGGACCGACTTCGGCCCGGACGATGCGGTGCAGCGCCAGACTGCGTTCGTTGTCATACCCCTCGAACCGGACCACGAGATAGAGCCTCGGCCCCTGCTGCGCCAATCCGAGCGGCATGACCCGCGCCTGCACGAGGGCCTTGGCCGCGTTGCGGTACTCGATGTTCAGCCAGTGGTTGAGGTACAGCGCATGGCTCACGGCGTCGAACACCTGCGGGTCGATCTGGGGCGGCAGCAGCGGTTGGGTTTCGCTGACCACCCGCACCTTGTGCCGCCATTGGCGGTCAAGGTCGTTGGCATAGGGCGCTTCATGCGGCGCACGCGGGTCCACGTTGCTCCGGGCCTGGGCGAAGAAGCCCGCCATGGATTTCATGAGCGTGGGCGGCAGCAGGCTGTTCAGGTGCTGTTCGGCCAGGGTCAGCAGCAGCGATTCCTGGCTGGTGAGTCGCTGCATCGACAGCGTGGCCGCGTGCGATTTCCAGCGGTACGCATGCGGCTTGCTGCGGTCGTCGCACTCGATGTCGAACTGCTCGATCAAGCGCTTGAGCTGGCGCTGGAGGGTGCGCTCGTCGCGGACGATGCCCGCTGCGGCGAGTTGGTCGCGCAGTTGTTGCGCCGTGGTGTGCCCGACGCGCGGAATGCGCCGCAGCAGTTCGAGCGCGATCGCCGCATGACTGCCCTGAGCCGCTCCCTGGCTGGTTCTCATGGTGTTTTTTCTCCCTGTCCGGATCATGGCGACGCGCCTCTCGGGCGTCACGGACCGGGCGTGAATCCGATGGACGGTTTTGTGCCTTCCTTCACTCGGCATTCGTACTCCAGGGCCCGCACGAAGGCGCCGGGTCCGGTGACGGGGCGAAAGCGTGCCTGTCGCGCCACGACCGAAAAATCGCCCGGCGTCAGGGTGGACAGGGCGCCCAGCCGAGACCGCAGTTCCTCGTTGGGCGAGGGCAGGCCCAGGAGCTGGCAGTGCCGGTCCAGCAGCGTCCAGGCCTGGTGGACGCGGATCGGGCCGAAAGTCACCTTGAGGTCGAAGCGCCTCAGAGCGGCCCGATCGAGGTGGTCCAGCCGGTTGGTGGTGACGACGAGGATGCCGGGGAAGCGTTCGATGCGCACCAGCATTTCGTTGACCAGGCGGGATTCCCACTCGTGCTCGGCATGGCGCCGATCGCCGAGAAAACTGTCGATCTCGTCGATGATCAGGACGGCGCCGTCGCGGTCGGCGCGTTCGAAGGCGGCGGCCACGTTGCGCTCGTTTTCTCCCACCCACTTCGACATGAGGTCCGAAACCCGGCATTCCAGCACCGGTCGGCCAAGCTCCGACGCCAGCCAGCGGGCGTAGGCGGACTTGCCGGTGCCGGGCGGGCCGGCCAGGCACAGTCGCGCGCTGGGTTGCAGGGCCAGCGCCCGGGACACATCGGCCATGTCGGCGTCGGCGTTGAGGAATTCGGTGCAGAAGGCAGGTCCGACGTGGGTGGCCGCCGCCGCGTGGTGAGTGTGTCCCTGCGCCTTGAGGGTGCTGGCGATGAGCCGTTCGACCGCTTCCGGGGCCTGTTCCCCCGGGAGGTGGTCCCGGACGGATCGCACGACCTGGGCCGCACGCGCCACGACCGCCGGTGACAGCACCTCGATGCTGGCCAGGCGTGCCAGACGAGGCGCGTCGAGCAGGTCGCCGCCCGCGGAGCGCAGGATGTTTTCCCGACGGTCCTGCGGGGGAATGGGCATCTCGATGATGAGGTCGAATCGGCGCAGGAAGGCCGGATCGAGTTGGTCGACGCTGTTCGACATCCACAGCGTGGGCACGGCGTTGATCTCCAGGGCACGGTTCAGCCAGGCCTTGGGCTTGCCCCGGGCCCGGTTGAACATGTCCATGCTCACGCCGAAGAGGTCTTCCATCTCGTCGACGGCCAGCAGGGCCGGGCGGGTTTCCAGGAAGGTCTGGGCGGCGCGGTAGGCCCGCAGGCGGGTGTGGCCTTCGATGGCGTCGCCTTCGGCGTCCTGGCTGACGACCTCGAACAGCGGGAGTGCGAGGTCGGCAGCGAGCGCTCTGGCCAGTTGGGTCTTGCCGGTCCCGGGCGGGCCCCACAGCAGCACGTTGACGCCGCGTTGCCCGCCATTCAGTGCTTGCTGGAGGTAGGGGCGCAGGATCTGGAGGTGTGGCGCGAGGTGGGGGTAATCCGTCAGGGCGAGTTGGGGCGGGTCGCAGCGCGCGACGCGGTCCTGCAGCAACTCCATCGGGTCGACGGCGCAGGAATGCATGAGGTCGGCCAGGCTGTCCGACAGAAGTTCGATCTTGGCGCGCAGGTTCGTGGCGCCCTGACGGTTCAAGCGCACCAGGCCGCTGCGGTGCAGGATGCCCTCCCGCGCCAGGGCGTGGCCGATTTCGCTCGGTGCGTTGCCGAGCAGCACGGACAGCGCGTGCTCCACGCGGGTGCTGGAGAGGTCGCCCAGGAGGTCGCAGGCGTCGTCCAGCAGGCGGTTGTGGTGGACCTGGGTCAGGAACACCAGCACGGCCGACTCGCACTCCGTCAGCGACAGCAGCCGGCCCAGGCGCTGGACGTTGCCGGCCAGGATGGTGGGCAGGCGTTGAAGCAGAGGGTGCTGTGCGGCTTCGGTCTCGGCGGCCTGGTGGCGTTCACGCAGGTGTGTGCGGATGGCGGTCGGGTCGAAGGTTTCCAGGCAGATGGGCAGCCAGGCCTGCAGGCCGGCGGCGCGCGCCACGGCTTCGTTGGAAAAGTCGTCCGCCAGGATCAGCTGGCGATGACCGTACAGCGGGACGAGCAGCCTCAGCAGCCAGAGGCGCAGCAGCGGGGAGTCAGCGTCGCCATCGACGGGTTCTCTGCCTTTGATGGCATTGCGAAGCAGCCATGTGTAGCGCGGTCTGCGTGGCATGCGGAGTCTCCTGTTCGTGCGGTCTTGACGAGCAGGGATCTTGCGCAGTGATCCGACAGAATGCGTCGGATCGAAGTGACCCATGCGTGTCAGGCGGCCGGACACGCCTCCCGGCGGCTCAGAGATACTCCAGCCCAGTTCCATTCACTGTCGAGGGAAGCCGGCGGCCATGCTGCACTACCACACCATCCCCGTCACCGCCTTCCAGCAGAACTGCTCGCTGGTCTGGTGCGATGAGACCCTGAAGGCGGCGGTCATCGACCCGGGCGGCGACCTCGACCGCATCCGGGCCGAGGTGGCCCGCCGCGGGCTGACGCTCGAGCAGATCTGGCTGACGCACGCCCACATCGACCATGCGGGTGGCACCGGCACGCTGGCGCGCGAGCTGGGTCTGCCCATCATCGGTCCGCACGAGGGTGATCGCTACTGGATCGACGGCCTGCCGCAGCAGAGCCTGATGTTCGGCTTTCCGCCGGCCGAGATGTTCACGCCCACCCGCTGGCTGCACGACGGGGACACGGTGCAGATCGGCCACAGCACGCTGGACGTGCGCCACTGCCCGGGCCACACGCCCGGCCACGTGGTGTTCCACAGCCGGGAGGCGCAGCGCTGTTTCGTCGGCGACGTGCTGTTCGCGGGCAGCATCGGCCGCACCGACTTTCCCGGCGGGGACCACGACACGCTGATCGCCTCGATCACCGGTCGCCTGTGGCCGATGGGCGATGACACGGTGTTCATCCCCGGCCACGGCCCGGAGAGCAGCTTCGGCCGCGAGCGGCGCAGCAACCCCCACGTGCGCGGCACCTGAGGCGCGGCGCGCTCAGGAGGCCTTGGCCGCGGGCGGGCCGAAGCGGCGCGCGGGTTTCTGCGCGCGCTCGTACAGGCCGGCGACCTTCGGGATGTTGGCCTGGATGTCGCTGATGCGGGTGCCGCTCGACGGGTGGGTCGACAGGAACTGCGGTGGCGCGCCCTTGCTGGCGGCCTGCATCTTCTGCCACAGCGTCACGCCGGACTCGGGGTCGTAGCCGGCGCGGGCGGCGAGTTCCAGGCCGACCAGGTCGGCCTCGGACTCGTCCTCGCGGCCGAACTTCAGCGTCAGCAGCTGGCCGCCGAGCCCGGCGGCGGTGCGGCCGAGCTCGCCCAGGCCCAGCAGCATCGCGCCCAGCTCGATCGCGCCCCGCGTGGCGGTCTGCTTGCCCAGCCGCTCGCGGGCGTGCTCACGCAGCGCGTGGGCCATCTCGTGGCCCATGATCATCGCGACCTCGTCGTCGCTGAGCTGCAGCTGCTGCAGGATGCCCCAGTAGAAGGCGATCTTGCCGCCGGGCATGCAGAAGGCGTTGACGGTCTGCTCGCCCAGCAGCACGACCTCCCACTTCCACTGGCGTGCCCGCGGGTTCCATTCGTAGGTGTAGGGGATCAGCCGGTCGGCGATGGCCTGCAGGCGGATCTGCTGCGGGTGGCTGACCGGCGCCAGCGCCTTCTTCTGGCGCGCTTCCTGGGTCAGCTGCACGTACTGTTCCGACGCGGCCTGCTCGATCTGCTCGGCCGAGACCAGCTTGGAGAACTGCGAGCGCCCGCCCACGTCCACGCCTTCGCGGGCCCAGGCCGGCGTGCCGCCGACCAGGGCGCCGGCGCCCAGCAGGCCGGTGAACAGGCGGCGCTGGTGCCGCGGGCAATGGCAGCCGTCGCGGTGCAGGTCGATGCGGGTGTCCAGCCGGGCGTCGGTGACGAAGTGAAGGCTCATGGTGCGTGCGGCAGTGTCGAGGGTGGGCCGGGGGCGGCGGCGGACCGCAGCGGTCCGGATGATTCTAGGGTGCCGGATTTCAGTCGTCGGCCGGCGTGCCGGCCGCGGGCGTCTCCAGCGCCAGCAGGGGCTGGCGCAGTCGCCACAGCAGCCACAACGCGGGCAGCGCGGCGGCGGTGGACAGCAGGAAGAAGTCCGGCCAGCCGATCGACTCCACCAGCACGCCGGCCATCGGCCCGACCCAGACCCGCCCGATCGCCGAGAACGCCGACAGCAGCGCGTACTGGGTCGCCGTGTAGCGCTGGCTGGTCAGGCTCATCAGGAACGCGACGAAGGCGGCGGTGCCCATGCCGCCCGACAGGTTCTCGCCGGCCACCACCATCAGCAGGCCGCCGTCGACCCGGGTGGCGCTCGCCAGCCTGACGAGGCCCCAGTCGAAGGCCGGGATCTCCAGGCCGGGCAGGGCGCCGGCGCCGTTCACCGCCAGCCACCAGAAACCCAGGTTGCTGGCCATCTGCAGCAGCCCGAACAGCACCAGCGCACGCCACAGCCCCAGCCTGAGCATCAGCAGCCCGCCCACCAGCGCACCGGCCAGCGTCAGCCACAGGCCGATGATCTTGTTGACCAGTCCGACCTCGGCCGAGCTGAAGGCCATCGCCTTGAGCAGGAACGGCGTCATCAGCGAGCCGGCGAACGCGTCGCCCAGCTTGTAGAGCACGATGAACGCCAGGAAGGCCCAGGCCCCGGGCTGGCCGAAGTAGTCGCGCAGGCCGCCCAGCAGCGTGTCGAAGCGGGCGGCGCGCGCGGCCCAGGCCGCCAGCGGCAGCGTCACCGCCATGCCCAGCAGCAGGCCGAGCACGTCGGCCCATTTGCCACGCAGCGCCTGGGCGGCGGGGTCGGCGGGCGTGCCGGCCGCCAGGACCTCGACCAGGGCGTGGGCCAGCGGGTTCAGCAGCTGGTCGGTCAGCAGCACGCCGGCGGCGGCGGCGGCCACCACCGCGACGAACCCGATCAGGTCGTTGCGTGCGATGCCGTCGGGCCGCGGCACGTCGGGCAGGCGTGGCAGCGCCACCGCCGACAGCACCGCCGCGCCGACCATGATCAGCGCCATCAGCCGGTAGACCTCGGGCCAGCTCCAGCCGCCGCCCTGGGCGCCGTCGGTCCAGATCAGCGCGACCCCGCCCGACAGGATCATCGCCAGCCGGTAGCCCAGCACCTTCAGCGACGAGCCCAGGCCGCGCTCGGCGGCGGGCAGCACGTCGGCGCTGTAGGCGTCGATCACCACGTCCTGCGACGCCGACAGCAGCGCCACCAGCAGCGCCAGCAGCGCGAACGCCCAGGTCGAGGCCGCCGGCCCGGTGGCGGCCATCCAGACCAGCGCACCGGCCAGCGCCAGCTGGGTCAGCACCAGCCAGCCGCGCCGCCGGCCCAGCCAGGGCAGCTCGAAGCGGTCCATCAGCGGCGCCCACAGGAACTTGAAGGTGTAGGGCAGACCGACCAGGCTGAGGAAGCCGATGGTGGCCAGGTCGACGCCCTCGACCGTCAGCCAGGCCTGCATGGCCTGGCCGGTCAGCGCCAGCGGCAGGCCGGAGGCAAAACCCAGCACCGCCAGCACGGCCAGCCGCCACAGGCGGGCCAGGCCACGCGGCGCGGGAGGGAGATCGAGGCGAAGGGGCGGCACAGGGGAGGCGGGCATCGGCGGATTCTAGGAGCCGGGCCCGGGGCGACCCGTGCCGCACGGCCGTCGCACGGCCGATGCACAATGCCCGGGACATGGACAGCCAATCGACTCCTTTCACCCCGGGTGCCGCCGTGCCGGTGCCGGCCTTCACCCGCCAGGACTTCCGCAGTGCGCTGGGCCTGTTCGCCACGGGGGTCACGATCGTGACCGGCCGGGCCGCGGACGGCTCGCCGGTGGGCCTGACCGCCAACTCCTTCAACTCCGTCTCGATGAGCCCGCCGCTGGTGCTGTGGAGCCTGTCGCGGCAGGCCGGCTCGATGTCGGCCTTCGCCGCCGGCTCGCACTACGCCATCCACATCCTGGCGGCCGAGCAGCGTGAGCTGGCCGAGCGGTTCGCCTCCAAGGGGCTGGACCGTTTCGCCGGACTCGAGTGGCGCGAAGGCGCGGGCGGCGCGCCGCTGATCGACGGCGCGGCCGCGGTGCTGGAGTGCCACAACCGCAGCCGCTACGAAGAGGGCGACCACGTCATCTTCGTCGGCGAGGTCGAGCAGTGCCGCTACCGGCAGGACGCCAGCCCGCTGATCTTCCACGGCGGGCGTTTCTACACCGAGCTGCCGATGACATGAAACGATACACGCCGATACCGCGCTGCAAGGACGGCGCGGGGCGTCGGCGCCACGATGCAGACCTGCCCCGGACACACCGGGTCCACCCGGACGGTCCCCGTCCCGAAAGGTCTGCACCATGTCCCGTTTCTCCTCCTTCTCGTCCCGCTTCTCCTCGACCCGCCTGCGCCGCGTGCTGCTGGGCACCCTCGGCGCCACGCTGATCGCCGGCGGCCTGAGCGCCTGCGGCCACGGCCCGATCGGCGAGATGACCGGCCGGGGCGGCCCGCGCACCGAGGCCGACATGGCCCGCCATCAGGAGCGCATGGTCGACCGGGTCGCCAGCGTTCTCGAGCTGGACGCGGCGCAGAAGGCGCTGCTGACCCATCTGGCCACGAAGATGCGCGCCCAGCGCACGATGATGATGGGCGCACCCGGCCAGGGCGGCCCGCGCGAGGAGTTCAAGGCGATCATCGCCGGCGAGCGCTTCGACACCGCCCGTGCCCAGGCGCTGGTCAATGGCAAGGCCGACGCGATCCGCAGCGGCAGCCCCGAGCTGATCGCCGCGGCGGCCGCCTTCTACGACAGCCTCAAGCCCGCGCAGCAGCAGAAGGTGCGCGAGTTCCTCGACCAGCGTGGTGGCCGCGGCCACCACGGCGGCCGGCACTGGGGCTGAGCGGGCGGGGTGGGCTTGCCCGGCCGGGCGCCGACGTGCGAGCATGCCATGGCAATGACCCACCACCTCCTGCTGGTCGATGACGACGAACACCTGGCGGCGCCGCTGGCGGCCTACCTGCAGCGCTTCGACATGGCGCTGCAGGCCGCCACCCGGCCCAGCCAGGCGCTGGCCCTGCTGCAGTCGTGCGCCTCGTTCGATGCCGTCATCCTCGACGTGATGCTGCCCGAGATGGACGGCTTCGAGTTCTGCCGCACCCTGCGCCACCACGCCGAGGCGCGGCTGCGCGACCTGCCCGTCATCATGCTGACCGCCCGCGGCGAGCTGGCCGACCGGGTGGTCGGCCTGGAGCTGGGCGCCGACGACTACCTGCCCAAGCCTTTCGAGCCGCGGGAGCTGGCCGCCCGGCTGCAGACCATCCTGCGCCGGCGTGCCCGGCCCGCGGCCGATCCGCCGGCCGACGACCCCGGTGCGCTGCGCTTCGAGGGCCTGGAGATCGACCGGGCGCGCCGCGAGGTGCTCCGCCTGGGCGAGCCGGTCGAGCTGACCGGCACCGAATTCGAGCTGCTGGTGCTGCTGGCCGGCGAGCCGCGCAAGGTCTTCAGCCGCGACGAGATCCTCAACCGGCTGCGTGGCCAGGACGCCGACCTCTACACCCGCGCGGTCGACCTGCTGGTCTCGCGCCTGCGCCGCAAGCTCGAGCCGCTGGAGTGCATCAAGACGCTGCGCAACGCCGGTTATGCCTTCGCGGCGGCGCGGGCGCCGGCATGAAGCTGCCCGACTGGCTGGCCCGCGGCCGGCAGCGTGCCCGCGAGCGCTGGCCGCACCACGGCCGGCGCTCCATCGGCGTGAAGCTGGTGGTGCTGTTCCTGGTGCTGGGCGCGGCGATGAGCACCATCTTCCTCGGCGGCATGCAGCGGGCGTTCTCCGGCGGCTGGCAGGGCGTGGTGCGCCCGCTGGTGGCCGACTACGTCGACCGCCTGGCCGCCGAGATCGGCCAGCCGCCCGACATCGGGCGGGCCCGGGCCCTGGCCGAGCGCCTGCCGCTGTCCATCCACATCCGCGGCCCGCGGGTCGACTGGGACTCTTCACCGCCCTCCCGACCGATGCCGCCGGCCTTCGACGCGGCCAGCGACCGCCCCTGGCCGCCCCGGTCCGGCGGGCGCGGCCAGCCCGAGGGCATGGGCCGCCTGGTCGACCACCCGCCCGGCCCGCCGCCGCACTGGCTGACCCGCTTCACCGCCGACGGCCACGTGCTGCGCTTCGAGCTCGACACCGAAGGCTGGGTGCGGCGCCCGCGCCGCATCGGCTGGCTGACGCTGGCCGTGCTGCTGGGCCTGACCGGTCTGGCCTACCTGATCGTGCGCCACCTGTTCCGCCCGCTCGAGGACATCCGCCGTGGGGCGCAGCGCTACGGCCGGGGCGAGTTCGACCAGCCGATCCCCGTGCGCCGGCACGACGAGCTGGGCGAGGTGGCCACCCAAGTCAACACCATGGCCGCCGACCTGGCCGGCATGCTCGAGGCCAAGCGGGCGCTGCTGCTGGCCATCAGCCACGAGCTGCGCTCGCCGCTGACCCGCGCCCGGCTCAACGTCGAGCTGGTGCCCGAGGGCAGCGCCCGCGACGCGCTGCTGCGTGACCTGGGCCAGATGCGCGACCTCATCAGCGACCTGCTCGAGAGCGAGCGCCTGGCCCAGCCCCATGCGGTGCTGCAGCGCGAGCCGACCGACGTGGTGGCGCTGGTGCACCAGGTCATCGACCAGCATGTCGAGCCGGCGGCCGCGGCCACGCTGGTGCTCGACCTGCCCGACGACCTGCCCCCGCTGGCGCTGGACCGCACCCGGCTGGCGCTGCTGCTGCGCAACCTGATCGACAACGCGCTGCGCCATGGCGGGGGCGCGGCGGCGGTGCCGGTGCGCGTGGCGCTAGCGCTGCAGGCCGGAACGGCCGGGGCGCCGGCCACGCTGGTGCTGACCGTGCGCGACCACGGCCCCGGGGTCGACCCCGGGCAGCTGCAGCGCCTGGCCGAGCCTTTCCACCGCCCGGACCATGCCCGCCAGCGCAGCACCGGCGGGGTGGGGCTGGGCCTCTATCTGTGCCGCCTCGTGGCCCGGGCCCATGGCGGCACGCTGCAGCTGCGTTTGGCCGAACCGGGGCTGGAGGCGCGTGTCGAGCTGCCGGTGGTGACCGCCGCTTCATGAATCGACACACCTCGTTACCCGGGCGCAAGCCGGAGGCAGCACGGCCTCTGCACCATGACCTCCTGTCGGTTGAACGGGCCGTGCGTGGCCCCGCAAAGGATCTGGTCATGGAACATCAAGGGTGGAAGAAGGGGGCCTCGCCCCTGCGGCGGCTGGCCGCCGGCGTGCTGGTGTCGGTGCTGGTGGCGGGTGGCCTGACGGCCTGCGGCCACGGTCCGCAGGACGGCCGGGGCGGGGACCCCCGCGAATCCCGCCAGCATGGCGGACCGGGCGAGCGCCACGAGCGCCGCCACGAGGCTCCCGATGCGGCGAGGGCCCTCGAGGGCCTGGCCCGCGACCTGTCGCTCGACGCGGCGCAGAAGCAGCGGCTCGACACCCTGTCCGCCCGCCTGCAGGCGATGCACCCGGGCCGCGGCCAGCCAGGGCCCCGCCCGGCGCCGCCTTCGGACGGACGCGCGCCCGAGCCCGGTGCCGGGCCGATGTCACCCACCGATCTGCAGGCGCTGGTGGCCGGTGCACGTTTCGACAGCGCCCGTGCGCTGGCCCAGGTCGATGCCCACCTGCAGGCCCGGCGCCTCCAGCAGGCCGAGCTGATCACCGCAGCGGCGGCTTTCTTCGACAGCCTGCAGCCGGCCCAGCAGCAGAAGGTGCGCGAGTGGCTCGCGCAGCTGCCGCGTCCGGGCGAGCCGCCGCAGGGCGGCCCGCGCCACGGCGACCGCCCGCCGCGCTGAGGCCCCGGGCCGTGGCGAGGCGGCGCCAGGCCGGTCGTCGGCCCTTGAGTCCGCCCGGGTCGACCCGACATGGAGGGCTCGAAGGAGATCACCATGCACCTCGTCTGTCCCCATTGCCTGGCCACCAACCGCGTGCCGGCCGAACGCCTGGCGCAGGACCCGGTCTGCGGCCGCTGCGCGAAGGCGCTGCTGCCGGGACGGCCGGTGGCGCTGGACGACGCCGGCCTGGCCCGGCTGATCGAACGCGGTGAAGGGCTGGTGGTGGTGGATTTCTGGGCCGCCTGGTGCGGCCCGTGCCGGCAGATGGCGCCGCAGTTCGAGGCCGCCGCGGCCCAGCTCGCCCGGCAGGCGCTGTTCGTCAAGGTCGACAGCGACGCCTGCCCCGAGGCGTCGGCGCGCCACGGCATCCGCAGCATCCCGACGCTGATCGCCTTCCGGGGCGGCCACGAGGTGGCGCGGCTCAGCGGGGCGATGGGCGCGGCGCAGATCGTCCAGTGGGTGCGCCAGCACGGCGCCTGAACGACACGCCGCCGGGGGTCAGTCGCGCCGGGTCGGGCGGGGCTCGATGTCGACGAAGCTCCACCAGCTCAGCCAGAACGGCGGGCGCCGGTAGCCTTGCAGCGGCGCATGCGCCAGGTCGCAGACGATGCGGTGCACCGTCACGCGGTAGGGCATGTAGGCCAGCGCCAGCTTGTTGGCCTGGCGGAACAGCGCCTCGCGCTCCGGGCCGTCGGGCAGGCCCTGCAGGCGCAGGTAGACCTCGTCGAAGGCGGGCAGCCGCAGCCGTGCCAGGTTGCCCTTGCCGATCGAGCCGCTGTAGGCCCGCTCCATCGCGCCCTGGCCGTCGGGCGAGGCGGCGCTGGAGCCAACCCGCCACACCATGAAACGGCCCGCGCGGGTCGCCTTCAGGTTCTCGGCCCACTGGCCGACCTTCAGCTCGACCCGCAGGCCCAGCGCATCCATGCTCTTCTTGAACACCTCGTCGAGCTGGCGGCTGGACTGGTCCGACTGCGCCAGCAGCTCCAGCGTCAGCGGCGAGCCGTCGGGCCGTTCGCGCCAGCCGTCGCCGTCGCGGTCGCGAAAGCCGTAGAGATCGAGCAGCGCACGCGCACGCGCCGGGCTGTGCGCGTTGGCGTCGGTGCGGAAGGCCGGGTCGTGGCCGCTGGTGCCGGGCGTGGTCAGCTGCTGGGCCGGCATGGCCTCGCCCCGTCGGGCGATGCGGATCTCGCGGTCGACGTCGTGGCCCAGCGAGATCGCGCGGCGCAGCGCCACCTGGGCCGGCTCCAGCCCGCCGACCGTCGGGTGCTCCATGTTGAAGACGATGTAGTTCACGTCCGAGTTCGGCACCCGGTACTTGCGCACCCCGCGCCGCGCCAGGTGCGGGGCCAGTTCCCCCCCGGGGATGGCCTGGCCGATGAAGTCCGGCGGCACGATCTGCAGCAGGTCCTGCTCGCCGTTGAGGAAGGCCAGCCAGCGGGGCTGGGCCTCCTCGATGATCGACAGCTCGACCCGGTCGATCATCGGCAGCCGCCGGCCCTTGAAGCGTGCCAGCAGGGCCTGGCCCTCGGCATCGCCGGGGGCGGGGCGCGCGTCGTAGTGGCGCTCGCGGTAGCGGGGGTGGCGCACCAGCACGATGCGCGAGCTGCGCCGCCACTCGGCCAGCATGAACGGGCCGGTGCCCACCGGGTGTTCCATGATGCGGTCGCCGTAGCGCTCGACCACCTCGCGAGCCATCACGCCCCAGATGTCCGGCGAGGCCAGCGCGGTCACGAAGCGCGGCCGGCTCTCGCGCAGGCGGAACTGCACGGTGTAGCGGTCCAGCGCCTGCAGGCCTTCGACCGGTGCGGCGTAGTCGAAGGGGCGCCGTTCGTCGAGCGCCGCCTGGCGCAGCTCGCGCAGGCCGATCACGCCCAGCTCCTCGAAGGCCGGCTGGCTCGAGCTCTTGGTGGCTGGGTCGTAGAGGCGCTTGAAGGTGTAGACCACGTCCTCGGCGGTCAGCTCGCGCGGGCGGCCCTGGAAGGCCGGGTCGTCGTGGAACAGCACGCCCCGGCGCAGCCGCACGGTGAAGGTCTGGTGCAGCGCATCGATCTCGGGCATGGCCTCGGCCAGCATCGGCACCAGCTGCTGCGGCCGCGCCAGGTGGTCGTAGTCGTACAGCGCCTCGAAGATGTGGCCGGTGACGGTGCGCGAGTAGAGGTCGCTGATCTGCTGCGGATCGAAGCCGGTCTCGGCCGCGGGCAGCGCGTAGCGCAGCACCCGCTCGGTGGCGGGCGGGGCGGCCGCCCGGTCGGTGGCGAAGGCGGCCAGGGGCCAGGCGGGCAGGCCGAGGGACGAAGCGAGCAGGGCACGGCGACGGGTCATGCCGCCACTGTAGC
The DNA here is from genome assembly GCF_003201595.1 of Sphaerotilus hippei. Lineage (GTDB taxonomy): Bacteria > Pseudomonadota > Gammaproteobacteria > Burkholderiales > Burkholderiaceae_C > Sphaerotilus > Sphaerotilus hippei. Next base: position 86,334 of record NZ_QJJS01000017.1, on the reverse strand, counting down.
CGCCGGGCTGCGGAGGCGCCGGCGCTCGGCGGGCTTCAGCGTGCCGAGTTCAACGCGTCGCGCGTCGTGATCGCGACCCGGCGGGCCGCCTGGGCGAAGTCGTCGCCGCTGCTCGCGTACAGCACCGCCCGCGAGCTGTTGACGATGATCGGGCCGGTCGTCTCTCCGGCCGGGTTCACGCGCAGGCCGGCGCGCACCGTCGCGGCCGCGTCACCGCCCTGGGCGCCCACGCCCGGGATCAGCAGCGGCAGCGTCGGCGCGAGCTCGCGCACCCGGGCGATCTCCTCGGGGAAGGTCGCGCCCACGACCAGGCCGAGCTGGCCGGTGGTGTTCCAGGGGCCCTGAGCCAGCGTGGCCAGGTGCTCGAACAGCCGCGGCTGGCCGGGCACGTCGGCCAGGCGCTGCATCTGCAGGTCGTTGCCACCGGGGTTGGAGGTGCGGCACAGCAGGATCACGCCCTTGTCGCGCCAGCGCAGGAACGGCTCGATCGTGTCGAAGCCCATGAACGGCGACAGCGTCACCGCATCGGCCTGGTAACGCTCGAAGGCCTCGCGGGCGTACTGCTCGGCGGTCGAGCCGATGTCGCCGCGCTTGGCGTCGAGGATCACCGGCACCTCGGGCGCCGTGCGCTTGATGTAGGCCATCAGCTGCTCGAGCTGGGCCTCGGCCCGCTGGCCGGCGAAGTAGGCGATCTGCGGCTTGAAGGCGCAGACCAGGTCCTTGGTCGCGTCGACGATGCGCGCGCAGAACTCGAAGCTGCGCTCCGGGTCGCCTCTCCAGGCGCCCGGGAACTTCGACGGTTCCGGGTCCAGCCCCACGCACAGCAGGGAGTCGTGCAGGCGCGCGGCGCGGGCGAGTTGCTCGGTGAAGGTCATCGTCGGTCTGCCGCTTCAGCCGATGCGCCGCGCCAGGTCGGCCGCCAGGCCGGTGTAGCTGCCCGGCGTCATCGCCAGCAGGCGGTCCTTCTCGGCCTGGGGCAGGGCGAGGTCGGCGATGAAGCCCTGCATCAGCTCGCGGGTCATCGGCTGGCCGCGGGTGAAGGCCTTGAGCTGCTCGTAGGGCTGCGGCAGGCCGTAGCGGCGCATCACGGTCTGGATCGGCTCGGCCAGCACTTCCCAGGCGTCGTCGAGGTCGGCGGCCAGCGAGGCGGCGTTGAGCTCGAGCTTGTCCAGGCCGCGCAGCAGGCTGTCGTAGCCCAGCTGCGCGTAACCCAGCGCCACGCCCATGTTGCGCAGCACGGTCGAGTCGGTCAGGTCACGTTGCCAGCGGCTGATCGGCAGCTTCTGCGCCAGGTGCGTCAGCAGCGCGCTGGACAGGCCGAAGTTGCCTTCGGCGTTCTCGAAGTCGATCGGGTTGACCTTGTGCGGCATGGTCGAGGAGCCGACCTCGCCTTCCTTGGTGCGCTGCTTGAAGAAGCCCAGGCTGATGTAGCCCCAGACGTCGCGGCTCCAGTCGATCAGGATGGTGTTGACCCGCGTGAAGGCGTCGAACAGCTCGGCCATGTAGTCGTGCGGCTCGATCTGGATGGTGTAGGGGTTGAAGCTCAGGCCCAGCGCGCCTTCGACCACGCCGCGGCTGAAGCCTTCCCAGTCGTGTTCCGGGTAGGCCGACAGGTGGGCGTTGTAGTTGCCGACCGCGCCGTTCATCTTGGCCAGCAGCTGCACGCCGGCGATGCGCTCGCGGGCGTTGCGCAGGCGGGCGATGACGTTGGCGATCTCCTTGCCCACCGTCGTCGGGCTGGCGGTCTGGCCGTGGGTGCGGCTGAGCATGGGCACGGCGGCGAAGGCCTGGGCCTGGGCGGTCAGCTTGGCGATCAGGCGGTCGATGGTGGGCAGCAGCACCTCGTCGCGCGCGGCCTTGAGCATCAGCGCGTGGCTGGTGTTGTTGATGTCCTCGCTGGTGCAGGCGAAGTGCACGAACTCGCCATGGGCCTCGAGCTCGGCATGGCCCTCGAAGCGCTGCTTGATCCAGTACTCGACCGCCTTGACGTCGTGGTTGGTGCGCTTCTCGATGTCCTTGATCGCCTGGGCGTCCTCTTCGGAAAAACGCACGACCAGCGAGCGCAGCAGGCCGCGCGAGGCCTCCGACAGCGGCTGGAACTCGGCGAAACCGGCGTCCGACAGCGCGATGAACCATTCCACCTCGACCTGCACGCGGCGGTGCATCAGGCCGTACTCCGACAGCAGCGGACGCAGCGCGGTCAGCTTGCCGGCGTAGCGACCATCCAACGGCGAGAGGGCGGTGAGGGCGGTGGGCGTGGTGAAGGACATGTTCGGGCTCGCGGCGGGGAAAGGAGTGCTGACGGCCGGCCGCGGTCGGGCCGGCGGGCAGCGGGGAGAGGCGGGCGCGACGGGTCGGGGTCCCGGGCGCCAAGCGCGCGATTTTAGACCCGCCGCCCCGTTCCGGGGCGAGGCGGCGGGTGGTGGTCCCGCATACTGTCGGCCCGGGACCCGAACCCCTCGCCGCCGCATGTCTTCCCCTGCCGACCCCGACGACCACGTCCGCCCCTTCGTGCACAACACCCGCCACACCCGGGCGCTGCACTTCTCCATCCACGAGGTGCAGAGCTTCATGCGGGTGGCCGAACCGGATGCGCTGGCGCTGGCCTACACCCGGCTGATGATGGGCTTCCTGCTCTTCCACCCGCAGCCGGCCCGCATCGCGATGCTCGGTCTGGGCGGTGGCTCGCTGGCCAAGTTCTGCCACCGTCACCTGCCGGCCAGCGGCATCGAGGTCGTCGAGATCAATCCGCACGTCATCGCCCTGCGCGACGAGTTCGAGGTGCCGCCCGACGACGCGCGCCTGAGCATCACGCAGGGCGACGGCGCCCGCTGGGTGCGCACCTCGCCCGAGGCCTTCGACGTGCTGCTGGTCGACGGCTACGACTACAGCGGCCTGCCGTCGGTGCTGGCCACGCAGCGCTTCTACGACGACTGCAGCGCCTCGCTGCGGCCGGGCGGCCTGCTGGCGGTCAACCTGTTCCGCGGCCATCCGCAGCACGAGCTGCACCTCGACCGCCTGCGCCGCAGCTTCAACGACGCGGTGCTGGAGGTCGAGGACGAGGAGCGTGGCGCCAACAGCGTGGTGCTGGCCGGGCCGGGCCTGGCGTCGCGGCGGGCCCTGCCCGCCAGCGTCGAGCCGGCGCAGGGCATGGACACGTCGGCCTGGGACTCGCTCGCCACCGAGCTGGCCCATCTGCGCACGGCCCACGAGCGCTGGCGGCTGCAGCGTCCGCCGGTGCGCGCGCCGCGCCGGGCTTGACGGGCGCGTTCGTCCGGCGTGAATTTGTCACGCGTTAGGATGGCCCCATGAACCCATGGTGCGCCGCAGCAGGCTTCAGGCCGGCCGCCATCCGACCGGAGAGTCCCGCCCGATGATCGATCGCCGTTCCTTCCTCACCGCGGCCGGCAGTGCGCTGGCGCTGTCGTCGACCGTGGGCCTGCCGGCCCAGGCGGCCGCGGGCCTGCAGCTCGGCGCCCCCGAGCCCTTTTCCTTCGACGGGCTCGTGGCCCGCGCCCGTGACCTGGCGGCCCGCCCCCACCAGCCGGCGCCGCCGCTGTCGAGCGAGGTGCTCGAGCGCATCGACTACGACGCCCACGGCAAGATCCGCTTCAAGACCGAGCTCGCGCCGTTCCGCGACGGGCCCGGCGCCTTCCCGCTGACCTTCTTCCACCTGGGGCGTTATTTCCAGACGCCGGTGCACATGCACCTGCTCGAGGGCCCGGCCGACCGGCAGCAGGCGCGCGAGATCCTCTACGACCCGTCCTACTTCGACATGCCGGCCGACAGCCCGGCCCGTCTGCTGCCCGCCGGCGCGGGCTTCGCGGGCTTCCGCTTCCAGGAAAGCCGCCTCGGGGACCCGCAGTCGCTGCCCTGGCAGCGCAACGACTGGGTGGCCTTCCTCGGGGCGTCCTACTTCCGCGCCATCGGCGAGCTCTACCAGTACGGGCTGTCGGCCCGGGCCGTGGCGCTGGACGTCGCGCTGCACGACCGGCCGGAGGAGTTCCCGTCCTTCACCCGTTTCTGGTTCGAGCCGCCCGCCGACGGCGGCACCCGCGTGACGGTGCATGCGCTGCTCGAGGGGCCCAGCCTCGCGGGCGCCTACCGCTTCGTCATGGACCGTGGTGCCGCGGTGGTGATGGAGGTCAGCAGCCGCCTGTTCCTGCGCCGCGACATCGCCCGGCTGGGCCTGGCACCGCTGACCTCGATGTACTGGTACTCGGAGACCGCCAAGCCCTCGCAGATCGACTGGCGCCCCGAGGTGCACGACTCCGACGGCCTGGCGATCTGGATGCACAACGGCGAGCACCTCTGGCGTCCGCTGAACAACCCGTCGCGCACCAGTGCCTCGGCCTTCGAGGCGTCGCACCTGCGCGGCTTCGGCCTGCTGCAGCGTGACCGGGTGTTCGACCACTACCTCGACGGCGTGGCCTACGACCGCCGCCCCGGCCTGTGGGTCGAGCCGCTGGGCGACTGGGGCGAAGGGGCGGTGCAACTCATCGAGATCCCGACCGACGACGAGATCCACGACAACACCGTCGCGCTCTGGGTGCCGCGTGCGCCGGCCCGGGCCGGCAACCGCTACGCGCTGGACTACCGGCTGCACTGGAGCGCCGACGAGCCGCATCCGACGCCGCTGGCCCGCGTCACCGCGACCCGCCTGGGGCGGGGGGGGCAGCCCGGCCAGCCGCGTCCGGCCGGGGTGCGCAAGTTCGTGGTCGACTTCCAGGGCGGCCCGCTTGCGCAACTGCCTTTCGGCGTGAGGCCGGAGCCGGTGCTGTCGTCGTCGAGCGGCCGCTTCTCGCTGGCCTTCACCGAAGCGGTGCCCGATGGGGTGCCGGGGCACTGGCGGGCCAGCTTCGATTTCACGCCCGAAGGTGAGGCGGCCGCGGACCTGCGGCTGTTCCTGCGGGTCGGCGAGCAGGCGCTGAGCGAGACCTGGCTGTACCTGCTGTTGCCTGTTTCGTAGGCAATCCAGCACATCGCCCCGGCTGACAGCGACTTGTGCACACTGGCCACCGGTTGTGGACAGGGTTATCCACCGCCGGCAGGGACAACTCCGGCGGCCTCTGCCCGCTGCGCGGGCAACCCAGAAAAAATCCTTTGCTCACAGTGACTTGCGAGAGTCATGCAGGGCTTCTCGACAGGCTTGTCCACCGTGTGCAGGGACAACCTGCCGCACCTGCCGGCCGGGTGAGGTTGCTGCTTGATGAGGCAGGCCGGCTGTGATAGACTCGTGAGCTTTTCGGGCGTCGAGGTTTCTTGCGTCCGTTTCGTTCGTCCTGCGCAGCGGGGTGGCCTTGGGGGTCATCGGCGCGGCAGGGCTACATCAGTCAGCCCGGCCAATCGTTGTCGGGCATTGGAGAAAAACCATGACGACCTCAAGTCTGGGCAAGCGCCTGGGATTGCTGGGCCGCAAGGTGGGCATGATGCGCATCTTCACGGACGACGGCGACGCCGTGCCCGTGACGGTGCTCGACGTGTCGAACAACCGCGTCTCCCAGGTCAAGACCGTTGAAGCCGATGGCTACAGCGCCCTTCAGGTGGTGTACGGTGCCCGCAAGGCATCGCGCGTGACCAAGCCGGAAGCTGGCCACATGGCCAAGGCTGGCGTCGAAGCCGGCGAGCTGATCAGCGAATTCGCCGTGTCCGCCGACGTGGCTGCCGAGTACAAGCTGGGCGCCACGCTGCCCGTGAGCATGTTCCAGGCAGGCCAGATGGTCGACGTGCAAGGCACCTCGATCGGCAAGGGCTTCACCGGCACCATCAAGCGCCACAACTTCAGTTCGCAGCGCGCTTCGCACGGCAACTCCCGTTCGCACAACGTTCCGGGCTCCATCTCGATGGCGCAGGATCCGGGCCGCGTGTTTCCGGGCAAGAAGATGTCCGGTCACCGGGGCGATGCGACCTGCACGACCCAGAACCTCGACATCGTCCGTGTGGACGAAGCCCGCCAGCTGCTGCTGGTCAAGGGCGCCGTTCCGGGTGCCAAGGGTGGCTTCGTCACCGTGCGTCCGGCGGTCAAGGTCAAGCTCAAGAAAGGGGCCAACTGATGCAGCTCGAGCTCCTGAACGAGCAGGGTCAGGCGACCTCCAAGGTCGACGCTTCTGACGCCGTGTTCGCACGTGACTACAACGAATCGCTGATCCATCAGATCGTGGTGGCCTATCAGGCCAATGCCCGTCAAGGCACCCGCGCCCAGAAGGATCGTGAGCAGGTTCACCACTCGACCAAGAAGCCTTTCCGCCAGAAGGGCACCGGCCGCGCTCGCGCCGGTATGACCTCGTCGCCGCTGTGGCGCGGGGGCGGTCGGATCTTCCCGAACCTGCCTGAAGAAAACTTCAGCCACAAGGTCAACAAGAAGATGTACCGCGCCGGCATGGCCGCCATCTTCTCGCAGCTGGCCCGTGAAGGCCGTCTGGTGGTGATCGACTCGCTCGCGATCGATGCCCCCAAGACCAAGCTGCTGGCCGACAAGCTCAAGGCCATGAATCTGGATCACGTGATGGTGATCGCCGATGCCGTGGACGAGAACCTGTTCCTGGCTTCGCGCAACCTCGCCAACGTGCTGGTCGTCGAGCCGCGTTACGCCGATCCCCTGTCGCTGGTCTTCTACAAGAAGATCGTCGTGACCAAGGGTGCGATCGACAAGCTGCAGGAGATGTTCGCATGAGCACCGCCAAGTTTGATGAGGGCCGTCTGGCCCAGGTGCTCGTCGCGCCGATCATTTCCGAAAAGGCCACCAGCATCGCCGAAAAGCACAATCAAGTGCTGTTCAAGGTGCTGCAGGACGCCACCAAGCCCGAGATCAAGGCCGCCGTCGAACTGATGTTCAAGGTGGAAGTGGCCTCGGTGCAAGTCGTCAACCAGAAGGGCAAGACCAAGCGCTTCGGCGGCCGCATCGGCCGTCGTGACCACGTGCGCAAGGCTTACGTGTCCCTGAAGGAAGGCCAGGAACTGAACTTCTCCGGGGAGGCCGCGTAATGGCTGTCGTCAAGGTCAAACCCACATCGCCCGGTCGCCGTGGCGTTGTGAAGGTGGTGCACAAGCACCTGCACAAGGGCAAGCCTGAAGCTTCGCTGCTGGAACCCCAGAAGCAGAACTCCGGCCGCAACAACAACGGTCACATCACGGTTCGCCACAAGGGCGGTGGTCACAAGCACCACTACCGCGTGGTGGACTTCGTGCGCAACAAGGACGGCATCCCCGCCAAGGTCGAGCGCATCGAGTACGACCCGAACCGCACGGCCCACATCGCTCTGGTGTGCTACGCCGACGGCGCGCGTTCGTACATCATCGCTCCGCGTGGCCTGGAAGCCGGTCAGACCGTGATCAGCGGCGCCGAGTCGCCGATCAAGGCTGGCAACACGCTGCCCATCCGCAACATCCCGGTGGGTTCGACCATCCACTGCGTCGAGATGAAGCCGGGCAAGGGTGCCCAGATCGCCCGTTCGGCCGGCACCTCGGTGACGCTGATGGCGCGTGAAGGTGTCTACGCGCAGGTTCGCCTGCGCTCGGGCGAAGTTCGCAAGATCCACATCGACTGCCGCGCCACGATCGGCGAGGTCTCCAACGAAGAGCACAACCTGCGCCAGTACGGCAAGGCCGGTGCGATGCGTTGGAAGGGTATCCGTCCGACCGTTCGCGGTGTGGCCATGAACCCGGTGGATCACCCGCACGGTGGTGGCGAAGGCCGCACCGGCGAGGGTCAGGCCCCTGTGTCGCCGTGGAACACCCTCACCAAGGGCTACCGTACCCGCAACAACAAGCGCACGCAGACCTTCATTGTGTCGCGTCGCAAGAAGTAAGAGGGGCAGCGAACAATGTCTCGTTCACTCAAGAAGGGTCCTTTCGTTGACTACCACCTGCTCGCCAAAGTCGAGAAGGCGGTTGCCATCAAGGACAAGAAGCCCGTCAAGACCTGGTCGCGTCGCTCGACGATCATGCCCGAGTTCATCGGCATCACGATCGCCGTGCACAACGGCAAGCAGCACGTGCCCGTCTATGTGACCGACCAGATGGTCGGCCACAAGCTGGGCGAGTTCGCACTGACCCGTACGTTCAAGGGTCACCCTGCGGACAAGAAGGCCAAGCGCTAAGGAGCGGCGACGATGGAAACCAAAGCAATCGTCCGTGGTGTGCGCCTGTCCTGCGACAAGGGTCGTCTGGTGGCTGACATGATCCGCGGCAAGAAGGTGGATCAGGCCCTGAACATCCTGACCTTCACCCAGAAGAAGGCGGCCGGCATCATCAAGAAGGCGCTGGAAAGCGCCATCGCGAACGCCGAGCACAACGACGGCGCCGACATCGATGAGCTGCGCGTCACCTCGATCTACGTGGAGCAAGGTGCCACGCTGAAGCGTTTTTCTGCCCGCGCCAAAGGCCGTGGCAACCGCATCAGCAAGCCCACCGCGCACATCTACGTGACCGTCGGCAACTGATAAGGCAGGTAGAAAGTCATGGGACAGAAAATCCATCCGATCGGCTTCCGCCTGCCGGTCACGCGCAACTGGTCGTCGCGCTGGTACGCCGGCAACACCCAGTTCGCTGGCATGCTGGCCGAAGACATCAAGGTTCGCGAGTTTCTGAAGAAGAAGCTCAAGAGCGCTGCCGTGTCGCGCGTGCTGATCGAGCGCCCCGCCAAGAACGCCCGCATCACCATCTTCTCGGCACGTCCGGGCGTGGTGATCGGCAAGAAGGGCGAGGACATCGAGAACCTGAAGCTCGAACTGGCCAAGATGCTGGGCGTGCCGGTCGCAGTGAACATCGAAGAAGTGCGCAAGCCTGAAGTCGATGCTCAGCTGATCTCCGACTCGATCACCCAGCAGCTCGAGAAGCGCATCATGTTCCGCCGCGCGATGAAGCGTGCGATGCAGAACGCGATGCGTCTGGGCGCCCTGGGCATCAAGATCATGTCGGCCGGCCGTCTGAACGGCATCGAAATCGCTCGTACCGAGTGGTATCGCGAAGGCCGCGTGCCCCTTCACACCCTGCGTGCCGACATCGACTATGGCTTCTCCGAAGCCAAGACGACCTACGGCATCATCGGCGTGAAGGTGTGGGTCTACAAGGGCGACCGCCTGGCCAACGGCGAATCGCCGGTGCTGCGTGGCGAAGAGCGTCCCGAGGATGACCGCCGCCGCCGTGGCCCGCGCAACGACCGCCCGGGCGACCGCCGTGGTCCGCGTGGTCCCGCTGCCGGTGCTGGCCGTGGCCGCAATGAAGCTCCGGCCGACGGAGCCGACAAGGGCGCCGCCGCTGCCGGCGACAAGCCTGCTGTGAAGCGTGTGGTCCGCAAGCCGGACGGCGCTCCCGCAGTCTAAGGAGAACTGGAATGTTGCAACCGTCGCGTCGCAAGTTCCGCAAGGAACAGAAGGGCCGCAACACCGGCGTCGCTACCCGCGGCGCCAAGGTGTCGTTCGGCGATTTTGGTCTGAAGGCGACCGAGCGTGGTCGTCTGACGGCCCGCCAGATCGAAGCTGCCCGTCGTGCCATCTCGCGCCACATCAAGCGCGGTGGCCGGATCTTCATCCGGATCTTCCCGGACAAGCCGATCTCCCAGAAGCCCGCTGAAGTGCGGATGGGTAACGGCAAGGGCAACCCGGAATACTGGGTTGCTGAAATCCAGCCGGGCAAGGTCCTCTACGAAGTCAATGGCGTGCCCGAAGCACTGGCTCGCGAAGCGTTCACGCTGGCTGCGGCCAAGCTGCCGCTGAGCACCACCTTCGTGACCCGTCAGTTCGGCGCCTGAGCGCAAGGAGCACACGCATGAACGCCTCTGAACTCCGTGCCAAGGATGTCGCAGAAATCGAAAAGGAAATCAGCGAACTGCTGAAGGCCCATTTCGGTCTGCGCATGCAAAAGGCCACCCAACAGCTGACCAACACCTCGACCCTGGGCAACACCCGTCGCGACATCGCTCGTGCACGGACGATCCTGGCCGAGAAGAAGAAGGGAGCCGCCAAATGAGCGAAGCCCAAGCCGCCGTCAAGTCCAAGAACACCCGCACCTTCGTCGGCCGCGTGGTCAGCGACAAGCGCTCCAAGACCGTCACGGTCCTGGTCGAGCGTCGCAGCAAGCACGAGCTGTATGGCAAGATCGTGGCCCATTCGCGCAAGTACCATGCTCATGACGAGAATGGCGACTTCCACATGGGTGACCTGGTCGAGATCTCGGAATGCCGTCCGATCTCCAAGACCAAGGCCTGGACCGTCACGCGCCTGATCGAAAAGGCTCGTCTGGTCTGACCTGACGTTGAAAAGCTGATGCGATGCGGGGTCTTCGGGCTCCGTACCTCGCCCTGAACCGACTCGCTGGGATACTGGCAGTCGGTTTTTTCATGGCCGGTCGACGACCCCGTCGAACTGGCCATTTCATTTTCAAGAGGAACGACAACCATGCTGAAGATCGGTGACACCCTGCCTGCCGGCACCCTGTACGAATTCATCGAGGTCGAGGGCAACGGCTGCTCGCTGGGCCCCAACGCCTTCGACATCACGAAGGAGACGGCCGGCAAGAAGATCGCGATCTTCGCTCTCCCGGGGGCGTTCACCCCGACCTGCTCGGCCCGCCACCTGCCGGGCTACATCGAGCAGGCGGCCGCCTTCAAGGCCGCTGGCGTCGACGAGATCTGGTGCCTGTCGGTCAATGACGCGTTCGTGATGGGGGCCTGGGGCCGCCAGGAAGGCGCTCAGGGCAAGGTGCGCATGATGGCCGACGGCAGCGCCGACTTCGCCAAGGCCACCGGCCTGACGCTGGACCTGGGCGTCAAGGGCCTGGGCCTGCGCAGCCAGCGTTATTCGATGCTGGTCGAAGGCGGCGTCGTCAAGGCGCTGAACCTGGACGAAGGTGGCAAGCTGGAAGTCAGCGACGCCCAGACGCTGCTGGCCCAGGCCCGCGCCTGATCCATCGCCTCTCCCCTGGCCGGCCGGTGGCCGATCAGGGGTAGAACACCGCCAGCGTGTAGCCGTTGATGCGGTGGGCATCCTTGGCGGTGAATTCCAGTTGCCAGGTCACGTCGTCCTGGGCCGACAGGGTCTCGGCCTGCTTGAACTCGGCCGGCTTGAGCATGCGGCGGCTGATGACCGCCCCCGATGCATCGGTCAGCGTCAGGTCGATCCAGGGCGCGGCCACGATGTGGTCGGTGCGGTTGCGCAGCTGCAACTGCAGCTTGTAGCCGTCGATGCCCGGCGGCTGGGTCAGCGCGGTGCTGTCCACCGCCAGCGCCTCCAGCTGACGTGGTGCCGCCAGCTGGCAGCCCTGCCACTGGCACATCGGCTCGAGCAGGCGGGCCGCCAGCGGCGATCGTGCCGCGAGCAGATCACGCCAGTGGTAGGCCAGCTGGCCCGTGAGTCCGATGCCGGCCACCAGCACGACCAGCGCCAGCGTGGCACGCACCCAGGGCCGCCGCCACCGCGCCTTGCGGTCGGCTTCCCGCACGAAGGCCGGCAAGGGCTCGGTGGTGGCCTCCGTCACCGTCTCTGGCTCGGGGGCTGCCGGCTCCTCGATGAGCGGCGTGTCGTCGCTCGCCACCAGCGGGGTGTCGGGCACGGTGGCCACGATCTCTTCCGGGTGGGGCGCCTGCGCCGGCGTGGGGGCGGTGATCTCGACCGCAGCCTCGACGACCTCGGGGGGGGCCACTTCGGCAGATCCTGGGCTGGCTTCGACCCCCGCATGCAACGACGACGCATCCTCCTGGGTCAGCAGGTGCGCCACGGTCTGGGGTGAAGGCCGTGGCGAGGGCGCTTGCGCCCCCCGTGCATCGACCTCGGGGTCGATCGCCTCGGCCGGTCCGGCCTGCAGCGGCAGCACGCCCAGTGCTGAAAAATCAGGCTCACGCCGCGGACCGTCCGGCATCGACACCAGGACGGGCAGTGACAGCGCCTCGTCGATGACGGGGGCGAGGGTGGCCGCCGGCGCTGCTTCCGGCGTCATGTCGGCTGCGATGACCGGTGCCGAGGCTGCCGCAGCGCTCTCGAGGTCAGCCTGCGGCAGCGGCGCCAGCGTGTCGGGCACGGACAGGTGCTCGCCGACCGGATCCTGCAGCAGGATCGGCTCTGGCTCTGGCTCTGGCTCTGGCTCTGGCTCTGGCTCTGGCTCTGGCTCCGGCTCCGGCTCCGGCTCCGGCTCCGGCTCCGGCTCCGGCTCCGGCTCCGGCTCCGGCGGCGAGGCGGGCGCCCACGACGGCTCGTCCAGGCCGGCGGTGTCCATGAAGGGCTCCGGCAGGGGCGCGATTTCAGGCGCGGCTTCAGTGGCCGGATCGGGATCGATCAGTTCGATCGACAGCGCCTCGGGGGGCTCGACCGGCGGGGTCGGCGCCAGCTCCGGCTCGATGTCGATGTGGGCGAGCTCGGCCGACGCCACCGGCAGACCGGCCTCGACCCGTTCGGTCTGGCGCTGGCGCAGGGCCGACAGGTCCGAGAACATCGCCGGGCGGGTCTCGATCCAGGACGGATCCTCGAGCTGGGCGTAGATCGGATAAGGCTGGGCGGGCGCCGGCGCAGGCGCAGGCGGCGCGGCGACCTGCGCCGGGGCAGGCGCCGCCGGCAGGTCCAGCGGCACGTCCGGCCAGGTGGGTGGCGGCAGCGGCGCGGGTGGACGCAGGTCGGCGTCGTCGTCGCTGCGATAGACGAAGTGGTCGAACAGGCTGCCGTGGTCGACGCTGGTGGCCGGAGCCTCCACCGCGTCGCGGAAGCCGAACACCGTGTTCTCGTCGGCGACCGCGGTGAGCGGGTCGCCATGCCGGGACTCGGCCAGGTCGTAGTTCGACAGCGGCTCGCGCCGCTCCAGGTCGAACAGGCCTTCCAGCGCGTTGAAGACCTGCTGGCAATGACCGCAGCGCACCCAGCCCTCGGACGCTTTCAGCTGCTCATGGCCGACACGGAAGACCGTGCCGCAGTGCGAACAGGAGGTGGCGAGGCTCATGGCGCGGTCGTTGCCGTGCTCAGGGGCGGTGTGCGCTCAGCAGCACCCAGCCGTCTTCCTGATCGGCCACCTCGAGCGTCAGCCAGGGGGCGTAGGCCGCCTTCAGCTCGTCGATCTGGCGCTCCAGGATGCCGGCCAGCACGAGGTGGCCGCCCGGGGCCACGTGCTGGCTCAGCAGCGGGGCCAGCAGCTTCAGCGGCGCGGCCAGGATGTTGGCCAGCACCAGCGGGTAGGTGCCGCTGGCCAGGTCGGGCAGGCCGACGTTGACCGTGACCCCGTTGACCCGTGCGTTGGCCAGCGTCGATTCGACCGCGGCCGGGTCGATGTCCACCGCGTCGATGTGCCGCCCGCCGAACAGGCCCACGCCGATGGCGAGGATGCCCGAGCCGCAGCCGTAGTCGAGCGTGCGCGGCCAGGCCGGGATCTCGCTGGCGTGGTGGGCGATCCAGCGCAGGCACATGCGCGTGGTCGGGTGGGTGCCGGTGCCGAAGGCCAGGCCCGGGTCCAGGCGCATCACCTGGGTCGCGCCGGCCGGGGGTTCATGCCACGACGGCACGATCCAGAACTGCTCGGTGATCGGCACCGGGGCGAACTGCGACTGGGTCAGCCGCACCCAGTCCTGCTCGACGACCGGCTCCATCGCCTGCACGTGCAGGCCGTCGATCTCCTGCGACAGCAGCAGCGTCGCGGCCGACGTGGCCGCCTCCTCGTGGGCGAACAGCGCCTTCAGCACCGAGTGCTGCCAGCCGCGGATCTGCTCGGCGAACGCGGCGGGCATGCCGGGTTCGCCGAAGATCGGCGCCTCGTCGGGCGTGTCGGCGTTGGCGTCCTCGACCGTCACCGACAGGGCATCGAGCTCCATCAGCGCGTCCGAGAGTTCATCCACCTGGCTGGCGGGGGCGAACAGCGTGAGTTCGACCATGGTCGTTGTCGTCATCGGCAGGACTTTCTGCGGCCCGGCTCAGCGCTTGCGCGCCGCGATCCAGTGCTCGAGGTAGTGGATGCTGGTGCTGCCCTGCACGAAGCCCGGGTCGGACATCAGCTCGCGGTGCAGCGGGATGTTGGTGTTGATGCCCTCGACCAGCGTCTCGCTCAGGGCGCTGCGCATGCGCGCCAGGGCCTGTTCGCGGGTGTCGCCGTGCACGATGATCTTGCCGATCATCGAGTCGTAGTGCGGCGGCACGTAGTAGTTGGTGTAGGCATGCGAGTCCACCCGCACCCCGGGGCCGCCCGGCGGGTGCCACATGGTGATGCGTCCCGGCGAGGGCACGAACTTCCACGGATCCTCGGCGTTGATGCGGCACTCGATCGAGTGGCCACGCAGCTCGATCTGCTTCTGCGTGAAGGGCAGCTCCTCGCCGGCGGCGATGCGGATCTGCTGCTGCACGATGTCCACGCCGGTGATCAGCTCGGTCACCGGGTGCTCGACCTGCACCCGCGTGTTCATCTCGATGAAGAAGAACTCGCCGTTCTCGAACAGGAACTCGAAGGTGCCGGCGCCGCGGTAGCCGATCTTCTTGCAGGCGGTGGCGCAGCGTTCGCCGATCTTCTCGAGGATCTTGCGCGGGATGCCCGGTGCCGGTGCCTCCTCGATGATCTTCTGGTGGCGGCGCTGCATGGAGCAGTCCCGCTCGCCCAGCCAGACGGCGTGGCCGTGCTGGTCGGCCAGCACCTGGATCTCGATGTGGCGCGGGTTCTGGAGGAACTTCTCCATGTACACGGCCGGATTGCCGAAGGCGGCACCCGCCTCGGCCTTGGTCATCTCGACCGAGGCCAGCAGCGAGCTCTCGTCGAGCACGACCCGCATGCCACGACCGCCACCGCCACCTGCCGCCTTGATGATCACCGGATAGCCGACTTCGCGGCCGATGCGGATGATCTCGGCCGGGTCGTCGGGCAGCGCGCCGGCCGAGCCGGGCACTGTGGGCACGCCGGCCTTGATCATCGCGTCCTTGGCCGAGACCTTGTCGCCCATCAGGCGGATCGATTCGGGTGTCGGGCCGATGAAGGCAAAACCGCTGCGTTCCACGCGTTCGGCGAAGTCGGCGTTCTCCGACAGGAAGCCGTAGCCGGGGTGGATCGCCTCGGCGTCGGTCACCTCGGCCGCCGAGATGATGGCCGGCATGTGCAGGTAGCTCTTGGCCGAGGCGGCCGGGCCGATGCACACCGCCTCGTCGGCGAGCTTGACGTACTTGGCGTCACGATCGGCCTCGGAGTAGACGACCACCGCCTGGATGCCCATCTCGCGGCACGCACGCTGGATGCGCAACGCGATCTCGCCCCGGTTGGCGATCAGGATCTTCTTGAACATCTGGAGAGCCTTATTCGATGATGAACAGCGGCTGGCCGTATTCGACCGCCTGACCGTTCTCGACCAGCACCTTGCCGATCGTGCCGGCCAGGTCGGCCTCGATCTCGTTCATGATCTTCATCGCCTCGATGATGCACACCGACTGGCCTTCCTTGACCTGCTGGCCGACGTCGGCCAGCGGCTTGGCGCCCGGCGAGCTGGCGCGGTAGAAGGTGCCGACCATCGGCGAGGTCACGACATGGCCGGTCGGGGCCGCGGCGGGCGCCGGGGCCGGCGCGGCGGCGGCCACGGGGGAGGCGGCCGGCTGCACGGCGGGGGCCACGGCGGCGGGGGCCATCGCCATCACGGTGGTGACGGGCGCGCTCTTGACGATGCGCACCTTGCCGTCGGCTTCGGTGATTTCAAGTTCCGAGACGTTGGATTCCGAGACCAGGTCGATCAGGGTCTTGAGCTTGCGAAGGTCCATGTGGTGGTTCCATCCTGGTTGGGTGGTGGGGTCGGGGGCGTCCGACGGGTCGGGCCCTGCGGATCGCCCTGCGCCGATCGCCGGCCTCCCGGGGTGACGGTCATCCGACCGTGCCCGAAGGCTGGGTGTCGATCTGCAAGGTTCGGTGTCTGCGGGTCATGGAGGCGGGTCGATGAATGCGACATGCCGATGACGGATGAATGTGCTTTGTTAATGCGATTTTGACGCCGAACCCATTACTTTACGCGCATTTCGGTCGGGGATGCAGTTCGTTACGATGATATCGGCAAAATTCGGCGGGGCATCCACCCACGTCAAGCCCGATGCACGACGATCAGACCCGATCCGCCAGGCCGGCCCAGGCGGCCAGTTCGGCGTGGTCGGTCGGGCCCTGCTTGCGGTGCGTCAGCACGCCGGCGGCGCTGATGACGACGGTGTAGGGCAGGCCGCCGTTGGCATTGCCCAGCGTGCGCGCCAGCTCGGTGCCGGCAAAACCGGTCACGCCGATCGGGAAGCTCACCGGCGTGCGCTCGAGGAAGCGGGCGACCGCTTCGGCCTTGTCGATCGCGATGCCGATCACCGTCCAGCCGTGCGCCGCGGCACTGCGGGCAAAACGGTCCAGCTCGGGCATTTCCTTGACACAAGGCGGGCACCAGGTGGCCCAGAAGTTCAGCACCAGCGGGCGGCCGCGCCAGTCGGCCAGCGCCAGCGGGGCCGGGCTGCCGTGGCGTTCCACCTGCTGCAGCCACACGCTCTCGGGCACGGCCCGGGAGCGATCCGCCTCGCCCTGGCGGCGCCAGAGCTGCGCCCCGACCCCGGCGCCCAGCGCCCCCAGGCCGAGCGCGCCGAAGGTCAGCTGGCGCCGGTTCATGCGGGGCCACCCGTCCCGGTGCCGGCCTGCATCAGCCGTTCCAGCGCGGCCAGGTCCCCGCGTGCGGTGCGCCCGCAGGCGTCGGTGCGCAGGGCGCCGCGCAGGTCGTCGTGGTCGAGGATGGTCAGGTGCACGGTCACGGTGTCGTCGAGGTCGCGGCAGCGTTCGCCCAGGCTCAGCACGTCGACCATCACGCCCCGGGGGCCGCGCACGCTGCCGACGTCGTAGTCGACGCCCTGGTTGAGCAGCGTGATCTCGGCGCTCTTGCTGTCATCGCAGAACAGCTGCAGGTGCACTGCCGACAGCCGAGTGGCGGTGCCGCGCCAGACCGCACCGGTCAGGTGGGGCCGGAATTCGGCCAGGCGTTCCATCCAGCGCCGCGCCACCGCACGCAGGGCGGCCAGCTCCTGCGGCTGGGTGTCGGCGCAGAACAGCGCCAGGTACTCGCGCACCGCGGCCTCGAGCTGGTCGTTGTCGGGCAGTTCGCCCTGGCGTGGTGCGCAGCCCAGCGCCCGGGCGGCCCGCTGCTTGGCCGGGCCGTACTCCAGTCCTTCTTCCACCACCAGGCGGGCGGCGGTGGCGGCGATGTCCTCGGTCCGGGATGTCGTCATGGCGGCATTCTGTCAGGTCGGGGGGATCAGGGCAGCTCGACCGCGCCCATGCGGGCGGCCACGGTGCCGGCCCGCGCGCCCAGGTACGCCGAGCCGGGGCGCTGCTCGAAGCGCTTGGGGGCCGGCAGCATCACCGCCAGCCGGGCGGCCTGGCCGGTCGACAGCCGGTCGGCGTCGACGCGGAAGTAGTGCCGCGCCGCGGCCTGCGCGCCGAACACCCCTTCGCCCCACTCGACGTTGTTCAGGTAGATCTCGTAGAGGCGGCGCTTGCTCAGCAGCGCCTCGAGCATCATCGTCACGGCGAATTCCTGCCCCTTGCGCATGGCGGTGCGTTCACCCGACAGGAACAGGTTCTTGGCCAGCTGCTGGCTGATGGTCGAGCCGCCCACCACCTTGGCGACGGCCTTGGCCGGCGCGCTCGCGGTGACGGGCCTGCCGGCCGCGGCGGCCCGCTCCTGGCGGCGGGCCTGCCGTTCGTCGGCCAGGCGGGCGCGCTCCTCGGCCTGCTGGTTGCGTTCCCAGGCCTTCTCGATCGCGTCCCACTCGACGCCGCTGTGCTCGGCAAAACCGGCGTCCTCGCTGGCGATCACCGCCCGCTTGAGCGCGGTCGAGATCTGGCCGTAGGGGCGCCACGACTGGCTCCACGGCACTTCGAGGCGTTCGGTCAGCAGGCGCCAGGCCTCGCTGCGCTGGAAGCTGGTGGACTGCGGATCGACGACGACCATCAGCCCGATGCGCAGCGCGAAGAACAGCTGCAGCGCCAGTGCGCTGACCAGGCACAGGCCCCCCAGGCGCAGCAGGTGCCCGCGCAGCACCGGTCCGCGGCTCACTTCAGCGCTTTCCCAGCGAGGCGTCGACCTCGGCGCGCAGCCGTGCCAGCACGGGCGCGGTGTCCGGGCGCACGCCGCGCCACAGGAAAAACGCCTCGGCGGCCTGCTCGACCAGCATGCCCAGGCCGTCACGCCCGCGTGCGCCGTGCCCGGCGGCCCAGTCGAGGAAACCGAGCGCGCCCGCGCCGTACATCAGGTCCCAGGCCCAGCCTTGCGGGCGCAGCACCTCGGGGCCGACCGGCACGCCGGCGCCGGCCAGGCTGCTGGCCGTGCCGTTGATGACGAGGTCGTAGGCCCGGCCGGCGTCGGCCAGCGGGCGGGCGAGCAGGGTCGCGCCCTGGGCCTGCGCCAGGTCGGCGTGACTGCGCACCAGCGCCTCGGCGCGTTCCTGCGTGCGGTTGGCGATCACCAGCTCGGCCACGCCGGCCTGCAGCAGCGGGGCCAGCACCCCGGCGGCGGCGCCCCCCGCGCCCAGCAGCAGCACCCGGCTGCCACGCAGCGTGACGCCGGCGTTGCGCTCGATGTCGCGGGTCAGGCCGACCCCGTCGGTGTTGTCGGCCCACCAGCCCGAGGCGTCCAGGCCGAGCGTGTTGACGGCCCGGGCGCGCCGTGCCCGCTCGCTCAGTCCGGCCGGGTTGCGGCTGGCGATCAGCTCGAAGGCCTCGAACTTGAACGGCACGGTGATGTTGCAGCCGCGCACGCCCCGGGCGGCCAGCTGCTCCACCGTGTCGACCAGGCCGTCCAGCGGGCTGAGCTGGCGCTGGTAGTCGATGTGCTCGCCGGTCTGGGCGGCGAACAGGGCGTGGATGGCGGGCGAGCGGCTGTGCTCCACCGGGTGGCCGATGACGACGTAGCGGTCCATGGTGTGAAAGTCAGGCAGGGCGATCAGGGGCGGCGCTCACGCGAGCCGGTGTCTTCCACGGCTGCGCGCAGGCCCTCGTCGCGGGTGAATCGGAAACGGGAGACGAAGACCAGCTGGTCGAACTGGGCTTTCATCGCCGCGGAAAAGCGGCCGTATGGCGCGGCGCTGCGCACGATGGCCAGCGCCCGCCGGTCGAGCGCCGGGTTGCCCGACGAGCGCACCAGCTCGACCTCGACCACCCGGCCCTGCGCATCCACCGCGACCTGCACGATCAGCTCGCCGTAGAGGCGCTGGCCGTTGTTCTCGGGGAAGTTGCGGGTGCCGGTGTCCTCGATGCGGCGGCGCAGCTCGTCGTAGTAGATCGCGTGCACGCCTTCGCGGGCGGCCGGGCTGACGTAGCGCCGCCGTGGCCGCGCGTTCTCTTCCTGGATGCGCCGGTCGATCTCGGCCAGCAGGTTGAGCAGCTGGCGGCGGCGCTCCTCGTCGGCATGGCGGGCGACCGCACCACTCTCGCGGGCGGGATCGGGCTGGGGCAGCTTGGCCAGCTCGCGCCGGATCTGCGCCAGCAGCTCCATCTGCTGCACCTGCTTCTGCTCGATCTGGCGCTGCGTGTCCTCGGCCGCATCGCCGGTCTGGGCGGTGGGCGAGGGCGGCAGCGGCGAGGTGGCGTGGCCGCTGTCGGCGTCGCCCCCGCCGGCCAGGTCGCGCTGGGCGATCACCTGGGCCTTCGGCGGGGCGGTCGAGTTGCCGGCGTTGACCAGCACCACCTCCAGCGGCGTGTCCTGGAGGATGCGCTGGAAACCTTCCGGATCGGCCAGGCGCAGGGTCAGCAGCACGGCGTGCACGGCCGCGGACACCAGCAGCGCGATCTGCAGGGTCGAGAGTCGCTTCAGACGTCGCCACATGAGGCAGGGGCTCCCGGGTGTGGTGCAGGTCCGGTGCCGGGCGTCAGGCGCCGGCGCCTTCGGCCGGCACCGCCGGCTCGGCCTCGGACAGGTCGATGGCCAGCGACAGCGGGGCCGCTTCGGCCACGTCCTCCTGCTCGTCGGCTTCCTCGGCGGCCGGCGCGCTGGTGTCGGTGTCGAGGCGGGCGACGACGGTGCCGCTGGTGTCGAGCGTCAGCAGGTCAGGGCGACCCAGGCGCACCCGCACGCGGGCGCCACGCGGCAGCTGCTCGGCACCCACGGCGCGCAGCACCAGCGGCAGCGTGTCGGCCCGCACCAGCCCGTCCTTCATGGCCGAGCACTCGATCTCGGTCACGCCGTTCTGCTCCAGCCAGCGCAGCGTCCAGTAGCGCTCGATGCCGTTCTGGAAGCCGTTGTAGGCGGTGTAGGCGGCGTCGAAGCCGGAGATCACCGCCATCAGCGCGGTGTCCTTGGGCCGGAAGGGCGCGACCAGCGCGGCGGTGCGGCCGTTGCGCGCGCAGGCGATGATCTGCCACTGGTTGACCAGGTCGACGTAGCGGCGCAGCGGCGAGGTCGCCCAGGTGTAGTGCGCCACGCCCATGCCAGCGTGGGGCGCGGCCCGGGTGCCCATGCGCACCTTGATGCCCGGCGCCATGCTGGCCTGGCTGCGGTAGATGCCCGGCACGCCCAGCTCGGCCAGCCAGCCGCCCCAGGTGTTGTTGGCCAGGATCATGGCCTCGGCGACGATGGTGTCCAGCGGCGCGCCGCGGCGGCGCTCGCTGATCAGCACCGTCTCGCTGCCCTCGGGCGGCGCGACCGGCGCCTGGCCCCGGGCATCGACCAGCTTGAAGTTGTAGTCCGGGCGGTTGAAGTTCTCGGGCTTGCCACGCACCACCTCACGCCCGGCCTTCAGGTGCCGCGCCAGGCGGAAGCCGAAGCTCAGCTCGGGGGCGAAGGGGAAGTCGGCCGGCGCCTCGCCGGTCAGCGCGGCTTCGGTGATCAGCGCGTCGAGCTGGTCGTGGCGCAGGTTGGCGGCGATCGGCACCCGCTCGATCCGGGTCTCGCTGCCCTTGATCTCGAGCGTCGCCTCGTCCATCGTGACGTAGAGCGACAGCGCCGGGCAGTCGCGGCCTTCCTGCAGCGTGTAGCGCTGCACCACCTCGTCGGGCAGCATGGTCAGCTTCCAGCCCGGCATGTAGACGGTCGACAGGCGCTCGCGGGCGATCCGGTCGATGGCCGAATCCGGCGTGATCGCCAGGCCGGGGGCGGCGATGTGCACGCCGAAGATCACCGTGCCGCTGCCCAGGCCCTGGACCGACAGCGCATCGTCGATCTCGGTGGTGGCCGAGTCGTCGATCGAAAACGCCCGCACCGGTGCCAGCGGCAGGTCGTCGTGGATCTCGGGGGCGACCAGGCCGGACGGGAAACCCGTGCCCTTGGGGAACTGGTCGAACAGGAAACGCCGCCAGTGGAACTGGTAGGGGCTGTCGATGGCCCCGGCGGCGGTCAGCAGGTCCAGCGGCGCGCGCTGCGCACGCCGGGAGCCCTCGACCACGGCCTTGTACTCAGGCGCGTTCTTGTCGGGGCGGAACAGGATCTTGTAGAGCTGCTCGCGCACGGCCGGCGGGCAGCTGCCGTCGGCCAGCTCCTGCGCCCAGGCCTCGATCTGCGCGGCGATCTGCGCCTTGCGCTCGATGGCCAGCAGCGCGGCCTTGACGATCTCCTCGGGCGCCTTGCGGAACTGGCCCTTGCCGGCGCGGCGGAAATAGTGCGGCGCCGCCTGCAGGCGGAACAGCGCGGCGGCCTGGTGGGTCAGGCCGGCCTTGGCGTCGAAATAGTCGCGCGCCAGGTCGGCGAATCCGAATTCGGCATCGGGCGCAAATTCCCAGGCCAGGTCGAGATCGATCTCCTCGGCCAGACGCTGGCCCTCCGCGATCAGCTCGGCGGGGCCGGGCTTCTCGAACTTCATCAGCACATTGGCGGACTTGACCTTGACACGCTTGCCCGACTCCAGTTCGATCTGCATCGAACTGTCGGCTTCGGACATCACACGCCCGGCAAGGAACTTGCCGGCTTCATCGAACAGGGCATACATGCCCCGATTGTCGCCGGGAAGCGGGTGAGCGCCGCCATCCCGGGTCAGGCAGGCTGTTTCAGAGCGTCAATCCGCCCGAGACCTCGATCACCGCGCCGTTGACGTAGCTGGCCTCGTCGCTGGCGAGGAAGGCGTACACGTTGGCGATTTCCTGCGGATGGCCCAGGCGCTTGAGCGGCACCTCGTCGCGCATCTGCTGCAGCACCTTGTCGGGGATCGTCGCGAGGATGGGTGTCTCGACGAAGCCCGGCGCGACCGCGTTCACCCGCACGCCCTTGGGGCCGAGCTCCCGGCTCCAGGTCCTGGTGAAGCCGATGACCCCGGACTTGGCCGCCGCGTAGTTGGTCTGGCCGAAGTTGCCGTACAGGCCCACCACGCTGCTGGCGTTGAGGATCACGCCGCTGCCTTGTCCGATCATCGTGTCGACCACGGCCTGGGCGCAGTGGAAGACCCCGCGCAGGTTGACGTCGATGACGGCGTCGAACTGGGCCTCGGTCATCTTCTGCAGCCGGGCGTCGCGGGTGATGCCGGCGTTGTTGACCAGCACGTCGATGCGGCCGAACCGCCCGAGCACCGCCTGCACCATCGCATCGATCTGCGCCCGGTCGGTCACGCTGACCACGAAGCCCTCGGCCCGCGCACCCAGGGCGCGGCAGCGCTCGACGGTGGCCTGCACCGCCTCGGGCTGCACGTCGCAGGCGATGACGATCGCCCCTTCGGTGGCGAACTTCAGCGCCGTGGCCTGGCCGATGCCCTGGGCGGCGCCGGTGATGATGGAAACCTTGTCCTGGAGTCTCATGGGGATGCTTCTTCTCGCTGGGTGGGTCGGACGCGGGAGGGTGGCACGCCCCTGGACCTCACAGGCCCAGGACGCGCATCACCTCGGGCAGATGGGTCTCGAAATCGCTCAGCGCGTGGTCGCCGCCGGGCAGCACGCGCAGGTCGGTGTGCCGGTAGCGCTCGCTCATCTCGCGCCAGTCCAGCACCTCGTCGCCCTGCGCGACCAGGGTCAGGTAGCGCCCGGGGCGGGCCAGCTCGCCCGGCGCCAGGCGCTGCAGCTCGCCGATGAAGGCGGGGTCGAAATGGAAACGCTCGGCCGGGTCGTGCCAGGACGTCTGCTCGCCGATGTGGCGGGCCAGGTCGCGGGCCGGGTTCACGGCCGGGTTGACCAGCACCGCCCGCCAGCCCAGGCGCTCGGCCAGCACGGTGGCGTAGAAGCCGCCCAGCGAGCTGCCCATGACGGCCGCGCCGTCGGCGGGCCAGCCGGCCACGCCCGCGAGCAGCAGGTCGATCGCCGCTGCCGGCGAGGGCGGCAGCTGCGGGCACCACCAGACCACCTCGGGATGGGCCTGCGCCATGTGCGCGGCCATGCAGCGGGCCTTGAACGACTGCGGCGAGGAGCGGAAGCCGTGCAGGTAGAGCAGGTGGGTGGTGGCCATCGGCGGCTCCGGACTCAGCCGCGGGCGGCCAGCGCGCCCAGCAGCCGCTCGTGCACGCCGCCGAAGCCGCCGTTGCTCATGCACAGCACCTGGTCACCGGGGCGGGCCGCCTGCACCACGGCCTTCACCAGGGCGTCGAGGTTCGCGCAGACCTGCGCGTCCGCGCCCATCGGCAGCAGCGCCTCGCGGGCGTCCCAGTCGAGGCCGCCGGCATGGCAGAAGGACAGGTCGGCCTCTTCCAGCGCCCAGGGCAGCTGCGACTTCATCGTGCCCAGCTTCATGGTGTTGGAGCGTGGCTCGAACACCGCCAGGATGCGTGCGGTGCCGACCTTGCGGCGCAGGCCGTTGATCGTGGTGTGGATCGCGGTGGGGTGGTGGGCGAAGTCGTCGTAGACCGTCACCCCGCCGGCCTCGCCCCGGCGCTCCAGCCGGCGCCGCACGTTCTGGAACGCCGCCAGCGCCGCGGCGGCCCGCTCCGGCGTGACCCCCACGTGCTCGGCCGCGGCGAGGGCCGCCAGCGCGTTGAGCTGGTTGTGCTCGCCCAGCAGCGCCCACTCGACCCGCGCCACCTTCATGCTGCCGCGCAGCACGTCGAAGGCGTGCGGTTCGCCCCGGGCGCGCAGCGCGCCGGGCTCTTCCTTGCGGGCGCCGAAGCGCAGCACCTCGCTCCAGCAGCCGCGCTTGAGCACGGTCTGCAGGCTGTCCTCGCGGGCGTTGACCACCAGCCGCCCGCTGGCGGGCACGGTGCGCACCAGGTGGTGGAACTGGGTCTCGATGGCGGCCAGGTCCGGGAAAATGTCGGCGTGGTCGTACTCGAGGTTGTTCAGGATCGCGGTGCGCGGGCGGTAGTGCACGAACTTGCTGCGCTTGTCGAAGAAGGCGGTGTCGTACTCGTCGGCCTCGATCACGAAGGGGCTCATCGGCCCGGTCGCGCCCAGCCGCGCCGACACGCCGAAGTTCTGCGGCACGCCACCGACCAGGAAACCCGGCTGCAGGCCGGCGTGCTCGAGGATCCACGCCAGCATCGAGGTCGTCGTCGTCTTGCCGTGCGTGCCGGCCACGGCCAGCACGTGGCGGCCCTGCAGCACGTTCTCGGCCAGCCACTGCGGCCCGCTCGTGTAGGGCCGTCCGGCGTCGAGGATGGCCTCCATCAGCGCATTGCCGCGGCTGACCACGTTGCCCACGACGTAGAGATCGGGTTCCAGGGCCATCTGGTCGGGGGTGAAGCCCTCGATCAGCTCGATGCCCAGCGCGCGCAGCTGGTCGCTCATCGGCGGGTAGACGTTGGCGTCGCAGCCGGTCACGCGGTGACCGGCCTCGCGAGCGAGTGCGGCCACGCCGCCCATGAACGTGCCGCAGATGCCGAGAATATGAATGTGCATGATCGGATTCTAGAAGTGAGGCCCGGGCCCATGTCATGGTCGGGCGCAAGCGCCGTGCCCGCGGCTGCGCATAGACTGCATGCATCACGTTCACGGCGGATTTCCAGACCATGCGCATCGGCATCCTCACCGGCGGCGGCGACTGCCCCGGCCTCAACGCGGTCATCCGGGCGGTGACCAAGTCGCTGATCCAGCAGTGCGGTGCCGAGGTGGTCGGCATCGAGGACGGTTTCCTCGGCCTGATCGAGCGCCGCGTGCGCCCGCTGGGCTGGGACGACGTCAGCGGCATCCTCGCGACGGGTGGCACCATCCTGGGCACGAGCAACACCGCCAGCCCCTTCGCCTGGCGCGACCGGGACGTCTCCGACGAGGTGGCGCGCTACGTGCACGACGGGCTGGGGCTGCACAGCCTGGTGGTCATCGGCGGCGACGGCACGATGACGATCGCCCAGCACCTGGCCTCGGTCGGTTCGCTCTCGGTGGTCGGCGTGCCCAAGACCATCGACAACGACATCGAGGGCACCGAGCGCAGCTTCGGCTTCGACACCGCCGTGGCCACCGTCACCGATGCGCTCGAGCGGGTGCAGACCACCGGCCAGAGCCACGGCCGCGTGATGGTCGTCGAGACCATGGGCCGCTACGCGGGCTGGATCGCGCTGGAGGCCGGTGTGGCCGGCGCGGCCGACGTGATCCTGCTGCCCGAGATCGGCTACGACGTCGAGGCGATCGCCGCCTTGTGCCGCGAGCGCAGCGCCCGCCGGCGCTCGACGCTGATCTGCGTGGCCGAAGGGGCGAAGCCCGTGGGCGGCGAGCTGACCGTGGGCCAGCGGGTCGACGATGCCAGCGACCCGGTGCGCCTGGGCGGCGTGGCCCATGTGCTGCGTGCGCAGCTGCAGCCCCTGGTCGGTGCCGAGGTGCGCGCGACCGTGCTGGGCCATGTGCAGCGCGGGGGCTCGCCCACCGCCTTCGACCGGGTGCTGGCGACGCAGTACGGTCATGCGGCCGCGGGGCTGGTGCGGCAGGGCGTCAGCGGGCGCATGGTGGCGCTGCAGGGCGGTCGCCTGTGCGACGTGCCGCTGCACGAGGTCGCGGGCCGCAACCGGCTGGTGCCGCCCGACCACGCGCTGCTGCAGTGCGCCCGCGAGATCGGCGTCAGCTTCGGCGAACCGGGCTGACGCGCGCCGCGGGCGTCAGTTCTCGGCGATCAGGGTCTGCATGCCGGTCCACTCCTGGCCCGGCGCCAGCACCACCGGCACGCCGATCTGGGCGGCCTCGACGCACAGCATGCCCAGCCAGCCATCGGCGGGCATGTCCTTGAGCTGGGCGCACTTCTCGGGGCCCGGGTTCCAGACCACGACGTCCTCGAACTGGCTGGAGCGGATGCTCAGGCGCCGCCCGGCCTCGCGCAGCGTCAGCGCCGGTGGCGCGTTCCAGTAGATGCGGTCCAGCTCCTGGGTGATCGACACCACGTCGATCCACTGCTGGCGCGGCTGGTCGAGCACGGCGTCGTGGTAGTTCTGGTCGAGCAGGCCCTCGAGCTGGGCGCGGCGCACGTCGGCCGTGGCCAGGTAGGTGTGCAGCGCGGCCTGGAAGCTCATCACCGTGTCGCCCGTGTTCACCACGGCCATCTCCATCTCGAGCCGGCCGGCGTCCACGCTGACGGTCAGCTCCAGCTCGAAGGGATGCGGCCACAGCGCGCGCGAGGCCTCGTCGTCGACCAGGCGCAGCACCGCGAACGCGTGCTCGCCGCGCACCGTGGCCTGCTGCAGCGTCCAGCCCCGGTTGCGGGCGAAGCCGTGCTTGGGCAGCGGCCCCCGGTTGTTGAACTGCGGGAAGATCACCGGCACGCCACCGCGCACCGCCGACCCTTCGCCGTAGGCGGTGGCGGGCGACAGGTAGAGCTGCTCCTCGCCGCCGGCGGGGATCCACGACACCACGTGGCCGCCGTGCAGCAGCACGGTGGCCTGGGCGCCGCCGGGCGCGCGCAGGTGCACCGCCGGCTGGCCGTCGAACTCGATCAGCCCGGTCGGGTACAGGGCGCGGGGCTGCTGCAGCTCACTCATGGGCAAACACCTCGCGCGCGGCCGCGATGGTCGCGTCGATGTCGGCGTCGGTGTGGGCCGCGCTGACGAAACCGGCCTCGTAGAGCGCCGGGGCCAGGTAGACCCCGCGGTCCAGCAGGCCGTGGAAGAAGCGGTTGAAGCGGGCCTGGTCGGTGGTCATGACCGTGCCGTAGTTCTGCGGCAGCTCGGGCATGAAGAAGAAGCCGAACATGCCGCCCTGGCTGTCGACCGAGAACGGCACGCCCGAGGCGTCGGCCGCGGCCTTCAGGCCGTCGACCAGGCGGCGGGTCTTGACCGACAGGGCCTCGAAGAAGCCCGGCTGGCGGATCTCGCGCAGCGTGGCCAGGCCGCAGGCGGTGGCGATCGGGTTGCCGCTCAGCGTGCCGGCCTGGTAGACCGTGCCCAGCGGGGCCAGGTGGCCCATGATGCGGCGCGAGCTGCCGAAGGCGGCCAGCGGCATGCCCCCGCCGATGACCTTGCCGAAGACGCTGATGTCCGGCGCGAAGCCGGGGATGGCCTGCGCGTACAGGCTCTGGGCGCTGCCGAGCGCGACGCGAAAGCCGGTCATCACCTCGTCGAAGACGAACAGCGCGCCGTGCTGGTCGCACAGCTCGCGGATGCGCCGGACGAACGGCACCTGCGCCCGCACGAAGTTCATGTTGCCGGCGATCGGCTCGATCATCACGCAGGCCAGGTCCGGGCCGTGCAGGCGGAAGGCCTCCTCGAGCTGCTCGAGGTTGTTGTACTCGAGCACCAGCGTGTGCTGCACGACCTCGGGCGGCACGCCGGCCGAGGTCGGGTTGCCGAAGGTCGCCAGGCCCGAGCCGGCCTTGACCAGCAGCGCGTCGGCGTGGCCGTGGTAGCAGCCCTCGAACTTGATCAGCTTGGAGCGGCCGGTGGCGCCGCGGGCCAGCCGGATGGCCGTCATCGCCGCTTCGGTGCCGGAGCTGACCAGGCGGATCTGCTCGCAGCTGGGCACCAGCGACAGGATCTCCTCGGCCAGCTCGACCTCACGCTCGGTCGGCGCGCCGAAGCTGAAACCCTCCAGCGCGGCCTGCTGCACGGCACCCAGCACGGCCGGGTGGCCGTGGCCCAGGATCATCGGGCCCCAGGAGCCGATGTAGTCGATGTAGCGCTGCCCCTCGGCGTCCCACATGTAGGGGCCGTCGGCGCGGCTGATGAAACGGGGCGTGCCGCCCACGGCGCGGAAGGCCCGCACCGGCGAGTTCACGCCGCCGGGGATGACACGCTGGGCGCGCTCGAACAGCTCGGCATTGGTCGTCATGGGATCAGTGGATGTTGCGGGGGTGGGGTGTCTGGGTGTCGTCGCCGTTGGCGGCCGTGTCCGGTTCACCTTCTTCGTCTTCCGGCGGCACCGCCCAGAAGAAGCGGTCGGGCAGCACGCCGCCCATGCCGGGACGGAAACCGGCGTCGAGCGCCTGGTCGAGGAAGGCCAGCGCCTCGGCCACCGCCATGTGCAGCTCCTGGCCGGTGGCCATCAGCGCGGCGATGGAGGCCGACAGCGTGTCGCCGGCCCCGACGAAGGCGGTGTCGAAGCGCTCGAACTTCTCGCCGGTGATCGCGCCCTGCGGCGTGGCCAGCACGTTGTCGACGAAGTTGTTGGGCAGCGGCATGCCGGTCACCAGCACGTGGCGGGTGCCGTGTTCGCCGGCGGCCACGGCCAGTTCACGGGCCGACGGCGGGCGTTCCGAGTCCCATTCGGGCAGCAGGAAGTCGGTCAGCGTCTTGTGGTTGCCGACCAGCACCTCGGTCTGCGGCAGCACCAGCTCGCGCAGCGCATCGAGGTAGGCCTGGGCCGCGTCCTCGTCGTCCATCCAGGACAGCGAGGGCAGGTAGGTGATCAGCGGCACGTCCGGATAGTCGGACAGCACCTCGGCCACGGAGCCGACGTTTTCCGCCGTGCCGAGGAAGCCGACCTTCCAGGCGCCGATCGTCGTGTCCTCGAGCACGATGCGGGCCTGCTCGACCACGGTGTCGCCATCGAGCGGCGTCTGGTCGAAGACTTCCGCGGTGTCGCGCATCACGATGGTGCTGATGACCGGCAGGGCATGGGCGCCCATCGCGGCGATCGTGGCGATGTCGCCGGCAATGCCGGCGGCGCCGCTGGCGTCGCTGGCGTTGAAGCTCATCACGCAGACCGGGCCGGTGAGCTCCGGGTTCTCGATGCTGTCGGTTTCGGGGGTGCTGGGCTTCATGAGGGGTAACGCTCGCCGCTCACCTCGAGACCGACCGGGCCCGGGTCCGTGCAAAGGTGAGCACAAAAGCCTGGAGCAAAAAAGCTCTGGGAGATTCTGAGAAATCTGTTGTAGGTGCCCACGCGCCCAGGGCTTTCCGGCCACGGGCTATCGCTACAATCTTCGATCATTGTAGACAAGCTGAAAACGCCGCGTGAGTACCTCTCGAACCTGGATGTGCCTGATCTGTGGCTGGATCTATGACGAAGCCGCCGGCGACCCCGAGCACGACATCGCCCCGGGCACGGCCTGGGAAGACGTGCCGATGAACTGGGTCTGTCCAGAATGCGGTGCCCGCAAGGAAGACTTTGAAATGGTGCAGTTCTAGAGCCGATTTCCGGTCGCCGGTCCGCATCAGCAACGAGGAACATACCTTTCGTGGAACAAGTGCAGACTCCAACTGTCGGGCCGCGTGAAACGGCGGTGACCCGCGTGCTGGTCATCGATGACAGCAACACCATCCGGCGCAGTGCCGAGATCTTCCTGAAGCAGGGGGGCTGCGAGGTCCTGCTGGCCGAGGACGGTTTCGACGCGCTGGCCAAGGTGAGCGACCATCGACCGGACCTGATCTTCTGCGACATCCTGATGCCGCGGCTCGATGGCTACCAGACCTGCGCGATCATCAAGCGCAACCCCCAGTTCGCCACGGTACCGGTCATCATGCTGTCCTCCAAGGACGGCCTGTTCGACAAGGCGCGTGGCCGCATGGTGGGTTCGGAAGATTACCTGACCAAGCCGTTCACCAAGGACCAGCTGCTGCGGGCGGTGCATCAGTACGGTCGGGTGACGGTCTGATGGGCAGCTTGCCCGATGGGCGCCGGTCCGCACCGCGGGCCCTGTGATCGCACAAGGGAGACCCGGCATGACGATCCACAACATCCTTCTGGTCGACGACTCCAAGACCGAGCTGCATTTCCTCACGGAAATCCTGGTGCGGCGCGGTTTCCGTGTCCGCACGGCCGAGAACGGTGACGAGGCCCTGCGCCGCATCGCCGAGGAAAAACCCGACCTGATCCTGATGGACGTCGTGATGCCGGGCCAGAACGGTTTCCAGCTCACCCGCACCATCACCCGTGATCCGCAGTTCTCCGACGTGCCGGTGATCATGTGCACGAGCAAGAGCCAGGAGACCGACAAGGTCTGGGGCATGCGCCAGGGCGCGCGCGATTACGTCGTCAAGCCCGTCGATCCGGACCTGCTGGTCCAGAAGATCCGGGCCTTCGGCTGAGGCTGGACACACCATGGCCAACAGGGAAGCGTTGCGTGAACTCCAGGGGCGGCTGGCCGAGCGGCTCCAGGAAGCCCAGACCTCCGAGCCCAGTGCCGGCTGGCTGGCGATCGAGTCCTGCGGCTTCGGTTTCCTGCTGCCGCTGGCCGAGGCCGGCGAGATCTTCCAGCCCGGCGAGCTGCAGCCCGTGCCCCACACGATGTCGTGGTTCCTCGGCGTGGCCAATCTGCGCGGGGCCTTGACCGGCGTGGTCGACCTGGGCGGTTTCCTCGGCCTGCGCCAGTCGGTGCCGGGCGCCGCGCGTGAGCAGGCCCGCCTGGTCGCCTTCAATCCGGGCCTCGAGATCAATGCGGCGCTGCTGGTCGACAAGCTCGCCGGGCTGCGCCAGATCGCCCAGCTCACGCCGGCGCCGATCGCCTCGACCGTGCACCCGGCCTTCGTGACCGCCGCCTGGAACGATGCGTCGGGCCGGACCTGGCAGGTGCTGAGTCTGGCGGCTTTGTCACGCGACGAGCGGTTTTTGCATATTGCCACTGTGGTTTGACGCCGCCCGGCCGATAGGCCCTAAACCGAAGCATGAAAGTAGAGGCGGGGATGAGTCTGATCGACAAGTTCAAGGGCAAGGGGCAACAGCAGGACAAGGCCGCGGGGACCGACCCGGCCATCTACGGCAGCGCCTACCTGTCCCTGGACATGAACCTGGATGCGCCCGACACGGTGCAGGATCCGAGCGACCGCACGACCGTGGCGCCGGAGCCGGGTTCCATCATCAGCGAAGCGGCTCCGTCGGAGCTGGCCACCGGTTACCACCCGACCCGCCTGCCGGTGCACGACCGGCCCGCGCTGCCCCGTCCGGGCAGCGGTGCACGCCTGCCGCTGATCGGCCACCTGTCGGCCGACCGCCAGCAGCGTGTGCTGGGCGTCATCCTGGCCGTGGGGGTGCTGGGCCTGGTGCTGTCGTCGGTGCTGGCCGTGCGGTCCGCCGGGGGCAGCGCGTCCCAGGTCGGG
Source organism: Sphaerotilus hippei (assembly GCF_003201595.1). Lineage (GTDB taxonomy): Bacteria > Pseudomonadota > Gammaproteobacteria > Burkholderiales > Burkholderiaceae_C > Sphaerotilus > Sphaerotilus hippei. The sequence continues at coordinate 55,084 of NZ_QJJS01000017.1, read as the reverse complement.
GCGACCGGCCAGGCGCTGATGCAGTCCCAGCGCCTGTCCAAGTCCGTGCTGCAGGCGATGGTCGGGCAGGAGCCGGCGTTTGCCGAGGTGCGGGAATCGGCCCAGGTGCTGGCCCGCAACGTGCGCGGCCTGCATGCGGGGGATGCCGGCGCCGGCATCGACGCCGCGCCGCTGCCCGTGCGTGGCCAGCTGGAGGTGCTGCTGCCGCTGGTGGACCAGGCCGAGAAGCAGGCGCGTGTCGTGCTGGAGCGCCAGCGGCTGCTCACTCGGGCCGGTGAATTCCTGCGGGCCATCAGCCAGCAGTCCGGTGCGCTGCTCGAGTCGACCCAGGCGGTGCTGGCCCAGAAGGTCCAGCAGGGCGCGGCCGCCGCCGAGATCTCGGCGGCCGGCCAGCTGATGATGCTGACCCAGCGGGTCGGCAAGTCGGCCAACGAGGTGCTGTCGATCCAGGGCGTGTCGCCGGAGGCGGTGTTCCTGCTGGGCAAGGACCTGAGCGCGCTGCGTGACGTGGCCCAGGGCCTGCTTGACGGTGATGCCGCCCGGCGGCTGGGCGCCTCGCGCGACCCGGTCACCCGCGAGCGGCTCGAGCAGGTGATCCGCACCCAGGACGGGCTGCGCGAGCAGGCCGCCGCGGTGCAGGACAGCCTGCAGGGGCTGGTGGCGGCGCGTGACGCCGAGGTGGCGATCCTGGGCGGCAGCGAAAAGCTGCGCCAGGGCCTCGAGGGGGTGCAGGCCAGCCTGTCCGCCGCCGGGGGCATCGGCTGGTTCAACGTCGCGCTGCTGGCCGCCTCGCTGCTGGTCGGCGCGATCGGGGCCTTCGGCCTGCTGCGCGTGTTCACCCACGACCAGCGCCAGCGGGCGCTGCTGGCCGACATCCAGCGCCAGGAAGCCGAGCGCCAGGAGCGTGAGGCCAAGCGGGTCAACGATGCCAACCAGGCGGCCATCCTGCGCCTGATGAACGAGCTGCAGTCGGTCGCCGAGGGCGACCTGACCCAGCAGGCCACCGTCACCGAGGACATCACCGGCGCGATCGCCGATTCGGTCAACTACACCGTCGAGGAGCTGCGCTCGCTGGTCGCCCAGGTCCAGGGCACGGTGGCGCGGGTGGCCGACACCACCCAGCAGGTCGAGGCCACGTCCACCGAGCTGCTGGCCGCCTCCGACGAGCAGCTGCGCGAGATCCGCGACACCGGCGAGGCGGTGCTGCAGATGGCCGGGCGCATCCAGCGGGTCTCGGGCCAGTCGCAGCAGTCGGCGGCCGTGGCGCGCGAGTCGCTGTCGGCGGCGGCCTCGGGCCTGACCGCGGTGCTCGACACCATCGGCGGCATGAACACCATCCGCGAGCAGATCCAGGAGACCTCCAAGCGCATCAAGCGCCTGGGCGAGTCCTCGCAGGAGATCGGCGAGATCACCGAGCTGATCTCCGACATCACCGAGCAGACCAACGTGCTGGCGCTGAACGCGGCCATCCAGGCGGCCTCCGCCGGTGAGGCGGGGCGCGGTTTTTCCGTCGTCGCCGAGGAGGTCCAGCGGCTGGCCGAACGCTCCGGCGACGCCACGCGGCAGATCGCCGTGCTGGTCAAGACCATCCAGACCGACACCGCCGATGCGGTCGCGGCCATGGAGCGCTCCACGCAAGGGGTGGTCGAAGGCGCCAAGCTGTCCGACAACGCCGGCACCGCGCTGGGCGAGATCGACCGGGTGTCGCGCCAGCTGGCCGAGCTGATCGAGGCCATCTCCACCCAGGCGCGCCGCGAGGCCGATTCGGCCACCGTGGTGTCCCAGAACATCCAGCACATCTTCGCCGTGACCGAGCAGACCGGCGAAGGCACCCGTTCAACCGCTCAGCTGGTGCGACAGCTTTCCCGCACGGCCGAGGAGCTGCGCCAGTCGGTGGCACGGTTCAAGATCACCTGATACACGCCGATGGACCCGCACAGCGAAGCCGTGACCGACGATGTCAGCACCCTGTCCTGGGTGCATGAGGAACTGCGTCGCACGCTGGAGACAGCACACAAGGCGCTGAGGCGCTATCTGCGCGAGGTCGAGTCGACCCGCCAGTCCGACATCGACGACGTCGAGCCGACCATCCTGCGCCAGGCGCGCCAGCAGGTGCACCAGGGCGTCGGTGCGCTCGAGCTGGTCAACGTGCCCGAAGGGGCGATGCTGCTGCGTGCGGCCGAAGCGCTGATCCAGCGTTATGTCGCCAAGCCGAGCAAGCTCGACGCCGCCGGCGTCGAGGCCATCGAGCGGGCCTCCTTCGCGCTGCTCGACTACCTGGGGCGCCGCCTCGCGGGCAAGCCCGTGGCGGCGGTATCGCTGTTCGCGCAGATGCGGCCGCTGCTCGAGGGGGTCAGCGCCGAGCGTGTGCACCCGGCCGACCTGTGGCTGCACGACTGGCGCTGGCGTGACATCGAAGGCCCCGGCGAGCCCGCGGCCCGTCCCGATGCCCGCATGCAGGGTGAATTCGAGAAGCGGCTGCTGGGCCTGGTGCGGGGCCAGGCCGCGGCCGCGGGCCGGGCGCTGGCCGCCGATGCCCGCCAGCTGGCCGCCGGTGCGGCCAGCGTGGGCGCCCGCCAGGAGACCACGCTGTGGCGCCTGGCCGCCGGCTTCTACGAGGCCTGGGGCCTGAACCTCTGGCCGGTGGACCTGTACGTCAAGCGCACCGGCTCGCGGGTGATGTCCCAGCTGCGCAGCCGGGTCAAGGGGGATGCGGAGATCTCCGATCGCCTGGCCCACGACCTGCTGTTCCATTGCGCCCGGGCCTGGCCCGGGCAGGACGTGGTCGCCCCGGCGCTGCGCGCGGTGCACCAGGCCTACGCCCTCGAGGACGAGGGCCAGCCCGAGTACAACGAGCCCGTCTACGGCCGCCACGATCCGTCCCTGCTGATCCAGGCCCGCAAGCGGGTGGCCTCCGCCAAGGAGGTCTGGAACGGCGCCGCTTCGGGCGACGGCCATCGCCAGGGCATGCTGGTCGAGGCGTTCACCCTGGTGGGCGATGCGCTGCAGCAGCTGTCGGTCGACGGTCATCTGCTCGGCGAGGCGCTGCTGACGGCCGCCCGCCGCACGCAGCAGGCGGGCGGACGCCCGCACCTGCCGGTGGCCATGGAGGTGGCGACCAGCCTGCTCTACCTCGATGCCGCGCTCGACGATGGCGAGCTGGACCAGCCCGACCAGCCGGACCGGTCCGCGCTGCTGGCCGCCCGCATCGACGCGGTGGTGGCCGGACAGCCCGCCCAGCCGCTCGAGCCCTGGATGGAGGAGCTCTACCGGCGCGTGTCGGACCGCCAGACCATGGGCAGCGTGGTGCAGGAACTGCGCTCGTCGCTGCACGAGGTCGAGCGCCAGATCGACCAGTATTTCCGCAGCCCGAGCGAAAGCGGGCTGCTGGCGGCGGTGCCCGGCTTGCTGGGTTCGATGCGCGGGGTGCTGTCGGTGCTGGACGTGCCGTCGGCGACCCAGGCGGTCATCCAGATGCGCGAGCACACCGACATCCTGCTGCACCACGACCTGGATCCGGGCGGTCCGGAGGCCTGGGTGGTGTTCCAGCGCCTGGCCGCCAACCTCGGTGCGCTGGGTTTCCTGATCGACATGCTCGGCGTGCAGCCGGCGCTGGCCAAGTCGCTGTTCCGCTTCGACGAGGCCAACGGCGTGCTCGCGCCGGTGATGGGCCGCAGCGCCTCGGCCACCGAGGTCATCGACCACGCCCAGTCGCTGGCCGAGGCCATGCGCCGCGACGAGCTCGGGCTGGGCGAGGTGTCCGAGCGCCTGCAGGAGCTGGCCCGCCGCAGCGAGGTCAGCGACAAGCCCGACCTGGCCGCCAGCGTGTCCACCGCCCGCGCGGCCCTGGAGCAGGCGGCCGAGGCCGGTGCCGGTCCCGGCACGCTGGGTGCGGTGCGTGAGCACATCGCCCGGGCGATGGACGACTTCGTCGCCACCGCCACCGGCCCGATGGGGCTCGATCCGCTGACGCCCCCGCTGATCTCCCGGCCGATGTCGCTGCAGTCCGAGCCCGAGGCGGCGACCGGTCTCGAGGACGACCACGAGATGCGCGAGGTGTTCCTCGAGGAGTCGGCCGAGGTGCTGCAGCAGGCGCGCGAAGCCTGTGCGGCCCTGCTGAAGATGCCCGCGGACCTCAACGAGCTCACGCGGGTCCGTCGTGCCTTCCACACGCTCAAGGGCAGCTCGCGCATGGTCGGGCTGACGGCGTTCGGGGATGCCGCCTGGGCCTGCGAGCAGCTCTACAACCACTGGATGGCCGAGCAGAGGCCGGCCAGCCACGACCTGCTGACCGTCACCGCCGACGCCTTCGACTTCCTGCAGGCCTGGACCGATGCGGTGGCCCGGCGCGACGACACGATGTTCGCTGCCGAGCCGGTCATCGCCGCGGCCGACACGCTGCGCCTGGCCGGCGAGCTCATGCGCATCCCGATGCCGATGTCCTCCGGCGAGCCCGCGCCCGAGGCGGTCATCGAGCTGCCCGGCGTCGAGGTCGACGAGGTCGACCTCGAGGTGTTCAACGAGGCCCAGGCCGCGCCGATCTTCGAGGCCCTGCAGGCCACCCGGCCCGTCGAGCTGGCCTCCATCTGGGGCGCGCCGGAGCCGGTCCTCGCCGGCGCCGACGGCGACGCCCACCTGATCGACCTGCTGCTCGAGCTGCCGCCCGGCCGTCCCGCCGAGGTCGAGCTCGAGGCGGCGGTCGAGGCCGTGGACCTGCCGATCGAGGTGTCCGCCGCCCCGTCCTGGACGCCCGAGGTCGAGCCGACCGGCTCGACCGTGGCCGACGACGTGGACCTGTCGCTGGCCGACGAGCCCGCCTTGTCGTTCGATGTGTCGGCGCCAGAATCCGTCGAGCCCGAGCCCGAGCCCGAGCCCGAGCCCGAGCCCGAGCCCGAGCCCGAGCCCGAGCCCGAGCCCGAATCCGAATCCGAATCCGAATCCGAATCCGAATCCGAATCCGAATCCGGACCGGAGAGCGAGTCCGGGGCCCTGCCGGGCGAGGACCTGCTGCCCACGGCCGAGGTCATCCAGCTCGATGCCTTCCGGGCGTCCACGCCCGAGCCGGTGCTGCTCGACGAGATGGCGGCGGTGGTGCCCGACGAGGAGCTGGTCAAGGTCATCGGCCCGCTGCGCCTGGCCATCCCGCTGTTCAACATCTACCTCAACGAGGCCGACGAGCTGTCGCGGCGCCTGAGCACGGAGCTGGCCGAGTGGGGCCTGGAGCTGCACCGGCCGGTCGGCGAGCAGCCGATGGCCCTGGCCCATTCGCTGGCCGGCAACTCGGCGACCGTCGGGTTCCACGACCTGTCGATGCTGGCGCGCGGCCTCGAGGAGGCGCTGCTGATGTCCGACCGCATCGGGCACGGCGAGCCGGCCGATGCCGAGCTGTTCGTCGAGGTCGGTGACGAGATCCGCCGGCTGCTGCACCAGTTCGCCGCCGGTTTCCTGCGCAGCCCCGAGGCCTCGCTGCTGGATCGGCTGGACGACTGGCGTGGCGCGGCCATGCAGCGCCTGCTGCACGTGGACGAGGCGGCCCTGGTCGAGTCGCCGGACGGGTTGCCCGGCGATGGGCCGGATGAACTGCCGGACGACCTGCCCGACGTGGTGGAGGAGATCGACGCTCATCTCGTCTCCGGCTTCGCCGATCTGCCCGAGGCCGATCCGCTGCACCAGCCGCGTGCCGAAGGGGGCGCAGCCGCCTCCGTGCTGGCCTCGGCGATGCAGTCCCGTGCCGACGACGACCATCCGGCGCTGCTCGACGCGGACGCGGACATCGAGCAGCGTGACCAGGTCGACGACGACCTGTTCCCGATCTTCGAGGAAGAGGCCGAGGAGCTGCTGCCGCTGCTGGGTGAGCAGATCCAGGCCTGGCGCGCGGCACCGACCGATCCGGCCGGTGCGACCGCCTGCATGCGCACGCTGCACACCTTCAAGGGCGGCGCCCGTCTGGCCGGGGCGATGCGGCTGGGCGAGATGGCCCATCGTTTCGAGTCGGCGATCGAGCGCCTGCAGGCCGAGGCGGCGGCCGCGCCGGCCGATGCCGGGGCGGTGCTGGTGGCCGGCCTGGAGCGGCTGCAGCAGCGCAGCGATGCGCTGTCGGCCGGGTTCGAGCGGCTGTGCCAGGCGCACCGCAGCGATGCCCCCTCGACGACCCAGTTCGGACTGCTGTCCCCGTCCAGCGCGCTGGGCGCGTGGAACACCCGTCCGCTCCCGCTGGTCTCCTTCGACGCCGACGGGGCCGAGCAGCCCGATCCGCTGCCCGACGACACCGACCGCGGGCCGCTGCTGTCGCTCGAGCCCGAGGCCGCCGAGCCCCGGCCGGCGGCTCCGGCGCCGACCGACGATGCCGGCGCGACGGTCGACTGGGCCCGTTTCCTGTCCAGCGGCGGCCCCACCGGCAGCAAGGCGCCGCCCGACCGGGCGCCGATCACGCCGCAGCCGGTGCGCGTGCGTGCGGCCCTGCTCGATCGCCTGGTGAACCTGGCCGGCGAGGTGAGCATCACCCGCTCGCGCCTGGAGTCCGAGATCGGCCAGATCCGCGGGTCGCTGGTCGACCTGACCGACAACCTCGAGCGCCTCAACCAGCAGTTGCACGACGTGGCGCTGCAGGCGGAGACGCAGCTCGAGTCGCGCCGCGAGGCGGCCCGGGCGGCGGCGCAGGAGTTCGATCCGCTCGAGCTCGACCGCTACACCCGTCTGCAGGAACTGACCCGCATGATGGCCGAGTCGGTCAACGACGTGGCCACCGTGCGCAGCACGCTGCACCGCACGCTGCAGACCGCCGAGGACGAGCTGGCGGTGCAGGCGCGCCTGACCCGCGAGCTGCAGAGCGACCTGCTGCGCACGCGCATGATCGAGTTCGAGAGCCTGTCCGAGCGCCTCTACCGCGTGGTGCGCCAGGCGGCCAAGGAGACCGGCAAGCAGGTGCGCTTCGACATCGTCGGCGGCTCGATCGAGGTCGACCGCGGGGTGCTGGACCGCATGACCGCGGCCTTCGAGCACCTGCTGCGCAATTGCGTGACCCATGGCATCGAGGCCGCCGCGGTGCGCCAGGCCCAGGGCAAGGATCCGACCGGCAGCATCACCATCACGCTCGAGCAGGAGGGCAACGAGGTCAGCGTCGAGGTGCGTGACGACGGTGCCGGCCTGGACCTGGCCCGCGTGCGCGAGCGGGCGGTCGACATGGGCCTGATCACCGCCGACGCGAAGATCAGCGACAAGGACCTGGCCCAGCTGATCTACGCGCCGGGCCTGTCGACGGTGCACGTGGTGACCGAGCTGGCCGGCCGAGGGGTCGGCATGGACGTCGTGCGCTCGGACGTGCAGGCGCTGGGCGGGCGGGTCGAGACCCGCACCAACCCGGGCCGGGGCACCCGCGTCAAGCTGGTGATGCCGCTGACCACGGTCGTCACGCAGGTCGTGATGCTGCGCGCGGGCGGTCGGTCGATCGCGGTGCCGTCCAATCTGGTGGAGCTGGTGCAGCGGGTGCCCTCGTCGGGCATCGGCGCCTGTTATGCCAGCGGCAGCTATTCCTACGGCGGCCTGAAGCTGCCGTTCTACTGGCTGGGCGCGCTGATGGACGCCAGCGGCCGCAGCCTCGAGGTGAGCCGCACCGTCGCGGTGGTGGTGGTGCGTTCGGCCCAGCACCGGGTGGCGCTGCATGTCGACGAGGTGCAGGGCAGCCATGAAGTGGTGGTCAAGAACCTGGGGCCGCAGCTCTCGCGGGTCAGCTGCCTGGCCGGCATGACGCTGCTGGCCTCCGGCTCGGTCGCGCTGATCTACAACCCGCTGGCGCTGGCCACCGTCTACGACGAGCCCGCCCGCCGGCTGATGCAGCTCGCGCAGGTCGAGCCGACCGAGCCGGTGGTGCAGGAGTCGTCCCGTCCCGCCCCGCTGGTGATGGTGGTCGACGACTCCCTGACGGTGCGCCGCATCACCCGCCGCCTGCTGGAGCGCGAGGGTTATCGGGTCACGCTGGCCAAGGACGGACTGGAGGCGCTCGACCTGCTGTCCACCGAGCGACCGGCCGTCGTGCTGTCGGACATCGAGATGCCCCGCATGGACGGGTTCGACCTGCTGCGCAACATCCGCGCCGACCATTCGGCGGCGGCGCTGCCGGTGGTGATGATCACCTCGCGCATCGCGCAGAAGCACCGGGACATCGCCATCGAACTGGGCGCCAACCACTACCTCGGCAAGCCCTACAGCGAAGACGAGCTGCTGGCCCTGATCCAGCAATACGCCGGGGCGCCCCGATGAGCCAGCACGAGGCGCTGCCCCGGCATTCCCTCCCGGCCGAACGGCTGTCTCTGTCCGAGCCGACGGCGGTGCAGCCGCTCGAGCATGTCGCCGACATGACCCGGTCGCGCGACCGCGAGATGGTCGACGCGACGCTGCTGTCGGCCTTCATCGATCTGCTGCCGGTGGTCTCGGTGGTGCTGTGGCGGGTGCTGGGCGAGCCGGGCAATGAGCAGCGCTGGCTGCGCTCGGGGGCTCAGCGCCGGGGGGACCTGGTGGCCGAGCTCGACGTGTCGATGCCGCGCCAGGACCTGCTGCTGCTGCAGGCCATGCCCGACCATGCTGAGTGCTACACCCAGGTCCGGGTGGTGCACCGCACCCTGTCCGACGGCTGTCATGTGCTGCTGCCGATGGCCAGCGAGCGGGAGGTCGAGGGGGTCGTCGAGCTGGTGCTGCCCTCCGAGCTCGACGTGGTGCGCGTGCGCATGGCGCAGGCCGTGCTCAAGATCCACCGCAACTTCCTCAGCCTGCTCGACTACAGCGAGCGCGACACGCTGACGGGCCTGCTCAACCGCAAGAGCTTCGACGAGACCTTCCTCAAGGCGACGGTGCTGGAGGCCACCCGGCTCTACGGCCCCGGCTCCGAGATGTCGGACGACGAGGACAGCGAGAGCCGCCGGCACGCCAGCATCCGCCGCCACTGGCTCGGCGTGATCGACATCGACTTCTTCAAGCGGGTCAACGACAGCTACGGTCACCTGATCGGCGACGAGGTGCTGGTGCTGGTGGCACGCATCATGCGCAACACCTTCCGCTACGACGACCGCCTCTATCGCTTCGGTGGCGAGGAGTTCGTCGTGCTGCTGGCCGCGCCCGACGAGACCGCGGCCCATGCCGCCTTCGAGCGCCTGCGCTCGACGCTGGAGGCCTTTGCGTTCCCGCGCGTGGGCCGGGTCACCGCCAGCATCGGCTTCAGCGACGTGCGCCCGGGCGACACGCCGCAGGCGGCGTTCGAGCGTGCCGACCGGGCGGTCTACCACGGCAAGGAAAACGGTCGCAACCAGGTCTGCTCGCACAGCGTGCTGGTGGCCGCCGGCCAGCTCACCGACGAAGGCAGCTGCGGCGACGTCGAGCTGTTCTGACGCCCGGACCGGCCCCGGTCCCGGCTCGGGGCCGGAGCGCGGCTCAGGCCGGACGCGCGATCGCCTTGGACTTGACCACCGCGAAGCGCTCCAGCGTCGCCTCGCGCGCCTGGGCGTGGTCGACCACCGGGTGTGGATAGTCCCGCCCCAGCACGATGCCGGCGGCGACCAGTTCCAGCGGTGAGGCCTGCCAGGGGGCGTGGATGGAGCGATCGCTCAGGCCGGCCAGCTGCGGCAGGTAGCGGCGGATGAACTTGCCGCCCGCGTCGAACTTCTCGCTCTGGCTGACCGGATTGAAGATGCGGAAGTAGGGCTGGGCGTCGCAGCCGGTCGACGCGGCCCACTGCCAGCCGCCGTTGTTGGCGGCCAGGTCGTAGTCGTTGAGCTGCAGCGCGAAGTAGCGCTCGCCGCGGCGCCAGTCGATGCCCAGGTCCTTGGTCAGGAAGCTGGCCACCACCATGCGCAGCCGGTTGTGCATGTAGCCGGTCTGGTTGAGCTGGTGCATCGCCGCGTCGACCAGCGGGTAGCCGGTGCGGCCTTCGCACCAGGCGGCGAAGAGTGCGTCGGCCTGCTTGCCGTGGGCCCAGCGGATGGCGTCGTACTCCGGCCGGAAGGAATGGTCGACGATGCGGGGATGGTGGTGCAGCACCTGGTGGTAGAAGTCGCGCCAGATCAGCTCCGACAGCCACACCTCCGCCCCGCGCGAGCCCCCCTGCATGCGTTCGTGGGCGAGCCGCGCCAGCTGGCGGATGCTGACCGTGCCGAAGCGCAGGTGCACGCTCAGGTAGCTCGGCCCCTTGACGGCCGGGAAGTCCCGCGTCTGGTCGTAGTGGTCGATGCGCTCGAGGAAGTCGAGCAGCAGGTGTTCGCCGCCGCTTTCGCCCGGGTGCAGCCGTGGCGCCATGCCGGTGGGCAGGAAGTCCAGGTCGTTCAGGCTCGGCACGCCGCGGTCCAGCGCCGCGGGCGGGGCCGCCAGCGCGGCGGCATGGCGCTCGACCGGGTAGGCGCGCAGGTAGAAGGGCGTCAGCCGGCGCAGCCAGGCGTTCTTGTAGGGCGTGAACACGCCGTAGGGGGTGTCGTTGGCCGTCATCACCTCGCTGGCCTCGAAGACCACCTGGTCCTTGTGCGTGTGCATCAGGATGCCCAGGTCGGCGAGGTGGCCGAGCACCTGGGCGTCGCGCGCCACGGCGGCCGGCTCGTGGTCGCGTCCGGCATGCACGGCCTGCACCCGCAGTGCGCTGGCCAGCGCGGGGATCTCGGTGCGCGGGTCGCCGTGGCGCACCAGCAGGCCGCCGCCCCGCGCGCGCAACTGGCGGTCGAGTTCGGCCACGCTGGCGTGGATGAACTCCACGCGCCGGTCGGCCGGGGGCAGGCCGTCGAGGATGGTGGTGTCGAAGATGAAGACGCACCAGACCCGGCGGGCGTGCCGCAGGGCGTGGTAGAGCGCTGCATGGTCGTGCAGGCGCAGGTCGCGGCGGAACCAGACGAGGGCGGCGTCGACCGGATCGAGTGCGGTTGTCGTGCGGATGGGCATGGCGCCAGTGTGCGTGATGGCTACAATTCCCGCCATGGCCGAGGCAGGAAGCATCAATCTCACCAACCAGTTCCTGATTGCCATGCCCGGCATGGCGGACGACTCGTTCTCCGGCGCCGTCGTCTACCTCTGCGAGCACAACGAGCGCGGCGCTCTGGGGCTGGTCATCAACCGGCCCATCGACATCACGCTGGCCAACCTGTTCGAGAAGGTCGAGCTGTCACTCGAGCGCGAGGACCTGATCGGCCTGCCGGTCTACTACGGCGGCCCGGTGCACACCGAACGTGGTTTTGTGCTGCACGACCGGGTCTCCGACGATGGCGCGAGCTTCAGCTCCACGCTGACCGTGCCCGATGGCCTGGAGATGACCACCAGCCGGGACGTGCTGGAGGCTCTTGCCGGTGGTGCCGGCCCCCGGCGGGTGCTGATCACGCTGGGTTATTCCGGCTGGGGCGCCGGCCAGCTCGAGGACGAACTGGCCCGCAACGGCTGGCTGACGGTGGCCGCCGATCCGGGGGTGATCTTCGACACCCCGGTCGAGGACCGCTACCGGCGCGCCCTGGCGCTGCTCGGCATCGATCCGGGCATGCTGTCCCAGGAGGCCGGGCACGCATGACGTCGGCTCCGCAGACCCCGCGCCCCGCCCAGACCTTTCTTGCCTTCGACTTTGGCCGCAAACGCACCGGGGTGGCCTCGGGCAACCGGCTGCTGCGCAGCGCCACGCCACTGACGACCGTGGCCGCCGAAGGCGACGCCCGTTTCGACCGCATCGCCGCGCTGATCCGCGAGTGGCAGCCCGACGCGCTGGTGATCGGCGTGCCCTTCCACCCGGACGGTGCCGAACACGAGAACACCCGCCTGGCGCGCCGCTTCGGGCGCCAGCTGCACGGCCGCTTCCGGCTGCCGGTCCACGAGGTGGACGAGCGCTACAGCACGACCGAGGTCCTGTCGGCCGGGGCGCGTGACGCCGATGCGGCGGCGGCGGCCCTGCTGCTCGAACAGTACTTCCACGAACAAGACCTGAAGGAGACCCGATGAGTCTGCAACTCGACGCCGAGGCGCTCTACAGCGAGCTGCTGGCCGGCGTGCGCAGCCTGCTCATGCCCGATGCCGTGCTGGTGGGCGTGTGGTCCGGTGGCGCCTGGCTGGCCGAACGGCTGCAGCGTGACCTGGGCCTGGCGACGCCGCACGGGGTCATCTCGAGCACCATGCACCGCGACGATTTCGGCTCGCGCGGCCTGGGCTCCACCGCCGACGCCACCCACCTGCCTTTTTCGGTCGACGGGCGTCCGATCATCCTGATCGACGACGTGCTCTACACCGGGCGCACCACCCGCGCCGTGATCAACGAGCTGTTCGACTTCGGTCGCCCGGCCTCGGTCACGCTGGCGGTGCTGGTCGACCGTGGCGGGCGCCAGCTGCCCATCCAGCCCGCCTTCGCTGCCGCGCGCATCACCCTGCCGGGGGCGCAGCAGCTTTCCCTGGCCCGGGACGAAGGCGGCCGTTTCCGTTTTTCCGTCGAGGAGGCGAGCTGATGCTGTCACGCCGCAATCCCCAGCTCAACAGCCATGGCGAGCTGATCCACCTGCTGTCCATCGAAGGCCTGCCGCGTGCGGTGCTGCACCACATCCTGGACACCGCCAGCACCTTCCTCGCGGTCAACGAGCGTGAGGTCAAGAAGGTCCCGCTGCTGCGCGGCAAGAGCGTGTTCAACCTGTTCTTCGAGAACAGCACCCGCACCCGCACCACCTTCGAGATCGCCGCCAAGCGCCTGAGCGCCGACGTGCTGAACCTCGACATCGCCAAGTCCAGCGCCAGCAAGGGCGAGAGCCTGCTCGACACCATCGCCAACCTGTCGGCGATGCATGCCGACATGTTCGTCGTGCGCCACAGCGAGTCGGGCGCGCCCTACCTGATCGCCCAGCACTGCGCGCCGCATGTGCACGTGGTCAATGCCGGTGACGGCCGCCATGCGCACCCGACGCAGGGCCTGCTGGACATGTACACGATCCGGCACTACAAGAAGGACTTCACCAAGCTGCGGGTGGCCATCGTCGGCGACATCGTGCACTCGCGCGTGGCGCGTTCGGACATCCACGCGCTGACCACGCTGGGCGTGCCCGAGATCCGGGCGGTCGGCCCCAAGACGCTGGTGCCCGGCGATCTGCGCGAGATGGGCGTGCGCGTCTGCCACGACATGGCCGAAGGCATCCGCGATGCCGACGTGATCATCATGCTGCGCCTGCAGAACGAACGCATGGCCGGGGCGATGCTGCCCAGCGCCGGCGAGTACTTCAAGAGCTACGGCCTGACCGAAGCCAAGCTGGCGCTGGCCGCGCCCGACTGCATCGTCATGCACCCGGGCCCGATCAACCGCGGCGTCGAGATCGATTCGTCCGTCGCCGACGGCCGGCACAGCGTGATCCTGCCGCAGGTGACCTTCGGCATCGCGGTGCGCATGGCGGTGATGTCCATCATCGCGGGCAACGAAGCCTGAGGCGGAGAGAGACAGACCATGAAGATCCTGATCAAGAACGGCCGGGTGATCGACCCGGCCTCCGGCCGAGACGAGCAGGCCGACGTGGCGATCGCCGCCGGTCGCATCGTGGGCCTGGGCAGCGTGCCGGCCGACTTCCCGGCCGCCCGCACCATCGACGCCAGCGGCTGCGTGGTCGCGCCCGGCCTGGTCGACCTGGCCGCGCGGCTGCGCGAGCCGGGCGCCGAGCAGAAGGGCATGCTCGAGAGCGAGCTCAACGCCGCGGCCGCCGGTGGCGTGACCAGCCTGGTCTGCCCGCCCGACACCGATCCGGCGCTCGACGAGCCCGGCCTGGTCGAGATGCTGAAGTTCCGCGCCCGCAAGCTCAGCCTGTGCCGGCTGTTTCCGCTGGGCGCGCTGACCCGCGGCCTGAAGGGCGAGACGCTGACCGAGATGGTCGAGCTGACCGAATCCGGCTGCGTCGGCTTCTCGCAGGCCGAGGTCGCCATCCGCGACACCCAGGTGCTGCAGCGGGCGATGCAGTACGCCTCGACCCACGGCTACACCGTCTGGCTGCGGCCGCAGGACTACTGGCTCGGCAAGGGGGTCGCCGCCAGCGGGGGCATGGCCACGCGCATGGGCCTGTCGGGCGTGCCGGTGGCGGCCGAGACCATCGCGCTGCACACCATCTTCGAGCTGATGCGCATCACCGGGGCGCGCATCCACCTGTGCCGCCTGTCGAGTGCGGCCGGGGTCGAGCTGGTGCGCCGTGCCAAGGCCGAAGGCCTGGCGGTCACCGCCGACGTGAGCATCAACTCGTTGCACCTCACCGATGTCGACATCGGCTACTTCAACTCGTCGATGCGCGTGACCCCGCCGCTGCGCCAGGGCCGTGACCGCGACGCGCTGCGTGCCGGCCTGGCCGACGGCACCATCGACGCGCTGGTCTCCGACCACACGCCGGTCGAGGGCGACGCCAAGACGCTGCCCTTCGCCGAGGCCGAGCCGGGGGCCACCGGGCTGGAGCTGCTGCTGAGCCTGGCGCTGAAGTGGGGCGCCGACCAGGGCCTGGCGCTGGCGCCGACGCTGGCCCGCGTGACCTGCGACCCGGTGCGCGTGCTCGGGGATGCGCTGGGTTCGCTGTCCTCCAGCGCCGGCCGCCTGGTCGAAGGCGGGGTGGCCGACCTCTGCGTCTTCGACCCGAAGAGCACCTGGCCGGTCACGCCCGACGCGCTCAGCAGCCAGGGCAAGCACACCCCGTTCGCCTTTGCCGACACCGGCATGGCACTGCCTGGCCGCGTGCGCACGACGCTGGTGGCGGGCACGGTCGCCTACGACCGTGGCTGACGCCCGGAGCCGCCGGTGATCCGCTCGGCCCATGGCGTGGCCCGCCTGCTGGCGGTGGTCGCGCACGTGTTCCACGGCGTCTGGATCGCCGCGCGCCATTTCGGGCCGTCCAGCGAGGAGGCCCACCGCCACCGCCTGATCACCTGGTGGTCGGCGGGGCTGCTGCGGCGCCTGGGCGTGCGGCTGGGCAGCGAAGGGGCCTGCCCCGACGGGGGCCACCTGCTGGTGGCCAACCACGTGTCGTGGCTGGACATCATCGCGGTGCATGCGGTCTGCCCGCACGCCCGCTTCGTCTCCAAGGCCGACGTGAAGCGCTGGCCGGTGCTGGGCTGGCTGATCGGCGCGGCGGGCACGCTGTTCATCGAGCGCGAAAGCAAGCGTGATGCGCTGCGGGTCGTGCACGAGATGGCCGCCGCGCTGCAATCGGGCCAGACCGTGGCCGTGTTCCCCGAGGGCACGACCTCCGACGGTGCCGCGGTGCTGCCTTTCCACGCGAACCTGCTGCAGGCCGCGGTGACCACGAACACCCCGGTCCAGCCGCTGGTGCTGCGTTATGCCGAACCGGGTCACGCGGTGAGCCCGCGGGCGGCCTACATCGGCGACACCAGCCTGCTGCAGAGCCTCTGGTGGATCGCCACGGCCCGCGAGCTGACGGTCCATGTCCGACTGCTGCCGGTGGTCTCGACCACCGGCCTGGAGCGGCGAGCCCTGGCGCGGACCCTCGAGGAGCGCATCGCTGCCGTGTTGTCCCACCCTGACCGGAAGCGCTGACCATGATCTACAAGTTCAAGTCCAAGGCCGCTGGCGACGTCATCATGACCGCTCCCGTGGGCGATCGCCTGCTGGGCCTGATGGGCCGCGAGCCGGCGCCCCGGGGCATCTTCCTGCCCGAGCACATGCCCGGGCTGATCGAGGCGCTCGAGGCCGCGATCCGCGGCGAGGAACAGGCGGTCCGCGAGGCGGCCGCGCTGGCCGCGCAGGAGGGCCGTCCGGCGCCCCGGCCGCCGGAAGTGTCCCTGCGCCAGCGGGCTTGGCCGCTGATCGACATGATGCAGCGCGCCCGCAGCGCGGACCGCGACATCGTCTGGGGCGTCTGAGCGCCCCGGTGCCCGACACCTCGAAGCCAGGAGACCCACCGATGAAGCTCACCAGCACCAGCCTGACCGACGGCCAGCCGATCGCCGAGCGCCTCGCGGCCGGCCGGCCCGACGCGTCGACCACCGTCACGTTCTCCGACAACCTCAGCCCGGCGCTGGCCTGGACGGACGTGCCCGAAGGCACGCGCAGCTTCGTGCTGATCTGCCACGACCCCGACGTGCCCAGCCGCGGCGACGACGTCAACCAGCCCGACCGCGAGGTGCCGGCCGATCTGCCGCGGGTGGACTTCTTCCACTGGGTGATGGTCGACCTGCCCGCCAGCCTGCGTGGCCTGGCCGAAGGCGAGTTCAGCCGGGGCTTCACCGCCCGCGGCAAGCCCGGCCCGGCCACGCTGCACGGCGCCCGCCACGGCCTGAACGACTACACCGGCTGGTTCGCCGGCGACGCCGACCGCAGCGGGCCGTACCACGGCTACGACGGGCCGTTCCCGCCGTTCAACGACAGCCTGCTGCACCACTACGTCTTCACCCTGCACGCGCTCGACCTCGAGCGCTGCCCGGTCGACGGCAGCTTCACCGGACCCGAGGTGCGCGCGGCCATCGCCGGCCATGTGCTGGCCGAGGCCTCGCTGACCGGCACCTACACGCTCAACGCCCGCCTGCGCGGCTGAACGCCACATGCCCTACAGCCGCACCACCCGCATCCTCGCGATCCGCCACGGCGAGACCGCCTGGAACGTGGACACCCGCCTCCAGGGCCAGCTCGACATCCCGCTCAACGACCGGGGGCGCTGGCAGGCCGCCCGCCTGGGCGCGGCGATGGGCGAGGAGCGACTCGCGGCGCTCTATGCCTCCGACCTGCAGCGTGCCCGCGACACCGCGCTGGCGGTGTCCGGCCGCACCGGCCTGCCCGTGCAGCAGGACGAGGGGCTGCGCGAGCGCCGGTTCGGCTGCTTCCAGGGGCAGACGGTCGAGGAGATCGCCGCCCGCCACCCCGGCGACGTGCAGCGCTGGCGCCAGCGGGATCCGGATTTCCGCCCGGACGGCGCGGAGACGCTGCGCGAGTTCCACCAGCGCTGCGTCGACACCGCCTCGCGCCTGGCGCAGGCCCATGCGGGCGAGACCATCGCGCTGGTGGCCCACGGCGGGGTGCTGGACTGCCTCTACCGCGCCGCCACCGGCATGGCGCTCGAGGCGCCGCGCACCTGGCAGCTCGGCAACGCCAGCATCAACCGCCTGCTCTGGACCGACGGCGTCTTCACGATGGTCGCCTGGGGCGACACGACCCACCTCGAGACCGAGCCGACCCTCGACGAAGCCGGCGACGGCGGACGCGACCCGGGCTGAGCCGACCCGGCCCGACTCACTCGTCGAACAGATCGGCGCCGGCCTGTCCAGGAATGCCGCCCCCCTTGGGCGGGGTGACCCCCAGGTGCCGGTAGGCCGCCAGCGTGGCGATGCGCCCGCGCGGCGTGCGCTGCAGGAAACCCTGCTGGATCAGGTAGGGCTCGATCACGTCCTCGATCGTGCCGGCGTCCTCGCCGATCGCCGCGGCCACGTTGTCCAGCCCGACCGGGCCGCCGTCGAAGCGGTGCACCACCGCCTCCAGCAGCTTGCGGTCCATCACGTCGAAGCCGCGCGGGTCGACGTCGAGCATGGTCAGCGCCAGGTCGGCGATCTTCTTGACGATGCGGCCGTCGCTCTTGACTTCGGCGTAGTCGCGCACCCGGCGCAGCAGCCGGTTGGCGATGCGCGGGGTGCCGCGCGAGCGGCGCGCCACTTCCATCGCCCCTTCGTCGTCGATGGGGGCGTTCAGCAGGCCGGCCGAGCGCCTGACGATGCGAGTGAGCTCCTCGGCGCTGTAGAACTCCAGCCGCGCGACGATGCCGAAGCGGTCACGCAGCGGATTGGTCAGCATGCCCGCGCGCGTGGTCGCGCCCACCAGCGTGAAGGGCTGCAGGTCGAGCTTGATCGAGCGCGCCGCCGGGCCCTCGCCGATCATGATGTCGATCTGGTAGTCCTCCAGCGCCGGGTAGAGGATTTCCTCGACCACGGGCGACAGGCGGTGGATCTCGTCGATGAACAGGACGTCGTTGGCTTCCAGATTGGTCAGGATGGCGGCGAGGTCCTTGGGCTTCTCGAGCACCGGGCCGCTGGTCTGGCGCAGGTTGACGCCCAGTTCGGCGGCGATGATGTGGCTCAGCGTCGTCTTGCCCAGGCCCGGCGGGCCGAACAGCAGCACATGGTCGAGCGCCTCGTTGCGCTTGCGCGCCGCGCCGATGAAGATCTCCAGCTGCTCGCGCGCCTTGGCCTGGCCGACGTACTCGTCGAGCAGCTTGGGGCGCAGCGCACGCTCCATCGCCTCTTCCTGCGGGGTGGCGGGGGCCGCGCTCACCACGCGGCGGGACGACGGGCCGGGGAGGGCGGCGACGAGGTTGTCGGTCTGGATGGCCATGCGCGATTATGGGCGGCGCGGGTCCGCGGCAGCGTCAGGCGTTCAGCGCGCCAGGGCCTTCAGCGCCTGCTTGATGCCGTCGCTGACGCCGATGTCCGCCGGCAGCGCCTTGACGGCGGCGGCCGCTTCCTTCTCGTTGTAGCCCAGTGCCATCAGCGCCTGGGCGATGTCGGCCTGGGCATCGGTGTGGATCACCGCACCGGGCAGCGCCAGATCGGGGCCGAGCTTGCCCTTGAGCTCGAGCAGCAGGCGCTCGGCGGTCTTCTTGCCGATGCCGGGCACCTTGACCAGCCGGCCGACCTCCTGGGTGCTCACCGCCTGAGCCAGCTCGCCGGCGCTCAGGCCCGACAGCACGGCCAGGCCGATGCGCGGGCCGATGCCGGTGATGCGGACGAGCTGGCGGAAGGTCTCGCGCTCGGCCAGCGTCAGGAAGCCGTAGAGCAGCTGCGCGTCCTCGCGCACGACGAAGTGCGTGTGCAGCGACACCCGCTCGCCCAGGTGGGGCAGGTTGCAGAAGGTGCTCATCGGCACGTCGACTTCATAGCCGACACCGTTCACATCGATGAGCACCAGGGGTGGCGATTTTTCAGCCAGGGTGCCGGTCAGTCGTCCGATCATGGGGCGCGATTATGGGGCGCCCCCGCCCGGGCTCCGGCGGACACGGCCGTTCAGCGGCGGAACAGGCCCAGGCGCTGGGCTTCCAGTGCGGCCTCGGCGCGCGAGCTCACGTTGAGCTTGCGGTAGATCTGCTTGACGTAGTCGGCGATGGTGTGGCGGCTCAGGCCCAGCTGCACGCCGATCTCGGGCAGCGTGAAGCCCTTGGCCACACGCAGCAGCACCTCGCGCTCACGCTCGGTCAGCTGCACATTGGGCATCAGCAGGTCGGTCGTCGAGGCCGGCTGCTGGAACTGCGGGCGGTTGGCCTGGGCGGAAAAATAGGAAATCATGCGCCGCGCGATCGACGGCGACAGCGGCGGCTCACCCTGGCTGATGCGCTGCAGGTGCTCCATCAGCTGCTCGCGCGGCTGCTCCTTGAGCAGGTAGCCATAGGCACCGGCCTGCAGCGCGGGGAAGAGGTGGTCGTCGTCGTCGTGGATGGTCACGACCACCGACTGCGCGTCCGGCTGGGCCTCGCGCAGCGCCTGCACCACCTTCACGCCGGAGCCGTCGGGCAGGCCCAGGTCGATCATCGCCAGGTCGAAGCGCTGGGCCGTGACCTGCTGCAGCGCGTCGTGCACCCGGGCCGATTCGACGACGGTCGCACCCGGGAACACCTGCAGCACCAGGGCGCGCAGCCAGGCGCGGATTTCGGGCAGGTCTTCAAGCAGCAGTATCTGTTTCATCTTCTCTCCTGGGGTGGCGGTCGTCAGGTGCCGCCGCACATCAAAATCTAGTGTGAGGGAAGAATCGCTCCGCATGGCGGGTGTCGCCGTCGCCGGTTCCCCCGCGCGTGGAACCGTGCAGGCACTCCTGCACGCTTCGTCGACTTTCGTGCGCCCTGGGCCTGGTGCGGCCGGCTCAGAGTGGCAGGGTCAGGCGGATCGTCGTGCCATAACCCGGGCCCGATTCCACCAGGCACTGGCCCTGCAGCTGCTTGGCCCGCCCCTTCATCGTCGACATGCCGTGGCCCCGGTCGAGCTTGCCGTCGAGCTCCATCGGGATGCCCTTGCCGTTGTCGGAGATGATCAGCTCGAAGTCGTTGGCCTCCAGGCGGATCGAGATCTCGCAGTTGGAGCCGCCGCTGTGCTTGAGCACGTTGCTCACCGCCTCGCGCAGGATGCGGGTGGTCTGCACATAGGCCCGTGCGCTCAGCGCCCGCTCGCTCATCAGCAGGTCGTCGGGGGTGTCCCAGGCCAGCTCGACCCCGCCCTGCGACAGCCGCATCATCACCTCGCTGCGCCAGTCGCCGATCGCGTCGCCGAGCTGCACGGCCCGGCCGGTCAGGCCCCGCACCGACAGCCGCATCTCCTCCAGCGCCTCGCGGGCCAGCGTGGCGATGCGCTCGCTCTCGCTGGTGTGCACGATGGTCAGCAGCTTGGCGCCCAGGTCGTCGTGCAGGTCGGCGGCGATGCGCTTGCGCTCGCGTGCGGTCACCTGCTCGACCCGCAGCTCGGCCATCTGGCCGAAGTTCTGCTCCATGTCGGCCTGCACGTCGTGGGCGCGGCGCTCGGCCATCTGGCGGGCCTGCTCGGCGGCCTGCAGGGCGCTCTGGAACAGCAGCTGCATGCGCCAGACCATGCCGGCGAACATCGTGATCAGCAGCACGCTGATCGCATGCTTGCCCACCAGCAGCACCGGTCCGTCGGGTAGCAGCCACTCCGACAGCAGCGTCACCGCACCGGCCATCAGCGCCGTGGCGCCGACCCAGAAGTCGGGGCGCGACAGCGCCCAGGCCCGGTGCAGGAAGGCGCCGATCGTCACCAGCATCTCGATGGCCAGGATCATGAACCAGGGGGGCGCGACCATGTGCAGGCGCTCGGGCCCGGCCACCAGCAGGCTCAGCGGCACGACCAGGCACTGCAGCGCCATCGACAGCTCCAGCCCCGACAGCCTCAGGCCGCAGTAGCGCAGCAGGAACAGCATGCCCGCCACCGCCACCGGCGGCACGACGGTGCTCATCAGCCACTGGGTCCACAGCGGTGGCAGGGGCAGCGTGGCCCCCAGCATCAGCGCGCAGACCAGCGCCCAGCCCAGGCTGGCGGCACCGAAATAACCCAGGTAGGGCAGCTGGCTGGCCACACCCAGGCCCAGCGCCGCCAGGCCCACGCAGGCCACGACGGTGGCCAGCGCCATCGTGGCGCTGACGTTGAAGGCCTGCTGGTGGCGGCGCATCTGGTCGAGCGTGCGGTAGTCGCCCATCAGCACCGGGGAGACCAGGCCGGCGTGGCTGGCCGAGACGACCTGGGGCACCCCGTGGGCGGCCAGCTGCAGGTCGAGCTGGTTGCGTCCGGCGTGCAGCAGGTCGGCGGGCAGCGCGACCAGGATGGGCTCCAGGCAGTCGGCCGCATCGGGGGCGTTCAGCCGGCCCCGCTCGAACATCAGGCGGCCGTTGAACCAGATCCGTGCCGCCCCGCAGATCTGCTCGAAATACACCCCGCTCAGCCCGGAGCGGGGGTCGGCCGCGGCCTTGAGGTCCAGGTTCCAGCGGAACCAGAGGGTCTGCTCCGGGGGCAGGCTGCGGGTCTGCCGGAAGGGCAGCTGCACCAGCGTGGTCGATCGCTCCAGGGCCTGCCCGCCGGTGGTGGTGACGATCTGCTGGGCGTGCTGCATGCGCAGCAGGGCCGTGGCCGGGGCGGGAGACCACCAGTGGGTGGCCCATGCCCCCACCAGCACCAGGGCCAGCACCAGCGCTCCCCAGCGGGCGGGGTGCAGCGCTGCGACCGCCTTTTCCAGCAGGGTCAGCAGCCGGCGGCGCGGCGCGGGGGGTGAATCAAGGACGACGGTGTCGGGCACGTGTGGGCATCGGTTGAGGTGGCGGGCAGCACTTTTTGATTCTGCCGGAGCGCCTTGCCCCGGCCGGGCCCGGCACAATCGAGTTTTTGGCCAAGGCCAGTAACTTCACACGCTTGCTTTGATCCTCCGACACGCTTTCACCGCCCCCGACAACCTGAGTCTGTCCCGTCTGTGCGGTCCGCTCGATGCCCACCTGCGCAGCATCGAGGTGGCGCTCGCGGTCCAGATCCGCCGTCGCCACGGGTCCTTCCAGGTCGAGGGGGAGCGTGCGGCGGCCCAGCAGGCGATCGACCTGCTGCAGCACCTCCACGAGCGCGCCGACCGGGAGATCGATCCCGCCGAGCTGCAGCTGACGCTGGCCCAGCTGATGAGCCCCGGGGCGCCGGCGCCGGGGCAGTCGCCCGCCGGAGCGGGACCGGAGCTCGTGCTCAGCACCCGCCGGCCCGACCTGTGCGGCCGCACCGCCAACCAGGTGAGCTACCTGCAGAACATCCTGTCGCACGACATCACCTTCGGCATCGGTCCGGCGGGCACCGGCAAGACCTTCCTGGCCGTGGCCTGCGCGGTCGATGCGCTGGAGCGCAACACGGTGCAGCGCATCGTGCTGACCCGCCCGGCGGTGGAGGCCGGCGAGCGGCTCGGTTTCCTGCCCGGTGACCTGGCTCAGAAGGTGAACCCCTACCTGCGCCCGCTGCACGACGCGCTGCACGACCTGATGGGGCCGGACCGTGTCAGCAAGGCCTTCGAGAAGGGGCTGATCGAGATCGCCCCGCTGGCCTTCATGCGCGGGCGCACGCTCAACCACGCCTTCATCATCCTCGACGAGGCCCAGAACACCTCGCCCGAGCAGATGAAGATGTTCCTGACCCGCATCGGCTTCGGCAGCCGCGCCGTCATCACCGGCGACCTCAGCCAGGTCGACCTGCCGCGCGGCCACCTCAGCGGGCTGCTCGATGCCGCCCGGGTGCTGCGCCATGTGCACGGCATCGCGATGACCCGATTCACCGCCACCGACGTCGTGCGCCATCCGCTGGTCGCCCGCATCGTCGAGGCCTACGACGCCGCCAAGGCGCTTTCCTGATGAAACCCGAACTCAGTCTGTCGCTGCAATTCGCCGACCCCCGCCACCGCGCCGTGCTGCCGCGCCACAAGGTGATGCGCTGGGTGCGCGCCGCCCTGGAGCTGCCGGGCGAGATCACGGTGCGCATCGTCGGGGCCGACGAGGGCCTGGCGCTGAACCGCGACTACCGCGGCAAGGACTACGCCACCAACGTGCTGACCTTCGACTACACCCAGGAGCCGGTCGTCAGCGCCGACCTGGTGATCTGCGCCGAGGTGGTCGAGCGGGAGGCGAAGGAGGCCGGCAAGGACCTGGTCGCCCATTACGCCCACCTGCTGGTGCACGGCACGCTGCACGCCCAGGGCTACGACCACGAGGACGACGAGGAGCAGGCCGAGATCATGGAGGCGCGCGAGCGCGAGGTGCTGGCCGGCCTCGGTTTTGCCGATCCTTATGCCTGAGGCCCCGGACCCCCACCTCTGGCTGGAGGACGTCACGGGCGAGGCGCCGCTGGCCTGGGTGCAGGCGCACAACGCCCGCACCAGCGCCGAGCTGACGGCGCGCCCCGAGTACCTCGAGTTCCGGCCCCGGCTGCTGGCGCTGATGGATGCGCCGCAGCGCATTCCCCATGTGCGCCGCGTCGGTCCGCAGTTCTACAACTTCTGGCAGGACGCCGGGCACCGGCGCGGCCTGTGGCGGCGCACGACGCTGGACTCCTACCGCCAGCCGGCGCCCGACTGGCAGCCGGTGCTCGACCTCGACGCCCTGGCGGCGGCCGAGGGCGAGAACTGGGTCTGGCACGGTGCGGTGTTCCTGTCGCCCCGCCCGGGCGGGGACTGGCGGCGCTGCCTGGTGCGCCTGTCGCGCGGCGGTGCCGACGCCGTGGTCGTGCGCGAGTTCGATGTCGTGACCGGGGCCTTCGTCGCTGGCGGCTTCGAGCTGCCCGAGGCCAAGAGCGAGGTCGACTGGCTGGACGAGGACACGCTGCTGGTGGCCACCGACTTCGGCCCCGGCACGCTGACCGATTCGGGCTATCCCCGCGTGGTCCGGCGCTGGTCGCGCGGCACGCCGCTGTCCGCGGCGGTGACGGTGCACGAGGGCGAGTCCGGCGACGTCTCGGTCTGGGCCCGCCACGACGACACGCCCGGTCACGAGCGGGTGGTGTTCGGCCGTTCGCTCGATTTCTACACCTCCCGCATGTGGCTGCAGGCCGGTGATGGCCGCCTGCTGCCGCTGCCCAAGCCCGACGACGCCAGCCTCGGCCTGCACCGCGAGTGGGCGCTGCTCGAGTTGCGCAGCGCGCTGGTCACCGACGACGGACACACCCATCCGGCGGGCTCGCTGCTGATCGCCCGGCTGGACGATCTGCTGGCCGGCCAGCCGGCCTGGACGGCGCTGTTCGTCCCGACCCCGACCTGCTCGCTGGGTGGCACGACCTGGACCCGCGACCACCTGCTGCTGAACCTGCTCGACCAGGTGGCCAACCGGGTCGAGGCGTTGCGCCTCGTCGACGGCGCGTGGCAGCGCCGCGCGATCGACCTGCCCGGCCCGGGCGCGCTGGGCATCGCCGCGCTGCACGAGCCCCACCTGGTCGATGACCCGCTGGCCGAGCACTGCTGGGTCACCTACACCGACTTCCTGACGCCCGATTCGCTGATGCTGGCCCGGGCCGACCAGGCCGGCGTCGAGGTGCTCAAGCAGCGCCCGGCCTGGTTCGACACGGACGGCATGCGGGTCGAGCAGCGCCACGCCACCAGTGCCGATGGCACCCGGGTGCCGTATTTCGTCATCTGGCCCCGTGGCGTCGAGCCCGATGGCGACAACCCGACGCTGCTGTACGGCTACGGCGGGTTCGAGGTCTCGCTGCAGCCCTGGTATTCGGCCGGCTTCGGCCTGGCCTGGTACGGGCGCGGCGGGGTGCTGGTCGTCGCCAACCTCCGCGGGGGGGGCGAGTTCGGCCCCGCCTGGCACCAGGCCGCGATCCGCGAGCACAAGCAGCGCAGCTACGACGACTTCATCGCCGTGGCGGAGGACCTGGTGCGCACCGGCGTGACCCGCCCGGCCCGGCTGGGCATCATGGGCGGCAGCAACGGCGGCCTGCTGGTCGGCGCGGCGATGACCCAGCGCCCGGACCTGTTCGGTGCCGTGGTCTGCCAGGTGCCGCTGCTGGACATGAAGCGTTACCACCTGCTGCTGGCCGGGGCGTCGTGGATGGCCGAATACGGCAACCCGGACGTGCCGCAGCAGTGGGCCTGGATCGAGCGCTACAGCCCTTATCAGCACGTCCGTGCCGACGTGCGCTACCCGCGGGCGCTGTTCACCACCTCGACCCGCGATGACCGGGTCCATCCCGGGCACGCCCGCAAGATGGTGGCGCGGCTCGAGGCGGCGGGCCACCCGGTGCTCTACTTCGAGAACATCGAGGGCGGTCACGGCGGTGCGGCCGACAACGAGCAGCGGGCCCACCTGCAGGCCCTGGAGTTCGCCTACCTCTGGACCGAGCTGTCGGCCCCGGCCGCCGGCTGAGGCGAGGAGGCCGCCGCCACCTGCTCCAGCAGCCAGCGGTGGGCGGGCTGGGTGTCGTGGCGGCGGTGCCAGACCATGTGGATCAGCAGCGGGGCCAGGCGCAGCGGCAGCGGCCGGCTGACCAGGGCCTCGGCCGCGCCGATCACCGACAGGTAGGCCCGCGGCAGCACCGTCAGCAGGTCGGTCGCCGCGATCACCAGCCCGGCGGTGTAGAACTGGTTCACCGCCAGCACCACCCGCCGGCTGCGCTGCATGCCCACCAGCACCTCGTCCACCACGCCGTGGGCCCGGCCTGAAAAGCTCACCAGCAGGTGCTGCGCCGCGCAGTAGGCCTCGAGCGTCAGCGCCTCCTCCCCGGCCAGCGGGTGCCCCCGTCGCATCACGCAGACGTACTCACTTTCCTCCAGCTGCCGCTGGCGCAGCGGTGCCGAGCTGCCCAGGGTCACCATGCGGGTGACCAGTTCGGGAAAGTGGCCGATCGCCAGGTCCGCCTCGCCCCGTTCCAGCAGCGTGCTGGGGTCGCGCATCAGCAGCGGCAGCACCCGCAGGTCGACCATCGCCTGGCTGGACTCCAGCCGGCGCAGCAGCACCGGCAGCAGCCGGGCGGCCACCGCATCGGCCATCGCCAGCCGGCCGGTGAGCGGCTGGGTCCGCGGGTCGTAGGTCGTCGGCTCGAACGCGTCCCGCAGATGGGCCAGCGCGACCCGCACCTCCGGCCAGAGCGCCTCGGCCCGGGCGGTCGGCACGACCCCCTGCGCACCCCGCGTGAACAGCGTTTCGCCGACGGTCTCGCGCAGTCGGCGCAAGGCATTGCTGACGGCCGGCTGGGTCATCGAGAGCTGCTCGGCCGCACGGGTGAGGTTGCGTTCGGCCATCACGACGTCAAAGACCCTCAGCAGATTGAGGTCGAGGGTGCGGAAGTTCATGGCTCAAGTCATTCATGTCCTGAATGATGATGATTCACAAGACCTGCTATCTGTATATCTAGGGTTATCCCTAGAATCACGTCCATCAAGGGTTTTCCCTAAGGAGTTCTGCAATGGCCATGATCATGGTTCCCTTTCATCCTGCTGCCCAGTCCGGCGCCATGCCCGGAGCCCGCTTTTTCGGCAACGCCTTCGCTGCGCTGCTGAAGGGGGCCGATCAGGCCGTGCAGGCGATCTTCCACGCCGCACCGGTGGTGCGTGAGCCGCAGACGGCCGGCGAGCTGATCGAGTGGGCCCAGGCCTACGAGAAGTCGCAGCCGTCCTATGCCGCCGACCTGCGCGCCGCCGCGCGGGCCGTGCAGATGCGCGACGACGCCGCTTCGGCTGGCGCCCGCTGAATCCCCCCGTCACCGACAGGAGTACAGATCATGATGAGTCAGACGTTTCCGATGGGTCACCGCGCCCTCCACGCCCCGGTGTGGATCGGCCGGGTGTTCGGTGCCGTCAACCGCTACCTCACCGAGGTGGGTGAGCACCGCGCACGTCGCGAGCTGGAATTCGCGGCCCGCCGCTGCGAGCACACCAACCCCGGTCTGGCCGAAGACCTCCGCGCCGCGCTGCGCCGTCCCTGAAGACAAGAAGCCTGCCGGTCACCCGGCAGGCTTCTTTCATCGGGCGGGCCGCAGGATCAGGACGCCAGCTTGGCTTCGATCTTCGCCTTGGTCGCCGTCAGTTCGGCCGGCAGGTGGTAGGCCAGCTGCTCGAACAGGTCGCCGTGCAGCTTCATCTCCTGCTGCCAGGCGGCGTGGTCGATGCCGATGACGCTGTTGAACTGCGCTTCGCTGAAGTCCAGGCCCGACCAGTCCAGGTCGCCGTAGTTCGGGCTGACGCCGAAGATGTTCTCGCTGCCCTGGGCCTGGCCCTCGATGCGGCCCAGCATCCACTGCAGCACGCGCATGTTGTCGCCGTAGCCCGGCCACACGAACTTGCCGTCCGCCCCCTTGCGGAACCAGTTGACGCAGTAGATGGCCGGCAGCGTCGCGCCTTCGGCCTTCAGCTTGGCGCCCAGGTTCAGCCAGTGCTGGAAGTAGTCGCTCATGTTGTAGCCCATGAACGGCAGCATCGCGAACGGGTCGCGGCGCACGACGCCCATCTGGCCGGCGGCCGCGGCGGTCGTCTCGGAGCCCATCGTGGCGGCCATGTAGACGCCTTCGACCCAGTCGCGGGCTTCGGTCACCAGCGGCACGGTGGTCGAGCGGCGGCCACCGAAGATGAAGGCGTCGATCGCCACGCCGGCCGGGTTGTCCCACTCGGGGTCGAGCGCGGGGTTGTTGCCGGCCGCCACGGTGAAGCGGGCGTTCGGGTGGGCGGCGGGGCGCAGCTTGCCGTCCGGCAGGCGGGCGGTCTCCGGCGTCCAGTCCTTGCCCTGCCAGTCGATCAGGTGCGAGGGCAGCTCGTCGGTCATGCCTTCCCACCACACGTCACCGTCGTCGGTCAGCGCGACGTTGGTGAAGATGACGTCACGGTCCAGCGAGGCCATGCAGTTCGGGTTGGTCTTGAAGTTGGTGCCCGGGGCGACGCCGAAGTAGCCCGCCTCCGGGTTGATGGCGCGCAGCTTGCCGTCGACCGGCTTGATCCAGGCGATGTCGTCGCCGATGGTGGTGACCTTCCAGTCGCCCAGCTCGGCCGGCGGGATCAGCATGGCGAAGTTGGTCTTGCCGCAGGCGCTCGGGAAGGCGGCGGCGACATGGCTCTTCTTGCCTTCGGGCGAGGTCACGCCCAGGATCAGCATGTGCTCGGCCAGCCAGCCCTGGTCACGGCCCATCGTCGAGGCGATGCGCAGCGCGAAGCACTTCTTGCCCAGCAGCGCGTTGCCGCCGTAGCCCGAGCCGTAGGACCAGATCTCGCGGGTCTCGGGGTAGTGGACGATGTACTTGGTGGTGTTGCAGGGCCAGGTCACGTCGGCCTGGCCGGCTTCCAGCGGCGCACCCACGGTGTGCACGCAGGGCACGAACTCGCCGTCGATGCCCAGCACGTCGTACACGGCGCGGCCCATGCGGGTCATGATGCGCATGTTGACGGCGACATAGGGGCTGTCCGACAGCTCGATGCCGATGTGGGCGATCGGCGAACCCAGCGGGCCCATCGAGAAGGGCACGACGTACATCGTGCGGCCCTTCATGCAGCCCTTGAAGAGGGCGTTCTCACCCGTCTGCAGCAGGGTGCGCATCTCGGCCGGGGCCATCCAGTTGTTGGTCGGGCCAGCTTCTTCCTTCACCTTCGAGCAGATGAAGGTGCGGTCTTCCACGCGAGCCACGTCGCTCGGGGACGAGCAGGCCAGGTAGCTGTTCGGGCGCTTGACAGGATTGAGCTTCCTGAAGGTGCCCGCATCGACCAGCTGCTGGCACAGGCGGTCGTATTCCTCGACGCTGCCATCGCACCAGTGGATGGCGGACGCCTGCGTCAGGGCGGCCATCTCGGCGACCCAGGCGATCAGCTTGGCGTTCTTGACGAAGGAGGGTGCGTTGACGTCAACGCCGGCCATGGCAGGGTGGTTCATCGGGGAGGCTCCAGAGTAGAAAAAGGCATCTCGGAAGCGTTCGGGAAGAGCGCTTTCGACATGCCTGAAATCAGTGTAGAGGCCGCCCTCCCGGGATTACAAAGTGATTACATGCGTTTTTTGCATGACCTGCAGCTGTGTTGCGCCTGCATGGCGGGTTCTCCGCCCGCGGGCATTCAGGTGCGGGATAGGGTATCCCCTCAGGGGTGGAGCTGGGTGGCGATCCAGGCCAGTGCCGCGATCGGCGCCGTCTCGGAGCGCAGCACCCGGGGGCCGAGCCGGGTCGGCAGCGCGCCGGCGGTGCGCAGGCGGTTTTCTTCGTCCGGGCTCCAGCCGCCTTCGGGGCCGCTGTAGAGCGTGAGGGTCTGGCGCGGGGCCTGCCACTCGTTCCATCGCTGCGGCAGCGATCGTGCCTCGGCCAGGCTGAGGATCCAGTGGGCGTCACCGGGCTGCGCTGGACCGTCCTGCTGGCGCAGCACCTGCTCCAGCGTGCGCACCGGTCGCACGACCGGCACCCGGGTGGCGCCGCACTGTTCGGCGGCGGCGGCGGCGGCACCCTGCCAGTGGTCCCGCTTCTTGTCCGCCCGCTCGCCGCTCAGGCGCAGCACCGAGCGCTCGCACAGCGTCGGCTGGATGACTGCCACGCCCAGTTCGCAGGCTTTTTCGATCAGCCAGTCGAAGCGGTCGTTGGCCGGCATGCCGGCCACCAGCGTGACCTGCAGCGGCAGCTCCACCTCGCGCTCGACATGGCGGCCGACCTCGACCTCCACGTCCTGGCGGCCCATGCGGAGGATCTCGGCCTGCCACTCGCCACCCGTGCCGTTGAACAGCAGCAGCGGATCACCGGGTTGCAGCCGCAGCACCTGGGCGTGGCGGGCGGCGCCGGCCGGCAGCTTGAAGCTCAGGCCGGTGCAGAGCGTCTGGGTCGGGTCCAGATGAAAGCGTGCAGCCATCGCGTCAGGCCCGGATGCGCCGCACCAGGGCGGTGGTCGAATAACCGTCGACGAAGGCGATGGACCGCGAGGTGCCGCCCCACTGGCGCACGAGCCGGGTCTCCTCCAGCGTTTCCATGTCGTAGTCGCCGCCCTTGACGTAGAGGTCGGGGCGCACGTCCTTCAGCAGCTCGCACGGGGTGGACTCGTCGAACAGCACCACCAGGCTGACGCTGTCGAGCGCGGCGAGCACGCAGGCCCGGTCGGCCTCGGCATTGAGCGGGCGGTCCGGGCCCTTGCCCAGCGTGCGTGCCGAGGTGTCGCTGTTGAGCCCGATCACCAGGCTGGCCCCCAGCGCACGGGCCTGGGCCAGGTAGCTGACGTGGCCGCGGTGCAGGATATCGAAGACGCCGTTGGTGAACACCAGCGGCCGGGGCAGGTGGGCCAGGCGCCGTGCCAGCTCGTCGCGCCGGCACAGCTTGGTCAGGAAAGCGGGAGGGGGCAGGGCGCTGTCGATCATGCGCGGATTGTCGCCTCAGCCCGGGCCTCAGGTGCCCGGCAGCGCCCGGCGCAGCTGGATGGCCTCGGCGACATGGCCCAGTTGGGTGTCTTCGCTGTTCGCCAGGTCGGCGATCGTGCGGGCGACACGCATCACCCGGTGCACGCTGCGGCCGGACCAGCCCAGTCGCCGGGCGGCGGCGTGCAGGAAGTCGGCCGCGGCGCCGGTGGCCTGGATGTGGGTGTCGAGGTCGGCGCTGCCCAGGTCGGCATTGCTGCAGCCCTGGCGACGGA
Organism: Sphaerotilus hippei; assembly: GCF_003201595.1. Lineage (GTDB taxonomy): Bacteria > Pseudomonadota > Gammaproteobacteria > Burkholderiales > Burkholderiaceae_C > Sphaerotilus > Sphaerotilus hippei. The sequence goes on along the minus strand of NZ_QJJS01000017.1, from coordinate 24,546 downwards.
ACTGGCGCTCGCGCCCCTGCGCGACCCGCGTGGCCACGGCCTCGCTCGGTTCGCCGTCCGGGGCCCGAGCCAGCGCGGCCGGATCCACCGCCAGCACCTCCACCCGCAGGTCGATGCGGTCGAGCAGCGGACCCGACAGGCGCGACTGGTAGCGGTGCACCGTGTCCGGGCTGCACCGGCAGCTCTGCAGGGCCGAGCCCAGCTGTCCGCAGGGGCAGGGGTTCATGGCGGCCACCAGCTGGCAGCGGGCCGGGAACTCGGCCTGCCGGGCGGCGCGCGAGATGGTGATGCGCCCGCTCTCCAGCGGTTCGCGCAGGGCTTCCAGGGCCGCGCGCGGAAATTCGGGCAGCTCGTCGAGGAACAGCACCCCCAGGTGGGCCAGCGAGACCTCGCCGGGGCGGGGCGGAGAGCCCCCGCCGACCAGGGCCACGGCGGACGCGCTGTGGTGCGGACTGCGCAGCACCCGTTGTCCCCACCGCTCCGGCAGGAACTGGCCCGCCAGACTCAGGATGGCGGCCGATTCCAGCGCATCCGCCTCCGAGAGCGCGGGCATCAGCCCCGCCAGGCGCTGCGCGAGCATGGATTTGCCCGTGCCCGGCGGGCCGACCAGCAGCAGGCTGTGCGATCCGCTGGCCGCGATCTCGAGGGCCCGCTTGGCGCTGGCCTGCCCCTTGACGTCGCGCAGATCGGGTGGGCCCAGCTGGTGTTCCGGCGGCCTGGGTTCGGGCCGGGGCAAGGGGGTCGGGTGCTCGCCCGGACCGAAGGCCTGCACCAGATCGAGCAGGTGGTCGGCGTAGCGCAGGGGGTGCCGGGGCACCCGGGCGGCCTCCTGTGCACTGGCCCGGGGCAGCACGAGGCAGCGGGGTGCGTGGCTGCGCTGCAGCGCCAGGGTCATGGCCAGTGCGCCCCGCACCGGGCGCAGGTCACCGCCCAGCGAGAGTTCGCCGGCGAATTCGTAGTCCTCGAGCGCACCGGCCTCGATCTGGCCTGCTGCGGCGAGGATGCCCAGCGCGATCGGCAGGTCGAAGCGCCCGCCTTCCTTGGGCAGGTCGGCCGGGGCCAGGTTGACCGTGATGCGCTTGTTGTGCGGGAAGGTCAGGCCGCTGTTCTGCAGCGCGGCCCGCACGCGCTCGCGGGCCTCCTTGACCTCGGTGTCGGCCAGCCCGACCAGCGTGAAGCTGGGCAGCCCGTTGGCCAGATGCACCTCGACGGTGACTTCCGGTGCCTGCAGGCCCAGCAGCGCGCGGCTGTGGACGATGGCCAGCGACATGAATTTCTCCCTGCACCGAGCGGAACACGGTTCATCGGAGGAATTCTGCACAGATGCGAAGCGGGCGCGTCTCCCTCTGATGGGGGTTGCACGAATGTGGTGCACTGGGTGGCGCCGCTCTTGGTGCGTGCGGACCATTTCGGTTCGTGCGGCGCTCCACTGGAGGGCGTGTCCCGCGGCGTGTTTCCCGTGCCAGTGGGTGGCATGGAAGCTGCAGAACAGCTTCACGGATCACTCAACAACCAGCACGCGGTGATCGATCCGATCAATGCGTGGGTGGTGACAGCACACACTCGATTCGTCGCAAGCGGTCGGGGTTCCATCCTGAAAGGGAAACATCATGAAAATGGTCACGGCCATCATCAAGCCGTTCAAGCTCGACGAAGTGCGCGAAGCCCTCAGCAGCATCGGCGTTCAGGGCATCACCGTCACCGAAGTGAAGGGTTTCGGCCGTCAGAAAGGCCACACGGAGCTCTACCGTGGCGCCGAGTACGTGGTCGACTTCCTGCCGAAGGTGAAGGTCGAGGCCGCCGTCGACGATTCGATCGTCGACCGGGTCATCGAGGCCATCGAGGGTGCGGCCCGCACCGGCAAGATCGGTGACGGCAAGATCTTCGTCACTTCCCTGGAGCAAGTCCTGCGCATCCGTACCGGCGAGACCGGCAAGGACGCACTCTGATTCCGCCGAGCAAGAACGAGACAACCATGCTGAAAAAATTCCTCGCGACTCTCGCACTGGGTCTGGCGGCATTCGGCTTTGCCGAGACCAGCTTCGCCCAGGCCGCGTCCGATGCGGCCTCCGCGGTGGTCGAGGCCGCTTCTGCCGCCGCCCCTGCGATGGAGGCGGCCTCCGAGGCGGCCGCTGCCGCCGCCCCCGTCATCAACAAGGGTGACACCGCCTGGATGATGCTGTCCACGCTGCTGGTCATCCTGATGACCGTACCGGGCCTGGCCCTGTTCTACGGCGGCCTGGTGCGCGCCAAGAACATGCTGTCGGTGCTGATGCAGGTGATGGTGACCTTCTCGCTGATCGTCGTGCTGTGGGCCATCTACGGCTACAGCCTGGCCTTCACCGAGGGCAATGCCTTCTTCGGTGGCTTCGACCGCCTGTTCATGAAGGGCCTCTGGGACAACGTCGCCGGCACCTTCGTGCCGGCCGCGACCTTCAGCAAGGGCGTCTACATCCCCGAGATCGTCTTCGCCGCCTTCCAGGCGACGTTCGCCGGCATCACCTGCTGCCTGATCGTCGGTGCCTTCGCCGAGCGCATCAAGTTCTCCGCGGTGCTGCTGTTCACGACGCTGTGGTTCACGTTCAGCTACGCGCCGATCGCCCACATGGTCTGGTACTGGATGGGTCCTGATGCCTATGCCGCGGCCGACGTGGTCGACGCGATGAACGCCAAGGCCGGTTTCATCTGGCAGATGGGCGCGCTGGACTTCGCTGGCGGTACCGTCGTGCACATCAACGCCGCCGTGGCCGGTCTGGTGGGTTCCTACATGGTGGGCAAGCGCCTGGGTTACGGCCGTGAAGCCTTCACCCCGCACTCGCTGACGCTGACCATGGTCGGTGCCTCGCTGCTGTGGGTGGGCTGGTTCGGCTTCAACGCCGGCTCCGCCCTCGAGGCGAACAGCTTCGCCGCCCTGGCCTTCATCAACACGCTCTTCGCCACGGCTGCCGCCGTGCTGGCCTGGTGCCTGGGCGAGTCCCTGACCAAGGGCAAGGCGTCGATGCTGGGTGCCGCCTCCGGTGCCGTGGCGGGTCTGGTGGCCATCACCCCGGCCGCCGGCAACGTCGGCATCGTCGGTGCGCTGATCATCGGTCTGCTGGCGGGCTTCGTCTGCCTGTGGGGTGTCTCGGGCCTGAAGAAGATGCTGGGCGCCGACGACTCGCTGGACGTGTTCGGCGTGCACGGTGTCGGTGGCATCCTGGGTGCGCTGCTGACCGGCGTGTTCAACTCGCCGAACCTGGGTGGCCCGAGCGCGGTGGCCGACTGGGTGACCGTGGGCATGATCGCTCCGGACGCCTACTCGATCGCCAGCCAGGTGCTGATCCAGGCCAAGGCCGTGCTGATCACCGTCGTCTGGTCCGCCGTGGTCTCCGTGATCGCCTTCAAGCTGGTGGATCTGGTGGTGGGTCTGCGCGTGACCGAAGAGGAAGAGCGCGAAGGTCTGGACATCAGCTCGCACGGCGAGACGGCTTACCACCGGTAAGCACGGACGCTTTGTCGTCGAAGGGCCGCCTCGTGCGGCCCTTTTTGCGTCTGGCGCCGCCGGGCGTCGGCTTCGTTCCTAGAATGGGGTCAACCCTGACTTGTCCCTTCGATACACCGAGAACTCCATGGTCCCGCATCTCGTCACCGCATTGAATGGCCCGATCAACGAACTCGAGGCCCGTGTCCTCGAGTCGATGCCGGCGATCGAGCGCTGGTTCCGGCTCGAATGGATGGAGCACACGCCGCCCTTCTACACCTCGGTCGACATCCGCAACGCCGGCTTCAAGCTGGCGCCGGTCGAGACCAACCTGTTCCCCGGCGGCTGGAACAACCTGACCGAGGACATGCTGCCGCTGGCGGTCCAGGCCGCGATGGCGGCCATCGAGAAGATCTGCCCCGAGGCGAAGAACCTGCTGCTGATCCCCGGGCAGGACACCCGCAACAGCTTCTACATGACCAATGTGGCCCGGCTGCGCCGGATCTTCATGCTGGCCGGGCTGAACGTGCGCCTGGGAACGCTGGATCCGGCCATCACCGAGTCCGTCTCCATCGACCTGCCCGACGGCGACCAGATCACGGTGGAGCCGCTGGTGCGCACCGAGCGCCGGCTCGGGCTGAAGAACTTCGATCCCTGCACCATCCTGCTGAACAACGAGCTGTCGGCCGGCATCCCGGGCATGCTGGAGGACCTGCACGAGCAGTACCTGCTGCCGCCCCTGCACGCCGGTGGATCGGTGCGCCGCAAGGCCAACCACTTCCAGTCCTACGAGGAGGTGGCCAAGAAGTTCGCCAAGCTGCTGGGCATGGACCCGTGGCTGATCAACCCGATGTACGCGTCCTGCGGCGATGTCGACGTGGGCGAGGGGGCCAGCCTGGAGGCCGTGAAGGCGGGGGCCGATGCGCTGCTGGGCAAGATCCGGCGCAAGTACAAGGAGTACGGCATCAACGAGAAGCCGTTCGTCGTCGTCAAGGCCGACAGCGGTGCCAGCGGCCTGGGCAGCATGACCGTGCGTGACGCGAAGGAGCTCGACGCGCTCGACCGCCGCCGCCGCGATCTGTCGGCCTTGGCCGGGAGCGGGCCGCAGGTCTGCCGGATGCTGGTCCAGGAGGGCGTGCCCACCTACGAGCGCATGAACGATGCGGTGGCCGAGCCGGTGGTCTACATGATGGATCGCTACGTGGTCGGCGGTTTCTATCGCATCCACGCCGACCGGGGCGTCGACGAGAACCTGAATGCGCCGGGCGCGCGTTTCGTGCCGCTGGCCTTCGCCCAGAGCCATCATCTGCCGCGTCCGGGCGTCAAGCCGGGGGCGAGTGCGCCCAACCGCTTCTACATGTATGGCGTGGTCGCGCGCCTGGCCATGCTGGCCGCCAGCTACGAGCTGGAGGCCACCGATCCGGACGCCGAAGTCTACGACTGAGGGGCGCGCGGGGAGCGGCGCGCGTCCGTGTCGAACGGGCGCTTCTTTACTTGCAATGTCCTGCGATACCTGCCATAATTTACGTCTCTTCTGGCTTGCACACGTGCCATGCCGTACGTGGCGCAATCTGGTTCCGCCCCAAGCCGCGATCGCTGATGTCCAGTGATCGCGTGACGGGCCCAAGACTGACCGCGTTGGTGGCCATGTGGCTGTGAGCACGGGATAAGTTGGGGATAGACATGATCCAAATGCAATCGCGACTCGATGTCGCGGACAACACCGGTGCGAAGTCCGTCATGTGCATCAAGGTGCTCGGCGGTTCCAAGCGTCGTTATGCCGGTATCGGCGACGTGATCAAGGTCAGCATCAAAGAAGCTGCACCGCGTGGTCGCGTGAAAAAGGGTGAGGTTTACAGCGCAGTCGTTGTACGCACCGCCAAGGGCGTCCGTCGTCAAGACGGTTCGCTCGTGAAGTTCGATGGCAATGCGGCTGTGCTGCTGAATGCCAAGTTGGAGCCGATCGGCACGCGCATCTTTGGCCCGGTGACCCGCGAACTGCGGACCGAGCGCTTCATGAAGATCGTGTCGCTGGCTCCGGAAGTGCTCTAAGCCAACCGCGAAGGACAGGCCATGAACAAGATTCGCAAAGGCGACGAAGTCATCGTGCTGACTGGTCGCGACAAGGGCAAGCGCGGCAGTGTTTCTCTGCGTGTGGATGCCGATCACCTGGTGGTCGAAGGCGTCAACATGGTGAAGAAGCATGTGCGCCCCAACCCGCTGAAGGGCACGACCGGTGGCATCGTCGACAAGACCATGCCTATCCATCAATCGAATGTGGCGATCTTCAATCCCGCGACCGGCAAGGCCGATCGCGTCGGGATCAAGCTGCTGGCAGACGGCAATAAAGTGCGCGTCTTCAAGTCCAGCGGCGAAGAGATCAAAGCCTGAGGCAGGGGTTGAGAATGGCGCAACAACAAGCTCGTCTGCAGGCCTACTACCGTGAAACGGTGGTTCCTGCGCTCGTCGAGAAGTTCGGTTACTCCTCCGTCATGGAAGTGCCGCGTTTCGAAAAGATCACCCTGAACATGGGTGTGAGCGAAGCCGTGTCGGACAAGAAGGTCATGGATCACGCCGTGAGCGACCTGACCAAGATCGCGGGCCAGAAGCCCGTGGTCACCAAGTCCCGCAAGGCCATCGCCGGCTTCAAGATCCGTGAAGGTGTCCCAATCGGCTGCATGGTCACCCTGCGTGGCGTGCGGATGTTCGAATTCCTGGACCGTTTCGTCACCATCGCGCTGCCGCGCGTCCGTGACTTCCGCGGTATCTCGGGTCGTTCGTTCGACGGTCGCGGCAACTACAACATCGGTGTCAAGGAACAGATCATTTTCCCGGAAGTCGAGTACGACAAGGTGGATGCTCTGCGTGGTCTGAACATCAGCATCACGACCACGGCCAAGACCGATGACGAGTGCAAGGCGCTGCTGACCGCCTTCCGCTTCCCGTTCAAGAACTGAGGTGCGACGTGGCAAAACTCTCTCTCATCCAGCGTGAAGAAAAGCGCGAGAAGCTCGTCGCCAAGTACGCCAAGAAGTACGCTGAGCTGAAGGCCATCATCGGCGACCAGGGCAAGTCGGAAGACGAGCGTTACCTGGCCCGTCTGGCGCTGCAAAAGCTGCCTCGCAATTCTTATCCGACCCGTCTGCGCGCTCGTTGCGAGATCACTGGTCGTCCCCGCGGTACGTTCCGCAAATTCGGTCTTGGTCGTACCAAGATTCGTGAACTGGCTTTCCGTGGCGACATCCCTGGTGTCGTCAAGGCGAGCTGGTAATCCGGCGTCCTTAGGGTACGAACAGGAGTTATTCCATGAGCATGAGTGATCCTATCGCCGACATGCTGACCCGCATTCGCAACGCCCAGATGGTCGAGAAGACCGCTGTGGTGATGCCGTCCTCCAAGCTCAAGATCGCTATTGCGCAAGTGCTGAAGGACGAGGGTTACATCGACGGCTACGCTATCAAGGGTGAGGCTGCCAAGGCCCAACTCGAAATCGCACTGAAGTATTACGCGGGTCGCCCGGTGATCGAGCGCATCGAGCGCGTGAGCCGCCCCGGTCTGCGTATCTACAAGGGCCGCCACGACATTCCCCAGGTCATGAATGGCCTGGGTGTCGCCATCGTCACCACGCCCCAGGGTGTGATGACCGACCGCAAAGCGCGCGCTGCCGGCATCGGTGGTGAAGTGCTCTGCTACGTCGCCTAACTGAGGAGATCGCAAATGTCCCGCGTCGGAAAGATGCCGGTCGCCGTCCCTCAGGGTGTGGACGTGTCGATCAGCGCTGATCAGATCAGCGTGAAGGGTGCGCAGGGCACGCTGGTGCGTGCTCGCCACCCGCTGGTGACGATCGAGAACAATGCTGGCTCGCTCAGCTTCGTTCCGGTCAACGAGTCGGTTGAAGCCAATGCCATGTCCGGCACCATGCGTGCGCTGGTGAACAACATGATCAACGGCGTCAGCAAGGGCTTCGAGAAGAAGCTGAACCTGGTCGGTGTGGGCTTTCGTGCCCAGGCCGCCGGTCAGAAGCTGAACCTGCAGATCGGGTTCTCTCACCCGGTGGTCAAGGAAATGCCTGCCGGCATCAAGGTCGAGTGCCCCACTCAGACCGAAGTGCTGATCAAGGGCGCTGACCGCCAGGTCGTCGGCCAGCTGGCTGCCGAGGTGCGTGCCTTCCGTCCCCCCGAGCCTTACAAGGGCAAGGGCATCCGTTATTCGGATGAGAAGGTCACGCTCAAAGAGACCAAGAAGAAGTAAGGAGCCGCATCATGTTGAACAAAAAAGAACAGCGTCTGCGTCGCTCCCGTCAGACCCGCGTGCGCATCGCCCTGCAAAGCAGCGTTCGCCTGACGGTCTTCCGCTCCAACCTCCACATCTACGCGAGCGTGATCTCCGAGTGTGGCGGCAAGGTGCTGGCTTCCGCATCCACGGCCGAAAAGGAAGTGCGCGAGCAGCTGGCAACCTCCGGCAAGGGTGGCAACGTGAACGCCGCCGTGCTGATTGGCAAGCGCATCGCCGAAAAGGCGAAGGCCGCTGGCATCGAGAAGGTCGCATTCGACCGCTCGGGCTTTGCCTACCACGGTCGCATCAAGGCCCTGGCCGACGCAGCCCGCGAAGGCGGTCTGCAGTTCTAAGCGCCTCGTACGCTGACGAAGGAACACAAAATGGCTAAGTTTCAACCGAAAGTCGCTGACGAAGGTCGCGACGACGGCATGCGCGAGAAGATGATCCAGGTGAACCGCGTGACCAAGGTGGTCAAGGGCGGCCGGATCATGGCGTTTGCTGCACTGACCGTCGTTGGCGACGGTGACGGCCGGGTCGGCATGGGCAAGGGCAAGGCGCGTGAAGTGCCCGTGTCCGTCCAGAAGGCCATGGAATCCGCTCGCCGCGGCATGGTCAAGGTCCCGCTGCGCAACGGCACGGTGCCCCACAACGTGACCGGCGAACACGGCGCTGCCAAGGTCCTGCTGGCACCGGCTCCTGCTGGTACCGGCATCATCGCCGGCGGCCCGATGCGCGCGGTCTTCGAAGTTCTGGGCGTGACTGACATCGTCGCCAAGAGCCTCGGCTCGTCGAACCCGTACAACATGGTCCGGGCGACCTTCGACGCACTGTCGCGCATGACGACCGCTTCTCAAGTGGCTGCCAAGCGTGGCAAGTCGCTCGAAGAGATCTTCAACTGATCGCCGGGAGCTGATGATGTCGGAACAAAAGACGGTCAAGATCAAGCTGGTCCGCAGCCCCATCGGCACGCGTGCTTCGCACCGCGCCACGGTGCGTGGTCTCGGGCTGCGTCGTGTCAACAGCGAGTCGGTGTTGCAAGACACCCCCGCTGTGCGCGGCATGATCAACAAGATCTCGTATCTGCTGCAGGTGCTCTGAGCACCTTGCAACGAGGAAAGTAGTCATGGAACTCAATACGATCAAGCCGAGCTCGGGTGCCAAGCACGCGAAGCGTCGTGTCGGCCGCGGCATCGGTTCGGGCCTCGGCAAGACGGCTGGCCGTGGTCACAAGGGTCAGAAGTCGCGTGCTGGTGGCTATCACAAGGTGGGCTTCGAAGGCGGTCAGATGCCTCTGCAGCGTCGCCTGCCCAAGCGGGGTTTCAAGTCGCACCTGCTGAAGTTCAACGCCGAGATCACCCTGTCGCAGCTGCAGGCCCTGGCCGTCGAAGAAGTCGACGTGCTGGTCCTGAAGCAGGCCGGCCTGGTGGCTGACATGATCAAGGTCGTGAAGGTGATCAAGTCGGGCGAACTGAGCAAGAAGATTGTCCTGAAGGGCATCGGCGCAACCGCTGGTGCGAAGGCAATCATCGAAGCGGCTGGTGGTTCGATCGCTGCTTGATCGCAGACGATCTGACGTCCCACATCGCTGAACAGGTTACCTGTGGCAAACAACGCAACTCAGCTGGCCAAGAGCGGCAAGTTCGGTGACCTGCGTCGCCGACTGGTGTTCTTGCTGCTTGCGCTGGTGGTGTACCGGATCGGTGCTCACATACCGGTTCCGGGCATCAATCCCGATCAGCTGGCCCAGTTGTTCAAGGGTCAGCAGGGCGGGATCCTGAACCTCTTCAACATGTTCTCCGGCGGGGCGCTGTCGCGCTTCACCGTGTTCGCGCTCGGCATCATGCCGTACATCTCGGCGTCCATCATCATGCAGTTGATGGCCTACGTGGTGCCTGCGCTGGAGCAGCTGAAGAAGGAAGGCGAAGCCGGTCGACGCAAGACGACACAGTACACGCGTTATGGCACGCTGGGTCTCGCGCTGTTCCAGTCCATGGGCATCGCCCTGGCGCTGGAAGGCTCGCCTGGTCTGGTGATCGACCCGGGTGTGCTGTTCCGCGTGAGCACGATCGTCAGCCTGACCGCCGGGACGATGTTCCTGATGTGGCTGGGTGAGCAGATCACGGAACGTGGCCTGGGCAACGGGATCTCGATCCTGATCTTCTCCGGCATCGCTGCGGGTCTGCCCAGCGCGATCGCCGGGCTGCTGAATCTGGTGAGCACGGGTGCGATGAGCATCATCGTCGCGATCCTGATCGTCGGCATCGTGATCGGTGTGACGTACGTGGTGGTGTTCGTCGAACGGGGTCAGCGCAAGATCCTGGTCAACTATGCCAAGCGCCAGGTCGGCAACAAGGTGTATGGCGGTCAGTCGTCGCACCTGCCCCTGAAGATCAACATGTCGGGCGTGATCCCGCCGATCTTCGCATCGTCCATCATCCTGCTGCCCGCCACGGTGGTCGGCTGGATCGCGACGGGGCAGAGCGACAGCTGGCTGATGCGCTCCCTGAAGGATGTGTCCTCGGCGCTGTCGCCGGGACAGCCGATCTACGTGCTGCTGTATGCGGCCATGATCGTGTTCTTCTGCTTCTTCTACACGGCGCTGGTCTTCAACAGCCGTGAGACCGCGGACAACCTGAAGAAGAGTGGCGCGTTCATCCCGGGCATCCGTCCGGGTGACCAGACCGCCAGGTACATCGACAAGATCCTCGCCCGGCTCACGCTGGGGGGTGCGGCCTACATCACCCTGGTGTGTCTGCTGCCCGAGTTTCTGGTGCTGAAGTACAACGTGCCGTTCTATTTCGGTGGAACGTCGTTGCTGATCATCGTCGTGGTGACCATGGATTTCTGGGCGCAGGTCCAGTCTTATGTGATGTCTCAGCAGTACGAGACCTTGCTCAAGAAGTCCAGCTTCAAGGCAGGTTGACGGTCAAAGAATACGGGTCGGGTCCTCTGGATCCGTCCCGACGCGGTCTCCGCGTCAGCTGAACACGGGCCTGTGCTGCCCAGTCGGTGCCGGAATGATGTGAACCCTTGATGGGGCGCAGCGTTCCTGGTGGCCAGAAGGCTGGACAATGCATGCCCCAAGGTTTGTTCCGTGCTCGCATCGTTTTCCGGGCGAAGTGAGCGATTGAATCCGAGTCCCGGAAGACGAGCGCAAGCCGATCAAGGAGAAGACCATGAAAGTCTCCGCATCCGTCAAGAAGATCTGCCGCAACTGCAAGATCATCCGTCGCAAGGGTGTGGTTCGTGTCATTTGCACCGACCCGCGCCACAAGCAGCGTCAGGGCTGAGCCCCTGGGCACCGCTGCAACCGTATAGAGGACGCACATGGCACGTATTGCTGGTATCAACATTCCGCCGCACAAGCACGCCGAGATCGGCCTGACTGCGATCTACGGCATCGGCCGTACGACCGCGCAGAAGATCTGCGAGAACTGCGGTATTTCGTATGACAAGAAGGTCAAGGACCTGAGCGACGCCGATCTGGAAAAGATCCGTGACGAAGTCGGCCGCCTGACGATCGAGGGCGACCTGCGTCGCGAAATCTCGATCAACATCAAGCGTCTGATGGATCTGGGTTGCTACCGTGGTTTCCGTCATCGTCGCGGCCTGCCGGTGCGTGGTCAGCGTACCCGCACCAATTCCCGCACCCGCAAGGGTCCGAAGAAGGGCGCTGCCGCGCTGAAGAAGTAAGCCCTCGGGCTGAAGAGAGTCATTTATGGCAAAAGCACCAGTCAACAACGCCGCGCGTCGCGTCAGCAAGAAGGTTCGCAAGAACATTGCGGACGGTGTCGCTCACGTGCACGCATCCTTCAACAACACCATCATCACGATCACCGATCGTCAGGGCAATGCGTTGTCCTGGGCTTCGAGTGGTGGCCAGGGTTTCAAGGGTTCGCGCAAATCGACGCCTTTTGCTGCCCAGGTCGCCGCCGAAGTGGCTGGTCGTGCTGCGCAGGAACAGGGCATCAAGAACCTCGACGTCAAGATCAAGGGCCCGGGCCCGGGTCGCGAGTCTTCGGTTCGTGCACTCGCCTCGCTGGGCATCCGCATCGCGTCGATCTCCGACGTGACGCCGGTCCCGCACAACGGCTGCCGTCCGCAGAAGCGTCGTCGCATCTGATGCGCTGAACAGGACCTGGATGCCGTTGGCAGCCAGGTTCTTCTGCTAGAATACCGAGTTCTCCGGTGAGCACAGTCGTGCCCGCCGGATTCTCCGTTGGAACAGGTCATCAAGACGAGGTCCATCGATCGCGTCTTGCTGGCCTTTCCATTCTTCAGGTCGACATCCTGTCGGCCCGTAAGCCCACCGTCTGCCGCGCTTGATGCGCCGCAGACTTGCGCAGCCCCGATCGGGTTGCGTCAAGCAAAACCAAGGATTCCACAGTGGCACGTTACCTCGGCCCCAAGGCCAAACTTTCCCGCCGCGAAGGCACCGACCTGTTCCTGAAGAGCGCCCGCCGCTCGATCAGCGACAAGTCGAAGTTCGAGACCAAACCGGGTCAGCATGGCCGCACCTCGGGCTCGCGTACGTCCGACTTCGGCATCCAGCTGCGCGAGAAGCAGAAGGTCAAGCGCATGTATGGCGTGCTGGAGCGTCAGTTCCGCCGCTACTTCGCTGAAGCCGAGCGCCGTCGTGGCAACACCGGTGCCAACCTGCTGCTGCTGCTGGAATCGCGTCTGGACAACGTCGTCTATCGCATGGGCTTCGGTTCGACCCGTGCCGAATCGCGTCAGCTGGTCTCGCACAAGGCGGTCACCGTCAACGGCCAGTGCGTGAACATCCCGTCGTTCCTGGTCAAGGCCGGTGACGTGGTGTCGGTGCGCGAGAAGTCGAAGAAGCAGCTGCGCATCGTCGAAGCGCTGAAGCTGGCCGACTCCATCGGCCTGCCGGCCTGGGTGAGCGTCGATCTGGCCAAGATGGAAGGTGTCTTCAAGAAGGCGCCGGACCGTGATGAATTCGGCGCCGACATCAACGAGTCGCTGATCGTCGAACTGTATTCGCGCTGATCTTCGTGCGGGCGTTGGCGGTCCTCGCCGGCGTCCAGCCTTATCTGCTATCCGGCCATGTGGCTCCGGCTGCTGGCCTGGCGGGTTCATCAGCCTTATCGGTGTAACGAGCCGAGGGTATTGACAGGAACTTTCAATGCAAACGAATTTGCTGAAGCCCAAAGCGATCAATGTCGAGCCCCTGGGCGGTCATCGCGCCAAGGTCACCCTCGAGCCTTTCGAGCGCGGCTACGGTCACACGCTGGGCAACGCCCTGCGTCGTGTGCTGCTGTCCTCGATGGTCGGCTACGCGCCGACCGAAGTGACGATCGCGGGTGTTCTGCATGAGTACTCGACGGTCGACGGTGTCCAGGAAGACGTGGTTCACATCATGCTGAACCTCAAGGGCGTCGTGTTCCGTCTGCACAACCGCGACGAAGTCACGCTGGTGCTGCGCAAGGATGGCGAAGGCCCGGTCACGGCCGCCGACATCCAGACGCCGCATGACGTCGAGATCATCAACCCCGAGCACGTGATTTCCCATCTGGCTCAGGGTGGCAAGCTCGACATGCAGATCAAGGTCGAGAAGGGCCGTGGCTACGTGCCGGGCAGCCTGCGCCGTTACGCCGACGAGCCGACGAAGTCGATCGGGCGCATCGTGCTGGACGCCTCGTTCTCCCCGGTCCGTCGCGTCAGCTACACCGTCGAGAGCGCCCGCGTCGAGCAGCGCACCGACCTGGACAAGCTGGTCATGGAAATCGAGACCAACGGCGCGATCTCGCCGGAGGAAGCGATCCGTGCCTCGGCCAAGATCCTGGTCGAGCAACTGGCCGTGTTCGCCCAGCTGGAAGGCAGCGATCTGATCGCCTTCGACCAGCCGGCCCCGCGTGCCCAGCACTTCGATCCGATCCTGCTGCGTCCGGTGGACGAGCTGGAGCTGACGGTGCGTTCGGCCAACTGCCTGAAGGCCGAGAACATCTATTACATCGGCGACCTAATCCAGCGCACCGAGACCGAGCTGCTGAAGACCCCGAACCTGGGTCGCAAGTCGCTCAACGAGATCAAGGAAGTCCTGGCTTCCCGCGGTCTCACCCTGGGTGCCCGCCTGGAAAACTGGCCGCCCCAAGGTCTGGACAAGCGCTGATCCAGCGCTGAACGATACGGGCCCTCGGGCCCGGTGCACCCGGCGGTACCTGATCCGGCCGCCGGTATACAAAGCAAGGAAAGCACCATGCGTCACCGTAACGGTCTGCGGAAACTGAACCGCACCTCTTCCCATCGCCTGGCGATGCTGCGCAACATGGCCAACTCGCTCATCGAGCACGAAGCCATCAAGACCACGGTCCCCAAGGCCAAGGAACTGCGTCGCGTCGTCGAGCCCCTGATCACCCTGGGCAAGACCCCGACCCTGGCGAACAAGCGCCTGGCCTTCGACCGTCTGCGCAGCCGTGACAACGTCGTCAAGCTGTTCGACGTGCTGGGCAAGCGCTACGCCGCTCGTCCGGGTGGTTACACCCGCATCCTGAAGATGGGCTTCCGTGTTGGCGACAACGCGCCGATGGCCTACGTCGAGCTGGTGGACCGTCCGGAAGCCGGCGAAGTCGCCGTGGTCGAAGGCGACGCCAAGGCCGAGTGAGGTCTGCAGGGCTTCTGCCGCGTGGCAGGTGCCGGAAGGTGAACACAAGATCACCGGAAACACTTGCAAGCGGCACGAAGTTCGGCATATAATTGATATTCCAGTCGCGGGGTGGAGCAGTCTGGTAGCTCGTTGGGCTCATAACCCAAAGGTCGTTGGTTCAAATCCAGCCCCCGCAACCAGAATTCAGCAGAAGTTCTTTCTGCCAGAAAGCCAGCGTGTCGTGCGCTGGCTTTTTTGTTTGAACGGCATCGGCTTCGTGGTGCTGAATGTTCGATCTGAACGATATTCAGCAGCGAAACGATTTTCCGGTATATAATTCGATCTTCAGTCGCGGGGTGGAGCAGTCTGGTAGCTCGTTGGGCTCATAACCCAAAGGTCGTTGGTTCAAATCCAGCCCCCGCAACCAAATTCAACGGAAACCTCGGTTTTCGTCAGAAAAGCCAGCCTCGCAGCTGGCTTTTCTGTTTCCGGACTTCACCGCCGGCCAAGTCGCCAGAGCGAGGTCACTTCGGCCGAGCGGGCGGCGTGCAGCAGGTCCTCGGCGTCACTCGCCCGCTTGTGCATGGGGCGCACGTCCAGGCGGTCGATCACCTTCAGCCCGGCCTGCTCGATCCACGCGAGCAGCGTGGCCCGGTCGCGCAGGTGCAGGTGTTCGGCCAGGTCCGACAGGATCAGCCAGCCTTCGCCCTGCGGCCTCAGGTGCGCCGCCAGCCCGTCCAGATAACCCCTGAGCATGCGGCTGTCCGGGTCGTAGATCGCGTGTTCCAGCGATGAACTGGGATGGCCGGGCAACCAGGGCGGATTGCAGACGATCAGGTCGGCCTGCCGGCCGGCCGGGAACAGGCTGGTCTGCAGCAGCTCCACCCGATCGGAACAGCCCAGTCGTTGCAGGTTCTCGAGCGCGCAGCCCAGGGCGCGCGTCTCGGTGTCGGTGGCCGTGATGCGTGGCACGCCACGGGCCGCCAGCACGGCGGCGAGCACACCCGTGCCGGTGCCGATGTCGAAGGCCACGCCTTCCGGCCGCTGGCAGGCGGCGGGCAGGGGAGCCTGCGCCACCAGTTGCACATATTCACCCCGCACCGGCGAGAAGACGCCGTAATGCGCATGGATGCGCCCTCCGGTGGCCGGCACGTCGACCCCCTTCTTGCGCCACTCATGGGCGCCGATCAGTCCCAGCAGGTGGCGCAGCGGCATCACGTAGGCCGAGGTGGCCGTGCCCTGGGCCTGCGCGCAGGCCACCTCGATGGCGGGCGCCCGGCGCAGGGGCAGCACATCACCGCAGTCGACCGGCAGCAGCAGCATGCCGAGCACCCGGGCACGCTGGGCCTGGGCCTGGCGCTGCTGGTGGAAGGCGGCCGTCATCGGATGCATCGCCGGGGCCGTCGCGGCCTGCCGGCCGGCGTGCGTGCGGCGTGGGCCCCGGTCGAGCCGACGCGTCAGTGCCTGCAGCATCAGCCGTGCATTCGGGTAGTCGCCCTGCCAGAGCAGGCCGGTGCCTTCGCAGGCCAGCCGGTAGGCCGTGTCGGCGGGCATGCGGTCGTCGGCCGGCACGATGCGCCGCGGCGGCGGGCGATCGCTGTCGCACACCCAGCGGGCGCTGTGCGCCTGACCGGCGGCGTCGGTCCATTGGACCCTCGTGATGTCGTTCATCGGGAACCGGGTGATGAAAGGTTTTGATTGTCGACCCTTCAGGGTTTTCCTCGGCCTGTCGATAGGATGTGGACATGAAAACCCTGACCAAGTTTGTCCTCCTGCCTCTGCTTGGCCTGATCCTGATGCTGCTGCTGGCCGTCTGGCTCTGTTTCGAGCAGCAGCCCCGCGTGCTGCGGGGCTCCGAGCTGACGCCGGCTGACATCGCGCGCGCGCGCTCCATGCTCCGGGATGCCGATCCTCGCCGCGCCCCTCCGGGCACGGTGCGCAACTTCGCCGCGTCGCCGCGCGACCTCGACGTGCTGCTCAACGACGTCAGCCAGCGTCTGCTGCACGGCTCGGCCCGTGTCGACCTGGCGACCGGAGTGGCCGACGTGTACGCCAGCGTGCACGTGCCCCGCAGTCCGCTGGGCAGCCACTGGCTCAATGTGCAGGCCCGGCTGCTGCAGTCCGACCAGGGGCTGCCCGAACTGGATTCCCTCTGGCTCGGCCGCCTGCCCGTGCCGGCCTGGCTGGCCGGCATCGTGCTGCATCAGGTGGCCCGCCACTATCAGGTCGACGAGGAGCTGCGCATGGGCGTGGCGATGGTCCAGCGGGTGGCGCTGACCGACGAGGGGCTGGTGATCTCCTACCTCTGGAAGCCCGAGTTCGTCGATCTGGTGAAGACGGCGGTGGTGCCGGCCGAGCTGCAGGCGCGGCTGAAGCTCTACAACGATCGGCTGGTGCAGCTCGTCGCACCGTCCGCGGCCCTGCCGGAGGGGCACGACGTCATGATGGCCGCGCTGCTGCCCGCGCTCACCGATCTGGCGCGTCAGCGCACGGTCGCCTTTGCGCAGGGGGCGGATCGACCGGACCCGACGGCGGTGTCGGTGTTTGCCGCCCACGAGAACCGCGCGGCGCTGATCACGCTGGCGCTCTACACCGCACGCCAGCCCCTGGCGCGCATCGTGCCCGCCGCACGCGGCTGGTCCCAGCCCAGCCTGAGGCTGGTCCAGCTGCGGGGCCGCGACGATCACCCGCTGCATTTCCTGGTCTCGGCCGTGCTGGCCGCCGAAGGGGGCGGGCGCCTGGCCGACGCGATCGGCGTCTACAAGGAGGTCGGCGACACCCGTGAAGGCAGCGGCTTCAGCTTCGACGACCTGGCCGCCGATCGGGCGGGCACCCGGATCGGGCAGCGGGCGGTGCACGATGCGCTCGGGTTCCAGGCCCGCATGGCCGAGGCCCTGCAGGAGTCCGACTTCATGCCCGACATCGACGGCCTGCCCAGCTTCCTGACCGAGGCCGACTTCCGTCGCCAGTACGGCGGCGTGGGCGAGCCTGGCTACAACCAGGTGCTGGCGGACATCGAGCAGCGAGTGGCCCGCCTGCCGCTGCTGCACTGAACCGAAGGCCCGCGGCGCCGGGGCTTGCGGTCCGCGGTCATGGCCTCATCTGCGCACGATGAGACCCTGGTTGCCCTTTCTTGCCGTGTCGGCCCTGCTGCACGGACTCGTGGCCTGGCGCCTGTCCGGGGGCCTGGTGGGCCACTGGCCGATGACGGCGGTGCTGCTGTGGGGCCTGCTGGCAGGGTCCACCGTGCTGATCCCCTGGTCGGTGCTGGGCACCCGCCATCGGCACGACCGCCTCGCCCAGGGCTTCGGCTGGGCCGGGCTGCTGCTGATGGGCTGGTTCTCGAGCGTGCTGGTCGGCACGGTGCTGCGCGAGCTGCTGCTGCTGACGCTGACGATGCTCGGCTGGGCCGGCTGGAGCGCCGCGGCGGCCCCGGGCTGGTCGAGCGGGAGTGCGCTGGCCGTGCTGCTGCTGTCGGCGCTGGCCACGCTCGTCGGGCTGTTCAACGCCCGCCGGACCGCGGCGGTGGTCCGGGTCGACGTGCCGATCGCCGATCTGCCCGACGCGCTGCACGGGTTCACCATCGCGCAGATCAGCGACATCCATGTCGGGCCGACCATCGGTGCGGCCTACCTGCGGGCCATCGTGCAGCGGGTCAACCGCCTGCAGGCCGATCTGGTGGCCATCACCGGGGACCTGGTCGACGGCTCGGTCGAGCAGCTGGCCGTGCACGTGGCGCCGCTGGCCGAGCTGCAGTCGCGCCACGGCAGCTATTTCGTGACGGGCAACCACGAGTACTACAGCGGCGCGCCGGCCTGGATCCGCCACCTGCGCCAGCTGGGCGTGCAGGTACTGCTCAACGAGCATGTGGTGATCCAGCACGGCCGGGCGGCGGTGGTGGTCGCCGGGGTGGCCGACCATGGCGCGCACCACTTCGAGCCCGGCCACCGCAGCGATCCGCATGCCGCGCTGGCCGGTGCCCCGGCGCACGCGGGCCTGCGGCTGCTGCTGGCCCACCAGCCGCGCAGCGCGCTGCTGGCCGCGGGCGCGGGTTACGATCTGCAGCTGTCCGGCCACACCCACGGCGGGCAGTTCCTGCCCTGGAAATGGTTCGTGCCGATGCAGCAGCCTTTCACCGCCGGCCTGCACCGGCTGCAGGACCTCTGGATCTACACCAGCCGCGGCACCGGTTACTGGGGCCCGCCCAAGCGGCTGGGCGCGGCTTCTGAGATCACCCACCTGAGGCTGGTGCGACCTCACCGCGAGACGACATGACCGATCACCCGATCCTGTTGCGCCAGATGTTCGACGCGGCCATCGCCGCGGCACAGCCGGCGTCCTGCCTGCCGCCCCACCTGCCGCCGCCGCCCCGGGGTCGCACCATCGTCATCGGCGCGGGCAAGGCGTCGGCTGCGATGGCCCGGGCGCTGGAGGACCACTGGCCCGGCCCGCTCGAAGGCCTGGTCATCACCCGCTACGGCCACGAGGTGCCGTGTTCCCGCCTCGAGATCGTGCAGGCGGCCCATCCGGTGCCCGATGCCGCCGGAGCCCGGGCGGCCGAACGCATGCAGGCGCTGGTGAGCGGCCTGACGGCCGATGACCTGGTGATCGCGCTGATCTCCGGCGGGGGCTCGTCCTTGCTGGTGGCGCCGGGGCCGGGGCTGACCCTGGCCGACAAGCAGGCGGTGAACACCGCCCTGCTCGGCAGCGGGGCCACCATCTCGGAGATGAACTGCGTGCGCCGCCACCTGTCGGCGCTCAAGGGCGGTCGCCTGGCGGCGGCCTGCCATCCGGCCCGGCTGGTCACGCTGCTGATCTCCGACGTGCCCGGGGATGCTCCGCAGGACATCGCCTCCGGACCGACGGTGGCCGACCCGAGCACCTGTGCCGACGCGCTGGCCATCCTCGAGCGCCATCACATCCGCGTGCCCGAGGCGGTGCGGGCCCTGCTCGAGAGCGGGCGAGGCGAGACCGTCAAGCCGGGCGACCCGCGTCTGTCGGGCAGCCGGACCCGCATGATCACCACCCCCCAGATCGCGCTCGAGGCGGCCGCGCACGTGGCCCGCGCGGCGGGGGTGACGCCCCACATCCTGGGCGACAGCCTCGAAGGCGAGGCCCGCGACGTCGGCCAGGTGCTGGCCGGCATCACGCGGCAGGTGGTGCTGCGCGGCCAGCCCTTCGTGCCCCCTTGCGTGCTGCTGTCGGGCGGCGAGACCACCGTCACCGTGCGTGGCCAGGGCCGCGGCGGGCGCAACGTCGAGTGCCTGCTGTCCCTGGCCCTCGGGCTGGACGGCCTGCCCAGGGTGCATGCGCTGGCCGGCGACACCGACGGGGTGGATGGGGTCGAGGAGATCGCCGGTGCGCTCATCGGCCCCGACACGCTGGCCCGGGCCTGGCGCCTGGGCCTTCATCCACGCCGCCACCTGGACGACAACGACGGCCACGGCTTCTTCCAGGCGCTGGGCGATTCGGTCGTGACCGGTCCGACGCTGACCAACGTGAACGATTTCCGGGCCATCCTCATCGAGGCCGCGACTCCGCCTGCGACCTGATCACCGCGCCCCCGCGGTCTGTTCAGGGGCGCTCGGCCAGGGCCTGGTCGTGCAGCGCCTGGGCCGCCACCGACAGGCTGCGGTCGCGCCGGCGCACCAGGTAGATCTGGCGGGTCAGGCCCGGCCAGGGCAGCGGCCGGGTCACCAGTCCGGGCTGGTCGAAGTGGAAGAGGGCCAGGGCGGGCACGACGCTGATGCCCAGGCCCGCACGCACCATGCCCATCACGGTGGCGAGCTGGTCGACCTCCATCAGCGTGTTCATCGGCTGGGGATGGAAGGCCGCCTCCAGGTACTGGCGCACGCTGCTGACGCGGGACAGGTGCACGAAGGGCCAGGCGGCCAGGGTCTCGACCGTCAGCACCGGCTGCCGTGCCAGCGGGTGGTCGTCCCGGCAGACCAGGTGGAAGTCGTCGTGGCAGAAGGGTCGGGCCTGCAGCTCGGGGGTGTCCGCGCGGATGGCCGCCAGCGCGAAGTCGGCCCGGCCGCTGGCGACACGCGCGATGCAGTCCTCCGACAGCCCGTCGCTCACCTCCAGCTCGATGCCCGGGTGGGCGGTCCGGAACCGCGCCAGCACGTCGGGCAGCCAGCCCGCGGCCAGCGAAGGCAGCAGCGCCAGCGACACCCGGCCGCGCCGCAGCGCCGCCGCGTCACGCGCGCCCGCCAGCGCCACCTCGAGCTCCGCCTGCACCCGCCGGGCGGGTTCGACGAAGGCCTCGCCTTCGGCCGTGAGGGCGACATGGCGGGTGCTGCGGTCGAACAATTTCAGGCCGAGCGAGTGCTCCAGGCTGCGGATCATCGCGCTGAACGCCGGCTGCGACAGGTGGCAGGCCGCGGCCGCACGGGTGAAGCTGCGCTGTTCGGCCAGCATCAGGAAGGCGTGCAGCTGGCGCAGCGATACATTCATCTGCCATTCCGATCAATTCATCTGAAAATTCGAATTCACAGCATAAACCGGTCTGCCTAGAGTGCGCATCAGGAGACCCGAACCCGTGACTGCACACACATCCGTCCTGCGCGTGGGCTGCGCCGCAGGCTTTTCCGGCGACCGCACCGATGCGGCCGGCCCGGTGGTCGACGCGCTGATCGCCAGCGGTGGGCCGGCCGTGCTGATCTTCGAGACCCTGGCCGAGCGCACGCTGGCGCTGGCCCAGCTGGCGCGGCGTGGCGATCCGGACGGCGGGTACGAGCCGCTGCTCGACGAGCTGGTCCGCCCGGTGCTGGCCCGCTGCCTCGCGGCGGGGGTGCGCATCGTCAGCAACTTCGGGGCGGCCAACCCGGCCGGCGCGGCACGCCGGCTGCAGGCGCTGGCGGCCGAACTGGGCCTGGCGCCACCGCGCATCGCGGTGGTCGAGGGCGACGACCTGAGCGATGCCGCGGGTCGTGCCCTGCTCGACGAGGTGATGGGGCCGGCGCTGCAGGGCCTGTCCATCGTGTCGGCCAACGCCTACCAGGGCGCCGAGGCGATCGCCGATGCGCTGCTGGCCGGCGCCCAGATCGTGGTCTGCGGCCGGGTGGCCGATCCGTCGCTGGTGGTCGGCCCGGCCCTGGCCCATTTCGGCTGGGCCCGCGACGACTGGGATCGCCTCGCCCGGGCGACCATGGCCGGGCACCTGCTGGAATGTGGCGCACAGGTCAGCGGGGGTTATTACGCCGACCCGGGCGTCAAGGACGTGCCGGGCCTGGCCCGGCTGGGTTATCCGATCGCCGAGATCGAGGCCGACGGCCACTGCACGATCGGCAAGCCGGCCGGCACGGGGGGCGTGATCCATCGCCACACGGTGCTCGAGCAGCTGCTCTACGAGGTGCACGATCCGGCGGCCTACCTGACCCCCGACGTCGTGGCCGACCTGTCCGCTGCCGAGCTGGAGCAGGTCGGTCCCGACCGGGTGCGCCTGAGCGGGGTGCGCGGCCATCCGCGACCGGCGACGCTGAAGGTCAACGTCTGCCACGAGACCGGCTGGCTGGCCGAAGGCGAGATCTCCTACGCCGGCGTGCGAGCCGAGGGCCGGGCCCGCCTGGCCGGCGAGGTGCTGCGCGAGCGGCTGGATGGCCTGGGGCCGCTGCGGCTGGACCTGATCGGCGTGGCCAGCGTGTTCGCCGACGACGCCGGTCGCTGGATCGAGGCCCGACCCGACCACGGCGCCCGTGACGTGCGGCTGCGGGTGGCCCTGGCCCACCCCGACCGCGACGCCGCCCAGCGGCTCACGCGGGAGGTCACGGCGCTCTACACCTGCGGCCCGGCGGGTGGCGGGGGCGTGCGCACCTCGCTGCGCGCGCGTCTGGACACCGTGTCCGGGCTGGTGCCGCGCGAGCGGGTGCCCTCACGCTGGCGCCTCATTGAACCCTTGAACCCTTGAACCCGAGGCCCTGGCCATGAGCGCATCCCCATC
Organism: Sphaerotilus hippei; assembly: GCF_003201595.1. Taxonomy (GTDB): domain Bacteria; phylum Pseudomonadota; class Gammaproteobacteria; order Burkholderiales; family Burkholderiaceae_C; genus Sphaerotilus; species Sphaerotilus hippei. The sequence goes on along the minus strand of NZ_QJJS01000017.1, from coordinate 2,259 downwards.
GATCACCGTGCCCCTGCACCAGGCCGCCCACGGGCGCACCGGTGACAAGGGCAACCGCAGCAACATCAGCGTCATCGCCTGGCACCCGGCGCTCTGGCCCGCGCTGGTCGAGCAGGTGACCCCCGCCGCCGTCGCCCTTCAGTTCGCCCACCGGCAGCCCACGGCCGTGCGCCGCTACCTGCTGCCCCACCTGCAGGCGATGAACTTCGTGCTCGACGACGTGCTCGACGGCGGGGTCAACGACACGCTCAACCTCGACAGCCACGGCAAGGCGCTGTCCTTCCTGCTGCTGGAGCTGCCGCTGCAGCTCGATGCCAGGCTGCTGCCGCATCTGCGGTCGGCCCGCTGATCCTTCTTTTGCCCACACACATCCCACCGGAGACCAGAACCATGATCGCTGCCCGTTCCCCTCATGCGCGGCCTCGCCGCACGCTGCTGGCCCTGGCTCTGGCCACCTCGCTGGCCACGCCGCTGCTGGCCCGGGCCCAGGCCTACCCGGCCAGGCCCATCACCTTCGTCGTGCCGTTCGCCGCCGGCAGCGCCACCGACATGCTCGCCCGCGCCCTGGCCCAGTCCGTCGGCGCGGACACGAAACAGACGGTCATCGTCGAGAACAAGGCCGGAGCCAGCGGCATGCCGGCGACCCAGGCCGTCGCCCGGTCCGCCCCCGACGGCTACACCGTGCTGATCGCGACCAACACGACCCACGCCGCCAACGAGCACCTCTACAAGAAGACCGGCTACGACGCGGTCAAGGACTTCGTGCCGCTCACCGTGCTCGCGCGTGGGGGGCAGGTGCTGGTGGTCAACAGCGGCTCGCCCTACCGCAGCGTGGCCGAACTGGTCGCGGCCGCCCGCAAGGCCCCGGGCAAGCTCACCTTCGGCAGTGGCAGCGCCTCCAGCCGCGTGGCGGGCGAGATGTTCCAGCAGCTCTCGGGCACCGAGATCCTGCACGTGCCCTACAAGAGCAACCCCAACGCCATCACCGACCTGCTGGGCGGCCAGATCGACATGATGATCCCCGACACCGGCACGGGTGTGCCGCATGTGCGCTCGGGCAAGCTGCGGGCGCTGGGCGTGTCCACGCACAAGCGCCTGCCGCTGCTGCCCGACGTGCCCACCATCGACGAGGCGGGAGTCAAGGGCTACGACATGAGCTACTGGTTTGCCGCCTACGTGCCGGCGGGCACCCCGGCCCCGGTGGTGCAGCGCCTCAACGAGCTGCTGCATGCGGCCACCCGCAGCGCGCCGGCCAGGGCCTTCTTCGAGAGCAGCGGCACGGAGGCCCACACCACGACCTCCGACGGCCTGGCCGCCTTCCAGCGCGCCGAGACCCAGAAGTGGGGCCGCATCATCAAGGCGGCGGGCATCGAGCCCGAGTGAAGGGTCGGCGGGTCCGGGGTCGGCCGGCGCGTGGTAGAAACCGCGCATGATTCCCGACCAAGCCCTGATGAACTGGACCCCCGCCGAACGCCGTGAAGCCGAGGCGCTGATCGAGGCCGTGCAGGCCCGTGCCGCCCGGCAAGGCATCGAGCTGCCGGCACCTCCCGAGGTGCCGGTCAGCTGCTGCGGCCGCGGTTGCACCGAGTGCGTGTGGTCCTTCTATTACAGCGAAGTCACCTACTGGCGCGACGAGGCGATGCTGCGCTGGGCCGACTGACGAAAAAAAACCCCTGCAGGCCGTGAGGCCCCAGGGGTTTTTTCAGTCCGCGCAGGCCGGTCGCCTGCGGCGGTCAAGCGATCACTGCAGCTTGATCTCGACGTCCACGCCAGCCGGCAGGTCGAGCTTCATCAGGGCGTCGACCGTCTTGTCGGTCGGGTCCACGATGTCCATCAGACGCTGGTGGGTGCGGATCTCGAACTGGTCGCGCGAGGTCTTGTTGACGTGCGGCGAACGCAGGATGTCGAAGCGCTGCATGCGCGTCGGCAGGGGCACCGGGCCCTTGACGATGGCGCCGGTGCGCTTGGCGGTTTCCACGATCTCCTGGGCCGACTGGTCGATCAGCTTGTAATCGAACGCCTTCAGGCGGATGCGGATCTTTTGCTTTTGCATGACGATTCCTTCAAAAAGAGCAAGGCGGCCTGAGCAAGGCCAGGCCGCGAATTGAAAGGGCAGAGCGGTCCCGTCACCGGGACCGCTCCACCACAGTCACACAAAGAGCTTAGTCCAGGATCTTGGCAACGACGCCGGCGCCGACGGTGCGGCCGCCTTCACGGATGGCGAAGCGCAGACCTTCTTCCATGGCGATGGGGGCGATC
>NZ_QJJS01000016.1 GCF_003201595.1 Sphaerotilus hippei | reverse complement strand
TCACGTTGGCCGTCTCCACCCCCGTCCCGTCCGTCTTCACCCGAACCTTGACGTTGTAGTCGACCACCCTCTTCACGGGGACCAGTGCTTTCATGGTGTGTGCTCCAAGCTGCGCATCATGCTGAATTCTTGATCACACGCGGGCGGTGCCTCGGCGTGTGCAGGGTGCGAATGATGCCGGCAAATCGACCGGTTTTGCTGCCGCACCGTGCAAAACCTGCGGTGATGTGGCGGCGTCCGCTCAACCGGGCGGGCGCGGCGCGCTCACCTCGGCGACCACTTCGTCGAGCAGGCCGCGCAGCCAGCGGTGCACCGGATCGGCCTGGTGGCGCAGGTGCCAGATCGAGTACATCGGCATCTGCGGGCCGTCCAGCGGCAGGTCGGCCGTGGCCAGGCCCTGCATCAGCCCCGCTCCGAGCAGGCTGGGCAGCGTGGCCAGCAGCGTGCTGCCACGCAGGAACGGCGCGATGCCGGCGAACCCCGGCACGGTGACGACGATGCGCCGCTGCACGCCCTGGGCCAGCAGCCACTGGTCGATGTCCAGCGAGCGGCGCGGCTGTTCGTAGAGCACGCTGATGTGCTCGGCCGCCTCGTAGTCGGCACGACCGACCGGCGCGGCGCGCTCGGCGGCGTCGTAGAAGACCCGGTAGGCGTCACTGAACAGGCGCTTCTGCACGATGTCGTCGCTCTCCGGCGGCCGGGGCGAGATCGCCAGCTGGCAGTGCTCGTCGCGCAGCAGGTCGAGCGTCGGCACCGACGAGGGCACGACCCGCAGCCGCAGGCCGGGCGCCTGCGTGCGCACCCGGCGCAGCCAGCGCGGCAGCAGCAGGTGGGCCTGCAGGTCGTTGGCCGCGATGGTCCAGGTGCCTTGCAGCCGGGCCAGGTCGACCGCTTCGGCCCGCGCGAAGCAGCGCATCTGCTCGAGCAGCGGGCGGGCCTGCGCGGCCAGCGCCACGGCCCGCGAGGTGGCCACGATGCCACGGCCGGACTTGACGAACAGCGCGTCGCCGACGAGGGTCCGCAGCCGGTCCAGCCCGTGGCTGACCGCCGACTGCGACAGGCCCAGCCGCTGCGCCGCGGCCGTGACCGAACCTTCGTCGTGCACCGCCAGCAGCAGCGCGAGGGCGTGGCCATCGAGGTCGAGGGGGTCGGGTGAGCTCATGGCGTCAGGCGGTCAGGTCACGGAGTATCACCGGCCGGCGGGCCGATCCATCAATCTGGTGCATGCGTTTCATGAACCGGATCGCCTTGATGAGGAGAGGGGCTTTTTGAATACTGCCGGTCAGGCGGCGCCGATCGACAGCCCGCTCCGCAGAACCCCAGGAGACCTCGTCATGACCCACACCCTCCCCGCCATCCCGGGCACCGTCCTGTTCGACGGCCAGCAGGCCCGCAAGGGGTATGCGCTCAACAAGATGTGCTACTCGTTCAACGCGGCCCGCTGCCGCGAGGAGTTCGTCCGGGACGAGGATGCCTACTGCGCCCGCTTCGGCCTGAACGCCGAGCAGCGCGAGGCCATCCGTGCCCGCAACGTGCTGCAGCTGATCGCCGCGGGCGGCAACGTCTATTACCTGGCGAAGTTCGCCGGCATCCTCGGCCTGGACGTGCAGGACCTCGGCGCTCAGCAGACCGGCATGAGCAAGGACGAGTTCAAGGCCATGCTGCTGGCCTACGCCCACTGATCCCCGCCACCCGACCTCATTCAGGAGACCCGTTCCATGGCAAACATCGTCGGTGGCATCGCCACGTCCCACGTCCCGGCCATCGGCCGCGCCATCGCCCGCAACCTGCAGGAAGATGCGTACTGGAAACCCTTCTTCGACGGCTACAAGCCGGTGCAGGGCTGGCTCGAGCAGGCTCGTCCGGACGTGGTCGTCGTGTTCTACAACGACCACGGCCTGAACTTTTTCCTCGACAAGATGCCGACCTTCTCGATCGGCGCGGCCCCCGAGTACCGCAACGCCGACGAAGGCTGGGGCATTCCCGAGGTGCCGCCGTTCAGCGGTGACCAGGACCTGTCCTGGCACCTGATCGACCGCCTGATCGACGACGAGTTCGACGTCACGACCTGCCAGGAGATGCTGGTCGACCACGCCTTCACGCTGCCGATGGCGCTGTGCTGGCCGGACCAGAAGTGGCCGGTCAAGGTCGTGCCGGTGTGCATCAACACCGTGCAGTTCCCGCTGCCTTCGGCCGCCCGCTGCTGGAAGCTGGGCGAGGCGGTCGGCCGCGCGGTGCGCAGCTGGCAGTCCGATGCCCGCGTGATGGTGCTGGGCACCGGTGGCCTGTCGCACCAGCTCGACGGCGAGCGCGCCGGCTTCATCAACAAGGACTTCGACCTGCAGTTCATGGAGAGCCTGATCCACGACCCGAAGTGGGCCACGCAGTTCAGCATCCACGAGCTGGTCGAGAAGGCCGGCACCCAGGGCGTCGAGCTGCTGATGTGGCTGGCCACCAGGGCCGCGCTGGGCGAGCAGGTGCGTGAAGTGCATCGCAACTATCACATCCCGATCTCCAACACGGCGTCGGGCCTGATGGTGATGGAGCCGACCGCCTGAGGTCGGCCCTGGCCGCGGGCTCAGGGCGGACCGCCCACCGCGGCCGACCGGCCGAGCAGCAGCGATTCACCGCTGGCGGCGGCCAGCTCGGCCGCCGCGGCCAGCAGCTCGGGGCCCAGGGCCAGCATGCGGGCCTCGTCCAGGCGCGACATCGGCCCGGCGATGCTGATGATGCCCAGGGCCTGCCCGCCCGGGCGACGCACCGGCGCGGCCATCGCGCCCATGCCCGGGTTGTAGATCTCCAGCGTCAGGCTGTAGCCCCGCTGGCGGGCTTGGTGCAGGCACTGCAGCAGGCCCTGCTCGGAGGTGGGCGCATTGGGTCCGCCGGCGTGCTTCTGGCCGGTGTCCTGGCGGCGCACCAGGTCGAGCGCCTGCTCGTCGCTCAGCGTCAGCAGCCAGGCATGGCCGGAGGCGGTGCAGCGCAGCTGCGCCACCCCGCCCATCTCCGGGTCGTAGCGCACGCCCTGGCGCGCGCCCTGGGACTTGGCCACCCAGGTCAGGGTCTCGCCGTCGACCACCCCCAGCCGCACCAGCTCGCCGCTCGAGATCGCCAGCCGGTCCAGCAGCGGCTGCGCCGCGTCGATCGCCCCGCTGTTGGACAGGTGATGCAGCCCCAGCGAGATCAGCTTGGTGGTCAGCACGTAGTCGCCGTGGCCGTGCAGCTGGCGCACGTAGCCGCTCAGGCACAGGTCGGTCAGCAGCCGATGGGCCGCGCTGCGCGGCAGGCCCAGGTCGTGGGCGATCGTGCCGAGCGTGCAGCCCTGGGTGTGCCGGGCCAGGTGCTCCAGGATGCCGAAGGTGCGCTCCATCACGCCTTGCATGGCGGGCGCTCCTTCGCGGGCGGGCGGCGTGCGGGCGCCCGGGATCAGCCGCGGGCCACGAACCAGCGCAGCGCGGCCAGGTAACCCTGCACGCCCAGGCCGGCGATGACGCCTTCGGCGATGCCGGAGATGTAGGAGTGGTGGCGGAACTCCTCGCGCCGGTGCACGTTGCTCACATGCACCTCCAGCACCGGCAGCGCCACGCCGGCGAAGGCGTCGCGCAGCGCGACGCTGGTGTGGGTCAGGCCACCCGGGTTGATGATGATGCCGCGCGTGCCGTCCAGACGGGCCGCGTGGATGCGGTCGATCAGGTGGCCTTCGTGGTTGCTCTGGAAGCACTGCACCGAGGCGCCCAGGCGAGCGCCCTCCTCGATCAGCATGCGCTCGACGTCGGCCAGCGTGTCCGCGCCGTAGATCTGCGGTTCACGCGTGCCGAGCAGGTTCAGGTTCGGGCCGTTCAGGACAAGGATGTTCATGGTCATGGCAAGCAGACAGGTTGGACGATCAGGTGGGGGCCGTCAGGTGGCGCAGTCGCATGCGGCCGGGCAGCGGCACCGAGCGGCGCAGCACGCCCTCGGCCAGCCAGACGGCCGACTCCCAGGCCCGGTGGGCGACATGCGGCAGCGGCAGCTGCTGGTAGTCGTCGTTGAAGACCTCGAAGCTGTAGTCGCCCCGGTAGCCCAGCGCATCGAGGCGCAGCACCAGATCGCTCAACGGCGTGCTGTGCACCCCCTCGCCGGGGAAGACGCGGAAATGCCGGGCCGTGTCGATGCGCTCCTGCATCGAGCGCACCTCGTTCCACATGAAGTCGGCCAGCTGCACCAGGTAGATGCGGTCGGGGTCGATGTCGTCGAGGTAGGCCAGCGAGGTCTGCGCGGCCAGCACATGGTAGGAGTCGATGCACAGGCCCAGGTTCGGGCAGTCGGCCAGCTCGACCGCGGCCCACGACTGGTGGTATTCGTTGATGTGGCGGCCCCAGGACAGGGCCTCGTAGGCCACGCGGATGCCATGCGGGATCGCCAGCATCGCGAGCTTGCGCAGGTCGCGCGCGATCGCCTCGAGGTCGCCGGTGGCATGCGGCGAGGTCGACGAGCAGGCCAGCAGCACCTTGGCGCCCAGCGCGCGCGCCATCTCGATCATCTGCTTGGCCATGTCGACCTTGTAGCGGTGCAGATGGCCCGACAGGCCTTCGAAGTCACGCAGCACCTGGAAGCCGGTGACGCGCAGGCCGCTGTCGCGCACCGCCTGGATCGCGGCCTCGTGGCCGGCCGGATGGCCGACGATGTCACGCGCGGCCAGCATGATCTGGCCGAAGCCGGCGGCCTTCACCGCCCGCAGCTTGGCCTCGAGCGGGCCGGCCAGCGTGATGGTGTCCATGCCGAAATCGGCGACGTTCTTGATGATCTGGCTCATGCGCGGCACTCCGGGATGGACCTCACGGATCCGGTTCAGCGCGGGTCGCGCACCAGCTCGAACGACACGCTGCCCAGGCGGGTCTGCGTCAGCGCGCCACGCTCCTGGGTGCGCACGCCGTGGGTCGACTCGACGAACTCGAGGCCACGGGTGCGCAGGTCGGCCACGGTGGCCAGCACGTCGTCGCAGCCGAAGGCCACGCGATGCAGCAGCTCGTCGCCCTCGAAGTCGGCGGTGTCGGGCTCGGGCTCGATCAGCTGCCAGTAGATCTGGCCGCAGGGGCTGGCCAGGATGCTGCCGGTCGACAGCACGCCGAAGCTCTGCTCGCGTGGCATCGACGCGAAGCCGAACAGCTCGCCGTAGAAGGTGGTCCAGTCGTCGAGGCGGTCCAGTCCGATGTACTGCACCACGCCGAAGACGTGCAGGCCGTGCAGCGCCGGCGGATGCAGGTCCACGCCCGGCACCGGCACGAAGTCGACGTCGTAGATCGAGAACTCGCGCCAGCGGTCGACGAAGTAGATGCGGGTGTCGCCCACGCCATGGATGGCGGGGATGTTGAGCTCCATCACCTCGACCTGCGAGGGCACGGCCCAGGCGCCCAGGTCGAGCGCCCGCTGGTAGGCCGCGGCGGCATCACGCACCCGCAGCGCCACGGCCGCCAGCCGGGGCGCTTCCTGCGGTTGCGCCTGACCGCTCAGGCCGCCCTGGTGACCGTTGACGATGATGTGGATGTCGCCCTGCCGGTACAGCAGCACCTCGCGCGAACGGTGCCTGGCCACCGGCCGGAAGCCCATCTGCTCGAGCAGCTGGCCCAGCGCCTGCGGGCGGCTGGTCGTGTACTCGATGAACTCGATGCCGGCGAGGCCCATCGGATTGGGCAGATCGCCGATGGCTTCGCGGTCAGGAAAGAGGGAGGCGCTCATGATCGGTTTCCTGGTGGCATGGACACGGGACGGTCGCGCAGCTTAGATCATGCGGCGGTGCCGGCCTGGCTGCGCTCCCCCACCATGTCACGGAAATGCGCTTCGACGCGCGAGGCGTCGGCCGCCAGTCCGGTGAACAGCTCGAAGGCGCCCACCGCCTGGCCGACCGCCATGCCCCCGCCATCGGACACCGGGCAACCCAGTTCACGCGCCTTCTTCAGCAGCGCGGTCTCGAGCGGGAAATACACGACCTCGGACACCCACAGGTCCGGGCGCAGCAGCGCGGCGTCCAGCGGCAGGCCGGGCAGCTTGTCCATGCCGGTGGGCGTGGCGTGGATCAGGCCGGTGGCATCGGCCATGGCCGACGCGATGTCGGTGCTGGAGCGGGCGTGTTCGCCATACAGGCGGTTGAGCTCGGCGGCCAGCGCTGCGGCGCGGTCGGCATCGTTGTCGACGATGGTCAGCTGCGCGGCACCCAGGCGCACGACGGCGTGGGCGATGGCCGCCCCCGCGCCACCGGCGCCCAGCAGCACGACACGCGACAGGTCGGCGTCGGGCAGCGCCCGGGTGAAGCCGCGGGTCCAGCCGGAGCCGTCGGTGTTGTGGCCGATCAGGCGGCCGTCACGCAGCACCACGGTGTTGACCGCCCCCATGGCGCGGGCCTCTTCCGACAGCTCGTCGAGCAGCGGGATGACCGCCTGCTTGCACGGGTAGGTGATGTTCAGCCCCGCGTATCCCATGATGCGCGCGGACTGCAGCAGCGTCGGCAGGGCCTCGACGGTCGAGCCCGTCACGTCCAGGTCGATCAGCTGGTAGTGCAGGCGCAGGCCGTGCTGGGCGGCTTCGCGTTCCTGCATCGCCGGCGTCAGGGACTTCTGGATGCCCTGGCCGATCAGGCCGAGAAGAACCTTGCGCGGGGTGTTCGATGCAGTGGAGTCAGTCATGGGGGGTGAACCTGGTGGCAACAATGGAAGAAGGGATCACCCGCTCGAGGGTGATCCCGTCAGGCTGGAAGCGGGCGAGTCCTTACTTGCGGACCTTGGCGATCTCGGCGTAGAGCTGCTTGACGGCGTCCTCGCCGATGTTGGCGCTGTACTTGACGATGACCGGCTTGACCTTCTCGCGCAGGCGGGCCTGCTCGGCCGGGCTGAACTCGGTGACCTGCATGCCGGACTTCTTCAGGTCGGCCAGGGCCACGTCGGCCTGCACCCGCGAGACACCACGCTGGAAGGTCGTGGCGGCGGCGGCGGCGTCGGTGAAGATCTTCTTCTCGTCGGCGCTCAGCGTGTCCCACAGCTTCTTGCTGACCAGCAGCGCCTGCGGGTTGTAGACGTGGCGCGTCACGGCCAGGTGCTTCTGCACCTCGTTGAGCTTGGCCGAGCGGATCACGGTGTACGGGTTCTCCTGGCCGTCGACCGCCTTCTGCTCCAGCGCCGGGTACAGCTCGGGGAAGGGCATCGGCGTGGCGTTGGCGCCCAGCGCGTTGAACATGTCGATGTAGATCGGCGACTGGATCACGCGCACCTTCAGGCCGGCCATGTCCTCGACCTTGGTGATCGGGCGCTTGCTGTTGGTCAGGTTGCGGAAGCCCAGGTCCCAGTAGGCCAGGCCGACCAGGTTCTTGTCGGCCAGCTTGGTGAACAGGCCCTTGCCGAAGTTGCCGTCGGTCACCGCGTCGGCTTCCTGGGCGTTGGCGAACAGGAAGGGCAGGTCGAAGGCCGCGAATTCCTTGACCTGGGCGCTCAGGATGCCGGCGTTGAGCACCGTCATCTCCACGGTGCCGCCCTGCAGGGCCGACACGGTCTGCAGGTCGCCGCCGAGCGTGCCGCCCGGGAACAGCTTGACGGTGATCTTGTTGCCCGACTTCTGGGCGACCAGTTCAGCGAACTTGGCCGCACCCATCTCCTGCGGGTGGCCCTTCTGGTTCTGGAAGGCGAACTTGACGGTGCGTTCCTTGACGTCCTGCGCGACGGCAGCGGCGATGGGCAGCAGGGTCGCAAGACCGACACACAGGGCACGGGTGATCAGCTTCATGGAAGTCTCCAGGGACAGGGTGGACAGGGGCGGCTCAGCAGGCCGCCTGACAGGGATGGGCGGGAAGCCCGCTCAGTTGCTGAGCCACTTCAGGGGCACGAGCACGATCGACGGGAACAGCACCAGCAGGAACATGACGGCGAACTGGGCCATCATGAAGGGGATGACCCCCTTCGTGACCTCGTCCATCTTCATGCGTCCGACACCGGCGACGACGTTGAGCACGGTGCCCACGGGCGGGGTGATCAGGCCGATGGCGTTGTTCATGATGAACAGCACGCCGAAGTAGACCGGGTCGATGCCGGCGGCCTTGATGACGGGCATCAGCACCGGGGTCATGATCAGGATGGTGGGCGTCATGTCCATGGCCGTGCCCACGGCGATGACCAGCAGCATGATGGCGATCAGCAGCAGGGTCTGGTTGCCCATGAAGGGCTCGAGCAGGGTGATCATCTTGCTCGGGATGTCGGCCACGGTGATCAGCCAGGCCGAGACCATCGCGGCGGCGACCAGGAACATGATGATCGCGGTGGTCTTGGCCGAGCTGACGAACACTTGGTAGAGCTGGGCCAGCGTCAGTTCACGGTAGACCACGGTGGACACCAGCATCGCGTAGACCGCGGCGACCACGGCCGCTTCGGTGGGCGTGAACACGCCCATCTTCAGCCCGACGATGACGATCACCGGCAGCACCAGCGCCCAGGTCGATTCCTTGAGTGCCTTCATGCGTTCGGCGTTGGTCGCCTTGGCCGGCGGCTTGACGTTCTCGCGCTGGGACACGAAGTACCAGGTCACCGCCAGGCTCAGGCCCATCAGCAGGCCGGGCACGATGCCGGCGAGGAAGAGCTTGGAGATGGAGACGTTGGCCGCGACGCCGAAGACCACGAAGCCGATCGACGGCGGGATGATCGGCGCGATGATGCCGGCCGAGGCGATCAGGCCACCGGCACGCGCCTTGTCGTGACCGGCGGCGACCATCATCGGCAGCAGCAGCGAGGCCAGCGCGGCGGTGTCGGCCACGGCCGAGCCCGACAGCGCGGCCAGCAGGCAGGCCGCGACGATGGCCACGAAACCCAGGCCACCACGCTTGTGGCCCACCAGCGTCAGCGCCAGGTTGACGATGCGCCGGCTCAGGCCGCCGACGTTCATGATCTCGCCGGCCAGCATGAAGAAAGGCACGGCCAGCAGCGGGAAGCTGTCGGCGCCGTTGATGACGTTCTGCGCCAGAATCTGGGCGTCGAACAGGTCGAGGTGCCACATCAGGGCCATGCCCGACAGCAGCAGCGAGTAGGCGATGGGGATGCCCAGCGCCATGGCGGCCAGCAGGGAGCCGAGGAAGATGAAGACGGTCATGTTCGGGTTCTCTTCAGGCCAGGTTCAGCGGGCGGGGGTCGAGCGGTCGTGGGCGTGCGATTCGACCTGGGCCAGGTCCTCGGACTCCTGCACCATGACCAGATCGTCATCGGACAGGCGGCCCGTCAGCACGCGCAGCAGGTCCAGCAGCAGGATCAGGCCGGTGGAGCCGGCGAACACCACGCCAGCCGCGTAGAACACGGCCACCGAGGCTCCGGTGACCGGTGCCTGCACGTCCCAGTTGATGACGGCCTGCGCCCAGCTGCCCGTGGCCATCAGCCACGTGACGTACAGCATCAGCACCTGGCCGATGACCAGGCAGACCTTCTTGCCCAGCGGGCCGAGCCGGCCGACCAGCATGTCGGTGCCGAGGTGGCCGCGCTCGCGCAGCGCGACGATGGCGCCGAGGAAGGTCAGCCAGACGAAGAGCCAGCGGGCGACCTCTTCGGACACGGTGATGCCCGAATTGAAGGCATAGCGCAACACGACGTTGCCGAACACCAGCACGACCATGACGGCCAGGCAGGCGGCGATCAGGACTTCCAGTGCACGGCAGTAGTGCTTGAGGAGTCGGTCACTCAGATCGAACATGGGGGCTCCAGGTGGATGTGCCATCGACACCGGGCACAGGGTCGGAATAATGTACGAACTGGTTCGTTTTTCTTCTCGGGGAAAACCCCGGGAATCTCGAGAAAGGTGCGGCTCAGCGCCGGACGAAACGAACGATCATCTCGATGATGGACAGGCGCCGGGCGGCGATGGCCTCCGGGGTCTCGAGGTCCAGCCGGAAGATCTGCGAGAAGGTGTGCCGGTTGGACACGCTGAAGAAGCACAGCGCCGAGATCGAACGGTGCAGGTCGATCGGATCGACGTCATCGCGGAAAACCCCGTCCTTGACGCCCCGCTCGTAGACCTGGCGCACGGCCGTGATGACCGGCACGTTGAGCTGCTGGATGGTGGCCGACTGGGCGATGAACTCGCCACGGTGCATGTTCTCGTTCATCACCAGGCGGATGAAGGTCGGGTTGCCTGTCTGGTAGTCGTAGGTGAAGCCCACGAGGGTGCGCAGAGCCGCCTCGGGCGCCAGGTCCTCCAGGTGCAGCTGGGCCTCGATCTGGCGCATGCGCCGGTAGGCGTCCTCCAGCACCGCGATGTAGAGACCTTCCTTGCTGCCGAAGTAGTAATAGATCATGCGCTTGCTGGTGCGCGTGAGCGAGGCGATCTCGTCGATGCGGGCGCCGGCCAGCCCCTTGTCCGCGAACTCGGCCGTGGCGACCTCCAGGATGTCGGCCATCGTGGCGGCCGGATCGTTGGTGCGGCCAGACTCGGCGACCCGTGTCGCGGAAGCGGCAGGAGTCGGCCGCGCGGCGGGCACGGAGCGGCTTCGGGTCGTGTGACGCACTGGTTCGTTCATGGCGGACGTGAGCATAACGACTTGCCCGTCAAGCCGCCATCCCGATGACAACCCGGTGTCACGCGCGCAAGATGTGCGAATGCCGCACGAATGAGTGCTTGATGTGCGCATGTCGCCCTATCGGCGCCAACCGGCGCCGGATCTTCCTAAGCTTGATCCAGATCATCATGTCCGACACCCCCTTGTCTCCTGCCGCTGCCCGCGGCCCCACCCGGCCCGGCCGACCCGCCGTGCTCGACCGCGACGTCATGGGCGGTCTCGAGAAGGGGCTGGCGGTGATCGAGTGTTTTGGCGTCGAGCGCCCCCGTCTGACCATCAGCGAGGTGGCCCGCCGCACCGGCCTGAGCCGTGCGGCCGCCCGCCGCTGCCTGCTCACGCTGATGCACCTCGGATACGCCCGCCAGGACGAGCGCCATTTCCTGCTGACGCCCAAGGTGATGCGGCTGGGCCAGTCCTATCTGTACTCCGCCCGGCTGCCCCGGGCGCTGCAGCCGCAGCTGCAGAAGATCGCGATGGCCATGCAGGAGGCCAGCTCGGCCGGCGTGCTCGACGGCGACGACGTCATCAGCGTGGCGGCCGCCACCGCCGGCCGGGTGGTCTCCTCGACGCTGCAGCCCGGCACGCGGGTGCCGGCCTACTGCACGGCCAACGGCCGGGTGCTGGTGGCCTGGCTGCCGGCGCCCGAACGGGACGCCTGGCTGGCCCGCCAGGACCTGCGCGCGCTGACCCCGCGCACGCTGACCGACGCCGCCAGCCTGCGCGACGAGCTGGCCCGGGTGCGTGCCCAGGGTTATGCGCTGGTCGACCAGGAATACGAGCCGGGCCTGCGCACCGTGGCCGTGCCGCTGCGCAACCGGCTGGGCGACATCGAATGCGCGATGAACGTCAGCGTGCATGCCGCACGCGTGCCCATCGACGAACTGCTCGACCGCTGCCTGCCCGTGCTGCTGCAGGCGCAGGAAGAACTCAAGCCGCTGTTCTAGCGGATCCCTCCCACCCCACCGCCCTCCCACCCCACCATGAACACTGATCGCACCCAGGTCGTCATCATCGGCGCCGGCCCGTCCGGGCTGCTGCTCGGCCAGCTGCTGCACCGCGCCGGCATCGCCAACGTCGTGCTGGAGCAGCGCAGCCCCGAGTACGTGCTCGGCCGCATCCGCGCCGGGGTGCTCGAGCAGGTCACGACCGACCTGCTCGACGAGGCGGGGGTCGGCGCGCGCATGCACGCCGAGGGGCTGGTGCACGACGGCTTCGAGCTGTGTTTCGGCGGTGCGCGCCACCGCATCGACCTGAAGGGGCTGACGGGTGGCCGCACCGTGATGGTCTATGGCCAGACCGAGGTGACCCGCGACCTGATGGACGCCCGCCAGGCCGCCGGCCTGCCCACCGTCTACGAGGCCGAGCAGGTCCGCCTGCACGACTTCGACGGCCGCCAGCCCAGCGTGTCCTACCTGAAGGGTGGCGTCGAGCACCGCATCGCCTGCGACTTCATCGCCGGCTGCGACGGCTTCCACGGCGTCAGCCGCGCCAGCGTGCCGGCGCGCTCGATCGAGCTGTTCGAGCGGGTCTATCCCTTCGGCTGGCTCGGCATCCTGGCCGACGTGCCGCCGGTGGCCGACGAGCTGATCTACTCGAACCACGAGCGCGGCTTCGCGCTGTGCAGCATGCGCAGCCGCACGCGGGTGCGCCACTACCTGCAGTGCTCGCTCGAGGACCAGGTCGAGCAGTGGGACGATGCGCGGTTCTGGGACGAGCTGCGCCGGCGGCTCGACCCGCAGGCCGCCGAGACGCTGGTCACCGGCCCGTCGATCGAGAAGAGCATCGCCCCGCTGCGCAGCTTCGTGGCCGAGCCGATGCGCTTCGGCCGGCTGTTCCTGGCCGGCGACGCCGCCCACATCGTGCCGCCCACCGGCGCCAAGGGCCTGAACCTGGCGGCGGCCGACGTGCGCTACCTGAGCCGCGCGCTGGCGGAGTTCTACCTCGAGCGCAGCGAGGCGGGCATCGACGACTACTCGCGCAAGGCGCTGCGCCGGGTCTGGAAGGCCGAGCGCTTCAGCTGGTACCTGACCAGCCTGCTGCACCGTTTCCCGGCCGGCTCCGGCGACACCGGTGCCGTCGGCCACCGCATGCAGACCGCCGAGCTGGACTATCTGGTGCACTCGAACGCCGCGATGACCTCGCTGGCCGAGAACTACGTGGGCCTGCCCTTCGAGGAATGAGCCCGGCCGCGGGCGGCGGGTCCGCCACCTTGTGGCAGGATCGACGGCTTGTCGCCGACCGAGCCCTCGATGCTGCCTGCACCGCCTGCCGCGCCCCGTTCCACGGCCCTGGACCTGCTGTCGCGGCTGTTCGGCCCGTGGGTGCGCTCGGTGCGCCCGGCCACGCTGAGGGCCGACGTGCAGGCCGGCCTGCTCGGTGCGCTGCTGGTGCTGCCGCAGGGCATCGCCTTCGCGTCGCTGGCCGGGCTGCCGCCGCAGTACGGGCTCTACAGCGCGATCGTGCCGACCCTGGTGGCCGCGCTGGCCGGCTCGAGCTGGCATGTGGTGTCCGGCCCGACCAACGCCAACTCGCTCGCGCTGGCGGCGATGCTCGCGCCGCTGGCGGCCACGGGCAGCCCGCACTACATCGAGCTGGCCTTCACCATCACGGTGATGGTCGGCCTGATCCAGGCCGGGGTCGGCGTGCTGCGCCTCGGGCAGCTGGCGAACTTCATCTCCCCGGCCGCGCTGCTGGGGTTCACCAGCGGCGCGGCCTGCCTGATCGCGCTGCACGCGCTGCGTGAACTGCTCGATGCCGGCCAGCCCGCGGGGCTCGGGCCGGGCGGCATCCTGCACCACACCGCCACCCACCTCGACCGCATCAACCCGGCGGCGCTGCTGGCCGGCCTGCTGGCCCTTGGGGGCGCGGTCGTGCTGCGCCGCTTCTGGCCGGCCAGTCCGTTCATGCTGCTGGGCCTGCTGGCCGCCTCGGTCGCGGGCGTGGTGCTGCCGCCGGGCTGGACGCTGCACACCCTCGGCGCCCTGCCCTCGCCCTGGCCGGTGCCGCACCTGCCGCAGGCGGACTGGGCCAGCGTCACCGGCCTGTTCGACAAGGCGCTCGCGCTGTCCATCGTCGCGCTGGGCCAGTCGGTGTCGATCGCCAAGGCGATGGCCGAGCGCTCGGGCCAGCGGGTGGACACCAACCGCGAGTTCCTGGGCCAGGGCCTGTCGAACATCGCCGGCGGCTTCAGCTCGTGCTACCTCAGCTGCGGCTCGCTGAACCGCTCGCTGCCCAATCTGGAGGCCGGGGCCCGCACGCCGCTGGCCGCCGTGGCCGCGGCCCTGTGGCTGCCGGTGCTGGTGGCGGTGTCAGCGCCGCTGCTCGCGCGCATCCCGCATGCGGCGATCGCCGGCCTGCTGGTGCTGGTGGCCTGGGGCCTGATCGACCGGGCCCGCTGGGTGCAGCTCGCCCGGCTGGACCGCACCGATTTCCTCATCGCACTGACCACGCTGGCCGCCACCCTGCTGCTGCGCCTGGAGAGTGCCATCCTGCTGGGCACCGGGCTGTCGCTGGTGGCCTACCTCTACCGCACGTCGCGCCCGGCGATGCGCGTGATGGGCTTCGACCGCCACGACCCCGACCGGCGCTTCGTCGTGCGCGCGGACACCGCGGCGGCCCTGCCGGAGTGCCCGCAGCTGGTGCTGCTGCGCATGGAGGGCTCGATCTACTTCGGCGCGGCCGCCCATGTGCGCGAGCAGCTGCACTGGCTGCGCGAGACCCACCCGGACTCGCACCACCTGCTGGTCATGGCCAAGAGCATGAACTTCCTCGACCTGGCCGGGGCCGAGGTCTGGGAGTCCGAACTGCGCGAGCGCCGTGCGCGGGGCGGCGACCTGTACTTCCACCGCCCGCGGCCGCAGGTGCTGGCGCTCTGGGAGCGCAGCGGCTTTCTCGCCCGCCTGGGCCCGGACCACGTCTTCCCCGACAAGCGCATCGCGCTGCGGTCCATCCACCGCCGGCTGGACCGCGGCCGCTGCGCGCGCTGCGAGGTGCGCGTGTTCCAGGAATGCCGCGAGGACGATCCGGGCGCGGCGATCTGAGCTCCACCGCGGCCCCCGTTCGTCAGACGGCGGCGACCGCGCCGTCGCTGCGTGGATCCGCCGCCCCCTGGATCAGCCCGTTCGGGTGGCGCACCAGCGCGCCGGCATGGCCCATCGTGTCGCTCCAGGCCTCGTCGAGCAGCTCGACGACATGGCCGGCATCACGCAGCGACTGCACCAGCGCCGGGTCGAAGCGGTTCTCCAGCTTCAGGCTGGTGCTGACGTCTCCCCAGGTGCGGCCCAGCAGCCAGCGCGGCGCGCTGACGGCCTGCTGCAGCGACTGGCCGAAGCGGGCGTAGCGGGTGAACACGGCAGCCTGGGTCTGCGGCTGGCCTTCGCCACCCATCGTGCCGTAGGGCATGACACGGCCGTCGTCGAACAGGGCCAGCGACGGGTTGAGCGTGTGGAAGGGGTGGCGGCCGGGCTCCAGCGCATTGAGCGCGGCCGGATCGAGCGAGAAGCTGATGCCGCGGTTCTGCCAGGTCACGCCGCTGCCCCGCAGCACCACGCCCGAGCCGAACTCCCAGTAGACGCTCTGGATGAAGCTGACCGCCCGGCCGTCGCGGTCGATCGCGCCCATCCAGATGGTGTCGCCCGGGGCGGCCGGCTCGGGCCAGGGCAGCGCGCGGGCCGGGTCGATCCGGGCGGCCAGCTCGTCGAGCGTGGCCGGCTGCAGGAAGTGGCGCGGGTCCTGCGGCAGGCGGCCCGGATCGGTGACGATGCGGTCGCGCACCCGGAAGGCCTGCTTGGTGGCTTCGACCAGGCCATGCACATGGGCGTGACCCTCCCCTTGCTGCACGCCCAGGCGCTCGAACAGCCCCAGGATCATCAGCGCGGCCAGGCCCTGGGTGGGCGGCGGCAGGTTGTAGACGCTGCAGTCGCCCAGGCGCACGGCCAGCGGCTCGACCAGGCGGGCGTGGTAGGCGGCCAGGTCGCTGGCGCGCACGGGGCTGCCCATCGCCTCCAGCTCGGCGGCCATCTCGCGCGCCAGGTCGCCGCGGTAGAACTCGTCCAGGCCACGCTCGGCCAGGATCTCCAGCGTGCGCGCCAGCGCGGGCTGGCGCAGCAGGTCCCCCGGCTCGGGCGGCACCCCATCGACCAGGAAAGCCTCGGCAAAACCCGGCGCCGAGCGCAGGCCCTCGAGCTTCTGCCGGGTCAGGGCCGACTGGCTGGTCGTCACCGCCACGCCGTCGCGGGCGTGGCGCCGGGCATCGGCCAGCAGGCGTGACAGCGGCAGCGCCCGCGGACTCCAGCCACGCGCCACCTCCAGCGCCCGGGCCCAGCCGCCGATCGTGCCGGCGACCGTCAGCGCGGCCAGCGGGCCCCGGCTGGGGATGTGGTCGTGGCCGGCGTAGAACGCCCGGTCGGCCCGCGCGACCGCCGGCCCGCAGGCATCGATGGCCACCGGCGCCTGCGAGGGCTCGTGGATGAGCCAGAAACCGTCCCCGCCCAGCGCGTTCATGTGCGGGTAGACGACCGCGATGGCCGCAGCGGCGGCCACCATGGCCTCGACCGCATTGCCGCCGTCGCGCAGCACGTCCCGGCCCGCTTGTGCGGCCAGGTGGTGGGGGGCGACCATCATGCCGCCCAGGGCGCCGAGGGTGTGGATCATCCGTGTCTCCGTGGTCCGAGGAGACGGATGTTAAGGGCTCGAGCCGTTCAGCCGGGCTGCTCGCCCGGCATCTGCGACAGGTCGGCGATGATCTCCGACACCTCGGCGACCACCTGGCGCTGCTGCTCGGTGGCGCTGGCGATCTGGTGCACGCTGCCCGCGGTGCGGCTGACGCTGGAGAGGATGCCCTCGAAGCTGCGCGCCGCCGCCTGGCTGACCTCGCTGCCCTGGCGGACCTGGAGGACCGATTCGTCGACCAGCTCGGCCACCTCGCTGGCCGCCCGGGCGCTGCGTTCGGCCAGCTTCCTGACCTCGGTGGCGACGATCGAGAAGCCGTGGCCGCGATCCCCGGCGCGCGCCGCCTCGATCGCGGCGTTGAAGGCCAGCAGGTTGGTCTGGGCCGAGATCTCGCTGATGACGCGCAGGATGCCTGACATGCGGTTCGAACCGGCCTCGATGCACTGGATCGCGCTCAACGACTTCTGCACCGCCTCATGGCCGCTGCGCGCCGCTCGTGACGAGGCCTCTGCCATCTCGGTGGCCAGGCTCGCGTTGCGGGAGATGGCGGTGATGCTCTGGATCAGGCTGCGGGCGTTGAGGGCCATGTCCTCGGACCGGGCGGCGATGTGGCGCTCGAGCTCGACCTCCCGGGTCACGTCGTAGGCGTACTTGACGACCTTCATGACCTTGCCGTTGAGGTCGAGGATCGGGTTGTAGGCCGCCTGGATCCAGACGTCGCGCCCGAACTTGCCCACGCGGTGGAAACGCCCGCTGATGAAGCTGCCCTCGTTGAGGCGCAGCCAGAAGTCGCGGTACTCCAGGCCGCGGGTGTACTCCGGCGAGCAGAACATGCTGTGGTGCCGGCCGCGGATCTCGCCCAGCGTGTAGCCAGTGGCGGCCAGGAAGTTGCGGTTGGCCGTCAGCACCTGCCCGTCCAGGTCGAACTCGATGACCGCCTGCGTGCGCTCGATGGCCTCGACCTTGGCGGCCGCCTCGGCGCGCTGCAGCTTCTGCTGCGTCACGTCGAGCGCGAACTTGACCACCTTCACCAGCCGGCCGAAGGGGTCGAAGATCGGGTTGTAGGTCGCCTGCAGCCAGACCTCGCGGCCGTCCTTGCCCAGGCGCTTGTACTCGCCACCGTCGAATTCGCCGCGCGCGAGCCTGTCCCAGAACATCATGTAGTCTGGCGATGAGGCCTGTGCCGGCTCGACGAACAGCCGGTGGTGGCGCCCGACGATCTCCTCGAGCGCATAACCCGTCAGCGCCAGGAAATTCGCATTGGCCGTCAGGATGCGGCCGGTCATGTCGAACTCGATCACCGCCTGGGAGCGGTCGATGGCGGCCATGCGGCCATCGGCCTCGAGGGTGTGCAGCCGGGCGGCGGTGACGTCGCTGGCGAACTTGATCACCCGCAGCGGCCGGCCGTCGTCGTCGAGCACCGGGTTGTAGCTGGCCTGCAGATAGAGGTCGCGCCCCTGGGCCGTCTGGCGATGGAACTCGCCGGCGATGAATTCACCCTGGCCGAGGCGGCGCCAGAATTCGGCGTACGACGCGTCGTTGACCACCGACGCCGGGCAGAGCTGGCGGTGGTGGCGGCCGATCAGGGACTCCCGGGGGCAGCCCAGCAGCGCGAGAAAGTTCGCGTTGGCGTCGATGATCGTGCCGTCGAGCGCGAACTCGGCGATGGCCTGGCTGCGGTTCAGTGCCTTGTGCAGGCGCTGCATCGCGGTGATGGTTTCAGGAACGGGTTCGGGCGCGCTGCTCATCGGGACTCCTTGGTCTCTTCGTCTTTTCGGACGGAAACCGGCCGACTTGAGCCGGTGTCAGGCAGGTGCCGGCCTCAGCCCCAGGTCGAAGCGCAGGCCGCTGGCGGCTTCGCCCCGGCCGATGCGCTTGCGCCGGCCGACCCAGAGCAGCGCCCGGCCGTCGGCGGCGCGGGCGTACTGGAAACGCCGCTCGACGATGAAACCCGAGCGCGACAGCTCCTCCTCGGCGAGGCGCAGCACGTCGGCGGTGACCGGGACCTGCGGGTCGGCCCGCAGGATCAGTCCGCGCGGGTGAAAGGCGTAGATCACCAGGTCCGGGTCGCTCGAGGCCAGCCGCTCGACGAAGCCCCCCTGCGCCGCGACCTGCTCGAGGTGGTCGAGAAAGGCGCGGTACTCGGGGTCGCCGTCCCGCGCGGCCGCGTCGACGCGGTAGAAACGTTTCATGGCCGCGCGCTCGAGGTCGATGTCCAGCCCCCGCGCGCCACGCTGGCGCGAGGGCAGCAGCGGCAGCCAGTGGCTGGCCACCGGGGTCATCAGCCGGTAGAGCAGCCGGGCGTCGGTGCCCGCCAGCGTGGGCTGCTGGCGGGCCGGGTGGCGCTGCTCCTCCAGGCCGCGGTCCAGCGGCTCGCCGCTGCTGCCCTGGACCCGCTTCTCGATCGCCCAGGCCAGGTTGGCCATCTCGTCGCGCACGAAGGCGACCTGCTCGAGCGGCGAGCCCTCCAGCGTGTCCGACAGCGGCGGCGGCACGAACAGCCAGTCGCCGTCGGCCCCGAGCCCGGGCTGGTCGGGGCGGGACAGCCCGTGCAGGCGCCACGCACCGGCCTCGCGGCTCAGCGGCTCGACCGTCGTGACCTGGCCGAAGGTGTCGGTGACCTGCAGGTGATCGACCCGGTAGAGCGCACCGGCCTGCACCCGCGCGGGCACCAGGTACCAGTCGTTGCCGTGCACCAGCGCGTACTCGGCGACCATCATGCGCACGAGATCGAGGCTGCCGGCCTCGATGCGGGCGAAGTTCACCGCCGCGTCCTCGAACTCCCAGTAGCGCGAGGCCGGCATGCCCGGGTACTGCACCGGCGTAGCGAAGGAGCGCCGGTCCTCGGTGTCGTCGAGCCGGCCGGCGTCCCCGGGCTGCAGCGTGGCCGCGGCCGGACGCAGGTCGAAGTCGTGCCAGTCGATGCGCCCGTCGACGTACTCCTGCGCATCGAGGCGCCAGCGCTGCCCGGTGTCGCGGCCCGCCGCGAGCTCGAAGGCGTATTCCTGCCGCTGCGGGGACCAGGCGGCGTTGGGCTGCTCGAAGATGAAGTCGTCCATCCAGCGCAGCCAGTCCTCCAGCACCGGGCGCAGCGTGTCGCCCAGGCCGGCGGCGATCAGCGTGGCGGGCAGCGCCACGAGCACGCCGTCGGCGTCCCGCAGCGGCCGGGCGTCGGCCGCGAGCCGGGCCGCATCCAGGCCGGCCGAGCCGAGCACCAGATGCCACAGCGTGCCGGCGGGATCCGACAGCGGATCCTGAGGCAGCGCCACCGCCGCGGGATAGGCCTGCTGCACCGCCGGCGCACCGTCGACACCGGCATCGTCCATCAGGCGCAGCAGCCACCGGCCGGCCTCGATGTTGGCCCGTGCATGGCCGGTTGCCGAGGCCAGCACCGGCTCGGCCTCGACCCAGGGCTCCAGCGGCAGGCCCGCCAGCGCCGTGAAACGGTCGTCGGCCGGGTCCGTGCCCGGGGCCAGGCCCAGCAGCGGCGTGCCCTGCAGGCGGTAGCGCACCTCCAGCGGCGAGCCGGCGTCCTCGCCGTCGAACTCCCTGAACTGCCACTGGCGCGCGAGCATCCACAGCGGGTCGGCGACCCGGGCGGCCAGCGCCTCGTCGTAGCTCTGCCCGCCCGGATCGGTCTCCAGGCGGAACAGGCCGCCGATCATCGGCGCCAGGGCCTGGATGACCCCGGCACCCGGGCCCGGCCGCACCATGGCGGACTGGAACAGCTTCTGGTTCAGCAGCACGCTCATCACGGCCTCCCGTTCAGACCTTGCCCTTGGCGAACACGCTGCCCGCCGTCACGGCCGCCGTGGCCCGCAGCGCCTCGTCGGCCAGCCACTTGATGTCGAAGCCGGCGGTGTCGGCCCGCACCGAATCCGAGATCGCGTTCATCGGCAGCGCGAGGTTGACCGCACCGGCCAGCTGCGCCGGCTGAACGGCCCTCAGGCGCGCGAGCTCGGCGGCCTCCAGCACCGTGTCGAGCACCGCCTCGAAACTCCAGGCCGCCATGCCCACCTGCGGCGGCACGGCCAGCAGCAGGCTCTGGGGGGGACGGGCGCCCGGCGCGTCGAAATGGAAGGCGATCGCGGCCGTGCTGGTGTGCAGCGGCACGGTCTCGGCCCAGTCGTCGCAGACCAGGCCCGCCAGCAGCGTGTCCTCGTGCACCGACACCAGGCCGTCCGGGCGCAGCAGGGCCACGGCCAGGTCCGGGCGCTGATGGGCCGTGCCGAGCAGCGCGGCCTGCGGGCCGGCCGGCCAGGCCTCGGGCAAGGCCATCCAGGCCTGCTGCCAGGGGGCGGTCGGCGTCGGCCGGGCGGTGGACTGCAGCACCACGAAGCGCCGGCTCGGCAGCGCGCCGACCAGCGCCTCGTGCGCCAGCAGCACGCTCTGCAGCCGCTCGACCCCGTCACGCACCTTCGAGATCTTCGGCAGCCAGCCAGCCACCGCCGCCGGGCGGCCGGCGGTGAGCGTGCCCTGGGCGGCCAGGCTGGCCTGCACCACGGGCGCGGCCGGGCCCATGCTGAACAGCGGCACGACCGGGAAGGCCTTGCCGAAGATCGTCTTCAGCACGTCGATGGCCACGGCCGTCGAGGCGGCGAGCGACGCATCGACCCCCGCGAGCAGCCCGTCGATGCGCCGCTGACGGGCCTCGAGGTCAGCCAGCGCGGCCACCGCGCGGGCCCGATCGGCCTCGTCCCGGGCGGCGCCATCCCGGTCGGGTCGATGCTCCGCTTCCGCCCCCAGCACGCCATAGGGCCGGCAGCGGGCCAGCAGGGCCCGGACCTGCGCCAGGTCGGCCTGGGTCACTGCCGCATCCAGCCGGGTCTGCACCTGCGCCATCGCGCGGCGGGCGGCATCGGCCCGGGCGAACAGCTCGTCGGCCTGCACGCCGGGAAAATCGCCGTCGCTCGAGCCGCGGTCGAAGCGGGGCTCGATCACCGCCAGGTCCCGCCGGGTGGCCGGGCGCGACTGCACCAGCAGGCGCTGCGCCAGCGCGAGCAGGGCCTCGAGGTGCAGCAGCCCGGATTCGCCCGGGCGCTGCTCCTCGATCACCAGCGAGGCCGGGCGGCCCGGGAAACGCTGGCCGAGCGTTGCCCGCAGCGCCTCGACCACCATCAGCCGCAGCCGGCTCAGCCCCTGGATGCCGCCCGCGTCCCCCTCGGCCGGCCCGACCTGGTCCGCGCCGCTGCCCGTGCCCGGCGCGTTCACCGCCATCATCAGGGTCAGCGGCGAGGCGCCGAGCCCGTCGACCCGCACCTCGATGGACAGCGGCTGCAACTCGCCCTCCACCTGCGCCGAGGCCCGCATCCGCCAGCGGCCGGGCGCACCGATCAGCTCGGCCAGCCAGGCATTGACCCAGGGCTCGGCCCGCGCCATCTCGTCGACCGGCCAGCCCTCGGGGGCGGGCGCCCCGGGGTCGAGCAGCAGCACGACCCGCTGGGTGTAGCTGATGCCGTCGCGCGGGCTCAGCACCGACTGCGGCTCGACCGGCTGGGTCTGCTTGTCGAGCGTGGCCAGCGCCGCGGCCGCCCGCTCCATGTTGCCCTGCGCGAGCTGGTGGACACTCTCGGTGATCGAGACGTCGGCCACCGCATCCCACAGCTCGCTCAGCTCGCCGTGCAGCGCCCGCAGGCGATCGAGGTCCGGCGCGGCCACCGCCAGGCCGGCGGCGGCGTGTGCCGTCGCCAGTGCATCGGCCAGCTGACCGGCCGTCAGCGACAGCAGCTTGACGCCGTCGACGACATCGCGCGTGGCGATGACCTCGCTGACCGCCTCGGACGTGCCGTCGGCCCGCAGGCCGGCCGGGCGCAGCGGAAACGTCTGCCGGCCGGTCAGGATGTACTGGCCCAGCGCGGCATCCCTGAGCCCGCGCTCGAAGCGGTAGCCGAGCAGCACCGCCAGGGGCTGGCCCTGCGCCAGGCCCTCGAACAGGTCGCGGGCCGCACGCACCCGGTGCGAGCTCAGGTCGAGCGCCAGCGCCTGGCGCTCACGGGCGTCGCCGTTGTCGTAGCCGCTGCGCAGCACCGCGGCGGCAGCGGCATGGCGCAGCGACGGGGCCAGCAGGTGGCCCCGGCTTTCACGGCGGCCGACCGGGTCGGGCCGCAGGCGCTCGACCCAGCCGAAGGCCCCCACGTGCAGCCCGGTGCGGCGCTGGCCGTCGCTGCCGGCCCGCAGGCGGGCCAGCCGCCGCGTGGCCAGCGAGGTGCACCAGGCGTCGAGCCGGTGGTCGAAGGCGTCCAGCGTGGTCCGCAGCGCCCAGTTCAGTTCGCCGACGGTGCGCCCGCCCAGCTCGTCCAGGCTCGAGCGCACGCTGGCGAGGTGCCGCCCGGGCAGGCGCAGCTTGAGCTTCCAGTCGTCGAGCGCCTCACGCCGGTGGCTCTGGTGCCAGGCGGCGTATTCGACCTTGAGCCCCTCGGCCCGCGCGGCATGGTGGGCCGCCGACGCCTGGCGCGCCACATGGGTGCCGATGGTGTCGTCCCCGGTGCGGCTCGGCAGGCGCAGCGCGGCCAGCTGGCCGCTGTCCTCGATCTCGAGGCCGGCCTCGACCGGTGCCGCGGCCTCGATGCCGAGCGCCCGCGGGGTCTTCATCAGCGACTGCGCCTGCCCGGCCAGCACCGCCTGGCTGACCTGCGTGACCAGCGACAGGTTGCCGGCATCGGCCTCGCGGTCGACCGACCAGGCGAGCAGGCCCTGCAGCAGCGAGCCCGCCTGGCGCATCTGCGCGAACCGGCCCTTCAGGTCGACCCCGCGGTCGATCGCCTGCGCGATCTCGCCGAGGTAGGCCGGCGCCGGGGTCGCCGCGTCCGCCTCGCGGGTGCGCACCTCCGGGTCGGCCATCACCCAGGGCATGGCCGCGGGCAGGCGCGAGGTCTCGGCCTCCATCATCGTCGTGGCCTGCGCCAGGCTGGCCATCGACACCGAGGACACCGTCTGCGCGCCCCAGGCGGCGCTCATCAGCTGCATGAACAGGCCACCGGGCAGCTGCCGCTGCGACTGCTGGAAACGCGCCAGCAGCAGCTGGGCGCTCGAGGCCACCGGCTCGCGCTCGATGCGGCGGTAGCTCACCGCCTGCGCCCAGGGGCCCTGCTGGAGCAGCGCGTGGGTCGTGGGCACCTGGCCATCGAAGCGTGGCACCTGCTCGAGCGCCAGGCGCCACGACGGCCGCAGCAGCCCGAGCACCTGGGCCAGGCCCGATTCGAACGCATCCTGGCCGACGAAACGGCCCGCCGCCACCACCGGCAGCACGCCGTAGGGCTGGGTGTCGATGCGCAGCGGCTGGAGCGGGCCGGCCGGGCGCAGGCAGCTCACCACATGCTCACGCAGCGACTCCAGCGTGCCGGCATCGAGGCGGTGCGGGCCGGCCGGGTCGGACCACATCTCGTGCAGGTAGCTGCCGATCGTGCCGGCATACAGCGCATTGGCCATGTGGCCGCCCAGCGCACCGTCGTCCAGCTCGGCGCCGGGCAGGTTCACCTGCGTGAAGCTGTGCTCGGGCAGGCCGAGGGCAAAACGCAGCGTCTCGACGGCCGAGGTGCCGGGCGCCGGCGGGGTGGGCTGCGCGGCGGCCGGGTCCCGCAGCAGCGAAGGGGAATGGCCGGACGAGCCGGCCGTGGTGTTGTTGGTCGGCGTGCCGACCGGAATGAAACCGATGCCCGCCGAGGCGGCCTGCCCCTCGAACAGCTCGGCGATCTCGGTGGCGGCCTCGTCGGGCGTCAGGGTCCAGTCGACCCCGATGACCACCAGCCGCTCCAGCTCGTCGTTCAGGCTGAAGACCGGCGTGCCGGCGTGGCGGGCCCGGTAGGCATCGACATCGGCCTGCGTGATGCGCACCGCCATGCCCTGGGCCAGGGCCGGCTCGAGGCGGGCCAGCCAGCCGGCTTCGCCGTCGAAGGGGTCGGGGGCCTGCCCGGGCGGCGGGGCTTCTCCGGGTTCGATGATCGGTGCCATCGCCAGCTCGCGGGGCACCGGTGCCCCGAAACGCCGGAACACCACCTGTCCGCCACGGGCCAGGCCGATGACGCCGTAGCGTTCCGGCAGCGCCAGGGCGGTCGGCTGGGCCGCCAGGCGCGAGGCGGTGGCCGGCGCCGGGCCGAAGTCCGGCTCGACGGGGGCGGCCGGCTCCGCCTCCAGCAGCCCGGCATTGAGCGGCCGGGTGCGGTTGACCACATACGCCGCCCGGGGGGCCCGCAGCGTGCGCACCAGATCGGCCCAGAGCGCCTGCGCACGCTGTTCACGCTGGCGCTCGGCCGGCTCGGCGCCGGCCTCAGGCCCCTGGACCGGCCGGTCGAAACGGGCCCGCCAGTAGGCCTGGCCGGCCAGCAGCTCGGCCTCGGTCAGCGCGCCCAGGTGGCGCGAGACCTGGACCGCATCGGGGTAGAGGCGCACCAGCAGGTCCGGCCGGCCCAGCGCGTCACGCAGGTAACGGGTCTCCAGCCGCACCGGCATCATCAGGATCGGGAACTCGCCTTCGAGCGAGGCGAACAGCGCGGCGCTCTGCTCGTCGTCCTCGGCGCGGGCCGCGGCCTGCGACAGCGCCGAGATCGACACCAGCGTCTGCTGCCGCGAGGCCCGGCTCGCCTGGTAGCGGCGTCCCGCCTCGTCGCAGGCCTGGCGGGCCGCCGCGATGGCCTGGTCGTCGGCGGCCCCGGCGATCAGCCGGTCGCGCTGGCGCCGTGCCCGCTCGACCTCGGTGATGGCGCTGCTCAGGGCCGTCCGGTCCTGCTGCCGGCGGGTCCTCAGGGCGGCCAGCTCGGTGATCTGGGGCGGTCTGGGCATGGTGGTCTCACTCGGTGGTCGCGAGGCGCGTGCCCGCGAAATAGCCCCGGAAGGGCCGCTGCAGCAGCGCGGTCGCGACCTGGGCGGCGTGGCTGCCCGCCACCGACAGGCCGCCCAGGCTGCGCCGGACGTTCGACGGCAGCTGACTCTCGGGGGTCAGCCGTACCGACGCCAGGTCCTGCAGCGTCAGGTGCCGACCCACGGGCGTGCCGACGTCGCCCCAGTCCACGTCGAGCCAGGTGTCGGCCGCTGGCGGCTGGGACAGCCCGCTCAGGCGCAGGCCCTGGATCAGCTGGCCACCACCCCGGCGGGTCACCCGGGGCACCTGGCGCGGCGCCTGGCCATCGTCGAAGCCGAAACGGGGCTCGCTCATCGGCTCCTCCAGCACGAACCAGTAGTCGGCCACCCGGG
Source organism: Sphaerotilus hippei (assembly GCF_003201595.1). Taxonomy (GTDB): domain Bacteria; phylum Pseudomonadota; class Gammaproteobacteria; order Burkholderiales; family Burkholderiaceae_C; genus Sphaerotilus; species Sphaerotilus hippei. The sequence goes on along the minus strand of NZ_QJJS01000016.1, from coordinate 77,809 downwards.
CGGGATCGATCGGGAACAGGAAGAAGGTGATGTCGGGAGGCAGCACACCGGCCCCGACCGGGCTGGTGTAGGTGCGGGTGGCGTCGAACACCGGGGCGCTCTCCCCGGCCCGCCGGTCGACCGCATACAGGTTGGTGTCGGGGTAGCGCCGCAGCAGCTGGCCGCGCACCAGCAGCACGAGCTGCTCGTGGGGCACCGGCTCGACGCCGGGCACCACCGACCGCGGGGCGCCGGCCACGCCCAGCGGCAGCGTCGAGCGCCAGCGGTGGATGGGCTCGATGTCCACGGTCGCCGGGTCGAAGGCGGGCCAGAAGCGCTGGAAGGGCGTGCCCCGCTGGTCGGTCGGGAAGCCGCGCCACAGCAGTTCACGGCCCATCTCGTGGTTGCAGCCCACCAGGAAGGCGTCGACGAACTTCGGGTTGGTCTTGAGCAGCAGGATCGCATCGTCCGGAATGGACTCGACGCCGGGCATGAAGGCGCTGCGGTCCAGCGTGGCCAGCTTCAGGTAGAGCGACTCGCTGATGCGCGGGTAGGCCATCACCCGGTCGAACGACGGCGGCAGCACGTACTTCTCGATCGAGACCAGCTGGCGTGCGGTCAGGCCGGGCTGCTCGCGGCCGAGCTCGAGCGACTGGCCGGCCAGCTGGATCAGGCTGCTGATGCGCCGGGGCACCTGCTGCGCGACATCCAGCGCCTGCGTGGCGGCCGCGACCACCGTGTCGGTCCGGTAGGCCACCGGTTCGATGCGCATGGCGCGAGGCAGCCGCGGTGCGGCCTCGCGCTCGAGGCGGTCGCGCCAGGCGAGGCGGAAACGGTCGAGGGTCGGTGCGTCGTGCACCGGGGGCACGACGGTGATCCCGATGCGGTCGCCGATCCGCCCGGTCGCGGCCGGGCCGACGACCGTGGCGGCCGGAGCGTCGAAGCGGCCCCCGGGGCGCAGGCCGATCTCGACCGGCTGCGGTGGGGCCCCGGGGTCGGCCGGGCGGGCGAGCGTGCCCACCGGCAAGGTGTTGAACAGCGCCTGGTGACCCTGCCGGCGCACCGCCGCGATCGCCACGGTGGCGATGGCCCCGGGCTTGACCCCGCGGGCCAGCGGCGCGCCGCGCGGGCCGGCTGGCGACCGCAGCGCCTTGGCGACTTCCAGCGCACCGTTGCGGGCGTCGACCTTGAGCCCCTGGGGCGCGGCGAGCGAAAAGCCGCGGTCGGTGCGCACGGCCGACAGCAGCACGCCTTCGGGCCGCAGCCGGCCTTCGTCGAGCAGCCCGGCGGCGATGTCCAGCGCCTCCGGGGCGGCCTGTGCCGGCCCGCCGGCCGCCGCGTCCCGGGCCAGCGCAGACGTCAGCTCGTCGATGCGGTTCCAGTGGCGGTCGAGCAGCACCCCCGCGGCCAGCTTGTCGCTGACCGACGGTCGCCGGTAGGCCTCGGGTTTCAGGCCCCGCAGGGCCTGCTGCTCCTGCTGCAGGCCCTGCAGCGACTCGACGCGCAGCCGCAGGCCCAGGCCGGGCACGTCGAGGGTGGCCTGCGGATCCTGCGGCAGCACGAGCCCCTCCAGGGCGCGCAGGCCGCCGATGCCGTCGACCCGGAAACGGGCGACGTCGAGCAGGCGGCCCAGCCGGTCCACGCTGGCGAAGCTGCGGGTCAGCTCGGTGCCCAGCACCGCGCGTGGCGCCGGCTCCGCTCGCCGCATCCAGCCCCGGCCGGCGGCCAGGCCACGGCGCATCGCCGGATCGGCCGCCGCGTCGGGCAGGCTGGTGGTGCGCAGGTAACCCCACAGCGTCAGCGCCGGTCCGGGCTGGCCGGTGTGCATCATGCGCGAGGCGGCCGGGGCCAGGAACTGCAGCCGCCGCTCCGGGCTCAGGTGCTCCAGCCGCTGCACGATGCGACCCAGCGAGCGCACCGACAGATGGGCCAGGCTCAGCAGCCGCTCGGCCTTCAGGATGTCGCCCATCTGCTGCCACGCGGCCTGCATGAAATCCTCCTGGTGGGCCTGCACCACGCGGGTGCCGACCCCGGCGGCCAGGCGCCGCGGCACCGACAGGTTCAGCTCGTGCAGCCAGCGGCTGCGCAGCGCCGGGTTCACCGCATGGGCCCGGGCATGCCAGGCGCCGTAGACGGGCGGGCCGACCAGCGTGACCTCGTGCGCGGCCTGCTCCTCCTCCTCCAGGGCCAGGTTGCGCAGCGCCCGCAGCTCGCCCGCGTTGAGCAGCGCCGCCAGGTCGGCGGCGATCTGCTCGCTCTGCCCCGGCTCGGCCAGGATGCCGGGCTTGAGCGAGAGCATCGCCCCCTCGTACTGCGCCAGGTATGCGGCCCGGACCGCCTCGCGGCCCCCGGCGCGCACGGCCGGGTCCTGCAGCAGCAGGTCCGCGTCGACCTCGACGGGCGCCCGACCGAGCCGGCCGAGGGCCTCGCGGGTGGCCTGATCCTGCTCGGCCGGGGCTTTCAGGCGGCGGGCCAGCGTCTCGAAGTCACCGGCCGGGCCGGTCGAGAAGCTCCAGTGGTGGTAGAGCGGCAGCTCCAGCCCCGAGGCCTGGGCCCCGGACCAGGACCAGGCCAGGGTCTCGTCGGGCGCGACCTTCTGGCCCAGCCCGGCGCGCCGTCCCTGCTCGAACACCGGCACGACGCAGGCGACGTAGGCGGTGTCGGGCTCCAGCCGCCGCGGGCAGATCAGGCGCGACAGGTTGCGGGTCGGCTGGTGCTTCAGGCCGGCGGCGAGGTCGGGCGTCTCGCCGGACGTGCCGTCGTGCAGCACCTGGGCATGGGCCCACATCCAGGCCTCGCCCAGGTCGGGCAGCGGCACCGCCTGCTCCAGCACCACCGACGGCAGCAGCCGGGCGGTGCGCAGGCGCGGCTCGTCGACCTCGCTGCGCTTGAACACCACCAGCGTGAGCCAGGGCGTCAGGCGCTGGCGCGCATCGGCCCGGGCCGGGGTCAGCATCCAGGGCAGGTCGGGGGGATCGAACTCGATCGCGGCGAGGTAGTTGGGTTCGAAATCGTGCAGGTTCGCCCGGGGCTCGAGCCGCACGATGACACGGGGATCGAGCCCCACCACGTCGGCCGGGCCGAGCATCTTCAGGTCGATGCCGGCGGTGTCGTCGTGGTCCTCGCCGACACGGCCCTGCAGCACCAGGCCGACCTGGACCGTGGGCAGCACCGGTCGGCCGAGCACCTGCTGGCTGGCGTGCGCACGGGCCAGGCCGCGTCGGGCCCAGGGCAGGAACTGGTACTCGAGGTGGGCGGACGGGTTGCTCATCACATGCTCCTCAGAGGGTGCCGACCAGCTCGTGCAGCTCGACCACCTGCCACTGGCGGGCCTGCACGCCACTGCCCGCACGGCCCTGCAAGGCCTGGGTCGCCGCCCAGGTGCCGGCCTGTACCGCGGCGACCCGGGCGCCCTGGTCGGCCCGGGCCGTCACCACCATGGGCACGGCATCGGCCACGCTCAGCGGGGCCCGGTCGGCCGGCAGCATGCGGTCGAGACCGCGCAGGCCGCTGCGCGCGACCGCACCGGTGGTGACCATCCAGTCCGTCGCCCCCGGATGCAGCACCGACAGGTGATGCGACTGCAGCATGTCGGCCAGCAGGCCCAGGTGGCCGAGCCCGCCCGGCTGCGGGCTCAGGTCCCGGGTCTCCCAGTCGACCGGGGCGCTCTGCACCGGGCCGAACTCGAACTCGTCGAAATGGAACTTCTCGCCCGCGTCCATCGCCTCGAACGAGGGTTTGGTGAGCTTGTCGTCGTCGGAGACCTTGAAGAACTGGCTGGCCGCGAACTGCTCGCGCTGGCGGCTGCGGGCGGCCGGCACCGGCAGGCCGTCGAAGGTGACCCCGCTGACGGCCAGCTGGCGCGAGCCCGCCACCCGGGCCTCGTTGACCTTGTCGAGCGTGCGGTTCAGCGGCACGCGGCGCTGCGTGAAGGTCAGCGAGGCCATCGGATGGGCCAGCGCATCGCTCTCGCCTTCGCGGCGGGCCACGGTGATGCAGCTCTCGTCGCCCGAAGGCAGCTGCACGCTCCAGTTGTCCCGCTTGCCGGCTTCGCCCACCAGCAGGGCGAAGGCGTTCTCGGTGACCAGCGGGGTGTCGGTGTCCTCGCCCCAGGCCTCGTCGAAGTCGACGTCGACGCTGCCGAAGAAGCCCAGGTCGACCGAGGCCTCACCGCGGATGCGCCAGCGCCCGGGCCCCTGCAGCAGCCCGCGCAGGCTGACCCCCAGCCCGATGCCGAAGACCTCGGCATGGGCCCAGGCACGGAACTCGACATCGAAACAGAAGCGCGGCTGCAGGTAGCAGATCGCGTCGAAGCCCAGGCCGGCGTCGAAGGAGGCCACGCCGACGTCGCCCCAGACCTTGACCTCGAAGCCGCCCTGCACGGTGGCGGCGGTGATCGCGAAATAACCCTTGATGCTGATGCCGATGATGCCGATCGAGAACCCCGCGCCGATGCGGTCGAAAGGCATCGGCACGTCGGGCGGGATGTCGGCGAAACGGGGATGGAAACCGCCGGCGGAGATCAGGAAGGTCGGCTTGTCGCCGAACACCGCGCGGAAGGCGAACTGGCCGGTGATCGAGATCAGCGCGACCCGCGAGTCCCGCAGCTTGCCGTCGAAGGCGATCTTGAACGGATCGAAGACGATGCTGCCGACGAAATCCAGCTGCAGCAGCACGATGGCCAGCTGCTTGTCCACCAGCGGCGGGATCTGGATCACCAGCTGGCCCAGGATGGCGATCTGGCTGGCCTCGATCAGCACGCCCATGCGCAGCGACACCAGCGTCGGCGTGCCCCAGCCCACCTCCAGCATCGGCCCGAGCACGAAGCCACCCGGCTTGAACGGGAACAGCGTCGACAGGGTCTGGAAGATCTGCGGCGCGTTGCCGGCCACGTCCTTCGGGAACAGCACCGCGTCGAGCCCGCCGTTGCCCAGCTCGCGGGCCATCGCGCCGGTGTCGGTCGTGTGCTGCACGCCGATCAGGCCGCCCACGCCGGTCAGCACGAAACCCCAGGACAGCTGGATGGGCGGGAAGTTGCCGAAGATCAGCAGCAGCAGCGACCACTGCCCGCCCGGGCGGCGGGTGTTGAGCAGGCCCAGCGCCTTGACGCCGATGCCGGCGATCTTCAGCTCCAGCGCCCCCTTGTACTCGCCGGCCTCGAAGTCCAGCGACAGGAAGCCGCCGCCCTGGATCGGCCCGCCGGCCAGCGACAGGCCCATGCCGGTGGGCGGCTTGAGGGCCAGCGTCGTGCTGCCGTCGGCCGTGACGATCTGCAGCCGCGCGCCGATGCGCTCGACCGAGGCGCTGAACGGCCCGAGCTGCAGCGCGCAGGAGATCGACAGCTCGGCCTCCAGGCGGGCGAAGTCGTCCTTGGGCTCGAGCGCCAGCGTGATGAGCTGCAGGTCGAACGGCCCGGCGGGCAGGCGGTCGATCGGCAGGTTGACCCGCAGGCCGTTGCCGTCCTTCAGGCGCAGTCCGCCGGCGCCATCGGCCAGCGCCTCGATGTCGAAGGCCACCTCGATCCGGTGGCCCAGCACCGCACCGAGCAGCGTGGGGTCGATCTGGTCGATGTCGAGGATCAGCTTGCCGCCCTTGAACTTCAGCGTCACCGACGGGGCCAGCTGGGCCTGGCCGGGCGGCCGCTCCAGCCGCAGGCCAGCACCGAGCTCGTCGAGCTGGAAACGCACCACCGGGTGATCGGCCGGCACCTGGAGGCCGAACACGCCGGCGTCGCCGGAGGCGGCCTTCAGCGTGAGCCCCAGCGCCATGCCCAGCGGCCGGGCCGGGTCCTCGCTGACCGGTGGCTGGCCGGCGTCCCAGCGCACCTGCAGCCCGCCGCGGGCCTTCAGATCGAGCGTGAGCTGGTGCTCACCTTCGGTCATCTGCCGCTGCAGGTCGACCCCCATCAGGAAACGCACGCCCCGGGCGGGGTCGAAGCCGGTGATCTCCAGCTGCCCGGTGCTGCCGGGCTGCGGGGGGGACTCGACCAGCGTGAAGCGGGGCATCTGCGCGGCGGCCACGCCGAAGGCGCTGCCGGCGACGAAGTCGGCCCAGTCCTTGAGCTGGGTGGCGGGATCGTCGGCGAAGGCCTTGTCGAGCACCGCGCCGAGCAGCAGCGTCTGCACCCCGAGCGTCGACGAGGTGCGCATCAGGCGGGCTGGATCGGCATCGACCAGCCGGGCCAGCTGGCGGGCGCGGGGCACGCTCGCATCGCCGGGCAGCGCAGCCAGCACGTCACGCGACAGCGTCAGCAGCAGCTTGCCCAGGCCGAAGGCGCTCGGGTGGACACGGGCGCCGCCGGCGGCGCGGCGGATCTGCTCGATCAGCGAGCGGATCGCCTCCCTGGCCTCGCCGAGCTGGCCCCCGGCGATGGCGGCGATCGCCGTCTTCAGCGGATCGATCGCGACGAGGGCCTCGCCGACGACGATCGCCGCGATCGACAACGATCGGCCGGACACCCCCGGCTGCCGGAAGGCGCCGGGCAAGGCCGGTGGAGGCGCCACCGCCGGGTCGACCGGATCGGCCAGGCTCCAGAGCACCTTGCGCAGCAGGTCCCGCTGCGCCACGTCCGCCACGTCGTCCAGCGATCGCTCGACCGCTTGCACGAACCATGCGTGAACCCGCTCGAATGCCATGTCGGCCATGCGCTGCTCCCTGTCCGGACCCGCGACCGTGCGAAGCGGTGCTGTCCGATGCAGGGGCCGCAGGCCCGGATGCACGTCATCGGCGAGACGGCTTCAGATCACGGCGCATCATGCGCGTGCTCTTTCCGTCCGGAATGAAACGATACACAAACTTGCGAAATGGCAAATTCGTAACCTGGGTGACCGCAGGCGGATCCCTCCCCTGCCGGGCCAGGATCGCCGCAGTGGCGGCCGGTCTTCAGCGGCTGGCGGCCGGGCCCAGCAGCTGGACGCCCAAGGCCTCGGCGGCCTCGATGCCGTCGACGCCGGCCGACATGATGCCGCCCGCATAACCGGCACCTTCGCCCGCCGGGTACAGGCCCCGCACGTTCAGGCTCTGGTGGTCGCGGCCGCGGTTGATGCGCAGCGGCGAGGAGGTGCGGGTCTCGACGCCGGTCAGCACCGCGTCGGCCATCGAGAAGCCCTTGATCTGGCGCTCGAAGGCCGGCAGGGCCTCGCGGATCGCCGCCAGCGCGTAGTCGGGCAGGCTGGCGCGGCCGGGCTCGGACAGGTCGGTCAGGTTCACCCCGGGCTTGTACGAGGGCAGCACGCGGCCGAAGGCCTGGCCGGAGCGCGGGCCGCGCTGGTTCTTGATGAAGTCCCCCACCAGCTGGCCCGGCGCGACGTAGCCGCCGCCGCCCAGCTCGTAGGCCCGCGACTCCCACAGGCGCTGGAAGGCCATGCCGTCGAGCGGGTTGACCGGCCCTTCGCCGAGACCGTCCTGGCGGTAGTCCTGCGGCGAGATGCCCACCACGATGCCGGCGTTGGCATTGCGCTCGTTGCGCGAGTACTGGCTCATGCCGTTGGTGACGACCCGCTCGGGCTCGGACGTGGCCGCCACCACCGTGCCGCCCGGGCACATGCAGAAGCTGTAGACCGAGCGGCCGTTGCGGGCGTGGTGCACCAGCTTGTAGTCGGCCGCGCCGAGGATCGGGTGGCCCGCGTTGGGGCCGAAGCGGGCCTGGTCGATCACGCTCTGCGGGTGTTCGATGCGGTAGCCGATCGAGAAGGGCTTGGCCTCCATCATCACGCCGCGCCGGTGCAGCATCTCGAAGGTGTCGCGCGCGCTGTGGCCCAGGGCCAGCACGACCTGGTCGGCGCGGATCTGCTCGCCCGAGGCCAGCGTGACCCCGCGCACGTGGCGCTGTCCTTCATCGCCCTCGATCAGCAGGTCGGTGACCTGCTGCTGGAAGCGGATCTCGCCCCCCAGCGCCTCGATGTCGGCGCGCATCTTCTCGATCATGCTGACCAGACGGAAGGTGCCGATGTGCGGCTTGCTGACGTAGAGGATCTCCTCGGGCGCGCCGGCCTTGACGAATTCGGTCAGCACCTTGCGGGTCAGGTGGCGCGGATCGCTGATCTGGCTCCACAGCTTGCCGTCGGAGAACGTGCCTGCCCCGCCCTCGCCGAACTGCACGTTCGATTCGGGCGTCAGCACGCCCTGGCGCCACAGGCCCCAGGTGTCCTTGGTGCGCTCGCGCACCTGCTTGCCGCGCTCGAGCACGATCGGCCGCAGGCCCATCTGGGCCAGGATCAGCGCGGCGAACAGGCCGCAGGGCCCGAAGCCGATCACCAGCGGGCGCAGGCGCTCGCCGCTGGCGTGGAAGTCGGCCGGCGCCCGGGCGACGAAGTGGTAGCTCGTGTCCGGGCTGGGTCGCACATGCGCGTCACCGGCCAGGCGCTGCAGCACCTCGGCCTCGTCGGCCAGCTCGCAGTCGACGGTGTAGATCAGCACCACCGCGCTCTTCTTGCGCGCGTCGTAGGCGCGCCGGAAGACGGTGTGGCCGGTCAGGTCCGCGTCGCTGCGCAGGCCCAGCCGCGCCACGATCGCGGGCCGCAGCGCGTCCTGCGGATGGTTCAGCGGCAGACGGAGTTCGGTGATGCGCAGCATGGTCGGCGACTACGGGCAGGAAATCGGGTCCAGAAACGACAAGACGGCCGTCGAGGCCGCCCTGGGGTGCGCAGGGGCCGACAGGGTCAGCCTCGCCTGCGGCAAGTCAAGCTCAGCCGCCCTTCTTGGCGCGCTTGCCCGGGTTCTTCTTGCTGCGGGTGTGCGAACCACGCTCCAGGCTGACCTTCTGGCCACGGCCAGCGGTGTAGGCGACGCCCACGGGTGCGGGAGGACGCGGCGTGGCGACGCGGTCGGCTTCGGTCTTGATCTTGTTGCCCATGAGTGGCTCCGGTGGACGGTAAAAATATTCGAACCCCGGATTAGGCCACAAGTTGAACCCCGAACGAAACGCCGTCATGCGGGAAACCGGGCCCGTGACCCCGCGGGTCCACTTCATAATGCCGCTCCTGTCTACCGGACCCCGAGATGGCCACCACTGATCCTGACGGCGCTGGTCGCCTCCTGCGCCGCTGGCTGATGCTGGCCGGGGCCGCCCTGGCCCTGCTGGTCCTGCTGCTGGGCATCGCCGCGGCGGTGATCTACCCGCAGCTGCCGGCCCTCGACAAGGTGACCGACTACCAGCCCCGGCTGCCGTTGCAGGTGTACACGCGCGACGGCGTGGAGATCGCGCAGTTCGGCTCCGAACGCCGCCAGTACCTGCCCATCGGCGCCATCCCCGAGCGCATGCAGGACGCGCTGCTGGCGGTCGAGGACAGCCGCTTCCGCGAACACCACGGGCTGGACCCGATCGGCATCGCCCGGGCGGTGGTGGCCGCGCTGACGGGCGGCATGCGCCAGGGCGCCTCCACCATCACCCAGCAGGTGGCGCGCAACTTCTTCCTGTCCTCGCGCCGCACCTTCGAGCGCAAGTTCAAGGAGGCGCTGCTCGCGCTGAAGATCGAGCAGCAGCTCGACAAGGACCAGATCCTCGAGCTCTACATGAACCAGATCTACCTGGGGCACCGGGCCTACGGCTTCGGGGCGGCCGCCCAGGTCTATTTCGGCAAGCCGCTGGACCGGCTGTCGATCGCCGAGTCGGCGATGCTCGCCGGCCTGCCGCAGAACCCGGCCTACGCCAACCCGATCAGCAACCTGGCGCGGGCGACCACGCGCCAGCAGGTGGTGCTCGCGCGCATGCTGTCCGAAGGGGTCATCAGCCAGGCCGAACACGACGCGGCCCGGGCCGAGAAGCTGGTCATCCGCTCCAGGCTGCAGGTCGAGGTGCATGCCGAGCACGTGGCCGAGATGGCGCGCCGCGCGGTGTTCGAGCGCTATGGCGAGCGGGCCTACACCGAAGGCTTCCGGGTCTACACCTCGCTGGTGTCGACCGACCAGCAGGCCGCCTGGGCGGCGCTGCGCCGCGGGGTGCTCGACTTCGACCACCGCCAGACCTGGCGCGGCCCCGAGGCGGTGGAAGAGCTGCCCGACGACCTCGAGGCCGGCAGCCCGCAGGTGGCGCAGATCCTCAGGGACCACCGCGATGACGCCGAGCTGCGCGTGGCGCTGGTGCTGCGCGCCAGCCCGCGCGAGGTGCAGGCCCAGCTGGCCAGCGGCGAGCTGATCCGCCTGAGCGGCGAGGGCCTGCGCTGGGCGCTGCCCGCGCTGGGCGCCAAGGCCGCCGCGCCGCTGGCCCTGGGCCGGGGCGCGGTCATCCGGGTGGTGCAGCAGCCGCGCGGCGGCTGGGCCATCAGCCAGTGGCCCGAGGTCCAGGGCGCGTTCGTCGCGCTCGACCCCGCCACCGGCCGGGTGCGCGCGATGGTGGGGGGCTTCGACTTCACCCGCCAGCAGTTCAACCATGTCACCCAGGCCTGGCGCCAGCCGGGCTCGAGCTTCAAGCCCTTCCTGTACTCGGCCGCGCTGGAACACGGCGTGATGCCCACGACGCTGATCAACGACGCGCCGCTGAACCTGCCGGGCCAAGAAGGCTGGGACCCGCAGAACTCCGACGGCCGCTTCGACGGGCCGCTGACGCTGAGGCAGGCCCTGGCCCGCTCGAAGAACCTGGTGAGCATCCGGCTGCTGCAGCACGTCGGCCTGCCCGACGCCCGCCAGTGGGTCAGCCGCTACGGCTTCGACGCCGCACGCCAGCCCGACAACCTGACCTTCGCGCTCGGGGCCGGCAGCACGACGCCGCTGCAGCTGGCCGGCGCCTATGCCGTGCTGGCCAACGGCGGCCACCGGGTCGACCCGCTGGTGATCGAGCGCATCACCGATGCGCAGGGCCGCACGCTGTTCGAGACCCCGCCGGCCCCGGCGCTGGGCGAGGACCTGCGGGTCGTGCCCGCGCGCAACGTCTTCATCACCGACAGTCTGCTGCAGGAGGTCACCCGCAGCGGCACCGCCGCCCGGGCGCAGGCCCAGCTCCGGCGCAGTGACCTGTACGGCAAGACCGGCACGACCAACGATGCGGTCGATGCCTGGTTCGCCGGCTTCCAGCCCGGCCTGGTCGCCGTGGTGTGGATGGGCTACGACGAGCCGCGCAGCCTGGGCAGCCGCGAGTCCGGCGGCGGCCTGTCGCTGCCGATCTGGATCAGCTTCATGGAGCGTGCGCTGCGCGGCGTGCCGGAGCAGTCGCCCGCCGTGCCCGACGGGGTGCTGCAGGCCGGAGGCGACTGGCGCTACGGCGACCTCGCGGAGGGCGCCTACGTCAGCGCGATCGGGCTGGAGCCGGCCGCGGCCGTGCCCGCCCCTCCCGCCGAAGAGGCGGCCTCGACGCCGGCCACGTCCGTCGCGCCGGCCAGCACGCCCTGAGCCGGCTGGGGCCAGGGCACCTGCATGTCGTCGAGCGCGCGCAGCCAGTCCAGCGCCACGGCCATCGGCATCGGGCGCGCGATCAGGTAACCCTGGACCTCGCTGCAGCCGGTGTGGCCCGCCAGGGCCAGCTCCTCGACGGTCTCGACCCCTTCGGCCACGACATGCAGGCCCAGCGACAGGCCGAGCTGGGCGCAGGCCCGCACGATCGCCTGCCGGCTCGGGTCCTGATGGGCGGACGCGATGAAGGCCCGCTCGATCTTCAGCTCGGAGAACGGCAGCGAGGACAGCTGGTAGAGGCTGGAGTAGCCGGTGCCGAAGTCGTCGATCGCCAGGTTGAAGCCCAGCATGCGGATGCGTGCGGTGTTCTCGATCACCGAGACCAGATCGGCCATCGCATCGGTCTCGGTGATCTCGACGGTGATCCAGCTCGGGTCGAGCCGGGCGTCCTCGACCACCTCCACCAGCCGGCGGCAGAACTCGACCTTGGACAGCGAGGACATCGACACGTTGATCGACGCGCTCACGGCCATGCCTTCGCCCAGGCAGCGGGCGACGAAGGCCACGGTCTGCCGGGCCATGCTCAGCGTGGCCTCGTCGAGCAGCTGGTGGGCGCTCAGCGCCGAGATCAGCCGGTCGGGCATGATCAGCGCACCGGTCGGATCGTGGGCGCGCATCAGCGCCTCGAAACCCACCACCTCGTGGCTGCTGAGCCTGACCTTGGGCTGCATCCACGGCACCAGCGTGCCCAGGTCGAGCAGCGCCTGCAGCTCCACGCGCTCGAGCAGCGGCGGCGCGGCCGGGCGTGGCCCCCGGGCCCGGCGGGCCTGGAAGCCCGCCATGCGTGCGGCGATCCTGTCCGGGTCGATCGGCTGTTCGGCGAAGCCGGCCAGCTGCAGCCCGCAGGCGTCGGCCAGCGCCATGGCCGCCTTGATGACCGCCCGCTGCTGGCGGCTGACCAGGAACAGGGCCGGCGGGCGAGGCAGGCGCGCCAGCGCACGGATCAGCAGCAGGCCGTCACCGTCGCGGAAATGCAGGCCGCTGACGACCACGTCCACCGGCTCGGCGACCTCGGCCAGCCCTTGGGTGGTCTCGGCCAGGGTGTGCGTGGTGCGCAGGATGGACCAGCCCGCCAGGCTCAGTGCCTGAGCCACGGCCAGGGCCCCGGCCGGATCGCCGATGGCGATCCATGCCGAGCGGGATGCCGCAGCCGGGGCCGGGCCGCCGGCTTCAGGACGGGAGCGGGAGTGCATCGCAGAGATCCTTCACGTCCTTGAACGAGATGGGCTTGATCAGCAAGCCGTCGAAGCCCGAGGCCAGGATCCGCGCCCGCTCCTCGGGCATGCTGTGGGCGGTGTAGGCGACCACCGGCAGCCGCGTCAGGCCCAGTTCCTGGCGGATCGTCTGGCAGACCTGCTCGCCACCGATCCGGGGCATGCGCAGGTCGAGCAGCACCAGGTCGAAACCGCCGTCGCGCAGCGCCTGCAGCGCGGCCTCGCCGCTGTCCAGCGCCACGGTGGTCCAGCCCAGCCGCTCCAGGAACAGCGCCGCCAGGCGGCTGTTGAGCTGGTTGTCGTCCACCACGAGGGCGTGCCGGCGGGTCGTCATGCGGTTTCTTCCTCGAGTCGTGCGGGCGAGCCCGACAGCGGCAGCCGCAGCACGACGGTCGTGCCGGCGGCCGAGGTGGCCTCGATCACCAGCGTGCCGCCCAGCAGCGCCGTCAGTTCATGGGCCAGCGGCAGGCCCAGGCCCGCGCCCTGGGCGGGATGGACGAAGGCGGTCGTGGTCGCATGGAAGCGGGTGAACACCGAGGCCATCACCGACTCCGGGATGCCGCAGCCGGTGTCGCGGACCTCGATGACGAGGTCCTGCCGGTCGGTGCGGGCCGACACCGTGATCGAGCCGCTCTCGGTGAACTTGATGGCGTTGCCCAGCAGGTTGCCCAGCACCTGGGTCAGGCGGGTGCCGTCGGTGCGGATGCTGGCCGGGCAGTCCGGCCGCTGGTCGAGCCGCAGCTGCAGGCCACGGGCCTGCGCGTTCACCGCATGCAGCGCATGCACCTGCCTCAGCAGGGCCGGCACGTCCACCGGCACGGGATGCACCGTCATGCGGCCCGACTCGATCTTGGCCAGGTCCAGGATGGTGTTGACCAGGTGGTGCAGGTGCTGCGCGCTCTGGTAGATGATGCCGCCGAACTGGCGCGACTGGGCGTCCTCCGAGGTCTCGTGCAGCAGCTCGGCATAACCCAGGATGCCGTTGAGCGGCGTGCGCAGCTCGTGCGACACCGAGGCCAGGAAGCGGGTCTTCATCTGGTTGGCCGCCTGCGCCTGCCGCTTGCTGTGCTGGAGCTGGCGCATCAGCGCGTCCTGCAGGCGGGTGCGCCGCACCAGGCCGGCGACGAAGCCGATGATGACCAGCGTCACCAGCGCCGCGCCGCCGAGGTAGGACATGCGGCGCTGCCGCGACTCGGCCAGCACGTCCTCGCTGCCCATGCCGGTGAACACGAGCAGGCCGTAGTCGTCCAGCGCCCGGTAGGCCCAGACCCGGTCGATCTGGTCGATGTGGCTGGCGACCCGCACGGTGCCGCTCTTGTGGCGCATCGCCTCCTGGAACAGCCGGCCGGCGCTGACGTCCTGGGCCGCCTGGTCGCTCTGGCCGGTGGCCCGGGCGCGCACGATGCCGTCGTAGCCGACCAGCGTGATCGTGCCGTGCGGGCCGAGGTTGACGTCACGGTAGAAGCGGGTCAGGTAGCCGGGCGACAGCGACAGCACGACCACGCCGCCGAAGCCGCCGTCGGGCGGGCTGATGCGGCGGGTCAGCTGGATCGACCACTTGCCCGAGACCCGGCCCAGCACCGGCTTGCTGACGAACAGGCGGTCCTGCGCACGCTCGGCGTGGATGCGGAAATGCTCGCGGTCCCGCAGGTCCACCCGCTGGAAAGGCTGGGAGGACTTCGTCACGAAGCCGTCGGGGCCGATGATGGAGATCAGGTGGAAGGTCGAGTCGATGATCGCCTTCTGCTTCAGGTAGCCGCCGATGTCGAGGGACTGACCTTGGTCGGCGTATTCGGACCGCACGAAGCGGATGGCCTGGTCGGCGCCCTCGAGCGTGCGGGCGGTGTGCTCCGAGAACGCGCGGGTCAGGTTGCCGAGGTTGACCTCGGCGTTCCGGATGGCCTCGTCCGCCTCGCGTCGGACCTGATAGAGCAGCACCGCCCACAGCGCCACGATCAGGAATCCGGAGAAGCAGATCAGCGGCCACGAATGGCGCATCGCCGCCCTCCAGGACGCCGGCCGGGAAGGCAGCTCCGGCACGGCAGGCGCGAGTGAATCGGTGAGGTGAGGCATCCGTGCGATCGAGTGGACGGCCCGGATCACTGACGCCAGTGCGGGCCTACGCCAGCCTATCGGCAGCATGCCCCGGAACTTGAGGTGCGGGCCATGATGCCGGTCCCATGAAAAACGGCGGACCCGTGGTCAGGTCCGCCGTCTGAGTCGGTGCGTGGCCCTTGCGGAAGGGCCGAGGTTCAGTTCTTCGTGGCGATCAGCAGGTTCGCGGCCGAGCCGTCCGCCGTCACGAAGGCAAACGAGGCCTTGGTCTTGGCCGTGTCGAGCGTCGCGATGCCCGACCAGGTGTTGCTGGCGCCGGCACAGGTTTCCGTGACGTTCAGGTTGTAGACCGCGACGCCCTCCGGACGGGTCAGCACCGTGCCGGCATAGGTGCAGCCGGTGGTGTCGGTGCCGCTCAGCGCGCCGTTGGTGGCGACGGTCCAGGTCACGACCACGGCACCACCCCCGACGGAGCCTTGCCAGGCTCCCGCGAAATCACCCTGCACGGCTGCCGTCCTGTAGCGGCTGTTGTAGGTCATGGTGCTGGCCGTGGTCGTGGTGGCGCCGCTGACCTGCACGCTGGTTGACAGCGACGTGCCGGCCGAGGCCGTGCCCGACAGGCTCACGTCGCGCACGGCGGCCGGCGAGAAGGTGTAATCCTTGCCGCTGCCGCTGTAGGTCGTGCCCGAGACCGACAGCTGGCCCTTGACCAGGCCGACCAGGGTCGTGGTCGTGGCCGTGTCGGTGCGCAGCACCGTCCAGGCCGTGCCGTCGTTCAGCACGACGCTGTCGGCGTGGGTGGCGCCGTGCAGGTCCGTCCCGGTCAGCGGACCGGACCAGAAGCCTTGCAGATCACTCAGTTGCAGGGAGGCCGCGGGGGCATCGCCCCCACCGCCGCCGCAAGCCGCCAGGGACAGTGCCAGGGCGGAAACCAGCAGACGAAATTTCATGACGTGATTCCTTGTGTAGGTGGTGACATGGCAGTCCAGGCTGCTCAGCCCCAGAACGACTCGCCCGGCTTCAGCTCGTCCGACGGCGCGTCCGGCGCATAACCGATCAGGCTCAGCGGCATGAAGCCGACGGCACCCGGATCGACGATCACGCCGTTGGCGGTGTGATCGGCGTCGAACTCGCCACCGTCGGCGATCACGAAATCGAGGCGGATCTTGTCGCCCTCGATCACGATCTTGCCGCCGTAGGCTTCGCTGGCCAGGTTGGTCAGGACACCGTCGGCGTTCTGCTTCCAGTAGCCATTGACGTTCATGCTAGCGTCGACGTAGAGGCTGAAGTTCTCGGTAATGCCGGCGGTTTCCACCGTTGCTTCGAAGCTGATCTGGCCCGCGGGCAGGATGGCCTGCGAAGGTGCATCCACCGGCACGCTGATCTGCGTGAAGTTCTGCAGGCTGGCCGCGCTGCCGGCCTGCGCCTTGCCCTCGAGCGAATCCACCACCAGCGTGACGAAGCTGCTGGTCGCGCCGTCGTTGCTCTGCAGCGGGGCCGACACCACGTCGGCCTGCACCGAGTCCTGGACACCGTCGCCGTTGCCGTCGCCGGCCACGCCATCGGGCTCGACCGAAGGCGCTTCGGCCTCGATCACCACCGCGACGCCGTTGCCGTCGGCGACCATCGCCGTGGCCGTGCTGGTCACGGTCTCGGTCTGGCCGTGGCCGTCCACGTAGCTGACCATCAGGCTGATGGCCTTGCCGATGTCGGCCGTCTGCAGGCGGTGGCTGGACTGCGTGGCGCCCGCGATGGCCGCACCATCGGCGAGCCACTGGTAGGCGTAGGTGCCGGCGCCGTCCAGGTCGGACAGGCTGACGGCGGCCACCAGCGTCTGGCCGAAGGTCGGCGTGCCGCTGATGGCGACGGTGCCGGTCACCGCGTCGTTGACGTTGGCCACGGCCACCGTCGCGCCGCTGCGCACCCGCTCCGTGCTGCCCTGGCCATCGGTGTAGCGCCCTTCGACGCTGATGACCTTGCCCACCTGCGCCTCGCCCAGCGTGAGGCTGCCGGCCGTGGCGCCGGTGATGGCCTCCCCGTCGGCCAGCCACTGGTAGCTGATCGCGCCCATGCCGTCGAGGTCGGCCAGCGACGTGGCCACCGTCAGCACGCCGCCCTGCTCGGCGCTGCCGCCCAGGGTCAGCGCGCCGGTGGGCGCGTCGTTGACGTTGGCCACCGGTGCGGTCGCGCCGCTCAGGCTGGACTCGGACGAACCCAGGCCATCGACCAGGCTGGCGCGCACGCTGATGGCCTGGCCCACCTGGTCCTGGCCCAGCGTCAGGGTGCTGCCGGTCGCGCCGTCGAGCGCCTGGCCATCGGCCAGCCACTGGTAGCTGACCGTGCCCGTGCCGTCGGTGTCGGCCAGCGTGTCGGACACCGTCAGCGTGCCGCCCTGGATGGGCGTGCCACTGATGGTGACGCTGCCGCTGACCGCGTCGTTGACCCGGGTCAGCACCACGTCGTTGCCGCTGCCCCCCGCGTAGCTGATGCGGAAGAGCTGGCCCTCGACATAGAAGCTCGCGCCTTCCGGCTTGCCGGCGAAGGTGCCGGTGATCGCGTCGCCGCCATCGTTGGCCAGCAGCGTGATCTGGTCGCCCAGGGCCGGGGTGTAGTCCAGGTCCAGCGTCAGCGGCGTGCCGTTCAGCGCGACGGTGCCCACCGCGTTCAGCGGCGTGGTGCCGTTGCCGGTCAGCTTGATCACCATCGGATCGCCGCTGTCGAGGGCCAGGCCGCCGATCAGGTCGACCGTGCCGGCGCCCAGGTTGCTGATCTGCACATTGCTGTTGGCACTGGTGTCGACGGTGACGTGCTCACCCTCGGCCAGGCCGGAGACCACCGCGACCGGGCCGGAGCCCTGCAGCGTGACCGTCTCGTCGGCCGCCAGGCCCTGCACGGTGACCAGACCCTGCTCGGTGTTGCGCAGCGTGAAGCTGCCGGCCGGCTCGTCGATCAGCGCGGCACCCACGCCGGTCTTGGTGATCACCACGTCGGCCGCCGGTGCACTGACGGTCATCAGGCCCTGGCCATCGTTGTCCACCGTCAGCGAGCCGGTCGGGCTCACCACGGTCACGTCACCTTCCCCGGTGGAGCGAACATTGGCGTTCAGCGGTGCGTTGACCACGTCGACCTGCGCGTCGCCGGTGTTGTCGATGCTGATGGCACGGCTGGGCACGAAGCCCGCCAGGTCCACCGCCACGTCGCCGTCGCCGGCCACCGTGACCGTGCTGCCCGGCTGCAGGCCCTGGGCGGTGACGAGGCCGGAGCCGTCATTCTCCAGCGCCAGGTTGCCCACCGGGTTGCTGACGAGCACCGGGCCGGCGCCCAGGGACGTGACCCGATGGCCTTCGCCCAGGCCCGACACCGTGCTGGTGCCCGATCCGGCGTTGTCGACCACCACGTCACCTTCAGGCGACTGCAGCAGCGTGGCACCGGCACCGCTGGTGTTGACGACGGCGTCGTCGTTCAGGCCCGTCACCGTCGTGTCGCCAGCTTCGTTGACCAGCGACAGCGAACCCAGCGGATCGGCCACCGTCACCACGCCGTTGGTGGTCAGCGTGCTGCCGACCGCCGCGTCGTGGATCACGGCGCTGCCGCCCCCGCCGTTGCGCAGCGTCAGGTCACCCACCGGATGGGTCACGTCGATCGCGCCGCTGCCGGTGTCGTTGATCACGGCACCGTGGGCCGGCGCATCGAAGCTCACGCCTGCCGTGCCGGCGGTGTTCAGCGTGCCGTCGAGGTTCGTGACCGTCACCGCCCCCGTGCCGGTGCTGACCACGGTCGAGCCCGTGACCGGGTCGTCGACCGTGGTCGGGCCCGAGCCGGTGGTGTTGAGCGTGCCGTTCAGACCGGTGACGGTGTTGGTGCCCGTGCCCGCCAGGGTCAGGTCGCCATCGGGGTTGGCGATGGTGACCGGGCCGCTGGTGGTGATGGTGCTGCCGTCGGCCGCGCCGTTGACGGTGGCGGTGCCCCCGCCGCCGTTGTTGAGCGTCAGGTCGCCCACCGGGTCGTTGACGGTGATCGCACCGCTGCCGGTGTCATTGATCACCGAGCCGGCGGCCGGGCTGTCGACCGTGGTCGGGCCCGAGCCGGTGGTGTTGAGCGTGCCCGCCAGGCCGGTGACGGTGTTGGTGCCCGTGCCCGCCAGGGTCAGGTCGCCATCGGGGTTGGCGATGGTGACCGGGCCGCTGGTGGTGATGGTGCTGCCGTCGGCCGCGCCGTTGACGGTGGCGGTGCCCCCGCCGCCGTTGTTGAGCGTCAGGTCGCCCACCGGGTCGTTGACGGTGATCGCACCGCTGCCGGTGTCGTTGATCACCGTGCCGGCAGCCGGTGCGTCGATGGTGAACGGACCGGTGCCGCTGGTGTCGAGCGTGCCCGAGGCGCCGGTCACCGTGACGGTGCCCGTGCCGGTGTGGTGCAGGCTCGCGCCGTCGGCCGGCGAGGCCACGGTGACCGGGCCCGTGCCGGTGATGTTCAGCGTATCGGTGACTCCGGTCACCGTGACGGTGCCCGTGCCGGTGTGGTCCACGGTCGCGCCGTCGGCCGGCGAGGCCACGGTGACCGGACCCGTGCCGGTGACATGCAGCGTGCCGGTGACGCCGGTGACGGTGACCACACCCGTGCCGGTGTTGTCCACGGTCGCGCCGTCGGCCGGCGAGGCCACGGTGACCGGACCGGAGCCGGTGGTGTGCAGCGTGGCGGTGCCCAGCAGACCGTTCACCGTGACGGTGCCCGGGCCAGCGTTGTTCACCGTCACGTCACCTTGCGGCGCGTCGATGACCGTCGGGCCCGTGCCGCTGGTGGTCACGGTGGCGCCCGCCGGCAGACCCGACACCGTGACGGTGCCCGTGCCGTTGTTGGTGATGTTGACGTTGCCCAGCGGGTTGCGGATGACCGTCGGATCGTTCGAGTCCAGCGTGACCGTGATGTCGCCGTTGGCATCGGCCACCAGCGCCGGCTCGCCCGAGATGTCGGAGGCGAACAGCACCGGCGCCGAGGGCGCGTCGTCGTAGCTGACGAGCACCCGGACTTCCTCGTTGATGTCCGCCGCATCCAGCGTGTAGGTGGCGCTGGTGCCCCCCACAGCCACGTCCGTCCAGGCGCCGGACGGCAGCACCCGGGTCTGCCACTGGTAGGTCATCGCGGCCAGGCCATCGACGTCGGTGATGGCCGAGACGTCGGCCGTCAGCAGCGCGCCGACCTGGACCGTGCCGGAGATCGTCACCTCGCCTGCAGGCAGGTCGTTGACGGCCGTGACATCCAGCGTCAGGGTGTGGGGAAGGGCCGCCAGGTCGATGCCCCCGTTGGCCGTGCCACCGTCGTCACGCACCTGGAAGCCCAGGCTGGCATACGACAGGCCGTTGGCATCCGCCGCCGGCGTGAAGACCAGCAGGCCATCCGCCAGGTCGGCTGCGCTGATTTCCTGGCCGACGGTCACCGCCACGCCATCGAGCGTCAGGGCACCGGCCACGGGCAGCGTGGTGATCTTCACCGCCAGCAGGCCGTGATTTTCCAGGTCGGTGTAGGCGAAGTCCGCCGCGGAGAACACCTTGGAGGTGTCTTCGGCCAGCGTGATCGTCGCATCGGCACCCACCGGCGCGTCGTTGATGGCCGCCAGGTTGATGGTGGTCGTCGCGCTCACGCCGATGTTGCCATCGACGTCCACCGACTCCACCGTCACCACGCGCGGCGTGGTGCTCGGGTTCTCCGACTCGTTGATGTAGCGGATCGCCCGCAGCGCGAGCTGGAAGTAGGTGCCGTCCTGGTCGCCGCTCAGCGTGATCGCGCCGCTGTTGTTGCCGCTGATCGTGATGCCGATGCCGGCGAACGCGGTGATCTGGGCCGGATCGACGTAGAGCCTCTCGTCCGCACCGTCCAGCCGATTCGTCAGCGTGATCGTGACGCTGGCGATGTTGCCGTCCTGGTCGGTCAGCGACGCGTCCGAGGCGGTGATCGCCACGCTGGCGGTGTCCTCGGTGTAGGTCACCGCATGGTCACGGCCGTCGTCCTCGCCGTTCAGGTCGGCCACCGCACCCCAGTTGACCGCGATGGACAGGGTGGCGGCCACCGAGTTCGTCGCACCGGTCCCTGCCGTGGTCGTCGCGGCATCGTGCACCGTGACCGACACGGCCCGGGTGCCGGAGAAGGCGTTCGGGTTGGTGTTCTCGTAGACCAGGGTCAGCAGCGCGGCCTTGTAGTCGGCTGCCGTGCCCGTGCCGGACAGCACCAGCGGGTCGGCTGCGGTGCCGTTGCCGCTGATGGTGATGTCGCCGTGCGAGCCGGCGTGGACGTGGCTGACCAGCGTGGTGGAGAGCGTCTCGTAGGTGGTGCCGAAGGCGTTGTCCAGCGTGTCGTCGGCGTCCATCACCAGCTCGGCGCTGGTCAGCAGGTCGCCGTCGTCGACGTCACCCAGGGTCAGGCGGCTGTCGAACAGGGCGACCGCATTTCCCCGCGGGCTGAAGACGATGGTGTCGCCCGTGCCGGCGGCCCCGCCGTTCAGGTCGACCGTCGGCGCGTCGTTGACCGCCGTCACCGTGACCGAGACCGCATCGCCGAGCAGCGAGAAGGCGCTCGTGCCACCGCGGTGGCCGTCGCTGACGTCGACCTTGCCGCCGGCCGTGCCGGTGGCGCCATCCCACAGGTAGTAGCTGGCGGTCGCGCCGACGGCGTTTTCCGCATCCGGCACGAAGCGCAGGCTGTCGCTGCTCTCGAGCAGCAGGGCGTGGGTGGCGTCCACCACACCGACGTCGGTCCAGGTGCTGCCGTCGAGCGTGTACTGCCAGCGGCCTTCACCCGGGCCGCTCAGGCTCAGTTCGTGGACGGCAATGCCTTGTCCGCTGAATTCGTTGGCCGCCCCGGTATCGACATCGCTGATGCCGGTCTGGTTGGCGCCGTTGACCAGGTCGCTGATCAGCGAGCCGGTGTTGGTGATGTCGTCTTCATCCAGCGTCGC
Source organism: Sphaerotilus hippei (assembly GCF_003201595.1). Lineage (GTDB taxonomy): Bacteria > Pseudomonadota > Gammaproteobacteria > Burkholderiales > Burkholderiaceae_C > Sphaerotilus > Sphaerotilus hippei. The sequence goes on along the minus strand of NZ_QJJS01000016.1, from coordinate 56,227 downwards.
CATGACCGGCGCGGCCGCGGTCAGCACCGGGGCGTCGTTGACGCCGGTGACCGTGATGGCCAGGGTGGTCGATGCCGTCAGCGCGCCACCGGAGCCGACATTGCCGCCGTCGTCGATGCCCAGGGACAGCGAGTCGGCACCGGTGTAGTCACCGGTCGGGCGGTAGTCCAGCGTGGCCACGGCGGCGTTGATGGCGGCCAGCGTGCCTTGCAGCGTCATCGTGTCGCTGCCGTCGGCACCGCTGCTCACCGTCACGCCCGTCAGGCTGGCCAGCGTGAGCGTGCCGTGGGCCACGCTCAGCGACACGGTCACCGTGTCGTTGCTCAGGTCACCGTCCGCACGGCCGGTGATGTCGACATCACCGAACGAGACGCCGGTGATCGACAGCGTGCCGTCTTCGGCCACCGTCTGTGCCGCGGGCACGGCGATGGTCGGCGCGTCGTTGACGTCGGTGACCGCCAGGGCGACCGTGTCGCTGACGCTCGACAGCGCCGTGCTGCCGCCGCGGGTGGCGGTGCTCACCAGGGTGCCGGCCGTGCCCGTGGACTGGTCCCAGGCGTAGTAGCGCAGGCTCGGTTCGGCCAGCGTGCTGGCGGTGGTGCCACCGACGGCGTCAGGCACGAAACGGACCAGATCGGTGCTGGCCAGCAGCAAGGCCTGGCCGGCGTTGGCGCCACTGAAGTCGAACGCGGTCCAGCTGCCGACGCCCACCTTGTACTGCCAGGTGCCGGTGATGTCGCCGGAGGACACGTCGTGCACCGCGATGCCGGTGAGCGTGCCGTTGTCGGCGGCATGGGTGCCGCTGTCCACGTCGGCGATCGTGCCCAGCAGGCTGGCCACGGACTGGCCGGCGTTGCTGGTGGCGTTCTCGTCGATCGCCGTCAGGTCCGCACCGTTGGCCGTCAGCACCGGCGCATCGTTGGCCGGCGTGATGTCGATGGTCATCGTCGCGGCGACCGGATCGAGATCGACGCCACCGTTGCTGGTGCCGCCGTTGTCCTGCACCTGGAAGTCGAAGGTGGTGCTGGCCAGGCCGCTCTGGTTGGCGGCCGGCACATACGTCAGGTGCCCGGCATGGATGTCGGCCAGCGACACGGTCCGGCCGGCGATCACCGCCACGCCGTCGAGCAGCAGCGTGCCGGAGGCCGGCAGCGTGCTGATCTTCACCGCCGTCAGGGCATTCGGGGCACCGTCGGCGTCGTCGATCAGGTCGCTGAAGCCGAAGTTGGCCGCGGCGAAGGTGTACGGGTTGTCCTCGACGGCGGTGACCGTGCTGTTGATGCCGTCGGGCGCGTCGTTGACGCCCACCGGGTTGATGTAGGTGTGGGCCTCGACACCGGCGTTGCCGTCCACGTCCATCGAGGTGACCTGGATGACGCGCTGCGTGGTGTCCGGGTTCTGCGACGTGTTCTGGTAGGTGACCGCCCGCAGGGCGACCTGGAAGTTGGTCGCGTCCGAGCCGGCACCCGAGGCGGTGAAGGTGATCTGCGTCGCCCCGGTCAGGCCGTTGGCGCCGCTGCCGTTGCCGCTGAAGGTGATCAGGCGGGCGCTCAGCCAGGTGGACACCGCGCCGCTCGGGCCGGCCAGGGTCTCGTGCGTCGAGACGCCGTTGTCCTGGGCGTTCGTCAGCGCGACGGTCAGGCTGCGGATCAGGCCGCCCTGGTCGGTGATGCTGGCGTCCGACGTGGCGATGGCCAGCGCGCCCTGTCCTTCGATGTACGACACGGTGCGGTCACGGTCGGCACTGCTGCCATTCATGTCGATCACCGGCGTCCACGGCACGTGGACCGTGGTCGTGGCCACCAGCGGGCCGTCCGCGACGGCCGTCGTGACCACGCCGGTATCGTCCTGGAAGCTGAGGTCGATTCCATCGGCCAGGTCACCCAGTGCCCCGCTCGCGACGAAGTGCTGGTCATCGAGCACCTCGGCCACCAGATGGCCGGAGTCGACCCCGTCGATGAAGATGCGCTGCCCCACCGCGATCAGGGCATTGGCCGAGGCGGTGGCGAACGACGCGGTGTTGGACGTCGCGCTGGCCGCATCCGTCACCGAGATGGTGACGGTGCGATCGCCGGCGAACGCGTTCGTGTTGCTGTTGTTGTAGAGCACCTCGCGCAGCACGGCCTGGTAGGTGGCCAGCGTGGCGGTGCCGGTCAGCGTCAGCACCGCACCGTTGATGCTCGGGGTGCTGACCAGGCTCAGGCCGGAGCCCGACAGCAGCGTCTGGCCCGCCGCCGAGAGGCTGAGCGTCTCGTAGAAGGAGCCGAACTGGTTGTCGCTGGCGCCGGTGGCCAGCGTCACGGTGGCCGAAGTCAGCGTGCCGCTGTCGATGTCCGACAGCACGAGGTCGGCGGCCACGGCGACGGCGCTGCCGCGGGGGCGGAAGGTGGCTTCGGCGTCGTTGCCCGCCGAGGCGCCGTTGGCGTCGACGATCGGGGCGTCGTTGGTGGTGGTGGCCGTGATGGCGGTGGTGCCCGACGCGAGCACGAAGCCGGCGCCGTCTCCGGTCTCGTAGGTCAGCGTGGCCACGGCACCATTGCTGTTCGGCGCGGTGACGTACAGCACGTCGTTCTCGAACAGCCACGAGGCCAGGGTGCCCGAATCCGACGCGGTGAGAGTCACCGTGCCGCTGTCGCTGCCGCTGACCGTGACCCCGCCCGAAGTCGAGGCCCGCAGCGTTCCATGATCCACCGTCAGGCGCAGGCTGACGCTGTTGCTGTCCCACTCCGTGATTTCAAGGAAGTCGATCGGCAGGGCCGTGGCGACATCCTCGACCACCGTGGCCGTCGCTTCGATCCCTGCGGACACCAGCGGCAGGTCGTTGGCGCCATTGATGGTGATGGTCAGCACCGCCGTGTCCGACAGCGAGTCGTTGTCGGTCACGGTGTAGTTGAAGGTGTCGGTCAACGGGGTGCTGCCCACGTTGAGGCGCTGCACGTCGGTGGCGTCCTGATTCAGCGTGTACTGGTAGGCCCCGGTGGCCTTGGTGACCACCAGCGTGCCGTAGGTGCCGACCAGCGTGAACGTGGTGCCGCCATCGATCGCGGTCAGGCCCACGCCTTCCAGGCTGCCCTTCTGCACACTGGTGACGGTCTTCGAGTCACCGGCATTGCTGTCGCTGTCGTTGCCCACCAGGTTGCCGGTGATCGGGCTGACGATGTTCGACGGTGCCGGTGCCGTCGCATTGTTCAGGCCCGAGTTTTCGGTGACGCTGGCGGTGTCGTCCGTGGCGACCGGTGCCACTGCGCCCAGGTTCACCGGACCGCGGGCGACGGAGGTCACGCTGGATTCGGTGAAGCCGGCGTCATCCTGGTAGGAGGTGACGACGCGCAGGTACTTGCCGCCATCGGCGTTGTCCAGCGTGTAGCTGGCGTAGGTCGCACCGCTGATGGCCGCCCAGCCGTTGACACCATCGCTGGAGCGCTGCCAGACATAGGTCGGTGCGGCGTGGTTCAGGCCATCGGCATCGCTGATGATCGCCGACAGGGTCTGGCCCGGTTGCAGCGAGCCCGAGGCCACCACCGTGCCCGCATCGGCCACGTCGGTGATCGCCGGCATCACGTTGGAGACCGGTGCTTCGGCCACGAGGCCGCCGTCCAGGTAGAACACCTGGGCGCGCACCTGCAGGCCGACTTCGGTCTGGGCCAGCGTCAGCGTGGCGGCGGTGCCGCGGCTGCCGGTGACGTCGCTCCAGTCACTGCCGTTGGCCGACACCTGCCACTGCGTCTGCACGCTGGCCGGGTCGTAGCCGTCCTCGTCGGTGATGCCATCGACCCACAGCACGTCGCCTTGCTGAGGAGCGAGGCCGGGGCGAGTCTGGTTGGCGATCGTCACCGCGCCTGCGTTGTTGGCGCTCAGTGCGGCCACGTTGACACCGGTGGCACCCGCATCGGCCAGGTTCAGCGTGAAGCTGGTGCTGGCCTGGCTCGAGAGCGCCAACGAAGCGTCCGTGCCGGTGATGACGATGTTCAGGAAGGGCGTGCCACCCGGCACATTGCCCGTGAGCACCAGGTTGCCGCCGCTTTCCGTCAGCGTCAGACCGTAGTCCGACAGCGGGTGACCGTTGGCCGTGGCCTCATAAGTGATGCCGACCTTCGTGGCCGTGCCATCCGCCGCCCCATCGGGATCGGTGAACGGCTTGACAAAACTGATGCTGACCGCCCCCCCGGCGACGACCTGCTGGTCCGCCATCGCGTCGGTGAGCACCAGGGCATCGTTCGGGCTGCCGACCGTCAGCGTGATGGCGGCGGTGGTGGCCGTCAGTGCGCCCGGAGCGGTGGCCGTGACCTTGACGCTGACATCGGTGGAGCCTGCCGGCGGGTTGCCGCTGAAGACCCCCGTGGCGGGGTCCAGATGCAGCCATGCGGGCAGCGGCGTCACGCCGTCGGCCAGGGTGGCCGTGTAGGTCAGCGCCCCCGTGTCGGCGGCAAGGTAGTTGAAGGCCGTGGCTGGCACGGCATAGCTGCCGGCCCCCGCGCCGTTGACGAAGCTCACGGACGCCGGCAGCACGCCGGCGACCAGGCTCGCCGTCTGGCTGTCGTTGTAGACCACCAGCTGGAACTGGCTGGCTGCCGTGCCGTTCGACCCCGACGCATCGGTCGCGCGGATCTCGATCAGCGTGTTGCTGGGCGCGGAGCCATTGCCCGACAGCGTGGCCGTGCTTTCATCGAAGCTCAGTGCGGCGCTGTCGACCAGCAGCGTGGCCACGCCCGTAACGGCATCCACCGTGTAGGCGGCGTAGGTGAGTACATCACCTTCCGGATCAGTGAAGGTGCCGACAGGGATCTGGTAGGTCCAGCCGGAGCCGTCGGTCGTGACCGAAGGGGTGACCGTGCCGTTGTAGGTGCCGGTGAAGTCGCCCGCGACGATGTCGCTCTGGCTTCCCGGCGTGATAGCCGTGAACGTGACGGTGTCGCCGCTGACCGAGGTGGTGTAGTCGGTGAAGGTCGCAGCGGCGACGGCAGTGGCGACGTCGTCGGCAGTGAGGGCTGTGCCCGGGATGGCATCCACGCCATCCAGGCTGATGGATTGACCGCCGTGGACCGGGGTGAACGTCAGTTCGACCACCTCGGGGACGGCGTCCAGTCCATCAGACACCGCCACGCTGCTGGCCAGGGAGACGTTGTTCACCGCCGTTGCGGTGAAATCCGAGTTGGAAAGATTCGTCCGAGCCTCGTTGGCATCGGCCGTCAGGGTGAGCACGCCACCCACGACCGTCGCGCTCCAATGTGATGTCGCGGGATTGGCATTGATCTCCGCGTGGACGGCAGCGGCCACCTCCGCTGCAGTGGACGCACCACTCAGATCGATCGTCAGCCCATCGAAGTCGAGTGACGTCACGCCCGCAGGTCTGGCGTCGAAGGTCACATCCACGACCTCTGCAGCAGGCAGGCTCCCCGCATTGGAGCTCAGGACCTGCGCAAGACTGCCTGTGAAGTCAGCATCACTAGGAGCAGTCTGAACCGGTGACGCCGTCTTGGCAGTCAAGATGACCTGACCGCCGTTAAGTTGATCCACCACCGTCCAGTTCGGGAAGGTCGCGGCAGCAAAGGCCGCCGCATTGTCACCGTGGCTATTTGCCGCCAGCAGCAGGACATCGACTCCATCGAAGGTGACCGTCGTGTCCGTACCGTTGGTCCAGAAGTACACGGTTGCCTGGGTGGCACTGCCCGCTGTCCCCTGCTGCTGGACCGTCGTGGTGGTCGCCAGCAGCGGGGCGGTCGTCGCCACGACTTCAAAATCAGCGGCAGTCAGGTTCGTGACGAGATCGCCTGGTGCGCGTGCCGTGAAGTTGACCTGATCCGTGAGGGTCCCATCCTGAACCGCGTTCCAGACCGATCCGCTGGCACTGACCGCAGAGGCTACCGCAGCAGCCAGGCCGGAGGCGGTGCTGATGCCCGCCAAGCTGATGGTCAAGCCATCAAAACTGAGTGAGGAAGCACCTGCCGGCGGTGCCGTGAATTGCACGGTCGCGGTTTCAGCCGTAGCGGTCACGCCCTCCGTGACCACATTGACGGTGTAGGACCCACCGGACAGACTGACGACCGCTCCATCGGTGAAGTCCGTTCGTGCTTCGCCCGAATTGGCGGTGAGCACCGCCGTGTTTTCATTGCCGACACCGGCCTTGATGGCGGCGGTGTAGGTGGCCACCGAGGTCGTGGCCGGATCGCCATCACTGGCGAGCGCAGCGTCAGCCGCGAACGCCGCCACAACGGCGTTGGCGGCATCGCTGCCCGTCGCGGTGGTGCCCAGCGTGACCGTCGTGCCATCAAACGTCAGGCTCGTACCGCCCAGTGCGCCGGTGAAAGTCACGGCCGTGACTTCGCTCGGCGCGTCTTCAGCATGCCACGTCAGGGGCGCAGCCACCACCGGCGGCTGGTTGGCGGTGCCGCTCAGCGTGAGGCTGAAGGTGTCGCTGACGGATTCACCCTGATCATCGGTGGCCGTGACCTTGAGGTGCAGGCCAGCATTGGCCCAGCCGACGGGCGGATTGCCGGTGAAGGTGCGGGAGCCTTCGTCGAAGCTGAGCCAGCTGGCATTGCTGCCCAGGGTGCCATCGCCCACCGGGTCGCCATTGGCGTCCACCACTTCGACGGTATAGGCCAGGCCCGTGCCTTCGGCATCCGTGAAGGTCGCGGCGGGGATCTGGTAGGTCCAGCTGCCGGCGCCGCTGAAGGTCTGGTCGCTGATGGCGGAGGCCAGCTGCGGCAGGTCGTTGCTGCCCGTGAGGGTGATGCTCAGGCTCTGGGTGCCGATGGCCCCTGCCGGATCGGTGACCTTGAAGTCGAACCCGTCGCTGACGCTCGCGCCGACCGGCAGCGCGTTGATCGCGTCGTACTGGTTGGGCACATAGGTCCAGGCGCCGGTGGTCTCGTTGACGGTCAGCAGGCCGTACATGCCCTGCTTGGTCCAGGTCGCTCCACCGTCGGTGCCGCCACGGATGCCGAAGGTCAGCAGGTTGGAGGCACTCTCGACGTCGACGGCGGTCAGCGTGCCGCTGATGGCGCCATTCTGGCCACCGAGGCTGGTATCGACCGACGAGGTTTCTTCGACCGTGTCCGTCGCCGGATCGCTGTCGATCACGGGCGCATCGTTGACCGCGCTGACGGTGATGCCCAGTGTCTTGCTGTCTGCCGTGACGCCCGACGTGACAGCATCGGTGGTGGTATCGAAGGTGACGGCGCTGGCGCCGCTGGTGTAGCCGCCGGCGTAGGCGCTGTCGGTACCATGCACCGTCAGCGACGGGGGCGTGCCGTTGTAGTTCGACACCGGAGCAAAGCGGATCGACGTGCCGGCCGACAGGGCCAGGCCGGCGCTGTCGCTGACGCTGCCGATGTCGCGCCAGACGCCGCCCGAGAGGTATTGCCAGCTGCCTTCGGTCCCCGCATTGGCGGTGTTGCCGGTGACGATCACGCCGCCCAGGGTCTGGCCGGCATCCACGTCACTGAAACGGCCACCAAACAGGTTGCCGATGGTGCTGCCGTTGTTGTCGGCGCTGGCGACGTCTTCGGCGATCGGGGTCAGCGTGGCGTTGGTGGACAGCGTGGGGGCGTCGTTGACGGCGGTGACGCTGACGGTCACCTGCACCGGCGTGGCCGAACTGGTTCCAGCATTGTCACGCGCAACCACGGTGAAGGCGTTCAACGTGCCATTGGCATTGGCTGCCGGTGTCCAGTAGGCATGCACGGTGCTGGTCACCGCATCGTTGGTGCTTGGGATCCAGGCGGTCGCAGTGGCGAGCGACGTGCCCAGCAGCAACGTGCCACTGGAAACCGCCTTGATGACAAAGGCGTCGACGGTTCCGTCGTCTGCTTCATCAGCCTGCGCTTGCAAATCGGTGAAGCTCAGCTCGACGGTGTTGTCCTCGTTCACCACATCGACGCTGGAAGCGAAACTCGTCAGCGTCGGCGCCGCATTGGCCGCGGCATTGATGCCACCCGCGTTCGGGTCGCCGCCCGAGGCCACGGTGGCCACGTTGGCCGCCGAGTTGGCGGCCAGGTTGTGCAGGAAGGTCCTGTTGCCTTCCGCCATGTAGGTGGACATCATCCAGTTCACGTCGGCGATGACCGTGACACGGCCCTTGCTGAGTGCCTGGTCGGCGATGGCGATCCAGCCGTTGCCGTTGCCGCCGCTTTCGTCGGTCACCATGACGGCCTTGGAGATCGAGTCCTCGACCTGCAGCGGCGCGAAGTAGGCGGTGCGGAAGCTGGTCACACCCGCCATCAGGGGCGAATCGCTCAGTTCGATGTAGCCGCCGACGTTGTCATGCATCGTATCGTTCACCCCGGCGGCACCGTTGGTGAGCGTGGTGATGGTGATGCTGCCGCCAAGCTGGGTGATCGCCTGCGAGATGTAGCCGTTCTGCGTCGGTGAGTAGCCGTTGTGTTCACCGACGAACATGATGCGGCCGCCGTTGTCCAGGAAGGTCTGGAGCACGCCGATCTCGGTCGCGTTGAAGGCGGCATCCGGGATCTCGATGAACAGCAGCTTCAGATTCGAGACGGCCCCCGAGGTGATGCTGCTCAGGCGGGTGGTCGAGTAGTGTGCCGGGTCAGCGTTGTAGTAGGCCACGACATCGTTGTCGTAGGAGCCTGCCCTTGAGCCACGGAAGAAGCCGATGTTCACCACGCCGGAAGCGAAGGGCAGCGCCTCGGCTGCTGCGCCGTTGCTCACGGTCACCTGCTTGACCAGTGCCAGCGATTCCTGATAGTCGGCGACGGACAAGCCTGCCGTCTCGATGATCCCGGTTGCCGCCTCCAACTCCCAGTCGGCTCCGGCAGTCAGGTTGCCCGTCACGTCCACCGACGCCGCCACGTCCGCCCCCGTCGCCTCCGCCAGCGCGGCGATGAAGGCCGCGCCCGTCTCGCCTTCGGCCACGTCGCAGCCGTAGAGCAGCAGGTCGGCGTCTTGCGCCAGCGCACCGCGGATGGTCGCCATCAGCGCGCTGCCGGCATCGATCGACGCCAGGTCGACGACACCGTTGCCCAGCTGCAGCGCGCCCGCTTCACCGTGCGAGATCACGTGCAGCGCACCGACCTCGGTGCGCCCCGCCAGGGCCCGGGCGATCTGCGTCAGGCCGTCCTCGTCGGCATTCAGGCGGATCACCTCGATGGACGGATCGATGCTGGCGAGCAGCGTGTCGACTCCGGCAACGGCGGCATCGATGAACAGGATTTGGCTGGTGGACGAAATGGTCATGGCTGATTTCCGTTGTACGTCTTGGAGATGCGTGGTGCGTGAGGCCGGGTGCGGTGTCGATGACAGCGCGAGGGGACTGGAAGATTGGAGAACTGAAGGGACGGAGGCGATGGGCCGAGAAGCGGGTCAACTCGTGCTCATGGCGAGCGATCGACCCCACCCGAAGGCGGGGCAATGGCCGCGACCGGCGTCGTGGCCAGGAAAGCGTTGATCTGCGTCAGGCGCTGGGCGTCGAGCACGCCGGCGGCGGCCTGCAGCCGGATGTGCGACAGCAGGTGCACGTAGCGGGCCTGCGCCAGGTCGAGCACGGCGGAGGCGTGCTGCTGCTCGGCGTTCAGGATGTCGATCGTCGTGCGGGATCCGGCGACGTAGGCCCGGCGCTGCGAGCGCACCAGCTGTTCGGCCGAACGCACGGCCTGCTCCAGCGCCTTGATGCGCAGCAGGCCTTCGGTGACGCCGCGGAACTCGCGGTGCACCCGCAGGCCGAGCTCACGGCGGGCGGCCTCGAGCGACTCCTCCAGGCGCAGGTGGTCGGCGATGGCCTGGCGCACGCTGGAGTCGACGCCACCGCCGGCGTAGATCGGGATGGCCAGCTGCAGGCCGACGGTGCGGGCGGTCGTGCGGGTCTGCGGGCGCAGGGCGTTGTCGCCCTGGTTGCGTGACCACTGGGCATAGGCATCCAGCGTGGGCCGGTGTCCGCTGCGGGCCTTGTCGATCTCCAGCGCGGCGGCCTCGTGCTGCGCGCTCAGCTGCAGCAACTCGGGGCTGCGGTCCTCGGCGATGCGGATCCATTCGGCCAGCGATTCCGGCTGCGGCGCGCCCAGCGTCAGGCGCGACACGTCCAGCGGCTGCAGGCGATCGAAGGGCTGGGTCACCAGCGTGCGCATCTGCTGCATCGCGAGCTGCAGGTGCTGGCGCGCCTCGAGCTCCTGGGCCAGGCTCATGTCCAGCCGGGCCTGGGCTTCGTCGATGTCGGTGCGGATGCCCGAGCCGGCGGCCATCGACCGGGTGGCCGCGTCGAGCTGCGCGGCATAGGTCTTCTTCTGCACCTGCACGACCGCCACGCGGTCCTCGGACAGCAGCACCTCGAAGTAGGTCTCGGCCACCTTGATCGCCAGGTCCTGGACCTCGCGGTCGAAGGTCGATTCGACCTGGCGCAGCTGCACCCTGGCCTGCTCGTAGCGGGTCATCTGCAGCGGCCGGTACAGGGGCTGGCGGATCACCAGGCTCTGGCCGCTGTTGAGGTAGCGGTCCGTGGCCGCGACACCGCCGGTGCTGGTGTCCTGGTCGACCTGGCTGTAGGTCACGCTGGCGGTCACGTTGGGCAGCAGCTGGGCCTTGGCCTGCGGCAGCACCTCGCGGCCGCTGGCGGCGGCCGCCCGCGCAGCGCGCAGGCTCGCCGACTGATCCAGCGCGGCGCCGTAGGCCTGGGACAGGTCGAGGGACTGGGCCTGCAGGCCGGTGCTGCCCAGCAGCGCCGCCGTCAGCATCAGGCCCTGGCGCCAGTGGCGCGGGAGTTCGCGGCGCATCGTCATTCCTCCGTCATCGCCGCCGACACCCGGCGGGTCAGCGGCTGCAGGAAATAGGTCAGCAGGCTGCGTTCGCCGGTCTTGATGACCAGCTCGGCCGGCATGCCGGGCTGCATCTCGCGCCGCCCGAGGGTCTTCATGCCTTCGGGCGTGACGGCGACGCGGGCCAGGTAGTAGGTGACGTTGGTCTGCGGATCGGTGATCGCGTCGGCGGAGATCGAGCCGAGCCGGGCGTCGACCACCAGCTGGGGGGTGTGGGCGAACGCCGAGAAGCGCACGTCCACCGGCATGTCGACCTTGATGCGGTCGATCAGGTGCGGCGGCACCCGGGCCTCGAGCACCAGCTGCTCGCCCGCGGGCACGATGTCCATCAGCTTCTGGGCCGGCTGGATCACCGCACCGACGGTCTGCACCGCCAGCCCCACCACCTGACCGGTGGCCGGCGAGCGGATCTCCATGCGGGCCAGCTCATCGCGGGTCGAGCGCAGCTTCTGGGCATCGGCCTGCAGCTCGCGGTAGACGTCGGCCAGCTGCGAGGAGATCTCGGCCCGCTGCTCGCTGCGGCGCTGGATCGCCTTCTGCGACAGCTCGGCGATCGAGCGCTGGGTGCGGCCGATGTTGCCGCCGAGGTCGGCCAGGCCGGCATTGAGCTCGTCGACCGTGCGTTCCAGTTCCAGCTGGCGGTTGCGCGGGGCATAACCTTCCTGGACCATCGCGCGGGTGTGGGTCAGCTCGTCGCGCACCAGCGCGAGCTGGTTGCGCCGGCTGGCCTGCATCTGGGCATAGGCGTCCAGCGAGACCTTCTGGGCCTGCTTGCTCTCCTCGATGCCCTGCAGGTCGGCCTGCAGCGCCGAGCGCCGCGCGCTGAAGAGCTGTTCCTGCGCGAGGGTGTGGGTCTGGACCACCGGATCGCTCAGCGCCGACTGCAGGTCGGGGTGCCAGCGCAGCGTGGACTGCCCGTCGCGCTCGGCCACCAGGCGGGCTTCCATCGCCCGCAGGCCGAGGTAGCGCTGCCGGACCGCCTCATGGCCGGCCCGGGCCTCCTCGTCGTCCAGGCGGAACAGCGGCTGGCCTTCACGCACGCTGTCCCCTTCCTTGACCAGCACCGAGCGGATCAGACCGCCGGCCTGGTGCTGCACCGCCTTGCGCTTGGTGTCGACGGTGACGAAGCCTTGCGTGGGCACGCCCTCGTCCAGCGGGGCGAAGGCGACCCAGCCCAGCATGAGCAGCAGCCCCAGGCCGAGGGCCTGCAGGCCGTGGCGCGACAGCCGGTCGGCACGCGCCTGGGGGGACGGGGGCACGGGCGGCGTGGACGCCTCGGCCGGCGTGGGGGCCAGCGTCGGTTCGTTGGCCGCGGCGTCGGGCGGCAGCGGGGTTTCGGGCAGGGGGCGGGCGAGGGACATGGGAGGGTTTCCGGCCAGGTTCGGGGGTGCCGGTCGTGCTCAGGTGGCTGGCTGCAGGGCCAGGCCACCGGACGTCGGCGCAGGGGTGACGGGCTTGACGGGCCGCACCGGGAAGATGAATTCGTGACGCGGGGTGACGGAGCGGATCTCGCCCTGCTCCAGCAGCACCACCGTGTCGGCGGCGGCCAGCACCGCGCGGCGGTGGCTGATCAGCACGACGGTGGTGCCGCGCTGCTTGAGCTCGTGGATCAGCCGGGTCAGCGCGTGCTCGCCGGCCTCGTCGAGGTGGGCGTTCGGCTCGTCGAGCACCACCAGCGCGGGCTGGCCGTGCACGGCCCGGGCCAGCGCGATGCGCTGACGCTGGCCACCCGACAGCATGTGGGCCGCTTCGTTGAGGTTGGTGTCGTAGCCCTTGGGCAGCCTGAGGATCATGTCGTGCAGACCGGTCGCCCGGGCCGCGGCGATGACCTGGTCGGGCACGACCTCGCCCAGCCGGGCGATGTTCTCGGCCACGCTGGCGTCGAACAGCTCGATCTCCTGGGGCAGGTAGCCGATGTGCTCGCCCACGCTGCGGCGGCGCTGCGCGTCCAGCTCGGTGCCATCGAGCATCAGCTGGCCGCGCACGTCCGCCCAGATGCCCACCAGCACCCGCGCCAGCGTCGACTTGCCGGAGCCCGACGGGCCCATCACCACGGTGACGCTGCCCGCGGGCAGCGTCAGCTCGATGTCGCGCAGCACCGGGGTGGCCCGGCCGTCGGCCCAGGCGCTGAGCCCGTGCAGCGACAGCTCGCCCCGCAGGGCGGGCGCCTGGGCCGCCTCCTGCGACGGCACCGGGTGGCGCTCCAGCAGGCCCGCCAGGCGACGGTAGGCGTCGCGGGCGCCCAGCGTGGCGCGCCAGCTGCCGGTCAGCTGGTCGATCGGTGCGAGCGTGCGGGTCATCAGCACGTTGGCGGCGATCATCGAGCCCACCGACAGCTGGCCCTCGATGACCAGCCAGGCCCCGAGGCCGAGCGAGAACGACTGCTGCGTGTAGCGCAGGAACTTGCTCAGCGAGGTCTGCAGGTGCTGCTGGTGGTGCAGGTGGTTGCCGTCGTCGAGCTCGGCACGGTGCAGGCCCAGCCAGCGCTGCCACAGCGGCCCGGTCATGCCCATCGAGCGCAGCGCATCGGCATGGACGAACTTGGCGCGCAGGAAGCCCGCGGCCGTCGCGGCCGACTCGCCCGCGCGGGTGGCCGGCGCGCTCAGGCGGCGCTGGCCGCTCCAGGCCAGCAGGGCCTGCAGCAGCGCGAACAGCAGCGCGCCAGCGCCCAGCCAGGGGTGCAGCAGGCACAGCACGCCGAGGTAGACCGGCGTCCAGGGCGCGTCGAAGAAGGCGAACACCCCCGGGCCGGTCAGGAACTGGCGCAGCTGGGTCAGGTCGGAGAAGGTGCGCGGCGGCTCGCCCGCCTGGGGGCTCAGCCGCTCGTCGAGGCTGGCGACGAACAGCCGCTCGGCCAGCTGCCGGTCCAGGCGTTCGCTGACCCCGACCAGCAGGCGCGAGCGCAGCCATTCGGCCACGGCCAGCAGCCCGAACAGCCCCAGCGTGATGGCCGACACCGCCAGCAGCGTGAGCTGGTTCTGGCTGACCATGACACGGTCGTAGACCTGCAGCATGTAGAGCGTGGGGGCCAGCATCAGCAGGTTGGCGAGCAGGCTGACCGCGCCGATCCGCAGGCCTTCGCGGCGCAGGGCCAGCAGGGCCTGCTTCAGTTCACCGTGTCGGCGCACAGGGGCCGGGGACGTCATGGCGGGTTTCCTTGGCAAGGGAGTTCAGACGGCCTGGGCCGCGGCAGGGGCGGAGGGCACCGGTTCGGGCCGCATGGGCGCCTGGGCCTTCTGCAGCGCGGCCATCACCTCATCGCGCGGGCCGAAGGCACGCTGCTCGCCCTCGCTGATGACCAGCATCCGGTTGGCCACCGCCAGCACGCTGGCGCGGTGGGTCATGATCACGAGCGTGCATCCACGGGCGCTGGCGGCCCGGATGGCTTCACCCAGCGCCTGGTCACCGGCCTCGTCGAGGCTGGCATTGGGTTCGTCGAGCACCACCAGCGCCGGATCGCCGTACAGCGCCCGGGCCAGCGCGACCCGCTGCCGCTGGCCGCCCGAGATGGCGGTCGAGCCAGCACCGACGCGGGTGTCGTGGCCCGCGGGCAGCGCGGCGACGATCTCGTCCAGGCCGACGGCCTCGGACACCGCCCGGACCCGCTCCAGGTCGACCGCACCGAAGCGGGCGATGTTCTCGGCCAGCGTGCCGTCGATCAGCTCGACGCCCTGGGGCAGGTAACCCAGGTGCGGTCCCAGCTCGGCCGGATTCCAGGTCTGCACGCTGACGCCGTCCAGGCGCACCGAGCCGGACGCGGCCGGCGCCAGGCCCAGCAGGGCCCGCGACAGCGTGGTCTTGCCGGCCGCGGACGGGCCGACGACCGCCAGCACATCACCCGGCGCCAGCGTGAAGGAAATGCCCTTGAGCAGCTGCAGCGAACTGCCCGGGGCGGTGACCACCAGGCGGTCGACCACCAGCCGGCCCTTCGGGGCCGGCAGCGGCATGGCCGGCGCGGCGGCGGCCTGGTCCTGCAGCAGGCGGTTCAGGCGGGTCCAGGCCTCACGTCCGCTGGAGACGGTCTGCCACTGGCCGACGACCTGGACCAGCGGCGTCAGCACCTTGCCGCCCAGGATGCCCGAGACCACCAGCATGCCGCCACCGCCGTTCAGGCTGTTGTCGAACAGCAGCCAGCAGCTCAGCCCCAGCAGGGCCGAATTGACCAGGTTCTGCAGCAGCTTGGACCAGGCCTGCCAGGTGCCGGCTTCCCTCGAGGCCTGCAACTGCAGATCGATCGCCTCGCGCCGGCGCGAGGACCAGCGCCGCAGCGCGGCCGAGGTCATGGCCATCGCGTGGATGAAGTGGGCGTTGGCCAGCAGGCGGTCGGAGAACAGCTGTGCGCCCATCGCCCCGGCATTGGCCTTGTTCATCGGCTCGCGGGTGGCCCGTTCGTTGAGCAGCGTCACCGCGACCTGGGCGGCGGCGCAGCCCAGGGCCACGCCGGCCAGCAGCGGGTGGATCGCGTAGATCAGGGCCAGTGCCACCAGCGCCATCGGCGCATCCAGGGTGGCAGTCACCACCGGCGAGTGGAACAGCTCGCGCACGGTGCGCAGATCGTTCATCGCCACCGACGAGCCGGCGCCGGCCTTGCCCCGACCGGCCTCGAAGGCGGCCTGGAAGATGCGGGGCAGCAGTTTCTGCTCGAAGGCCTGTCCGGCGGCGACCAGGATGCCGGCGCGGACCCATTCGAGCACCTCCATCAGCAGGTAGAGCAGCACCACGGCCACCGTCAGCATCAGCAGCGTCGTGTGGCTGCGGCTGTTGACCACCCGGTCGTAGACCTCGAGCATGTACCAGGATGGCGTCAGGCCCAGCAGCGCGGCCACCATGCCGAAGCCGAAGGCCCGGCGCAGCTGGGGTCGCACGGCCTGCAGTGCCGCGGCGAGGTCGGCGTTCATGCCGGCTCTCCGTGCGGAGTTTCACGCTTCACGCCATGGAAACCACCGGCTGGATCGGAATCGCGGCACGACGGGCGACGGGAATGACAACGGCTGCACTGCATGGAATGTGTACTGATTGCTTCAGTACGATCACCATAAGCAAAAGCCGCAAATCAAAGCTGTCAATTTCTGACCATCACCGCTTTGGGTGATTCAGGAATTGATGAGTACCGCAATATCGGAAAAATTGAACATCCGGCCGGTGGGCATTCATCAGGGAAACCGGCTCGCTACATGGAATCGAGGTCTGTCCAAGCCGCGATCAACACCATGGAAAGCGGCTTATTCACGGTTTCAGATGACCTCGAGCGGGGCGGCGAACAAATATCCGATATTGCGGGCGCTGCGCAACACGGTATCGTCCTCGCAGTAGGTCTCGATCTTCTTGCGCAGCCGGCTCATGCTGGTTTCCAGCCGCCGGTAGTCGTAGTCGGGCTCGGGGTGGCCGATGGCCGCGGCCAGGGCCGAGCGCTTCACCGGCTCGGCCGTGCCGTGGCTGAGGGCCTCCAGCAGCTTGAACTCCGTGGGCGTGACCATCACCGACCGGCGCGTGGGCGAGCTCAGCTCCAGCGTCTGGCGGTCGAGCGCCCAGGACAGGGTCGGGCGGGCCGGCGGCGCCGGTCGGTGGATGCGGCGATGCAGGCTGTCGACGATCGCCGCCAGCTCGCGCATGTCCACCGGCTTGACCAGGTAGATGTCCGCTCCGGTCTTGAGCCCCTGCAGGCGGTCCTCGATCTGGCCACGGGCGGTCAGCATCGCGATGCCCATCTGTGGATGGCTCTGCCGGATCCGCCCGGCGATGCTCAGGCCGTCCTCGCCGGGCAGGCCGATGTCGAGGATGAGCACCTCGGGCTCGTCGCCGGCCAGATGCGCGTCCAGGGCCGCGCCGTCGGGCAGGCCGACCACGGCGTGCCCCAGGCGCGACAGGTGGAACTCCACCTCGTCGCGCAGGTCCGGGTTGTCTTCGACCAGAGCGATCTTGACCATGATTCAGGACTCCCGTTGCCGCCTGGGCAACCAGCATTCAAAACAGGCCCCACGACCGGCGGGCGCGACCGCACGCACCCAGCCATCGTGACGTTTCAGGATGTGCCGCACGAGGTACAGCCCGAGGCCCAGGCCGGGGGACTCGGAGGTCTCGGCAGCCCGGAAATACTTCTGGAAGATGCGTTCGTGGTCCGACTCCGCGATCCCCCGGCCCTGGTCCCGGATCACCCACAGGCAGCCCGGCCGGCCGGCCTGCTCCGAATCCAGCAGATCGATGCTGACGCTGGAGCCCTTGGGCGAGTATTTCAAGGCGTTGTCGATCAGGTTCAGCAGCGCAAAACGCAGCATGCGTCCGTCGGCCTGGATCGGCGTGCAGGCCGGATCGACCGTGAGCACGACGCGAGCCTCAGAGGCGGCTCCCAGCGTCTGGATCACCTCGTGGGTCAGCGCCTCGAGGCTGACCTCGCCCAGGTCCTTGTGCCAGTCCGCCACCTCGAGGCGATCCTGGGCCAGGGCCAGCTCGAGCATGCTGCTCATGCGCTGGACCGCCCGCACGATGCGCTCGTAGCGCCGGGTGCGCTCGGGGGTGGCCTGCTCGTCGAGCACCTCCAGCGACTGCACCGCCGCATCGATGATGGCCACCGGCGTGCGGATCTCGTGCGCGATCATCGAGATCAGGTGGCCCTGCTCGGCGCGGGCCAGGCGTTCGGTCTCGATCTCCGCGCGGGCCGCAGCGGCCGCCCGTTCGGCCTGCAGCAGCTGGCGCCGGGCCAGGAAGGTCTCGAAATACATGACCCCCACCAGCAGCAGCAGCTGGAACAGCGTGCCCAGCTGGCCACCGATCAGCGACCACCGGGTCGGCGCTAGCAGGCCCAGCACGGTCAGGATGTTCCAGCCCGCCAGCAGGGCGCTCAGCAGGAAGGCGATGATGCCCAGGCGGGCATTCCAGCGGCTGCCGTTCCAGGCCCGCCACAGCGGGCGCACCGACATCACCAGCACCAGCAGGTGCAGCACCATCGTGACCGGCGTGATGGAGTGCTGGCCTGGCACGAAAGGCAGCGTGGCGGCCACCAGCATCACCCCGGCCGACAGCAGCATGATCCGGTGCAACCAGGGTGCATGGCGCCGGAAGTCGAGGAAGACGGTATAGAAGAGATTGGCCAGCGCCCCGTTCAGGCTGAGCAGGGAGGCGATCAGCTGGTCGGCCAGCAGCGGGGCCTGCGGCGGCAGGACCTGATGCAGGAAACCATTGATGGCAAACCACTGGAAAGCGGTGGCGGCGACATACAGTGAATAAGCCGCATACACCGGCTGGCGCAGGAAGACCAGGCTGGTCAGACCGGCGATGCAGACCACGAGCATCGCGCCGTAATACATGCCGAAATGGAAATATTCACGCTGCCAGAGGCCGTCGGCACGGGATTCCGGAATGAGTTTGGGCAATACCGCCATGGTGCTGCGGGTCGAGATGCGCAGCAGCAGGGTATTGTCCCCGGCGGGCAGGGTGAGCTTGAAGACGGAGGTGCGGTGATTCACCGCCGAGCTGCCGCCGAGCAGGCGGTCACCCGCACGATGGGTCGACAGCAGCTGCGCCTGCGCATCCAGGTGATGCAGCGTGACGTCGTCCAGATAGGCCGGGTCGACCTGCAGGTACCAGGTCGGTGCGGCCCATTCGCCACGCGAGACGACGATCCGGTACCAGTAGACGTCGCGCACATAACCCGCCCCGAACGGTCGGTCGATCGGCTGGAAGCTCGCGCCCTGCTGCTCGAGCACCTGCTGCAGCGACCAGCGGCCGTCGACATCCTTGAGCACCGACGACGACGACAGCAGCGCCGGGGTGTCGAGCACCTGGTCCTCGAGCGTGGCCCCCCGTGCGGGCAGCAGGGCCTGGATCAGCAGCAGCGCCATCAGGACGAGCGGCCACAGGCACGAGGCCGGGCGCGGGCGCTGGAAGGGATCGTGCATGGACAGCATGGCCGACGGGACATGGCGCCGCGGCGCCGACAGGGGAGATCGGCCGAAGATAACCCGGTCGGCGCGGGCGGAGCTGTCAATAGCTGACGCCCGGCCCGACCTCGTCGAGAATCCACGCGGTGGTGTGGCGGACACGGACGATGGCGACAGATGTTTTTCCTGCAACGGAGGCGGCGCGCTGCCGCGCGCTGCTGATCAGCGCCCCGGCTTCCGGCCAGGGCAAGACCACGGTCACGGCCGCGCTGGCCCGGGCCTGGGGCCGACAGGGCCTGCGGGTGCGGGTGTTCAAGACCGGCCCTGACTTCATCGACCCGATGGTGCACGCACGGGCCAGCGGTGCGCCCTGCCATCAGCTCGACCTGTGGATGGGCGGCGAGGCCCACTGCCGCGAGCTGCTGTGGCGGGCGGCGCAGGATCATGACGTGATCCTGGTCGAAGGCGTGATGGGCCTGCACGACGGCCAGTCCTCCAGCGCCGACCTGGCCGTGCGCTTCGGCCTGCCGGTGATGGTGGTGATCGATGCGGCGGCGATGGCGCAGACCTTCGGGGCGCTGGCCCTGGGCCTGCGCAGCTACCGCCCCGGGCTGCCGTTCGCGGGCGTGCTGGCCAACCGCGTAGGCAGTCCCGGCCATGCGGACATGCTGCGCGAGAGCCTGCCCGAGGGCATGACCTGGTTCGGCGCCCTGCCCCGCGACGACACCATCGCCCTGCCCTCGCGCCACCTCGGCCTGGTGCAGGCCGACGAACTGCAGGACCTGGACCAGCGCCTGGACCGGGCGGCGGACCGGCTCGTCGCGATGGCGCTGCCGCTGCCCCCGCCGGTGTGCTTCCTGCCCCCGGCCCCGCAGGACCGTGAGCCCGACCCCGGACGCCCGCTGGCCGGCGTGTGCGTGGCGGTGGCCCGCGACGCGGCCTTCTCCTTCGTCTATCCGGCCAACCTGGAGCTGCTGGAGCGCATGGGGGCCGAGCTGGTCTTCTTCTCCCCGCTGGCCGACGAGCCGGTGCCCGAGGCGGCGCGTTCGCTCTACCTGCCCGGCGGTTATCCCGAGCTGCACCTGGAGGCACTGGGCCGGCCCGGCCGCACACGCGCCTCGGTGCGGGCCCACCACGCCGCCGGCCGCCCGATCGTGGCCGAGTGCGGCGGCCTGCTGGCCCTGGCCGAGCGCCTGACCGATGCCGACGGCCACCACGCGCCGCTGTGGGGCCTGATGCCGGGGGACGCGCTGATGACCCGTCGCCTGGTCAACCTGGGCATGCACAGCGCCGACCTGCCGGAAGGCACGCTGCGTGGCCACACCTTCCACCACGGCCGCTTCGACAGCCCGCTGGCCCCCGTCGGCCACACCCGGGCGCTGCGTCACCAGGGCCGGCCCGAGGCGCTGTGGCGGCGCGGCCGGCTGCACGCGTCCTTCCTGCACCTGTACTTCCCGTCCAACCCGCAGGCCGCCGCCGCGCTGTTCCGGCCTGATCCCGCCTGAGCGGCGGGCCAGACCCGCACGGCCGACGTTCTGCCGGCGGCCCGTTTGCTCATGCCCCGGTGATCGGGTCCGATGCGGCGCGCCTGGCGACCCGGGCGTTGCGGCCCTTCGATGACCAGCGGCTGTTGCGGCGCTGAGGCCGCGGCCCGGTCTCCGGGCTGACCCTGATGTCCGCGGGCGCCAGCCTCCCCGGGGTGATCGGGCATGGCGTGACCCGGCCGGCCGGCCTAAGCTCGTGCCATGCAGATCCATGACCATGTCTTCATCGTCACCGGAGCCGGCTCCGGACTCGGGGCCGCGACGGCCCGGCGCCTGGTCGGTGCGGGCGCCCGGGTGGTGCTGGCCGACCTGAACCACGAGGCCGGCCAGGCGATGGCCGCCACGCTGGGCGAGGCCGCGCTGGCGGTGGCCACCGACGTCACCGATGCGGCCAGCGCGCAGGCCTGCGTGGCCGCCGCGCTCGACCGCTTTGGCGCGCTGCACGGTCTGGTCAACTGCGCCGGCATCGCCCCGGCCGAGAAGGTGCTCGGCCGTGACGGACCGCACCGGCTGGAGAGCTTCGCCCGCACGGTGCAGGTCAACCTGATCGGCAGCTTCAACATGCTGCGCCTGGCCGCCGCGGCGATGGCCGCCGGCGCGGCAGACGCGGGCGGCGAGCGCGGCGTGATCATCAACACCGCGTCCGTGGCGGCCAGCGACGGCCAGATCGGCCAGGCGGCCTATGCCGCCTCCAAGGGCGGCATCGTCGCGATGACGCTGCCCGTCGCCCGCGAGCTGGCCCGCAGCGGCATCCGCGTGATGACGATCGCCCCCGGCATCATGGCCACGCCGATGCTGACCGCCATGCCCGCGGAGGTGCAGGACGCCCTCGGGCGCATGGTGCCCTTCCCGTCGCGCCTGGGGGATCCCGACGAGTACGCCCACCTGGCGCAGCACCTGATCGAGAACCGCTACCTCAACGGCGAGGTGATCCGCCTGGACGGCGCGATCCGCATGGCCGCCCGCTGAACTGAACCCGGCAGGAGACATCGATGCACACCCCCCAAGCCACCGACGACCCGGTCGTCATCGTCAGCGCCGCGCGCACCCCGCTGGGCGCTTTCCAGGGCGATCTGGCCGCGCTGAGCGCGCCGCAGCTCGGCGCGGTGGCGCTGCGCGCCGCGGTCGAGCGGGCCGGCCTGCCGGCCGCGCAGGTCGACGAGGTGCTGATGGGCTGCGTGCTGCCCGCCGGTCTGGGCCAGGCGCCGGCCCGCCAGGCCGCGCTGGGCGCGGGCCTGCCGCTGGCGGCGGGCTGCACCACGATCAGCAAGGTCTGCGGCTCGGGCATGAAGGCGGTGATGCTGGCGCATGACCTGATCGTGGCCGGCAGCGGCGAGGTGATCGTCGCCGGGGGCATGGAGTCGATGAGCAACGCGCCCTACCTGCTGCCCAAGGCCCGTGGCGGCCAGCGCCTGGGCCACGGCCAGATGCTCGACCACCTGTTCCTCGACGGGCTCGAGGACGCCTGCGGAACCGCCACCCGCGGCCGGCTGATGGGCGCCTTCGCCGAGGACTGCGCGACGCACTTCCACTTCAGCCGCGAGGCGCAGGACGCCTACGCGGTCGCCTCGACGACCCGGGCGCAGCAGGCGATCGAGGCGGGCCGATTCGACTGGGAGATCGCCGGCGTGACCGTGCCGGAGCGCGGCGGTGACCGGCTCGTCACCCGCGACGAGCAGCCGCCCCAGGCGCGGCTGGACAGGATCGCCACGCTGAAACCGGCCTTCGCCCGCGACGGCACGGTGACCGCAGCCAACTCCAGTTCGATCTCCGACGGGGCGGCCGCGCTGGTGCTGATGCGCCGCTCGACCGCCGGGCGCCACGGCCTGGCGCCACTGGCCATCGTGCGCGGCCACGCCACCCACGCCCAGGAGCCGCAGTGGTTCACCACCGCCCCGGCGGGCGCGATGCGCAAGCTGCTGGACCGGGTCGGCTGGACCCCCGGCGAGGTCGACCTCTGGGAGATCAACGAGGCGTTCGCGGTCGTGGCGATGGCCACGATGCAGGCGCTCGACCTGCCGCACGAGCGGGTCAACGTGCACGGCGGTGCCTGTGCGCTGGGCCACCCGATCGGTGCCTCGGGCGCACGCATCCTGGTGACGCTGCTGGGGGCGCTGCGACAGCGCGGCGCCCGCCGCGGCGTGGCCAGCCTGTGCATCGGGGGCGGTGAAGCGACCGCGATCGCGGTCGAGCGGGTCTGAAACGGAGTCGATGATGCTGCTGACCACCGAACAGGTGATGATCCGCGACGCGATGCGCAGCTATGCGCAGGAACGCATCGCTCCGCACGCGGCAGCCTGGAGCCGCGACCGGACCTTTCCCGTCCAGGTGCTCAAGGAGCTGGGCGAGCTGGGGGCGATGGGCATGACCGTGCCCGAGGCCTGGGGCGGCGCGGGGCTGGACACGATGAGCCTGGTGCTGACGCTCGAGGAGATCGCCGCGGCCGACGGCGCGACCTCGACCATCGTCAGCGTGCAGAACTCGCTGGCCTGCGGCATCACGCTGAAGTACGGCAGCGAGGCGCAGAAGCAGCGCTGGCTGGTGCCGCTGGCGCGTGGCCAGGCGCTGGGCTGCTTCTGCCTGACCGAGCCGCACGTGGGCTCGGACGCGTCGGCGATCCGCACCACCGCGACCCGCGATGGCAACCACTGGGTGATCGACGGCGTCAAGCAGTTCATCACCACTGGCAAGCATGCCGACGTGGCGATCGTGCTGGCCGTGACCGACAAGGAGGCCGGCAAGAAGGGCATCTCCTGTTTCCTGGTGCCCACGGACACGCCGGGTTATGTCGTCGCGCGGCTGGAGGACAAGCTCGGCCAGCATGCCAGCGACACCGCGCAGATCCTGTTCGAGCGCTGCCGGGTGCCGGCCGATGCGCTGATGGGCGGCCTCGGCGAGGGCTACCGCATCGCGCTGTCCAACCTCGAGGCCGGGCGCATCGGCATCGCCGCGCAGAGCGTGGGCATGGCGCGCGCCGCGCTCGAGGCGGCGATCACCTACGCGAAGCAGCGCGAGAGCTTCGGCCAGCCGATCATCGAGCACCAGGCGGTCAACTTCCGCCTCGCCGACATGGCCACGCAACTCGATGCGGCCCGGCTGATGGTCTGGCGCGCGGCGATGCTGCGCGACGCCGGCCAGCCCTGCCTGACCGAGGCGTCGATGGCCAAGCTGTTCGCCTCCGAGATGGCGGAGAAGGTCGCCTCCGACGCGATCCAGATCCACGGCGGCTGCGGCTACGTCAGCGACTTCCCGGTCGAACGCATCTACCGCGACGTGCGGGTCTGCCAGATCTACGAGGGCGCGAGCGACATCCAGCGCCTGGTGATCGGGCGGGCGCTGGCCCGGGGCTGAGCGCGATGGCCTCGCCCCCGAACGCCGGATCCGGCCCGCTGGCCGGCGTCCGGGTGCTGGAGTTCGCCGGGCTCGGGCCGGCGCCCTTCTGCGCCATGCTGCTGGCCGACCTGGGCGCGCAGGTGCTGCGCGTCGACCGCCTGGCACCGGGCGGGGGCAGCGCGGCGCTGTTCGACCCCGCGCTGGACCTGCTGCAGCGCGGCCGTGACGCGGTGGCACTGGACCTGAAACGCCCCGAGGGCCGCGCTGCCGCGCTGCGGCTGGCGGGCGAGGCGGACGTGCTGATCGAGGGTTTCCGCCCCGGCGTGATGGAGCGGCTGGGCCTGGGGCCCGAACCCTGCCTGGCGCTCCAGCCGAAGCTGGTCTACGGCCGCATGACCGGCTGGGGCCAGACCGGCCCGCTGGCGGCCACCGCCGGCCACGACATCAATTACCTGGCGCTGTCGGGCGCGCTGCACGCCATCGGCCGCGCCGAGGGCGGGCCGGTGCCGCCGCTGAACCTGGTGGCCGACTTCGGCGGCGGGGCGATGCTGCTGGCCGTGGGCGTGCTGGCCGCGGTGATCGAGGCGCGCGGCTCGGGCCTGGGCCAGGTGGTCGATGCGGCGATGACCGACGGCTGCGCGCTGCTGATGGCCATGACGATGTCGATGCAGGCGATGGGCCGCTGGCAGCAGCGGCGCCAGAGCAATCTGCTCGACGGGGGCGCGCCCTGGTACGACACCTATGAATGCGCCGACGGCCGCCACCTGGCGATCGGCCCGATCGAGCCGGCCTTCTGGCAGGTCTTCCTCGAACGCGCCGGCCTGGCCGACGACCCGCTGCTGCAGGACCGTGACGACCCGCGGCGCTGGCCGCAGCAGAAGGCCCGCATCGCCGAGGTGCTGCGCCAGCTCCCGCGTGACGAGTGGACCCGGCGCTTCGAGGGCAGCGACGCCTGCGTCGCGCCGGTGCTGAGCCTGGGCGAGGCACCGGCCCACCCGCACCACCGGGCGCGGGGCACCTTCGTCGATGTGCAGGGCCGGCTGCACCCGGCGGCGGCCCCCCGGTTCTCGCGCACCCCGGCCGCGGCGCCCGCCGCGGTGCGGGCCGAGCTCGACGGCCGGGACGGCCTGGCCCGCTGGGGCTGGTCCGCCGAGGCCATCCAGGCCCTGCACCAGGGTGGGGCCATGCGCTGAACGGTCCACAGGCGGCCGCGCCGCGGCAGTTGTCCCCCGCTGCTGTGCACAACCCTGTGCAGAAGGTGTGGTGGGGTGTGACAACCCGATGTCAGGCGGTACTTTTACCTGGATTGCTCGTGAATGAGGCGCCCGATCCGGCCCCGAAGGCCGGATCCAGCCACGTGCCGCGGCCGCGGGCGGGGGTGTTGCGGCTATGCTTTCCGGTGCATCCGCCGTCTGGCGGACCCCCAACCTCAGCCCGTACGCCCATGAACCGACTCCGGACCTGCCTTGCCACCGTCACCCTGCTGCTCGGCGTGAGCGCCCTGCCCGCGCTGGCCTCCAGCACGGCCGCCTCGTCGGCCTCCGACAGCGCCTCCACCTCGGTGGGCAGCCTGTCGACGTCGATCGGCAAGTCGAGCGAAAGCTCGACCGGCGACAAGGACGTGGCCGCCGGCGACTACCGCGTGCTCGACGTCGCGACGCTGGCCGAGCGGCCTGGCCAGGTGCGCCTGCGGCTGCAGGCCCTGGCCGATCCGCAGGCCGCCGCGGCCGCGGCCGCGGACGAGTTTTTCCTCTACCTGCCGCAGCAGACCTTCGAGCAGGGCCGGCTGGCCCGGGGCGAGGTGGTGAGCGCCCGTGCGCGGGCCTACGGCCTGGAGTTCGCCCGGGCCGACACCCGCGAGGCCTTCTACCTGGTGCTGCGCGACGACTGGCACCACGAACTGGGCTCGCGCGCCGTCGTGCTGTGAACCTGCGTGGCGCCCGCCGGGTGCTGCTGCCGCTGGCCCTGTGGACCGCGGCAACGGCCTGCCAGGCCGGCCTGCCGCGTTTCTGCGACCGGCCGGCGCAGCTGAGCGCGGCGCAGCAGGACCGGCTGCTGCGCGTCAGCGCCATCGTCAAGGCCGAGCTGGACCGCTCCGGCCACCGGCTGGCCCTGATGTCACGCTCCGGGCTCGACCTGTCCCGCCTCGGCGTGCGTTATTCCCACGCCGGCTTCAGCCTGCAGGACCACCCGAACGCCCCGTGGTCGGTGCGCCAGCTCTACTACGCCTGCGACGAGCAGCGGCCCCGCCTCTTCGACCAGGGCGTGCCCGGTTTCCTGCTCGGCACCGACGACCCGTCGCGCGGCTACCTGTCGCTGGTCTTCCTGCCTCCCGACGACGAGGCCGAGCTGGCCCGGGCCGCGCTGGATCCGCACCGGGCCACCGGGCTGCTGGCGCCCGACTACAGCGCCAACGCCCACGCCTACGGCCTGCGCTACCAGAACTGCAACCAGTGGCTGGTGGAGCTGATCGCGTCCGCCCGGGGCCGGCTGGAGGGCGGCGGCGACCTGATCGAGCGGCGCGCCGCCGCCCAGCGGTGGCTGCGCACGCAGGGCTACCAGCCCAGCCGCATCGAGGTCGGCTGGCGCCCGCTGATGTGGCTGGGCGCCTTCGTGCCGTGGCTGCACGACGACGACCACCCCGACGAGGACCTGGCGCAGGGGCGCTACCAGGTCAGCATGCCCGCGGCCATCGAGGCCTTTGTCCAGGCCACGGTGCCGGGGGCCACCCGCATGGAGTTCTGCCACACCGATCGGCATGTGCTCATCCGGCATGGCTGGAGCGCGCTGGCCGAGGGCTGCGTGCCGCAGGCACAGGACACGCTCATCCCGCTCGACTGACGCACGCAGGGAGGCGGCCGGGATAATGGCGGCCCGCGCTGCCGTGCCGGCGCCGCCATGCCTGAGGAAACCGCCATGAACGCCCCCCTGCCCCGGATCGAGCCGCGCGAGATGCCCCCGGCCTTCCTCGACGCGCTGCAGCAGACCTTCGGCGAGCGCTGCTCCACGGCGCTGGCGGTGCGCCAGCAGCACGGCTGCGACGAGTCGTCCTTCGTTGCGCCGCCGCCGGCAGCGGTGGTCTTCGCCCGCGACACGGCGGACGTGGCCAGCGCGGTGCAGCTGGCCTCGCTGCACGGGGTACCGGTGATCCCCTTCGGCGCGGGCTCGTCCATCGAGGGCCAGCTGCTGGCCGTGCAGGGCGGCATCAGCATCGACCTGCGGGGCATGAACCGCCTGCTGTCGCTCGACGCCGACGACCTGACCGTGACGGTGCAGCCCGGCATCACCCGCCAGCAGCTCAACGAGGCCATCCGCCACAGCGGCCTGTTCTTTCCCATCGACCCCGGCGCGGACGCCTCCATCGGCGGCATGTGCGCCACCCGTGCCTCGGGCACCAACGCGGTCCGCTACGGCACGATGCGCGAGAACGTGCTCGCGCTCGAGGTGGTGACGGCCGCCGGCGAGGTGATCCGCACCGGCACCCGGGCGCGCAAGTCCTCGGCCGGCTACGACCTGACCCGGCTGATGGTGGGCAGCGAAGGCACGCTGGGCGTGATCACCGAGGTCACGCTGAAGCTCTATCCGCTGCCCGAGGCGGTGTCGGCGGCGATCTGCTCCTTCCCGAGCATCGAGGCAGCGGTGCGCACGACGATCCAGGTCATCCAGCTCGGCGTGCCGATCGCGCGCGTCGAGCTGCTCGACGGCCGCTCGGTGGGCATGGTCAACCGCCACTCCGGCCTGACCCTGCGCGAGGAGCCGATGCTGCTGATGGAGTTCCACGGCTCGCCGGCCGGGGTGCGTGAGCAGGCCGAGACGGTGCAGGCCGTCGCCGGCGACTTCGGCGGCCAGGCCTTCGAGTGGGCCACCACGCCCGAGGCTCGCACCCGCCTGTGGACCGCCCGTCACCACGCGTACTTCGCCGCGCTGCAGTCGCGCCCGGGCTGCCGGGCCATCTCGACCGACACCTGCGTGCCGATCTCGCGCCTGGCCGACTGCCTGCTCGACTCGATCGCCGAGGCCGACGCCTCGGGCCTGCCCTATTTCCTCGTCGGCCACGTCGGGGATGGAAATTTCCACTTCGGCTACCTGATCGACCCGGACAGCCCCTCCGAGCGGGAGCGGGCCGAGGCACTGAACCACCAGCTGGTCGCCCGCGCGCTGTCGATGCAGGGCACCTGCACCGGCGAGCACGGCATCGGCCTGCACAAGATGGATTTCCTCGTCGACGAGACCGGTGCGGGCGCGGTGGCGATGATGCGGGCGATCAAGCAGGCACTCGACCCGAAGAACATCCTGAACCCGGGCAAGATCTTCTCGAACCCGTCGACACCGGGCCGCTGAAACCCGGCCGTGACTTCGGCCGCCCGGCATCCTCCAGGATCATCCCTTCGGGCTGATCCTGGAAACAAATGGACTAACTGCCTTTTGATCCGGAACTCGAAACCAGTCTAGACTGTGATCAGGTCCAATCGGTTAGTCCATTTATGGCGGAACACCCTCCTGTCACGCTGATGCAGTGCTTCGACCGCTGGGTGGAGGCCCGTCCGGCACGGGGGCGGCACGCCGCCTGGAGCGGGGAGCTGCGCGACGAGTCGGTCAGCATCTACCGCGACATGTGGACCAGCCTGGTGCGCTACTGGATCGCGATCGCCGCCGAATCGACCGAACGGGCCGCCGGGGGGCTGCGGCGCGACGACCTGCTGCACTTCCTCAACCGCGGCACGCATGCCGCCCGGCTGCGTGACCTGCCGGTGCGCCGGGAGGCCGGTGAAGGGGACCTGTCGGACCGCTACGCCTGGCGCATGCTGCACCTGATCGACCGGGTGCTGGAACATGCGAGCGAGCCGGCCCACGGGCTGACGCGGCAGGTGGCGGCGGAGCTGCTGCAGGAGCCGCCGTTCGTGCACGCCAATGCCCGCGACAAGGAGCCCGAGGTCGACATCCTGTCGGCCGGCGAGGTCGAGCAGCTGATGGCCTTCCTGCGGCAGGACGGGGCCTCGGCCGAGGCGATCGACGGCGCGCCGTGGAAGCTGTCGCGCGACCGCGCGGCCATCGCGCTGATGCTCGGCGCCGGCCTGTCGCCCGGCGACCTGCGGGCGCTGACGCTGGAACACGTCGACTGGCAGCACCGCAGCGGCGAGCGCCTGCCGTGGAAGCTCATCGTGGTGGCCGATGGCACGTCGCCGCTGCATGTCGCGCCGGTCGCGCCCTGGGCCGCCACGGTGCTGGCGCGCTGGATCGCGCAGCGCAGCCTGCTGCGGCTGCCGGGGGATCGGGTGTTTCCGTCCACCGCCCAGGGCAAGCCCTGGTCACACCAGGGCTGCCACCTCGCGCTCACCCGCACGCTGGCCGCCGCCCAGGTGCGCAGCGACAGCCCCTTCCGCCTGCGCCACACCTATGCGGTGCGCCAGCTCGACCAGGGCCGCCCGGAAGAGGACGTCGCGGCCTGGCTGGGCCAGGTCGACACCAGCCAGATGAAACGCTATCGCCACCTGACGATCAAGCCCGACCAGCAGGCCGTCTGACGGCGCGGGCAAACGCCAGGGCCGGCTCCAAGTGCTTGATCCACAAGGGGTTCAAACTTTGAACCTCAGCGCCCCGAGGCGTTGCGGGCCTGCTCGGCCAGCGCCTGCAGGGTCGCGGCGATCGCGGCTTCGGCCTCGATGCGCTGCTCCTCGCTCCTGAACTCGATGCGCAGCGAGGTGCCGCGCGACTGGTACTGGCAGAACTCCAGCCGCCCGACCCGCACCCGCACCGGACCGCTGGCCGCCGCCTCCCGGGTGCGGGGCAGCGAAGCCTGGCGTCCGGCCTGGCGCACCGCCTCCTTCTGCGACAGCTGGCCCTCGACCAGCAGCTCGATCGCCTCGATGACCTGCTCGGCCCGCCCGGCGCGGCAGAGCTTGGCCATCTCGGCCGCGCAGCTCATGCCGATGGCGTCCGGGCGCCTCTCGATCCACTGCAGCGCCGCCTCGGGCAGCTGGTCGAAGGCGAACAGCATCGAGACGACCGACTCGGAGATGCCCGCATCCTTGGCGATCCGCTTCTGCGTGTGGCCCGAGCGCTCACGCTCCTGGCGGAAGCCGAGGTACTTCTCGAAGTCGGGCAGCGATGGCTGCAGCAGGTTGGCGTAGAAGGCCGAGCGCTCGACGTCCGCCTCGTCGAGCTCGAGGATCACCACCGGGATCGTCGCCCGGCCGAGCGCCCGGTAGGCCTCGGCCCGGTTGTGGCCCGACAGGATCTCGAACCGTCCCTCGGCCGTGCGCTGCACGGTGACCGGGTGGATCAGCGGGTTGTTGGCCAGGTTGCCCTTGAGCTCGTCGAACTGCTCGGGCGTCAGGCGCCGGCGCCGGTGCGGCACCTCGATCAGCAGGTCCAGCGCCAGTTCCACCGGCTGGCGCTCGAGCTGCGCCTTGTAGTCCTGCGCGATGGCTTCGGCCGCCTTGGCACGCTGGTTGAGCGCGTCGATGGTCGGCTGCATGAAGGCGGTGGCGCCGGGGGCGGTGGTCGGGCGCACCGGCCGCGCCTCGGCCGGCCGGGCGCTGCCGATGCTCGCGAGCGCCTGATCGCTCTTCGACTTGAGGTCCTTGAGTCCCATGGTCAGTTCGCCTTCCAGACGGTGGAGAGGATGGACTGGTCGATCATCTCGACGAACTTGTCGTACGCATCCCGGATCTTCGAATAGGTCCTGGCCGCACCGTCGTAGCGGGCGATGTCGTAGACGGTGCCGAACTGCACCGCACCGACGTTGCTGACCTGGCTCTTGGGGATCTCGACGGTCAGCACGTAGGGCCCGTAGGTGCGGATGATCCAGTCCTTGACCACCGCCGCCGAGATCGAGGTGGTGTCCACCCGCGACAGCAGCACCCGCATGAAGGCGAAGTCCTTCTCGAAGCCGCGGCTGTTCTTGAGCGCGCCCAGCGTCTCCGACAGCAGGTTCCAGAACGCCACCGACGAGGCGTAGTCGAGGTTGTCCGGCGGGATGGGCATCAGCAGCCCGTCGGAGGCGATCACCGCGTTGACCGCCAGGTAGGACAGCGCCGGCGCGGTGTCGAAGATGATGACGTCGTACTCGTCGCGCAGCGGCTCGATCGCCTGGTTGAGGATGTTCCACCACGCGATGTCGGGGTCGCGCGAGTGGATGGGCAGGAAGATCTCGGCGTTGAACAGGTGCGGTGCGGCGGGGATCAGGTCCAGCCCGTCCCAGTAGGTGCTCTGCACGGCGTAGCGGATGTCCTTGGGCGCCTGCGACAGCGGCGGATAGGTGATCGGCGCGATGGTGTGCTCCTCCATCACCTCCGCGGCGGGCAGCATGCCCGTCAGCGTGGTGGCCGAGCCCTGCGGATCCAGGTCGACCAGCAGCACGCGGCGCCCGCGCAGGGTCAGCCCCTGGGCCAGGTTGAAGGCGGTGGTGGTCTTGGTCGAGCCGCCCTTGAAGTTGACGACCGACAGCGTCGCCGCCCGCGCGCCCGGCGGACGTGGCGGGATCCTGGCCAGGCGCTGCACCCAGGTGCGGGCCTCGGCCAGCGAGAACTCGCGCCGCTTGCCGTTGGACTCGTGGCGACCCGGCGGCAGGTCCCCGCGCCGGGCCAGGTAGGTCACCTGCTTGGGCTCGATCCCGCACAGCGCGGCCAGCTGCGCCCCGGTGTAGACCGGCGGGCGCTTGCGGGGATGCGGCTCGAGCATCTTGGTGCGCAGACCGTCCAGCGTGGCGCTGGCCACCTCGGCCAGCTCGACCAGATCGGGCAGCGAAAAACGCTGCGCGCCGGCTTGTCTCGATGCAGTCATCAGCTTCCTTGGAATTTCGAGGTCTTCGGCGATTTTCTCAACAACCTCGAAATCCAGCAAGGAGCAAATGCGCACCAGCCCCGCTCAGGCGCGACCGGGCAACGCCCTCATTCCAGCGCCTGGATCAGCGCGTCGAACTGGGCGTGCAGCGAGCGCTCATGAGGCGTCACCGGCGGCATCGCCCGCCGCACGCCCGTCAGCTGGTAGACCGCCGTCCGGGCCGTGCGCACCGAGTGCTCGACGGTGAAGACCACGTCCTCCGGCGCTTCGACGAACTGGCTGATGAAGGCGAAGTTCCTCGAGCCCGGCGGCACGGGCTGCGGGCGCTCACCCGGCCCGCGTGGCATGAACCTGCTGGTGAGGTAGGGCATGCGGCAGGGAATGCAGCGGGCGGACGCCACCGTGGCGGGATCGACGCCCAGGTGGCCGCAGAGCTCCTGGAGGATCTCCGCGCCGCTGCAGTCGGCCATGGCCTTGGGCACGTGGTTGCCGATCTGGTCGGGAAAGAGGGCATGACCCCGGAACACCAGCACGTCGGCGGGCAGGTGGGCGAGGTGCGGCGGATGCACCAGCACGATCGACATCAGCCAGTTCGAGTCCTTGAAGGTCACCAGCGCGTCGGTGTCGGCCTCGTTGCCCGTGAAGCGCTGCATCTGCTCGAGAAAGGCGGTGCCGCGCAGCGTGACGGTGAACGACTGCCAGTAGGACTGCACGATGCAGCGCTTGAACGCGGCCGGGTTGCCGAAGGCCGGGCGGCCTTCGGCCAGCTTCTCCCAGACGGCCCAGCTCGTGCTGTCGGCCCGGGTCAGGTGGGCCGGCGCACGGGTCATGGAGCCGACGCTGGAGGCATCGGTCATCGAGCCGTTCTGCAGGAAGACCAGGTCACCGTCGTCGACGCCCAGCAGTCGGGGCCGGCCCTGCAGCTCGCAGCGGATGCCTGTGATCACCAGCCCGCCCTCGCGGCTCTCGTGCTCCAGTTCGGTCACGGTGCAGTGGCCGATCATGCGCACACCCTGGCTTTGCAGCCAGCACTGCAGAGGCAGCACCAGCGAGTCGTGCGGGTTGCAGACCGTGCGCCGGACGCCGGCCAGCGTCTCGATGCGGGAGAACTCCAGCATGAAGCGGTGCAGGTAGCGTCTGAACTCCACCGCGCTGTGCCAGGGCTGGAAGGCGAAGGTGGTCGACCACACGCGCCAGAACGCGGTCTCGAAGAAGGCCGGCGACAGGCAGTCGGTGATGCAGCGGCTGCCCAGCTCGGACTCCTGCGCATGGCTGAGACGCAGCAGATCCAGGCGGTCCTGCATCGAGAACCCCGTCGAGGCCGCCGGCGTGCCGGCGCGGCGGCGATCGACCAGCCGGGCCATGGCGCAGGAGCGGTGCCGCTCGTTGAACTCGACCGTCTCGTCGAAGACCGAGCGCCCGGGATGGACCAGCGAGGGGATCGAGCGGAACAGGTCCCAGGTGCACTCGTAGGGGTCGGTGGTCAGCAGGCGCCCGCCCCGCATCGAATGCCCCCACTCCTCCTGATCCCCCACTCCGTCCAGGCTGCCGCCCATGCGGGGCGCGGCCTCCAGGATCGAGATGTCGTGGCCGGCCATGCCGGCATCGCGGATCAGGAAAGCCGCCGCCGCCAGCGAGCCGATGCCACCGCCCAGCAGATGAGCCCGGCCGGCCTTGTTGGAGAGTGGGGTCATGCGGATCTGCCTCCATGCAGCTTCATTCGTTCGGGACCACGACGGTACAAGTCGAGGCCGCCAGGCGTCGGTGCGCTGGCAGACAGCCACTGCCTCGAGCCGGGCGCGCCGCAACGGTGTGCGTTGACGAACAGACGCTGCGCACCCGGCTCACTACAAACGGCGCCTGACCTTCACCCTTCGAACGGACCCGACCCATGAACAAGATGCTGCTGATCGCCACCTTCGCCCTGACAGGCACCGGCCTCACCGTCGCAACGGCCGCCGCCCAGGTGGCCGGCACCTCCACCACGGTGGAGGCCAGCGTCACCACCGCCACGCAGGTCGCCCGAGGCTGGAGCGTGCGCAAGACGCTGCTGGGCAAGACCGTCTACAACGACACCGGTGCCCGCATCGGCAAGGTGGAGGACCTGATCGTGGCGCCGGAGCGCAACGTCACCTACGTCATCGTCGGTGCCGGGGGCTTCATCGGCATCGGCCGGCACGACGTGGCCGTCCCGGTCTCGCAGATCCGGGACCAGGGCGGCAGGCTGGTGATGACCGGTGCCACCAAGGAGAGCCTGCAGGCGCTGCCCGGGTTCGACGACACCAGCGACACCTCCCGGCGCGACCAGTTCGTCGCCGCGGCCGAGCAGGACGTGGCCAGGGCCAAGGTCCGGATCGCCGAGCTGCAGAAGCAGTCCGCGGCCGCCGCCGCCGCCGACGTCAAGGTCAGGATCGATCAGCAGATCGCCGCGCTGCAGCAGGAGCTCCAGGCCAGCGAGGAGATGCTCGGCCAGATGAAGCGCGCCGGCGCCAGGCGCTGGAAGGAGTTCGAGGCCAACGTGAACGCCGCCACCGCACGCCTGCGCAAATCGCTCGACTCGACCGCCGGCTGATCAGCACGGCGGCGCCAAGGACGGCTGGTCGCGGCGCCTGCATGGATGTCAGGCTCCGCGACCGCGGCCCGCTCAGACCGGCGCGACCTGCCCGCTGATCAGCGAGCGCGTGATGGCCACGCCGATGCGGGTGGCCTCGACCGCGTCCGACAGGGTCAGGTCGAGCGTCTGCTCGCCGCGGCAGGCCGCGACGAAGGCGATCATCTCGCGCGAGAAGGCCGCCTCGAAGCGCTCGTGGAAATCGGCCAGCACCGCATGGCCGACGCCGCGCGCATCGCTGCGCACGACCCGGTCGCGGGCGGCGTGTTCGCCCACCAGCAGCTTGCCTTCGGTGCCGATCACCTCGGTGCTGGTCTCGTGGCCGTGCGCCATCGTGCGCGAGGCGTAGAACACCGCCCGCGCGCCGCCCTCGAACTCGACGATCGCCAGGCCGTTGTCGACGTCACCGCATTCGGCCAGGCCGGGGTGCAGCGCGATCGTGCCGGAGGCGAAGGCGCGCAGCGCCTTCGGGCGGCCCAGCAGCCAGCGCGCGAGGTCGATGTCGTGCACGCTGCAGTCCATGAAGATGCCGCCGGAGGTCGGCGCGAAGCGCACGAAGAAGCCGTCCGGATCGTTGCGGTCGCAGGTCTGCGAGCGCACCAGGAAGGGCCGGCCGATCTCGCCGGCCGCCACCGACGCCTGCGCGCTCTGGTAGCTCGGGTCGAAGCGGCGCACGAAACCCACCATCGCGACCCGGTCCGGGTGCTCGGCGGCGACCGCCAGCACCCGCTCGCAGTCCTCGACGTTCAGGGCCAGCGGCTTCTCGACGAAGACATGCTTGCCCGCGCGCAGCGCGGCGATGGTCTGGTCGGCATGCAGCGAGGTCGGCGTGACCAGCACGACGGCATCGACCTCGGGGTCCTGCAGCAGGGCCTCGTAGTCGGCGTGGATGCGCGGCACGCCGAGCTCGCCGCGCGCGAATTCACGCTCGGACTCGACCGGGCTGCAGGCGGCCACCAGCTGCACATGGCGGGTGGCGAACGCCAGCGCCTCGGCGTGGCGACGCCCCAGGCGGCCGAGGCCGACGATGCCCACGCGCAGGGGCGCGGCGCAAGAGGAAGAAGGGGAATGGCTCATGTTCGATCTCCGGGATCCGGATGCAGAAGAGGCGAGCCCCACGCTCGCCTCTGATGGCCGCCGCACCGGGGGCGGCGGCCGCGGGACCAGCCGTCAGCTCAGAAGCGGACCGGCTGGCCGCTCAGGCAGCTTTCGGCGGCCGCGTCGGCCAGGATCTGCGCCTTCACGCCATCGGCCACCGTGGTGCGGAAGCTGCCACCGGACTGCAGGCACTCGAAGAAGTGCGCGATCTCGGCCTTGTAGGCGGCGGCATAACGCTGCAGGAAGAACGCTTCGGGCTTGTCGGCGCGCACGCCGCTGGCGTCCCACTGCACGACTTCGCTCGGCGTGTGGTTGCCGCACTGCAGCAGGCCGAGCGAGCCCAGCACCTCGAAGCGCTGGTCGTAGCCGTAGGCCGCGCGGCGGCTGGTGTTGATCTGGCAGAGGCGACCCTTCTTGGTGCGGATCGTCACGGCCGTGCTGTCCACGTCACCCAGGGCGGCGATGGCCGGATCGGTCAGCACCGAGCCGGTGGCGCTCAGCCACTCGGCCTCGTCGCCGTCGGCGCACAGGATCCAGCGGAACACGTCCAGGTCATGGATCAGCATGTCGCGGAAGATGCCGCCCGAGGCCTTGATGTATTCGGCCGGCGGCGCGCCCGGGTCGCGGCTGGTGATGACCAGCATCTCGGGGTTGCCGATCTGGCCGGCGTCCATGCGGGTGCGGGCTTCGTTGAAGGTCGGGTCGAAGCGGCGCTGGAAACCGATCATGCAGGCCACGCCCGCGGCCTGGACGGCCTCGCCGCAGGCGATGGCGCGCGGCACCGACAGGTCGACCGGCTTCTCGCAGAAGATGTGCTTGCCGGCGGCGGCCGCACGGGTGATCAGGTCGGAGTGGGTCGACGTCGGCGAGGTGATCGCGACCACGTCGATGCTCGAGTCGTCCAGCACCGCCTCGATCGTGGAGACACTGGCCCCCAGTTGCGACGCCAGCTGCGACGCGCTGTCGCCGACCGGGTCGCAGATGAACTTGAGCTGGACGCCCGGCAGGTTGGCCAGGTTGGTGGCGTGGATGCGGCCAATGCGGCCGGCGCCGAAGACGGCGACATTTTTCATGGAGTCTCCTGGGGGTTGGCTGTGGGGTGCAGTCCTTGCTGCCATCAGCATGGCCGCACTATAGCTAGGCCTCCCTGAATATGGAAATAATTTTCCATCAGTGTTTTCCATGGAATTTTCATTGCGCATCGACCCCGTCTCCATGGGGAAAAGACCTCATGAAATCAGCCGGAATCACCGTCCGGGGCGCATTTCGAATCTTGATCATAAAGAGTCAAATCTGCTGCTGCCGTCGGCCACGGGCTTGCCTAGAGTGACGACCGTTCACCCCCGCTGCCCCCCCAACACCAACGGCCTCGAGCCAGGAGACCCCCCATGAGCCAGGACATCCGCTTCGCCCTCAACCGCATGGCCGTTCCGCGCCTGTCCTTCGCCGACTTCGCCGCGATGACGCGCCGCCTGGGCGTGGGCGCGATCGAGATCCGCAACGACCTGCCGGGCATCGAGATCGGCGACGGCGTGCCGGCCGGCGACATCGGTACGATCGCCCGGGCGCACGGCCTGGTGATCCGCTCGATCAACGCGCTGCAGCGCTTCGATCAGTTCACCGCCGAGCGTGAGGCCGAGGCCGTCGCGCTGGCCCGTTATGCCCGCGACTGCGGTGCCGAGGCCCTGGTGCTGTGCCCGACCAACAGCCGCGCCGACGCGCGTTCGGCCGACGCGCGCCACGCCGCGCTGGTGCATGCGCTGAAGTCGCTCCAGCCCATCCTGGCCGACCACGGCATCGTCGGTCTGGTCGAGCCGCTGGGCTTCGAGGAATGTGCGGTGCGCCGCAAGTCGCAGGCGGTGCGTGCGTTCGAGGAGATCGGCGCGGACGCGACCTTCCGCCTGGTGCACGACACCTTCCACCACCACCTCGCCGGCGAGGGCCTGTTCTTCCCCGAGTGGACCGGCCTGATCCACATCTCCGGCGTCGAGGACTCGGCCGTCACCGTGCCCGACATGCGCGACGGCCACCGCGTGCTGGTGGGCAGCGCCGACCGCCTGGGCAACGTGGCGCAGCTGCGCACGCTGCTGGATGCCGGCTACACCGGCTGCGTCTCCTTCGAGCCCTTCGCCGAGCAGATCGCCGCGGCGACCGACATCGAGGCACAGCTCGCCACCAGCATGGCCCACCTGCGCCAGCGCGTGGCCGCGCTTGCCACGTCGGCCTGATCGTGGCATGAAGGCGGGATGAGCGACGCATCCTCCCGCCCCCCGGGGCCGCCCCGGCGCAAGCGCAGCGCCCGTTTCATCGAGATCGCCGCCGCCGCCGGGGTCAGCACCGCCACCGTCAACCGGGTGCTCAACGAACGGGGCAGCGTGTCGGCCGCCACCCGCGCCCGGGTGGTGGCGGCGGCCAAGCAGCTGGGCGTGCCGCGCCTGCTGCCCGACCCGCGCCATGGCCTGACCCGCTTCGACGTGGTGCTGGCCGACAGCCCGACGCCCTACTTCCGCCGCCTCGACCGGGCGCTGCAGCGTTCGGCGCAGACGCTCGATCCCCGCATCCTGATCCACCGCCACCATGTCGACGCCGACGATGTCGCTCGGGTGCAGGCTGCGCTGACCCGGCCCGGCCACCGCCGCGACGGCCTGATCGTCGCGCTGCACGACAGCGAGGTCGTGCGCGAGGCGCTGCGCAGCCAGATCGAGCGCGGGGTGCCGGTGGCCACGCTGATGAGCGGCATCGGCGACGTGCCCGGGCTGCACTACGCCGGCATCGACAACCACCACGCCGGGCGCACCGCCGGCCACTTCATCGGCCGGCTCGCGCGGGGTCCGGGGCGGGTGCTGCTGCTGACCAATTCGCTGGACTACCGCGCCCACGTGGAGCGCATGCAGGGCGCCACCGAGGTGCTGGCCGAACGCCATCCGCAGCTGGCCTGCAGCGCCCCGGTCACCTGCCTGGACGACCCCGACCGCTGCCAGATCGAGCTGCGCCAGGCCCTCGCCCAGGCGCAGCGTGACCAGGTGCCGCTGGTCGGCCTGTATCACAGCGGCGCGGGCTCGGCCGGCATCGCCGCGGTGCTGCAGCGCCTGACGCCGGCCCATCGGCCGGTCTGGATCGGCCACGAGATCAGCGACGAGCACCGCAACCTGGTGCGCCTGGGCCTGATGGACCTGGTCATCGACCAGGATCCCGACGGCCAGGTCGCCACCAGCCTGCACCACCTGCTGCACGCCACCGGCTACGTCGAGCAGCCCGCACCCGGCGAGCCCAACGAGTTCCGGCTGTTCTGCGCCGAGAACCTGGGGCGCCACGCCTACCTCGATCACGAGGCAGGCGCCTGAGGCTCAGCCGCCAGGCCCGCGCACCACGGTGCGCCGGCTGGTCGGGCGGTAAGGCAGCTCCAGCCGGTAGGTCAGCGCGATGAACAGGCTCTGCGCCAGGCCCATCGTCGCGGTCAGCGAACGGAAGCCGAAGGTGGCGTTGTCCTGCACGATCAGGCAGGCCTCGGCCTCGCGCGACAGCGGGCTCATGCGGCTGTCGGTGATCGCGATCAGCTGGGCGCCCCGCTGCACCGCCTGCTGCGCGACCAGCACCGTCTCCTCGGCATAAGGCGCGAAGGACACGGCCACCAGCACGTCGCCCGGACGCACCGAGCGCATCTGGCCCTCGTGCATGCTGCCCAGCGAGTGGATCAGGCCGATGCGCTTGTCGGTGTGCTGGAGCGCGTAGTCGAGGTAGACGGCCACCGGGAAGGAGCGGCGCGACCCGGCGATCCAGATCGTCTCGGCCTGCTCGAGCAGGTCGATCGCGCGCTGGAACACGGGCTCATCGAGCGAGCCCTGCAGCTCCTGCATGCCCGCGATGCTGCCGGCCAGGAACTCGTGGGCGATCTGCGTCGACGACAGCGGACCGTCGCCGGACTCGATCACGTCGCGGATGCGCGACTGGTAGTTGCGGCTGGGCGCGATCTGCTGCGACAGGCCGTCACGGAAGATGCGCTGCAGCTCGATGTAGCCCGAATAGCCGAAGTGCTTGGCAAAACGCACCACGGCCGAGGGCTGCACACCACACTGGGCGGCCACCTCCTGGATGCCTTCGAGGCCCAGGTGATCCCGGTGGGACTCGACATGTCGGGCGATCAGCTTGAGCTGCTTGCTCAGTCCCTCGTACTCCTGCGACACACGCTGGAGGAACTGCTCGACCGTCATCTGGGTCTGCGCTGCGGTCATGTGGGTCCTGATTGATGTCGAGAGTCGCCATGTTCCCGGATGTTCGCAAACAACAGAACAAGGATTTCCCCGTGCATTGACATTGGAAATTGATTTTTATCTGTGCGGGTCCCGGCCACGGGGCCCGCAGGCCGGACGGCACCAGCGGCCACCGCGTGAGAGGGGTGGGGCGACAGGGCCTTCACGGCGTCTCCCACCCCGAGGCCGGCGAGGCGCCCTCCTCCGCACACGGTGGCAGCTGCCGTGTCAGCGCCTGCCAGTGCTGCAGATCGTCCGGCGCCTCCGCCGACGCCGACAGCCCGGTGCCCGCCTGCCAGCCCAGGCCGCTGTGCAGCAGCACCTCGGCGCCACTCCAGGGATGGCGGAAGCCCAGCGTGCAGGCGTGCAGCCACAGGCGTTGCCGCCCGAGCCGTTCGGCCCACCAGCGGTTCAGCGGTCCCTTGCCGTGGGTCGCGTCGCCCAGGATGGGATGGGCCAGGTGCTTGAGGTGGCGGCGGATCTGGTGGCGCCGGCCGCTGTGCGGCTGCGCCTCGACCAGGGACGCCCGCGTGGTCGGGAAACGACCGTCGGCCGACTCGGCGATCTCCAGCGTCGCCAGGCGCCGAAAGCGGGTGCGGGCCGGCTGGGCCGGCGCGTCGGCGGGGGCGTCGTCGGGCCGCAGCGCGTGGTCCACGTCGGCGCTGACCGGCGCCCAGCCGCGCACCAGCGCCAGGTAGGTCTTGTGCACCGCCTGCGCCTCGAAGGCCCGCGCCATCCTGCTGGCGGCCTCCGGGTGCAGGGCCAGCAGCAACACCCCGCAGGTGCCCTTGTCGAGCCGGTGGACCGGATGCACATGCCGCCCGCCCAGCTGGCCACGCAGCGTCTGCACGACGAAGCGGGTCTCCTGCGCATCCAGCCCGGTGCGGTGCACCAGCCAGCCCGCCGGCTTGTGGATGGCGATGAGGTGCTCGTCGCGCCAGAGGATGGGCAGGTCGTCGGTCATGCCGCTCACTCTAGCCCAGCGCGGTCTCAGCCGGCCTGCAGCGCGCCCCACTGCTCGCGCAGCCAGCGTGCGCAGGCCAGGTTGTTGTCCCAGATCGAGTAGCGGGCCCCGCCACCGTAGTCGGCGAAGGGGATGAACTCGCAGCTGATGCGCTGCGGCGCGTGCTGCGGCTGCGCCCGCATGCAGCGCAGCAGGTCGAGCACCGCGTCCTTCCAGGGCTGGAGGCGTTCGGCCTGCCAGCCGGCGTGGAAGCTGCCGGGCGGCGGCTCGATCAGCGGATACTGGATCGCCCGGCCCGGCAGGCCGCGGCGGCGGTTCGCCGCGGCGTTGTGGCTCACGCCGGGCGCCACGCTGCGGGCGTGGGCGTGGGCGACCCAGCCCTCCTGCAGCCACTGGCGGTAGAAGGTGGCGGCGCCATCGGGCGCCAGCAGCGCGCGGGCACCGTCGGGCTCGTCGGCCAGGCCGCTCAGGGCCAGCTCCGCGGCGTGGCCGATCTTGAAGATCAGGTGCGAGTGGTCCAGCGTCAGGCGCAGCCGCACGTTCGAGCGCGCCAGCCGCTCGGCCACCCGCTCGACGCGCCGGAACGACTCGCTCCACATGTCCACGTGCACCTCCAGGCTGGGCAGGCAGCCGCTGCGGCTGCCATGCTCCATCGCCTCGAGGAAGAAGCGGGCCACCTCCTCGTCGCCGAGCGCATGGCCATCGGCATGGCGGGCGTAGAGCTGCATGTTGAACACCGGCGCGCCGAGCCGTCCGCCGGTGGCCAGGCCCCAGCGCATGCGCGGCTCGTCCACGCCGGCGCAGAAGATGCCGCCGAAGACCCGGATGGGCACGCCGTGGCGCTCGACCAGGTCGAAGTACGGCGCGAAGTCCTCGCCCGGATCGATGTTCTTCTCGATGTAGTCGAAGGCCCCGCTGTGGCGGATCCAGGCGAAGCGGGTCGCCGGCTGCGGCGTGGCCAGGCCGTCGTGCACCAGCACGCCGTCGATGTTGATGCCGACCTGCAGCGCCCGCGGCGGGGTTGACATGGACGGATCGATGCTCACTTGAAGATCACGGTCTTGTGCCCGTTGAGCAGCACGCGGCGCTCGCTGTGCCACTTGACGGCGCGCGCCAGCACCTGGCTCTCGGTGTCGCGGCCCAGCGCGGTCAGGTCGTCGACGGTGCGGCTGTGGTCCACCCGGGCCACGTCCTGCTCGATGATCGGGCCCTCGTCGAGGTCGGCCGTCACGTAGTGGGCCGTCGCGCCGATCAGCTTCTGGTGGAAGGGGATGTTGTAGCTGGCCGCGAGCTGGTAGAAGTCGCGGTGGTTGGAGACGATGGCCTTGATGTCCACCGGCAGCAGCCCGCTCTTGCAGCGGAACAGCAGGTCGTTGAGGCAGTGGCCCTGCTGGCTCACCATGATGACCACCGGCATGCGCTGGTCGGCGCGGTGCAGCTCGACCGTCATGGTCCAGACGGCGGCCAGCTCCTGCAGCGCGGCGTCGAGCTGCTCCATGCTGACCTGGCCGCAGGCGAACTGCACGCGCATGAAGAACAGGCCGGTCTGCTGGTCGTTGTACTGGGCGACCTCCTCGATGTTGGCGCCATGCTGGAACAGCAGCCCGGAGACGCCATGCACGATGCCGGGCTGGTCGGGGCAGGAGAGCGTGAGGATGTAGGTGCTGGCCATGGGGTGATCTCGTCGGTGTCGGGGCGGAGGTCTGGACGTGGAGGCAAGGCGATGCCCGACCCGGTGCGCAGGCGCACCGGGTGAGCCACCCTGCGGGAGAGGAGGAGCGCGGTCGGTCGGTCGCGGGCGGCGAGGCCCGGGCCGGCCGGACCTCAGTGCGCCTGGTCGAGGAACTGCCGGAACTCGCCGAGCACCTCGGGGCTCACGCCCACCATGTGCCCGGCCTGCGGGTAGGCACCACCCGCCACGTCCTGCTGGTACTCCCGGAAGGCCGCCACGCGCTCGGCCTGCAGGCGTTCGTGTTCGGCCGCGAAGTCGCGGTAGACCTTGGCGTGGCGGGGCACGTGGCCGCGGTTGCTGCCCAGCACGTCGCTGGCGAACAGGTACTGCGCATCGCAGCCGGCGCCGGCCCCCATCTCGACCCGCAGCATGCTGAGCTGCCGGCGGCCCTTCAGGGCACGCAGGTCGGCGATCGTCGGGCGGTGGGCTGTTTTCATGGGGTCTCCGGAAAGGGGGAAATCACGGGGGTGATCAGGCCAGCGACTTGAGCTTGACGCCCGGGTCGGCCAGGGCTTCGGCCGCCGGCTGGCGGCGGCGCTCGACCAGCAGCCGGGCCAGCTTGAGCTCGCGGGCGACCACGGTGGTCGGCCCGAAACCGCTGGCGCCGACCAGGCGCCCGTCGCCGTCGAGGTGGAAATCGATCTGGGCCTCGTCGCCCAGCAGGCGGCTGACGCGGCGCACGCCCAGCGCCGGCTCGCCGCTGACCTGCAGCTGGTGGTCGTACTGGTCGGACCAGAACCAGGGCAGCTGGCTGCAGGTCTCGTGGCCGCCGAGCATGT
This sequence comes from Sphaerotilus hippei, assembly GCF_003201595.1. GTDB lineage: Bacteria > Pseudomonadota > Gammaproteobacteria > Burkholderiales > Burkholderiaceae_C > Sphaerotilus > Sphaerotilus hippei. Next base: position 13,485 of record NZ_QJJS01000016.1, on the reverse strand, counting down.
TGGCCGCGGCCACGCGGGCCTGGGTCTCGGCGTTGTGCCAGGTTTCCTGGCGGATCGGCTCGCCGCTGAGCGGGCTGGGAAACTCGGCCACGTCCCCGGCGGCGAACACGTGGGCATCGCTGGTGCGCAGGCCCGCGTCGACCCGGATGCCACGCGCCACCGCCAGGCCGGCGGCTTCGGCCAGCTCGGTGGCGGGCACGATGCCCACGCCCACCACGACCGTGTCGGCCGTCAGCACGCTGCCGTCGGCCAGCTGCACGGTCTGGTGGCCCTGGCCGTCGGTGCCGAAGGCCGTCGGGCTGGCCTGCAGGCGCACGTCGACGCCATGCGCCCGGTGCAGGGCCAGCACCCGCGCGCCGATGGCGGGCGGCACGGCCCGGCCGAGCAGACTGGCCGCACCCTCGATCAGCGTGACCTCGCAGCCGCGCTGGCGGGCGGACGCGGCCACCTCCAGGCCGATGAAACCGCCGCCGACGATGACCAGGCGGGCCCCGGGCGTCAGGCGCGGCTGCAGCGAGGCCGCATCGTCGAGCGTGCGCAGCCCGAGCAGACCGGCCCCGCCGGCGCCGGGCACCGACAGGCGCCGCAGGTGCCCGCCGGTGGCCAGCAGCAGCGCCTCGTAGGCGATGCGGCGCCCGCCGTCGAGCACCACCTCGCGACGCCGGGTGTCGATGCGATCGACCCAGGCCACGCAGTGGGTGATCAGGTCACGGTCGTGGTCGGCGGCCGGGCGCAGCGCGCAGGACACCGCGTCCTGCGCCCCCGTCAGCAGCCCCTTGGACAGCGGCGGGCGTTCGTAGGGCAGGTGCGTCTCGGCACCGATCATCACGATCGGCCCCTTCCAGCCGAGTTCACGCAGGGCCTGACCGGCACGGCCACCGGCATGGCCGGCACCGACGATCACCATGGCTCGGATCTGATGCATGAGCGCCTCGCCCTCAGATCTGGATCAGCACACGACCACCCTCGACCTTGGCCGGGTAGGTCTTCAGGTTGACGCACACCGGTGCGCCCAGCGCCCGGCCGTCACGGATGTCGAAGCGGCCGTTGTGCTTCGGGCACTCGACGACATGGCCCATCACCAGGCCGTCGCACAGGTGGATCTTCTCGTGGGTGCACAGGCCGTCGGTCGCATGCACACGCTCCTCGACGCGGTAGACCGCATAGGTGTGGCCGGCGTGATCGAAACGCACCATGTCCTCGTCGTCGATGTCGTCGAAATCGCAGACGGAAATCCATTCGCTCATGTCGGTCTCCTGGGTGCTGCTGGGCAGTCTGTTGAAGGGATCAGGCCTGGGGCCGGGGGATCGGACGCACCACGTGCCAGGTCGGCTCGGTGCTCTGTCGAAGGATCGCAGGAATGATCTCGGCGTAGGCTTCGGCCATGCCCTGATAGGGCGGCGGGCAGTCGGCCCGGATGACCTCGTGCAGCCGAGGCAGCGCGTGGTAGGGCACCATCGGGAACATGTGGTGCTCGATGTGGTAGTTCATGTTCCAGTACAGAAAACGGAACACCGGGTTCATGTGGACCGTGCGGCAGTTCTGGCGGTGGTCGAGCACGTTCTCGGGCAGGCCGGCGTGCTGGGTCAGGCCGAAGAAGCTGTAGAGCCAGGCGCCGGCGAACGAGGGCAGGCCGATGTAGAACAGCGGCAGCCAGCTCTGGAAGTACAGCGCCGAGCCGATCACCACCGCGTAGATCAGCACCCACAGGCAGGCCTCGCGCCGCACCTTGTGCCACTCCATCTCGGGCACGAAGGTCTTCTCCTCCTCGTCCATGCGGCTGGCGGCGTTCATCAGCACCCGGCCCAGCTCCTTCGGACCGCTCCTGAGCGCGAAGAGGTTCAGCAGCAGGCCGACGATGTCGGACGGCACGGGCACGGCCACCTCGGGGTCCCGCCCGGTCACCAGCGTGTCGGTGTGGTGGCGGGTGTGGCTCCAGCGCCACCGGGTGGCGCGGCGCAGCACCATGAAGCTGGCCACCTGGTAGAGCGCATCGCTCATCCAGCGGGTCTTGAACGGCGTGCCGTGGCTGGACTCGTGCCAGCGTGAATCGGCCGGGCCGCAGTACAGCGTCGCGTAGACGAAGAAGGTCAGCGCGAACCAGGGCGACTCGCGGGTGAACCACATCGCCACCCCCGCCGCGATGACCAGCGCGAACCACAGCAGCGTGTCGCGGATCGCCGGGCCGTCGCTGCGCTTCATCAGCTCCTTCATCACCGCACGCGGCACCGGGCACCGGTACCACTCGGCGCTCACCAGGCCGGCCGCCTGGGCGCGCTCGCCGGCGCCACCGATCAGGCGGTAGTCGTCCAGGCTGGGCGCCGGGCCCCTCATCGTCTGACTGTTCATGTCTGCGTCCGTGCTCATCAGGGTTTTCGAGTATTCGGTCGACTGGAAAAAAATTTCCACACCGGAATGAGGCGGATGCTAGTCAGCTCGTCCTTGATGGACAATCAGATTCCATCATTTGATATCAGAATCCATCATCCATGCGGCGCAGCAGCATTGCATTTCCATCACGCCTCCCGGGTGACAACCCTCGGGAGCCGGTCCGATGAGCCGCCGCCCGACGCTGGCGGCGGTGGCCGAGGCGGCCGGGGTCAGCACCGCCACCGTCGACCGGGTGCTCAACAGCCGCCTGCCGGTGCGCTCGGCGACGGCCATGCGGGTGATCGAGGCGGCCGAGCGCATCGGCTACCACGGGGCCCCGCTGATGCGCGCCCGGCTGACGGAGCGCAGCGAGCGGGAAGTGCGCACGCTGGGGTTCTGCCTGCTGCGGCGCCATGAGGCCTTCTACCGCGCCTTCGGGCGCGAGCTGTCGGCCGCGGCCAGCCAGCACGCGAGCCCGTGCGTGGCGGTCATCGAGTACATGGACGAGCTCGAGCCGGCGGCGATCGCCGAGCGCATGCTGCAGCTGGGCCGGGAGACCGACGCGCTGGGCGTGGTGGCGGTGGACCACCCGCACGTCAGCGCGGCCGTGGAGGCCCTGCACGGCCGGGGCTGCCCGACCTTCGCGCTGCTGTCGGACCTGAGCGCGCCGCTGCGCGCCGGCTTCGTGGGGGTCGATCCACGCAAGAGCGGCCGCACCGCCGCCTGGGCGATCAGCCGCCTGGCCCGGCGGCCCGGGCCGGTGGGCGTCTTCGTCGGCAGCCACCGCTACCTGGGTCACGAGGCCTGCGAGATGAGCTTCCGGGCCCATCTGCGCGAGCATGCGCCGGACTTCCGCGTGCTGGAGACGCAGGTCAACCTGGAGGACGCGCAGCTGGCCCACGAGGCCACGCTGGACCTGCTGCGCCGCCACCCGGACCTGGCCGGCCTGTACGACGCCGGCGGTGGCGGCATGGCCGGCACCATCCGGGCGCTGCAGGCCGAACGGCCGCCCGGCCATGCGCTCGGCCACGTGGTGACGGTGAGCAACGAACTCACCCCCGAGCACCGGGCCGCGCTGGCCGACGGGGTCATCGACCTGGTGCTGGGCACGCCCCAGGCCGCCATCGCCCGCACCGTGGTGCAGGCCATGCTCGATGCGCTGGAGCGGCCGCAGCAGATGCGACCGCACGGCGTGCAGATGACACTGCCCGTGGAGGTCTACACAGCAGAGAACATGTGAAGTGGCGGGGCGTGCGGTTCACCAGCGCTCGCAGGTCACCGAGGTGATCCAGACGGAACATCGTTCTCGCTCCGGAACGAGGAGCAACCGCCATGGGAAAGGGCGCGCAGCTTGCGCTGCGCGCCCTATGGCCTGACGCTGGAGGCTGGACCGGATCAGCCGCGACGATTGCGCTGGCGGTACTGGTCGGCCACCACAGCGGCCACGATGATCGCGCCCTTGACCATCTCCTGGTAGTAGGCGTCGATGCGGATGAAGGTGAAGCCCGAGGTCATCACGCCCAGGATCAGCACGCCGATCACCGTGCCCGTCACGCGGCCCACGCCACCGACCAGCGAGGTACCGCCGATGACGACCGCGGCGATCGCATCGAGCTCGTACATCACGCCCATGCTCGACTGGCCCGAGATGGCACGTGCTGCGGTGACCGACCCGGCAATGCCGCTGAGCAGACCGGCAATCGTGTAGACCCAGATCAGATGGCGATTGACGTTGATGCCCGACACCAGCGCCGCCTGGCGGTTGGCGCCGATGGCATAGGAGAACTTGCCGAAGCGGGTGTAGCGCAGCACGATGTGGAAGATCAGCGCGACGACCAGGAAGATGATCACAGGATTCAGGCCCGAGCCGATCCAGGCGAAATCGTCGGTCAGCATCGACACGGGCATCCCGCCGGTGAACCACTTCGCGAAACCGCGGGCTGCCACCATCGTGCCCAGCGTCGCGATGAAGGGCGGAATGGCTGTCTTCGCGATCAGCGTGCCGTTGATCAGTCCGATCACCAGCCCGGTCGTGATGCCGGCCAGCAGCGGCCAGAACACCGGCAGGTCAGTCAGCCCCGGGAACACGGCGCGCGGGAAGTCCGACACCTGAGCCAGGCTGGCAGAGACCACCGCGGCAGCCGCCACCACCGACCCTGAAGACAGGTCGATGCCACTGGTGATGATGACCAGGTTCACGCCGATGGCGATGATGCCGATCACCGACATCTGCAGGATGATGATCTGCAGTCTCTCGGGGTTGAGCAGGAAGCTCTGGCCGTTGATGTACCAGCCCAGCATCTCGAAGAACAGGCTGATGCCGACCAGCACGAGGAAGATGCTGAGTTCGGGCGGCCACTTGCGCTTGGGCGGCCGGAAGGTCATGGACTGGGCGCCCACGGATGGATTGCTGATGGCCATAGGAAGTCTCCGGGTAGTTGTGGGGGCCTCGCTCACTGCGAGGCCAGTTCCATGATTCGAACCTGATCCGCGTCCTTGCGGTCGACGATGCCGGTGACACGACCCTCGTGCATCACCACCACGCGGTCGCTCATGCCGAGCACCTCAGGCATCTCCGAGGAGATCATCAGCACCGCCACGCCCTCACCGGCGAGCTTGGAGACCAGGCGGTGGATCTCGGCCTTGGCACCGACGTCGATGCCACGGGTCGGCTCATCGAGGATGAGGATCTTCGGCTTGGTCAGCAGCCAGCGGCCGATCAGCACCTTCTGCTGGTTGCCACCCGACAGGTTCTGGATGGTCTCGTCCAGGTCGGGCGTCTTCACCCGCAGCGTGCGACTCATCTCCTCGCAGTCACGCCTCAGCTCACCGCTGCGCACGAAACCGAAGGAGACGTAGCGCTTGCTGAGCACGGCCGTCTCCATGTTCGACAGGATGTCGAGGATCAGGAAACAGCCGGTGTCCTTGCGGTCCTCGGTCAGGAAGGCCATGCCATGCGCCATCGCGGCGGCGGGCGTGTCGATGAGCGCCTTCTTGCCGTTGATCACGATGTCCCCGCTGGTGGCCGGCACCACGCCGAACAGCGCCTCGGCCACGTTCGAGCGGCCTGAACCCACCAGGCCGGCCAAGCCCAGGATCTCGCCAGCACGCAGGTCGAAGCTGATGTCCTTGAAGATGCCTTCGACGGCGAGGTTCTTCACGGACATCACCACGTCGCCGATGGGCACCTCCTCCTTGGGAAACATCTGCGTGATCTCCCGGCCCACCATCATCTTGATGATGTCGTCGCGGGTGACTTCGCTGGACAGCTTGGTGTCGATGTACTTGCCGTCGCGGAACACCGACACCTCGTCGGCGATGTCGAACAGCTCGTTCATCTTGTGCGTGATGTAGACGATGCCTTTGCCCTGGGCACGAAGCTGGCGGATGATGCGGAAGAGGTGGGCCACTTCCTTGTCCGTCAGCGCCGAGGTCGGCTCGTCCATGATCAGCACGTCGGACTCGAAAGACACCGCCTTGGCGATCTCCACCATCTGGCGGCTGGCGATCGACAGGCTGCGCACCTCGGCCTCGGGATCAAGGTCGATCACCAAGCGGTCGAACAGCGCCTGCGTGCGGCGGCGCAGCTCGGCGTGATCGACGAAGCCGAATCGGTTGAGCGGCTCGCGGCGGATCCAGATGTTCTCGGCCACCGTCATGTAGGGCATCAGGTTGAGTTCCTGATGGATCATCGCGATGCCGTTGTCCAGCGCATCGAGCGGGCCCTTGAGCGTCAGGGCCCGGCCCTTGACACGCAGCTCGCCCTGATCGGGGATGTAGACGCCGGCGATGATCTTCATCAGCGTCGACTTGCCGGCACCGTTCTCGCCCATCAGCGCATGCACGGTACCGGGACGCAACTTGAACTGCACGTTGTCGAGCGCGACGACGCCGGGGAAGGCTTTGCGCACGCCATGGACTTCGAGCAGATAGCCGGTGGAGCGCTCGACGGCGAAGGTGTGGGACCCGGCCGGTGCAGCTTCCAGAATGGCTGAGGACATAGAGCTTCCTTGACACTCACCTACAGCAGCGACGCACGGGAGGGGCGTGCCGCTGCGGGGTTGGAGCCACTCCGGGGAGTGGCTCCAGACAGACTCGACGACAGGAACCAGATCAGTTCTTGCCGCTGTACTTGCTCAGGTTGGCCGGGGTCACCAGCTCGAAAGGCACGTTCACGAAACGGTCGACCGGCTGCTTCTTGATCAGCTTCAGGGCCGTCTCCACCGCACCAGCGCCCTGGCCGGCGGCGTTCTGGAACACGGTGACCTTCAGGTCGCCCGCCTTCATCGATGCCAGCGCGTCCGGCGTGGCATCGATGCCCGCGACGATCGAGCTCGACGTCCACTTCTTGCCGGCTTTCAGCGCATTGATCGCGCCGATGGCCATCTCGTCGTTGTTGGCGATGATCGCGTCGAACTTGACACCGGTCGACAGCCAGTTGGTCGTGATGTCCTGGCCCTGGGTCCGATCCCACTTGCCTTCACGCTTGTCAGCGATCTTGATGCCGCTGCACTCCTTGGTGGCGACCACTTCCTCGATGTCCTTGGTGCGGGTGCGTGCGGCTTCGTTGGACAGCTCGCCCATCAGCACCAGCACCGAGCCCTTGCCCTTGAGCAGGCGGCAGACTTCCTGGGTCTGCACCGTACCCGAGACCTTCTCGTCGGAGGCCACGACCGCGACACCGGCCGGCAGCTTGTCGAAGTCGACCGGCTTTCGGTTCACGTAGACCAGCGGGATGCCGGCGGCAGTCACCATCTTGGTGATCTTGGGCGTCGCGTCGGTGTCGACCGGGTTGACGATGATCGCGTCGACCTTCTGCGCGATCAGGTTCTGGATCTGGCTGAGCTGCTTGCCCACGTCGTTCTGGGCATCTTCCACCTGCACGGTCGCGCCAGCCTTCTTGCCTGCCTCGAGCGTGCCGTTCTTCAGGATCGTCAGGAACGTGTCGAGCTGTGCCATGGCCAGACCCACCTTCTCGGCGTGGGCCAGCGGGGACACCAGCGAGGCGGCAGCAGCGGCAACCAACAGCATCTTCTTCATGATCTTTGTCTCCTAAAAGTCTGTGTGGAACGGGGGCGTCGCGACGCCTCCCTGGGTGGATCCATCCGCCTGGGCGGACTCCGGCCGTTTGAAACCCAGAGCGTGCAGGTCCTGCCCGCTCTGCTTTCCGTCGGTTGGAAGCGTTGCGAGGCGCTTTCAACACGACGCCACTTTAGCTTCAGATCGAAGTTTTTTGGAAATGGATTTCTACAGGAATACACCTAGAGAATCGCATTTTCGACCGACCTAGACTCCGTCCCAGTTTCGATGAACACCTGACCCGGCACGGATCCCACATGAGCACCTTGAACTTTCCCAACGGTCGTCGCATCGACCTGGCCTGCCTGGGCCGGGTTGCGGTGGACCTCTATGCCCAGCAGTTCGGCAGCCGCCTCGAGGACGCCCGCAGCATGGCGATGTACCTCGGGGGTTCGTCGGGCAACCTGGCCTTCGGCGTGGCCCGCCTGGGGCTGCGCAGCGCCATGATCTCGCGGGTGGGCAACGAGCAGATGGGCAATTTCCTGCGCGAGACCCTGTCCCGCGAGGGCTGCGACGTCAGCCAGCTGCAGGTCGACCCGGAGCGCCTGACCGCGCTGGTGCTGCTGGGCCTGAAGGACCGCGACACCTTCCCGCTGCTGTTCATGCGCGAGAACTGCGCCGACATGGCCATCGACGCCGACCAGATCCGCGAGGACTTCATCTCGCAGTGCCGCGCGCTGGCCATCACCGGCACGCACCTGTCGACGCCGGCGACCCGCCGCGCGGCCACCCGGGCGCTGAGCCTGGCACGCCGCCACGGGGTCATGCGCGTGCTCGACATCGACTTCCGCCCGGTGCTGTGGGGCCTGACGACCCGCGGCGCGGGCGAGAACCGCTTCGTGCCCGATGCCAACGTGACGCTGCAGCTGCAGCAGGTGCTGGGTGACTTCGACCTGCTGGTGGGCACCGAGGAGGAGTTCTTCATCGCCGGGGGCGTGCCGGACGACCTGATCGCCTCGCTGAAGGCGGTGCGCGACGTGTCGGCCGCGACGCTGGTGGTCAAGCGCGGCGCGCTGGGCTGCTGCGTGATCGAGGGCCGGATCCCCGATCGCATCGAGGACGCGCCGACCTACCGCGGCGAGCGGGTCGAGGTGCTCAACGTGCTGGGCGCCGGCGACGCCTTCCTGTCGGGCCTGATGACCGGCCTGCTGCAGGGCAAGGACTGGGCCGACGCCACCCGCATGGCCAACGCCTGCGGCGCGATCGTGGTCTCGCGCCATGCCTGCTCGGCCGCGATGCCCACGCCGGCCGAGCTGGAACACTGGTTCGGCGGCAGCCGCAACCCCAAGGTCGACGCCGACCAGCAGCTCGCCCACCTGCACCGGGTCACCGCCGCCCGCCCGAGCTGGGACGAGCTGTGCGTGATGGCCTTCGACCACCGCAGCCAGTTCTACGACATCGCCCGCGAGGCCGGGGTCGACGACAGCCGGGTGCCCGAGCTCAAGAAGCTGCTGGTGAAGGCGGCCGAACAGGTCGAGCGCAGCCGTCAGCTGCAGGGCCACACCGGGGTGCTGATCGACGGGGGCGACTACGGCCGTGATGCGCTGGCCAGCGCCACCGGCCGCGGCTGGTGGGTGGGCCGTCCGGTGGAGCTGCCGGGCTCGCGCCCGCTGCGCTTCGACGGCACGCTGTCGGTGGGCAGCGCGCTGATCCACTGGCCGACCGAGCAGGTGGTCAAGTGCCTGGTGCACTACCACCCCGACGACGCGGTCGACCTGCGCCTGGAGCAGGAGCAGAAGGTGCTCGAACTCTGGGAAGCCACCCGCGAGAGCGGCAACGAGCTGCTGCTGGAGATCATTCCGCCCAAGGCCATGACGCCGGCGGGCACCGAGGACGAAGCGGTGCTGCGTGCGGTCAAGCGCTTCTACAACCTGGGCGTCAAGCCCGAGTGGTGGAAGCTCGCGCCGATGAGCGCCGCCGGCTGGAGCGCGCTGGAGGCGCTGATGGCCGAGCGTGACGCCCACTGCCGCGGCGCGGTCATCCTCGGGCTGAACCAGCCGCTGCAGTACCTGGCCGACAGCTTCGCGCAGGCCACCAACCCGATGGTCAAGGGCTTCATGGTCGGCCGCACACTGTGGGTCGACGCCTCGCTGAAGTGGTTCCGCGGCGAGCTCGACGACACCGCCTTCATCAACGAGGTGGCCCACAACTTCGCCACGCTGGTCGACGCCTGGAAGCGCCGCCGCGACACCGTGCAGGCCGCTGCCTGAGATCCGACGAGACCGACATGGAAGCAACCGTACGACTCACCGTCAGCCAGGCGCTGGTGCGCTACCTGGCCGCCCTGCGCGTCGAGATGACCCATCCCGACGGCCGCACCGAGGTCCTGCCCTACGTGGGCGGGGTGTTCTCGATCTTCGGCCACGGCAACGTGGCCGGGCTGGGCGAGGCGCTGCACGCCGAACGGGCTGTGCTGCCCACCTATCGCGCCCACAACGAGCAGGGCATGGCCAACGCGGCCGTGGCCTATGCCAAGACCAACTTCCGCCAGCGCATCATGGCGGTGACCTCCAGCATCGGCCCGGGCGCCACCAACATGGTGACCTCCGCTGCGCTGGCCCACGTGGCCCGCATTCCCGTGCTGCTGCTGCCGGGCGACAGCTTCGAGTCGCGCCTGCCGGACCCGGTGCTGCAGCAGGTCGAGAGCTTCGAGCAGGGCGACGTCAGCGCCAACGACTGCTTCCGCTCCGTCACGCGCTACTTCGACCGCATCGCCCGCCCCGAACAGCTGCTGGTCGCGCTGCCGCGGGCCATCCAGGTGATGAGCGATCCGGCCACCTGCGGCCCGGTCTGCCTGGCGCTGCCGCAGGACGTGCAGACCCACGCCTACGACTGGCCCGAGAGCTTCTTCAAGCCGGCGCTGATCCGGTTCCGCCGCCCGCCGGCCGAAGCCCGTGAACTGGCCGAGGCGGCCGAGCTGCTGCGCAGCGCGAAGAAGCCGATGCTGGTCGCCGGCGGCGGCGTGCTCTACAGCCAGGCCTGGGACGCGCTGCGCCGTTTCGCCGAGGCCCACGGCCTGCCGGTGGTCGAATCGCAGGCCGGCAAGAGCAGCCTGGCCTGGGATCATCCGCTGAACCTGGGCTCGATCGGCGTGACCGGCTCCCCGGCCGCCAACAGCGCGGCCGAGCAGTGCGACGTGGTCTTCGCAGTGGGCACCCGGCTGCAGGACTTCACCACCGGCTCGCATGCGCTGTTCGGCCACGCGAAGCTGCTGAGCCTGAACGTGCAGGCCTTCGACGCCGGCAAGAAGGGCGGCCAGTCGCTGCTCGCCGACGCCCGCACCGGCCTGGAACAGCTCGGCGCCGCGCTGGCCGGCTGGACGGCCGACGGCGCCTGGACCGCGCAGTGCCGCGACCTGGCCGCCGGCTGGGTCCACCGGGTCGACGAGCTGACGACCCACGTGCCGCATGACGTGCTGCCCTACGACGCCGAGGTGATCGGCGCGGTGCGCGACTCCGCCACCGACAGCGGCCTGGACAGCGGCACGCGCGACATCGTCGTCTGCGCCGCCGGCACGCTGCCAGCCGAGCTGCACAAGCTCTGGCGCGCCGGGGTGCCGGGCAACTACCACATGGACTACGCCTACTCGTGCATGGGCTACGAGGTCGCGGGGGGCCTGGGCGCGAAGCTGGCCCGCCCCGAGCGCGAGGTGATCGTCATGGTGGGCGACGGCTCCTACATGATGCTCAACGCCGAACTGGCCACCTCGGTGATGCTGGGCCGCAAGATCATCGTCGTCATCCTCGACAACCGCGGCTACGGCTGCATCGAGCGCCTGCAGGTCAAGAGTGGTGGCGCGAGCTTCAACAACATGCTCGACGACTGCATCCCCGAGGGCGGCGAGCCCTCGAGCATCGACTTCGCGATGCACGGCCGCTCGATGGGGGCCGAGGCGGTGCACGTCAAGGACGTGGCCGAACTGCGGCGCGAGATGGTGCGCGCCCGCGCCGCCACCAGGAGCCAGGTGCTGGTCATCGACACCACCCACCACCGCACCACCGGTGACGGCGGCGCCTGGTGGGAAGTCGCGATCCCCGAGGTCTCCGAGCGTCCCGAGGTGCTCGAGGCCCACGCACGCTACCTCGAAGCCAAGAAGAAGCAGAAGCGCTGAGCCCCGCGGCCACGCCCGACCTGCTGCACCCCTCCACCGAACACGAAAGCACCGACATGACCTGGAACGTCCGCATCGGCATCAACCCCCTGTCCTGGATGAACGACGACCTGCCCTCGCTGGGCGGCGAGACCACGCTGGAGACCGCGCTCTCCGAAGGCAAGGAGATCGGCTACGAAGGCTTCGAGCTGGGCAACAAGTTCCCCAAGGATGGCCCGGGCCTGAAGGCCAAGCTCGACGAGTTCGGCCTGGCCTGCGTGTCGGGCTGGTATTCGGGCTTCCTGGCCGAGGTGGCGCCCGGCCAGGGCAACGCCGATGCCGTGGCCGCCGAGATCGAGCGCTGCCGGGCGCACATGAGCAAGCTGCAGCACAACGGCGTCAAGGTCGTGGTCTACGGCGAGTGCGCCGGCACCATCCAGGGCCAGATCGACACGCCGGTCGCCAAGCGCCCGCGTTTTGCCGACGAAGCCGCCTGGCAGGCTTATGCCGAGCGCCTGGACGCCTTCGGCCAGCACCTGATCGAGACCTACGGCATCAAGCTGGCCTACCACCACCACATGGGCGCCTATGTCGAGTCGCCCGCCGACATCGACAAGCTGATGGCCCTGACCGATCCGGCCAAGGTCTTCCTGCTGTTCGACACCGGCCATGCCTACTTCGGCGGTGCGGCCGATCCGGTCGCGGTGCTGAAGAAGCATGTCGGCCGGGTGGTGCACGTGCACTGCAAGGACGTGCGGGCCCAGGTCATCGCCCAGGCCCGCAACGACGGCTGGAGCTTCCTCAACGGCGTCATCAACGGCACCTTCACCGTGCCCGGTGACGGCGTGATCGACTACGCCGCCGTGCTGGCCACGCTGAAGGCCTCGGGCTACGAAGGCTGGCTGGTCGTCGAGGCCGAGCAGGATCCCGCCGTCGCGCCCAGCTACCCGTACGCCAAGAAGGGCTACGACACGCTGCGTCGCCTGGTCGACCAGCTCAGCGCCTGAGCCAGGAGCCCGACATGCCCATCTCCCCCCTGCTGGTCAAGGCCGATGCCGGCCGCCAGATCTGCGACGTCACCCCCGAGAAGGCCGGCTGGACCCATGTGGGCTTCCGTGCGCTGCGGCTGCAGGCCGGTGACCAGGAAAGCCTCGACACCGGTGCCCGCGAGCTGTGCCTGGTGGTGCTGTCGGGCACGGTCGACGTGACCGTGGACGGCATCGTGCACGAGGCGCTCGGCAAGCGCGCCAGCGTGTTCGAGGAGGTGTCGCCCGATGCACTCTACGTGCCGGGTGGCCAGGCGGTGCTCATCACCGCGCGCCGCGACGCCGAGGTGGCGCTGTGCACCGCCCCTTACGAAGGAGGCAAGCAGGTGAGGCGCCTCGACGGCGCAGCCATGCGCCGCAGCGTGCGCGGGGCCGGCAGCAACACGCGCTACGTCTGCGACGTGCTGATGGCCGACGACCCGACCGCCGACCACCTGCTGGTGACCGAGGTCATCACGCCGGGTGGCCACTCCAGCAGCTATCCGCCGCACAAGCACGACCGGGAGGCCGCGCCGGAGGAGACGCTGCTCGAGGAGACCTACTACCACCGGCTCAACCCGCCCCAGGGCTTCGCGTTCCAGCGCGTCTACACCGACGACCGCAGCCTGGACGAGGCCTGCGTCGTCGAGGACCACGACGTGGTGATGGTGCCGCGGGGCTACCACCCCTGCGTGGCCCCGCACGGCTACGACCTGTACTACCTCAACGTGATGGCCGGCCCCGGCCGCGCCTGGCACTTCAAGAACGATCCCGCCCACGAATGGATGCTGCAGCCCAAGAGCTGAACCGCCACCGAGTTTCCCCGCCGCGACAGCGGCACTTTCCCGCCCACACCACAGGAGACAAACCCATGAGCCGTTCCGCCACCCGCCTGGCCCTGACCGCCCTCGCCGCTGCCGC
>NZ_QJJS01000015.1 GCF_003201595.1 Sphaerotilus hippei | reverse complement strand
AGCAACTCCTCCAGCGGGTAGCGGCAACGCCGGCTGCGCGGGTCGTCGAGTTCGGCGAACGCCGCCAGGTCGCCGAGGGCTTCAGGCGCGGGGGGCAGGGGCTGGTTGTCGGGCATCGGGGGCGTCAAAAACTCGCTCTTGTAGCACCGATTTCAGGCAAGAGCTTCATGCAATCGCCCTGCGGGGTGTTTGGTTGCCAGCCAGTGCAGATCGACCGCCGTCCGCAGAAACTCAAGCTGCCGGGTCATCTCCAAGGGATAGGTTCGGAAGATGGGCGGAATATCGCGGCGCGTCAGCTCTTCATGGATGACCCACAGCAGGGCGGGGTCCTGCTGAGTTTCGGCCATGATCATCAGGTCACGAATGGACGTGGCCGGGTCGGCGGTCCTGGCCGTGACGCCGTCGAAGCGCACGCGGTCAATCCCGGTCCTGGCTCGGGCTTCTTCCACGAGCAAAAAAAAGGACCGTGCCCGGTCCTTTTCATCCTCGGGCTCCAGCGGGGTCGGGAGCGTCTTGAGTGTCATCTCATTCGTCCGCGAGGTCTTCCGCGATCACGGCCGACAGGTCATCAGCGCCAGCAGTGGTGATGACGAATGTAGGCATGCCCTGGCGGTGGCCGGTGTGCAGCGTGACGCCCGGGGCGAGCTCGACGCTCGTCCGGTCGGTCAGCGCGTCGGCCGTGTCCTGCGCGGTCGGCAGGTCGACGAAGCGGCAGTGGTTCAGCGCGTCCATGGGTTTTCCTTGGCGTGCTTGACCGAGTCGCTCAGGCTGGCCGGGCCGTAGCTGCGCAGTAGGTTGATAGCTTGGCTGCGGGCAGGCGATTCGCCCTCGGGGAGAGATTCGAGGTGCCGCAGGTACTCCCACAGCTCGCTCAAATGCCCGAGCAAGATTTTGTTGATGAGCTCGGGCGGGGTGATCCCGGTGTGGTTCTTGATCTCGCCCATGACGTAGGCGGTGTCATCGGTGAGGGTGACGGTGGTTCGGACGGCCATTGTTGGCGCTCCTGTAGTGTGGGAGTCACGAGTGTACATCAATCGGCATCAATTTGCATCAATAGATTCTGATTGATGTATGATCCATCGTTGGCTCACAACTCGTAAGTTGTGAGCCCACAGGAAACGGGGCCAAAACCATGGCTCAAATCGTAGGGGTTTGAGCATATGATCCGGCTCAAAATCAAACCCCTAAGTTAAGCACCAGAAAAGGCACACATGGCACACATCGCGTACTACCGGGTCAGCACCTTGGGCCAGTCGATCACCGCACAGCGTGAGGCGCTGTTGAAGGAGGTCGGACAGGAAGGGTTCTTGAAGGAGTACCAAGACGAAGGCGTGAGCGGTGGCGTTGCGGCCATGAGTCGGCCCGGCTTCAGGCAAATGTCCGAAAGCATTCGAGCCGGCGACACTCTGTACGTGTACGCAATTGACCGCCTGGGGCGGGACGCCATCGACGTTCAGAGTACGGTCGGCGATCTGATCAAAAGAAGCGTCACGGTCTACATCCTCGGTCTGGGGCCGATCGCAAAGGGCGTCGGGGAATTGATCGTTGCCGTGCTGGCTCAGGTCGCCAAGATGGAGAAGGACCGGATCAACGAGCGCGCACAGGATGGGCGGGCCGCTGCGCGTGACTCGATGGCAAAGACCGGCAAGACCCACAGAGGCAAGGACCGTCTGGGCGGGCGTGCGCACAAGGTGCTGCCCGCCGAGCTGAAGGGGTGGCGGGCCGCCAATGGCAAGGACGGCAAGCCCGCGAGCATCTCGGAGACCGCCAAGCACTTTGACGTGTCTGAAGCGACCGTGAAGCGCTACACGTCGACCAGCGCCAGCGCGTAATCGGGCGCCCCATGGCGGCGGCTGGGGGCGGCCGGAGATGCCGCCCGAGGACTCACAGAGTCTGGGCGGCGTCGATCGCCTTGATGACGGTTTCGAGCTGGGAGGGCGTCATCCCACGCAGCCTAGACAGGACCTGATCGTCGAGCGCGTCTGCCATGCCCTTCTCGACGCGCCGCATTTGACGGTGCCGTTCCTTGAGGTCTGCGATCTCTGCGTCGGTCATGCAGAGTGCGACTGCCTCAAGGAGGTTGGAGACGGGAATGTGGTGCCGGTCGCAGACCGCGCGAATGCGCGGTTCATTGGCATCAGAAGCGTAGACATTGATTCGTTTGGGCATGTGTGCACCGTTCCCTGCTGTTTCTTGAATTCTATGGGCCCAGCACACCCCATGCACCCGGACTACCGCGCATTCAGGGTGTGGCCCCGCAGAGTTTTTCTATTTTCGGAATTTGGAAATCGAACCGGCGTCCGTGCCCGGGCGGCCCCGGCGGGGTCCGTTTGAAGCACAATTGGGTGTCCCGATTGGGGCACCGGCTCGCGACGCTTTCCTCTATGTACGCCCCTGCTGGCCGCCGGCTGAATTGGTACACCCGAATCCCCCCGGCTCCACCAGTCAAAAAAAAGGTCCTAGAGAATCAACGCTCTAGGGCCTTTTTGTTTTTCCGGTCTGCCCGACATCAACCGATCCCGCATGAACACCGAACATGGATGGAAACGACTGGCTCGCCTGCTGCGGGCCGAATGGCAGCACCTGGTGGCGGTGCAGGCCAGCAACCGGCGCTGGCAGCTGCCGCTGGCGGCGGCGCTGGCCACCGGACTGCCGCTGCTGATCGGCGCGTGCATCGGGCACCTGGAGCAGGGCCTCGTGGCGTCGATGGGCGCCCTGGTGCTGCTCCACACGCCCGACACGCCGATGCACCACCGCATGGCGTCGCTGATGGCCTGCAGCTTCATGATGACGGCCAGCTATGCACTGGGGGTGGCCAGCCATTTCCTGCCCGGCCTGACCGTGGTGGTGCTGGCCACCGCCGCCACGCTGATCACGATGCTGGGGCGGATCTACGCCCTGGGGCCGCCCGGCAGCCTGTTCTTCGTCATGGCCGCGGCCATCGGGGCCTACACCCCGGCGCAGGCGGCCGAGGTGCCGCTGCTGGTCGGGCTGATGTTCCTGGGCACGCTGCAGGCCTGCCTGATCGCGTTCGGCTACAGCCTGTGGATGCTGCGCCTGCGGGCGGCCGAGCCGGCCCGCCCCCTGCCCCGGCCGACCTTCGACTTCGTGGTGCTCGACCCCGTGGTGATCGGGGTGTTCGTCGGCCTGTCGCTGGCGCTGGCGCAGGCCCTGCAGCTGGAACGGCCCTACTGGGTGCCGGTGAGCTGCCTGGCGGTGATCCAGGGGGCCTCGCTGCGGGCGGTCTGGAACCGCCAGCTGCACCGGGTGCTGGGCACCTGCGCGGGGCTGCTGCTGTCGTGGCTGCTGCTGCTCTGGCCGATGGACCCGTGGCGCTTCGTGCCGACAATGATGGTGCTGACCTTCATCGTGGAGATGGTGGTGGTGCGGCACTACGGCTTTGCCGTCATCTTCATCACTCCGCTGACGCTGCTGCTGGCCGAGGCGGCCACCACCGGCCGCGCCAGCGCGGTCGACCTGATGCAGGCGCGCCTGCTCGACACGGTGCTCGGCTGCCTGATGGGTCTGCTGGGCGGCCTGTGCCTGCACCACGCGGGATTCAGGCAGGTGGCCGGGCGGCTGCTGCGCCGGCTGGTGCCCGTGCGGCCCTGAAACGCCGCCGCGACCCGGCCCGCACCGGGCCTGCGGCTGCGCCTCAGTGCCGGAGCGCCTGCTCGATGGCCAGGCCGATCGCCAGGATGCGCCGGTCCGCGCCACCGACACCGGCCACCATCAGACCCACCGGCGCGTCGCCGGGCCGGTGGCAGGGCAGCGACAGCGCACAGCCGTCGAGGAAGTTGATCAGCGTCGGGTTGCGCAGCATCAGCAGGTTGGCACGGCCATACCCGTCGTCGCTGTCCTGCAGGGGCTGCAGCGCCGGGGCCACCAGGGGCACGGTCGGCATCAGCATCGCGTCGTGGCCGGCCAGGGCCTGGTTCACCTCGTCCACCCAGGCGCGGCGGGCCTGGATCACGTCGATCAGGTCGGCCGCGCTCATGGCCTCCCCGCGGCGGATGCGCGACACGACACGCGGGTCGTACCGGTCGCCGGCCCGCGCGATCAGGTCACGGTGCCAGGCCCAGGCCTCGGCCGCGGTGAAGCCGCCCCGGGCATTGATCGAGGCCAGCCGGGACAGCACCGGCAGGGGCTGCTCGTCGATCCGCACCCCGGCGGCCGACAGGCGGGACAGGCTGCTCGCGAACGCCGCGGCCACCTCGGCCTCCAGATCGTCCAGCGCCACCGTCTGCGGCACCAGCAGACGCAGTCCACGCAAGCGGGCCGGTGCGGTGACCGCGTCCCCGTCCCCGGCGAGCAGCGCGTCGACCTCGGCGCAGCAGGCCACGGAGCGGGCGATCGGCCCGATCGAATCCAGGTGGGTCGACAGCGGCAGCACCCCCTCCAGGCTGACCCGGCGGGCCGTGGGCTTGAAACCCGCCAGCCCGCACAGCGCCGCCGGGATGCGCACGGAGCCACCGGTGTCCGAGCCGATGGCCGCCACCGCCATGCCATCGCTGACGGACACGGCCGCCCCGCTGGACGAGCCGCCGGGAATGCGGCCGGTGGCGCGGTCCCAGGGGTTCAGCGGCGTGCCATGGTGCGGATTCAGCCCGAGGCCGGAGTAGGCGAACTCGGTCATGTTGGTGCGGCCGACGATGACGGCCCCGGCGGCCTGCAGGCGGCGCACGACGGTGGCGCTGCGCACGGCAGGGGCCGCATCGGCCAGCACCCGCGAGCCGGCCGGGGTCGGCTGGCCGGCGATGTCGAACAGGTCCTTGACCGAGACCGGCAGGCCGTCGAGCACCGAGCGTGGCCCCTGCCACGGGCGCAGCAGGTCGCTGGCCATGGCCGCCGCCCGGGCGCCCTGCACCTCCAGGCGGGTGAAGACCCGGGCGCCCTCGCCCAGCGGGTCCGTCGCGCGGGCCAGTGCCGCCTCGGTCAGGGCCTGGGCCGTGGTGGCACCGGACCGCAAGGCGGCCGACAGCGAGCGCACGGTCGTGTCCGCGGCCCCCGGGGTCGATGCCACCGTCATCACGACCCTCGCTCAGGGGTGACGCACATCGGCGATCACCGGATCCCCGAAGTCGGCCCGGTCCAGCCAGGCCAGCACCCGGGTCGCGGCCTGTGCCGGGCTGTCGAGCAGGCCCTGGCGCTGCAGGTCGACGAAACGCGCCCGGTCGGGAAAGCCGATCGGATCCGCGTCACGCAGCTGCACCTGCATGTCGGTGTCGACGACGCCGGGGGCCAGCGAGACGATGCGCACCGGCAGCTGTTCCGCGTGGTCCGCCAGCGCCTGCTCCTCCAGGCCGACGGCGGCGCTGAACAGGTCCAGGCCGGCCTTGGCCGCGCAGTAGGCGGCGCTGCCGGCCATCGGGCGACGCCCCAGGCCGGACGAGATGTTCAGCACCCGGACCTGGCCACGGCGCCGCGCCGGCCATCCGCGGGTGCGCTGCAGCAACACGCTGGTCAGCAGCAGCGGCGCCTCCAGCCCCACCCTCAGCACGGCCTGCAGCTGCTCGGGGGCCTGATCGGCCAGCGGACCCGGGTCGGCCAGCACGCCGGCGTTGTTGATCAGCGTGACCCGGCTCCAGGCACGCGCGTCGGCCCGATCCAGCCATTCGTCCAGCTGGCGGGCCGCCGCCGCCGGATCGGTCAGGTCGAGCGGCCAGCAGGTCAAGGTGTTGCCATGGGCCTGCGCCAGCGCCTGCAGCTCGTCGAACGGACAGTGGCGGGCGATGGCGATCAGGTGCTGCCCGGGTCGGGCCAGCAGTTCACGGGCCATGGCCAAGCCCAGGCCGCGCGAGGCGCCGGTCAGCAAGGTCAGGTGACGGGGTGGATGATGCAGCGCGGGGTCCATGCCTGCATTCTTGCTTACAGTGGGTGTCTTGTCCTTCTTTTCAGGGCCTGTCCGGGCCCCGATCCATGACGTTTATCGCGACCTGCCCTCCCCCTGCCCGATCCCGCCAGCGTGGACGATCCACCGCCCGCATGATCGCGGCGGTCCTGCTGCTGACCTTGCTGGGCATCGTGATCGCGCTGCTGGCACCGTTCGCCTGGCAGCAGCTGCACGGCCGCCCCGACGAGCAGGTCGGCGACACGCTGAAGCGTGACCTGCCCTGGCGGGTCCGCATCGACGCGGACGGCCGCAGCGAGGTGCTCGGGCTGACGCTGACCGCCCGCGCCGCGGCGCTGCGGGCCACCGGTGACACGCCCGGCAGCCGGCTGCGGGATGCGGCCGCCCGCTGGCCGTCCGAGGTGATGGAGCTCGGGGTGCTGCGTGCCGCCGATGGCACGCTGAGCCTGGAAGCCTTCCTGACCTCGATCAGCATCGGCCCGCTGCAGGGCAAGCTGGTGCTCAGCGCCAGCGCCGATCCGGACACCTTGCGCGCCTGGGCCGAGCAGGCCGTCAAGGGGCAGGCACAGGCCAGCGGCGCCCAGCGCTTCAGCCTGAATGCGGCCGATGCGGCCCGGGCCCGCGAACACCTGATCGACGGGCTGGTGTTCCTGCCCGCGGCACGGCTGGACGAGGAGGCCCTGGTCCAGCGCCTGGGCCCTCCGGCCGAGCGCCTGACCGAACACGGCGGCACGCTGGACCTGCTCTACCCCGAACGGGGCCTGGTGGTGGCGCTGGACGCCAGCGGACGCAGCCGGGTGGTGATGCAGTATGTCGCGCCGGCCGACTTCGAGACCCGGCTGGCGGCCCCGCTGCGGGCCGCCGCGGCGGCTTCGGCCCCGGCGACCGCATCGAACTGATCGGCAGGCGCCCGGGCCGGCCCCGGCCCCGGCCCCGGTCCAGGTCCGCCGGTGGCTCGTTATGATCGCCGCGCGCGGGGCGACGGCCGGCAGCGGGCGCGCCCGGATCCCCTCTTCATGACAGACCCTCAGGAGCACACAAGATGGCCATGGACGTGATCGACTACGAGATCAAGGGCTCGGAGATGCAGTTCGTCGAGATCGAGCTCGACCCCGGCGAGGCCGCGATCGGCGAGGCCGGCAGCCTGATGTTCATGGATGCGTCCATCGACATGGACACGGTCTTCGGCGACGGTGGGCGCCAGCCGGGCGGCCTGTTCGGCAAGCTGCTCGGGGCGGGTAAGCGGCTGATCACCGGCGAGTCGCTGTTCACCACCGTCTACACCAACCAGGGCAGCGGCAAGAAGCGCGTGGCCTTCGCCGCCCCCTACCCCGGCAAGATCCTGCCGATGGACCTGCGGGCGCTGGGCGGCATGCTGATCTGCCAGAAGGACGCCTTCCTGTGCGCCGCACGCGGCGTGTCGCTGGGCATCCACTTCCAGCAGAAGCTGTCGGTGGGGTTCTTCGGCGGCGAAGGTTTCATCATGCAGAAGCTCGAAGGCGACGGACTGGCCTTCGTGCACGCCGGCGGCACGGTGGTGCGCCGCGAGCTGCAGCCCGGCCAGACGCTGCTGGTCGACACCGGCTGCCTGGTGGCCTGCACGCCGGACGTGAACTTCGAGATCCAGTACGTCGGCAAGATCAAGACCGCGCTGTTCGGCGGCGAGGGCGTGTTCCTGGCGCGCCTGACCGGCCCCGGCACGGTCTGGCTGCAGACGCTGCCCTTCTCGCGCCTGGCCAGCCGCATCTTCGCCGCGGCGCCGCAGAACGGCGGCAGCCGCGAAGAAGGCTCGATGCTGGGCGGCCTGGCCGCGGGCGGCATGCTCGGCGGCCTGCTGGGCGGTGGCGACGACGACTGAGGTCACCGCGCCGGACCCGCTCAGCGGGTCACGAGCACCGGGATGGTGCTGTGGGTCAGCACCTTCTGCGTTTCGCTGCCCAGCAGCAGCGCCGACACGCCACGGCGACCATGCGAGGCCATCACGATCAGGTCGCAGCCGGTCTCGGTGGCGCGCTCCAGGATGGCCTCCCACGGGTGCAGCGCCTCGACCGCGGCCGCATCACACGCCAGGCCGGCCGCGGCGCACGCGGTCTTCACGGTGGTCAGGTTGCGCTCGGCGATGCGCTCCTGGGCGTCGAAGAACTCCTGCGGCGGAATCGGCTGCATCTCCGAGATCGCGCTGTACGGGAACGGCTCCTTGACGGCCAGCGTGACGATCGAGGCACCGGTCAGGCCGGCGAGCTGCACGGCCGAGGCGATGGCCTTGGCGGTGATGTCGGAGCCGTCGGTGGGAACCAGAATGCGCTTGTACATGAGGACCTCCTGTATCGAGTGAACACCGACATGATGCGCTGCCCGATGCCCCGCGACTTGACGGACCTCAAGCAAACAGGGTCATCGGCCGCGCGACTCAGCCCCGCGCCACCGGCCGGGCGGGATCACGGCACCACTCGCTCCAGGAGCCGGGATAGAGCGCCGACCCGGTCAGGCCCGCCGCTTCCATGGCCAGCAGGTTGTGGCAGGCCGTCACCCCGGAGCCGCACTGGTGCACGACCGGGCCGACCGCCGCCGCCGTGAGCGCCAGGAAGGCCGCACGCAGCGCCTCGGGCGGCAGGAAACGGCCATCGGCCCCCAGATTGGCGCTGAACGGCCGGTTCAGCGCGCCGGGAATGTGGCCGGCCACCGGATCCAGCGGTTCGACATCCCCCCGCCAGCGCTCCGGTGCCCGGGCGTCGATCAGGCAGCAGCGGCCCAGTGCCGCCTGCAGCGCATCGGCGCCCAGCGTGGCCATGCCGGGCGCCGCGGCCATCGGGGCCGGCCCCTCGCCGGGCGCCGGCTGCGGCAGGACCGCACCGGTCTGCAGCACGCCACCCGCGCGCACCCAGGCCGGCACGCCACCATCGAGCACCTGCACCTCGGCGTGGCCCAGCCAGCGCAGCATCCACCACAGCCGGGCGGCGAACATGCCCCCCTGCGCATCGCAGACGACCACCCGGCGCCCGGGCGCGACGCCCCAGCCATGGGCTCGACGGGCCACCTCCGCGCGGGTCGGCAGCGGATGCCGACCGCCGCTGCAGGCCTGGTCGCTGCCCGCCGGCGCACTCAGGTCACGGTCGAGGTGCAGGTAGACCGCCCCCGGCAGGTGGCCCTGCAGCCAGGCCTCGTGGCCGGCATCGGGCCGCGCCAGGTCGAAGCGCACGTCGAACAGCAGCACCTGGTCGATCACGGCGGCCAGCTCGGTCGCGTCGATGAGCGGGGAAAGCATCGGATTCATGCACGGGACTCCGGAAACGGGAAGGTGGATGCGGGCGGCAGGCGCCCGGGCTCAGGGCTCGATGTCGGGCGCCAGGGTGGAGCGGCTGGCGGCCGGCCCCGCCCCCTGGCGCAGGCTGGCCGCGGCGATGCCCGCGCCGATGATGATCACCATGCCCAGCGCCGACATCCAGTGCACCGGATCGTCGAACAGCAGCACGCTGAAGACGAAGGAGTGCACGATGCCGAGGTACTGCAGGCTGGCATTGACCAGCGGCCGCCCGGTGGCATAGGCCTTGGTCATCAGCACCTGGGCCGCGGTGGCGAACAGGCCGGTGGCCAGCAGCAGCAGGCCACCACGCAGCGTGTGGGCATGCAGCTCGCCGACGATCAGCGTCAGCACCAGGCCCACGCTCAGGCCGCCGCAGGAGAAATAGAACACGACCCGGCTCTCGGGCTCACCCAGCCGGCCCAGCGCCGTGACCTGCAGATAGGCCAGCGCGGACAGCATGCCCGACAGCAGCCCGACCAGGCCGTACCAGAGCTGCGACTGGGCGATCGTCGGCCGCAGGATCAGCGCCACCCCGACGAATCCGGCCAGCACGGTCACGATCAGGCGCCAGTCGATCCGGGCGCCGCCCATCAGGATCGCCCCGCCGATCAGGAACATCGCCATCCACACCGAGGACATGTAGTTCAGCGTCATCGCCGTGGGCAGGGGCAGCCCGCCGATGGCGTAGAACCACAGGCACAGCGCCGAGACGCCGACCAGGCTGCGCCACAGGTGCATGCCCGGCACGGTGGTGGCCAGCGACTCGCCACGCTGGCGCGACAGCGCCGCCATCATCAGCGCCCCGACCAGGCCCCGGTACATCACGATCTCGCCGGTGTCGTAGTGGACGGCCGCGAGCTTGACGCACACGCCCATGCAGGCGAACAGCAGGGTCGCCAGGACCATCATCAGGGGAGCAGACATGCCGTGATCCTAGCGGGTCGGGCGCGGACGGAAAAAAGGCCACCCGAAGGTGGCCCCGCTGCGGCACGGTGACCCGCGCGTTCAGTCCTTGAAGTCCATGGCGCGCCGGTACCACTCGTGGAAGTGCTGCATGCCGTCTTCCATCGGGCTCTGGTAGGGACCGACCTCGTTGTCGCCACGGTCCATCAGCGCCTTGCGGCCCGCGTCCATGCGCTCGCCGATCTCGTCGTCCTCGATGCAGGTCTCCATGTAGGCGGCCTTCTGGGCCTCCACATAGTCACGCTCGAAGGCGGCGATCTCCTCCGGGTAGTAGAACTCCACGGTGTTGAGCGTCTTGGTCGGGCTGATCGGGTGCAGCGTGGACACCGTCAGCACGTTCGGGTACCACTCCACCATGACGGTCGGGTAGTAGGTCAGCCAGATCGCGCCGTGCTCGGGCATCACGCCGTTCTGGTACTTCAGCACCTGCTCGTGCCAGCGCTCGTAGACCGCCGAGCCGGACTTGCCCAGCGCCTTGCCCGCGCCCTGGGCCACGCCGACGGTCTGCACCGAGTACTCGCTGCCCATCTCCCAGCGCAGGTCGTCGCAGGTGACGAAGTTGCCCAGGCCGGGGTGGAAGGGACCGACGTGGTAGTCCTCCAGATAGACCTCGATGAAGGTCTTCCAGTTGTAGTTGCACTCGTGCTGGACGACGTGGTCGAAGACGTAGCCCTCGAAGTCCAGCGCCTGGCGCGGCCCCATGCCGGCCAGATCGGCCGCCACGTCGCGCCCCCCGTCCGTCCGCTCGAAGACCATGCCGTTCCAGACCTGCACCGGGTAGTTGCGCAGGTTCAGGCACGGGTCTTCCTTGAAGTGCGGCGCGCCGATCAGCTGGCCCTGCAGGTCGTAGGTCCAGCGGTGCAGCGGGCACACGACATTGCTGCCGGTGTGGCCGCGGCCCTTGAGCATCACGGCCTGCCGATGGCGGCAGACGTTGGAGACCAGCTCGACGCCGTTCTTCGTGCGGATGAGCGCGCGCCCCTCGCCCTCGTGCGCGAGGGCGTGGTAATCACCCACCTCGGGCACCATCAGCTCGTGCCCGACGTAGCGCGCACCGGAGGGGAAGATGATGCGCATCTCCCGGTCGAAGAGGGCCTGGTCGAAGTAACTCGTGACCGGCAATTGAGTGCGGCTGCGTTGAAGAGCGTCGAGTGTGATGCTCAGGTCGGACATGATCCCCAGGATCTCCAAAAATCCATGTCGAACCACCACCCGAATCGGTCCTTGATCGCCAGGGCCTGCAGGGTGGACCGGGGTGGGCGGATGCCAAGGCGAACTTGCCAGTGTAGCGCAAGCCATGTCGAATCCCTGATTTTTCGTGACATTCTTGGCCCCGCCATGGTGCGCCGGGACGTCGTGCGCCCCGTCCGCACCACAGGAGAAGCCGCTGGACGGGCATGCAGCCCCTCTACAATCGGCCTCTTCCGCCGCCACTGCCCACCTGTCCGGACGCCATGACCACCACAACGCCTGCCAGCTACGAGACGGCACTGGCCGAACTGGAACGCCTGGTCCAGGCCATGGAGACGTCGCAGCTGCCGCTGGACGGTCTGTTCGACAGCTACCGGCGCGGCGCCGAGCTGCTCGCGTTCTGCCGCGGCCGCCTGGAAGCGGTGGAGCAGCAGGTCAACGTACTGGAAGAAGGACAACTCAAACCGTGGATCGACAACGCATGAGTCCGGCCGATTTCGACGCCTGGTCACAGGCCGAGCTGCAGCGGGTCGAAACGGCCCTGGATCACCACGTCTGCGGTGACGCCCCCGCCGGCCTGGGGCTGGCGATGCGCTACGGCGTGCTCGACGGCGGCAAGCGGCTGCGGCCGCTGCTGGTGCTGGCCACCGCCGCCGCGGTGCAGGGCCACGAGGGCGCCGCCCTGCGTGCCGCCTGCGCGGTGGAGCTGATCCACGCCTATTCGCTGATCCACGACGACCTGCCCTGCATGGACAACGACGTGCTGCGACGCGGCAAGCCGACCGTGCACGTGCAGTTCGGCGAAGCCCAGGCGATGCTGGCCGGCGACGCGATGCAGGCCCTCGCCTTCGACGTGCTGACCCCCGACGAGCACGAGGCGGATGCGCCCCCCGCCGCGCTGCAGGCCCGGCTGTGCCGCCTGCTGGCGCGGGCCTCGGGCGTGCAGGGCATGGCCGGCGGCCAGGCCATCGACCTGGCCAGCGTCGGCCGCCCGCTCGACGAGCCGGCGCTGCAGGACATGCACCGCCGCAAGACCGGCGCCCTGCTGCAGGCCAGCGTGCTGATGGGCGCGGTCTGCGGCACCGTCAGCCCGCAGGCCTGGCAGGCGCTGGCCGACTACGGCTCGGCGATCGGGCTGGCCTTCCAGGTCGTCGACGACATCCTCGACGTGACCCAGGCGTCCGACGTGCTGGGCAAGACCGCCGGCAAGGACGCCGACCACAACAAGCCCACCTACGTGTCGCTGCTCGGCCTGGCCGGGGCCCGGGATCGGGCCGCCAGCCTGCACGCCCAGGCCCAGGCCGCGCTGCAGCGCAGCGCGCTGAACGACACCGCACTGCTGGCCCAGCTGGCCGACCGTGTCGTCGACCGCACCAGCTGAGCGCCGCACGACGCCGGCACCGACAGACGGACCCCCTCGCGATGACTGCCCACCCGCTGCTTTCCCGTATCGAGTCGCCCAGCGACCTGCGCCAGCTCTCCCGCACCGAACTCAAGCAACTGGCGGTGGAGCTGCGTGACTTCGTGCTGCAGACCGTCTCGCGCACGGGCGGCCACCTGTCGTCCAACCTCGGCACGGTCGAGCTGACGATCGCGCTGCACCACGTCTTCCAGACGCCGGACGACCGGCTGGTGTGGGACGTCGGTCACCAGACCTATCCGCACAAGGTGCTGACGGGGCGACGCGACCGCATGGGCACGCTGCGCCAGCTCGACGGCCTGTCGGGCTTCCCCAAGCGCGACGAGAGCCCCTACGACGCCTTCGGCACCGCCCACTCGTCGACCTCGATCTCGGCGGCGCTCGGCATGGCGCTGGGCTCGCAGCAGAAGGGGGAGCACCGCCACTGCGTGGCCATCATCGGCGACGGCGCGATGACCGCGGGCATGGCCTTCGAGGCGCTGAACAACGGCGGCATGCCGCACAACGGCCAGGTGCCCAACCTGCTGGTGGTGCTCAACGACAA
Source organism: Sphaerotilus hippei (assembly GCF_003201595.1). Lineage (GTDB taxonomy): Bacteria > Pseudomonadota > Gammaproteobacteria > Burkholderiales > Burkholderiaceae_C > Sphaerotilus > Sphaerotilus hippei. The sequence goes on along the minus strand of NZ_QJJS01000015.1, from coordinate 100,714 downwards.
CGACATGTCGATCAGCCCGCCGGTGGGCGCGCTCAACAAGCACCTGGCCCGGCTGATGAGCGGCAAGTTCTACACCGCCGCCCGCGAAGGCGCCAAGAACGTGCTGCGCAACGCGCCCCCGCTGTTCGAGCTGGCCCGCAAGCTGGAGGAACACGCCAAGGGCATGGTCGCACCGGGCACGATCTTCGAGGAATTCGGCTTCAACTACGTCGGCCCGATCGACGGCCACGACCTCGACGCGCTGATCCCCACGCTCGAGAACCTGCGCGACAACAAGGGCGCGCAGTTCCTGCACGTGGTCACCAAGAAGGGCTACGGCTACAAGCTGGCCGAAGCCGACCCGGTCAAGTACCACGCCGCCGCGGGCCGCTTCGACCCGGCGGTGGGCTTCGTCAAGCCGGTGACGCCCCCCAAGCAGACCTTCACCCAGGTCTTCGGCAGCTGGCTGTGCGACATGGCCGCGGCCGATGCGCGGCTGGTGGCCGTCACGCCGGCGATGCGCGAAGGCTCGGGCATGGTCGAGTTCCACCAGCGTTTTCCCGAGCGTTACCACGACGTGGGCATCGCCGAGCAGCACGCCGTGACCTTCGCCGCCGGCCTGGCCTGTGAAGGCCTGAGGCCGGTGGTCGCGATCTACTCGACCTTCCTGCAGCGCGCCTACGACCAGCTGATCCACGACGTCGCGCTGCAGAACCTGCCGATGGTGTTCGCGCTCGACCGGGCCGGCCTGGTCGGCGCCGACGGCGCGACGCACGCCGGGGCCTACGACATCGCCTTCGTGCGCTGCATCCCGAACATGGGCGTGATCGCCCCGGCCAACGAGGCCGAGCTGCGCCGCGCGCTGACCACCGCCTTCCACCGCGACCACCCGGTGGCCGTGCGCTACCCGCGCGGCAGCGGCGCGGGCGTGACGCCCGAGGCCACGCTCGACACCCTGCCCTGGGGCCAGGGCGAGGTCGTGCGCGAAGCCACGCTCGCCGCGGGCGGCAGCACCCCGCGGGTGGCGATCCTCGCCTTCGGCACGCTGCTCTACCCGGCGCTGGACGCCGCGCAGCGCCTGGACGCGACGGTGGCCAACATGCGCTTCATCAAGCCGCTGGACACGGCGCTGCTCGAGCGGCTGGCCCGAAGCCACGACGCCCTCGTCACCGTCGAGGAAGGCTGCCTGATGGGTGGCGCCGGCTCGGCCGTGATGGAGGCGCTGAGCGCGGCCGGCATCACGCTGCCGGTGCTGACGCTGGGCCTGCCCGACCATTTCATCGACCACGGCGATCCGGCGGTGCTGCTGTCGCGCTGCGGGCTGGACGCCCCCGGCATCGAGGCGGCCATCGTGCGCCGCTTCGGCGCACCGGCCACGCTCGTCACGCCCCCGGCGCTGGCGGCCAACCACTGAGTTTCCACGTGCGGGTGGCGGGCCGGCCACCCCCCGACGGGTCCGGCGCCATCGACGGGCGCTATCGCAGCATTCAAAACCTCTCAACGCCGGAGGGGCGGGAACGCTGTCACACTTGCACCGCACCATGAACGACCGAACCTTTCCCTCCCTGCCGCCGGCCCTGGCCATCCCCGACACCCAGAGCGAGCGCGACGAGCGCCACCTCGCCATCCAGAGGGTGGGCGTGCGCAGCCTGCGCTACCCGCTGCTGGTCGACGTGGGCGGCGAAGTCAGCCGCACCGTCGCGCAGTGGTGCCTGGACGTCGCGCTGCCCGCCGAGCAGAAGGGCACGCACATGTCGCGCTTCGTCGCCTGGCTGGAGGCGCTGGACCGCCCGCTCGACGCCGACAACCTGCGCACCGAGCTGGCCGGCATGCTCGACAAGCTGCATGCGACCGAAGGCACGATCGAGGCACGCTTCCCGTTCTTCATCCGCAAGCACGCGCCGGTCTCCGGCGTGGCCAGCCTGATGGACTACCAGGGTGGCTGGACCGCCGAGGTGCGCGACGGCCGCATGTCGATCTGGGCCGAGGCGGTGGTGCCGGTCAAGAGCCTGTGCCCGTGCTCCAAGGAGATCTCCGACTACGGCGCCCACAACCAGCGCTCCAACGTGACGCTGAAGCTCGAGCTGCTGCAGCCCGTCGCCTGGACCGAGATCGTGCGTTTCGCCGAAGAGAGCGCCTCCAGCGAGATCTGGGGCCTGCTCAAGCGGCCCGACGAGAAGTGGATCACCGAACGGGCCTACGAGAACCCCAAGTTCGTCGAGGACCTGGTGCGTGACGTGGCCCTGCGCCTGAACGCCGATGCCCGCATCGGCCGCTACGTGGCCGAGGTCGAGAACTTCGAGTCCATCCACAACCACTCGGCCTGGGCACGCATCGAGCGCTGAGCGGCGTCCCGCGCGCCGCCCCGGGCCACCGCCAGGAGCTGCTGCCGATGAACGTCCGAACCCGTCGCGGCCCTGCCGCCGTGCTGCTCGGCCTGCTGTGCCTGCTGCCGCCCCTCCAGGCCGCAGCCCAGGCGACGGCGGCAGTCGCCATCGCACCGGCCACCCGGGTGCGGGTGGTCGTGGTCGCCAGCGGCCTGGAACACCCCTGGGCCGTGGCGCCGCTGCCCGGCGACGATCCGGCCGCCGGCTGGCTGGTCACCGAACGTCCTGGGCGGCTGCGCCTGGTCAGCCGGGACGGCCGGGTCGGTCCGGCCCTCGCCGGACTGCCGCCGGTCGACGCCCGGGGCCAGGGCGGCCTGCTGGACGTGGTGCTGCACCCCGGCCACGCCAGCAACCGGCTGGTCTACTGGAGCTACAGCGAGGCCGGCGACGGCGCCAGCAACGGCACGGCCGTCGCGCGCGGCCGGCTCGACCTCGCCGGACAGCGGCTCGAGGACGTGCAGGTGGTGTTCCGCCAGCAGCCCAAGGTCGACAGCAGTGCGCACTTCGGTTCACGCCTGGTGTTCGACCGCAGCGGTCGGCTGTTCGTGACGCTGGGAGACCGTTTCAGCCGCAAGGACGACGCCCAGCAGCCGGGCAACCACCTCGGCAAGATCGTGCGCATCGAGGCGGACGGCCGCGCGCCGACCGACACGCCCGCCCCGGTCGCGCCGGGTGCCCTGCCCGAACTCTGGAGCTGGGGCCACCGCAACGTGCAGGGCGCCGCCCTGCACCCCGACAGCGGCGAGCTCTGGGCCACCGAACACGGCCCGCAGGGCGGCGACGAGCTCAACCGGGTCGAGCGCGGCCGCAACCACGGCTGGCCGGTGATCACCTACGGGCGCCACTACGGCATCGGCACCCGCATCGGCGAGGGCGAGCGCCGGGCCGACGTGGTCGAGCCGCTGCGGGTCTGGCGTCCGACCTCGATCGCGCCATCCGGGCTGGCCTTCGTGACCAGCCCACGCTACCCCGGCTGGCAGGGCAGCCTGCTGCTGGGCGCCCTGCGTGGCCAGGCCCTGCTGCGGCTGACGCTGGCGGGCACGCGGGTCGTGCAGGAAGAGCGCCTGCTCGAGTCGCGCGGCGAACGCATCCGTGACGTGCGCCAGGGCCCGGACGGCTGGATCTACCTGCTGAGCGACCGCAGCGACGGCCAGCTGCTGCGGCTGGTGCCCGAAAGCCCTTGAGCACGGGGCCTCGCGCGGCGCGGCGCGAGAAGATCCGTGACCCAGGGTATCCTCGGGGGTTTGACCCGGTCGCACCGCGTGTTGCGGCTGGTCCTGTTCTTTGCCCGCCTGCGTAAGCCATGTCAGCGAATAAAGCCTTCAACGAAGAAACCGTGACCTCGGTGCATCACTGGACCGATCGCCTGTTCAGCTTCACCACCACCCGGGATCCGGCCTTCCGCTTCTCGAACGGTCACTTTGTGATGATCGGGCTGCCGGTCAACGGCAAGCCCCTGCTGCGCGCCTATTCGATCGCCAGCCCGAACTGGGAAGAGCACCTGCACTTCTTCAGCATCAAGGTGCCCGAAGGCCCGCTGACCTCGCGCCTGCAGCACCTGCAGGTCGGCGACAAGATCGTGGTCGGCCGCAAGCCCACCGGCACGCTGCTGATCGACTACCTGAACCCGGGCAAGCGCCTGTACCTGTTCGGCACTGGCACCGGCCTGGCGCCGTGGCTGTCGATCATCCAGGACCCCGAGACCTACGAGCGCTTCGACAAGGTCATCGTCGTGCACGGCTGCCGCCAGGTCAACGAACTGGCCTACCAGGACCTGTTCAAGAGCCTGCCCGAACACGAGTTCCTGGGCGAGGTCGTGCGCGACAAGCTGGTCTACTGCCCGACCGTGACCCGCGAGCCGTTCGAGCGCCAGGGCCGCATCACCGACCTGATCGAGGACGGCCGCCTGTGGAACGACTTCGGCCTGCCGGCGCTGAACCCGGCGGAGGACCGCGTGATGATCTGCGGCAGCCCGGCCATGCTGCGTGACCTCAAGGTCATGCTGGAGGAGCGCGGCTTCGACGAAGGCAGCACCAGCAAGCCCGGTGACTTCGTCATCGAGCGGGCCTTCGCCGAGCAGTGATCACGCGCCAGGCCTCGCGCCCATGAAAAAACGCGGCCTCGGCCGCGTTTTTTTCTGGTCGGGCCGCCAGGGCCCGAACGCTCACTTGAGCGCCGCCAGCATGTGGTCGAGCGCCGCACCGACCTCTTCTTCGGTCAGCTTGGGGTTGCCGCCCTTGGCCGGCATCGCGCCCTTGCCGGCCAGCGCCGACTTGAGCAGCGCGGCCTTGCCGGCCGCCATGCGCGGCTCCCAGGCCGCCTTGTCACCGAACTTCGGCGCATTGGCCAGGCCGGGCACGTGGCACATGGCGCAGTTGGCGTTGTAGACCTCGGTGCCCTTGTCGGCAGCGTGCGACAGGGTGGCCGCCATCATCAGGGCGGGGACGACACACAGGCGGGCCAGCGTCTTGTTCATTTCGGATCTCCTCGGCGGGTGGGGCGGCGGATGCAGGGAGCAGCACCGCAGCGCCTCCCTACCGCAAACGCCATGCCGACCCGCGGGCCCGACGGGAACCGGGCAAAGCCGGGGAAGAACCCTGAGGCCCGTGCGCAGCAGGTGTCACACGTCCCGGTGACAGCCTGTGACGCCCGGGTGGCATGCGCCAGCACGGGACACCCAGAGTGCTGCGCCGGTCGCCGCGCCGCCGGATCAGGCGATCAGGAAATGCTGCCGGTAGTACAGCAGCTCGTCGATCGACTCGTGGATGTCGGCCAGCGCCGTGTGCTTCTGGTGCTTCTTGAAGCCGTCCATGATGCCGGGCTTCCAGCGCCGCGCCAGCTCCTTGAGCGTGCTGACGTCGATGTTGCGGTAGTGGAAGAAGTGCTCCAGCCGCGGCATGTAGTTGGCCAGGAAGCGGCGGTCCTGGTGCACGGTGTTGCCGCACATCGGCGAGGCGCGGCCGCTGACGTACTGCTGCAGGAAGGCGATCACCTCGGCCTGCGCGGTCGCCTCGTCCACGGTCGAGGCCTTGACGCGGTCGATCAGGCCGCTCTTGCCGTGGGTGCCCTTGTTCCACGCGTCCATGCGGTCGAGCAGCTCGTCGCTCTGGTGCACGGCGATCACCGGACCCTCGACCCGACGGGTGACCTGGGCGTCGGTCACCACCACCGCGATCTCGATGATGCGGTCGGTGTTCGGATCCAGCCCGGTCATCTCGAGGTCGATCCAGATGAGGTTCTGGTCGTTGCGGGCCAGTTCGGTCGTATCGGTCATCGTTCTCTCCTGACAGGGGGCGGATTCTCCCATGGTCATCGGCGAGAATCCGGCCGATGAACTCCCTCCTCGTTTCACTGGCGTTCGCGCTGGCCCTCGTGGCGTCGATGCTGCTGCGTGTCTGGCTGATCGGGCGGCAGGTGCGCCACGTCGCCCGCCACCGCGATGCGGTGCCGCCGGCCTTCGCCGCCACCGTCAGCCTCGCCGCCCACCAGAAGGCGGCCGACTACACGGTGGCACGCCAGCGGCTGGAGCTGGTCGACACCGCCTGGAGCACCGCGGTGCTGCTGGGCTGGACGCTGCTGGGCGGGCTGGACCGGCTCAACCACGGGCTGCGCGATCTGCTGCTGCCGCAGGCCGGCGCGCTGGCCTACCAGGTCGGCCTGCTGCTGGCGGTGGGCCTGATCGGCTCGCTGCTGGACCTGCCGCTGGCCTGGTGGCGCACCTTCCGGCTGGAACAGCGTTTCGGCTTCAACCGCATGACCCCGGGCTTGTGGCTGCGCGACGGGCTGATCGGCGCGTTCGTCGGGCTGGTGATCGGTGCGCCGCTGGCCGCGCTGCTGGTCTGGCTGATGGGCAGCGCCGGTGCCGCCTGGTGGCTGTGGGCCTTCGGCGCGCTGGCGGTGTTCACGCTGCTGATGCAGGGCCTCTACCCGACGGTGATCGCCCCGCTGTTCAACCGCTTCCAGCCACTGGACGACCACGCGCTGCGCGAACGCGTCGAGGCGCTGATGCAGCGCTGCGGCTTCCAGGCCCAGGGGCTCTACGTGATGGACGGCAGCAAGCGCTCGGCCCATGCCAACGCCTACTTCACCGGCTTCGGCGCCAGCAAGCGGGTGGTGTTCTTCGACACCCTGCTCGCGCGGCTGACCCCCGGCGAGGTCGAGGCGGTGCTGGCGCACGAGCTGGGGCACTTCAGGCACCGCCACGTGATCAAGCGGGTGGCGCTGATGATGGGCGTGTGGCTGCTGAGCCTGGCGCTGCTGGGCTGGCTGATGAAGCAGCCCGCCTTCTACACCGGCCTGGGCGTGATGCCCAACCTGCTGGCGCCCAACGACGGCCTCGCGCTGGTGCTGCTGATGCTGGTCGGCCCGGTGTTCAGCTTCTTCATCAGCCCGCTGGCCGCCTCCAGCTCGCGCCGCCACGAGTTCGAGGCCGACGCCTACGCCTGCACCCAGGCCCAGCCGGGCGACCTGCGCTCGGCCCTGCTCAAGCTCTACGAGGACAATGCCTCGACCCTGACCCCGGATCCCATGTACGTGAAAGTGCACTACTCCCACCCCCCCGCGGTGCAGCGCCTGGCCGCGCTGCCGCAGCCCGCCACCGGGCTGCAGCGCTCATGAAGGGCGGCAGCAAGTCGGCCCACCGGGGCCAGCCCGCCGCCCACCGCACGGTGGCCGACCTGGAGCAGGGCCTGGTCGTCGCCGGCCACGGCCGGCACTTCGTGGTCGAGACGCCCGAGGGGCGCGAGATCATCGTGCACCCGCGGGGCAAGAAGAGCGACGCCGTCGTCGGCGACCGGCTGCGCTTCCAGATCACCGACAGCCGCGGCGACGAGGGCGTGATCGTCAGCCTCGACCCGCGCCGCAACCTGCTGCACCGCCAGGACGAGTGGCGCACCAAGTCGTTCGCCGCCAACCTCGACCGGCTGCTGATCCTGGTGGCCGCCGACCCGGTGTTCAGCGAGAGCCAGCTCACCCGCGCGCTGGTCGCGGCCGAGCAGGCCCGCATCGAGGTGCTGATCCTGCTGAACAAGACCGACCTGACGGCGGCGGCCCAGGTCGCCCGCGAGCGGCTGGAGCCCTATCGCCGCATGGGCTACACGGTGATGGAGCTGGCGCTGAAGGCCCGCCCGGACGAGGCCCGGGCCGAACTGGGCGAGCGGCTCGCCCACGGCTCGACGCTGGTGCTGGGCCCGTCGGGCACCGGCAAGAGCACGCTGGTCAACCTGCTGGTGCCCGACGCGGGCGCGCAGATCGGCGAGGTGTCGGTGGCGCTGAACTCCGGTCGCCACACCACCACGCACACCCGCTGGTACTGGCTCGACAGGGCCCGGGAATCGGCGCTGATCGACTCGCCCGGTTTCCAGGAGTTCGGCCTGCACCATGTGTCGGTCGACGACCTGTCGCACTGGATGGCCGATCTGCGCCCCTGGCGCGGCCACTGCCGCTTCGCCAACTGCACCCATGACCACGAGCCGGGCTGCGCGGTGCTCGCGGCGCTGGAGCGCGGCGAGATCACGCCGTCACGCTACCGCATCTACCTGGAGCTGCGCGCCGAGCTGTCGGCCACCCGCTGGTGAGCCCGGGCCGTCAGGCCGGCTGCAGCACCGCGGCCGCGGCCTGGACGATGCAGCGGCGCAGCGTCTGCATCGTCACCGACTCCAGGCGCCAGCTCTGCCAGTGCAGCGACACGCTGGCCCGCCGCCCGCCGAAGAGCTCGACCAGCGCCCCGCTGCGCAGCTCGGCCTGCACCAGCGGCAAGGGGTGCAGGCCCCAGCCCAGCCCGGCGCGGGCCGCATCGAGAAAGCCGTGGGCCGAGGGCAGCCACCAGATCGGCGCGACCACCGGCGCGGCCTCGCCGAGCAGGTCCGCCACGTAGCGGTGCTGCAGCTCGTCCTTGCGGTTGAAGACCAGCATCGGCGCCTCACGCAGCGCCTCATCCAGCGCCCGACCCGCCAGGTGGCGCTGCACGAAGTCCGGGCTGGCCGCCGCCACGTACGGCATCACCCCGAGCGCGTCGACACGGCAGCCGCTGATGGGCTCGGCCACCGCCGTCACCGCACCGACCACCTCGCCATGGCGCAGCCACTCGCGGGTGTGGTCCTGATCGTCGACCTGCAGGGCCAGCGTGTCGCCTGCAGCGGCATGGAACGCCGCCATCGCCGGGATCATCCAGGTTGCCAGGCTGTCGGCGTTGACCGCCACCGGCAGGCTGCGCCGCCGGGCCGGCACGTCCAGGCCCAGCGGCCCCAGCTCACGCCCCAGGTCAGCCTCGAGCATCTCGACCTGCAGGAAATGCCGGTACAGACGCGCGCCCTCGGGGGTCGGCAGCACCGGCTGGCTGCGGATCAGCAGCACGCAGCCCAGGCGATCCTCCAGGCCGCGCACCCGCTGCGACACGGCCGACGGCGTGAGGTGCAGGGCCCGTGCGCCCCGCTCGAAGCTGCCCTCGCGCAGCACCGCGGCCAGCGCCCTCAGCGCCTGATGATCGAGCATGGGGACCATGATTAAGTTCTGCTTCACCAAAGCAAGAATCTTAAGCTGGACCACGGCAGGCGATCTGCCTACGCTGGCGGCATGCAAGCTTCCACCCCCTTCCTGATGGGCCTGGCCAGTTGCCTGGGCCTGATCATCGCCATCGGCGCCCAGAATGCCTTCGTGCTGCGCCAGGGCCTGCGCCGCGAACATGTCGCCACGGTGATCGTGGTGTGCGCCCTGTGCGATGCGCTGCTGATCCTGCTGGGCACCGCCGGCATGGGCTGGATCGCCAGCGCCGCGCCCTGGGCGGTGACGGCGATGACCGCCGTCGGTGTGGCTTTCCTGCTGGTCTACGGACTGCAGGCCGCCCGACGGGCCTGGCAGGATGGCGTGGCCAGCCTGGCCATGGCCGACGCGTCGGCCCGCCCGGCCTCGCAGCGCCGGGTCGCGCTGCAGTCGGCCGCCTTCTGCTTCCTGAATCCGCATGCCTGGCTCGACACCACGGTGCTGCTGGGCTCGCTGGCCCAGTCCCAGGAAGGCCTGCAGCGCTGGGTGTTCGCCGCGGGCGCGGTGACCGGCAGCGTGCTGTGGTTCACCGGCCTGGGCCTGCTGGCCCGGCAGCTCACGCCCTGGTTCCGGTCCCCGACCGCCTGGCGGCGCCTGGATGCGCTGATCGCGCTGATGATGTTCGGCCTGGCCCTCGGGCTGAGCCTGAAGGCCGTGCGCTGAACCGGCTTCAGCCCAGCAGGTTGGCCAGCGACAGCAGCGCGAGCATCAGCATCCACAGCACGACCGAGCGCCACACCAGGCCGACCACCGTGCGCAGGTGGGCGATCTGCGGCACGGCCCCGGGCGTGCAGCCCTCGGCCGCCGTCTCCTCGGGCATCGCCCCGGCCTCGAAGCTGCCCACGGCCACCTGGTTCGAACGGCGACCGCCGGCCGCCGCCACGCCCGGACTCGGCTCCGGCGCCGACGACCCGCCGAGCGCCACCCCCACGGCCCCCGCCGCGGCCGCCAGCAGGGCGCCGTCGTTGGAGTGGTGCCACAGGCGGGCATGGTGGCGCCAGCAGTCGACCGCCTCCTCGAAGTTGCCCACCACCGCAAAACCGGCCGCCGTCATGCGGGCCGGCAGGTAGTCGATGATCGAGAAGACCTGCTGCGAACGAAGCATCAGGCGCTCGTTGGTCGGCGCGCCCAGCGGACGGCTCTTGATCGCCCAGAAGCGCGAACAGAATTCGGTCATGCGGTAGAACACCGCCCCCATCGGCCCCAGCCCCAGCGCCGAGCCCAGCACGAACCAGAAGAACACGCCGAACACATGGCGGTGGGCCGCCAGCAGCGCATGTTCGATCACGTGGCGCAGCAGCTGGTCACGCGGCAGGTCGCTGGCGTCGAGGTAGCGCCAGGACTGCAGCAGCTGGCGCGCGCGCTCTTCCTGGCCCTGCTCGAGGGCGTCACGGATGTCGGTGAAGTAGTGGCTGAACTGCCGGAAGCCCAGCGTCAGGTAGAGCACCACCAGATTCCACAGCAGCGCCAGGATCAGGCTGTACCGGTCGACCAGCAGGAAGACGGCACTGACCAGCGCGCAGGGCACCGCCACCGTCACGGCCCACACCACCCAGGCGTGGTGCTCATGACCCGCGTCGAAGTTGCGCGCGGTCCAGCGGGCCCAGCCCACCAGGGTTTCGTGCACAGGATTGCCTTGCGGCAAGGGCCGCAACTGCTCGATGAACAGGGCCAGGAGAACCGCGAGAAAGCTCATGCCCCGATGATACCGGCCGTGCGCGGCACCCCAGGATCCGGTCAGGCACTGACGAAGCGGTAGAGGTTGCGCAGCATGGCCGCGGTCGCCCCCCAGATGAAGTAGTCCGCCTCGCCCGCCGGGGCCTCGGGCCGCCAGAGCATGGACAGGAAACGCCGGGCATGGCCGTCGCGCTCCCAGCGGTGCAGGCGGTGCTGATCGGGCGACATCAGGAAGGCCAGCGGCACCTCGAACACCTCGGCCACCTCGTTGGGGTCGGGGTCGAGCCGCAGCGGCGGTGCCAGCAGGCCGACCACCGGCGTGACGACGAAGGAGGTGACGGTGGTGTAGGTCGGCAAGCGGCCGATGACCTCGATGCCGGCGGGCAGCAGGCCGACCTCTTCATGGGCCTCGCGCAGCGCGGTGGCGATCGCGTCGGCGTCCCCGGGCTCGCTGCGCCCGCCGGGGAAGCTGATCTGCCCGGCGTGGTGGGTCAGGTGGGCCGTGCGGCGGGTCAGCAGCACCTGCAGGCCGGTCTCGCGCTGCACCAGCGGAATCAGCACCGCGGCCGCGGCGGCCGCACGCGGCCGGTCGGGCAGCGGCCGGGGACGGGCGTCCCCGGTGAACTCGGGCTGCCAGTCGGGCGGCGCCATGAACCGGCGGCGCAGGGCCTGGGGCGTGAGCGCGTCGGGCGACGGCACGGGCAGCTCGTGCCCGATCGAGACGATCGGCACCTCGCGCGGGTCGAAGATGGCCGGCGCGGGATCAAGGGCGGGCAAGGCGGACATCCGATGAGGATAGGCCGAAAAGCGACAAGCCGCCCGAAGGCGGCTTGTAGTGGAGTGCAGTCGTGCGCATTGCGGCGCCCGGACTGCATCCGGCCGGAGCGGCGTGGCCTCAGGCCAGCTTTTCCTTGATGCGTGCCGACTTGCCGCTGCGCTGGCGCAGGTAGTACAGCTTGGCACGGCGCACATCACCGCGACGCTTGACTTCGATCGACGCGATCAGCGGGCTGTACAGCTGGAACGTGCGCTCCACGCCTTCGCCGCTGGAGATCTTGCGCACGATGAAGGCGCTGTTCAGGCCACGGTTGCGGCGAGCGATCACCACACCTTCATAGGCCTGCACACGCTTGCGCGTGCCTTCGACGACGTTCACGCTGACGATCACCGTGTCGCCAGGGGCGAAGACGGGGATGGTCTTGTTGAGTCGAACAATTTCTTCTTGCTCGAGTTGGCGGATCAGATCCATGGGTAACACTCCTAGCGATCGTGCCGGCGCGGGTCGGGCAGAAATGCCGACGATCAACCGCAGCAACGCTGCGGATCGCGCCCCGAATCCCGAAGGGATCACCCCGGCAGAGGATCAAAACCTGCGATTATAACTTGAAACGAGCGAGCATTTGCTCGTCCGCTGCGGACAATCTTCCGTTGGCTCGCGCCACCTCGATCAGATCGGGCCGCCGACGGGCCGTCTGCTCGAGCTGACGCTCCCGGCGCCAGCGTGCGATCTGGGCATGATGCCCCGACAGCAGCACCGGCGGCACGGCATCCGGACCCAGCACTTCGGGCCGGCTGTAATGGGGACAGTCGAGCAGACCGTCGGAGAAGCTGTCCTGCTCGTGCGAGGCCGCGTCGTGCAGCACCCCCGGCTGCAGCCGGGTCACCGCATCGAGCAGGGCCAGCGCGGGCAGCTCACCACCCGACAGCACGAAGTCGCCGAGGCTGATCTCCTCGTCGACATGGCGGTCGACGAAACGCTGGTCGACCCCCTCGTAGCGTCCGCACAGCAGGATGGCCCCCGGCCCGCGCGACAGCTGCTGAACACGCGCCTGCGTGAGCGGCGCACCCGCGGGGCTGAACATGATCAGCGGCGCCCTCTGCTGCCCGTCCCGGTCAGCCCGCACCGCGGCGAGCGCACGCTCGAGCGGCTCGACCAGCATCACCATGCCGGGACCGCCACCGTAGGGGCGGTCATCGATGCGGCGGTAGTTGTCGTCCGCGTGATCGCGCAGCTGCCACAGGCGCACGTCGACCTGAGCGCTCTCGTAGGCGCGGCGCGTCACGCCGACACGCAGGAAAGGATCGAAGAGTTCAGGGAAGAGCGTCAGGACGTCGAAGCGCATGGGCACGGCCGGCGCTTCAGTAGTCGAGACCCCAGTCGGCCACGATGCGACGCCGCTCGAGGCTGACCTCGTCGATGTAGGCGGACACGAACGGGATCAGGCACTCGACCTCGCGCGACTTGCCGCCGGCATCGGTCTCGGTGCGCACCAGGCGCAGCACGCTCTGGGCCCCGGTCTCGGCCAGATCGACCACGGTGCCCAGCACCTCGTCGGCCCGGTTGACCACCTGCAGGCCGATCAGGTCGACCCAGTAGTACTCGCCGTCACCGACGGTCGGGAAGCTCGAGCGGGACACGAAGATCCGGGCCCCCTTGAGGGCCTCGGCGGTGTTGCGGTCAGGAATTTCCTGAGCGGCAGCCACCACGCCGTCGCCGTGCTCCTTCGCATGCGTGATGCAGAGGACACGCGGCAGCGCCGCTGCGCCAGCCAGCACCGGCCGGTCGGCCGGCGGCTGGACGAACCAGCGGCGCGAAGAGAACACGGCCTGAGGATCGGCCGAGTAGGGATGGACACGGATCCACCCCTTGATGCCCCACGCGTCGATGACCTTCGCCACCTCGATGGCGTCTTCCGGCCAGACGATGTCGTCGTCGATCGAACTCATGGGTTCGACACGCCGCAGCGGGGAATCGGGTTCACGGCTTCAAGACTCAGGCAGCCGGAGCGATCTTGCTCTTGGCTTGCTTGACCAGGCGCGCAACGGTGGGCGACAGCTGGGCACCCTTGCCGGTCCACTGGTCCACGCGGTCCAGGGCCAGACGCAGGCCTTCTTCGGCGCCGGCGGCGAACGGGTTGTAGAAGCCCACGCGCTCCAGGAAGCGGCCGTCACGGCGGTTGGCAGCGTGAGCCACAACGATGTTGTAGAAAGGACGCTTTTTAGCGCCGCCACGAGCGAGTCGGATCACGACCATGATGTTTCCTTGATCACTAACGTTCAGGGATCCACCCGACCAGGAGACACGCAGGCCAGCAGATCATCAGATGGGCGCCCTGCTCGAATCCGAGACAGGACAGCCCGCGCATTTTCCCGGCCCCGCTAGATACGTGCTGCGTCGCTTGCGCGGATCAGCCGTCACCGAAGAACCCGAGATTATAAACTCAGCATTCACGTCTGTCCAAACAAAGGCCGCACACCCATGACCTCGCCCCTGCTCATCCGGCCCAGCACCCCGGCCGACCTGCCCGCCATCACCACGATCTACGACTGGAACGCCCGGCACGGAACCGGCACCTTCGAGCTGGTCGGCCCGGATCAGGCGGAGATGGCACGGCGGCGTGAGGACGTGCTCGGCAAGGGCCTGCCCTGGCTGGTGGCCCGGCGCGGCGACGAGGTGCTCGGTTATGCCTATGCCAACGCCTTCCGGGCCCGGGAGGCCTGGCGCCACACCGTCGAGGACTCCATCTACCTCGCCCCGGCCGCCCGGCGCCAGGGGGTCGGGCGGCTGCTGCTGGCCGAGCTGGTCGCCGCCTGCACCGCCGCCGGCGCGCGCCAGATGCTGGCCGTCATCGGCGACTCGGACAACCACGGCTCGATCGGCGTGCACCGCGCCTGCGGCTTCGAGCGGATCGGCGTGATGAAGTCGGTGGGCTGGAAGTTCGAGCGCTGGCTCGACTGCGTGATCATGCAGCGCGACCTGGGTGCGGGCGACCGCAGCGCCCCATGAAGGGCGTCAAGTCACGCACGCTGGCGACCTGGCTGGCCGTGCTGGCCGGCACGCTGGGCGCGCACCGCTTCTACCTGCACGGCTGGCGCGACCCCTGGGGCTGGATGTTTCCGCTGCCGACGCTGCTGGGCCTGTGGGGCTACGGGCGCGCGATCCACCTCGGACAGGACGACCGCCTGTCCTGGTTCCTGCTGCCCATCGGCGGCCTGGCGATCGCCGCGGCGATGCTGTCGGCCCTGGTGATCGGCCTGACGCCCCAGGAACGCTGGGACACGCGGATCAACGGGGACCGCCCGTCCCCGCCCGGCAGCGGCCTGACGGTGCTGGCCCTCGTCGTGGCGCTGCTGATCGGCACCACGGCGCTGCTGTCGAGCATCACCTACGGGCTGCAGCGTTATTTCGAGAGCACCGTCGCGCAGATCCGGCAGCCATGAAGCCGGGCGCCGCCACGGCGCCCGGACCTCGGATCAGAACAGGAAGTTGCTGACCCAGTAGGCGATGGCAGCCATCAGCGCCGAGGCCGGGATCGTGAAGATCCAGGCCCAGACGATGCTGCCGGCCACGCCCCAGCGCACCGCCGAGGCGCGCTGCACCGAGCCCACGCCCACGATCGCACCGGTGATGGTGTGCGTGGTCGACACCGGCACGCCCAGCAGCGTGGCCAGGAACAGCGTCAGCGCCCCGCCGGTCTCGGCGCAGAAACCGCCCACCGGCTTGAGCTTGGTGATCTTCTGGCCCATGGTGCGCACGATGCGCCAGCCACCGAACATCGTGCCGATGCTGATGGCCAGGTAGCAGACCCAGATCACCCAGGTGGGCGGCATCGCGTCGCCCGCCTGCGCGTAGCCCGAGGCCAGCAGCAGCATCCAGATGATGCCGATGGTCTTCTGCGCGTCGTTGCCGCCGTGACCCAGGCTGTAGGCCCCGGCGGACACCAGCTGCAGCCGGCGGAACCACTTGTCGATGCGCAGCGGCGAGAAGCCGCGGAAGATCCACGCCACGACCACCATCAGCAGCGAGCCGAACAGGAAGCCCAGCAGCGGCGACAGCAGGATGAACAGCACGATCTTGATCAGGCCGGCCGCCACCAGCGAGCCGGTGCCCGCCTTGGCCATGACCGCACCGACGATGCCGCCGATGAGCGCATGCGAGGAGCTCGACGGAATGCCGAACCACCAGGTGATGACGTTCCACAGGATCGCCCCGACCAGGGCACCGAACACCACGTGCTGATCGACCACGCCGGGCAGCACGATGCCCTTGCCGATGGTGGCCGCCACGTGCAGCTGGAACACCGCGATGGCGATGAAGTTGAAGCAGGCCGCGAACAGCACCGCCTGCTGGGGTTTGAGCACGCCGGTGGACACGACGGTGGCGATGGAGTTCGCCGCGTCGTGGAAACCGTTCATGAAGTCGAAGACGACCGCCAGGAGGACGAGCAGCACGACCACCCAGAAACTGACCTGGACCGCATCCATGATCGGTCCGGGCTCAGGAGTTCTCGAGGACGATGCCCTCGATCAGGTTGGCCACGTCTTCGCACTTGTCGGTGATGGACTCGAGCTGCTCGTAGATCGCCTTGAGCTTGATCAGCTCGCGGATGTCCTCCTGCTCGCGGAACAGGCGCGACATCGCCGAGCGCATCTCGCGATCGGCATCGGACTCGAGCTGCGAGATCTCCTGGCAGGTCTTGACCGTCGCGGCCGCGACGCTGTGCTTGGACAGCTGCGACAGCAGCGACACGCCATGCGCGACCCGTTCGCAGCACTTGACCGCCAGCTCGCTCAGGCGCGTCACCTCGGGCGTGAGCTCGCGCACGTCGTAGAGCGCCATCGTCTCGGAGGCGTCCTGCAGCATGTCGAGGATGTCGTCCATCGTGTTGATGAGCGAGTGGATCTGCTCACGGTCGATGGGCGTGATGAAGGTCTTGTGCAGCAGCCGGTTGACCTCGGCCGTGACCTTGTCGGCCTCGTGCTCGAAGTCGTCGACCTGCCCCGCGTAACGTTCGCGCTGGGCGACGTCCGAGTAGTTCTGGATCATCGACAGGAAGGCCCGCGAGCCGTTCACGATCGCCACACCATGGGCGTTGAAGAGCTCGAAGAAATTGCCTTCGCGCGGCAGCAGCTTGCCGAACAGCATGGAGACTCCGGATTCAGTCAGGGGGAAGGGGGAAACAGGACGACCCTGGCCGCAGAGGCGCTCCCATGTTTCAGATCGGGCAAAAACACCCATCTGTCACGGAATGGTCATCTTCCTGAAACGGCGCGAGTGTACCCGGGCCGGCCGACCAATCCGGATCAGCCGCGAAAGATGAAATAGACCGCACCGAGCAGGCACAGGCCGGCCCAGACGAAGTCCAGGCGGAATTGCTGCTGCATGTAGAGCACCGAAAACGGCACGAACACCGCCAGCGTCACCACCTCCTGGGTGATCTTGAGCTGGGCCAGCGACCAGCCGCCGGCCGCGCCGATGCGGTTGGCCGGCACCTGCAGCAGGTACTCGAACAGCGCGATGCCCCAGCTCAGCAGCGCCGCCGTGTACCAGGGCTTGCCGCCCATGGTCTTGAGGTGGCCGTACCAGGCATAGGTCATGAACAGGTTCGACAGGATCAGCAGACCGATGGTCTGCAACGGGGCGGGCAGGTTCATGGCACTCGGGGATCAGGAGGGCAGCCGCTCGATCGCCTGGTCCGCGCAGGCCGCGCACAGCAGGTCCAGCGAGGGCCGACCCGGCAGGGCCAGGTCGGGCGCCACCTCGCGCAGGGGCTGCAGCACGAAGGCCCGCTCATGCAGCCGCGGGTGCGGCAGGATCAGCTCCGGCCCCGGCTGCACGGCGTCGCCATGCAGCAACAGGTCCAGGTCCAGCGTGCGGGGCGCGTTGCGGTAGGGGCGCAGGCGCCCGTGCTCCAGCTCGATGGCCTGCAGCGCATGCAGCAGCGCCAGCGGCGCCAGACCGGTGTCGAGCACGGCCACGGCATTCAGGTAGTCCGGGCCGCTGGCGTCGACCGGCGCGCTGCGATACCAGGCCGACCGGCCCACCCAGCGGGTCTCGGGCAGCGCGGCGAGCTGCTCGCAGGCCGACTGCAGGGCCGCCCGGGCGGCCCCCAGATTGGCCCCCAGACCGATGTAGGCCCGCACCAGCGGCCGGATCGGCGCCACGCCCGGCACGCTCAGGTGCCCTGCGAACCGCCGGCACCACCTCCGGCAGCGCCCGCCCCGGCACCCGCGGGCTTGCGGCGCCGGCGCTTGCGACGGGCCGGCGCGGGGGCGGCCGCCTCGTCGCCGGACGGCTCGATGTCGTCGTCCTCGTCGTCCGCGGAGGCCTCGGCCGGCGCGGACACCCGGTCGGCGGCGACCGGCCTGCCGGCTGCCGCCGGCGTCCGTGCTCCCGGTCGACCCTGGGTCTGGCGGCGGGCGGCCTGGTCGGCCTGGCGCGCCTCCTCGAGCAGGTCCTCACGCTCCTGGTCGTCGGCCAGCGAGAACGCCTCCCACCAGCGGGCCAGCGCTTCGTCGAGCTCGCCGGCATCGGCTCGCAGCCGCAGGAAGTCGAAGCCGGCGCGGAACCGGGGCTGCGCCACCAGCGACAGCGCGGCCGACGGCGTGCGGCGCTCGAAGCGCGGCTGCATCATCCAGATCTCGCGCATGTCGGCGGCCAGCTTGCCGCGCCCGGAGATGTCGCCGATGCGGGCATCGAACACCGCGTCGGTGGCCTGTTGCAGCGCCACCGTCGGGCTCTCGCCACGCGAGCGCCGGTCGTCGCGGCGGCGCAGCACCTCGTGCCACAGCATGCAGGCCAGCATGAAGCTGGGCGCCACCGGCTTGCCCTCGCCGACCCGGCGATCGGTGTCGCTCAGGGCCATGTGGATGAACTTCTCGCGCCCGTCGTGGCGGTGCGCATCGTCGAGCACCGCGTCGAGGATGGGGAACACGCCGCGGTGCAGGCCCTGCTTGCGCAGCTCCTCGAGGCTGGCCAGCGAGTGGCCGGTCTGCAGCAGCTTGATCATCTCGTCGAACAGCCGCGAGGCCGGCACATTGCCCAGCAGGTCGGCCATGCGCACCAGCGGCGCGCGGGTGGCGGCCTCGATCTCGAAGCCGAGCTTGGCGGCGAAGCGCACCACCCGGATCATGCGCACCGGGTCCTCGCGGTAGCGGGTCTCGGGGTCGCCGATCATGCGCAGCAGGCGCAGCCGGGAGTCCTCGATGCCGCGGTGGTAGTCGATCACCAGTTCGCGGCGCGGGTCGTAGTAGAGCGCGTTGACGGTGAAGTCGCGCCGGGCCGCATCCTCGTCCTGCGGGCCCCAGACGTTGTCGCGCAGCACCCGGCCGCTGGCGTCGACCACGTGGCTCTTGCTGGCCAGGTCGGACTTGCCGGGCTTCTCGTTGCCCACCAGCTGCTCGGCCGCGCTGGGGTCGAGGTAGGCGCGGAAGGTCGAGACCTCGATCACCTCGTGGTCGCGGCCGCGGCCATGCACCACGTGCACGATGCGGAAGCGCCGACCGATGATGAAGGCACGCCGGAACAGGCCCTTGACCTGTTCCGGCGTGGCGTTGGTGGCGACGTCGAAATCCTTGGGGCGGTGACCCAGCAGCAGGTCACGCACGGCCCCCCCGACGATGTAGGCCTCGAAGCCGGCGTCCTGCAGCGTGGTCACGACCCGCACGGCGCGCTCGTCGATCAGCTTGGGGTCGATGCGGTGCACCTCGCGCGGCACCTCGACACGGCGACCGGTGGGCGGCAGCTCGGCGGCGACAGGAGCGTCCTTGCCGCCCTTGCCCAGCAAACGGTGGATGAAATTCTTGATCATGGGAGGAGCCGGAGTATGCGCCAGCCGCGCTGCAGCGCCTCGGCTTCGAGCGCTGGTGTGGGGTTGGTGGCCACCGCGTGGGTCGCGATGGCCAGGAGGGGCAGATCGTTGGGCGAGTCGCTGTAGACCGTGACCGACTCGAAGTCCGCCAGGGCCTGGCCCCGGCCGGCCAGCCACTGGTGCAGCCGTTCGACCTTGCCTTCGCGGAAGGTGGGCGTGCCGCGGAAGCGGCCGGTGCAGCGCCCGTCCGGGCCGGTCTCGAGCTGGACCGCCAGCAGGTCATCGATGCCGAAGGCCTGCGCGATCGGCGCGGTGACGAAGTCGTTGGTGGCCGTGACCATCACCATCAGGTCGCCCCGCTCGCGGTGCTGCCGCACCAGCGCACGCGCCCGGGCATCGATGCGCGGATGCATGACCTCCTGCATGAAACGCTCGCGGGCGGCCAGCACCTCGGCGGCCGGGCGATCGCGCCAGGGGCGGGTGACGAAGTCGACGTAGGCCGCCAGGTCGAGCCGGCCGGCGTCGTATTCGGCGTGGAAGCCCTGCTGGCTCCGGTGGAACTCGTCGAGCCCGATCCAGCCGAGGCTGGCCATGAACTCGCCGAACGCCTGGTTGGAGTCCCCGGCGATCAGCGTGCCGTCGAGGTCGAACAGGCTGAGGTGGCGTGGCATCAGAGGCCGCCCCCGTCCTGCTGCAGCATCTCGCGCACCAGCGGCACGGTCACCGCGCGCTGGGTGGCCAGCGCGTACTCGTCGAGCCGGTCGAGCAGGCTCATCAGGTGCGCCAGGTCACGGGCGCAGCGCTTGAGCAGGTAGTCGATCACGTCCTCGGACAGCACGATGCCACGCCGGTCGGCCTCGCAGCGCAGCACGGTGCGGGCCTCTTCCTCGTTGGGCGGGTTGAGCTGGTAGACCAGCCCCCAGGCCAGGCGACTGCGCAGGTCGTCACGCACCGGCAGGTCCACCGGCGGCAGGCGACCGGCGGCCAGCACCGGCATGGCCAGGCTGGTGGCCTCCACGAAGGCGGTGAAGGCCGCGTGCTGCTGCAGCGTGTTGTAGCGGTCGCAGTCGTCGAGGATCAGCAGGCGCACGCTGTCGTCAACTTCCCACGGCAGCGGCGTGCGCAGGTCGAAGGCCGCGACGCGCAGGCCGTCGGCCTGCGCCAGGGCCGCCGCCGCATGCAGCAGGTGGCTCTTGCCGCTGCCCATCGGCCCCCAGAGGTAGACGGGCGTGTCGGGACGGGGTGCCCCGAGCGCGCAGCACATCTGGTCCCACTGGTCATTGCCACCGACGACAAAATTGTCGAAACGCCAGGCAGGCTCGGGCCCCAGTGCCAGGGGCACTTGCCGCATCACGGGAAAGGAACTGGAAACCATGCCGGTGCATCAACCCTGAAATCAGCTGGCGGTCACGACCGAATCGTGGAGCAGCCAAACGCAAAAGTCGACGATTCTAAGAAAATCCGCCGACACCCCCGGGAGCGGGCCCGGATCAGCGTGACGAACGCCGTCCGCGCAAGGTCATCAGGTGGGCCCGGACCTGGGCCAGATCGGCCGCATCACCGGCCCGGTCGAGGTAGGCCGACAGGTCGTCGATGGCCTCCTGCGTCTGCCCCAGGTCGGCCAGCGTGTAGCCGCGGTCGCGGCGGCGACTCCACTCGGAGGGCAGCAGCGCCACCAGGCGCTGCTGGATCGGCAGCACCTTCGCGGGGTCATCGCTCGACTGGTGCAGCGCCTCCAGGTTGCGCAGCATGCGGGCGATGATCTCGCGGGGCGTGGCCGGCGCCAGCAGGTGCCGCAGCATCTCGGCGCGTCCGGCCGAGCCGAGCCCGGCCTCCGGGCGCTGGCGCTCGAGGAAAGGGGCGGCCCACTCCTCGATCGCCTCGCGGCTGAGCGACTCGCCGGTCAGCGGATCCATCACCGCATCGCCCTCGGGCAGGCTCAGGCGCACCAGGAAATGGCCCGGAAAGGAGACCCCCTGCACCCGCAGCCCGATCTGCGTGGCCAGCTCGAGGTAGATCACCGCCAGCGTGATCGGGATGCCGCGGCGCGTGCGCAGCACCTCGTGCACATGGCTGTTGCGCACGCTGTAGAAATCGTTGGCATTGCCGGAGAACCCGAGCTCGTCGAAGAAGAAACGATGCAGCAGGCGCACCCGCTGCTCCGCCGACGCGTCGGCCGGGATGCGCCGCTGCAGGCGCAGGGCCAGGCCGTCGAGTTCGGCCAGCACGCCCTGCACGTCGAGCGCGGGGTGCTCGGCCATCGCGATCGCGACGGCCGCCTCGGTCAGCGGAAAGCCGTCGTCGGTCCCGACCAGGGCCGCAAAATGATCCAGGGGGGTCGGGACGGTCCAGCGCATGTGAAGGAGTTTATACAGCCCGGCCCGGGCCTGTCACCGACCGGGCCTCAGCCCCGGCGGGCGAACTGGCGCCACTTCAGCCCGACCAGCAGCAGCGCACCGAAATACAGGGCCGCCGCCGCCGCCAGCGCCCCGGCCAGCCAGAGCACCCGCTGCCCGGGGGCCGCGCCGAGCGCGATCCAGTCGACCGAGCGGGCCACCCAGACCAGCCAGGCCCCCATCACCGCGCTGGCCAGCGCCACCTGCAGCAGGAAGCGCGGCCATCCGGGCGCCGGGCGATAGCTGCCCCGGCGCCGCAGGCCGATCAGCAGCCAGGTCGCGTTGATCAGCGCCGCCACCCCGATGGACAGCGCCAGGCCCGCGTGACCCAGGCGAGGCACGAACACCAGGTTCATCAGCTGCGTCAGGCCCAGCACGGTGATGGCGATGCGCACCGGCGTGGCGATGTCCTGGCGGGCGTAGAAGCCCGGGGCCAGCACCTTGACCCCCACCAGGCCCATCAGGCCAACGCCATAGCCCATCAGCGCCGTCACGGTCTGCTGCGCATCGGCCGGGGAAAACCGGCCGTAGTGGTAGAGCACCGACACCAGCGGCAGCGCGAACACCAGCAGGGCCACGGCACAGGGCAGCGCCAGCAGGGTCACCAGGCGCAGGCCCCAGTCGAGCATCGCGCTGTAGCGATCGTCCTCGCCACGGGCCTGGGCGGCCGACAGCTGCGGCAGCAGCACCACGCCCAGCGCCACGCCCAGCAGCGCCGTCGGGAACTCCATCAGCCGGTCGGCATAGGTCAGCCAGGACACCGAGCCCGTGGGCAGGTGCGACGCGATCTGGGTGTTCACCATCAGCGAGATCTGCGCCACGGACACCCCCAGGATGGCCGGCGCCATCTTGCCCAGCACCCGGTGCACCCCCGGGTGGCGCCAGGCCTGCAGCACCCCCTGCCAGCTCAGGCCCAGGCGCGGCAGCGCCTGGATGCGGCGCAGCGCCGGCACCTGCACCGCCAGCTGCAGCACCCCGCCGGCCATCACCCCGGCGGCCACGGCGTAGATCGGCGGGATGCCGTGGGCGGCAAAACGGGGCGCCAGCAGCCAGGCCGCCAGGATCATGCAGAGGTTGAGCAGCACGGGCGTGGCCGCCGGCACCGCGAAGCGCTTCCAGGTGTTGAGGATGCCCGCCGACAGCGCCACCAGCGACATGCAGCCGATGTAGGGAAACATCCAGCGGGTCATCGTCACGGCCGCCTCGCGGCTGTCGGGCGACAGGCCCGCGGCCATCAGCCACACCAGCACCGGCGCGCCGACCACGCCGAGCACGCAGGTCAGCAGCAGGGCCCACAGCAGCAGGGTGCCGACCGCATCGATCAGGCGGTGGGTCGCCTCGTCCCCTTCGGTGGCACGGGTCGCGGCCAGGATGGGCACGAAGGCCTGGGAGAAGGCCCCTTCGGCAAAGAGCCGGCGCAGCAGGTTGGGGATGCGGAACGCGACCTGGAACGCATCGGTCGCCGCGCTGGCACCGAAGGCGGCGGCGATCAGCTGCTCGCGCACCAGCCCGGTGATGCGGGACGCCAGCGTGAGCAGCGAGACGAAGGAAGCAGCGCGCAGCAGGTTCATGCCAGAGGGTCCGGAGAGTGGTGCAGCGGATTATCGGCGCCGCCCCCGGCCCGCCCTGGACGGGCCGGCACGCAACACTCTTTCGCATTGCCATTCAAGGTGCTATACTGATCGACTTTCCACCCGGGAACCAAAACACCATGGCCACCGCTTCCAAAGCAAAGAAAAAGTCGGTCCGCATTGCGTCGGGTCGTAAACGTGCGCGTCAAGACGTCAAGCTGAACGCCGCCAACACCGCACTGCGCTCGAAGTTCCGCACCGCCGTCAAGGGCGTGCTGAAGGTCGTTGCCACGGGCGACAAGTCCAAGGCTGCCGACACCTTCAAGGCATCGCAGAGCGTGATCGATTCGATCGCCGACAAGGGTCTGTTCCACAAGAACAAGGCCGCTCGCCTGAAGAGCCGCCTGTCGGCCAAGATCAAGGCTCTGGCCCTCGCGGCCTGAACACAGCCTGATCCGGGTGGATCGTTGAACCAGGGGCCCGCGCTGCGGGCCCTTGTCGTTTCCGGACAGCCGCCGCGGCGGCCATCCCGGAATCAGACGACCACCGCCTGCTTGTCGGCCTCGCTGGTGAACGAATCCGCGAAGAAGGCCTCGGCCGGCAGTCCGCAGCGGGCCACGAAGTCCCGTCGTGCGGACGACACCATGATCGGCGCGCCGCAGGCATAGACCTGATGGCCCGACAGATCGGGCAGATCCCCCATCACCGCCTCATGCACCAGTCCGGCGCGACCCGTCCAGGCGTCCTCGGCTTGCGCATTCGACAGCACCGGGATGTACTCCAGCCACGGCAGCTCGGCCGCGGCCGCCTGCACCCAGTCGTGCAGGTAGAGATCGGCCCGGCTGCGGCAACCCCAGTACAGGCGCGTGCAGCGCTGCAGTCCGGCGGCCTTCATGTGCTCGACGATGGCCTTGATCGGCGCCAGGCCGGTGCCCGAGGCCAGCAGCACGACGGGCGCGTCACTGTCCTCGCGCAGGAAGAAGCTGCCGTAGGGACCCTCCAGGCGCAGGATGTCCTTCTCCTTCATCGTGCCGAAGACCTGATCGGTGAAACGCCCGCCCGGCATGTGGCGCAGGTGCAACTCCATCACGCCGGCCGCCACCTCGGGCGCGCTGGCCATCGAGTAGCTGCGGCGGGCACCGTCACGCAGGATGAACTCGACGTACTGCCCGGCGTGGTACTGGAAGGACTGCGTCGCCGGCAACTGCAGGCGCAGCACGACCACGTCAGCCGCCTTGCGCTCGAGGCTCATCACCCGCACCGGCATCTTCAGCACCGGGAACTGGCCGACGGCCGTGACCTGGCGCGACTCGAGCACCACGTCGGTCTGCGGCGTCGCGCAGCAGGTCAGCACCAGGCCACGGGCCTCGTCCTCCGCGCTCAGCGCGCTGGCCTGGTGTGCACCGTGGATCACGCGGCCTTCCAGCAGCGTGCACTTGCAGGATCCACAGGCGCCGTCCTTGCACCCGTAAGGCAGGCCGACGCCCTGGCGGATCGCGCCCGCCAGGATAGCCTCGTCACGCGCGACCTCGAACTGGCGCCCCGCGGGTTGAACGGTCACGGTGAATGTCATCTCGTTATCCTCTGAGCCTGTGCAGAAACATCAATGGGCCGAGATTGTGCCCTCAGCCACCCCATGCGCCCTCGCCCACCCGCTCCGCCCGCCCTCGCCCTGCCCCGCCGCTTCCGGCGCCCGCGGCTGCTGATCGTCGGCTGCGGTGACGTCGGTCAGCGGGTGCTCACGCTGCTGGCCGGCCGGTGGTCGGTGCGCGCGCTGACCTCATCGGCCGAGCGCCTGCCGGCGCTGCGGGCGGCCGGCGCCGTGCCGCTGATCGGCGACCTGGACCGGGCCCCGACGCTGCGTCGGCTGGCCGGACTCGCGTCCCGGGTGCTGCACCTGGCCCCGCCCCCCACCCACCGCGACGACGGCCGCGACCCGCGCACCGCCGCCCTGCTGCAGGCCCTGTCGCGGCACGACACCACGCGCCGGCTGGTCTATGGCAGCACGTCGGGGGTCTACGGGGACGCGCAGGGCCGCCTCATCGACGAGACCTGGGGCCCGCGGGCCCTCACCGCCCGGGCACGGCGGCGCGTCGATGCCGAACGGGCGATCGCCCGGTGGGTGCGCCGCCAGGCGGCCAGGGCAGCCGAGCCGGCCCGCAGCGCGCTGCTGCTGCGCATCCCCGGCATCTACGCCCTCGATCGTGAAGGTGGCAATCCGCTGGAGCGCCTGCGCCGCGGCACGCCGCTGCTGGAGGCGCAGGACGACGTGCACACCAACCACATCCAGGCCGACGACCTGGCTCGCGCCTGTTTCATCGCGCTGCTGCGCGGCCCCGGCGGCGCCCGGGCCATCAACGTCAACGACGACAGCGACATGAAGATGGGCGACTACTTCGATCTGGCTGCCCGGCTGGCCGGCCTCGCCCCCGCGCCCCGGATCAGCCGCGCCGAGGCGACGCAGCGGCTCGGACCGATGCAGCTGAGCTTCATGAGCGAGTCGCGTCGCATGGACAACAGCCGCATGAAGCGCGAGCTGCGGCTGTCACTGCGGCACCCGACGGTGGCTTCCGGGCTGGCCGATCTGCAGCGCGGCGACTGAAACCGCCGCGGCGGCACGGCAGGCCGTGCGACCGGCGTGGCCGATCAGCGGCGCCGGCGCGGCGGGAACGGTGCCTGGCCGCGCCAGAAGCGGATCATCAGCCAGCCGCCGAGCATGCCGCCCAGGTGGGCGAAGTGCGCCACGCCGCTGCTGCCGGTCAGGCCCATCAGCAGCTCGAGCCCGCCGAACACCGCGACGAAGACCTTGGCCTTCATCGGGATGGGCGGGAAGAGCGGCATGATCGTGCGGTCGGGGAACATCATGCCGAAGGCCAGCAGCAGGCCGAACAGCGCGCCCGAGGCGCCCAGCGTCGGCCCCATCGGCATCAGCAGGCCCACGAGGATCTGCGCCACCGCGCCCGCCAGCGCGCTGGCACCCAGGAACTGCATGTAGCGGTTGCGGCCCCAGATCTGCTCGATCTCGGCGCCGAACATGTAGAGGCCCAGCATGTTGAAGAACAGGTGCAGCGGGTCGCCATGCAGGAAGGCGTAGGTCAGCGGCTGCCAGGGCATGAACCGGCCGCTGCCCAGCGGCCACAGCGCGAAGAACACTTCGAGCCACTGCCCGAGCAGCAGCTGCGCGCAGAACATGGCGGTGCAGATCAGCATCAACGCCTTGGTGACCGGGGGAAGCTGTGGCATGTACGGTGGGTTCCGGAAGGACGACGACGGGAAAGCCGCTCCTGATCCAGGTCAGGCCGGAGGCCTGTACCACCACGCGCCCTGTTCCGGATCTGGCATTTGCACAGCAATTGCAGATCTGGTGCCGGAGGCCGGACTCGAACCGGCACACCTTGCGGCGGGGGATTTTGAATCCCCTGCGTCTACCGATTTCGCCACTCCGGCAGGATGGGCGCTGTGCAGGGCGCGGACATTGATTATGGCACGAGCCCGGACGGCCCTCGGCAAGGCCCGGCGCTTGCTGCCACAATCGCCCCAGGAGGCCTCATGACGAGATACAAGACGGTTGAAGACGTCATCGGATCGACGCCGCTGGTGCGTCTGCAGCGACTGCCCGGTGCGCTGGTCGAACAGCGCGGCAACGTGATCCTGGGCAAGCTGGAGGGCAACAACCCGGCCGGCTCGGTCAAGGACCGGGCGGCCATCAGCATGATCCGGCGCGCCGAGGAACGCGGCGACATCCGCCCCGGCGACACGCTGATCGAGGCCACGTCGGGCAACACCGGCATCGCGCTGGCGATGGCCGCGGCCGTGCGCGGCTACCGCATGCTGCTGATCATGCCCGAGGACCTGTCGGTCGAGCGGGCGCAGTCGATGAAGGCCTTCGGGGCCGACCTGATCCTGACGCCCAAGGCGGGCGGCATGGAATACGCACGCGACCTCGCCACCCAGATGGAGCGCGACGGCAAGGGCCGCGTGCTCGACCAGTTCGCCAACCAGGACAACCCCCGCGCGCACTACGAGAGCACCGGGCCGGAGATCTGGCGCGACACCGACGGCCGCGTGACGCACTTCGTCAGTGCGATGGGCACGACCGGCACCATCACGGGCGTGTCGCGCTACCTCAAGGAACGCAGCCCGCAGGTGCGCATCATCGGCGCCCAGCCGGCCGACGGCTCGCGCATCCCCGGCATCCGCAAGTGGCCGCAGGCCTACCTGCCGAGCATCTACGACCCCAGCGGCGTCGACGAGCTGGTCTCGGTGACCCAGGCCGACGCCGAGGACATGGCCCGCCGGCTGGCCCGCGAGGAAGGCCTGTTCGCCGGCATCTCCGCGGCCGGTGCCTGCTGGGTCGCGCTGCAGATCGCCCGTCAGGTCGAGAACGCGACCATCGTCTTCGTGGTCTGCGACCGCGGCGACCGCTACCTGTCCACCGGCGTGTTTCCGGCATGAAGACGCCGCTCCAGACCTCGCCCGACGGCACCCAGGCTCACTCCGAGAGCCAGGCCGGGGACTGGAACTTCTGCCCGCGCTGCAGCCACCGGCTGGCATGGCGCGAGGCGATGGAAGACGGCGGCCCGCGCCTGCGCCTGCGCTGCACCGCCTGCGACTTCACGCACTGGAACAACCCCACGCCGGTGCTCGCGGCCATCGTGCAGTGCAGCGACCGCGGCGACCGGGTGCTGCTGGCCCGCAACGCGGTGTGGCCCAACCAGTTCTACGGCCTGATCACCGGCTTCATGGAAGCCGGCGAGACCGCCGAAGAAGGCATCCGGCGCGAAGTGCAGGAAGAGACCTCGCTCGAGGTCCAGTCGCTGAGCCTGGTCGGCGTCTACGAATACCAGCGCCTGAACCAGGTGATCATCGCCTACCACGCCCGGGCGCGGGGCGAGATCCGCCTGTCGCCCGAGCTGTGCGACTACCGGCTGTTCGAGCCCCACGAGCTGCGCTGCTGGCCGCAGGGCACCGGCCAGGCGCTGGCGCAGTGGCTGCGCCAGCAGGACATCGAGCCGCGCTGGCTCGACTGAAGCCGCCCGGAACACGCCGGAAAACTGCAAAAAAGCGGACTGCGCCCCCCGAAAGGGGTCACTGGCGCGGTCTTTGCGTTGACGTCAACGGCGACGATACTCGCGTCGCACCCCTCCACTCCTGCATCCAATCTGCCGAACCATGAATGAGCTGATCAACCTGGCCTGGGTCGCCATCTGCACCGCCCTGGTGTTTTTCATGCAGGCGGGCTTCGCCCTGGTCGAAGGCGGGCTGATCCGGGCCAAGAACTCGATCAACGTGATCATGAAGATCTACCTCGGCACCTGCCTGGTCGGGGTGTCGTTCTGGGCCGTCGGCTACGGCCTGGCCTTCGGCGACAGCGCCGGCGGCTGGTTCGGCGTGTCCGGCTTCGTGCCGCTGGCGCTCAAGCCGATGGAAGGCATCGGCCTGCTCTACCAGATGATGTTCGCCACGACCGCCGTGTCGATCGTCTCGGGCGCCATCGCCGAGCGGGCCCGCTACGGGGCCTACCTGGTCTTCGCCCTGGTCATGGGCCTGCTGGTCTTCCCGGTGTTCGCGCACTGGGCCTGGAACCCCAACGGCTGGCTCAAGCAGCTGGGCTTCGTCGACTTCGCCGGTGACGGGGCCGTGCACTCGGTGGGCGCCTGGTGCTCGCTGGCCGGCCTGCTGGCCCTGGGACCGCGCCTGGGCCGCTTCGGCCGCAACGGCGAGGTCCGGGACATCCCCGGGCACAACCTGCCCATGGTCGCGCTGGGCGGCTTCGTGCTGTGGCTGGGCTGGTTCGGCTTCAACGGCGGCAGCATCAGCGGCCTCGACAGCGCCAACCTGGGCATCGTGCTGCTCAACACCTACCTGGGCGGCTGCGCCGGCGGACTGGGCTCGCTGGCCTACCAGCGTCTGACGGGCAAGCAGGTGCTGATGACCACCTCGGTCAACGGCAGCCTGGCCGGCCTGGTGGCGATCACCGGGGGAGCGGGCAGCCTGAATCCGGCCACCGCGCTGCTGACGGGCCTGATCGGCGGCGTGCTGGCCAGCTGGGGCGCCGAGCGCATCCGCCGGCTGCGCATCGACGATGCGGTCGACGCGATCGCCGTGCACGGCATCGCCGGCACCTGGGGCCTGATCGCCGCCGGCCTGTTCTTCGAGGGTGACCTGTTCAACCTGCAGCGCGTGGGCGTGCAGCTGCTGGGCATCGTGGCCTGCTTCGCCTGGAGCTTCCCGGTGGCCTTCATGGTCTTCAAGGCCATCGACAAGGTCATGGGGCTGCGCGCACCGACCCAGAACGAGCAGCGCGGGCTGGACTTCACCGAACATTTCGAGATCGGCTATCCGGAATTCCAGGACTCGCCGAGCCGCATCAAGATGGAAGGTTGAACACCGATGGCCACCAATCCGATGGTCCTGCGCCGGCGCGCGGCCTGCCTCGTGCTCAGCCCGCTGCTGGACGAGGAGGCCCTGCTGGCCGCCCTGTGGCTGCAGCACGAGACGATGCGCGGTGATGCGGTCTCCGACATCATCGGCTACATCGACGACGTGGCAGGCCGCAACCTGCTCGATGCCGTCAGCCGCAAACGGCTCTACGAGAGCTACTACAAAGCGCTGAAGCTGCCGGAGCAGGACCTGCCGATGGACCCGTGGCCGGCCATGCAGGCCTCGCGCACGGTGGCCGCGCCGCCCGTCGTGCCGGCGCCACCGGCGGCCCCTCCCGCACCGGTCAGTGCACCGCCGGCGCCCGTGGCCGCGACCGAGTCGCCGGAGCCGTCCAGGGCCCGGGCCCCGGACCCGACGGATGCGCCCGACGAGGTGGTGGTCTTCTCCGCGCTCTGGCGGGCGCTGCTCGACGAGGTGCAGCAGGACCGTCCACGCGACTTCTCGGACCTGCGCCGCGCCGCGCTGGAAGCGCTGGAGCGCGCCCGGCTGCGCCGCGACCTGCGGGATGCGCTGCTCGACGCGTGGCGCCAGCCGATGAACCACGGCTGGCTGATCCCGGGCGACGAGGCCGAGCTGTCCGAGGCGGTGAACCTGCTCTACGTCGCGCTGTGCGAGACGCTGGGGCCGGTCGAGGCCGACCAGATGCTGACCCGTGCGGTGCGTGTGGCCGGGCAGCACCCGCAGGCGCGCCGGTTTCCGCCCCGACGCCTGATCTGAAGGCGGGGCCGGCTCAGGCCCGGGTGGCGGCCGACCCGAGGCGGGCCAGCAGGGCCTGCACGTCGGCCGTCCAGGTGGCCGCTGGTGCGGCCGCCAGCATGTCGCCGAGCAGCCGGCGGGCGGCCTCGGCACGGCCCAGGTCCATCCAGGTGCGGGCGATCTGCAACTGCAGCTGCGCATCCCGGGCCGTGACCAGGCGGGCCGAGTCGATCGCCATCACGGCCACCGGCTCGATCTGCCGGCCCGCGGGGGCCTGCACCAGCTGGCGCGAGGCGGCGGTGGTCTCCACGAGACGGGCCATGTCGGCCGCCGCATTCGAGAACACCGTGGTGCGTGGCGCCTTCGCAGGGCTCGCCTGGGGCGCCTCGACGGTCTCGTCGGCGCCGGCGGCCTTCAGGGCGGCGCGCTGGCGCCACAGCAGCGTCAGACCCACCAGCAGCAGCACGCCCAGGCCGTAGGGCAGCCAGGACAGCCCGGAAGAAGATGGCGCAGACGGCGCGACCGGCACGGGC
The DNA here is from genome assembly GCF_003201595.1 of Sphaerotilus hippei. Taxonomy (GTDB): domain Bacteria; phylum Pseudomonadota; class Gammaproteobacteria; order Burkholderiales; family Burkholderiaceae_C; genus Sphaerotilus; species Sphaerotilus hippei. The sequence goes on along the minus strand of NZ_QJJS01000015.1, from coordinate 69,900 downwards.
TCGGTCACCACCGGCCCGCCGGCCACCTCCACCCGGGGCGGCGCGACCGGCCCGGGTGCAGGCTCCGGCGCCGGCACGACCGCCGGCTCGGGCGCCGGGGCGGCGAGGACCGGTGCCGGTTCGGCCACCACGGCCGGAGCCGCAGGAGCAACGGAAGCCGCCGGGGCTGCCGGCACGACCACGCCCCCGCCGCCCAGCGGTGGCAGCGGCGGGATCACCGCGGGGTCACGCATCTTGGCCAGGTGGCTGGCGACCAGCGCGTCGGCATCGGCGCGCGACTCGGCCTGCACCTGTGCCACCCCCGGCAGCTTCAGCGACGCACCGGTGCGCAGGCGGTGCAGGTTGCCGCGGACAAAAGCGTCCGGATTGGTGCGCAGCACCGCCACCATGATCTGCGCCCGGCTCTGGCCCGGATAGACCGACGACAGTGCGCCCGCCAAGTTCCACAGCGTGTCGCGCTGGACGGTCAGGCGCTGCACCGCCGACGCCGGGGGTGCGGGCGCATCGACCTGCGCCAGCGCCTGGGAGCCGGCCAGCAGGATCAGTCCTGAAGCAGCGAGACGAAGCAGAGAACTCACGGGGGGCACCTTCACATCTACATCAGCAGCGATCGGGCGGGCGGCAGCCCGCTCAGACCATCAACGTGTCCATCAGATCGATCATGAACTCGGTGTCTTCATGGTCCTGCATCTCCCAGCCCGGCAGGCCCAGCGCCTCGAGCACCCGCAGGCCGTCCGAACCCGGCTGGCTCATGGCCAGCAGCTGCGCACGCAGCGGCTCGATCAGCGCCGCGCAGCGCGGTCCGGCCAGCAGCACGTGGCGCACCACGCTGATCTGGCTGGTGACCAGCGGCCGCAGCTGCCGGCGGATCGGCGCGCTCAGGTCCTCGAAGGCCTCCTTCAGGAAGAAGCCGCAATCGGCCTTGCCCTGCAGCAGCTGCTTGGCGACCACCACGTAGGAGGACACCTGCTGGGTCTGGGTGTTGTCGCGGTTCAGGTCGGCCGGCTCGAGCATGATCATGCCGATCAGGTTGACGTCCGGATCCCGCGTGACCGCGATGCGCAGCCCGGGCTGGAACATCTCCACGGCCTGCATGGGCGAGCTGTCGAGCACGGCGATGACCGCCTCGTCCTGCTTGCCCACCGGGGCGGCCAGGGCGACGAAGCCCTTCTCGCGCACCAGCATCGCCGCATCGTAGGGGTTGGCGTAGATCAGGTCGATCTGGTCGGCCGCGATCGCCGCGCGCTGGGACTCGAAGTCGTCGAACAGCTCGAGGTGCACACGCTCGCCGAGCTTGCGCTGCAGCCAGGTGTTGAACACGTACCAGCCGGCGATGTGGTCGGGCGAGAAGTCGGGACTGACGGTGAGCTGCAGGGTCATGATGCGGCGAGCTCCTCGGCACGCAGGCGCGCGTACAGCGCGATGCATTCGTTCACTTTGGCCCGCGACGGCTTGCGGCGCACGGAGGTGTAGCCCACCACCTTGCCGTTGCGCACGTTCGGGATGGCCGTGGCCAGCACCCAGTAACAGGCGCCGTCCTTGCGCAGGTTCTTCACGTAGCCCTGCCACTTGTCGCCACGCGCGACGGTGTCCCACAGGTCCTTGAACGCGGCGGCCGGCATGTCCGGATGGCGCAGGATGCAGTGCGGCTCGCCGATCAGCTCCTCGCGCTCGTAGCCCGACATGTCGACGAAGGCCTGGTTCGCGTGCGTGATCAGGCCCTGCGGATCGGTGCGCGAGACGATCAGCTTGCCATCGGGATAAGGCACCTCGTGCTCGATCACCAGCAGCCGGCGCTCACGCCCGTGGTGATAGCGCACGGTGACCTCACGGTGCGGGGCGTCGACCAGATAGGCCGTGTCCATGTCCGTCATGGTTCAACTCCACGGAAGACGGACATCGGTCAGATGATCTTGCTGATGGCGTCGGAGGCGCGCTTGACGTCCAGGAAGATCAGTCCCAGACGAGCGTTGGGCTTGCACAGCGCGGTCAGCACCGCGTCCTGGCCGGCGTGGGTCATCAGCACATAACCCTTGTGGCCCTTGACGAGCACCTGCTCGAGCTCGCCACGCGCCAGCTCGCGCGAGGTCCGGTCACCCAGCGACAGCATGGCGGCGCTCATCGCGCCCACGCGGTCCTCGTCCATGCCGGCGGGCAGCATGGAGGCCATCATCAGGCCGTCGGTGGAGAGCACGGCCGAGGCTTCGATGTCGGCGGTGGAGCCGTTGAGCTCGCTCAGGATGGAATTCAGGAGGTCAGCACGCATCAGGTTCACCCTTGCAAGGCGGAAACAACAACAGGGAAAAGGAAGAAGATCAACTGCACGGTCAGCGTCATTGCTGGCCGCCGTAGCGCACGCCCAGCGTCCAGATCAGCGAGGTGAAGGCCTCCTGATTGAAGCGGGGCATGCCACCGATGATGAGGATGAAGTAGTCGTCGCCGAAGTACAGCGGCCAGAAGCCCAGCTCGCTGTAGCCGCTGGCGTTGACCATGCCCCAGCCGTCGCTGTGCAGGCGCAGGTTGCCGTGCAGCAGGCGGGCATGGCGCTCGTGCACCACCGCCAGGTCGGCGCCCAGCGCCGCCAGCTCCTCGGCGGCCTCGTGGGCGAAACCGGCGGTGCCCAGGTAGAGGCCGCGCTTCTCGGCCAGGATCGCCCGGCCTTCGTCGGACAGCTGGGCCAGCAGCGGCGGCAGCAGCGCCTCGATGCGCTCCTGCGGCACCTCGACCCGCATCGGCAGGCCCTGCACGAAGCCGGAGGACTGCAGGCGGTAGATGAACTCGAGCGCATCGGCCTCGTCCATCTGCATCCAGTCCTGCACCAGCGCGGCGGTCAGCAGCGGCGTCTCGGGCTCGCGCAGCAGGCGCTGCAGGAAGGTGCGGGCCGGATCACGCGTGGGACGGCTCGCCGCGTAGTAGGCCCCCGACGGCGTCGGGTGCAGGTAGAACTCGCCGGTCAGCGTGTAGTGGTCCATGGCAGCAGCAGTCAGCAGCGGGGCAACTCGGAGGGGGTGCGGCGATCGGTCAGAGCGCAGGCTCGATCGACAGCAGCATGGCGCGGATCAGCGTCGACACGTCGTCACGGCGACGGGCATCGACCTCGAAGATCGGCGCCACCAGGTCGAGCTCCTTCATCTGGCGCACGTACTCGTCGATGGTCGGCGTCGGACGTGCGTCCATCTGCGTCACGCCGATCACCAGGCGGGTGCTGTCGATGAAGCCGCGGAAGGCGTTGGTGTAGAAGCGCAGGTCCTCGAACGGGGCCGGACGGGTGTTGTCGAGCAGCAGCACCAGCCCGATGCCCCCCTTGGTCAGGATGTCCCACATGAAGTCGAAGCGCTCCTGGCCGGGCGTGCCGTAGAGGTGCACCTTCTCCTTCGGGCCCAGGCGGATCATCCCGTAGTCCATCGCTACCGTGGTGTTGGACTTGCGGCGCGTCGTCATGTCCGAGGCCGACTCGTCGGTGCGGATCGGCTCGATGTCGCTGATCGAGGCGATGGCCGTGGTCTTGCCCGCGCCCACCGGGCCGGTGAAGATGATCTTGTGGTCTGTATGAGCCATGTGGTTCTTGCAAGGGGCGATCCGGCGCCGACTTGTCTGCCTTCCTCGTTATTTCTGCAGCCAGCTGAACAGGCGCGTGAGCAGACCCTTGTTGCGGGTCGACTTGCGCTGGGCGCGGCGGATTTGGCTGCCATCCTCGGTGATGAGGTCCAGGGCCAGCGCTGCGCTGTAGAAAGCGAAGACGTGGCGCTGGTCGATGCGCAGCGTGCCCGCAGTATCCATCAGGGTGCCACCCCGGGTCGCCCACAGCGCCGCGATGCGCATCGCGTGTGGCGTATTGCGCAGACGGCTCAGGTTGGGCCAATGTTTCAGGAAGATCGTGCGCTGCACGTCGGCCCCCAGGGGCAGGCGCCCGGCCGCGGTCAGCGCGCCGGCCTGCCACAGCAGGCCATCGAGCCGGTGCACGGCCACGCGGCCCGCCCAGCGGGCCTGCAGCTCGGCGAACTCCTGGCGGCTGACCGCGCGGGTCTTGAGCCGCTTGGGCAGCACCTGGGCGTAGAGCGCCTGCAGCAGCGCCGGATCGAAATCCATGTAGGCCTGGTTCTGGGTCGTGTCCACGACCACGACCCCGGCCGGCGTGTCGATCTGGGTCGGCACCTGCCACTTGGTCGCCACCAGATAGGCCTCGGTGAGCACGCTGGCCAGCGTGTTCTGCAGCGGGTAGCGGATCTCCTGCGACACCTCGAGCTGGGCGGCGTCGAAGTCGGACCGGGTGCCGCACCACAGCGCCTCGTCCTCGAGCTCGCCCTGCCCCGCCGACAGCACGGCGACGCCTTCGGGCGCCGCGGCCGCCTCAGGCTGGGGCTCGATCTCCACGGCGACCGGCTCGGCCGCGGCCGCCGCCTCGGGCACGGCCTGCGGCGCGGCATCCTGCACCGGCTCAGGCACCGGCGGGGTCGGCGCGGCGACCGGCGTCAGTTCACGCACATCGACGTCGGTGATGAGCATCGACGCCGGCTCGGCCACCGGGGGCGGCGCGGGCATCGGCACCACCGGCATGATCACCGATTCAGCGGGCGACGCGGGGGCCGCGACCGGCTCGGCCACGGGCCGGCGCGCGGGGGCCGGCGCCTCGACACGAGCGCCGAACAGCTTGCGGAAGAATCCGCCCACCCGCCCGCTCTTGCCCCCTTCCGGCTCGGCCGGTCGGGCCTGCATCGCCGGGGCGGCCCGTTCCGGCCAGTCCTGCACCCGGGCACGGGCCTCGACGACCACGACGTCCTCGGGCTGCACCACGACCACCTCGGGTGCGGGTGCGGGTGCGGGTGCGGGTGCGGGTGCGGGTGCGGGTGCGGGTGCGGGAGACAGTGTCGGCGCTGGCGCTGGCGCCGGGGCGGGAACCTCCACCGGGGCCGGGGCCGGCACGGGCTCGGCCGCTGCCGGCGGGGCGCTGCGCAGCGTGCGCATCTGGGCGGATGCGCTCAGCAGCGCGGCCGGGGTCAGCGGCTTCTGGACCCAGATCGTGCCCGGCGACTCGTGGGCCTGCATCGACAGCGCGATGCCCGGCTTGCCGGACTGCCCGTGGAACCGTTCCCAGTGCAGCCGGGAGTCGAGCGTGTCCTGGTCGTAGATCGCGAAGTCGGCTTCGTGGTCGGGGACCGAGGCGAAACTGGTCCGGCCGGTGTTGGCGAAGAAGAACTCCAGCACGGCCTGCGTGCGCGGCGGCAGGGACAGCAGTGCCACGCGCATCCGGTCTTGATGTTTCGGGAAGTCCACAGGTGATTGCTCTAGGTCGGGTCAGTCGAAGGACAGGGGTTCGGCATGTCCGCATCGGGCAGGCCCCGGTGCATCGGGGCCGCCGAGGGGCTCAGGCCTGCCAGAGCATCGGCACATGCCCCAGTTCGTCCTGGAAGCGCTGCACCATGGCCTGGCGCCCGGCGTCGTCGCGACTGTGGTGGTAGATGCCTTGCAACTCGCGCGCCAGTGCCTCGTCCCCCGGCTCGCGCAGCACGGCGGCCTCCAGCAGGGTGCGGGCCCCTTCGAGGTCACCGTTCTCCAGGCGCTCGATGGCCTCGGCCAGCGGGCCCTGCGACTCGCTGACCGAACGGCGCTGGAAGGCCACCAGGTGGCGGGCACCGGAGATCGACGGGTCCAGCAGCGCGGCGCTGCCCGCCGGCAGCGGCACGTCGGCCGACAGCCCGCGCTCGAGGTGACGGCGCAGGAACTGCTCGTCCTCGGCCTCGAGGTGCTCGCCGCACTGGTCCAGCACCTGGCGGCGCAACTCGACCCCCCGCGTGTCCAGCGCCAGGAACAGGTCGAGCAGAGCGCCGAACAGCCGGTCGCGCAGCGCCGGCCGGCAGGCCAGCAGCACCCGGCGCACCTGGGACTCGAGGTCGAGCCGGTCGCGCGCGACCTGAGCGCTCAGGTGGCGCCAGGCGGGCAGGTCGTCCAGGCCGTCGATCGGCGACAGCCGCCCGCTGGGCAGGTAGACGAACGCGGGGTCGGCCGCGGCGATCACTGCGTGCCCCCGTTCTGCCGGTGCGGCACCAGATGGCCCTCGATGACCGCGCCGGCCTGCATCTCGAGCGCACCGTAATGCACGTCGCCGGAGATGCGGGCGTTCTGTCTCAGGTCGACCAGGCCCGACGCGTACACCGTGCCTTCGATGTGGCCGTAGATGATCACGTGGGACACGCGCACGTCGCCCTGGATGCGGCCCTCGTCGCCGATCATCAGCGTGCCCGCCTTGATGTCGGAGACGGTCACGTCACCGCGGATCTGCCCGTCGATGCGCAAGCCACCCGCGAAGACGACATCACCCTGGATGGCCACGTCCGCACCGATCAGGCAGTCGATGCGCTCCTGCAGCGGATCGTCGTTTTTCTTGCGGCGGCCGAACCAGCCACCGCTTCGTGCGGCAGCCGGCTGGCGGGAAGAAATTCGGGAAGAGGAACTCATACAACCGGCGGCATCCTGAAAAAACACACGGAAAACACCACGACGGGGATCTTTTGTACACAGCCGGATGAGCTATGCAAGATTCGTAACACGCCTTTTGATTGTAGGCACCACCTCGGGGCGAGATCGTGACCGAGACCAAAAAAAGACCTTTGCGCGCTCATGCCTGCCGCGGACGAGGGGCATGGACCGGCACCGGCCACCGGAACGAGGGGGTGGCCCGGGCACCGGGCTGGAGCGGGAAATGCACCCGCTCCAGCCGGTCCTCCCGTGGTCGAGGCAGTGGTCGGGGTCGGGCGGGCCGGTGCCGCGCACGGGCGCTGATGGCCCGGTGACCCGGTGGCTCAGAGGCTGCGCTGGTTCACCCGGGCCATCAGGGCCTGCGCGGATTCCTTGCGCTCGCTGTAACGATCGACCAGATGGGGGGTCAGGTCGCGGGTCAGCAGCGTGAACTTGACCAGCTCCTCCATCACGTCGACCACCCGGTCGTAGTACGGCGAGGGCTTCATGCGGTCGGCCTCGTCGAACTCGAGGAAGGCCTTGGCCACCGACGACTGGTTCGGGATGGTCAGCATGCGCATCCAGCGCCCCAGCACACGCAACTGGTTGACCGCGTTGAAGGACTGCGAGCCGCCGCAGACCTGCATCACCGCCAGCGTCTTGCCCTGGGTCGGGCGCACGGCCCCTTCGGACAGCGGGATCCAGTCGATCTGCGCCTTCATGATGCCGGTCATCGCGCCATGGCGCTCGGGCGAGCACCACACCATGCCTTCGGCCCAGCGCACCAGCTCGCGCAGCTCGGCCACTTTCGGGTGCGTGTGCGGCGCCCCATCGGGCAGCGGCAGGCCAGTGGGGTCGAAGATGCGCGCCTCGCCGCCCATGGCCTCGAGCAGGCGGGCAGCCTCCTGCGTCAGCAGCCGGCTGAAGGAGCGCTCGCGCAGCGAGCCGTACAGCAGCAGGAAACGGGGCGCGTGGCGGGCCGGCGCCACCGGCTGCAGGGCCGCCGGCGAAGGCACGGCCCACAGCGCCGGGTCGATGTTGGGCAGGTCATGCAGCGCGTCCATCACGACACGCCCCGCTCATACCAGCCCTTGCTCTGGTTGACCACGCGCACCACCAGCAGCATCACCGGCACCTCGATGAGCACGCCCACCACGGTGGCCAGCGCCGCGCCGGACTCGAAGCCGAACAGGCTGATGGCCGCCGCCACCGCCAGCTCGAAGAAGTTGCTCGCGCCGATCAGCGCCGACGGACAGGCCACGCTGTGGGACTCACCCAGCCGGCGGTTGAGCCAGTAGGCCAGCCCGGAGTTGAAGAACACCTGGATCAGGATGGGCACGGCCAGCATCACGATCACCAGCGGCTGCGCGATGATGGCCTGGCCCTGGAAGGCGAACAGCAGCACCAGCGTGGCCAGCAGCGCCGTGATGGACCAGGGCCCGATCTTGGCCAGTGCCGCGTCGAAAGCCGCCTGACCCTGGCGCAGCAACACCTGGCGCCACACCTGCGCGATCACCACCGGGATCACGATGTACAGCACCACCGAGGTGATCAGCGTGTCCCACGGCACGGTGATGGCCGACAGGCCCAGCAGCAGCGCCACCAGCGGCGCGAAGGCGAACACCATGATGGCATCGTTGAGCGCCACCTGCGACAGCGTGAACAGCGGGTGCCCGCCGGTGAGGCGGCTCCAGACGAACACCATCGCCGTGCAGGGTGCGGCGGCCAGCAGGATCAGGCCGGCCACGTAGCTGTCGAGCTGCTCGGCCGGCAGCCAGGGCGCGAACACCTGGCGGATGAAGATCCAGCCCAGCAGCGCCATCGAGAAGGGCTTGACCGCCCAGTTGACGAACAGCGTCACGCCGATGCCGCGCCAGTGCTGGCGCACCTGGTGCAGCGCGCCGAAGTCGACCTTCAGCAGCATCGGGATGATCATCACCCAGATCAGCAGGCCCACCGGCAGGTTGACCCGGGCCACCTCCATGCGGCCGATGGCCTGGAACGGGCCGGGCAGCCACTGCCCCAGCGCGATGCCCACGACGATGCACAGGAACACCCAGACGGTGAGGTAGCGCTCGAACACGCTCATCGGCGCGGGCGCTTCGTGACGGGGCAAGGCGGAGGTGCTCATGGGGCGAGGCCGGGGGCAGGCAGATTCGATCTTTCCATTTTGATGGAAATAATCAGGATGTCAACGCGCGCCGGCGGGCGCGGCGCGGCGTGTCAGGGCTGCGGCGGGCTCAGGCGGAAGGCGCCCCGGTCGTAGCCGAGCGCCGCGGCACGGGCCAGCGCCGCCTCGAGATCGGCCGCCGGCAGCACGGGGGTGCGGGACAGCACCCAGCCGAAGCGGCGGCCGGGCTCGCCCACCAGCGCCCAGCGGTAGTCCGGATCGAGCGCCAGCACCCAGTAGTTGCCGTAGAAGGGCCGGAAGAAGCTGACCCGCAGCTTGGCATTGCCACTGTCGGGCACGACCTTGGCCACGCCGGTGACGGACTCGAACTGGCCGTCGGCCCGACGGCAGCGGTTGCGCACCTCGATCGCGCCGTCGACCCGGCGGTACTCGGCCTGCGTGTCGGCGACACACCCGGACTGGAAACGGTTGGGCAGGGAGGCCACCTCGTGCCAGATGCCGAGGTAGCGTTCCAGATCGACCGACGCCACCACGGGCAGGGGCTCGACCGGGGTCGAGGCACAGCCGGCCAGCATCACCAGGGCCGTCAGGCCCGCCATCCATCGCATGTCGGCATCTCCACGGGTTCATCCAGCCGGCCCGACGGGGCCGGCCGGGCCAGTGTAGGGGCTCAGGCGCAGGCCGGCTCGGCGGTGACGTCGGTGGTCCAGGCCGGCAGCCACAGCGTCACGCTCGTGCCCTGGCCCAGCACGCTGTCGAGCTCGACCTCGCCGCCGTGCAGCTCGACGATCTCCTTGACCAGCGCCAGCCCGAGCCCGGTGCCGGGGATGTTGCCCGAGGCGTCGGCGCGGAAGAAGCGCTCGAAGGCCCGCCGGGCGTGCTCGGGCGACATGCCGATGCCGTGGTCACGCACGACCACGCCCACCCGGTCGCGGCCCTGGCGCTGGCGCTGCAGGGTCTGCAGCTCGATGCGCCCGCCCTGGGGGGAGTACTTGTAGGCGTTGGACAGCACGTTGGTGATCGCATGCTGGAACTTGGCCCGGTCCACCCGCACCGGCATCGGCAAGGCGGACAGGGTCTGCTCGATCCGGCGCTCATCCCCCGGCACCATCAGGCCCTCCACGCCGGCGGTGACGATGTCGCGCACATCCAGCACCTCCAGGCAGAAGTCCTTGCCCTTGCGGGCCTCGATGCGGGCGAGGTCCAGCAGCTCGTTGATCATGTTGGTCAGCCAGACCGACTGCCGGTTGATGGTCTGCAGCACGTCGCGGGTGCGCTCCTCGTCGAAGCGGCGCATCAGCAGCAGGTCGGAGAAGCCGCGGATGCTGGCCATCGGCGTGCGCAGCTCGTGGGCGGCGGTCGACAGGAACTCGCTCTTCATGCGGTCGACCTCGGTCTCGCGGGTGATGTCGCGCAGGTGCAGCACCTGCGACACGCTGGGCGCATCGCAGTCGCGCCGGCTGGAGACGACCACCCGCTGCGGCGGCCCGCGCAGGACCAGCACCTCGGCGTGGCAGCCCGCTTCGCCCGCCTCCCCCAGATCGGACAGCCAGTGCGCCATGCCCGGGGGATCACGCGCCTCGATCACGCCGGCGAGGCGGGCATCGAAGGCCGCGCGGTCCAGCCCGAGCAGCTCGGCGGCCGGCACGCCGACCAGGCGCTCGAAGGCCGGGTTGAGCGACATCGCGTGCCCCTGCCGGTCGAAGGACACGAAACCGTCGGGGCTGAGCGCGAAGACGGTGTCCAGCCGGGCCAGCTGGTCGCGCAGCAGCGCCTGGGCCTCCAGGCGCGCGGTGATGTCGCTGATGATGCCGATGTAGTGGGTGATCTCGCCCGTGAGCTCGTCGTGGACCGGCGCGATCGACAGGTCGTTGTCGAAGCGCCGGCCGTCGCGGCGGTAGTTGCGCAGCAGCACCCGGCAGGGCTGGCCCCGGGCGATCGCCTCGCGGATCTCGGCCAGGCCGGGCTGGTCATGGTCCTCGCCCTGCAGCAGGCTGCAGGAGCGCCCCAGCACCTCGCTGGGGGCATAACCGGTCACGCGGGTGAAGCCGGCGTTGACGAAGACCAGCGGATTGCCCGGCGCCTGCACGTCGGTCAGCAGGATGCCGTTGGTGCTGGCGTCGATGGCCCGGTCGCGCAGCCTCAGGCTGGCTTCGGCCTCGCGCTGCTCGGTGACATCCGACAGCGTGCCGCTGTAGCCGCAGGGCTGGCCGTCGTCGTCGAGCAGGCGATGGGCGTGCACCGCCAGCCAGCGGGAGCCGCCGTCGGCCGTCAGGTGGCGGATCTCGCCGCGGCAGCTGCCGGCGTCGCCATGGACCATCGCCTCGAACAGCAGCTGCGCCCGGCCCCGGTCGGCCGGCAGGATCGCCTCGAGGAAATGCCGCCCGAGCATGTCCGGCCCGCTGCGGCCGGTGATGCGCTCCCAGGCCGGGTTCAGGTAGGTCCAGTGCCCGCCGAGGTCGACCTGGAAGATGACCTCGTTGACCGACTCGATCACCCGCCGGTGCATCGCCTCCTGGCGGCGCCGCTCGGTGACGTCGTCGATCACCAGCACGACATGGTGCACCCAGGGCCGCTGCCCGGGCGCCGGCAGCGGCGCCTGCGGATCGACCATGGGGCTGATGGAGATCTCGCACCAGATGATGCTGCCGTCGGCGCGGCGCATGCGGGTCTCGAGGTGCACGTCGTGGCAGCCGGTCACGCACCCGCGCATCGCGTGCACGATGTCCTCGTCCAGCATGCGCGAGCGCAGCAGCTCGCCATCGGCGGCCAGCAGCTCCTCGATCGAGGCCCCGCTGAGGGCCGCCATGGCCGGGTTGGCATAGACCGCACGGGCCCGCCCCGGGGCCATCTCGAGGATGAGCACGCCGTTGCCCGTGGAGGCGAGCGCCTGGTCACGCAGCCGCAGGCCGGCGGTGGCCTGCTCGCCCCGCTCGCGGGCCCGCACGGTGGCGGTGATGTCCGACAGGATGCCGTCGATGCGCAGCGCCCGGCCGCAGGCGTCGCGCACCAGGGTCATGCGGTTCTCCAGCCAGCGGGGGCCGTGCTCGTCGCCACGCACGGCCAGGCAGGCGACCGCGCAGCCCTGCTGCCGGGCGGTGATGCAGGCCGCCTCGAGTGCGGCTCGCCCGTCCTCGTCGAGCAAGCGCTGCATGGTGGCCGCGACCATCGGGGTCTCGTCGGGCCCCACCCCCAGCAGGCGGGCCACCGGCGGGCTGGCGAACAGCAGCTCCTGCCGGTCGATGCTGAGCGAATAGACCCCGTCGGCCAGCGTGGCCAGGATGCTGTCCAGGCGGTCCTTGGCCTGCGCCAGCTGATCGGTGCGCTGGGCCACCATCCGCTCCAGCCCGGTCTGGGCCTGCAGCAGGCGGGCGAGCATGGCCTCGAAGCTGTGCGCCAGGCTCTGCACCTCGGAGCCTCCGCGGTGCAGCTCCTGAGGCGACAGATGCGGGATCTGGTCCAGGCCGTCGCGTGCCACCCGGTGAGCCGCCTCCTGCAGCGCCTGCAGCGGCCGCATCGCGCCGTTGGCCAGCCGCTCGACGCCGCGGTGGGCGATCCAGAGCAGGGCCGCGCCCACCATCGCATACAGCGCGCCGATCCACAGCACCGGCGCCAGTGCCGTCAGGACCGGCTGATGCACATCGAGCATGAAGGCCTGGCTGACCCCGCCGATGCGGGTGCGCATCTGCACCGACCACGAAGCCGACAGCTCGTTCCCGCTGCGGGGCGCGGTCATGGCCAGCAGGTCCTGGCCCGAGCGCACCTCGGCGCGGAAATCCTTCGTCAGCGCCGCCAGGGGCGCCTGCAGCAGCGCCCCCAGGTCGAGCTCGCCGACCAGCGTGCCCTCGACCGTGCCGGTGCTGGCGAACACCACGGGATAGGCCAGCAGCAGTCGCCACCGGCCGGCCTCCTGGTGCAGCTGCTGCTGCAGATGGCCGGCCAGCATGCTGCGGATGGCCAGGTCACGCACCTCGGGCGGTGACGGCTCGGGCTGTCCGGCCCCATGGAGTTCACCGTGGCTGTCGGCCAGCGTCCGGCCCTCGTGGTCGGTGAGCCACAGCATCTGCACCCCGAGGCTGTTCTTCTGGTGCTCGGACAGGGTCGGGGCGAGGTAGACATCCCGCCCGGCGGGATCGACCAGGGCATTGCGCACCAGGGTGCGGCGCGACAGCTCGGCCAGGCCGGCCGCGGCGTTGTCCAGGCGCGTCTCCATCAGCAGGTGGATCTCGCCGCCGGCGCTGTTGAGCCGGGCGTCGGCACGCTGCAGCAGCAGCCAGCCGATCATGGCCAGGGACAGCCCCCCGACCAGCAGCACCACGCAGGTCACCAGGTAGCGGGCGCCGCTGGCCAGGCGCGTGGCCAGGCTGACGGGCGCGGCGGCGTTCGGCATCAGGCCCGTGCTCATGCCCGGCCCCTCACCCACGCGCACCGGCCACCCGCTGCAGGCGCCCCTCGGCATCCCAGCGGGCCAGCATCACGTCGGACTCGGACAGCGCCTCGTGGCGCTCGCGCGTGAAGGCCGGGGCATAACGTCGCACCACGCCGTCGATCGGATCGAGCTGCTCCAGCGCCTCGCGGATGGCCTCGCGGCGGGTGCTGCGGGCCCGCTCGATCGCCCGGTGCAGGATCAGGGTCGTGTCGTAGCCCTGCCCCAGGCCGACCAGCGAGGGCAGGCGCATCGGATCGGCCACGCCCATGCGCTCGGCGGCACGCTCCATCAGTTGCCGCCCGCGCGGACTGCGGTGGATCAGCAGCGCGCGGGTCTGCACCACCCGCAGGTCCAGCTCGTGCAGGCCAGGACCCACCAGCCGGGGAAAGTCCCCGCCGGCGATGCCCCAGTGGCTCAGGATGGGCAGGCGGCTGGCCACCGGCAGATCGAGCATCTCCCGGGCCAGCACCATGCCCTCGGGCTCGTTGGCCACCAGCAGCAGGGCCTGCATGCCCGCCCGCTTGAGGTCGAGCACATGTTCGATGAGCGAGGTCTCGCCACCCCAGTTGTACCAGCGCACCGGCAGCAGCTGCAGCCCCTTGTGGAGCGGCACCTGGGCTTCGGCCGCCTGCTGGCAGCTGCGCCCCCAGCCCGAGTTGGGCGCGATCAGGCCGACGCGCAGGTGGCCCTCGGCATGGGCCTGGCGCAGCAGCGCCTTCATGGCCCAGGTGTCGTTGAGCGAGACCCGGAAGGACCAGTCGGGCTGCCGACCCGGATCGAGCACGGTGCTGCCCGCCGCCCAGGGGCTGAACACCGGGCACTGCAGGCCGGGCGCGACATGGCCCATCTCGGTCAGCACCGGGCTGAAGCGGCTGCCGAACACCGCCACCAGGTCGGGCAGCGCCGCCAGCGCCCGCAGGTTCTCGACGCCACGGCTGGGCACGCTGCGATCGTCGCGGACCTCCAGCTGAAGCGGGCGCCCGCCCAGCACGCCACCGGCCGCGTTCAGGTCCTCGATGGCCAGCTCCACGCCCAGGCGGATCATGTCGTGGCTGGTGCTCGTGGCCATCTTCAGCTCGGCCGTCATGCCGATGCGCACCGGCGACGGCGACGCCCGCAGGGGCGAACACGACACGGCCGCCATCGCCGCGGCGGCCAGGCGCAGCGCCGCGCGGCGGGAAGGACGAACTGTGGCGACCATCGTGTGTGCTCCTGGCTGCGCCGGGCACAAGGCCCGGCATCGCCCGGGTTATCGACGGCACCGAGGCGGACTTGAGCGGCATCGGCCGCCACGGGCCCGGCGGCTCAGGCCCGCGACGTCAGCAAGCCCAGCAGCAGCAGCACGAGCAGCCCCAGCAGCAGCGCGACCCCACGCCAGAAGCGCGCCGGATCGCGCTCCAGCAGGGGCGCACGCTGGGCCCTCAGGTGCTGGGGCCCGGGGTGGCTCAGGTCGTGGAGGAAGGCCGACAGCGCCTCGTGCCGCCGGGCCCGCCGCGGATGCAGCGCCTGGCGCAGCACGGCGTCGAGCCAGGCGGGCAGGTCGCGCCGGGCCTGGCGCACCGGCTCGTAGCTCAGCCGGTGCAGATCCCCCGGGCCCCGGACCTGCGTGACCTGCAGCCCGTAGGGCAGCGCGCCGGTCAGCATCTGGTAGGTGATGAGCGCCAGCGAGAACAGGTCGGACTGCGCCGAGACGCCTTCGCCGGTGAAGTATTCGGGCGCGGCGTACTGGAGCGATCCCGGCAGCAGGTCGGCATCGGCCACGCGGGTGCCTTCGGCCAGGCCGGCGACGTGCACCGCGCCGAAGTCGATGATCTTCACCGTGCCTTGACGGTCGATCATGATGTTCTCGGGGCGCAGGTCCTGGTGCAGCATCTCCTTGCGGTGCAGGGCCTGCAGGCCCCTGGCCACCTGCTCGACGATGCGGCGCACCGCATCCAGGTCCGGCCGGGGGTGGTCGGTCATCCACTGGGCCAGCGTCTGGCCATCCACGTACTCCATGGCCACGTACAGGTGACGGCGCCGACGATCCGTGACGCAGGGCTTGAGCAGGTTCGGATGGTCCAGCCGGCGAGCCACCCACTCCTCCAGCAGGAAGCGGTCGAGGTGCTCCGGGTGGTCACGCAGGTCCACCGAAGGGGTCTTCAGCACGACCTGGCGCCCGCTCGCCGGGTCGATGGCCAGGTGGACGTGGCTGCGCGCGCTGGTCTGCAGCTCGCGCACGATGATGTAGCCCTCGAAGTCCATGCGCGGCTGCAGCACCGGCGGCATGGCCAGGCCCTCGCGCTGCGCATGCAGGCGATGCGCCGGCTCGTCGGGCAGCGAGACCACCCGGGCCAGCTGCACCGTCAGGTTGTCGTCGGCCCCCTGCGCCAGCGCCCGGGCCACCAGGTGGGCGGCCGCGGCATCGAGCTGCGCGGGATGCGCCGCCAGGGCCGCATGCACGTCGGCGGCGACCAGATGCTCGCAGGCCCCGTCGGTGGCGAGCAGGTAGACCTCCCCGACCTCGGTGGTCCAGCAGCGGTAGTCGATCTCCACCGTGGCACTGGCGCCGAGGGCGCGGCCGAGGTGGCTTTCGCCGTCGGACACCCGCACACGATGGTCCTCGGTCAGCTGCTCCAGCGCCTGGGGATGCAGGCGATAGATGCGGGAGTCCCCCACATGCAGCAGGTGGGCCTCGCAGCCCTTGAAGACCAGGGCACTGAAGGTGCACACCTGGCCCCGATCCCTGTCGAAGCGGGCATCGCTGCGCTGGTTCTGCGCGTGCAGCCAGGAGTTGGTGGCCTGCAGTACCCGCTGGGCGGCCCGCTTGACGGGCCAGGCCTCGGACGTGCTGAAGTAGTCGTCGAGGAAGCCCCGCACTGCCGCCGCGCTGGCCACCTGGCTGACCGCGCTGCTGCCGATGCCGTCGGCCAGCGCCAGCACGATGCCCTTGGTGCTCAGCAGGGGCTCCGTCGGTACGCTCGCGCCGTGGAAGTCTTGGTTGACCGCCCGCCCGCCGGGGTCGGAGTGCTGGCCCAGATCGACACGCAGGCAGGTGGACATGGCGGACGACCCGGGTCAGCGCGATCGAGGTCCTCGGGGCATGCGCGCCGTCACTCAGTGCGCCCGCCTGGGCGCCGTCTTGTAGTGGGTCGAGTACAGCGTCGCGCCGACGAAGGTCAGGCCGCCGACGAGGTTGCCCAGCACGGTGGGGATCTCGTTCCAGATCATGTAGTCCATGAAGGTGAAGTTGCCGCCCAGCATCAGGCCCGACGGGAACAGGTACATGTTGACGATGCTGTGCTCGAAGCCCATGTAGAAGAAGACCAGGATGGGCATCCACATCGCGATGACCTTGCCAGACACGCTGGTGGACATCATCGCCGCCACCACGCCGGTGGAGACCATCCAGTTGCACATCACCGCCCGGATGAACAGCGTCAGCATGCCCGCGGCGCCGTGCGCCGCGTAGCCCACGGTGCGGCCCTCGCCGATGTGGCCGATCTTCACGCCCACCGCATTGGGCGCTTCGGAGAAGCCGTTGGTGAAGATGATGGCCATGAACAGCGCCACGGTCATCGCGCCGGCGAAGTTGCCGCAGAAGACCAGCGCCCAGTTGCGCATCACGCCGCTCCAGGTGGCGCCGGGGCGGCGGTCCAGCACCGCCAGCGGCGCCAGCGTGAACACGCCGGTGAGCAGGTCGAAGCCCAGCAGGTACAGCAGGCAGAAGCCGACGGGAAACAGCAGCGCGCCGATCAGCGGATTGCCGGTGTTGACGTTGACGGTCACCGCGAAGGCGGCAGCCAGCGCGAGGATGGCGCCGGCCATGTAGGCACGGATCAGGGTGTCGCGGGTCGACATCAGCAGCTTGGATTCGCCGGCGTCGACCATCTTGGTCACGAACTCTGCGGGGGCTAGGTAGGCCATGTTCTTGTCCTGTCAGTTCGAGGCGATCAGCACACGGCCCTGGTCGATGCGCACGGCGTGGGCGCGCACCGAGTGCTCCGGCGCCTCCACGCACTCGCCGGTGCGCAGGTCGTAGTGCTGCTTGTACAGCGGCGAGGCCACCACGATGCGTTCGCCCAGGCTGCCGACCAGGCCACGCGAGAGCACGCTCGCGCCGGCCTTGGGATCGACGTTGTCGATGGCGTAGAAGTCATCGCTGCCCACGCGGAAGATCGCCACGTGGCGCTCGCCGACCCGCGCGCAGACGCCGGTGTGGGGCAGGATGTCGTCGGCCGCGCACACGGCGGTCCAGTTCAGGGTCTCGGTGTTCATGGATGGGGCTCCGGTGCGGACTCAGGCGGGCGTGCGTTCTTCGGGGCGGGCCGGACGGATCTGGCCCCGTTCCTCGACGAACACGATGTGCTCGTCGGCCCGATCGCTGTTGACGAAGGAGCGGAAGCGCTGGCGCACCACGGGGTCGGTCACCGCCGTCTTCCACTCGCACTGGTAGGTGTCGACCACGTGCTGCATCTGGGTCTCCAGCTCGTCGGCGATGCCCAGGCTGTCCTTCAGGATCACGTCCTGCAGATAGGCCAGGCCGCCTTCGAGGTTGTCGCGCCAGGTGCTGGTGCGCTGCAGCCGGTCGGCGGTGCGCACGTAGAACATCAGCACGCGGTCGATCATGCGCACCAGCTCGTCCTTGCCCAGGTCGCTGGCGAACAGCTCGGCGTGGCGCGGCTTCATGCCGCCGTTGCCGCAGACGTACAGGTTCCAGCCCTTCTCGGTGGCGATCACGCCGATGTCCTTGCCCTGGGCCTCGGCGCATTCACGCGTGCAGCCCGAGACGCCGAACTTGATCTTGTGCGGCGCGCGCAGGCCCTTGTAGCGGTTCTCCAGCTCGACGGCCAGGCCGACGCTGTCGCCCACGCCGTAGCGGCACCAGGTCGAGCCGACGCAGCTCTTCACGGTGCGCAGCGACTTGCCGTAGGCGTGGCCCGACTCGAAGCCCGCGGCGATCAGCTCCTCCCAGATCAGCGGCAGCTGCTCGACGCGGGCGCCGAACATGTCGACCCGGGCGCCGCCGGTGACCTTGGTGTAGAGGCCGTACTTCTTGGCGATCGTGCCCACGGCGATCAGGCCGTCGGGCGTGACCTCGCCGCCCGGCATGCGCGGCACCACCGAGTAGCTGCCGTCCTTCTGGATGTTGCCCAGGAAGTAGTCGTTGCTGTCCTGCAGGCCGGCCAGGTCCTTCTTCAGCACGAACTCGTTCCAGCACGACGCGAAGATGCTCGCGGCGGTCGGCTTGCAGATGTCGCAGCCCAGGCCCTGGCCGTGGCGGGCCAGCAGCTCGTCGAAGGACTTGATCTGGCCGACCTTGATCAGGTGGAACAGCTCCTGGCGCGAATACGCGAAGTGCTCGCACAGGTGGTTGTTGACCGCCATGCCGCGCCTGGCCATCTCGACCTTCATCACCTGGGTGACCAGCGGCACGCAGCCGCCGCAGGTCGCGCCGGCCTTGGTGCAGGCCTTCATCTCGCCGATGGTGCAGGCGCCCTCGCCCACCGCGGCGCAGATCTGGCCCTTGGTGACGTTGTTGCACGAGCAGATCTGGGCCGAATCCGGCAGCGCCTCCACGCCCAGGCCCGGCTTGGCCTTGCCGTCGCTGGACGGCAGGATCAGGAACTCGGGCTCGGCCGGCAGCGTGATGCCGTTGAGCGCCATCTGCAGCAGCGTGCCGTACTCGGCGGCATCGCCCACCAGCACCGCGCCCAGCAGCTGCTTGCCATCCTCGCTGACGACGATCTTCTTGTAGATCTGGCGCAGCTCGTCGGTGTACTGGAACGAGCGGCTGCCCGGCGTGTTGCCGTGCGCGTCGCCGATGCTGGCCACGTCCACGCCCATCAGCTTGAGCTTGGTGCTCATGTCCGCGCCGACGAAGACCGCCTCTTCCTGGCCGGCCAGCTGGCGCGCGGTGACACGGGCCATCTCGTAGCCCGGCGCCACCAGGCCGAAGGTCTGGCCGTTCCAGGCTGCGCATTCGCCGATGGCATGGATGTCGGCATCGCTGGTGCGGCACTCGCTGTCGATGGCCACGCCACCACGCGGGCCGATGTCCAGGCCCGCCGCGCGGGCCAGCTCGTCACGCGGGCGGATGCCGGCCGAGAAGACGATCATGTCGGCTTCCAGATGGCTGCCATCGGCGAACTCCATGCGGTGGCGGGCCGTCTCGCCGTCGACGATGCGCAGCGTGTTCTTCTGCGTGTGCACCTGCAGGCCGAGGCCCTCGATCTTGCGGCGCAGCACGCGCCCGCCGCCCTCGTCGATCTGCACCGCCATCAGGCGCGGCGCGAACTCGACCACATGGGTCTGCTGCAGGCCCATGTCGCGCAGCGCCTTGGCGCATTCCAGGCCCAGCAGGCCTCCGCCCACCACCACGCCGGTCTTCGAGCGCGCCCCGCATTCCTGCATCGCCTCCAGATCCTCGATGGTGCGGTAGACGAAGCAGTCCGCACGGTCCTTGCCCGGCAGCGGCGGCACGAAGGGATAGGAGCCGGTGGCCAGCACCAGCTTGTCGTAGGGCAGCACCTCGCCATCGACGGTGGTGACAGTGCGCGCCGCGCGGTCGATGCGGGCGGCACGGGCGGCCAGGCGCAGCTCGTGGCCGGTGCGCTCGAAGAAGCCGGGCTCCACCAGCGACAGGTCGGCGGCCGACTTGCCGGAGAAGAATGCCGACAGGTGCACCCGGTCGTAGGCGGCCCGCGGCTCCTCGCACAGCACGGTCACCCTGGCGTGGGACAGGCCCGACGCTTCGAGGCTCTCGAGGAATTTGTGGCCGACCATGCCGTGACCGACAACGACGATGTTCATGGGTGACTTCCGGAAAAAGCGGAGCGGGCGCGTCAGGCACGACAGGCGTGACGAACACAGTCCGGATGACGGGCGCCTGGGTCAGGCGTGACGGGGGAATTCGACGAACGGCGCGTGGCATCGGTGCCAGTGCCGGCGGGGGTGCCGGAGGTTCCCGCTCTCGTTAGCGGAAGCCGATCGTCGAATGGCTGGCTGGCATGGTGACGTTCACTTCCGCCGCAGCGAAAGAACTTCAGCAAGCGCCATGCCGGGCCACGAAGCCGGTCTGGCGTCCTTTTTCTGCCGCCGAGGCCCCTTCGGCGCCTTGGGTTGGTGCGCCAGCCGGTCGAACGCACGGATCAGGGTCGTTCCGCATTCATTTGGTGCCAACCGGCGAAGACCACGATCGTGATCCACCAGATGGCCCCCGGGGTATCGACGGGACTGGCTAGACTTCGCCCCATGAGCACGTTCTTTCCCCTGGGCTGGGCCCACTACCTGGCCGGCGGCCTGCTGATCGGCGCCGGCGTGGCGCTGCTGTTCGTCACCACCGGGCGCATCGGCGGCATGAGCACGGTGTTCTCGTCGACCTGGTCCTACGTGTCGAAGCGGCCGTTCTTCCAGCAGGCCCGGCTGGTCGAGAGCCGCGGCTGGCGGCTGGTGTACGCCGCCGGGCTGATCCTGGGCGCGGCGCTGTGGTGGAAGCTCATGGGCACGGCGGCGGCGCCGTCGACGGGCCTGCCGGCGTGGCAGCTGGTGCTGGGCGGCCTGCTGGCGGGTTACGGCGCACGACGGGGCAACGGTTGCACCTCGGGGCACGGCATCTGCGGCCTGGGCTCGCTGCAGTGGCCCTCGCTGGTGGCGGTGCTGACCTTCATGGCCACGGCCTTCGTCACCGCCAACCTGGTGCGCCACCTGCTGGGCGCCGCGGCATGAAGGCGGCACAGGTGCTGGCGGTGCTGGTGTCCGGGGCCCTGTTCGGCTTCGGGCTGGCGCTCTCGACCATGGTGCAGCCGGCGGTGGTGCTGAGCTTCCTGCACTTCGAGGACCTCGGGCTGGCGCTGGTGATGGGCGGTGCGGTGGTGGTGACGCTGCTGGCTTATCGCCTGGCCCCGGCGGTGATGCAGCGACCGCTGCTGGGCGGCGGCTTCGGCCGCCATGCGTCGGTCATGGAGCGTGACACCGTGGTGGGCGCGGCCCTCTTCGGCATCGGCTGGGGGCTGTGCGGCGTGTGCCCGGGCCCGGCCATCGCGGGGCTGGGCACCGGCAACCTCGAACTGCTGTGGGCGCTGGGCGGCATCCTCGCCGGGGCGTGGCTGCAGGGACGGCGAGCCCGGGTGCCGGGCTGAGCGGCAGCGAGTGGTAGGCCGTGTTGGACTTGAGCCAACCGTAAGCTCCCCTGCAAGCGGTTGGCGGCCTCAACTTCGAAGAGGCTGCCAACCTCAACCAACAGCTTTTGCGCTTCGGGTCAGAGCCTGGGGAGCAGGCTTGCGTTGGACGCCTCCCAGCGAAGAGCACGCATTGGCACCAACACTGCCCACGGGAAAGGACGCTATCGAACTCGGGGCCGCAATCTTTGGCCCCCTCATGGGCGAGGTGTTGCGGGACATCGCGTTTCCGCTGGCCCGCCGTGTGGCGACCGCCTGAGCCCTGGCCCGCTGCAACTGATTGCACGGCTACCCACCGCGCACCCTGCGGATAATGTAGGCACCTGCAACGGGTGCCACCAAAGACACGCCACACCGACCACCAGCGACAAGCACCCACGCAGGCAACCCAAGGGGAGAACATGCCTGCACTCGTGCCCGAACTGGTCAACATGGCGAGCGATCCCGCCGTGTCCACTGGCGAACTATTGCGCCGCGCCCTTGTGGCTGCCCGCCGCCTTGATGCGCCGGAGCTTGTGGAGTGGATAACGTCCGAACTGAACGGCTACAAAGACCGCGAAATCCCGGACTATCGAATCATCCGGGGCCAGATCATGGTGATGAACCCGGTTCGCGGATTGATCCCGTTTCGCGTGCGCAATGCCGAAGCGTTCGACTTGCTTTCCCGACACCCGGAAATGCAGTCCATCCCGGAGCTTGAAGAACTGGCCCGAAGCGACGGCGAACTAGGCCGCTACTTCCCGCCAGCGATTGAGCAGCGCATCATGCAAGGGATGCAGCTTCCCATGCGTCCGCAACTGTGCTTTTCCGCTGTGCAGGTGAAAGGGATCGTTGAGAAGGTGCGCAATCGCATCCTCGAATGGGCGCTAGACCTTGAGAGGCGGGGCGTGCTCGGGGAGGGGCTTACGTTCACCCAGAAGGAGAAGCAGACCGTGCAAGAACAGCACTACCACTTCGGCAACGTGTCGGGTTCACAGATTCAGATCAGTTCCAACGGATCAACCCAGACCCAAGCGAACACCACGGGCACCGACCTTGAGGCCCTGCGGGGCTTGGTTGAAGCCCTGGGCACAGCCCTTGACCGTGGCGCCGTGCAGGGGGACGCAGCCGACGAACTGCGGGCCGAACTGGCGACACTGAAGGCACAAGCCGCTTCGCCGAAACCGAAGTGGGAAATCATCAAGGCCACGGCCCGCACCATCAAGACAGTAGCCGAAGGCGCAGCGGGCAACATCCTGGGGGAACTGGCGAAGCCGCACGTTCAAACGCTGCTGGCCCTTGCTGCTGGCGCTGCTGGGGGTTGAAGGCCCGTTGCCAGTCGGTTGCCAGTGCGGGCCGCACCTTTGCACTTGATTGCAGCGGGAGAAGGCGGGACATGTTGCAGGGCCACCACCGCGCAACCTCTTCGCCACCCTCAAGCCCTTGCCCCACGGAGGGGACACCCCGCCGAAAACTGGCAACAGACTGGCAACGGAGAACACCAAGAAACAAGACCAACAAGTCACAGCGCCAGAATTCTCCGCAACTTGTTGATTTTCATGATGTTTTTGGTAGGCCGTGTTGGACTTGAACCAACGACCAAAGGATTATGAGTCCTCTGCTCTGACCAACTGAGCTAACGGCCCCCTCGTGCAGCGGGCGATTGTAGAGGCTGTCGGCGCCCCCCCCAGGGGCGCGCTCGCCTCACTTCTGACTCAGCGCGTTGCCGACCAGGCGGGCGGTGACGTCGACGATCTGGATCATGCGATCGTAGGCCATGCGGGTGGGGCCGATGACGCCGAGGGTGCCGACGATCTGGCCATGCACCTCGTAGGGGGCGGAGACGACCGACAGCTCCTCGAAGGGCACGACGCCGGTCTCGCCGCCGATGTAGATGCTGACGCCCTCGGCGCGGCTGGAGCCGTCGAGCAGGCGCATCAGCTGGGTCTTCTGCTCGAAGACGTCGAACATCTTGCGCAGCGAGCCCAGGTCGGTGCCGAAGTCGCTGACCTCGAGCAGGTTGCGCTCGCCGACGACGACGACACGCTGCGACTCCTCGTCGACCGCCTCGGAGCCGGCCTGCACGGCCGACTGCATCAGCGTGGAGATCTCGACGCGCAGCGTGTCGACCTCGGACTTGATGCGCTCGCGCATGGCCTCGATGCTCAGGCCCGCGCAGTGGCTGTTGAGGTAGTTGCTGGCCTCCTGCAGCTCGCCCTGGCCGTAGTCCTTGGCGGTGAAGAGCACGCGGTTCTGCACGTCGCCGTCGGGCGAGACCAGGATGAGCAGGATGCGGCGCTCGCCCAGGCGCAGGAACTCCATGTGGCGGAAGACGCTGGGCTTGCGCGGCGTGGTGATGACGCCGACGAAGTGCGACAGGCTCGACAGCACCTGGGCCGCGTTGGCGATGACCCGCTTGGGCTGGTCGGGCTCGATCAGCGGCGCGGGCAGCGTGTCGACGGCGTCGCGGCCGGCGCCCTGCACCCGCGTGGTGAGCATCGCGTCGACGAACATGCGATAGCCGCGCGCGGTGGGCACCCGGCCGGCGGAGGTGTGCGGGCTGACGATCAGGCCCAGCTCCTCCAGGTCGGACATCACGTTGCGGATGGTCGCGGGGGAAAGCTCCAGCCCCGAGGTCCGGGACAAGGTCCGCGACCCCACGGGCTGCCCGTCGGCGATGTATCGCTCGACCAGGGTCTTGAGCAGCATCTTGGCTCGGTCGTCCAGCATGTATCCGATTGTAGGTTCGTGAATCACCACCCGCGGCCACAGGCGGGGAAGACCGCCATCATGGCAGGCGGGGGGCTGTGGTGTAATTTCCTCATGACGAGCCGCTTTCGCCATGCCGCCCTTGTAGGCAAGTATCAGGCACAGGGCATGCGCCCGCTGCTGGAGACCATCGCCCAGCAGCTGGTCCGCCAGGGCCTGACGGTCTCGCTGGAAGAGGCCACTGCCCGCAACACCGGCATGGACCAGTACCCTGCCCTCGACATCGACGCCCTGGGGCGCCGGTGCGACATCGCCATCGTGGTCGGGGGAGACGGCACGATGCTGGGCATCGCCCGCGAGATGGCGCGCCACGGCGTGCCGATGGTCGGGGTCAACCAGGGTCGGCTGGGCTTCATCACCGACGTGCCGGTCCACGGCGTGGAGCAGACGCTCGAGGCCATGCTGGCGGGCGACTACGAAGAGGAATACCGCGCGATGCTCGAGGGCCGGGTGCTGCGCGACGGCCAGTGCATCTACGAGGCGCTGGCGATGAACGACGTCGTGCTGCGCAGCGGCGCGGCGACGATGGTCGAGCTGCGGGTCGAGGTCGACCAGCAGTTCGTGGCCAACTTCCGCGCCGACGGCCTGATCCTGTCCTCGCCGACCGGCTCGACCGCCTACTCGCTGTCGGCGGGCGGGCCGATCCTGCATCCGGGCGTGGCGGGCTGGCTGCTGGTGCCGATCGCGCCGCACATGCTGTCGAACCGGCCCATCGTGCTGCCCGACTCGGGCGAGGTCTGCATCGAGATCGTCAGCGACCGCGACACCTCGGCCAACTTCGACATGCATGCACTGACCCACCTGATGCACGGCGACCGCATCTGCGTGCGCCGCTCCGACCAGCGGGTGCGTTTCCTGCACCCGCGCGGCTGGAACTACTACGCCACCCTGCGGCGCAAGCTGCACTGGAACGAAGGCGCCCCGGCCCCGATCGGAGCCGCCTGATGCTCAAGCGCCTCGTCCTGCGCGACTTCGTCATCGTCACGAGCCTGGAGGTCGATTTCGACGCGGGCTTTGCCGTGCTGACCGGCGAGACCGGCGCGGGCAAGTCCATCCTGATCGACGCGCTGCAGCTGACGCTGGGCGGTCGGGGAGACGCCGGCGTGGTGCGTGAAGGCTGCAGCCGCGCCGACCTCTGCGCCGAGTTCGAACCGGTCACGCCCGCGGTGACCGCCTGGCTCGAGGCCGCGGGCTGCGCGCCCGAGTCGCCGCTGCTGATGCGCCGCACCGTCGACGGCCAGGGCAAGAGCCGCGGCTGGATCAACGGCAGCCCCGCCACGCTGGCGCAGATGAAGGAGCTGGGCGAGCTGCTGGTCGACATCCACGGCCAGCACGCCTGGCAGAGCCTGACGCGGGCGGCCTCGGTGCGCGAGCTGCTCGACGACTTCGCCGGCATCGACACGAACGCGATGGCCCAGGCCTGGAGCCGCTGGCGGGCCGCCCGGCAGGCGCTCGACGAGGCCCGCGCGCACGGCGCCGACCTCGAGCGCGAGCGCGAGCGGCTGGGCTGGCAGATCGGCGAGATCGCCCGGCTGGCCCCCGGGGAGCACGAATGGGACGAGCTCAACGGCGAGCACCAGCGGCTCGCCCACGCCCAGGCCATCCTCGATGCCGCCCAGCTGGCGCTGGACGCGACCAGTGAAGGCGAGATCAGCGCCAGCGCGCTGACCGACCGGGCGCTGGGCGCGCTGGCCGGCGTGTCGCACTACGACCCGCAGCTGGGCGAGGTGGTCGAGGTGCTGCAGGGCGCCCAGGCGCAGCTGGCCGACGCCGCGCACAGCCTGCGCGCGGCGCTGCGCCGCACCGACCTGGAGCCCGAGCGGCTGGGCGAGCTCGACGCCCGGCTGTCGGCCTGGATGGGACTGGCCCGGCGACTGCGCCGTCCGCCCGAGGAACTGCCGGCGCTCTGGCAGGGCTGGCGCCGGGAGCTGCAGGCGCTGGACGCCGCCGCCGACCTGGACGGGCTCGAGCGCCGCGCCGAGCGGGCGCGCCTGGACTTCGAGACCGCCGCCAGCGCCGTGTCGCACCATCGGCACGAGGCCGCCCCGCGCCTGGCGGCCGACGTGAGCGCGGCCATGCAGACGCTGGGCATGGCGGGCGGACGCTTCGACATCACGCTCGAGCCCCTGCCCCAGCCGCAGGCCCACGGGCTGGAGTCGGCCGAGTTCCTGGTGGCCGGCCATGCCGGCAGCACGCCCCGACCGATCGGCAAGGTGGCCTCGGGCGGCGAGCTGTCGCGCCTGGCCCTGGCCATCGCGGTGACCACCAGCCAGCGGCAGGGCCGCCAGGGCCGGGGCACGGCCACGCTGATCTTCGACGAGGTCGACTCCGGCATCGGCGGCACGGTGGCCGACACGGTGGGGCAGCTGATGCGCCGCCTGGGCGGCGAGCGCCAGGTGCTGGCGGTCACGCACCTGCCGCAGGTCGCCGCCTGCGCGGACCAGCACTTCGTGGTCAGCAAGCAGAGCGAGGCGGGCCTGACCCGCAGCGACGTGCGTCCGGTGGACGACGAGGCCCGGGTCGGCGAGATCGCCCGCATGCTGGGCGGCCAGCAGGCCTCGAGCGCGGGCATCGCCCACGCACGCGAGATGCTGGCCCATGCACAAAGCCATGCAAGGATCGGCATCCACCCCGATACTTCGGCCTCGACGCATCAGAAGTCCCGCGCCCGCCGGTGATCCGCCATGAACACACCCCTGCCGCCCTCACCCGCCACGGATGAGATTCCTTCACCGGTGGTGCTGATCTCGGGCATCTCGGGCTCGGGCAAGTCGGTCACGCTCAATGCGCTGGAGGACGCCGGCTACTTCTGCGTCGACAACCTGCCGCCCGAGCTGCTGCTCGACTTCATCCGGCTGGAACGCTCGCAGGCCGCCCGCAAGGTGGCGGTGGCCATGGACGTGCGCAGCGCGGCGTCGCTGCCCAAGCTGCTGCCGCTGAGCGACGAGCTGCAGCGTCTGGGCATCCCGATGCTCAAGCTGTTCCTGGAGTCGAGCACCGAGGCGCTGGTGCGGCGCTACTCCGAGACCCGCCGGCGCCATCCGCTGTCCTCGCGCGACGAGGAGCCGGGGCAGCCCCCGTCGCGCTCCGGGCTGATCGAGGCGATCGAGCTCGAGCGCGAGACGCTCGGCCGGCTGCGCGAGGTCTCCACCGTCATCGACACCACCGACCTGCGGCCCGCCCAGCTGCGCAGCTGGATCCTGCAGCTCGTCGGGGCCAGCGATGCGGCGCTGACGGTGGTGTTCGAGTCCTTCGCCTTCAAGCACGGCGTGCCCCGTGATGCCGACCTGGTCTTCGACCTGCGGGTGCTGCCCAATCCGCACTACGTGCGCGAGCTGCGGGCCCTGACCGGGCGCGACGCCGGGGTGCAGGATTTCCTGCGCGCCCAGCCCGAGGTCGGCGACATGCTGGCGCAGATCCAGTCCTTCCTGGACCGCTGGCTGCCCAGCTACGCGATGGACCAGCGCAGCTACCTGACCGTGGCCGTGGGCTGCACCGGCGGGCAGCACCGCTCGGTCTACCTGGCCGAGCGCCTGGGCGAGATCTACCGCTCGCGCGTGCCCACGCTGATCCGGCACCGCGAGATCGAGGCCAAGGAGGCCGGCAGCCGCTG
This sequence comes from Sphaerotilus hippei, assembly GCF_003201595.1. Lineage (GTDB taxonomy): Bacteria > Pseudomonadota > Gammaproteobacteria > Burkholderiales > Burkholderiaceae_C > Sphaerotilus > Sphaerotilus hippei. Next base: position 42,364 of record NZ_QJJS01000015.1, on the reverse strand, counting down.
AGGCTGCCGCCCGCCGCCATGAGCGCACCGGCCCTGCCCTCCGAGCTGGCGCTGTTTCCGCTGCACACCGTGCTGTTCCCGCAGGGTCAGCTGGGGCTGCAGATCTTCGAGGCGCGTTACCTCGATCTGATGGCGCACTGCCTGCGCCACGGCGAAGGCTTCGGCGTGGTCACGCTGATCCAGGGCTCCGAGGTGCGCCGCAGCGACGAGCCCATGTCGTGCGAGCCCGTGGGCTGCCTGGCCCGGCTGATCTCCTGCGACAGCGAGCAGGCCGGCCTGCTGCACGTGCGCTGCCGCGGCAGCCAGCGCTTCGAGCTGTCGTCGAGCCCGCGCCAGGAACGTGACGGCCTGTGGCGCGCCGGGGTGAGCTGGCTGGACGACGATCCGCCGGTGCGGCCGGCCGACGAGGTGCGCAGCACGGTCGAGGCCCTGCGCACGACGGTCGACACGCTGGCCGCGCAGGGGTCCGAGCCCTTCCTGAGCCCCTGGCACTACGACGACGCCGGCTGGGTCGCCAACCGCTGGAGCGAGCTGCTGCCGCTGCCGGCGGCCACCAAGCAACGGCTGATGGCGTTGCGGGATCCCGGCGCCCGGCTGGCGCTGGTGCACGGTTTCCTGCGCCGTCAGCAGATCATCGCGGCGTCAGCAGGCGACGCATAGGCGTGGGCAGGCCGACGGCCGCCAGGCCGTCGCGCGACACCCAGCGCCCGGGGCCCAGCGCCGCCGACAGCGGCGGCGGGCCGGCGTCGCCGCGCAGCACCAGCCGACGCGGGTGCAGCGTCCAGTCGCGGTGGGTCAGCACATGCACGAAGGCCGGCAGCGTCCACAGGCCGAGGCTGTCGGGCTCCGGTTCGGTCTCGAGCAGATCGGCCGGGGCCAGCCCGGGCGGCGTCTCGCGGCAGACCCATGGCGACGCGCCCGCCACCGCCGCTGGCTGCGCCTCGACCAGCCCCCGCACCGCGGACTGCAGCGTGGCCTCGTCGTCGAACAGCGGCATCGTCCACAGGCCGGCCCAGACGCCGCGCTCGGGCCGCTGCTGCAGCCACACCGCATCGCCCGAAGAGATCCAGAGCGTCCAGCTGGCCATGGCCTTGCGCACCAGCTTGCGGGTCTTGACCGGGAACTCGGCCACGCGTGCGAGCTGGCGGGCCCGGCAGCGATCGGCCAGCGGGCAGGCGTCGCACTGCGTCGAGCGGGGTCCGCACAGGCTGGCGCCTAGGTCCATCAGGCCCTGGGTGTAGGCCGGCATGTCCGAGGCCGCGAGCGGCAGCAGCGCCTGCGCCTGCGCCCAGAGCGCACGCTCCTGCGCCGCCTGGGCCAGATCGCCCTCGAAGGCCAGCACCCGCCCCAGCACCCGCTTGACGTTGCCGTCGAGGATGGCGACCCGCTCGCCGAAGCAGAAGGCGGCGATGGCCGCCGCCGTCGAGCGGCCGATGCCGGGCAGCTCGGCCAGCACCGCCGCACGGTCCGGAAAGGCCCCGCCGTGCTGCGCCACCACCGCCTGGGCGCAGCGGTGCAGGTTGCGGGCACGGCTGTAATAACCGAGGCCGGCCCACAGGGCCAGGACCTCGTCGAGCGGCGCGGCCGCCAGGTCGGCGACACCGGGGAAACGCTCGAGGAAACGGGCGTAGTAGGCCAGCACCGTGGTGACCTGGGTCTGCTGCAGCATGATCTCCGACAGCCAGACGCGGTAGGGATCACGGGTCTGCTGCCAGGGCAGCGCGTGGCGGCCGCTGATGCGCTGCCAGCGCACCAGCGGCGTCGCCACGTCGGGCAAGGAAGGAGCGGTCAAGGCAAAGGGGAAGACGTCGAGATCGATCAGGCCCGCTCGGCCGCCGGCGGCGACAGGGTGGCAGGTGACGAGGTGGAGAGGAAAGGCAGCCCGGGCCCGGGCGCCAGCTCGATGCGGTCGGTCAGGGTCACCGGCGACGCGCCGGCGACGGCCATCGGCAGCGGCTGGGTGTCGCCGAACTCGCGCTGGGTGGCTGCGCGACGCGAGGCCTCGAACAGCTGCGCCAGGTGGCCGTCGAGCGCGGTCAGCCGCAGCTCCTGCTGCTCGAGCTCGTTGACCCGGACCTCCAGCTCGCCCGAGGCCTGCCGGATGCGCTCGAGCGACTCGCGGCGGCGCTTGAACGCCTTGCGGCGCTCGCGCAGCTGGGCATCGACCTGAGCCGACGCGGTGCGGTTCCAGAGCTCCATCTCGCCGGCCGCGCTCTCGAACACCACCCGCAGGCGCGACATCAGCATGCGCCGGAACTGGTCGAGGAAACGGGGCTGCGCCAGGCGCATCGCCTGGCTGAGGCCGAGGTACTGGATGTAGTTGCGCTCGATCAGCGCCATGTCGTCACGGAAGCGCGACAGCTCCGGCGTGCTCGAGGGTGACAGGCTGAAGCCGAACTCGGTGTTGAGCCGGGTGAACGAGGCCGCCAGCATGTCGCGGATGTCCTGCCCGCGGCGCTGCGCCTCGTCGAGCGAGACGCGCAGCTGGGCGAACAGCTGGGTGAAGGAGCGCTTGGCCCCCAGCTTGAGCAGCGACTCGCGGATCGAGCGGATCATCAGGTCGACCTGGTCACGCAGCACGTCGCCGGACAGGCCCTGCAGCAGCTCCTTGAGCATGCGCGTGTGCACCGAGCGCAGCGCCTGCAGCTGGGCGGTGCACTGCTCGAACTCGGTGGTCTCGGCGGCCACGCGCGACAGCAGCATCTGCACCTTGCTGGCGTTCTTGCCACGCAGGCCGCGCAGCTCCATCAGCTGTTCGGTCAGGCCGCGGCGCAGGTCGTTGAGGCTGCGCTGGGTCTGCTGCTGGACCACGCCGAGCGCCTCCAGCGTCAGCTGCTCGAACACCGCCCGGCGCTGCGGCAGCAGCTGCTGCGCCAGCGCCTGCTCCAGCGCCAGCAGGCGGCTGTCGACCAGCAGCGCGCTGTTGCCCTCGACGCGGGCCTCCAGCGCCTGCCGGGCCGACAGCGGGAACACCCGCGCCAGCGGCACGTCCAGCGTGCGCGCCACCTGGACGCACTGACGGGTGATCTGGGACTCGCTGTGCTCCACGCTCGACAGCGGGTCGTAGAGCGCATCGATCTTGTTGAGCACCACGTAGCGGGTCAGCGCCTGCGAGGCCAGGTGGTCGCGCCAGATCTCGAGGTCCGAGCGGGTCACGCCGGTGTCCGCGCCCAGCACGAAGACCACCACGTGGGCGCTGGGCAGCAGGCCCACGGTCAGCTCGGGCTCGGCCCCGATGGCGTTCAGGCCCGGCGTGTCGATGACCACCAGCCCGCGCTTGAGCAGCGGGTGCGGCACGTTGATGATGGCGTGGCGCCACATCGGCACCTCGACCCGGCCCTCGATGTCGATCGGCGGGTTGTCGGCCGGCTGCTCGTCGTTCCAGAAGCCGAGCGCCCGGGCCTCGTCGACCGGGACGTGGCGGGTGCGCATCACGGCCGTCAGGGCGCCGGCGAACGATTCGGGATCCTTGACGTCGAGCGACTCGCGCACCCAGGCGCGCGGCTGCCCGCGCAGCTCGGCCAGCGAGGCCCCGTCCAGCCGCGTCTCGATGGGCAGCAGCGACAGCCCCGGCGGCTCGTCCGCATCCCAGCCCAGCTCGACCGGGCACATCGTGGTGCGCCCCGGCGTGGCCGGCATGATGCGGCGGCCCGCATCGGCGAAGAAAATGGCGTTGATCAGCTCGGACTTGCCGCGCGAGAACTCGGCGACGAAGGCCACGACCAGCTTCTCGCCGGCCAGGCGCTGGCGCAGCGAATCGAGCAGGTCGCCGGCGGCCTCGTCCAGCAGTCCCTGCTCGCGCAGGAAGCGCACCAGTTCGCGCACGCTCTCCTCGAGCCGGCCGCGCCAGGTGCCCATGGCATCCAGGCTGCGCACGAAGGGCTCGTGGGTAGTGACGTCGTTCGGTGCGGAATCGATCGGAAGCTGGGTCATCGTCTCACCGTTGCGACACGGTTCGTGGAGTGTTCATCCTAGCGCAGGGTGGCCGGGGCCATGCATGCGCAACATGCCGAGCCTGTCACGGACGGCAGCCGCCCAGGCCGCGAGATGCGCGGTGATCGACGGACAACTCAGCGGCGCTGGCAGGCCGGACAGTGGTAGGTGGCCCGCTGCCCCTGGACGATGCGGCAGATCGGCGTGCCGCAGCGCCGGCAGGCCTGGCCGGCGCGGTCATAGACCTGCGCCTGGTGCTGGAATGCCCCACCCATGCCATGGGCATCGCGGAAATCACGCAGCGTCGAGCCGCCCAGGCTGACCGCCTGCGACAGCACCGCCCGGATCGCCTCGACCAGGCGCTCGCAGCGGGCCCGGCTCAGGCGCCCCGCGGCGGTGCGCGGATCGATGCCTGACAGGAACAGCGCCTCGGAGCAGTAGATGTTGCCCACGCCGACCACCACGTCGCCAGCCAGCAGCGCCTGCTTGATCGCCACCCGCCGGCCCGCCAGCCCAGCGTGCAGCACCGACGCCGTGAAACCCCGCTCGAGCGGCTCCACCCCGAGGCGCGACAGCAGCTGCCGGGCCGGGTCGGCGGCCAGGCCGGCCGACCAGACCACCGCGCCGAAGCGGCGCGGATCGGTCAGGCGCAGCACGCCCCGGTCGGTCCGCAGCTCGAAGTGGTCGTGCACGCCGCGGGGCGGCGGTGCGGTGCTCCAGTTCAGCGAACCGGACATGCCCAGGTGCAGCAGCAGGCCGCTCTCGCCCTCGTCGGGTGACACCAGCGGCATCCACAGGTACTTGCCGCGCCGCTGCAGCGCGCCGATGGCGTGGCCGGCCAGGGCCTGCGGATCGCGGCCCAGCGGCCAGCGCAGCGGCTTGCCGAGCGACGCCGACAGGATGAGCGCACCGTCGACCCGGTCGGTCAGGCTCAGGCGGGTGACTTCGACTTCCGGCAATTCAGGCATGCCGCATTATCGGGAAGGACCCGCTCCGGCCGGGGCGCAGGCCCTCCCCTAGAATGAGTCGAAAGCCGGAGTCCAGTCGCATGCCCCTTTCCTTTCGCGTTCCCGCCGTGAGCCGGCTGCTGCTGGTCCCCCTGGCCGCGATGACGCTGTGCGCCGCGGCGCCCACCCGGGCCGCCATGCCGGAAGGCAGCGGTACCCCGCCGCCCAGGGTCGTCAATTCGACGATGGACGCCGAGCTGTTCTACCAGCTGCTGGTCAGCGAAAGCGAGCTGCGCCGCGGCGAGACCGGCACGGCCTACCAGGTCATGCTCGACGCCGCGCGCCGCACCCGCGACGAAGGCCTGTTCAAGCGGGCCGTGGACATCGCCATCGGCGGGCGGGCCCCCACCGAAGCCCAGGCGGCCCTGAAGGCCTGGCGGCTGGCCCTGCCCCGCTCCCGCATGGCCGTCGAGCTGCAGGCCCAGCTGCTCATGGCCCTGGGCAAGAACCGCGAGGCCCAGGAGCCGATGCAGACGCTGATCGAGCTGACCCCGGCCGCGGACCGGCCGCTGCTGATCGCCAGCCTGCCCCGCCTGCTGCGCCCGGGGGAGCCGGCCAAGGCCGGCGCCCGCACGCTCGACGAGGTGCTGCGCCCCTGGCGCGCCCAGGGGGCCACCCGGGCTGGCGCCGAGACCGGCAGCGCCCGGGCCTGGCTGATCGCCGGGGACACCGGCCGCAGCCTGGAGCTGGTGCGGGCCGCGCTGCAGTCCGATCCGGCCTTCATGCCGGCCGCCGCCGTGGCGCTGGAGCTGATCGACAAGGAGCCCCAGGCCGAGGCGCTGGTGCAGGCCTACGTGGCGCAGCCGCAGTCGAACACCGCGCTGCGCATGGCCTGGGCACGGGTGCTGACCGCCGGCAAGCGTTATCCGGAGGCCCTCGCCGTGGTGCGCACGGTCACCCGCGACGAAGCCACGCTGCTGCGCGCCTGGGTGATGCAGGGCGCGCTCGAGATGGAACTGCAGCAGACGGACGCCGCCTCCGCCTCGCTGCAGCGTTTCCTTGCCCTCGACGAGCAGCGACCGAAGGACGACGACCCCGGCACGCAGGCCGAGGACACCGGCACCGACGCCCACCAGCTGGTGGCTCAGCAGGACCGCAGCCAGGCCCTGCTGATGCTGGCCCAGGCCGCCGAGATGCAGAAGGACTACGCCGGAGCCCAGCGCTGGCTCGACCGGCTGGCCGAGGTGCAGGACGCGCCGTCGGTGGCGGTGCGCCGCGCCGGGCTGCTGGCCAAGCAGGGCAAGCTCGACGAGGCGCTGGCGCAGATCGACACCCTGCCCGAGGGCAGCGACGAGGAGCTGCGCGGCAAGCTGGGCGCCCGGATCCAGCTGCTGCGGGATGCGCAGCAGTGGAAACGGGCCCACGAGGCCCTGCAGCAGGCCAACGAACGTTTCCCGAAGGACGCCGACCTGATGTACGAGCAGGCGCTGCTGGCCGAGAAGCTCAAGCGCATGGACGAGTTCGAGGCCCTGCTGCGGGCGGTCATCCTGCTCAAGCCCGACCAGCCGCATGCCTACAACGCGCTGGGCTACAGCCTGGCTGATCGCAAGCTGCGGCTGGACGAGGCCCGGCTGCTCGTCACCCGGGCCCGCACGCTGGCACCCGACGACGCCTTCATCACCGACAGCGCCGGCTGGGTCGAGTTCCGGCTGGGCAACCTGATCGGCGCCGAGCACCTGCTGCGCGAGGCCCACGCCAGGCGCCCGGACGCGGAGATCGCCACCCACCTCGGCGAGGTGCTCTGGGCGATGGGGCGCCGCGACGAGGCCCGCGCGCTGTGGATCGAGGCGCGCCGGCAGGACGCCGACAACGAGGTGCTGACCGAGACGCTGGCCCGGCTGAAGGTGCGGCTTTGAGGCTGCAGCGCGGCCGCTGGTCCGCCCTGGCCTGCGCCCTGACGCTCGCCGCATGCGCCAGCACGCCGCCGGCGACCGGCACCGACGACCTGCTGACCGGACGGCTGGGCGTGGTGGTGGAGGGTCAGGCGGATCGTTCCTTCTCGGCCGGCTTCGAGCTGAGCGGCGACGCCCGCCAGGGCCGGCTCGCGCTGACCAGCCCGATCGGCCTGAGGGTCGGCGAGGCCCGCTGGCACGGCAACGTCGCCACGCTCAGCAGCAGCGACGGCGAACGCCGCTACGACAGCCTGGAAGCGCTCGCCGACGACCTGATGGGCGAGACGATCCCGATCGAGGCCCTGTTCGACTGGATGCGGGGCCGCCCGTGGCCCCAGGCCGCCGCCACCCCGCTGCCGAGCCCGCGCCAGGGCTTCTCGCAGCTGGGCTGGGAGGTCGACACCACCCGGGCGAGCGAAGGCAGCATCGCCGCCGTGCGCCAGAATCCGCCGCCCCGGGTGACCGTGCGCACCCGGCTGGACACCCGCTGATCCGCGGGTCGCCGTCCCTTTTCCCGCCCTGCCCCTTCCCATGTCCATCGCCGCGCTCCATGACCTCCCGGCCCCGGCCAAGCTGAACCTGTTCCTGCATGTCACCGGCCGCCGCGCCGACGGCTACCACCTGCTGCAGTCGGCCTTCGCGCTGATCGACTGGTGCGACACGCTGCACCTGGAGCGCCGCCCGCCCGGCCCCGGCGGCAGCCCGGGGGGCATCTCGCGCACCGACCTGGGCCTGGCCCTGCCCGATGACGACCTGAGCGTGAAGGCGGCCCGCCTGCTGCAGCAGGCCAGCGGCACCTGCTGGGGGGTGCACATCAGCATCGACAAGCAGGTGCCGTGGGGCGCCGGACTGGGCGGCGGCAGCTCGGACGCCGCGACCACGCTGCTGGCGCTGAACCGCCTCTGGGGGCTGCGCTGGCCACGCCAGCGCCTGCTCGACCTGGCGTTGCGCCTCGGTGCGGACGTGCCGTTTTTCGTCGGCGGCCACAACGCCTGGGTCGAGGGCATCGGCGAGCGACTGACCCCCATCGACCTGCCGGCCAGCGGCTATCTGGTGGTCAAGCCCGACGTCGAGATCCCGACGGTGAAAATTTTTACGTCAGAACTGTTGACGAGGGACACTCCAGCGACTACAGTAGCGGTCTTCGCTGCAGAAACAAAGCGATTCGGACAAAACGACCTGCAGGCTTGTGCTCAAGCCTACTCCAGCAAGGTCACCGAAACGCTGGTTCTGCTGGAGCAGCACATGGGCAACAGCCGCATGAGCGGTTCCGGCAGCGCCGTTTTTGCACACACCGACCATCCGTCGGCAGCCGAGCATGTCGTGGCGACACTGCCGGCAGCGTGGGTGGGCAGGTACTGTGAAGGAATGAAGCATCATCCGCTGTGCGAGTGGGCTTCAGACTGACACAAGGTTTCGGGTGCTGCGCAAGCGGCGTCCAGTGTAGGGGAGTCGCCAAGTTGGTCAAGGCATCGGATTTTGATTCCGACATGCGAGGGTTCGAGTCCTTCCTCCCCTGCCAAATCATCGTCAAGGCGCCGCGCTGGTTCATCCACGCGGCGCCCTTTTCTTGGTGAAGCGTCAAAACGCCACGGGCACCCCTCATGCTCTCCAACACCGTTCTGTTCACAGGCAACGCCAACCCCGCCCTCGCCCAGGAGATCGCCAAGGATCTCGGCATCGAGCTCGGCAAGGCTTCCGTGGGTCACTTCTCCGACGGTGAAGTGACGGTCGAAATCCAGCAAAACGTCCGTGCGCGTGATGTGTTCGTGGTGCAGCCGACCTGCGCCCCGACCAACGAGCACCTGATGGAGCTGCTGCTGATGGTCGATGCGCTCAAGCGTGCCTCCGCACGCCGCATCACCGCCGTCGTGCCCTACTTCGGCTACGCGCGCCAGGACCGCCGTCCGCGCTCGACCCGCGTGCCCATCAGTGCCCGCGTCGTGGCCAACATGATGGAAGTCGCCGGCGTCAACCGCGTGCTGACGATGGACCTGCACGCCGACCAGATCCAGGGCTTCTTCGACATCCCGGTCGACAACATCTACGCCTCGCCGGTGCTGCTCAGCGACGTCAAGGGCAAGCGCCACGAGAACCTCGTGGTGGTGTCTCCCGACGTCGGTGGCGTGGTGCGCGCGCGCGCGCTGGCCAAGCAGCTCGGCTGCGACCTGGCCATCATCGACAAGCGCCGCCCGAAGGCCAACGTCTCCGAGGTGATGCACATCATCGGCGAGATCGAAGGCCGCAACTGCGTGATCATGGACGACATGATCGACACCGCCGGCACGCTGGTGAAGGCCGCCGAGGTGCTGAAGGACCGGGGCGCCAACAGCGTGTTCGCCTACTGCACGCACCCGATCCTGTCGGGGCCGGCGGTCGAGCGCATCAGCAACTCCAAGCTCGACGAGGTGGTGATCACCAACACGATCCCGCTGCAGGGCCCGGCCCGGGCCTGCGCGAAGATCCGTCAGCTGTCGGTCGCCTTCCTGTTTGCCGAGACCATCCGCCGCATCTCGGATGGCGAGTCGGTGACCTCCCTCTTCGCCGAACAGAACAACAACTTCTGATGCGGCATCCGGTCCGGCCCCTCGGGGGCTGGACGAACTTCAGGTCGCCTGGTCGCGGGCGGCCTTCCATTTCTGGAGAATTGACATGAAATTCGTCGCATTCAAGCGCGAGCTGCAGGGGACCGGAGCGAGCCGCCGCCTGCGCATGGGTGGCAAGGTTCCCGGCATCGTCTACGGCGCGGGTGAGCCGGCCATGATCGAGCTGGACCACAACGCGCTGTACCACGCGCTGAAGAAGGAATCCTTCCACTCGTCCATCCTCGAGATGGAACTGGACGGCGCCTCCAGCAAGGTCGTGCTGCGTGACCTGCAGATGCACGCGTTCAAGCCGCTGGTCCAGCACATCGACTTCCAGCGCGTGGACGCCACCACCCGCATCCGCAAGCGCGTGCCGCTGCACTTCATCAACGAAGCCGATTCGCCTTGCGTCAAGACCGACAAGGGCACGATGTCGCACATCGCGACCGAGCTCGAGATCGAGTGCCTGGCCGAGAAGCTGCCGGAATTCCTGACGGTGGACCTGGGTTCGCTGGCCACCGGCCAGTCGATCCACGTCGACGACCTGAAGCTCGACAGCCACATCAAGGTCCGCACGCACGGCCGCAAGAACCCGGTCATCGCCACGGCCCTGCCGCCGAAGGTCGAAGAGATCGTGGCTCCGGTGGTTGCCGCCGTCCCGGCCAAGGGCAAGAAGAAGAAGTGATCTTCCGTGCCGCTTCCGGCTCGAAAAGCCCCGCCCTGGCGGGGCTTTTTCTTGCTCGGACCACTCTCCACTGAGGAGCGCCAGACATGATTCGACTCTTTGTCGGCCTGGGCAACCCAGGCGCCGAATACGAGGACACGCGCCACAACGCCGGTTTCTGGTGGATCGACGCGCTGGCCCGCCAGTGGGGCGTCAGCCTGCAGCCCGACCGCAACTACCACGGGCTGGTCGCGCGCGCCAACCTGCCGCAGGGCAGCGTCTGGCTGCTCGAGCCGCAGACCTACATGAACCTGTCGGGCAAGTCGGTGGCCGCGCTCGCGCGCTTCTTCAAGATCACGCCGGCCGAGATCCTGGTGGTGCACGACGAGCTCGACGTGCTGCCGGGCCAGGCCAAGATCAAGCTGGGCGGCAGCGCCGCGGGCCACAACGGGCTCAAGGACATCCAGGCCCAGCTGGGCAGCGCCGACTTCTGGCGCCTGCGCCTGGGCATCGGCCACCCGGGCGACCGCGCCGAAGTGGTCGGCTACGTGCTGCGCAAGCCGCCGCTGAGCGAGCGCATGCTGATCGACGAATCCATCGACCGCACGCTGCCGGCCTGCAAGGCCATGCTCGACGGCGACATGGCCCTGGCGATGCACACGGTCCACGCCAAGCCGCCGCGCCCCAAGCCGCCCCGGCCCGTCGCGCCGCCCGGCGGCACGGCCTGAACGGCAGCACCCGCCCTCAGGCGGGGGTGACTCCCGCCTGCAGCTGCTCGTACTTGTGCATCAGCTGCTCGCGGGTCTCGACATGCTGCGGGTGCAGCGGGATGCACTCGACCGGGCAGACCTGCACGCACTGCGGCTCGGGAAAATGGCCGACGCACTCGGTGCAGCGGCCCGGATCGATCTGGTAGAAGTCCGCGCCCATCGAGATGGCCTGGTTGGGGCACTCGGGTTCGCAGACATCGCAGTTGATGCATTCGTCGGTGATCATCAGCGCCATGGCGTTCTCCTTGCCGGCTCAGCCGGTCGCCTGACTGACACGGTGGCGCAGGCGTTCGAGCACCGAGGGGGACACGAACTTGGACACGTCGCCTCCCAGCACCGCGATCTCGCGCACGAAGGTGCCGCTGATGAACTGGTAATGGTCGCTGGGCGTCAGGAACAGGGTCTCGACCTCGGGCATCAGCTGGCGGTTCATGCCCGCCATCTGGAACTCGTACTCGAAGTCGCTGACCGCCCGCAGGCCCCTCACCACCACCTTGGCGCCATGGCCGACGACGAAGTCGCGCAGCAGGCCGCGGAAGGCGATGACCTCGACATTCGGGTACTGGGCCGCCAGCTCCTGGGCGATGTCCAGGCGCTCGTCGAGCGTGAACATCGTGCGCTTGTGGTGGCCGGCGGCCACCGCGACGATCAGGCGGCTGAACAGCCGGCTGGCCCGTCGCATCAGATCCTGATGACCCAGGGTCATCGGGTCGAACGTGCCCGGGTAGACGGCCGTGAGATCTTGCGTCACGCTGTTCAACTGGAGCTCCTGGCTGCGTGGGATGAGGACGTCGGGGGCGTGGCATCGGCCGCGCACGACACCAGAAGATGGTAATGCACGGCACCTGCCCGACCCTGACGGTGCAGGCTCAGGCCGGCGGCGCGCAGCTCGTCGGCGCCAGGCGCCTCGCCGGACTCGAGGTAGATCAGGCCGCCGGGCGCGAGCAGCGGCCGCGCTGCCTGCAGGCTGGCCGGCACCAGGCCGGCGGCGAACGGCGGATCGAGCAGCACGAGCTGGTAGCGCCCCGGCTCGGCCCGCTGCATCCAGTCCAGGGCGTCGGCCCGCTCGATGCGCAGCATCGTCGCCCCCAGGCGCTCGCGGTGGCGGTTCAGTGCGGCGACCAGCGCCGGCTGCTGCTCGAGCAGCGTCACCTCGGCAGCCCCCCGTGACGCGGCCTCGAAACCCAGCGCGCCGGAGCCGGCATAGGCGTCGAGCACCTGCCAGCCGCGCAGATCCTGGCCCAGCCAGTTGAACAGCGTCTCGCGCACCCGGTCCGGGGTCGGGCGCAGGCCCGGGCTGTCGGGCACCGGCAGGCGCGAGCGTTTCCACTGCCCGCCGATGATGCGCACCTCGCCACGCCCTGCAGGCGCGGCCGGGTGGGCCGGCGGACGGCCCCCTTCGGGCCGGGACGGGCGATCCGATCGGGCGGACCGGGCGGCCGCACGGGGCGGCTTGGAAGAAACTGAGGAGCTCACACCGGTATTTTAGGTGCGGCTGCCTACAATGAAGACTGTTCCAGTCGGTGGTCCGTCCACTCCCCAGCATGTTCAGTTTTTTCAGGCGCAAGACCACCCCCGCTCCGGTCGAGCCGCCCAGCCCGGTCGTCACGCCCGCGCCGGTGCCCCCGGCCGCCCCCGCGCCCTCGGCCTGGGCCCCTGCAGCCGCACCGGTCGCCAGCGCGCCGGTGCAGGTGCCACCGCCCCCAGCGGCAGTGGCGGCGGTCCGGCCGCCCGTGGCCACGCCCCCGCCGGCACCGATGCCCCCGGCGCCCGCCATGCCGCCCGAGCCGGCACCGGAGGTGCTCACGGCCAAGCCGGGTGGCTCCTGGCTGAAGCGGCTCAAGGCCGGCCTGCAGCGCACCGGCTCGGCGATCGCCCAGGTCTTCACCGGCACGCAGATCGACGACACGCTCTACGAGGAGCTCGAGGCCGCGCTGCTGATGGCCGACGCCGGAGTCGGTGCGACCGAATACCTGCTCGCCGACCTGAAGCAGCGGGTCAAGGACAACCGCACCACCGACCCCGGCGCGGTCAAGGGCCTGCTGGCACAAGGCATCGCCGAGCTGCTGGCGCCGCTGGAAGGGGCGCTGGAGGTGGGACGCCAGCAGCCCACGGTGATCATGGTGGCCGGCGTCAACGGCGCCGGCAAGACCACCACCATCGGCAAGCTGACCCGCCACCTGGCCGACCAGGACTGCAAGGTGCTGCTGGCCGCGGCCGACACCTTCCGTGCCGCCGCCCGCGAGCAGCTGGCCGTCTGGGCCGACCGCACCCGGGTCGAGATCGTCAGCCAGGAAGGGGGCGACCCGGCGGCCGTCTGCCACGATGCGGTGACCGCGGGCAAGGCGCGGGGCTGCGACGTGGTCATCGCCGACACCGCCGGCCGGCTGGCCACGCAGCTGCACCTGATGGAGGAGCTGCGCAAGATCCGCCGCAGCCTGGGCCGCGCGATGGAAGGCGCCCCGCACGAGGTGCTGCTGGTCGTCGACGGCAACACCGGCCAGAACGCGATGGCGCAGGTCAAGGCCTTCGACGACGTGCTCGGCCTGACCGGGCTGATCGTCACCAAGCTCGACGGCACGGCCAAGGGTGGCGTGCTCGCCGCCATCGCGCTGTGGGTGCGTGACCGCGCCCGCAGCGGCAAGGGCACGGTGCCGGTCTACTTCATCGGCGTGGGGGAGCGGCTGGAGGACCTCCAGCCCTTCAAGGCCCAGGAATTCGCCCAGGCCCTGCTGAGCTGAAGGCGGCGTGCCCCAGGGGGCACGCCTCGCGCCTGAAGCCTCACGCGGCCAGCGGCTGGGCCACCGGCTCGCTGCCCGGCCCCGCGGCGGCATGGCGACGGCGCGCCAGCCAGTGGCGCAGGTGGCGCGCCACGCCGGTCACCGCGCCCTGCTCCTCGCGGATCTGCAGCGGCGCATCCGGCGCCGGGGCCAGCGCGGCCAGCGCCTGCAGGCAGGCGTTGAGCGCCTCGGGCTGCAGGGGGTATTGCGCCAGCACGCCCTGGCGGCGGCTGCGCAGCGCCAGCGCGTCGGCATCGACGTGCACGAACGGCAGGTCGAGCAGCTCGGCCGCGTCGGCCAGCACCTGGCCGGGCTCGACCAGCGCACAGCGGCTGCCGCGCAGGATGCTGAGCTGGTCCTGCAGCGCCGGCACCTCGCGGCACAGCAGCACCGAACGGTTCATTCGGTCGTTGACGTTGGCATCGTGCGGGCCCTCGCCCACCACCAGGCAGACCTGGGCGGCCAGCGCCGCATCGGCCGCCAGCACCTGGGCCAGCACCCCGCGGGTCGTCTCGTCGATCAGCCAGACCACCTTGGGCACCGCCGTGACGCGGGACAGCAGGGTGCACAGCGCCTGCGCGCGGACCTGCTCGCCAGGCTGCAGCGCGATCACCGCGACGGCATACGGCGTGCCCTCGCCCGGCTCTCCCGCCAGCGCCGGCCCCAGGTGCACCGGCAGGCCATGGCGCATGAAGGCGCCGTAGGGGGTCGTGGCCTCGCGCCAGACCGCACCGATGGAGTCGACGTCGAGTCCGCCGGCGATGCTCATCACCCGTGCCGGCGCGATGCCCTGCTGCTGCAGGCGGCACAGTGCCGGCTGCGCGTCGGAGGCCAGCAGCAGGTCCGACAGCTGCTCGATCATGCCGGCGTTGTCGCCCGCCGGGGACGCACGCACCGGCGAGCAGGGATGGCGGTCCCCCGCCTCCAGGCAGACCAGCGGCACGCCGTGCTGGCGCGAGGCCATCGCGCAGGCCAGCACCGCGTCGCTGGCGCCCAGCGACAGGGCCGCCACCGGACGCAGCTCGTCGATCAGGCCGGTCATGCGGGTGAACAGCAGCGCCGCGGCCGCCTCCAGGCGGCCGTCGGGCAGGCCCAGGTGCACGCTCAGCGGCAGGCCGGGCAGCAGGCGGTCCATCGGCTCCCAGGGCCACACGCGGGCCGGCAGGCCGGGGTTGACCAGCACCAGCCGCAGGGGCTCGCCCCCCGCGGCCAGCACGCGGGCCAGCGCGGCGAACTTCAGGGCCGCGCTGGCCGTGTCGGCCAGGCAGAACACCACATCGCCCTGCACCGGCGCACCGCTGACCGAGGACTCGAAGCGCACGACATCGGTCAGCCAGGGCAGGCCCTCGACACTGGCCGGGGCCATGGCCATCGCGGGCCGCGAGGCCTCGGCGGGGGCGGCAGGCCGCAGGGATTCGGCCGGCGGTCGTGCGGCCGCGGCCGGCCCGGCCACGTCGGCGGCGCCGGCGACCCCCGCCTCCAGCGGATCGGCCGAGGCGTCGAGCGCCAGCGGCTGGAAGGCGGTGTCGCCCATCTCCGCGTGCAGCTCCAGCGCCAGCTGCTCGACCCACTGCGGTGTCACATGGTCGTCGCCGTCGAGGAAGGAGGCCAGCAGCACACGATTGCACAGCCGGTTGATGCGCCGCGGCACGCCGCCGGACCAGCGGTGGATCTGCTCGAGCGAGCCAGGGTCGAAGACCGGCCGGTCCTGCCAGCCCACCCGGCGCAGGCGATGCAGGATGTAGTCCCGCGTCTCCTGCAGGCCCAGCGGGCCGAGGTGGCAGGACGCGCTGATGCGCTGGCGCAGCTGCTCCATCGACTCGATCAGCTGGCGCAGCTCCGGCTGGCCCACCAGGAAGCTCTGCAGCAGCGAGCGGTTGCCGAGCTGGAAGTTCGACAGCATGCGCAGCTCCTCCACCGCGCGCGGCGACAGGTTCTGCGCCTCGTCGACGATCAGCAGCGCGTGGCGGCCCTGGCCGGCCAGCGCGGTCAGGAAGGCCTCGAGCGTGGCGATCAGGTGGGCCTTGGAGCTGCCGATGGTCGGGATGCCGAAGGCCGTGATGATGGACTGCAGCAGGTCACCGGCCTCGAGCTGCGTGCTGACGATCTGGGCGGCCAGCACCTTCTGGCGGTCCAGCCCGTCGATCAGCGTGCGCACCAGCGTGGTCTTGCCCGCGCCGATGTCACCGGTGACGACGATGAAGCCCTCGCCCTGGGTCACGCCGTACTGCAGGTAGGCCAGCGCGCGGCTGTGGCCGGCGCTGTTGAAGTAGAACGACGGATCGGGGTTGAGCTGGAACGGCGGGTTGCTGAAGCCGAAGTGGGATTCGTACATGGGGTGACCGCTCAGAAACGATGGTTCGCGCCGGCGTAGACCGACACCTCGCGGACGTCCGCGACGGACTCGACCGACGACGTGGACACCTGGTAGCGCAGCCCGACCGCCCCCACCGTCGCCGGAGAGAAGCGGTAGGCCAGGCCGACCCGCAGGCCGCCGTTGACACGGGCCACACCCTCGTCGAGCCCCAGTGTCTCATTGCGGCTGAGCGTGAACTCGACCTGGCCGGTGGTCTGGGCATCGAGGCGGCGGGCCACCTCGAGCGACAGCCCGGTCTGCCGCGTGTCGGCCGACGACGGTGTCGTCGTGTCGTCCGGGCCGACCAGGGCCCGGGTGGACTGGCGGTAGATCCGGGCGGTGGCCGTGTGCCGCTGCCCCAGCAGCAGCACCGTCAGGTCGGCGCCCTGCACCACCTGGGCCGAACCGGCGTTGACCACGCTGGCGCCGCTCAGGCCGGCGCTCAGGCCCTGGTTGGCCAGGTCGCTGCGCACGCGGGTCAGGCGCTCGACCGGGTCGGTGATGCGGGTGCGGTAGGCCGAGTCGAGCAGGGACTCGAGGCTGCTCGCCCCCGACTGGCTGGCCAGCTGGGCCGCCACCGTGCTGGCCTCGCGCGACAGCGTCGAGGCGACCACCACGAAGGGCGAACGGTGGGCGAACTTCAGCTGGTAGCTGTTGCCGAAGAAACGCCGCTCGAGCAGCGCATCCAGCGTCGTGCGTTCGGTCGGTGCCCAGTGCAGCAATGCACCACGCAGCGTGCCGCCGGTCTGCAGACCGCTGTAGCGGGCCCGGTCCCGGCCGGCGGTCAGGCCGACGAACCACTGCGGATCGGGTCCCCAGAGCAGCGACGCGCGGGCGACGCTGAACTCGACGTCGGCGATGCCACGGTCCTGGATGCTCGACAGCACCCGCGAGCCTTCGAGCCGCAGGCCCAGCGGCGTGGGCCGCCGGTCCAGCCGCACCAGATCGGACTGCACGGTGGAGTGGTAGCTGCCCGTCAGGCTGCCGGCCACCGGCGTCGTGCCGGCGGCCGTGCTGCCCCGGGTCTGGATCCAGGTCCGGTCGGCGCGGGCCAGCAGCGAGGTGCTCGGATCGAACTGGTGGTCGAGGTAGGGGCTGATGCGCTCGCGGTAGACCCGCGTGCGGTTGGACGAGCTGCCCTGCAGGGTCGCGTCCAGCACGCTCTCGGCGACCGTGTCGGCGGCCAGGCTGCCATCGAGGTAGAGCCAGCGGTCGAGCGCCACCACGCTGCCGTCGACCCGGCTGCGCGGCAGGAAACGCTGGGCCTGGGTGCGCTGGGCGTGGAAGAAGCCGTCCCCGGCCAGGTTGGCGTCGAGCCGGTAGCGCGCCCCGCGGCCGTAGACCTGCAGCTGCGGGCTCACGGTCAGGCGGGTGTCGGCACGGGCGGCCGCCCCAGCGGCCTGGTCGATGTTGTCGCTGGCCAGCACCTCGGTGCCGATCGACGGCGCCACCAGCCAGACGTCGGCGCGGGCCGCCGGCAGCGCCAGCAGCGCCGCGGCCCCCGCCACGGCCAGCAGCGCGACGCGGCGGTCAGCGCGCATAGTAGTACCCGTAACCATCGGTGCGACCGACCCCGGTCGACTTGTTCAGCACCGTCAGCACGATCGGGCAGTCCTCCAGCGCCGCGAAGGCCTGCGTGACCTGCTGGTGGGTGGTGCGGTTGGCCTCGACCACCATCACCACCTGGCCCATGCGCGAGGCCAGCACGCGCGACTCGGTGGTCGGGATCAGCGGCGGCGCGTCGAAGACGATGATGCGGTCGGCGTACTTGGCCGCCAGCTCGTCGAGCAGGCGCTCCATGGCCGCGCTGGCCAGCAGCTCGGTCGACTGGCTCGAGGCGGTGCCCGCGGGCATCAGGCTGAGCTTGGGCACGTTGGTGCGCAGCATCACGTCCGACAGCCCGACGTCCTCGGAGCCCAGCAGGTCGAGCAGGCCCGGGCCGGACTCGACCCCGCAGCGCGCCATCACCGACGGCCGCAGCACGTCGGCGTCGATCAGCAGCACCGAGTGGTCGACCTCCATCGCGATGCTCATCGCCAGGTTCATCGCGAAGAAGGTCTTGCCCTCGCCCGGCATGGCGCTGACCACCTGGATCAGGTTGGCGCGCGACGACACCTGCGCGCCCTCGCCCCGGGCGTTGGCCAGCAGCGGGCGCTTGATGATGCGCAGCTGCTCGGCCAGCAGCGAACGGGCCTTGGCCGGCACCAGGTAGCCGTCACGCTCGAGCCGGACCAGGTCGAGGCTGACCTCGCGCGAGCGTCTGCCCGCGGCGTCCGGCTCGACCCGCAGCGGCGCGGCGGGCACCGGGGCGGGCACGCGCGTCAGCGGCACGCGCCGCACCGCCGGTTCGGCCGGCAGGCCGGCAGGCCGTGCCGCCTCCGGCATCAGCGCCTCCTCGTTGGCCGCGCGGGCGGTCACCGTCACCTCGCGGGGCACGATCTCGCCCGCGTCGCCGACCGGCGCCGGCAGGGGCCGGATCGCGACCTCGAAACCGGCCGCCCGCAGCTCCTCCAGACGCCGTGCCGCTTGTTCAATGATGCTCATGGGTAGGCTCTCTCTAGGCGAGCGCGCTGGGGCGCAGGAAGATCCACACGAGCCAGATGCCGTAGATCAGCACGAACAACCCCATCGCCCCCAGCAGCTGCAGACGGTCGCGCCGCACCTGCTCGACCGAGCGGGGATCGGCCACCAGCGCCACGCTGCCCAGCACCGGCCGCTTGATGAAGTCGCGCAGCTCCCGCTCGCTGCCGAAGGTCGGGTGCAGGAAGGTCATCGCGTACGAGGCCAGCAGGCCCGCGAACAGCGCGGCCGCCAGCGTCACCAGCGCCAGCTGCTTGCGGCTGGGAAACACCGCCCAGGGCAGCACGCGGGGCGGCTCGATCACCCGGAAATCGGCCATCGAGCCGGTCTGGTCGATCTTCACGCCCAGCGCCGCCGATTCACGCCGGGTCACCAGCTCCTCGTAGTTCTTGCGGATGACCTCGTAGTCACGGGTCAGCTGGGCCAGGTCGGCCTCGGCCTGCGGCACCTGGCCGGCCTGGGAGCGGATCTCGGCCAGCCGGCCCTGCTGCACGCCCAGCTGGGCCCGCAGCGCGGCCACGTCGGCCTCCGCCTCGGCCTGCGACACGCGCAGCTTCTGGTAGACCGGATTGGTCGCGGCACTGCCCCCCCGGCCCCGGCCCGAACGGGCCCGCTCGTCGAGCTCGCGGCGGCGCTGGGCCTCGAGCTGCTCGATGGTGCGGCGCGCGGCGATGACGTCCGGATGCTCGTCGGTGTAGCGGCGGATCAGGTCGTCGAGCTGGCGGCGCTGCGCATCGATGCGCGAGTCGAGCTCCGGCGTCGCCGAGACCGCCGAGGCGGCGTTCTCGGGCAGCTGCGGATCCTCGCTGCCCAGCTCGCGGCGCAGCGCGTCGCGCGACTGCTCGGCCGCCGACAGCTGGATGCGGATGCGGTTGACCTCGTCGGAGATCGCCGCCATGCGGGCGAAGAAGTCCTGGTTGCTCGAGGGCGAGGCCACGCCGATGTTGCGCAGCTTGAAGTCCTTGACCCGGCCCTCGGCCTCGACGAGCTTGGCCTCGTACAGGCTGATCTGCTCGTCGATGAAGCGGCTGGCGTCCTGCGAATCGCGCCGCTTGCTGTCCACGCCCGAGTTCATGAACAGCGACACCAGCGCGGACACCAGCTTGCGGGCCCGCTCCGGATCGGTGTCGCGGTAGCTGATGGCGTAGAGGTTGTTGCCCCCCGTCTGCTCCACCTTGATGGAGCGCAGCAGGCTGTCGACCCGGGCCTCGGGCGGGCCGCCCGGGCCTTGGGTCAGGCCCAGCTCGGGCATGGCCACCAGCTTCTCGACGTTGGGGCGCGACACCAGGTTGCGACCCAGCATGCGCACCTGCTGGTCGATGTCGGGCTGCACGGTCAGGCCCTGCATCAGCGGCTTGAGCACGGTCTGCGTGTCGACGTAGATGCGGGCCCGCGCCTCGTAGCGCTCCTGCATCATCACCGAGGCGCCGACGCCGGCGATGCCCACGGCCCAGGCCACCGCCACGCCCACCCAGCGGTGGCGCCAGACGCGGTGCGCGACGGTGATGGCCTGACGGGTCAGCTCACTCATGGCCGTCCAGCCTCAGAACCAGCTCTGCGGCACGATGATGATGTCGCCCGGCTTGACGTCGACATTGGCCGAGATGTCGCCGCGCTTGAGCAGGTCGCGCAGGCGCACGCTGTACTGCCGCCCGGCCTCCGAGCCGCGCACCAGCACCGCGGCGTTGCCGTCGGCGAAGTCGGTCAGCCCGCCCGACTGGATCATCACGTCCAGCAGGGTCATGTTCTGGCGGAAGGCGACGGCCTGCGGCTTGGCCGCCTCGCCGACGATGCGGATCTGCTCGGCGTACTCGCCCTGGAAGTTGCTGACCACCACCGTGACCACCGGGTCGCGGATGACCCGCGACAGCCGGGCCTCGATCTCGCGGGCCAGCTCGGCCGGGCTCTTGCCGGCGGCGACGACATCCTCGACCAGCGGCGTGGAGATCAGCCCGTCGGGGCGCACCGTGATGGCCGCCGACAGCTCGGGGTTGCGCCAGACCACGACGTTGAGCGTGTCCAGCGGACCGATCTTGTAGCGGTGGTCAGGGGTCTGGGCGCTGCGCGGGGCCGGCGGGTAGGCGCCGGTGCTGCTGCAGCCCGACAGCGCGCCGGCGACCAGCGCGGCCCCCATCAGGGCGGCGCCCAGGCCCCTCACCTTCAGGCGGGCGCGGCGGTGGTGATCGTGACTCATGCGGTGTCCTCGGTGGCGTGCGGCCTGCGCGGCCGCTCTCTGACCGGTCCTATCGTCGGACCGGCGGGGTTTCTTGAATCGAAGCGGCGCGGCTCGACGCCCGGACCGTGCAAAATCGTCCAGGCGCCTCCGCTCAGTGCGCACCCTCGCGGAACAGCACCACGCTGACGGTCTCGATCAGCACCTGCAGGTCGAGCAGCAGCGAGTTGTTCTTCACGTAGTACAGGTCGAACTGGTGCTTGCGGCGCGCGTCCTCGAGCGAGGCGCCGTAGGCGTAGCGCACCTGGGCCCAGCCGGTCAGGCCCGGCTTGACGGTGTGGCGCACGTCGTAGAACGGGATCTGCTCCTTGAGCTGCGCCACGAAGGACGGCCGCTCCGGGCGCGGGCCGACCATGCTCATCTCGCCGCGCAGCACGCTGAAGAGCTGCGGCAGCTCGTCGATGCGGGTCTTGCGGATGAACTCGCCCACCCGCGTGATGCGGCTGTCGTTCTTGGTCGCCCAGCGCGCCACGCCATCCTTCTCGGCGTCGGTGCGCATGCTGCGGAACTTGATGCACATGAAGCCCTCGCCGGCCATGCCCACGCGCTCCTGCTGGTAGAGCACCGGGCCGCGGCTGTCCAGGCGGATGGCCAGCGCCGTCAGCAGCATCACCGGCGAGGCCAGCAGCAGCAGCACCGACGAGCTCACCACGTCGAACAGGCGCTTGGTCGCGGCCCGCAGGCGGCCCTGGGCAAAGCCGTCGCCGTAGATCAGCCAGCTGGCCTTGAGGCTGTCGACCGGCACCTCGGCGCGGGTGCGCTCGTAGAAGCCCGCCAGGTCGAGGATGGGCACGCCGCTGATGCGGCATTCCAGCAGCTGCTCCATCGGCACGCCCCCGCCACGCTGCTCACGCTCGGCGACGATGATCTCGCTGATGCCGTGCTGGCGCACCAGGTCCAGCATGTCGCGGCGGCGGTCGAACACGCGGCCCCCCTCGACCCGCTCGGGCACCTCGTGTCCGTCGGAGGTCGGGAAGAAGCCCACCACCTCGTAGCCGGCACGCAGCTCGGGCGCGGTCAGGTCGCTCCAGACCTGGCTGGCGTCGGCACCGGTGCCCACGATCATCACGCGGCGCGCGCCCATCTTCTGGCGCAGCGTCCAGGCCACGCCGCGGTAGACCGCCAGCCCGCCGGTCAGGTAGACCAGCGCATAACCGACCAGCCGGCTCGCATAACCGTCGTACTGGATGTACTTGGCCGCCAGGTAGGTGATGTAGCCCCCGACCACGAACACGAAACACACGCGCAGCACCGTCGAGCTCAGGCCGAGGTTGCGGTGACGGTACAGGCCGACGAAGGAATACATCAGCGCCATCACCAGCGCGAAGGCCAGGGCCGACAGGAAGATGGCCGGGGTCGCCGCCTGGGCCAGGCCGATCGCGTCCTGGCGCGCCAGCGTGACGGCCGACAGCAGCACGGCGGCAAAACACAGCGCGCCGTCGGCAAACAGTTCGACGAAGTGAGTGCCCGACGTGCGGTGCTGGAATACTCGGAACATCCGATGTTCTCCAAGGAGATGGGACATTGCCCGGGCCGGCGCATGGCCACCCCGGCAATGAAGACAGAATCTGCCCGGGATTTTCGGCCGATCTGCACCGGCGACCATCCCGCGCCCTCGCGTTCCCCCGCGAACCACACGGCGTCGAATCGTTTCGTGCGACTTTTCGTCCGTTCGCGGGAGCACCACGGTCGTGGCGGCACCCGGAACCGGAAATCGGCCGTCGTTATTGAAAAATCATCTTCACGAAAATCCGGAAAATCACGCAATACCTTTCCGGAATCACGGCGGTGGTTTCTGCGACCACCGTCCGCTGGTCTTCAATATTCAAATTCCAATGCGTTTCAGCACTTGATGCCGAGGTGCAGCGCGACGACCCCGGCGGTCAGGTTGTGCACGTCGACGTGGCCGAAACCGGCCGTCTTCATCATCGCCTTCAGCTCGGACTGGCCGGGGTGCATGCGGATCGACTCGGCCAGGTAGCGGTAGCTCTCGGCGTCGCCGGTGATCATCTTGCCGAAGCGGGGCAGCAGGTTGAACGAATACCAGTCATAGGCCTTCTCCAGCGGCTTGGCCACCTTGGAGAACTCCAGCACCAGCAGCTTGCCGCCGGGCTTGAGGACCCGGCACATCTCCTGGAGCGCCACGTCCTTGTGCGTCATGTTGCGCAGGCCGAAGGCGACGCTGACGATGTCGAAATGCGCGTCGGGGAACGGCAGCTTCTCGGCGTCGCACAGCACGCTGGGCAGCATGCGGCCCTCGTCGACCAGGCGGTTGCGCCCGGTGCGCAGCATCGCCTCGTTGATGTCGGTGTGCACCACCGTGCCGGTCGGCCCGACCTTCTTGGCGAACGCGCGGGTCAGGTCGCCGGTGCCGGCGGCGATGTCGAGCACCTGGTGGCCTTCGCGGGCGCCCGACACGGCGATCGTGTAGGCCTTCCACAGCCGGTGCAGGCCGCCCGACATGACGTCGTTCATCACGTCGTAGCGCGAGGCGACCGAGTCGAAGACGCCGCGCACCATCGTGGCCTTGCGTTCTTCCTCGACGGTCTTGAATCCGAAGTGTGTGTTGCTCATGGTGTGTTCAAGGTGATCCAGGATCCGGGGCCGCTCAGTGCGATCCGCAGCCGCGCGCCGGTGGCGGCGTCGCGATGTCGCGGCTGGCGCCGGCAGCCTCCAGGCGAGCCAGGTAGTCGGCCCAGAGCCGATCCTGCCCCTCGCCGAGCTCGCGCAGGTAAGCCCAGGTGTACAGGCCGCTGTCGTGGCCGTCGCTGAAGGTCGGCTTGACCGCGTAGTGCCCCACCGGCTCCAGGTCGACGATCAGCACGTCGCGCTTGCCGGTCTGCAGCACCTCCTGGCCCTGGCCGTGCCCACGCACCTCGGCCGAGGGCGACAGCACCCGCAGGAACTCGAACGGCAGCCGGAAACTGGCGCCGTCCGCATAGCCGACCTCGAGCACGCGGCTGTGCTGGTGCACGGTCAGCGCGGTCGGTCGCAGCAGGGTGTCCTGATCGTTCATCGGCGGATCTCTGGAATACAACTTGTTACAACAAGCACCCGAAGTGTAAGCGGGCAAACCACTACGCGCCAGCCCCGAGATGCAATTCCTGACCATCGTCCACACCCAGCGCCTGGCGGATGCGGGCGTCGATGGCGGGCCAGTCGGCCGTGAACGGCCCGCCGGCGCCCGACTCGCGCTGGCGCGGCGCCCAGATGGCCTGGGGGAAATGGGCGTCCAGCCGATGGCGGGCGATCAGGTGCCAGTGCAGGTGCGGCACCATGTTGCCCAGGCTGGCCAGGTTGACCTTGGCCGGCGCCAGGGCCTCGAGCATCACCCGCTCCACCGTGGCCACCACGTCCATGCAGCGCAGCCGGTCGGCGGCGTCGAGGTCGCTGAACTCGGCCACGTGGGCGCGCCAGATGACCCGCCAGTAGGCCGGGTAGTCCGGCTGGTCGATCACCCGGACCACACGCAGCGGCCCGAGGTCACAGACCGGCGTCACCGCCGCCGGGTCGTCGGCACCGCAGAGCACGCAGGTGGCGGCCATGTCAGACCAGCACCCGCTCGATGCCGCCGGCGTTGGCACGCTGCACGTACTCGGGCATCCAGTTCTCGCCCAGGATCTGGCGGGCCATCTCGACGACGATGTAGTCGGCCTCGAGCAGGCCGTTCTGCAGGTCGTCGCCGTAGCGGCTCAGGCCCTGCAGGCAGGCCGGGCAGGAGGTCAGGATCTTCATGTCGCCCTGGTGGCCGGCCGCGCGCAGCTGGGCCTCGCCCTTGCGGATCTCCTCTTCCTTGCGGAAGCGGATCTGGGTCGAGATGTCCGGGCGGTTCAGCGCCAGCGTGCCGGCCTCGCCGCAGCAGCGATCGCTCTTGACCACGCCCTCGCCCAGCAGCGCCTTGACCGTCTTCATCGGGTCCTGCAGCTTCATCGGCGTGTGGCAGGGGTCGTGGTAGAGGAAACCACCCTGGCCGGACAGCGTGATGCCCTTCTCCAGCAGGTACTCGTGGATGTCGATGATGCGGCAGCCCGGGAAGATCTTGTCGAACTGGTAACCCTGCAGCTGGTCGTAGCAGGTGCCGCAGCTGACCACCACCGTCTTGATGTCGAGGTAGTTCAGCGTGTTGGCCACCCGGTGGAACAGCACCCGGTTGTCGGTGATCATCTTCTCGGCCTTGTCGAACTGGCCCGAGCCACGCTGCGGATAACCGCAGCACAGGTAACCCGGGGGCAGCACCGTCTGCACGCCGGCATGCCAGAGCATGGCCTGCGTGGCCAGGCCGACCTGCGAGAACAGCCGCTCCGAGCCGCAGCCGGGGAAGTAGAACACCGCCTCGGTCTCGGCCGTGGTCACCTTCGGGTCGCGGATGATCGGGACGTAGTCCTTGTCCTCGATGTCCAGCAGCGCGCGGGCGGTCTTCTTGGGCAGGCCGCCCGGCAGCTTCTTGTTGATGAAGTGGATGACCTGCTCCTTGATCGGAGCGGCGCCCACCGTCGCCGGCGGCGCGCCGGTCTGCTTCTTCGTCAGCGACTGGAAGACGTCGTGCGCGACCCGCTGGGCCTTGATGCCCACGTTGACCATCGCCGAGCGGGCCAGCTTGATGGTCTCGGGGTTGCTGGCGTTGAGCATGAACATCGCCGCCGCACCGGCCGGGCGGAAGCTCTTCTTGCCCATCTTGCGCAGCAGGTTGCGCATGTTCATCGACACGTCGCCGAAGTCGATCTTCACCGGGCACGGGCTCAGGCACTTGTGGCAGACCGTGCAGTGGTCGGCCACGTCCTCGAACTCCTCCCAGTGCTTGATGCTGATGCCACGCCGCGTCTGCTCCTCGTAGAGGAAGGCCTCGATCAGCAGCGAGGTGCCCAGGATCTTGTTGCGCGGCGAATAGAGCAGGTTGGCGCGCGGCACGTGCGTGGCGCACACCGGCTTGCACTTGCCGCAGCGCAGGCAGTCCTTGATCGACGCGGCGATGTCGCCGATGTCGCTCTGCTGCATGATCAGCGACTCGTGCGTCATCAGGCCGAAGCTGGGCGTGTAGGCCTCGCTCAGGTCGGCCGAGCGGGTGTCGTCGCCCAGGTCGGTGACCCGGTCGCGGGCGCGCAGCAGCTTGCCCTTGTTGAAGCGGCCCTCGGGGTCGACGCGCGCCTTGTAGGTGGCGAAGTTCTTCAGCTCGTCGTCGGTCAGGAACTCGAGCTTGGTGATGCCGATGCCGTGCTCGCCCGAGATCACGCCGTCCAGGCTGCGCGCCAGCACCATGATGCGTGCCACCGCCTCGTGGGCGGTCTGCAGCATCTCGTAGTTGTCGGAGTTGACCGGGATGTTGGTGTGCACGTTGCCGTCGCCGGCATGCATGTGCAGCGCCACCCAGACGCGCCCGCGCAGCACCTCCTTGTGCAGGCGCTTGCACTCGTCGATCACCGGGGCGAAGGAGCCGCCGGTGAACAGCATCTGCAGCGGCCGCAGGATCTGCGTCTTCCACGAGGCCCGCAGGCTGTGGTCCTGCAGCTGGTCGAAGAACGAGCGGGTCTCGGCGGGCTGCACCACGTCGAGGTGCTGCATCCAGTCCTGCCACTGCGTGCGCACGTCGCGCACCAGCGCCAGCGCCTGCTGCACGCGGTCCTCGAGCAGCTCGGCGCTGGGGATGTCGTTGGCGTCGTCGGTCTTGCCCAGCGGCAGGCTGCCGGCGGTGAACAGCGCCTCGAGCCGGTCGGCCAGCGCGATCTTGTTGCGCAGGCTCAGCTCGATGTTGATGCGCTCGATGCCCAGCGTGTACTCGCCCATGCGCTCGAGCGGGATCACCACGTCCTCGTTCACCTTGAACGCGTTGGTGTGCTTGCTGATCGCGGCGGTGCGCTTGCGGTCGAGCCAGAACTTCTTGCGCGCGTCGGCCGAGACCGCCACGAAGCCTTCGCCCGAGCGGCCGTTGGCCAGGCGGATCACCTCGGAGGTGGCACGGGCCACCGCGTCGGCATCGTCACCGACGATGTCGCCGATCAGCACCATCTTCGGGAAGCCGCCGCGCTTGCTCTTGGTGGCGTAGCCCACCGCCTTCAGGTAGCGGTCGTCCAGGTGCTCCAGGCCGGCGAGGATGGCGCCGCCCGGGCGCTTCATCTCGTCGAACATGAAGTTCTTGATCTCGACGATCGAGGGCACGCACTGGATCGGGTTGCCGAAGAACTCCAGGCAGACCGTGCGCACATGCGCCGGCATCTTGTGCACGACCCAGCGCGCGCTGGTGATCAGGCCGTCGCAGCCTTCCTTCTGGATGCCCGGCAGGCCGGCCAGGAACTTGTCGGTGACGTCCTTGCCCAGCCCTTCCTTGCGGAAGGTGCGCCCCGGGATGTCCAGGCGCTCGGTGCGCTCGAGCGTGCGGCCGGTGGCGTCGTAGTAGTTCAGCTCGAAGCTGGCGGTCTCGACGTCATGGATCTTGCCCAGGTTGTGGTTCAGGCGGATCACCTCGAGCCACTTGGCCTCGGGCGTCACCATCTTCCAGCTCGCCAGGTTGTCCAGCGCCGTGCCCCACAGCACGGCCTTCTTGCCGCCCGCGTTCATCGCGACGTTGCCGCCGACGCAGCTCGCCTCGGCCGAGGTCGGATCGACCGCGAAGACGTAGCCGCCACGCTCGGCCGCATCGGACACGCGCTGCGTCACCACCCCCGCGCCGGTCCAGATCGTCGCCACCGGACGGTCCACGCCCGGCAGGTCGATCAGCTCGACCTCGGTCATCTGCTCGAGCTTCTCGGTGTTGATGACCGCGCTCTTCCAGGTCAGCGGCACCGCACCGCCGGTGTAGCCCGTGCCACCCCCGCGCGGGATGATGGTCAGGCCCAGCTCGACGCAGCCGGCCACCAGCGCGGCCATCTCGGCCTCGGTGTCGGGCGTCAGCACGACGAAGGGGTACTCGACGCGCCAGTCGGTCGCGTCGGTCACGTGCGCGACCCGGCTCAGGCCGTCGAACTTGATGTTGTCCTTCTGCGTGTGGCGGCCCAGCACCTTCTTCGTGCGCTGGCGCAGGTCGTGGACCACGCGGAAGCGCTCGCCGAAGCGCTTCACGGCCGCCTGCGCCTGCACCAGCAGCTCGGCCACCAGCGCGTCACGCTGCGGATCGACCTGCGGCTCGCGGCGCTTCTCGACCTCGGCCAGGCGGTGCTGCAGCGCCTCGATCAGCTGACCGCGGCGCTTCGGGTTGTCGATCAGGTCGTCCTCGAGGTAAGGATTGCGCTGGACCACCCAGATGTCGCCCAGCACCTCGTAGAGCATGCGGGCCGAGCGGCCGGTGCGGCGCTCGCCGCGCAGCAGGTCGAGCAGCTCCCACGCCCGTGCGCCCAGCAGCCGGATGACGATCTCCCGGTCCGACAGCGAGGTGTAGTTGTAGGGGATTTCGCGCAGGCGAGACGGTGGTGCCGCGTCGAGCTCGGCAAGGTGATCACCCACGAGACCGGGGGTGATGGGGTTCAAAGGCAGCGGTGCATTCATGGTGTCTTGGCCTGCGCGCAGAACCGCGAATCCTACCGCAGGGACCCCGGCCCGCCGGGCGCAAGTGCTTTCCCGGACACACGCGGCCCCGGGCACGACGGGGCGTCATGCTCCTGCGGCAGTCTGTCGGGCCGGCCTTGATGCAAGGCATCACGGACACCGGCCGAAGGTGCATCATCAGCCCTGTCCCCCACCACCCGCGAGGAGTTCCATGACCGCGTCCATCGCCACCCTGCCCGACGACGGCCTGCCGCCGTCCGCGCCCCTGGCAGCCAGCCCGGTCTGGCCCTTCCCGCGCTGGATCGCGCACCGCGGTGCCGGCACGATCGCGCCGGAGAACACGCTGGCCGCGTTCCGGGTCGGCGCCAGCCACGGCTTCCGCGCCTTCGAGTGCGACGTCAAGCTCAGCGCCGACGGCATCCCCTACCTGATGCACGACGACACGCTGCTGCGCACCGCCGGCCAGGACAGCGGCGCCAGCACCCTGGTCTGGAGCGAGATCTCGCTGCTCGACGCCGGCGGCTGGCACAGCCGTGGCCACGCCGGCGAGCCCCCCGCCAGCCTCGAGGCCGTCACCGCCTTCTGCCAGCGCAACGGCGGCGTGCTCAACATCGAGCTCAAGCCCACCCCGGGTGACGAAACCCGCACCGGCGAGGTCGTCGCCGCCGAGACCGAGGCCCTCTGGCAGCCGCTGGTCGACGCCGGCCAGGCCCCCTGGCCGCTGCTCAGCTCCTTCAACGCCAAGGCGCTGGCCGCGGCCCGCGAGACCGCCCCCCAGCTGCCGCGCGCGCTGCTGCTCGACCAGCTCACCCCCGACTGCTTCGACGTCGCCGAGCTGCTCGACTGCACCGCCGTCATCCTCGAGCACTCGCTGATCGACCCCGCCCTGCTGCAGCGCCTGCACCACGCCGGCCTGCGCGTGCTCGCCTACACCGTCAACGACCCCGACGCCGCCGAGCGCCTGCTCGGCTGGGGCCTCGACGGCCTCATCACCGACGAGGTGGCGAGGTTCGTGCCGGATTGATCTGGTGCAGGGGTCCGCTCGACGCGGCGGACCGGCGTGACTTGTGACACGGCGACACCCCCATAGGAGGGGGTGGGCTGGGTCGCCTGGTGAGCCTCATGGCCGCTACCTTGTGCACATCGGGACACAGGGAGCCAGGATGAAGCCGAGCAGGCCGCGGACCGGCGAGGTCACGCCGTCCGATCTGAAGACGATCCTGCATTCGAAGCGGGCCAACCTCTATTACCTCGAACACTGCCGCGTGCTGGTGAACGGCGGACGGGTGGAGTACGTCACCGAGCAGGGCAAGCAGTCGCTGTACTGGAACATCCCGATCGCCAACACCACCTGCGTGCTGCTCGGGACCGGCACCTCGCTGACCCAGGCCGCGATGCGCGAACTGGCCAAGGCCGGGGTCCTGGTCGGCTTCTGCGGCGGCGGGGGCACCCCACTGTTTGCCGGAACCGAGCTCGACCTCGACATCGCCTGGCTGTCACCACAGAGCGAATACCGGCCGACGGAGTACCTGCAGCACTGGGTCCGCTTCTGGTTCGACGACGCCCTGAGGCTCGAGGCCGCCAAGACCTTCCAGCGGCTCCGGCTGCAGCGCCTGCGTACCCAGTGGAGCGGTGATCGCCGGCTCAAGGCCGCCGGCTACGAGCCCGACCTGCAGGCGCTGGAAGCGGCGCTGGCCCAGACGGCCCCGGCCATGGACGCAGCGTCCGATCACATGGTGCTGCTGACGGAAGAGGCCCGCCTGACCAAGCAGCTCTACAAGCTGGCTTGCCACGCCACGAAATACGGCGATTTCACGCGCAGCCAGCGCGGCCAGAGCGTGGATGCGGCCAACCAGTTCCTGGACCACGGTAACTACCTGGCCTACGGCCTGGGCGCCACCGCCACCTGGGTGCTCGGCATCCCTCACGGCCTGGCGGTGCTGCACGGCAAGACCCGCCGTGGCGGTCTGGTGTTCGACGTGGCCGACCTGGTCAAGGACGCGGTGATCCTGCCCCAGGCCTTCATCAGCGCCGCCCGTGGAGACACCGAGCAGGAATTCCGCCAGGCCTGCATCGAGAACCTGACCCGCAGCGAAGCCCTCGACTTCATGATCGATGCCGTCAAGGAGGTGGCCGTCCGCATGGGCCAGCGGGCGCAACGGCCTCCTCTGCCCGGAGGCGACGCATGAACGTGCTGATCATCTCCCAGTGCGACAAGCGGGCCCTGACCGAAACCCGCCGCCTCCTCGACCAGTTCGCCGAGCGGCGTGGCGACCGGACCTGGCAGACCCCGATCACCCGCGACGGCCTGGACACGCTGCGCCGACTGCTGCGTCAGACCGCACGCAAGAACACGGCCGTGGCCTGCCACTGGATCCGTGGGCTCGACCACTCCGAACTGCTGTGGGTGGTGGGGGATCGCAGCCGCTTCAACCCGATGGGGGCGGTGCCGACCAACAGCACGGAGCGCGATATCCTGCGAGCCGAGGATGAAAACGACTGGCACAGCGGTGAAGACATCCACCTGCTGGCCGCAATGGCGTCTCTGATGCATGACCTGGGCAAGGCCTGCGCCGCCTTTCAGGCCCGGTTGGCGGGACGACTAAAGGAACGCAACCGCTATCGGCATGAATGGGTGTCGCTGCGCCTGTTCCAGGCCTTCGTGGGTGACAGCAACGATTCGACCTGGCTGGCCCGCCTCGCCGATCCGACCGAGGCGGATCTGGCCACCTGGACGGATTGGCGCAGCGGCCGACTGCAACGTGACGGTCTGGACACCACCGTCACGCCCCCCTTCCGTGCCCTGGCCCATGCCCCGCTGGCACAAGCCATCGCCTGGCTGATCGTCACGCACCATCGGCTACCGGTGTTGCCCGCCTACAGGACGGACGGCACTCAAGACTGGCTGGGCGCCAAGGCGGGCGGCTTCAGCGCCGCCAGCCTCGAAGCCGCGCTGTTGAAGGTGGACGCCGGCTGGAACGAGGTCCTCACGCCAGCGGCCCGCCGTGAAGTGCTGCCTTACTGGGACTTCCCGCAGGGCCTGCCGGTGACGACCGCCCACTGGCAGTCCCAGTCCAGGCGCCTGGCCACCCGGCTGCAGCGCCTGCTGGCCCATCCGGACAGGGATGCAGGCTACTCGTGGCTGCAGCAGCCCTACGTGATGCACCTCTCGCGCCTGGCCCTGATGCTGGCTGATCACCACTACTCCAGCCTCACGCGCACCGGGCGCGACAGCGGCCGGATCCGCGTGCCCGACGGCTACCCGCTGCTCGCGAACACCCGCAAGGACAGCGGCAGAACCGTCGCCAACCAGACCCTGGACGAACACCTGATCGGTGTGGCTCGCGACAGCCGCGTCATCACCCACGCCCTGCCTCGCTTCGCGGCCGACCTGCCGGCGCTGCACCGCCACAAGCCGCTGCACCAGCGCAGCCGCGACGAGCGTTTCCGGTGGCAGGACAAGGCGGCCGAACTGGCGACTCGCCTGCGTGACCAGGCCGCCGAGCATGGCGCCTTCATCGTCAACATGGCCAGCACCGGATGCGGCAAGACCCTGGGCAACGCCCGCGTGATGAACGCCCTCGCGGACCCGGAACGGGGCTTTCGCTGTGCATTCGCGATGGGCCTGCGCACCCTGACGCTGCAGACCGGTCACGCGTTCCGTGACCGGCTGCAGCTCGACGCTGATCAACTCGCCATTCAGGTGGGCGGCAGCGCCAGCAAGGCGCTGTTCGAGCATCACGAAGCGCTGGCGGAAGGCTCGGGCTCGGCGTCAGCCCAGGCCCTGCTGGACGAAGACGCCACCGTGGACTTCGACGGTGACTCCGGTCGGGCTGAAACCAACCCCTTGCTGGCCCTCGCGCTGCACGACCCCAGGGTCAAGGCCCTGCTGGTGGCACCGCTGCTGGTCTGTACCATCGA
Organism: Sphaerotilus hippei; assembly: GCF_003201595.1. GTDB lineage: Bacteria > Pseudomonadota > Gammaproteobacteria > Burkholderiales > Burkholderiaceae_C > Sphaerotilus > Sphaerotilus hippei. Next base: position 10,167 of record NZ_QJJS01000015.1, on the reverse strand, counting down.
TCACCTCACACCCGCCACCGAAAGCCAGCGCGGCGGCCGACAGATCGCGCCCATGCTGCGCCTGCTCAGCGGCGATCTGGTGCTGGATGAACCCGACGACTTCGACATCGCCGACCTGCCGGCCCTCACCCGCCTGATTCACTGGGCCGGCCTGTTGGGCAGCAGGGTGCTGCTGTCCTCAGCCACCCTGCCACCCGCACTGGTGCAAGGCCTGTTCATGGCGTATCGGGCCGGGCGGAACCAGTTCCAGCGCCACCGTGGCCAGCACCCCGGAGGCGACGCCCCACCTGAAGTGCTCGCCCTGTGGCTGGACGAAGAACGACAAGCGCACAGCACCTGCGCGACGCCGGAGGCGTTCGAGACCGCACACCTTCGTTTCGCCCGCGAACGCCACGCCCGGCTGGCCAGCGCACCGGTACGCCGGCGCTGCCAGCTGGTGCCGCTGCCGCTGACCGGCCTGAGCGAGACGCAGCGCCCGGTCGAATTCGCCCGTCTAGTGCTGCAACACGCACAGGCCCTGCACCAGCAGCATCACCAGCAGGACCCCGAGCGACCCGGGCGGCGCGTCAGCTTCGGCCTGGTGCGCATGGCCAACATCGAGCCGCTGGTGCAGGTGGCGCTGGCCCTGTTCAAGCAGGGCGCGCCCGCAGGCGTGCAGATCCACCTGTGCGTCTACCACTCGCAATTTCCCCTGCTGATCCGCTCGGCCATCGAGCACCGACTCGACACCACGCTCAAACGCCATCAGCCCGATGCCGTGTTCGCGTTGCCGGAGATCCGGACCAAGCTGGAAGCCCATCCGGAAGCCCGGGATCAACTCTTCATCGTGCTGGGCTCACCGGTGACCGAAGTCGGTCGGGACCATGACTACGACTGGTCCGTGGTCGAACCCTCGTCAATGCGCTCGCTGATCCAGCTGGCAGGGCGAGTGCGGCGGCACCGGCATGACGTCTGCACCACACCCAACCTCGTGGTGTTCGACACCAACCTGAGACACGGCCAGCAACCGGATCGCGCAGCCTTCCTGCGCCCCGGCTTCGAGTTGGACGAGCCACCTTTCAAGCTGCAGACCCACCAGCTCAGCGCCTTGCTGCGACCAGAAGAGTGCGACGTGATCGACGCCCGGCCGCGCATCGTCTGCGCGGGACCGGAGCACCTTGCACCCACCCGGCGGCTGGCGGATCTGGAGCACGCCCGCCTCGCGCACACCATGCTGCCCATCGTGGCCAAGCCGGTGGTGCTGACGCCGCGCCAGATGCGGGCCGGCGGAGCGACCGCCCTGGCGATGGCCATCCCCACCAACGCCGCCTCCTGGTGGCACGAGCCGGCGGCCGACGCGCTGCTCACCGCCATGCTGCCGCAGCACTCGCCATTTCGATACGACCCCAAGCCCGGTGTGGACCTGTGCCTGCGCCCCAACGAGGACACGGGCGAGATCGAGCTGACCCAGGTGCTGGATGCCGAACGGGGTCAGGCCCTTTACCAACCGGTGGAGCGCGCCAAGCACGAGCGCATCCCGGACGAGCAGGTGCAAGGCTGCGGCATCTCCCCCTGGTTTGCGGCCAGCTACGAGCAAGCCATCCTCGATCTGGCCGAAGCGCGCGACATCAGCGCCGCGCAGTGCGCGCAACGCTTCGCCACCTTGAGCCTGCCCGAAAACGCCCAGGGCTGGCGATCGCACCCGGTGCTGGGCTTCACCAAAAAACGATGAGAAGAGGCCGGCTGAGCCAGCCTGCTGCCTGTTCGGCAGTGAAGGTTGCATGACCACTCGGGTACAGCAATTTTCTGAGCTGCCTTGCGGCAGTCATTGAAGCATACAGACCCCGTCAATAAAAAATTCCATTCTGGTACTGCAATGGTTAACAATGCCGTACAGTCCATCAACACAGAGCGGCGCTCTTGCCGCAACTGACTCAGGAAGGATCTATGTCGAACCTATCAGGGAGGTCGGCAGTCATCCGGGCTGTCATCGCTCAGTTCCTCAAGGAACGCTGCGATGCCAAGCTGGAGAAGCTGAAGGCCGATGATCCGCAGCGTGATGTCGCTGCCCAAGCGCTTCGAGCGCAGTACGAGCACAGCACCTGGCTGGGTGATGCTGCACGACGTGTCAGCCAGATCCAGGCGGTGACGCACTCGCTCAAACCCACTCACCCCGATGCCAAGGGCACTAATCTCTATTGCCCGCCGGCCGGCTTGCCCCCACAGGTCCTGGTCGGCAGCCATTGCCTCGGCGATGACTTTGCCAGCGACGTGGTGGGCAACGCCGCCGCGCTGGATGTCTTCAAGCTCCTCAAGCTGGAGCATGAGGGCCGAAACCTTCTGGCTCTCATGCTGGCAGGCGATGCCGATGTGGCCGCTGCCCTGAGCGACCAGCCCGAGCAGGCCGCCGAATGGGTCGAAGCCTTCACCAGCCTGGTACAAGCCCGTGGCCGAGTGGCCAGCCACACGCTGGCCAAGCAGGTCTATTGGCTGGTGGGCGAAGACCCGGTGAGCGATGCCGACTTCCACCTGCTGGCACCGCTTTACGCCAGCTCGCTGGCGCACCAGGTACACGCGGTCATCCAGGACGACCGCTTCAGCGAAGCCGCCAAGGAAGCCCGCCAGGCCCGTCGGGAAAAAGAGTTCCATGAGCGGCCGACACGCGACTACCTGAACCTGGCCGTCCAGAAGCTGGGTGGCACCAAGCCTCAGAACGTGTCGCAGCTGAACAGCGAGCGCGGCGGCAACAACTACCTGCTCGCCTCGCTGCCACCGGTCTGGCAAGCGCGTGATCTGGCTCCGCTGCTGCGCTCGGACACCTTGTTCAAGCGCTTCGAGCGACAGGACGGCGTCTGGCAAGCCGTCAAGGCCTTGCGCGACTTTCTGGAGACCGATCCGCCAAAAACGATGGACACGCGCGACGCCCGCGATGAACTGGCCCTCGAGCTGATCTCGCACTTCGTGTTGTTCGGCGTGGCGTTCCGCACGCTGCCGGACGGCTGGAGCGACGACCCCGAATGCCGCCTGCATCCGGCCGAGAAGGTCTGGGTCGATGCGGGCGCCGCCGATGAACGACCCAGCGACTGGCCTGATGTTCTGGCGGGGCGTTATGCCAACTGGCTCAACGGCCAACTCAGCAGCAAGCAGCGGCTGCACATGGGCGACCCCGAGCACCAGCACTGGCAAACCGAGCTGGCCGATGAACTGGCGGCCTACGAATGGGAGATGAGCCATGCCGACTGAGCTGCCCACCATCACCGGGGTGCTGGTCATTCCCCGGCTGCGGATCCAGAACGCCAACGCCATTTCGAGCCCGCTCACCTGGGGAGCTCCCGCCATGTCGGCCTTGCTGGGCACCATGCACAGCCTGGAGCGCAGGCTGGGCGCCGAACTGGGGCTCAACTTCAATGGCGTCGGTGTCATCTGCCATGGCCACGAGGCGCAGACCACCGAAGGCGGCTTCACCCGCGCCTTCCGGCTCAGCCGCAATCCGGTCAATGCCGACGGCAGTTCGGCATCGATCGTCGAAGAGGGACGCATCCACCTGGACATCTCGCTGGTGTTCGGCGTGGTGGGTACGGTGCTGGGCGAAGACGACGCCACCCGCCAGCGCGTGGCCCAGACGGTGGCCGACCACCTGGCCGGCATGCGTGTGGCCGGAGGCAGCGTGATGCCCGCCCTGCCCCACAGTGCGGGCGGCCCGACGGCGCGACAGCAGCGCCCGCAACTGCTGCCGCTGGGTCCGGAGGGCGCTGAGCAAACCAAGGCCTTCCGCAGTTGGCGCTTGCGCTGGTTGCCGGGCTTTGCCTTGGTCTCTCGCGACGACCTGCTGCACAACCACCACGCCAAGCTGCAGGCTGCCCAGCCCGGCGCCAGCCTGCTGGACGCCTGGCTCGACCTCTCGCGGCTGAACTACCGCGCCCAGCGCACCCAGGTTGAAAACCCGCGCACGGGCGAACTCGTCGAGGCGGTGACCTGGCAACACGATCGCCCTGCAGGCTGGATCGTGCCGATCCCGGTGGGCTATGCCGCCTTGTCGCCACTCTACGAGCCGGGCGAGGTGGCGGGCGCCCGCGACCGCAGCACGCACTTCCGTTTTGTCGAGAGTGTCTATTCACTTGGCCAGTGGATCAGCCCGCATCGTTTGACCAGCGTGCAGGACCTGCTCTGGTACGGCGATCACGACGAGCCCACCGGCCTGTACCGCTGCCGGAACGACTACCGCGCACCGGCTCCAGCCGACGCCGAGCCAGGTGATCCGGCCTGCGCACCCATGCTGCCTGTTTTCCTGCCCCCCGCTGCACAAGCGCAGCAACCTTCACTGTTCTGACACTCAGGGAGTTTTCATCATGGCCACGAAAAAAGACGCCACCGCCCTTGCCACCGCTTCGGTCTTGGCATTCGAACGCAAGCTCGATCCGTCCGATGCGCTGCTTCACGCCGGCCTGTGGGCCGAGCGTGACCAGAACCATGCCTGGGCACCGATCGCGGTGAATGAAAAATCGGTGCGGGGCACCATTTCCAACCGACTCAAGACCAAGGACCAGGATCCCGCCAAGCTCGATGCCGCCATCGAGAACCCCAACCTGCAAACCGTCGACGTGGCGGCCCTGCCGGCCGAGGCCGACACCCTGCGCGTCAGCTTCACGCTGCGCGTGCTGGGTGGTGCAGGCACGCCTTCGGCCTGCAACAGTGCCGAATACAAGACCAAGCTGCTGCAGACCGTGGCGAGCTACGTGAGCAGCCAGGGCTACGACGAGCTGGCCCGACGCTACGCCCACAACCTGGCCAACGGCCGCTTCCTGTGGCGCAACCGCATTGGCGCCGAATCGGTAGAGGTCCGCGTCGCCCATCTGGAAAACGGCCAAGCCACCCGTGTCTGGACCTTCGATGCGCTGACGCTGCCCATGCGACAGTTCAGCGCTGCGCCAGCCGGGCTCGACGAACTGGCGCAGCTGCTGGCCAACGGCCTGGCTGGCCAACGCCATGTGCTGCTGCAAGTCACGGCATTTGCCCGGATCGGAGGGGGTCAGGAGGTCTTCCCCTCGCAGGAGCTGATCCTCGACCGTGGCCGGGGCGACAAGAGCAAGACGCTCTACAGCGTGACGGCCGGCGTCAACAAGGTCGCCGGCATCCACTCGCAGAAGATCGGCAATGCGCTGCGCACCATCGACACCTGGTACCCGGACGCCGAGGAACTCGGCCTCGGCCCCATCGCCGTGGAGCCCTACGGCTCGGTCACGACCGAGGGCCGGGCCTATCGACAGCCCAAGCGGAAGGCCGATTTCTACACGCTGCTGGACAACTGGGTCCTGCGCGACGACACGCCAGCCATCGAGCAACAGCACTTCGTCATGGCCACCCTGATCCGCGGCGGTGTGTTCGGCGATGCCGGCAAGGACTGAGTGATGGACCATTACCTCGACATCGAGCTGCGGCCCGACCCGGAGTTTCCAGCGCCGCAACTGATGAACGCCCTGTTCGCCAAGTTGCACCGCGCCCTCGTCAAGCAGGGTTTCGGAGGCATCGGTGTCAGCTTCCCGGGGGTCGACACACGAGCGCCGCACCTGGGAACCCGGCTGCGGCTGCATGGGCACAGCGAGCCGCTGACCACGCTGGAGGCGAGCGACTGGCTGACCGGCATGCGTGACCACGTGGCGCTCAGCCGCAGCGCACCAACCCCCTCCGACGCGCGGCATCGTGTCGTGCGGCGGGTGCAGGCACAAAGCAACCCCGAACGCCTGCGCCGCCGCCTGATGCGCCGCCACGACCTCGACGCCGAGCAGGCACGGCAGCGCATTCCGGACAGTGCCGCCCAGACGCTGCACCTGCCCTTCGTGCAACTGTGCAGCACGAGTTCAGGCCAGAAGTTCCGCCTGTTCATCGATCACGGCCCGCTGCTCGACGCCCCCGCACCAGGCGAATTCAGCGCCTACGGCCTGAGCCAGACCGGCTCAGTCCCCTGGTTCTGACCCACGCCCCGGCACCCGCCCGACCCTTTTTTCAGGGGTCAGGCATCATTCTTTAAAAATCAACAACTTACACCTGCCACAGAAATTTTGGGGCAACGGCCCACTTGTGGCAAAATTCTTTGTGCATCAGGCACTTGTGCGTGTTTTTGGCTAGGGACAGTCTGCATAAATCGCCCCAAGCCGTGCTTGGCATGGGCCTGAAGCACTGAGACGATACGGTCCATGAAGCAGCACAGCCTGGGCTTGGGACAGACGGCCAAGCGAACACGGCGCCGGGAGTTCCTGGCCGAGATGGAGAAGGTCGTGCCTTGGGCCGATCTGGTGGCACTGGTGTCGCCGTACTTGCCCGAAGGCAAGCGCGGCCGGCCACCCTTCTCGCCGGAAACCATGCTGCGCATTCACTTCATGCAACAGTGGTTCGCCCTGAGCGACCCGGCGATGGAAGAAGCGCTGCACGACATGCCGGTGTTTCGCGAGTTCGCGGGCGTGGAAGGCTGGGATGAGCGGCTTCCCGACGAGAGCACGATCCTGCGGTTTCGCCACGTGCTGGAGAAGCACAAGCTGGCTGGCCAGATCCTGCAGACCGTCAACGACCTGCTGAGTGCCAAGGGCGTGATGCTCAAGAGCGGCACGGTGGTGGATGCCACCTTGATTGCCGCGCCGAGTTCGACCAAGAACAGCAGCGGCGAACGTGATCCGGAAATGAAGCAAAGCCGCAAAGGCCAGCAGTGGTACTTCGGCATGAAGTGCCACATCGGCGTGGACCTGGAGTCGGGCCTGGTGCACACCGTGAGGGGCACCAGCGGCGCCGTCAACGACGTGACCGAAGCCAACAGCCTGCTGCGGCCCGGCGACCGTGAAGTCTTTGCCGACGCGGGCTACCAAGGCGCTGGCAAACGCCCGGACGCCCGGGCTGACGTGACCTGGAACATCGCGATGCGGCCTGGCAAGCGCCGCACGCTCGACCCGGCCAAGCCGATGGAAGCCCTGACCGAGCAACTGGAGAAGGTCAAGGCGGGCATTCGGGCGCGAGTGGAGCATCCGTTCCGGGTCGTCAAACGCCAGTTTGGGCACGTCAAAGTGCGCTACCGCGGATTGGCCAAGAACACGGCGCAGTTGCACACGCTGTTTGCGCTGGCCAATCTGTGGATGGTGCGGCGCAAGCTGTTGGGAGTGCTGGCATGAGTGCGCCCGCAATTCGCCAAAAGGGCCTGTGTGGCCCGCCGCTGGGCGCCGCAAGCCTGGAAATTGGGTTGAAACATGCCGAGGTTGCATCACATTCCCATTTGCTCAGCCATGTAGCCCGCGTGCTTGGGCTTTGTGCAGACCTTCCCTAGCCCGCGAGTTCACTGCCGGATAGGCAGCTCAGAAAGACCGCCGGGATCTCGTTGTTCAGGCGGGTGAGTTCACTGCCGGATAGGCAGCTCAGAAAGCACCGATCCCGGCAGCACGCTGGACGGAAACGTTCACTGCCGGATAGGCAGCTCAGAAACTTACGCGATGGCCGGCGGCAACCTCGCCTGAGTTCACTGCCGGATAGGCAGCTCAGAAAGTCGAGCTGCGGGCCGGCGAGGCCTACACGCTGTTCACTGCCGGATAGGCAGCTCAGAAATCGTAGCTGTCGCCGGTCTCGTTGGTGGTGCCGTTCACTGCCGGATAGGCAGCTCAGAAAGCGGAGCTGGCGGGTCAGGTTGGACGCCACGTGTTCACTGCCGGATAGGCAGCTCAGAAACCCGAGCAGCAGGAGCTGATCGTCACGCTCGGCGTTCACTGCCGGATAGGCAGCTCAGAAAAAGTGGCCCACCGCAGCACTGACGGGGCCGTCCGTTCACTGCCGGATAGGCAGCTCAGAAATGGTCGAACACGGTGGACACGCGGGCGGCCAGGTTCACTGCCGGATAGGCAGCTCAGAAAATCCAGCTCATCCGCGAGTGCCGCGCGCTCGAGTTCACTGCCGGATAGGCAGCTCAGAAACGTGGCTGCTGCTCTGTGTGCGTGCCGTGATGCGTTCACTGCCGGATAGGCAGCTCAGAAAAGGAACGCCGCCACCAGGGCGTGCTTTGCGCCGTTCACTGCCGGATAGGCAGCTCAGAAACAGCACTCCCAGGCCCGGCGGGACGATCTGGTGTTCACTGCCGGATAGGCAGCTCAGAAAATCATGACCCCGGCTGAGTAGCTGAACGTCGTGTTCACTGCCGGATAGGCAGCTCAGAAACGAAGTCGGCCGCGGTGCTGCCGGTGGCGATGGTTCACTGCCGGATAGGCAGCTCAGAAAACCGCCCCGGCCAACACCGTCAAGGCCCGCGTGTTCACTGCCGGATAGGCAGCTCAGAAAGTTGGCAGTCATCGTCACCGTGAGACCAGCAAGTTCACTGCCGGATAGGCAGCTCAGAAAGCCACCAGCGCCACGAGCGGGGCATGGGCCACGTTCACTGCCGGATAGGCAGCTCAGAAATACTACGATCCGCCGGGCATCCTGACCGTGTGGTTCACTGCCGGATAGGCAGCTCAGAAACACTGGTCGCCGCCCTTGCGCCGTGGATGCTTGTTCACTGCCGGATAGGCAGCTCAGAAATCTGGTGGCATGTACCGTCCTGCTGAGGGTTCGTTCACTGCCGGATAGGCAGCTCAGAAAGAGCCGGCCGTCACGGCCTTGCCCAGCGCGATGTTCACTGCCGGATAGGCAGCTCAGAAATGGCTGATCTGGGATTGGCGCGGATGGCTGATGTTCACTGCCGGATAGGCAGCTCAGAAACAAACCCAGCGGTGCACAGCTCGCAGGGTTTCGGTTCACTGCCGGATAGGCAGCTCAGAAAAGCGCAGGTCGTCACGAGGGCGACAGGGTCGAGTTCACTGCCGGATAGGCAGCTCAGAAAATCAGGACCGCGATGGCTCAATCCATCATCGAGTTCACTGCCGGATAGGCAGCTCAGAAATGGCTGCGATGGGCTGGCGGGTTTACCAGTCGGTTCACTGCCGGATAGGCAGCTCAGAAAGTGGCCTGCTCGGCCCCGATCTGGGCCGTGCGGTTCACTGCCGGATAGGCAGCTCAGAAAAATATGAAATCGTCGACTCGCCAATAGGGACAGTTCACTGCCGGATAGGCAGCTCAGAAAGTGCAGACGCCTGAATCGGGCATGTCTGAGTGGTTCACTGCCGGATAGGCAGCTCAGAAATGGGTGGGCGCATCCAGGCCGCCACCACGACCGTTCACTGCCGGATAGGCAGCTCAGAAAGAGCCAGCATCTGGCCGAACACGTCGTCGCCGGTTCACTGCCGGATAGGCAGCTCAGAAAACAGCGGGCTGTTCTTGGTCTGCACGTCCGAGGTTCACTGCCGGATAGGCAGCTCAGAAAGAGACGCCGAACCGGCCGTCATCGGTCGTGATGTTCACTGCCGGATAGGCAGCTCAGAAAAAACAGACGCACGCGGGCCTTGACGGTGTTGGGTTCACTGCCGGATAGGCAGCTCAGAAAGATCAACGCGCGTTGCCGAATCATCCGGTAGAGTTCACTGCCGGATAGGCAGCTCAGAAATGCTGAGGAAAGCTCTCTTTGGCCAACTCCCTGTTCACTGCCGGATAGGCAGCTCAGAAAAAGTTCGGCATCTCGCCGACAACCCGGCGCTTGTTCACTGCCGGATAGGCAGCTCAGAAAGACCAGGCCGACGGCCGAGACGCCGAGCGTGAGTTCACTGCCGGATAGGCAGCTCAGAAAAGGTGCGCACCCTGCGCCCGCTCGCCCGCCGCGTTCACTGCCGGATAGGCAGCTCAGAAATGGGCGGCAATCTGTGGACCGCCGAAGGCAAGGTTCACTGCCGGATAGGCAGCTCAGAAAACGCCGGCTCGTCCCAGACCCACGTGCACCACGTTCACTGCCGGATAGGCAGCTCAGAAAAGGCCGAACAGACCGGGCAGGGCGCTGATGGCGTTCACTGCCGGATAGGCAGCTCAGAAAAGGACGCCGTCGCCATCCAGCTCATCCGCGAGGTTCACTGCCGGATAGGCAGCTCAGAAATGTCTGCCCGTAGTAGGTGCAGGGCGATTGCATGAAGCTCTTGCCTGAAATCGGTGCTACAAGAGCGAGTTTTTGACGCCCCCGATGCCCGACAACCAGCCCCTGCCCCCCGCGCCTGAAGCCCTCGGCGACCTGGCGGCGTTCGCCGAACTCGACGACCCGCGCAGCCGGCGTTGCCGCTACCCGCTGGAGGAGTTGCT